>CBDCME010000031.1:0-92438 GCA_965218865.1 Alphaproteobacteria bacterium
GTCCACCATCTCCATGGCCCCCTCGACGCCCAGGCCGATCATGTAGGCCCACTGGGCCGTGGTGTCGTGGATGCTCTGGGAGATCTCGATGCGCTGCCGTTGCAGTTCCCGCTCCCGCTCCAGCCCCCTTCTCCTGCTCTCCCGCTCCAGGCCGGCGATGATGCTGACGGCCGCGGAGACGGCGTACAGCGCCACCAACCGGTAGAAGAGGTGCTGCTCCTCCTTGCCGGCCAGGTCCAGCCCCGGCTCCACCGTAAAGCTCAGCACCGAGTAGATGCCTGCCGCCAGCGTGGTCCAGGGCAGGACCAGCCGGGGAGAGGTGAACACGTAGGCGAACACCGCCACCGCGAAGTAGTACGCCGGGAAGTAGGGACTGTTGAAGCCGCCGGAAAGGGAGGCGCTGAACGAGATCGCCGCCAGGTCCAGGGCGCTCAGTCCAAACAGCCAGGACGGCTTGACCGTCCCCCTGCGGCGTATGAGCCACTGAACGTACCCGTTGGCCGCCAGGAACCCGAGGCAGTAGAACGTGTTGAGCACGTGGCTGAGGGACCCGTAGTCGACGCGGTAGTGAATCTCCACAAAAGCGGCGGTCAAACCGAACCAGCGGACCCACAGCAGCACCCTGGCGGCGTGCAGCAGCTCCTCCGGGCTGGTGCGCTCAGCCCCCCGGAAGAACCGCAAGAATCTTCTCTCAGCTATGCGAATCACACCTGACATGGGACTCCCCAGGGTATCCCCCGCGGCCGGATTGCGGTCGCAGACCACCCGCAACTCCTCCGGTTGACACTATAACGCCGCCTGTTCCTCACAGGCATCCTGCGAGTTTCTCCGCCGGACCTGGCACTAGCGTGGGGTATCGCAACCAATCTACTGCCGTAAGGCGGCGGCAACAAGATGTCATACGAACCCACCTTGGCGTGATAAACGCACATAACGAGTGCCAGCCCCGGTGCCGGCGAAGGTTCAGCCGGGCCGGCCAGGCCAGGGGATACCCATCGGTCCGGAGCAAAGGCGGCTCGAGGGCGCCAAGTTCCCGGCGCACCTCGCTTTTTCAGACAAACAAGAAACAGCCCGCACCACACTGATCCGCTGATCCGACGTATGTGAGCGGGCTTTGGGCGGCTCCGAAGGGATATGCGCCGGGCTCCAGTCCCGCCTGGCGAATTACCCTCCTTGGTGTGCAACGCACGCCATACGCACACCAACAGCATTAGAATATGCGCTAATGAACGTGGTAATGTACCATCACTAAAGGGGAAGGATTAACCGCCCAGCCAGAGGACGACCGCCTCCGGTTCACCGCCCAGGCGGGCGGCCTCCGCTGCCTCGTCCCCGTCACTGACCTCGACATCGGCGCGAACCGCAACGCCAAGGGCCGCGTCACCGTGGACGGCAAGGCCGCGGGCCGCATATCCGCCATCCGCCCAGGGCGATTGCAAAGTCAGGGAGGTGAGTTTATACAGACGGAGAAGTGAGATATGGGAGTGTGTGGATATGTAGGCAGCGGAATCTCTTTTCGGGTGTTTGGAGCAGGTGGCGGACCCCCGGAGGGCCAGAGGGGTCAGACATCCCTTTCAAGCCATTCTGCGTCTGACCCTCCTGGGCTTGGTCTGCGGTCAACCACCATGGCCCACATCGCCCTCTTCGCCAGGATGCATTGGCCGGCGCTGAAGGAGCCACTGGGGTTCCTCCGGGACCATCCGCCCCACGCCACCACCATCTCGCGCACCCTGTCGGGGGTCTCGCACGAGCGATTGCAGGGCGCCCTGACCGGCTGGGTGGCCCAGGTGGTGGCGGACCAGGAACTGAACTCCTCGGTGGACGGCAAGTGGGCCAGGCAGTCCGAAGACGCCAACGGGAATCCCCTGGTCATGGTGAACGTGCCGGCCCATGACCTGAAGCTGTGCCTGGCCCAGTGGCCGGCCTCGGAGAAGCGGCACGAACCCGGAGTGTTGCGGGAGCGACTGGGGCCATTGTTCGAGCGCTATCCCGGCCTGCGGCTGCTGACCATGGACGCCCTCCATGCGGAGCGGGACCTGTGCCAGGCCATAGCCGGCCACGGACGGGACTACCTGGTGCGAATCAAGTGGAACCAGCCTGAGGCGCTGGCCGCATTGGCCGACGGGTTTGCCGCCGGGGAGTTGGGGGAGCCGCAGGCGGAGACCCTGGAAAAAAAGCGGGGGCGATTGAGAGACGGCGGATTTGGACCGATGCCCTGCTGGGCGGCTACATCCGGGATGAGTTGGGATTTCCCGGGGCGCGGCAGGGGGCGATGGTGGAGAAGGAGACGCCGGACATAGCCACCGGGGAGGTGAGCCGGGAGCGCTGGTATTTGCTGACCAGCCTGAGTTCCCGGCGGTGCGCGCCAAAAGAGTTGCTTCGGGCGATCCGCAACCACTGGAGCGCCCCGAACAGCCTGCATCACGTGAAGAGCCTGCCCCGGGGACACCCGGGGACCGCAGCTGGGACGAGGACGTCCACACGCTGCGCCGTCCGGGTCTGGGCGAGGTATACGCCAGCCTGGTCAACACCGGGCTGAACGCCCTGCGCCTGGAAGGATGGTTCCTGCCCGGATGTCCATGCCCCTGCGAGCCAGGACCTGCGCCTTCCGCCCAACGCAGACCATCAACCGCCTCTACGCACGCACTTCCTGACTTTGCAATCGTCCTGACCGTATTGCCAATGCACGGGTCATACCGGGTTGAATCATTCCAAGGTGCGGAAGCAAATATTTCGTACGGAGCAAGGGTGAAATGACCAAAATGAGCGGCGGACAAGCCATGGCAAAATCCTTGGTGAACGAAGGTGTCGAGGTTGTCTTCGGCATTCCCGGCATCCAGATGTACGGGGTTGTGGCCGGACTGCGGGACGAATCAGGAATTCGCATGATCACGCCCCGCCACGAACAAGCTACCGCATACATGGCGGACGGTTATGCCCGCGCATCGGGAAAGCCCGGCGTGGCCCTGGTTGTTCCCGGCTGCGGACTGTTGAACGCCTCCGCCGGAATGTCCACCGCCTACTCCCGTTCCTCGCCGGTACTGGTCATTGCCGGTCAGGTGCCCAGGGGAATGATTGGCCGGAACTTGGGCGCCGTGCATGAAGTCCTGGACCAGCAGGACACGGTTCGAAACTTGACCAAGTGGCGAGGGCGGGCGCTTCGACCCCGGGAGGTTCCCTACAATGTTGCCGAGGCTTTCCGGCAGATGCGGAGTGGGCGGCCCCGTCCGGTCCTAATCGAAATGCCGCCGGAAGCCGGGGTTGAACAGGAGGATGTCCAGCTGAGAAACCCGGCGCCGGTATCACCAATAGTACCCAGTCCCGACCAACTCAGAGAGGCTGCCAGGGTTATTGCCCAGGCTCGCATGCCGTTAATTTTCGCCGGTGGAGGAGTGGCCAGATCCGACGCGGAAGAAGCCCTCGTGAAGCTCGTGGAAACCACGAACATTCCGGTCATCACCTCCAGCGGCGGCAAGGGAAGCATTCCGGACCGCCATCCTCTGTGCTACGGTTCGTGCTTCAGCGCCCGGGGAGAGCGACAGGAGATGAATCAACTCTTTGAGGTAATGCAGTCCGCTGACGTAATCATCGGGATTGGCGCCAGGTTTTCCCTGGGAAATCCGGCTGGCGAATCGTCGACGTTGGTCAACATCAACATAGACGACACCGAGCTTACCCGGCTACAGGCCAATACCATCCCCCTGCACGGTGACGCGAAAGCCACTATCGAGGCTCTACTTCCACACCTGGTTGAGGCCACGGCGGGGGAACGCGCATCGCCCGAAGAGGCGGTGGCGGCGGCCCGGCGTCTGATTGCCTATTACGACATACAGCAAAGAGAGCCTCAGTACCCGGTAATTGAAGCAATGCAGAAGGGCATACCTGAGGACGCGTTCATAGTCTGGGACGTGACCCAGTTCGGCTACTATGCCCGTACCCACTACCAGGTGAATCATCCCAAGACCTACATAGATTCGGGCTATTCTTTCAACCTGGGTTACGGTTATCCCACGGCCTTGGGAGCCAAGGTGGCCCGGCCCGGCCGGCCCGTAGTCTGCATCACCGGCGACGGTGGGTTCATGTTCAATTCTTCTGAACTCTCCACCGCGGTGAAGTATGGCATCAATGTGGTAACCGTCATATTCAGGAACGACTCCTACGGTAACGTGGCCAAGGATATGACAGACTTCTTCGGAGGCGCATACGAAACCGATCTGCATAATCCGGATTTCGTTAAGTTCGCCGAGTGTTTCGGCGCAGTGGGCATGAGGGCGGATGACCCCCTGGATCTGGAGACCCTGATTCCGCAGGCACTGGATTTGAAAGCGCCGGTTCTGATTGATGTGCCTTTCGGAGAGATGCCTATACCCCGTGCCCCGCAATTTGCACCCTTTTACGCCCTGCCCTGGACCCAGCCGCAGGAAGGGCTTATTCCGTCCTGATATGGACATCAGGAGCCTGCACAAAAATCGACGTAAAAGAGGAGCCTAATACTACAACGACGAGTTGTCTGGTAGGATAGTTGTCAAGATTATGATGGGCGGTTTGGGTGATGGATCCGGAGAGCTTCGAGCGGGTGCACGACAGTTTCCAGCAATTTCACGCCTTCTTTGCGGCCTCCTTCGGCCGTAAGCAGTGGCGGGAGCACGGCCGGAACTACCTTCAGGCCCTGCTGGTGCAGGCCCGTGAGCGGCGCAACGCCGGGAATCTCTCGGAATCGGTGGGCATCTCTGCCCGGTCGATGCAGCGCTTTCTCACCGAGGCCCGGTGGTCCGATGACACAGTGATTGGCCGGTTGCAGGAATACCTGGCCCCCAGGCTGGCTCACCCTGAGGCGGTGTGGGTGTTCGACGGCAGCGACTTCCCCAAGCAGGGGAGGAAGTCCGCGGGGGTGGTCCGGCAGTACTGCGGCCGGCTGGGCAAGGTGGCCAACTGCCAGGCGGGGATGTTCCTGGCCTACGTCAGCCCCCTGGGCCGGTCGTTGGTGGACAAGGGGCTGTATCTGCCCGAGAGTTGGACTTCGGACCCGGGCCGCTGTGCGGCGGCGGGTGTGCCGGAGGTCCGGGGGAGCTACCGCTCGAAGACGGCGTTGGGCCATCTCAAGGCCGGATGGGTTGCCGGAGACGACGCCTTCGGGATGTCGCCGTCCTTCCGGGAGGCCTTGGCGGCCCTGGGGATCCGCTACGTGCTGGACGTTCCGGGCAGCACACCGGTCCGGCCCTTGGAGTTGGCCTGGACCAGTCCGGAATATCCAGGGTTCGGGCGCCCCCGCAAACCCAGGCTCAGGGACGGGCAGCGCCGGACCCGGAGGTGCGTCAGGCGAAGAAGGGGAATCGATACCACTTTGGGATGAAGCTGCACATCGGGGGTGGAACACCCCTTTCCGGACGTAAAGAGGCTATTCGGCTACGCCAAGAGCCTGCCCTCGCGAAAGCGGGGGTGCGCTACCGGGGCCTGGCCAAGAACCGGGAGCGAATGGCGCTGCTGCTGGGGCTGTCCAACTTGAAACGGGCCCGGGTGCCCTTGGCCGGTTGACCCATGGGTCAGTGGGTCCAAACCCAAGCTTCGACCCGAAAACCGGGCCAATACCGGACGAGAACCAAGAAAAAGGACACCAAATCGGAGAACCGGACGCCTTTTGGACCTTTCGTCCGGTAGAAAAACCCAACGCCCACCAATTGTTCAGATTAGGTGAACTGCCCGTGCCTAGTATCGACGATGTACCCGACGGACGGGGCGTACTGGTAAAGGTGCTCCGCGTCGGTTTGTGCGGCACCGATAGGGAGATGCAAGCCGGCGAGTACGGAGCCCCACCGCCGGAAAGCGATTTCCTGGTTCTCGGGCATGAGTCCTTCGGTGTTGTGGAGCAGGTCGGGCCGAAGGTCACCGGGCTTGCTCCCGGTGATTAGGGCGGCTTCCAGGATAGCACCCTGCAGAACGCGGTGACGGCCCCCCTCGGCCTCCGCTCCGATAACCCAACATCCTGTGTCAACGCCGATGGAGACTCCGACGTCGCGGTGGTTGTTGGCCAGGGGGACACCGGCTCTCCGGAGCTGGAGATCCTGGGGCGCGGGATCCATCCCCGGGACCCCCAACCTGGAGTCGGCGGCTGGTACGGATGTATCCGAAAATGGAGGCCATGCCGGGAGGTTACGTTTATGGAACAGTTCCCGCAACAGGAAAATGTCAGGTGTTGCGCAGTGTTCCATACCCCACGTTTGTGCAACACCATTGGGCAAGTTCCGGACATCCGACTCCCACCCCACGTTGCCTGTCAGGGCGCCACGAGCCGACCATACCTATACAAATTGGGCGGCCACATCATTACGAAATAAGATGTAATTGGGTTGCCCATCTCCCGATGCGATTGACCCCATTTTGGAAACGCATTACAATCCGCCCACAAAGCTCAGGTCATTACCTAAACTAAAGCCAAGGTGGGATGTGCATCGGCGGAGCGATGCAGATTGGCTCAGGCGCCACGGTGAAGCTCTTCCACCTGTACCTGGAGGACGGTCCGGCGCCGCCGATTGACTTCCTCCATATGTGGGTTTCACCTTGGCTTTAGTTTAGAAACAAACATGAGTTCATCGGCGCAAGGAGGCAACAACGTGGCAGAGGTCAAACCGATCAGAAATGAGCAGGACTTGACCAATGCGCTGCAGCGCATTCAGAAGCTTTCCCAAGCGGAACCTAGAACCCCAGAGCACGACGAACGGGAAATCCTGTCAGCCTTAGTCGAGCAATACCAGAACAAAACAACCGGACGCGATGCTCCCCCTAACCCCATAGCAGCTATCGAGAGCCACATGGTACAGAATGGCATGACTCCTCGGGACTTAATCCCCATCATCGGAAGCCGCTCCAAAGTATCGGCGGTCCTGTCTGGAAACAGATCCATCACCATGCCCATGGCACGAGCCCTCCACCAACACCTGGGCATCCCCGCAGAAATACTGCTGCAAGAACCAACAACGACATCAATAAAATCTGCCTCAAGCACAGATTGGGAAAAGTTCCCTCTGCGTGAGATGGCGAAACACATGTGGATTGAAGGCGGGCCTGGACTCAATGAGCGTCCTGAAGAACTGATGAAAGACCTGATAGACAGAGCTGGGGGACCGGAGGTAGCCAATGTTCTATACCGCAAAAACGACCAAAGCCGCACCAATGCCAAGACTAATCCTTATGCACTCACCGCTTGGTGCTGGCAGGTCTTGGCCCAGGCCAATCAGCGGAATTTCGCAGACGAGTATCATCGCAGAGCAGACCCGTCAGATCTACTCGTCGAAGTCGCTCGACTGAGCCCAGCTATCGACGGGCCGAAGCGCGCCGTTGCATTTCTCGCCGAGCACGGTATTCCGGTCGAGACCGTTCACCACCTGAACCGAACGCACCTGGACGGCGCAGCCTTGCAACTCAAGGACGGCCGCCCCGTAATAGGCCTGACGTTACGCTACGACCGGCTAGATAATTTCTGGTTCACGCTGCTCCATGAGCTGGCCCACGTCGTACTTCACATGGACGACCCAGACAGGACATACGTGGACGACCTCATGCTAACCGACATAGGCGACGAGACGGAAAAAGCTGCCGATGCCCTAGCCCAAGACTCACTAATACCTCCAGCGGAGTGGGCAGCCAGTGAGGTCAATGTAAACCCCTCGCCCATGGCCGTCATAGCCCTCTCCCAACAAATCGGCGTTCATCCCGCTATAGTCGCGGGACGCGCTCGCCGAGAATTCCGGAATTTTCGGCTCCTGTCGCAGTTCGTCGGTACTGGAACCGTACAAAAGCAGTTCGGCTTTTGAAAACGAGATACCGCGATTCACGCTCGGGGCGGGAACCATCGAGTAAACCATCCCATTGGATATTACGGACCGTAGGTACTTGACACCGATTTGGACACAATGTACTCTGTTGCAGTCCGGGTAGACTGGTCGGCGGAATCTGGATTTAAGTCTCAAAGCCGCAATGGAGAAAAACGATGACTACAGATAGGAAATTCACCATAAAGGTCAACGGAGTCGAAATATCTACGAACCAACAGGAACTGAAAGCCGGAGAAATCTTGCAGCTAGCGAAGCAGCAGGGTGCAATACCCGGCAATCCGGAGGAGTACATCCTCAAGGGCGAGAAGCAGGAATACCGGTGGAACGACACAGTGGACGTGGCCCAGGATAACATCTTCATCGCTATCCTCAACACTCCAACCCCTGTCGCTTAACCCGGGAACGGCCGCGCCGCTGATCCGGGAGAGCCAAGCCAACGACGCGGCATATCCGGGGCTATAACATAGCTAACCCGGCCAAGGCTGGAAGACTCTGGTAAACCAAGACGGGCCAGCCCCACCGCCACCAATCCCCAAGGCACGGAGGCAAAATGTCCTCAGACATCGAACGGGTGCGATCCGAGCTGAAGAGCCTGAACTATGAAACTACAGTGCGCGAGGCTTCGCAAGGGACGGCCGTGATTTTCGGCTACACCATTGAAGTTGGCTCCCACGCAGGAGAGAAGGTCCAGGTGGGCATAAGCTTTCAGGAACCTGGTTATCCACAATACCCGCCGCACTGGATCCACATCAGCCCGCCAATAGACGACCAAATGGGAGGTTCAACGAACCGGTACAAGGATGAAAAGGGAGACGAGTGGCTGGCAATGAGTCGCCCACCCGGAGAGATGTGGGACAAGTTGCCGACGAAGCACATGCGTCCATACATCGAGGAACATCTGCGGCGTATCTGGAAGAACGTATGAGATTTGAAGCCGCCCTCACTGAGGACGCTAACCTGACTGCAAGCAACCACCTCCTACACCACTTCCAAAAGCATGAGTGCCAAGAGGATTTATGCTTTGCCCTGTGGCGTCCATCAACGGGCAAAGAACGCCTAACAGGACTGATTGACCGCATCATACTCCCAGAGATGGGAGAGCGTTCCCTACACCGCAATGCAAGCTTCAAGCCCTGCTACCTGTCACGGGTAATAGAACTGGCTAGAGCCGAAAAGGCTGGCCTGGTCTTCATGCACAGCCATCCCGGAACAGGATGGCAGGGATTAAGCCACACCGACGTCAAAGCCGAGCGCGATGCGATTGCGTACCCGGCCGGAGCAACGGAACTCCCGCTAATAGGTATGACAATTGGTAGCGATGGCTACTGGAGTGCCCGGTTCTGGCAAAGGGAATCAAGAGAAATGCGCAGGTATTGGTGTGACAAAGTGCGCATCATAGGCCCAAAGTCGTACCGGCTCCAATTCAACGATTCCCTCGTCCCACCGCAACCAAGAAAGGACGTCCTCAAGAGAACCTACGACACTTGGGGTAGCGAAGTGCAAAACGCCATATCGAGAATGCACGTGGGCATCGTGGGTGTTGGAAGCGTTGGGTGCATCGTAGCAGAAGCAATAGCACGCATCGGAGTCGGGAAAGTAACGCTCATCGACCCTGACAAAGTGGAGCGCCACAACCTGGACCGGCTGCTCTACGGAACCTTACACGACGTAGGGAAAGAAAAGGTCCATCTGGCCAAAGAGCGAATGGAGCAGAACGCCACTGCCAGCAACATACGGATAACGGCAATCCCCAGACCGGTTCAGGAAGGGAAAGCCTACAGGGCTGCCCTTGACTGCGATGTGATCTTCAGCTGCGTCGACCGGCCAATGGCCCGGGACGTCCTGAACTACATCGCGAATGCCCACCTGGTCCCAGTATTCGACGGCGGCATTGCCGTTGAGCAGGACCTGCAACGCAACGGTTTCTCCTCAGCCCACTGGCGGTCCCATATCGTAACGCCCTACCACCAATGCCTGCGTTGCAACAGACAGTACAACACCAGCATGGTAATGATGGAACGGGATGGGTCGCTGGATGATCCCTCATACATAAGGAACCTGCCGGCATCGGAAAGGCCAAACAACCAGAATGTTTTTCCATTCAGCCTAGCTGCTGCTGCGTCCATGACGAACATGATGATACGGTATTTGATAGGACAAAAATGGTGGCCCGAAGTCCAGCAACAGGACTACCACTTCGTAACCGGGGAAACCCGCATCATCAACGAGAAGTGCCACGAATACTGCGAATTCCGACGACTACGCGCCAGAGGCGACGGCGCTGAACCACCGTACATCGCCTGAAAAGGAAAAGCACCATTCCCAAGGAGAACAACGTTGGAGTTCCAAGAGTCCACCGAGCTACAATCCCTGAAGGAAATTGTACGTTTTGCACCGAGTGTTTATGAGGACCGCGAAACGAGGAATTACGAGGATTTTATCAGAATCGTTTGTAATGCCCTGAAAAACGCGGTGAATAAGATATGTGAGGACATCACAAAACGCCATCAGGACCACGGAGAAACTCACCGATTCGTTCATTACACTAGCCTATCCACGTTGGTGTCTATGCTGAAGAAATCAGCGGCCGACAGTAATGACTATCTACGGATGTACGACTCTGCGCACTTCAACGATCCCGACGAGGGACAATACCTCGTGCGGATCTCAGAAGGCAAACTCGAGTGCATCGGGACAAACACGAACTCTCACAAGCATGCTTACATCACATCCTTTGTCCCAGCAACGGGCCGAGACGGAAGAAATATGCGTGATAACGTCGCATTATGGATGGCCTACGGCGACGACTGTCGAGGGTGCTCGATAGAAATAGAGTTCCCCCCGCAACAACTATCAAACGTCTTGTACGGAGAAAAGCAGGCTGAAAAAACCGTCCCACTCATGGTCAGTATTTTGGGAAAAGGGCTGCCAATCATAATGGATGCTATAAGTCCGCTAATGAAGGTTGGAGACGAACCGAACATTCAGAAAACCAAAGAGAGAATTGAAAGAATTATCTGGGGAGAAATAGAGACCGTCTGCTACCTATACAAGAGCGAAGCTTACGATCACGAACAAGAATGGCGTTTTGTAATGACAGAGGGCAAAATTCAGAACGAAACAAATAGCGAGATCAAGTTCGAATACAACGGCGATGTCAAAGGGCGCGAAGTAGCAAGGCACTACTACGAACACGAAGCATTAAGCACTCGAAAGATATTGGTCACCGGCACTACGATCACCCTCGGCCCAGCTGCGGGAGACCCTTACAGCCTTAAGCTCTACCTAGAAGACCTGCTGAAAAAAGCGAACTTGCCGGGTCCAACTGTCAGACTCTCGAAAACCCCGTACCGGGGAAGGTAACCAGAAGACCGATCACATCGGCAGAGAATAAATCAATATGCCTACCGATATTGTCCGCTCAGTCAGAGGTCCTGCCAGAAGACCCTGGGCATAGCAGGACGACACCCTGACTCCGGTAAACGAGCAAGACTAACAGGAAACCGCCACCTCACCGCAGCCAACCCCCAACCTCCAAACCTGGCCTCGAACCTCAATCCCACCATTCCACTGGAGCCTCCCAATGTCAACCGGCTACCGAAGGTGGGACGGCGGATGGCCGCCCGCATCCACCTGCGGCCACCAGCACCGGAGAATCCGCATAGCGGACCACTGCTCCCAACTGGTCCGCTACTTCAGGCTGGAAACTGCCGAGAACCATGACAACGGTGTCACCTGTCAATGGCGGAGGCATGTTGGGCCACTGGGGCGGAGTAAAACTGTACCACCTGGTGTGTAAAGCCAGCGAAAAAGTCCGACCTAACTGGCCAGCATAAATGTCCGCGCCAATTTTGAGGGAAATGCCCTGCAGACGGGTGGGGCAGCAGATGGCAGGCAGGAAGGTCTTGATGCAACCTATTCTTCGTGAAGCTCGTCTGAAGGTTGGGAGGCAGTTCCCTCTCTGCTACGCTTGAGACGGTAGCTCTCGCCGTTCATTTCCAGGATGTGGACGTGGTGGGTGAGGCGGTCCAGTAGCGCTCCGGTCAGCCTCTCCGACCCGAAGACCTCGGTCCACTCGTCGAAGGGGAGGTTGGTGGTCACCAGGATGGAGCCCCGCTCGTGGCGCTGGCTGAAGACCTCGAAGAGCAGTTCCGCGCCGGTGCGGGACAGGGGGACGAATCCCAGTTCGTCGACGATCAGCAGGTTGCGGCGCGACAGTTGCCGCTGCAGGTTCAGCAGCCGCCTCTCGCCCCGGGCCTCCATCAGCTCGTGGACCAGGGCGGCGGCCGTGCTGACCCCCCCACCGGCATTCCCCGCTGGCAGGCGGCCAGTCCCAGCCCCAGCCCCACGTGGGTCTTGCCGGCACCGCTGTTTAAGGCGGCGATGACGTTTTCACGGCGCTGGATGCATCCGCACCGCGCCAGTTCCATCACCAGCGCCTTGTTCACCGACGGGATGGCCGTAAAGTCGAAGGTGTCCAGGCTTTTGACGGCGGGGAAGCGGGCCGCCCGGATCCGCCGCTCCACCATGCGCTGGTGGCGATCAATGAGTTCCAACTCGGCGAGCCTGAGCAGGTACTGGGGGTGGTCCACTCCCTCGGCGGCGCACTGGGCCGCCATCTTCCCGTATTCCCTGAGGAAGCTGGGCAGTTTCAGCTCCTTCAGATGGTGTTCCAGCAGCAGCGTCGACCGGCTGTTCATGCCGCTCTCCCCGACAGCAATGTCATGTAGTCCCCGGCGTAAGTGATGCTGACCTTCACCTGGGGCAGGTAGGGATAGAGCTCCAGGTCGAGGCGGGGCGGCCGGCCCTCCAGCCGGCAGAGCACCAGATGCTTCACCGCGTCGAAGCTCAAAGCCCCCAGCCGGAGGGCATCCCGAACCGCGGCGTGGACTTCCCCAGGCGAAAAATGCTCGAATAGCCGCAGTACCTGGACGAACTCCCGCTTGCCCCTTCGTCCCATGCGGGACTCCAGCAACCGGCGCAGCGTGCCAAACTCCTCGGGAAGGTCCCATCCCCGCAGTGGAGCGGCCTGGTCCAGGGCCGCCGTCTTCTGCTCCAGCAGGGGCAGGTAGTGGACGGGGTCGAACACAAAATCATCCCGCTGGTAGGAGCGGTGATGGCGGGCGATGACTTCAGCACCGCAGCTGATGACCACCCGGTCCACATAGCCTTTTACCAGAACGTCGCGGTGCCCGTAGGCCACCGGCGCCGAGTAATCGTTGGTCCGGTACCTCACCAGCGACAGCGAACTCACCCGGCCTGCCTGCTTCTCGCAGGCGTCGTAGGCCACCGCCGGCAGAGGCAGCAGGGCCTCCAGGTCCCGTTCCATCCGTTGACCTATGCTCTCTGAGTGGCCCCTCACCCTGGCATCCATCCGCGCCAGGCAGCGACGCTCCAGGTGGGCGTTCAGGGTCTCAAAGCTCTCGAAGGATGGTGCCGGCGCCAGGAAGTTGCGCCGCATATAGCCGACCATCCCCTCGACCTTCCCCTTGTCGTTGCCCGTCCCTGCACGCCCGAACCGGTCCTGGAACAGGTAGTGGGACTGAAGCTCGGTGAAAGCCTGGGTACGCTTCCTCCGGCCGTCTCCCAGGATCCTGGCCACGGCCAGTTTGGTGTTGTCGTACAGGATGCTCTGGGGCACTCCGCCCAGAAAGGCGAATGCCGACACGTGGCCGTCCAGGAAGGCCTCGGTGGTCTCGGCCGGGTAAGCCTTGACGAAGCATGCGTCGCTATGGGGCAGGTCCAGGACGAAGCAGTGGGCCTTCTGTTCCACCCCGCCGATGATCACCAGGGCCTCGCCAAAGTCGCACTGGGCGTGGCCCGGCGGATGGGACAGGGGCACGAACATCTCCTGCGACCGGCGGCGATGCTCCCTCACGTAGTCCTTGACTATGGTGTACTGGCCGCCGAACCCATGCTCGTCCCTGAGTCGCTGGAAGATCCGTTGGGCGGTGTGGCGCTGCTTCCTGGGACGCCTGAGGTCGTCTGTCAGGATTTGGTCGATGACGCCGGTGAAGGGCTCCTCCTGAGCTTGTCGAAGGGTTAGGACGCCGGGGCGGAGTCTGCCGCCAGTAGCCCGGCGGCACTGAGTAGGGCAGAATCTTGCGCACCGTGTCCCGGTGCAGGCCGAACACCCGGGAGACCTCCCGGATGCTCATCCCATCCACCATCACCGCCCGCCGGACCCGTAGATACACGTCCACCTGGTACATCCATCCCACCACCCATAAGCACGACTTCAAACCTATGGATGGCAGAGGACGGTACATTTTTCAACCGCCACAAAGTCAGGCGGTCAATCCGTCCAGGTGGTCCACTTTACCTCCGCCTTTTACATACGCGGAGGACAGCGGGTTGGTGTTTCTTGGGCGATCAGGTCAACCGTTACCTAACATGGCGTTCGTATCGTTGCTGCGGCATGTTGGAATACCCGCGGTGGCCCACGGGTTCCGCAGCAGCTTCAAGGACTGGTGCGTCGAGCAGACCGACACGCCATGGGTGGTAAGAGAAGCCGCTCTGGCCCTTGCATTCGGTAGCATTACGCTTTATTATTCCAATAAACTGAATATTGTTCGGTAACTTATCCGTTATAAATCTTGCGGTAACGGAGTGCCCTCTTATCATGCTAATGTATTTGCTGCCGGCATTGGAAAAATGACTGATGCTCCCCTGGTTAACGCTATCAGGAAATTTTGCGTCGCTGATCTCACCAAAATAAGGAGCGACACTTCTAGCTAGGTAGTTCAATTCTCCAGCGCCATGCACATTTGGATGGCTGGATAATATCTGCTCCACCAGAGTCGTGCCCGAGCGAGGCATACCAAGAATAAATATGGGGGTGTCATCAGGGGCCCCCGAAAGTTGAAGCCTGGAAAACAAATCCGTAGTGAATAATTTTTTCAAAATTCCAAATGTATTTTCCACACCTTCAATCGAGAAATTATATGTTCTGCGTTTTATTGCGTTACCAGTTGAGAAATAGGTGAATGCCTTTTCATACTGCCGCAAATCCTCAAACGACTTCCCAAGACCGAAGGCAAGGTGCATCTTTTGCTCATCGCTAATGCTTGGCAAAGCGTATGCTGATTCCATTGCCTTTACGTCATCATCGTATTTGGAAAATTTCTTAGAGCTTGCTAATAGCCGATGGGCCTCGGCGTAATTGGGGTCGATGGCAAGCGCCTGGTGACAGCTGGCGATAGCCGAGTTCAGCTTCCCTTGGTCCTGGAGCACAATGCCAAGTTTGCTATGTGCCCTGGCATCATCGGGCCTGATGGCTACGGCCATTCGGACGCTGGCGATGGCCTCATCGAGCTTTCCCATTCTTCTAAACACACTTCCAAGGTTCATATGCGCGTCGAAGTAATCGGGCTTGATAGCCAGTGCCCTCGTAATGAGACGAACGGCAATGTCGTTTCGTCCCTCTTGATGGGCGATGACACCAAGCAATTGCAAGGCGACCGGTTGATCGGGGTCGGTTTGCAATATCCGTTGGCAAATGCCCTGGGCTTTAGCTTATACCAACCGCCCCAGAGTTTGACTCGCGCAAAGGTTTACACGCTAGGTTTTGTGTGATTCAAGGTTGTTGGCAACAAGGGAGTGTGTTCAATGCCAACGATTCCTTTGCGAAACGACTTTGATGCTGAAAGAGTCCGTGTTCTTGCGGCACGGAGCGATGATGGGAACCAGGCGCGACGGCTTTTGTCGATGGCGGCCATCTACGATGGGATGGATCGAGCGTGCGCGGCGGGTATTGGCGGCATGGATCGGCAGACGTTGCGGGACTGGGTTCACCGGTTCAACGCGGGAGGTCCGGCCGGTCTGATCGACCGCAAGCCGAACGGGGCGTTGCGTCGGTTGACGCCGTCGCAAATGGCGGCGCTTTCGCGGGCTATCGAGGCCGGTCCCGATCCCGAACGGGATGGGGTCGTGCGCTGGCGCTGCATCGATCTCAAGCAACTGATCCGAACGCGCTTCGGCGTGGACTATCACGAGCGGAGCGTCGGCAAGCTGCTGGCCGCGCTCGGGTTCTCGCATATTTCCGCGCGCCCGCGCCACGTCGGCCAGGATGCGCGGGCACAGGAGGAATTTAAAAAAAGTTTTCCCGAACACTTGGCGAAAATCGTAGCGGCACAGCCACCGGACACGCCCATCGAGGTTTGGTTTCAAGATGAAATGCGCGTCGGCCAGAAGAACAGCCTGGTGCGCCAGTGGGCCCCAAAGGGATCGCGCCCGCGCCAGGTCAAGGACCTACGGACCTCTTCGGCGTATCTCTTCGGCGCCATCTGCCCCGAGCGCGGTGAGGGCGCGGCGCTGGTCATGCCGCGCGCCAATACTGAAGCCATGGACCTGCATCTCGAGGAAATCAGCCGGGCCGTTGCCCCAAACGCCCATGCCGTCGTGCTGCTCGACCAAGCCGCATGGCACACCACTGCCAAACTCGGCATCCCGGAGAACATCTCCCTCGTGCCTTTGCCACCCAAGTCCCCGGAGCTCAATCCCGCCGAAAATGTCTGGCAATACCTCCGCCAGAACTGGCTCTCCAATCGTGTCTTCGACTCCTATGAAGCCATCGTCGAGGCCTCTTGCCAAGCCTGGAACAACCTGACCGACCAACCTTGGAAGATCATGTCCATCGGCCTCAGAGCGTGGGCTCGCACAAGGCAATGTTAAGGGCGGTTGGTATTAACCCAAACAAACGTAAACAAGTGTGTTCACGATGAGAAGTGGCTGCCGCCCGTAACCATTTTGGCGGCCGAAAGTCTCGTTACGGCCCAGGTTCACGGAACCGCCGGGGACGGCAGATCGAAGGCAGTGCCATGTTGGGCTGACCGCCGCCCAAATCATCTCTCCGTTTCTCGCCAGCAGGACCGTCGCCGTACCTGGGCGGTCAGTCGAGGGGCTTGCCTTTCATTCCTAGGAATTTGTCGCGGCGATTGCGGTGCAACTCGCCGGGGGGGAGGGCCGTGAGGTCCTTGAGGGCCTCATCGAGGGCATTGCCGACGTCGTCGATGACGGAATCGGGGTCGCGGTGGGCGCCGCCCTTGGGTTCGCGGATGACCTGATCGACGACTCCCAACTGGCGCAGGTCCTTGGCCGTGAGCTTGAGGGCGTTGGCCGCTTCCTGGCTATGGTCGGCGCTGCGCCAGAGGATCGAGGCGCAGCCCTCGGGCGAGATGACCGAGTAGATCGCGTGTTCGAGCATCAGCACCCGGTTGGCCACGGCCAGCGCCACGGCGCCGCCGGACCCGCCCTCGCCGATGATGGCGCTCACCAGGGGCACCCGGACCTTGAGGCAGGTCTCGATGGCGCGGGCGATCGCCTCGGCCTGTCCACGTTCCTCGGCGCCAACGCCGGGATAGGCGCCCGGGGTGTCGACGAGGGTCACCAGGGGCAGCCGAAAACGGTCCGCCAACTTCATCAAGCGGATGGCCTTGCGGTAGCCTTCCGGCGACGCCATGCCGAAATTGTGGGCCACGCGCTCGTCGGTGTCGGCGCCCTTTTCATGGCCGATGATCATCACCGAGCGGCCACGGAATCGGGCCAGGCCGCCGATGATCGCCTTGTCCTCGCCGAAGGTGCGGTCACCGGCGAGGGAGGTAAAATCCTCCATCAGGCGGTCGATATAATGGGAGGCGTGGGGACGGTCGGGGTGGCGGGCAACCTGGGTTTTCTGCCACGGCGACAATTTTTCGTAGGTCTGCCGAAGTTGCCGGTTGACCTTGCTCTTGAGGCGCTTGATTTCGGCCCCGATGTTGATCTCGCTGCTGCCGCCCAGGCTGCGCAGCTCCTCGATCTTGGCCTCGAGCTCGGCGATCGGCTTCTCGAAATCCAGGTAGCTGTTGGTAGTCATGGCGCCGCATACCATAATGCGACAAGCGCGCGGAGGAAATCTAATCCGGCTTCCGGACCGCCGAACCAGCTGTCGAGGCCGTCCGGGGTATTCAACCCTTTCGGCGGCGGCTGATCGCCTCGGCTTTCTTCACCATCAATTCGGCCTGGCGAACCGAGGCCAGGTCGATGCGACGGGTGTATGGCCCATTTGCCCTCGCAGCCGAGGGCGGCGGCACGGCGCGCCGCGGCCCGGTAGCCGTCGGGGTCCGAGAAATCGCCGTAGGGACCGTCGATCGGTCGGAGACCGTGGGCCCGGGCCGCGACCACCATCCGGGCGATGGCAAAATGCCACATGTCACCCCAATGGCGTACCCGTTCCCCAGCCGGATCGGCGTCGGTCAGGATCGCGTAATCGGGGTTGGCGCCGCCGATGTTCGTCGTCCGCGCGCCGGTCGAGGCGGCAAAGTCGGCGACGCCGAAGTGGAGCGCTTCGTTGCGATCGCTGGCGGCGGCGATGGCGCCGACGTTCTCCATCCCCAGGGCGGTTTCGATGATCAGGGAGAATCCGACCCGCGGGCCGATTTCCCGGGCCGTTTCGATTTGGCTCAGCAGCATGTCGATGGCGTAGACGTCCGCCGCCGTGCCGACCTTCGGGATCATGATCATGTCGAGGCGCGCGCCAGCCGCTTCCATGACCTCGACCACGTCGCGGTACATGTATTGGGTGTCGAGGCCATTGATGCGGACGGCCACCGTGGTGCCGATCCAATCGACCTCGTTGAGGCCGGCGATGACGTTTTTTCGGGCCCGCGCCTTGTCCGCCGGCGCGACCGAATCCTCGAGGTCGAGAAAGACGACGTCCGCCCGCGAGCGCGCCGCCTTCTCGAACAAATCGGGCTGGCTTCCCGGCACCGCCAATTCGCTTCGCTCGAGGCGTGGCGTGGCTTGTTCGACGCTATGAAAACTCATCCAGGGGTGCCGATCCCGTGGTCAAGAACGATTCGTCGCCTTCGCGGCGGCGAGGGGGTGGTGGTCGCGGACCAGCTTCTTGAGACGGGCGTCGAGCACGTGGGTGTAAATCTGGGTCGTCGCGATATCGGCGTGGCCGAGTAATTTTTGCAAGCTGCGCAGATCGGCGCCGTGGGCGAGCATATGGCTGGCGAAGGCGTGCCGGAGGACGTGCGGCGACACCTTGCGGGGATCGATTCCGGCGGCGGCCGCGAGATCCGTCAGAAGGCGGGAGAACTGTTGGCGGGTCAGATGTCCGCTCCGGCCCCGCGAAGGGAAGAGCCAGGGCGAGCGTTTCCCGTCCGGGCAAAACCGGCCATGGGCGGGGAGGTAGGCGGCGACGGCCGCGCGCGCGGGCTCGCTCAAGGGGACCAGGCGCTCCTTGCCGCCCTTGCCGCGGACGACGATGAAGCGGTGGTCGCCCTGGAACGCCGCCCGGGGCAAACCCACCAGCTCGGAGACTCGCAAACCGGTCGCGTAGAGAAGCTCCAAAAGGGCCACGAGGCGCCGGCCGCGGTCATTCTTGCGCCGCGCCGCCGTACCGAGCAGGCTCTCCACTTCGGACTCGCTCAGGACCTTGGGCAGGGGCGTCCGAGATCGCGGATTGTCGAGAGTGGCCGTCGGATCGGTGTCACGAATTTCCTCGGCCAACAAAAAACGAAAGAACTGTCGCAGGCAGGAAAGCCGCCGCGCCGCCGTCGCCGCCGAACGCCCCGCATCGGCGAGCTTGCCGAGGTAGGCGCGCAGGGCCCCGGTGTCGGTCTCGGCCAGGTCGGTACCGCGGACGGCGAGGAATTCGGCCGCGTCGGTCAGGTCCCGGCGATAGGCATCGACCGTATTGACGGTGGCGCCGCGCTCGGCCACGAGCATCTCGAGGAAGGCCTCGACGTGGCGGCGGTATGGCGCGTCACGGTTCAATTGCGATGGGCCAGGGCTGCCTCCAGCGCCAGGTCGCGCGCCTCGGCCTCGAGTCCGATCCGGTGTAGCGCTGATACCGCCATGCCCAGCGGCAGCATTCCCGAGCTTTCGATGTCGCCGTTGTTAAGGGCGAGTTGAGCCAGCAAAATGGTTGCCCCAACCCGGCCGGCGGCCGCGGCCGATTCCAGGGCCCGCCAGAGCGTCGCCGTGGGGGCGTTCGCCCACTCCGCCAGGGGCCCGTCGAGGAGCGACACCCAGGCCGGGCCGGGAAGCGATTCACCGAGGGCTTCCACCAGGGTGTGCATCGTTCGCCGACGGTTGCGAGTTTCGATTTCGGTGCTCTCGCCGTGGCTCCGCAGCCAAGCCTCGATGGCCTCGCCGGTCCAAACGTGGTCGGGGTTTCCGAGGGCAATGTCGGCCAGCGGCCGTACGGTGGCCAGGACGGCGGCGGCCTCGGGATCGGTCACCGATTCGGCCGCGGCCAATGCCAACCACCCCTGGGCCGCCCCCACATGGTCGGCGGCGAACAATGCCCGGACCGCGTCGCCGGCGAACCAGGTCAGCTCCGCCGCCGGCGTCAGCCCCAGGACGAGACCGGCGGAAACCCGCGTGGCGGTGGCGAAGCCGCGCCAACCACGGGTACTTTCGGCCAATCCCCAGTACGCTCGCAGGGCCTCGGCCCGCGCCACCGGGACAGCATGCCAAAGGGCGACTTTATACATCAACGCCCGGGCTATCGGTCCGGCGACATCGGCGATGGCGTCCGATGGGGAAGCGAGTTCGTCCGGGGTGAAATCCACGCTCGTGTAAAGCCGGGCAAGCCTCTCCGCCGCCAATAGGCCCAGGGCTTCCGCCCGCTCGGCCGCCTCCAGGCGCACCGGCAACGCCGTATCGGCGGTGAACGCGATGGCCTCGACAAGGCCGGGAGAGGCGGCCTGGACCGCGTCGGCCGGAACGCCCATGCCAAGTTCGCGCAACATGGCCAAGTGGAGCGCCGACGGGTTGGGAAGACGATCGAGCGGGCCCTCGCCGCCGTCGAGCATCAAACCGAGCAAAACGTCGAAGGAGCGATCCTCGGCGAAACCCGGCTCCTGTAACAAGGTTTGTCCCAAGGCCGCTGCCGCGTCGTTGTCCGTCACGGCGTCGCAATAAATCAGCACCCTCTGCCGGTACGCGGAGTCGAGAGCCTCCACGCCCTGCCTGACCATCGCGCAAGCGGGGACGTCCTCCGCCGCAAGCAACATGGTGTCGAGAAGGAAACGCCCCAGGGCATCATCCGAATGGCCGCCGGGCGCGGCGTTCACGAAGGCGCGAACGCCTTGCTCGTCCAACAAACCCAAGGCCGCCAGTCGCTCGGCCCGGATCGCCACGAAGCTCAAAGTGGCGTCGCCCTGGGGCGGATGCGCCTCGGAGAGTAGAAGCCGGCGAATGAGATCCCGCATCACCGGCGAGGAAATTCCGTCCGGCAAGCGAGCGAGGAGTTTTTCGGCCAGGGTTCTGTCCGTCCCGCGCCAGACCTCGAACCCGAGTCCGCCCTCGTCCTGGGCGTAAAGGCCGAAGGAATCGGGATCGACGGGCACGAGGAGATCGATCTCGAAATCGGAGGGTCCGGTTTCGGCCCCCGCCGGTTCGGGTGGCGAGTCATTTTCCCGCGGGGCCTCGACGCTCGGGGTCCTCGGTATGATATCGATCGGATCTCCGGACTGGGCCCGGGCCGAGGCCGAGGCCATCGCGACGAGCGCGGCGGCGAGCGCGCTAACGTGGAAACCGTTCATCCGGAATGACGCGTTCTATCGTCGCCGTTGGAGGGGCGATCTCCCAGGTCAACAGAAAGCCGACACCGAAGATAAGGCCGGCGACAAGCACGAGAAACAGCAGGCGGGACGGCCGTAAATGACGCGACGATCTCGGACTCCATCGCATGGCGAAATTACCCTCGCGAAACAACGGATCAGAGGTGGCCATCCGGACGCGGCGACAAGGCCTAGGACTTATGGTAGATTGGTGGTATGGCGAATTTTTGGCAGTCTATCGGGTCCTACGAGGGGTTGCAACCGCCGCGGTTCGACGAATTTAGCCGTATCGCATGACTCGTTCACTTCCCGGGGCCAGGGATCGGACGATCGTCCTGGTTGGCCTGATGGGGGCCGGCAAATCCGCCATCGGCCGCCGCCTCGCGCAACGTCTGGGCCTGTCCTTCGTCGATGCCGATGCCGAGGTCGAGGCGGCGGCCGGCTGTACCATCAGTGAAATATTCGACCGCCACGGAGAAACGGCCTTTCGCGACGGCGAGCAGCGCGTGATCGCGCGTCTCCTCGACAATCCGCGGCACGTCCTGGCGACCGGCGGGGGCGCCTTCATCGATCCCCCAACCAGGGCCATGATCCGCGAAAAAGCGATATCGATATGGCTCCGGGCGTCGCTCGACCTCCTCTTGGCCCGGGTCAAGCGACGCGATCATCGGCCCTTGTTGCGGGCCGGGAAACCGCGCCAGATCCTCGGTCGATTGATGCGTGAGCGCTATCCGATCTACGCCGAGGCCGACATCACCGTCGAGAGCGTCGATGGCCCCCATGAGGACGTCGTCGGCGCCATCCTCGCCGCCCTGCCCCACGCCTGCGTACCCCTTCGCAAGGCCGGCGGAGACTCCCGGTGACGACCGACAGCAGCTCGCCGCCGCGTCTCTCTGTCGACCTCGGCGAGCGCAGCTACGACATTATCGTCGGCGATGGTCTCCTCGCCCGGGTTGGCGGTTTCGTCAAGCCGCTATTGTGTTCGGGCGAGGTGATCGTCGTCAGCGACGACAACGTCGCGAGTTTGTACCTCGAAGTCTTGCGGAACGCCCTCGCGGACGCCGGCGTCGCCGCGCGCGAGGTCGTCGTCCCGGCCGGCGAACAGAGCAAAGATTTTCGCCATCTCGAAAGCGTGATCGACACCCTGTTGGAATTCCGCGCCGAACGCCGCGACGCGATCATCGCCCTGGGTGGTGGCGTCGTGGGCGACCTGGCCGGCTTCGCGGCCAGCATCTTCCGCCGTGGGGTCGACCTGATCCAGATTCCGACCACCCTATTGGCCCAGGTGGACAGCTCGGTGGGAGGCAAGACCGGGATCAATACCCGTCAGGGAAAGAATCTCGTCGGCACTTTCCACCAGCCGCGCCTCGTGGTGGCCGACACGCGCCTGCTCGAGACCTTGCCGCGGCGCCAAATTCTCGCCGGTTACGCCGAGGTCGCCAAGTACGGCTTGATCGACGATCCGTCGTTCTTCGCTTGGCTCGAGGATCACGGTGCGGCGGTTTGCGCCGGCGATCCCCTGGCGCGCCGCGAGGCGGTATCGCGAAGCTGTGCCGCGAAGGCCCGTATCGTCGTCGGCGACGAGCGCGAATCGGGCCGCCGCGCCCTGCTCAACCTGGGCCACACCTTCGCCCACGCGATGGAGGTCGAATCGGGATACGGCGAGGTTCTCCTCCACGGCGAGGCCGTCGCCGTCGGAATCGTGCTGGCGTATTCGCTTTCGGCGCGCATGGGTCTTTGTCCCCGGGGCGACGTCGAGCGGGTAAGGCGCCATTTTGCCCTAGTCGGTCTGCCGACCAGCCTGGGAGAGATCGGCGAGCGGCCCATGGACCCCGCGTCCCTGCTCGCCCACATGGCCCAGGACAAGAAGGTGCGGGCCGGGCGCGGCACTTTCGTGCTCGCGCGCGGTATCGGCAAGGCCTTTCTGAGCCGCTCGGTCGATCTGGCGGACGTCCGCGCCCGGCTCGATGAATCGCTCGGCGCCTGCCCGACGGCGGCGCGACCGGAGGCTTGGCGTAATGGTCTTGCCGACGGGGACAACATTGCTTAAACGGCAATAACGAACTGTCCACCCGACCACCATGCTCATCGCGACCCTCGCCGCAATCCTCGTTCTCATCATTCTGTCGGGGTATTTTTCCGGCTCGGAAACCGCCTTGACGGCGGCATCAAGACCCCGTCTCCACCACCTGGAGCAGGAGGGTGACAAACGTGCCCGCCTGGTCAATCGGCTGATCGAAAAGCGAGAACGACTGATCGGCGCGATCCTGTTGGGGAACAACGCCGTCAATATTCTTGCCTCGGCATTGGCGACGAGTTTCCTGATCAGTGTTTTCGGCGAAGCGGGGGTCGCCTACGCGACCGTGGCGATCACGCTTCTGGTGCTCGTCTTCGCCGAGGTGATGCCGAAAACCTACGCCCTGCGCAACGCCGACCGCGTGGCTCTGGCGGTGGCGCCGACGATGCGGGTCATCGTTTTTCTGTTGGCCCCGATCACGAAGGCGGTGCAAGGCGTGGTGCGCGTGACGATGCGGCTTTTCGGGGTCGATATCGCAGCCGGGGAAAACTTGATGATATCGTCTCAGGAGGAACTACGGGGCGCCCTCGATCTCCATGCCCGCAAGGGCACGATGGTCAAGCACGACCGTGACATGCTCGGCAGCATCCTCGATCTCTCGGATGTCGACGTCGGCGAAATCATGGTCCACCGCAGCAACATCGTCGTCATCGACGCCAACGATCCGCCGTCCCAGATCACCGACCAGGTCCTCCAAAGCCCCTATACCCGCTTCCCCGTTTGGCGCGGCGATCCTGACAACATCGTCGGAATCCTTCACGCAAAGGATCTCCTGCGTGCAATCCTCTCGCACGGCGGCGACAGCAGCAAGGTCGACATCGGCAGGTTGTTGACGAAGCCTTGGTTCGTGCCGGAAACCCGGACCTTGCGCTCACAGCTCGAAGCCTTCCGCCGCCGGTGCTTCCACGTCGCCCTGGTGGTCGATGAATACGGGTCGATCATGGGCATGGTGACTCTCGAGGATATCCTCGAGGAAATCGTCGGCGACATCGACGACGAGCACGACGTCGCCGTCGCCGGCGTCAAGGTTGCCCCCGACGGCTCGTTCACGGTTCGCGGCACGGCGACGATCCGCGATCTCAACCGCAAGTTCGAATGGGGTCTTCCGGACGAGGAGGCCGCCACCATCGCCGGCCTGGTGATCCACGAGTCGCAGCAGATTCCCGAAGTCGGCCACACCTTCGTCTTCTACGGATTCACCTTCGAGGTCTTGAGCCGCCGCCGCAACCAGATCGTTTCCATGCGTGTCGTCCCGCCCAAGAATGCCCACCCCGGTGAACAAACAGAAGACAACGAACAAAATAACGGGGACAGTTTATAATTTTTTTGAGTTAGGCGAATAGTATAATAATTATCACCCTCCCCCTATGGAATTCTCGAAGACGAGACGGGCCGATTTTGGATTCTTGACCCCAAGTTCGATCTAAGAATCTGGTCAAACGGCCGCGATCAGGCCCGGTCATCGAATTTGTTTTCTCACCGTCATCCGCGAACGCACCGATCCCGGATCAGATCCCCGCGATGGCACCAATCGCCATTGATCTCGGGCGCGGCGCGACTTTCCGACAGCAATTGTCGTCGGTTAGTTGCCTTTCGGGTATGCCGAGGCGCATTCTAATACCAACCGCCCTAGAGTTTGACTCGCGCAAAGGTTTACACGCTAGGTTTTGTGTGATTCAAGGTTGTTGGCAACAAGGGAGTGTGTTCAATGCCAACGATTCCTTTGCGAAACGACTTTGATGCTGAAAGAGTCCGTGTTCTTGCGGCACGGAGCGATGATGGGAACCAGGCGCGCCGGCTTTTGTCGATGGCGGCCATCTACGATGGGATGGATCGAGCGTGCGCGGCGGGTATTGGCGGCATGGATCGGCAGACGTTGCGGGACTGGGTTCACCGGTTCAACGCGGGAGGTCCGGCCGGTCTGATCGACCGCAAGCCGAACGGGGCGTTGCGTCGGTTGACGCCGTCGCAAATGGCGGCGCTTTCGCGGGCTATCGAGGCTGGTCCCGATCCCGAACGGGATGGGGTCGTGCGCTGGCGCTGCATCGATCTCAAGCAACTGATCCGAACGCGCTTCGGCGTGGACTATCACGAGCGGAGCGTCGGCAAGCTGCTGGCCGCGCTCGGGTTCTCGCATATTTCCGCGCGCCCGCGCCACGTCGGCCAGGATGCGCGGGCACAGGAGGAATTTAAAAAAAAGTTTTCCCGAACACTTGGCAAAAATCGTAGCGGCACAGCCACCGGACACGCCCATCGAGGTTTGGTTTCAAGATGAAATGCGCGTCGGCCAGAAGAACAGCCTGGTGCGCCAGTGGGCCCCAAAGGGATCGCGCCCGCGCCAGGTCAAGGACCTACGGACCTCTTCGGCGTATCTCTTCGGCGCCATCTGCCCCGAGCGCGGTGAGGGCGCGGCGCTGGTCATGCCGCGCGCCAATACTGAAGCCATGGACCTGCATCTCGAGGAAATCAGCCGGGCCGTTGCCCCAAACGCCCATGCCGTCGTGCTGCTCGACCAAGCCGCATGGCACACCACTGCCAAACTCGGCATCCCGGAGAACATCTCCCTCGTGCCTTTGCCACCCAAGTCCCCGGAGCTCAATCCCGCCGAAAATGTCGGGCAATACCTCCGCCAGAACTGGCTCTCCAATCGTGTCTTCGACTCCTATGAAGCCATCGTCGAGGCCTCTTGCCAAGCCTGGAACAACCTGACCGACCTACCTTGGAAGATCATGTCCATCGGCCTCAGAGCGTGGGCTCGCACAAGTCAATGTTAAGGGCGGTTGGTATAAGTGTTTGTTCGAAAATGCGCGTCCGCGCATTTTTTGCCTCTGTCCCTCTCCCCCTCCCGGCCACCCACTAGAGTATGTGGCTGACCGGGAGGGGGAGAGGGCCGGTGCCGCGAGTTTTCGAACAGACTGTTAAGACGTGCCGTGTATTCCATTGATGGCCGATATAAGATATAAAAACTAGTCCCTAAATTCGTATACTGGCCCCACTTTGCGAGCCGCTTGCGGAGCCGCGGTTCGGGCGACTATCGTGGCGACCGAATCGCTGGGGAATTTCGATATGATCGCCGGGCTGAAGCCGATAGAGCGCGTGAATTGGATTGGATTTTGGACGCTATACCGCAAGGAGGTCTGGCGTTTCCTCAAGGTGCCGTTGCAGACGGTCGTGACGCCGGCGGTGACGGCGCTGTTGATGATCACCATATTCTCGCTCGCCCTAGGCGGCGCCGTACGCCGGGTCGCGGGGGTGCCCTTTATCGAGTTTCTCGCCCCCGGGCTGGTGATGATGGCGATCATCCAGAACTCCTTCGCCAACAGCTCGTCGAGCCTGCTGATCTCCAAGATCCAGGGCAACATCGTCGACGTGCTGATGCCGCCGCTGACCCCGGGAGAGTTGGCCTTGGGATTCGTTCTCGGCGGGGTTACCCGGGGCCTCATTGTCGGTCTCTGTTTATTCGCGGTGGTGGGTCCGCTCACCGGCGTCGTGCCGCGGCACTGGGAGTTTGTGCTGTTTCACGCGGTATTCGCCTCGCTGGCCCTGTCGATGCTGGGCCTGATGGGCGGGATTTGGGCCGAAAAATTCGATCACATGGCGACGGTGACCAATTTCGTCATCACCCCGATGGCGTTTCTTTCCGGGACCTTTTATTCGATCGAACGCCTGCCCCCCCTGTGGCGCACCGTCAGCCAATTCAATCCCCTGTTCTATATGATCGACGGTTTCCGTTACGGCTTCACCGGCCGGGCCGACGGAGCGCTCGACGTCGGCGTCGTGGTCGTGGTCGTGGTGACCCTGGGCTTTTGGGTCGTCTGCCACGTCCTGCTCGCCTCGGGCTACAGATTGAAACCATAGTCGTTGGTTCTCGACGGATGAATCACAGCCATCGACCCAGCACGTCCGCGCCCACCCTCCCGAGGGTCATGGGACTCGGCCTTTGGACCCTGGTCGTCAAGGAGGTCCTGCGTTTTCTGAAAAATCCAATCGGAAGCGTGCTCGGGCCGCTGGTCACCCTCTACCTCTTCCTAACCGTTTTTTCCCTCGCCCTCGGTGACATCCGCATGGCCGGGAGTGCGTTTCTCCCCTTCTTGGCCCCGGGTCTGATCCTGATGGCGATGATGCAGACCGGGTTCGAAAACACCGCCTTCAGCGTCATGAGCTATCGCAACTACGGCGACTTCGTCGACCTCCTGATGCCGCCCATGAGCCCGGGCCAGCTCGTCCTCGGTCTTGTCGCCGGCGGAGTCGTCCGGGGACTCCTGGTCGGCGCCATCGCCTGGCTCGCCGTGCTGCCGTTCGTGGATTTGTGGCCCTTTCACCTCGGACACGTCGTCTTCCACGCGACGGTGGCGGTGGCGTTGATGTCGATCCTGGGGGTGATCAGTGGCCTATGGGCGGAGAAATGGGAACGCTTGGCGGTGGTCGGCAGCTTCGTGATTGCCCCGCTGGCCTTCCTCTCGGGGACCTTCTATTCAATCGCGCAACTGCCCGAACCCTGGCGCGACGTCGCTCTTTGGAATCCATTCTTCTATCTCATCAACGGCTTCCGCTACGGTTTCATCGGCCGCTCCGATGCCCCCCTGAGCCTCGGTTTCTGCGTTATCACGGGCCTCCTCCTCGCCTCCTGGCTCCTCTGCCACGCCCTCTTCCGCCACGGCTATAAACTCAAACCGTGAAGCCGCGCCTCGGATTGCACGACAGGAGACTTGGCGGCGAGAGCGCAAGCGAATTCCTGGGCCGTCAATGGGCCTGAATATCGTCCGGGCCGGCGTGCGTACTTTGGTCGAGGTGTTTCGTTCCACATATTGTGTCTTCGATCTTGGCCACACACAAAAACGGAAACACAAGTCTCTGAAACTGGGCAGTTTCTTTGCGGAGGATCTTAGGGCATTATGTCATCGGTTCGTTCCGGCGCGGCGGCTGAAGAAATCCGGAGAACTGGTCCCGGTAATGGGATTACGCGGCGGGCGATGCGATCGGAGGCGGTTCCACAATTCGAATTCCCGGTTGGCTCGGCGCGACGAATTCGCCGAATTGTTCGTTGTCGATGGTGAAGGCTTTCCGCTTTGGAAAATCTCCGCTGGCGAGATCTGTCGTGATCGCCCTCGCCATCGTGCTTGCCACGGTGCCCGTGCGGGCCGCGGATTCGCACGCCGGGCAGGAGCCGGATTGCGTCTACTGCCTGGCCATGGAAATCGACCGGCTGGTCGTCTTGTTGGCGGATCCGGTTCTCAAGGATCTTGTCTGCCGACTTTCGACTGAACGCTACACCCCCGAGAACCTTAGCTCGGCGATGGGAATCCCGGCGGATCAGCTTATGAGACGCGTCGATACCTTGCGCGGGTGGGGGTTGGCGCGCGTGGTCACGGGGGAAGGGGGAATCATCGAGGCCTTCCCGGGAAACGGTGCCCGCACGCTGCGGCGGTGGACGGCGAATTATTGTGGCCAGGGTGGTTCCTGCGGCACGGGCGACGCGGTTTTGGAGCCGGCGGCCGTGGTCCCGATTTCGCGCGCTCGACTCGGCGCCCTGGCCAAGGAGGTTCACGAAGCCTGCCGGGCGGCGAACGTGAAAATCGTCATCGCGGAATCCTCGACCGGTGGCATGATCGCCGAGGTACTCACATCGGTTCCCGGTGCCTCGATCGTCGTCGAACGGGGATACGTCACCTACGCCGACTCCGCCAAGACATTGCTCCTCAACGTGCCGGACGCGCTGATCGTCGATAACGGAGCCGTCAGCGCACCCGTCGTCCGCGCCATGGCGGTCGGTGCCCTCATCGTCGCCGCGCCGTACGCCCAGATCAGTATTGCCGAAACCGGGGTTTCGGGCCCGGGAAGCGACCGGCCGAACAAACCCGCCGGCAGGGTTCATATCGCCGTCATCCAACATGGAAAGGAAATCATGAACTCTCGCCACGATTTCGGCGACATCGGCCGCGACGCCGTCAATCGCGCCACGGTCGAGGCCGCCTTGAAGCTGATCCTCAAGAGGTTGAAGACCGGCACCGTCAGAGAGTAGGGCGTCTCGGTCCGGCGGGCGATTCGTCGCCCCGAAACCTTCCCCGCCGGCGGCGCACGCGCTCATGGAGCGGGATCGAAGGTGACGTCGATCTTGGTGTCCAGGGCGCACTCGCCGAGGAAGGTTGCGAGGTCCGGCGGACTCAAGGCAACACAGCCTTGGGTCGGCGAAAAGTCGGGCTGGGCGAGGTGGAGAAAAATGGCGCTACCCCGGCCCGGGACGGCGGGCGTGTCGTTGTAACCCAGGACCACGATTACGTCGTAGATTCCGTCGTCGCGCCATAGGAGTTCGAGGCTCGCCGGGTAGGGTTGGCAGACAAGCTGATTATAGCGGCTGTCTCCGGGGTCGTCGCACCAGCCGTCGAGCGGCGTCAGCGCCGCGACGGGAAGCACCGTGGTCGGCGCGGCGACGCGGTCGGGCCGGTACAGCACCCGGCGCAAGGGAAACTTTCCGACCGGGGTTGCCATGTCGCCTTCGTGCTTGTCGCGGCTCAGGCCTTCCGCCCCCAGCGCGCAGTCGAAACGGCGATTTTTCCAAAGGGCGGTCCCATCGGCGGTCACGAACAGATCCATGGGTCCCTTTTTACATCACTCGTGGAAGATCGCGTGCCCGTCCCTAGCCCTTTATTTTTGTGAGGGTCATGGGATGGACACGCAACCACCCCTCTGCCGTGCCGCCGAACGATCAGTCGAGGCCATTTGATGGAAATTCCAAGCCAAATTTGCTAAACTATGTCTATGAGATCGAACGAAAAATTTACCGAGACGCAATTGGCCGCGGCACGGGAGCGGAGGTTTATGGCGATGCACCTTCAGGAGATCGAGGGGAACCCCCTCGACGCCGAGGACATCGCCATGTTTGAAATGTTCGAGCGTGAAGGCTGGTCCCACGAACGGCGCCGTGCCTACATCACCGCCATGGAAAAACGCGAGCTGGTACCCGACGCAGCCGAATGAGCGATCCGGTTTACTGCTACCCGCCGGAATACGAGGTTCTCCGAAACAAACAAGGAATTCGCGATGCCGCTGAACTCGCTCGGGTCGAGCGGCGACGGGTCACACAACGCATCAGTGAAAGTGTTCCAGCCGGCAAATTCGATCTTGATCACCTCAAGGCGGTTCACCGCCACCTGTTCCAGGACATATACGACTGGGCGGGTGAAATCCGCACGGTCGAGATATCCAAGGGCGGCTCGCAATTCCAGTTTCGCCGTTACATTGAAACCGGTATGGCCGACGTCCACCGACGCGTTGTCGAGCAGGGCTACTTGCAGGGATTAACCCCAGATGAGTTTGCGCAAGAGGCGGGGCGGATCATTGGCGATGTGAACTACGTTCACCCTTTTCGTGAAGGCAATGGCCGCGCCCAGTTTCACTATCTGGGCCAACTCGCCGGGCGCGCTGGCCACCCTCTCGACCTCAAGCGAATACGGCCGGCGCAGTGGGTGGAGGCTTGCCGGATCGCCCACAAAGGCGACTACGAACCGCTTTCCGAAGGCATCCACGGCGCGATTATCGGACGGGAGCAAGATCGCTCGTTGATCGATCCCTAGTGCACCGGCGCATTCACTTCGTTCACGCCCCCGTGCACTAATACCAACCGCCCTAGAGTTTGACTCGCGCAAAGGTTTACACGCTAGGTTTTGTGTGATTCAAGGTTGTTGGCAACAAGGGAGTGTGTTCAATGCCAACGATTCCTTTGCGAAACGACTTTGATGCTGAAAGAGTCCGTGTTCTTGCGGCACGGAGCGATGATGGGAACCAGGCGCGACGGCTTTTGTCGATGGCGGCCATCTACGATGGGATGGATCGAGCGTGCGCGGCGGGTATTGGCGGCATGGATCGGCAGACGTTGCGGGACTGGGTTCACCGGTTCAACGCGGGAGGTCCGGCCGGTCTGATCGACCGCAAGCCGAACGGGGCGTTGCGTCGGTTGACGCCGTCGCAAATGGCGGCGCTTTCGCGGGCTATCGAGGCCGGTCCCGATCCCGAACGGGATGGGGTCGTGCGCTGGCGCTGCATCGATCTCAAGCAACTGATCCGAACGCGCTTCGGCGTGGACTATCACGAGCGGAGCGTCGGCAAGCTGCTGGCCGCGCTCGGGTTCTCGCATATTTCCGCGCGCCCGCGCCACGTCGGCCAGGATGCGCGGGCACAGGAGGAATTTAAAAAAAGTTTTCCCGAACACTTGGCGAAAATCGTAGCGGCACAGCCACCGGACACGCCCATCAAGGTTTGGTTTCAAGATGAAATGCGCGTCGGCCAGAAGAACAGCCTGGTGCGCCAGTGGGCCCCAAAGGGATCGCGCCCGCGCCAGGTCAAGGACCTACGGACCTCTTCGGCGTATCTCTTCGGCGCCATCTGCCCCGAGCGCGGTGAGGGCGCGGCGCTGGTCATGCCGCGCGCCAATACTGAAGCCATGGACCTGCATCTCGAGGAAATCAGCCGGGCCGTTGCCCCAAACGCCCATGCCGTCGTGCTGCTCGACCAAGCCGCATGGCACACCACTGCCAAACTCGGCATCCCGGAGAACATCTCCCTCGTGCCTTTGCCACCCAAGTCCCCGGAGCTCAATCCCGCCGAAAATGTCTGGCAATACCTCCGCCAGAACTGGCTCTCCAATCGTGTCTTCGACTCCTATGAAGCCATCGTCGAGGCCTCTTGCCAAGCCTGTAACAACCTGACCAACCGACCTTGGAAGATCATGTCCATCGGCCTCAGAGCGTGGGCTCGCACAAGGCAATGTTAAGGGCGGTTGGTATTAGGCCGTCCGTGGACCTGGACTGGGCGGAGTAGACGGCCAGGATGGGAATTGCCGGCAAGCCCGGTAACTGCAGTCACGGAGTCCCCTTAACATTGTAAAATACCTCACTGCCGTCCGGTTAAGTGAACGGCCGTGTCTTTGCCGGCCCAATCCGAATTCGATATGAGAAGGCTTCGATCGAGGGCGGGTTAGGAAGCTGATTCCGCGTGGCCCCAAATCCGTGCAAACGGTTGGGGACAAATGTTGGCCCGTCTCCCGTGCCGCACGCCCGGCAGGGTCGTTCACCCAGGCACGACACGATGTTCGATAGGAAATCAGGGTCGGAAAGACCCTATTGCTGAACCGTCCATTTCGGGTGCTTGGCGCGCATCTGTTTGGCGCGCGTTTCCATCTCTTCCGCCTCGGCGTTGCGATTGGTTTTTCGCATTAGGGCCGAGTAGTTCTCAAGGCTCATGGCGACATCCGGATGCTCGGGACCAAGAGCCTTCTCGTAGATCGCCAGGGCGCGCTTGTGGAGCGGCTCGGTCTCGTCGTAGCGGCCCTGGTCGTCATACAAGGAAGCCAGGTTGTCGAGGCTCGTGGCGACATACGGATGGTCGCGGCCAAGGGCTTTTTTGTAAATCGCCAGCGCGCGGGTGTAGAGCGGCTCGGCCTCGTCGTAGCGGCCCTTCGCTTCGTACAGCAAGGCCAGATCGTTAAGGGTCGTGGCGACATCCGTATGCTCGGGGCCGAGAGCCTTCTCTCTAATCGTCAGGGCGCGCTTGTGGAGCACCTCGGCCTCTCCGTAGCGGCCCTGGTCGTCGTACGAATCGGCCAGACGGTAGAGGCTCGTGGCGACATCCGGATGGTCGGGGCCGAGAGCCTTCTCTGAAATCGCCAGAGCGCGCTTGTAGAGCGTATCGGCCTCCTGGTAGCGGCCCTGGTCGTGGTAAATCGAGGCCAGATTATAGAGGAGTGTGGCGGTGTTGGCATGGTCAGCCCCAAACTCCTCCTCACCAAGTTCCAGAGCGCGTTCCGCGAAGGGAATGGCTTCGGCATATTTGCCTTGTTGATAAAGATCCCTTGATCGGTCGTACTGCTCGTCGATGGGGTCCGGCTCGCAACCGATGATCCCGAGCGACAAGACGAGAGGCGCGGCAAGGGCGGGCCGAACCGCGCGTACGGCATCCGCGACGTTTGTCAGGAATCCATGCATCCGGCTCTCCCCCGCCGCCTGTCGTACTCGGCAGTATCGCTCGTATATTTTCGGAGCGTGAGCCTTTGTGTCAATCGGCATCGAATAATGCCTCGGCGTGCCATATTGACATGGTTCCCACTCCACGTTGGAGGTTGTCCATGGGAGGTACCCGTGCGGCGCCGCGGAACGTTTCGTTCTCGTACCCGCGGGCCATGGATCAGGCGAAAGGACCAATCCTATGAATCCTCTCGAACTTATATTGAAGATAGATTTTCAGACGGACCAATTCAACCGCCGACTGGACGAACTCTATCGTGGAATGGACCAACTCTATCGTGGACAGAATCTGTTCAAAAGCCAAATGGACCAATCGAATTTAATTAGGCCAGTATCTAATCATATTGAACCAGGGGGGTTAATACGGGCGGAAAACCAGGCGGGTTTTCAAGACCAAGCGATAAGGTATGCGGTAGCCTGTCTTAGAGGCATGGGGGTACGTGTAACGGAAGATGCATTGAATGAATTATTGAGTAAATGGAAAGAAATTGAACCTGATTTGAGTAAATTTTTTTCAGACCTCCCGCAAAATGTGGACAATATAATAGAAGAAATAGTAAGAAAATTTCGAATGCAGGAAAATCCATCGGGGCCGGGGAATATACGCAGTGGTCCACGCGGTAACCCAAATAAACCTGAGACTAATCTCTTCATGGGACCGGAGCATGCCGACACGCTGATCAGGAACGCCGAATTTCTGGCGGCTGAACACTCCGCGATTTGGGAACGCGAAGCGGAGAATCGAATCGCGTTACTTCGAAGAGTACTCGACGAACTGGCTCTTCTGGAAAGCGCACACGGCGAAGAAATTCTGCTCCAACAGCAAACCATGCGAGACCGGGAGCAGGCACTGGCGAGCGATAGGGTGAACTTCAAGCGCGCCGCCTTGGAGGACGACATCATCGCGGGGACGGAGCATGCCGAGACGCTGATCGGGATGGCGGAAACTTTCGCGGCCGAACGGTTCGCGATTTCGGAACGCGAATCGGAAAAACAAATAGCGTTACGAAAAAGAGAACTCGACGAAAAAGCTCGTCTCGAAAGAGAGCACACTGAAACAGTATTGCGCCCGCACGAGGCGATGCGTCGGCGCCAGGAAGAGTTGGCCCGGGAATGGACTTCGTTGATGCAGCGCGCGCTCGCGGGCAACCTCGACGATTGGCGTCACTGGGCTAACCTGGTGATCGAAATTGTCCGGGATGTTCTGCTTAAGCAAATCGAGGCTCAGAACGCGACCTCCGGCGGCGGTGGATTTCTGAGCACGATCTTTAGCGGTTTGGGCTTGGTGATTTCAGGCGGTTTCGGGTCGTTTTTTCGGCGGTGGCGAGACTATCGGCGGCGGGACCGGGTTTTTGTTGCAAGGAAACGACTTCTCTCGTCACGCCCTTGGCTTTCAGCACGGCGCCGATTTCATTGTCCCCGGCGCCGGCGGCGCCGATACGGTTCCGTTCAACGCCATGCTCACGCCCGGCGAGCGAGTCCAGGTCACGCCGAGGAACCAAGTCGGCGCCGGCGACGGGATCACCGTCAACATGAACTTTGCCCTGGGGGTTCAACAGACCGTTCGGGCCGAGATCGTTCAGCTCCTGCCGAAGATCAAGAAAACCGTCGTCGATGCCGTCCGTCACGAGGCGCTGACGAGCACGCGATTCAAGAGCGCCCTTTCCTGATCATTGCCCCTGTTGCGCCGCCGACGTTGCAAGGGGCCGCGAACATCGGTTTTACGGCCGCGCGGATTATTCCGCTTCGGCGGCGGTAATTTGGTGTTGACTCATGCACGGATACGATATCGTCGCTTTATGCACCTGGTGGCCTATCTATTCTTCATGATTTTCGTTGCGTTGATCGCAACCGGAACATTCGCGGCGGACGGGCAAACGACGAAGCGGTTGTTCGATGACTTGGACTGGCTCGAAAAGGCGTACGAGGACGAGGATTTTGAAACGGCGCTTGGTGAAAATCGGGCCTTGGCGGAACGCGGGAATCCGAACGGTTTTTACGGCCTCGCCGGATTATATACCGGCGGATTCGGGGTTCCGAGGGACCGGGCCGAGGGCATCAAGTGGTTGAAGATGGCCGCCCGTTGCGACGTTCCCGAGGCCCAGCAGGATTTGGGTTTCGCTTATCAATATGCTCGGGGGGTGCCGCGGGATTATGTGCTTGCGCATATGTGGTATGAAATCGGTGCCGGCCACGGCGTCGTCGGCGTCGTCGATTTCTTTTACAAGGATATCGAGGGCATCATGACCGCCGACGAAATCGCGCGGGCCCAACGCCTGGCCAAAGACTGGAAACCCGCGGCCGTGCTGACCTCGCCCGACGACACGGTCCGCTGCCTGTTGGACGACGCCCCCCGGTAAAGGGCGAAGCGGTATTCAACTCCGGGTTGGCTTCAAGACGAGCCGGCGGCCTCATCGGGCGCGGGTGGTTTGTGTTCGCCGCCACGAATTCCGTGGCCGCGGCGCCCGCGGGCTTGCGCGAACCGAAGCATCAAATCTTGGCGAACGGGTCGACCGCGCGGTGTGACGAAGCGGGCGCCCTTGGCGCGCGCCATCGCTGTGAACGGAACAGATAACGGGAATCATCATCGTGACGATCAGCTATCCTCTCGCGCTGCCGACAACCAAGCGGCCGGCGGGCATTTCCTTTGTCGCCCGCTCGGTCACGGCGGTCGCCGAATCCCCCTTTACCCTTGAGGCGCAGATCCACGCTTTCGACGGCCGCCGCTGGGAGGCGGCGGTCACCTACCCGCCGTTGATCCGGGCCGAGGCCGAGGTCCTGATCGCCTTTCTATTGGCCCTCGACGGCCGCAAGGGGACGTTCACCATGGGCGACCCGGCGGCGACGGCGCCGCGCGGCAGCTTCGCCGGCACCCCGGTCGTCGACGGTGGCGGCCAATCCGGCCTGACTCTCGCCTTGAAGGACTTCGATCCCAGCGCGACCGGCGTCGTTGCGCTCGGCGACTGCCTGCAACTCGGCTCGGGATCGACGGCACGGCTCCACAAGGCGGCCGGATTGAGCGACTTCGACGCCGACGGCGTCGGCCTGGCGACGATCGATATCTGGCCGGCGCTGCGGACCCCTCGCCCGCCGCCGGCGCCGCGGTGATCTCGACCAACACCGTCGGCCTGTTCCGCCTCGCCGCGCCCGTCACCGAGTTCGACATCGACACCGCGATCCACTACGGCCTCGCCTTCGCCACCGTCGAGGCGCTTTGAGATGGCGCGCTCGCTGACGGGGGCGATGATCGGCGAGATCACGGCCAAGGAATTGCGCCCGATCTATCTTTTCGAGGGCTTGTTCGATTCGGCCCCGGTGCGGCTCTGGACCGGCACTGGGACTCTCGGCTACGACGGCAAGACGTGGACCCGGCGCGGGGGACCTTCTTGCGGTCACGGGCCTGCGCGAGACCCAGGAAATCGCCGCGACCGGGATCACGGTCAGCCTCAATTTGGCCAACCCGGCGCTCGTCACCCTGGCCCTCAACGAGCCGATGGAGGGCCGGGTGCTCAACATCTGGCTGGCGGCGCTGAGCCCCGGCGGGGCCGTGATCGCCGATCCGATCCAAGTCTACCACGGCGCCTTCGACCGCCCGACCATCACCGACGGCGGGGCCCAGGGGCAGATCTCGGTGACGGCCGATTCGGTCATGGCCAAGCTCTTCGACGTCAACGAACGGCGCCACACCGACGAGGATCAAAACGACGAGTACCCCGGCGACAGCTTCTTCGCCCACGTCCAGGACCAAGACCGCCAGATCGTCTGGAAAGGCTCGGGATGATGATCAAGCGCTTCGGCGATTTGGAAATCCGTCTGGCCCGGGCCATCGCGGCGGCGGTGGCGCGGCCGTTCGAATTCGGGGTTCACGATTGCTGCACCGCCGTTTGCGCCCTCGTCGCGGCGATGACGGGGCACGACCTGGTCCGCGATCTCCGGCGTGAGGACGATCGCGCCGACAAGTGGCTTGTGCGCCAGCACGGCGGCTTCGTCGGCCTGTGCGATTTCGCGGCCAACCACTACGGTCTGCCCGGGACCGAGCCGGCGCTGGCGGGGCGCGGCGACCTCGCGGTCGTCGACCACGACGCCGGCGCTTCGCTCGCGATCGTCGATCTCGGCGGGCGCGGCCTTCTCATGGTTTCCGCCAAGCGCGGCTGGCGCCGTCTTGCCCTCGGCCCGTGCCTGACCGCGGGGGCGGTGCCGCGCGCCTGGAGGATCGGATGACGGGTTTCGAGCTTTTCGTGGCCGGGTTCATCGGCGCCTCGGCGGCGGCGGTGGTGGCGCCGGCGATCATCGGCACCGCCATCTCTCTCGGCGCCACCCTGATCACCTCGGCCCTGGTGCCGAACCCGAGAAAGTCCGGCTCGGCGAATCTGAACTCGTTCGCGGCCCGAAGCCAAGGCATCACGACCACCGTCCGCCAGGCGATCACGCCCCACCGCACTCTTTTCGGCGAGGCCCTGATATCCGGGCCCTTGACCCATTTCGAGACCGTCGACAAGGACCGCAAGCTGATCCTGGTGGTGACCCTTTGCGACGGCCCGATCGGCCGCATCGGCACGGTTTGGATCGACGGCCAGCCGATCTTCGTTGAGGAATTGGACGTCGACGGCAAGATCGTCGCCGGCAAATTCGCCAACAAGGGGACGATCAAGAAGCACCTCGGGGAGAGCGACCAGGTCGCGGACCCGCTGCTGTTGGAACTGGCCAGCGTCGACAACACTTTCCGGGGCCGGGGGATCGCCTATCTGGTGGTCCAACTCGATTTCGACCGCGACCTCTTTCCGACCACGCCGGGGACCATCGCCGCCCATTGCCAGGGCCGCGAGATCAAGGACCCGCGCACCGGCCTGACCAAATGGACGGCCAACGCGGCGGTCTGCGTATTCGCCTATTTCACCGACACCCGAATCGGTTTCGGCGCCGCCGAGGCCGACGTCGATTTGGCCTTCATCAACGCCGCCGCCAAAATCTGCGACGAGATTGTCACCACCCAGGAAGTCACCTACACGGTGACCTCGGTCGACGCCGCGACCGACCTCTTCACCTTGGAGGGCGAGATCCTGACTTTCGAGACCGGCGACCGGGTCGAGGTCGAGAGCACCGGGACGCTGCCGGCTGGCCTGATGGCCGCGACGTCTTATTACGTCTTCGTCGAAAGCGAGCGCCAGACTCTCAAGATTGCCCTCGCCGCGTCACTGGCCGACGCCACCGACCGGATCGCGGTCGATCTGACCGATGGCGGCACCGGCAGCCACACGGTCAAGAAGACCGGCGAGCCGCGCTACACCATCAACGGCGTGGTCGAAAGCAACCGCAAGCACGCCGACGTCATCGCCGAGATGCTCACCGCCATGGGCGGGCGGCTGATGAATTTCGGCGGCGCTTTCCGGATCATTGCGGCGGCCTACGCCGCGCCGACGATTTTGTTCTCTGAATCCGACCTGCGGGGTGCGATCACGATCACCACCCGCCACGCCAAGCGCGAGCGCTTCAACGCCGTCAAGGGGATTTACGTCGGCCCCGCCAACCAAGGCCAGCCGGCCAATTATCCGTTCGTCACCAATGCCACCTTCGAGGCCGAGGACGGCCGCCGCCTGTTCGCCGAATTGGACCTGCCGTTCACCTCGCGGGCGAGCACCGCCCAGCGCCTGGCGAAAATAGAACTGAGGTGCCATCGCCAGGAGATCGAGGTCCAGGCGCCGATGAAGCTGACCGCGCTCCGGGTCCAGCCCGGGGATATCTGCCAGCTCAGCCTGGCCCGCTACGGCTTCGTCGCCAAGGAGTTCGGGGTCGTCGAGATCGCGACCCAAGTCGAGGAGGGCTATCTCGGCCTCGACGTCACCTTGCGCGAGACCGCCGCCGCGAGCTTCGATTTCGCCGTGGGCGAGGAACAGCTCACGGACCCGGCGCCGAACAGCAATTTGCCCGACCACCGGGTGGTGGCGGCGCCCGGGGTGCCCACGGTTTCGGAAAACACCTTCGCGACCTCCGAGGCCGCCGGCATTCGGACCAAGGTGATCCTCGAATGGGCCGCGAGCACCGGCCCGTTCCTGTCGCACTACGAGGTTCAGTACAAGCTCGCCGCGGCGGCCGATTTCATCGAGCAGCCGATCGTGCTCGGAACCTGCCACGACATTCTCGACCTCGCCGCCGGAACCTACGACTTCCGGGTCCGGGCCGTGAACACCCTCGGGGTGCGCTCCGACCCCGATGGGGCGGCCTGGACGGCGACGGCGGCGGCGGTCATCATCCTCGGCTTGGCGGCGCCGACGGCGGCGATAACCGGTCTTGCGGGTCAAGCCATTTCGGGCATGTTCCTCTTGACCTGGGACAAGCACGTCGACCTCGACGTTCGCCGCGGCGGTGTGATCCAGTTCCGCCACGCCACCAGCCAGGCGGCGGTCGACCCCAACGAATCGACGACCATCGGAAACCCGGCCGCGGGCGAGTCGACGAGCCATGCCTTGGCGCTCATTCCGGGAACTTATACCAACCGCCCTAGAGTTTGACTCGCGCAAAGGTTTACACGCTAGGTTTTGTGTGATTCAAGGTTGTTGGCAACAAGGGAGTGTGTTCAATGCCAACGATTCCTTTGCGAAACGACTTTGATGCTGAAAGAGTCCGTGTTCTTGCGGCACGGAGCGATGATGGGAACCAGGCGCGACGGCTTTTGTCGTTGGCGGCCATCTACGATGGGATGGATCGAGCGTGCGCGGCGCGTATTGGCGGCATGGATCGGCAGACGTTGCGGGACTGGGTTCACCGGTTCAACGCGGGAGGTCCGGCCGGTCTGATCGACCGCAAGCCGAACGGGGCGTTGCGTCGGTTGACGCCGTCGCAAATGGCGGCGCTTTCGCGGGCTATCGAGGCCGGTCCCGATCCCGAACGGGATGGGGTCGTGCGCTGGCGCTGCATCGATCTCAAGCAACTGATCCGAACGCGCTTCGGCGTGGACTATCACGAGCGGAGCGTCGGCAAGCTGCTGGCCGCGCTCGGGTTCTCGCATATTTCCGCGCGCCCGCGCCACGTCGGCCAGGATGCGCGGGCACAGGAGGAATTTAAAAAAAAGTTTTCCCGAACACTTGGCGAAAATTGTAGCGGCACAGCCACCGGACACGCCCATAGAGGTTTGGTTTCAAGATGAAATGCGCGTCGGCCAGAAGAACAGCCTGGTGCGCCAGTGGGCCCCAAAGGGATCGCGCCCGCGCCAGGTCAAGGACCTACGGAAGGACCTACGGACCTCTTCGGCGTATCTCTTCGGCGCCATCTGCCCCGAGCGCGGTGAGGGCGCGGCGCTGGTCATGCCGCGCGCCAATACTGAAGCCATGGACCTGCATCTCGAGGAAATCAGCCGGGCCGTTGCCCCAAACGCCCATGCCGTCGTGCTGCTCGACCAAGCCGCATGGCACCCCACTGCCAAACTCGGCATCCCGGAGAACATCTCCCTCGTGCCTTTGCCACCCAAGTCCCCGGAGCTCAATCCCGCCGAAAATGTCTGGCAATACCTCCGCCAGAACTGGCTCTCCAATCGTGTCTTCGACTCCTATGAAGCCATCGTCGAGGCCTCTTGCCAAGCCTGGAACAACCTGACCGACCAACCTTGGAAGATCATGTCCATCGGCCTCAGAGCGTGGGCTCGCACAAGTCAATGTTAAGGGCGGTTGGTATTATTTCGCCCGTGCCGTCGATCAGTCCGGGGTACCGGCCCTGACCTGGGTCTCGGTCGGCACCGCCGGGGCCAACGTTCTCCAGTTCGCCAACCTCGATACCCTGACCGAATCGCCGAACTTCCCCGGCACCCATTCGAACACGGTCGCGGCCGACACCGTTCTCAAGCTGGCCAACCAGAAGCTTTGGGACGACATCGCCGATCTCGACCTCGAAGCCGATATCGACACCGGCGGCGGCATCGAGGCCGCCGGGACCTACACCTTCGGCGGCGGCATCGATCTCGGTTCGGTCAAGGACGTCCACCTCACGCGCACCTTGACCTCGCTGGTCGACAACGCCCTCGACCAAATGGACGACTGGACCGGCCTGGTCGACGACCGCGACGATTGGGACGGGATTACCTCGCCGGCCGCGGCCGACGCCGTCGTCGAGGTCCGCACGACCCCGGACGACCCCGCCGGATCGCCGACCTGGTCGCCCTGGAAAGTCCTCGATACGGCGGAATTCAACGCCCGTGGGTTCGAGTTCCGGGTCCGTCTGACCTCGGCCGACCCGTCCTACAACATTCAAGTTTCAACTCTTAAGGTCGAGGTCAAGGAGGCCGCCTGATGCCCACGCGATTTAAACTATCCGGAGACGGAATACTTCTCGCTCACGGTCCCTTGGACCGGGCCGATTTCGAGACGCGCTCGGCGCCCGCGAACGAGGTTTGGCTCGACGTTCACCCCGACCATGTCGATCTGGCGCCGCATCACTTCCGTTGGAACGGAGGGGAGGGCTGTTTCGATCCCCTCGTCGAGCCGGCGGACCTCGCCGCCGACCACCCGGCGCCCTCCGCGGCGGCGGCCTTCGTCGCCCTCGCCGAAAAGGTCGAGGGCCAGGGCGTGGGGCTTCCGGACGCGACCCGCGATTTCGTCAGCTATTGGAAAAACACCGTCGATGGCCGCAACTGGTCGCGCGACGGAGAGGGGCGCTTGAAATGAGCCAAAATGATTTCGACGTTCCGAACGGCGCGGGGTCCGTTGTCAGAAACGACATCAAAAGCGCGTTCCAGGCGCTCGCGAGCTTGAACTCCGGCGGCACCGCCCCGGGGACGCCGTACGCCAACCAATGGTGGATGGACACCAGCACAAATATTCTGAAGCAACGGGACAACAACAACGCGACTTGGATCAACGCGTTCCAAAAGAGCGGCACCGGCTGGGTGCCTTATTTGGACGGCGTACTCCTCGGCGAGGCGGTGCTGGGCTCGACGAAGGTCATCCCCAAGTCGGCGACCTACCTCGTCGTCGGCGCCGACCGGGGCAAGCTGATCGAGTGCACCGGGACCTTCGTTCTCGACCTGACCGCGGCCGGGGACGTGACGATCGGCGATGGCTTTTATTTCTGGGCCCGCAACTCCGGCTCGGGCGTCATCGACATCGATCCGAATTCGACCGAGTCGATCAACGGCGGCACCGCCTCGCTCAAGCTCGCCCCCGGGCAGACCGTCCGCGTCGTCACCGACGACACCGCCTGGTTCGCAACGATCGACGTCGGCGGCATCGCCGGCCTGACCGCGCTCACCACGATCGACGGCGCCAACGACCACCTGGCCCTTTACGACAACAGTGGCGCCGACGTCCGCAAGGTGACCCCCGACGATCTCATCGGCGGCTCCAGGCTGGTCGCCAAGTTCTGGGTCAAGTTCGACGGGGGGCCAGCGACCCGATCACGCCCGACGCCGACGAAAACGTCGACGACGTGACCGACAACGGCATGGGAGATTACACGATAAACTTTACGACGGCCTTTTCCAGCGCCGAATATAGTGTTGCTGGAGTATGCGAAAACAATGCCGATATCGCGATATCAGGTTCTCCGACCGCCGGAGGCATAACAATACAAACCAAAAACAGAGCTTCAGCCGCTCTCGTTAATCCTTCCGGTGTCTACCTTCTCGGCTTTGGAGATTAGCGATGGCCCAAAAAATACTTCTCATCAAACGCGCCGACGGTGGCGTTTCGTATCGCTGGTTGAGGCCCGGCCGCAAGCCCGAGGACGCCCTCGCCCAGTGGAGCGCGGCGCAGCCGGCCGAGCGGCTGCCCGCGACCTTCGAGGTCGTCGACGCGGACCACGCCGAGTTTCCCCCCGATAAGACCTTCCGCGACGCCTGGGAGGTCGCCGGAGGACGCGTCGCCGTCAACATGCCCAAGGCCCGGCCGCGATCCGGGCCGAGCGCCAAGCCCGCCTGGCGGCCTCCGACGTCGAGGTCTCCAAGCTCGACGGCGCCCCGCTCCCGGCGGCGCTCAAAACCCACCGCCGGGCTCTGCGCGACCTCCCCGAGGTGGTCCAGCCCGACCTCGACGCCATCGCCAATGCCGACGCCCTCAAGGCTTATCAGCCACCATGGCCGAGCTGAACGGCCCCACCCACGGCAATCGCTTCGCCGCGGCGCCACGGCCAACACCGACGAAACCATTTTCAACAACATTACCTCCGGCTCGGACAAGGGTTTCTCGTTCCTGGTCGACGGCGCCGCCAATAAGCCGCGTATCTACGTCAACGATGGCGCCGACGTTTAACCCGCGTGCCGAAACTCTTGTCGGTCCGACCTACACCGTCTTCGACAACCGCGTCGAGCAAAGTTGGACCAAGCGGGCGCTGACGGCTCGGGAAATCTCGGCTCGGGATCAGATCGAAAAGGATTCGATTCCGGAAGCCGTGCGCGCGGAGATCGACGATCACGAGGCCCGCATCGCGGCGCTCGAAGGTCGCGGGTGATGGCCGATCCCTCCGGAGACTTTCACTGGCTTCCTGCGCCTGACCACTCGTTCGCTTGCGTTTTCGCGATTGCTCTTGTGTGGCTCCCACCAGCGAAGTTCTGGACCACCCGCGTCCTGGCCCGGGACACGGACATTGCCGATGCCATCGGGGCCGCGCGAAAGTGAGAATTGACAGAGCCCGTCCCCCGCACGCAGGATTGAGCGGACAAATTGACCCAAAGGGCGGGACCGACCATGCGCACCATCGACGAGAGTAGCTTCGCATCACGTTTGGATAGGCTCGAGCGGCAGAATCATTGGTTGAAGATCATCGTTGCCGTCGGATGTCTCCTGATGGGGGTTCCCTGGCTCGTGCAAGGCGCGACGGCCACGCAACAAACGATCGAGGCCCAGCGCTATGTGTTGTACGACGAGTGGGGCAACAATCGGGGCGGTTTCGAGATATCGACGGATGGTACGGCAGTTCTCGGAATGCGAGATCGCTTCGGCCGAAACCGCGCCGTCCTTACGGTGGGTTCCCACGGCAAGACACAGCTGGGTTTCATCGACGCTGGTGGAGTGCTCCGCGTTGGCCTGGGATCGTTGACGGGCGGGGCACCGCTGTTGACGCTCAACGACCCCCGGGGCAAGTCGCTCTTCAAGGCGCCCTGAGCCACTGCATCGGCGGCAACGCGGTTTCCCCGCCGACGCCGGCGCGCTTGATTCCCCGGACGCGGTTTCTACCGAAGGGGCGTCGCCCCAACTCGGATCGACTGGTCACCCGCCTCGTCATGGCCGGACCTGCCGGGGTTTCGCCTCCGGGCGGGAGAGCGACGGGATTGGTATTGCCAAGCGACTGAAATTTCAAGGTGGAACAGAGATGTGGCGGAATTCGGCGGAACACGGGCCCGAGGTCGCCGCCGCGATTGACCTGCCGTTAGGGCGCGCTCGTTCACTCATGGGAGCGGCGCGGAAAAGGCGGCGAGGTCCGTTCGAATTCCTTGCTCCGTCGGTGCTTGTTGATACTCGCGGCGAGCGCTCTTGCTTCAGCGGCCCGCGATGAGCGTTCCCTCGCTCGCGGTTGGCGTCGTTGCCGCCAGCTTGACCACGGCCTTGCCTCCGGGGATTCCGGAAATGCTCACGCGGTACGCACCGCGCCCGGCTATGCTATACCACCTCGACCGAAGTTTCGGAGAAAGGCCGCGGTGGGAGGCGGTACTGCCGCGCGGTGCCCGGGCTGAATTTACCATCTCCGACGCCGGTACTTGGACGATGTTGATCACGCCAGCCGGCGGGAACACGTGCATCATGGCATCCGGTAAAGACTGGCGCCGGTCTCCGGTCGACCCCCTCACGGAGGAGTGATTTGATACCTGCCAATCACCACCGATCGCGGTTGCGGGTCAAGCTCGTCGGCATCGTCGTCACCGCCTTGGCGGTGGTATTTCCGGCGACAGTATGGACGATTCGGACGTTGGCCAAGGTGTCCGAGAACACCGAAACGATCGCGGACCACCGCCAGCTATACGGCCACCCAAATTCCACCGCGACGTTCAAACGCTGCTCAATTCGCAGGCCTGGCAGATCGAGGCCCTAAAACGCCTCGACGGCAACGTCGATTTTCTCTTGAAGAGCCAAACGGGTACGGCGCCTTCCTGGGTGGTTCCGCCCCGGCTTCCCGCTCCCCCCGAAATCAACCAGGGCGATCCCTGATGTGGTTGCCTATTTGCTGGTTGCTGGGCCATCGGAAGGAACAAGAAGAGCCCTATGAACACCAACTCGATACCTTCAACAAGCGGGTCGTCGAGCACTATCGATGTGCGCGATGCCATGGCCTCGTTTTCGAGGAACGCGAACCGCGCAAGGTGAAAACCAGCTTCAGCTACCGGAAGTTCGACGATTCTCAAAAGGTAGACGAAGACGTCGAATGAGCCCGGTGGACCGCCGCGAATAAATCCCCGTCGGATTTAACGCCCAACCCTCGCCGGCGCCTGTCTCGTCGTGGGCGCCGACCGCGCCGCTGGGCCACTGATCTGATCATTACGGCAAGACAACCCGCCGCTCGGAAGCACAGGGCATCCCGTCGACCAGACCGCCGCCAGTGTCCCCGCCGACCGGACCTTCCGCGACGCCTGGGAGGCCACCTTCGGCGGCGTCGCGGGACTGATGTTGGCGGCGCTGGTCGGCGCGGAGGTCGCGCTGATCGCCGGACTGATGTGGCCGCCATTCTGCTGGCTCTTGGGCCACCGGAAACGAGAAGACACGCCCCACGAAAGCCGCCTCGCAACCCTTAACGACGGCCCTGTCGTCGAACACTACCGGTGCTCGCGATGTTAGTGCGTGTTTTTCGAAGAGCGCGACCCGCGCAATTCGAAGACGAGCTTCCGCTGGCGCCAAATCGGAAATCCCAAACCATAAGCGCGCAACATCCCTACCCGGACGAATGGAAGCGGCTTGAGAGCTTTGAATTTTTCTCCGACCTTCATCTTGTTCGCCGTCTCGGCGCGGTGGCCGCGCGAAGCGGCCATGATGCCCTTTACGTCGTCGGTGCGCCTTATCGCGTGACGCTTCATGTCGACGGTGCGAGGCGCGAAATCACGGTGCCGGAGGGCATGAAAACCGACCTCGCCTCGGTTCCGCGCCTCGCGCGGGCCGTCGTCGGACGGGTCGGTCCTCATCTCGAGGCGGCGATCGTCCACGATTGTCTTTTTTCGGCCTGGAAAGAAATCGCGGGGCGCGGCGCCCGGCGGCGTGATTGGGAGTTCGCCAACGCGGTTTTCGACGGCCTCATGCGCGCGGGCTAAAGTCGATAGCGTCCAACGATGGCTGATCGAGACCGCCGTCAAAACGTTTCCTGATTACGCACTTTCCTCAGCCGATTTGGCGTGGTACAAAAGGTGAACATTATTGGTTCTTTAGGAGGTTAGCTATGGCGCGGAATAAGGTTCAGTTTCAGAAGGGGCTCAGCGAGCGGCAGTTTGGTGAATTGTACGGGAGCGAGGTCCAGTGTCGGGCGGCGCTGTTCGGCTGGCGTTGGCCAAAGGGATTCGCCTGCCCGCGCTGCGGGGGTAAACGCTGCAGCGAGATAAAGGGGCGAAGACTGTACCAGTGCAGCCGCTGCCGTCACCAGGTATCGCTGACCGCCGGCACCATCTTCCATTCGACCAATTTGGCGCTCACGATCTGGTTCCGGGCGATGTATCTGATCACCCAGTCGAAGAAGGGCATCTCCAGCCTCGAGCTGGCCCGGCGGCTCGGGGTCACCCAGACCACTGCCTGGAAGGTGCAGCAAAAGCTGGCTCAGGTCATGCTGGATCGCGAGGCGGACAAGCCCGTCGGCGGGCCTGACAGGCGGGTGGAGATGGACGATGCCTATCTCGGCGGGGCCCGCCACGGCGGCAAGCGGGGCCGCGGGGCATCAGGGAAAACCCCCATCGTGGTGGCGGTGGAGACCACGGCCGAGGGCCGGCCGCACCGCCTCAAGATCAGGGCCGTCAAGGGATTCCGCAAAGCCGAGATCAAGAAGCTGAGCGGCCGCCTGCTGGTGGCCGGCACCACAGTGGTCAGCGACGGCCTTATACCAACCGCCCTTAACATTGACTTGTGCGAGCCCACGCTCTGAGGCCGATGGACATGATCTTCCAAGGTTGGTCGGTCAGGTTGTTCCAGGCTTGGCAAGAGGCCTCGACGATGTCTTCATAGGAGTCGAAGACACGATTGGAGAGCCAGTTCTGGCGGAGGTATTGCCAGACATTTTCGGCGGGATTGAGCTCCGGGGACTTGGGTGGCAAAGGCACGAGGGAGATGTTCTCCGGGATGCCGAGTTTGGCAGTGGTGTGCCATGCGGCTTGGTCGAGCAGCACGACGGCATGGGCGTTTGGGGCAACGGCCCGGCTGATTTCCTCGAGATGCAGGTCATGGCTTCAGTATTGGCGCGCGGCATGACCAGCGCCGCGCCCTCACCGCGCTCGGGGCAGATGGCGCCGAAGAGATACGCCGAAGAGGTCCGTAGGTCCTTGACCTGGCGCGGGCGCGATCCCTTTGGGGCCCACTGGCGCACCAGGCTGTTCTTCTGGCCGACGCGCATTTCATCTTGAAACCAAACCTCGATGGGCGTGTCCGGTGGCTGTGCCGCTACGATTTTCGCCAAGTGTTCGGGAAAACTTTTTTTTAAATTCCTCCTGTGCCCGCGCATCCTGGCCGACGTGGCGCGGGCGCGCGGAAATATGCGAGAACCCGAGCGCGGCCAGCAGCTTGCCGACGCTCCGCTCGTGATAGTCCACGCCGAAGCGCGTTCGGGATCAGTTGCTTGAGATCGATGCAGCGCCAGCGCACGACCCCATCCCGTTCGGGATCGGGACCGGCCTCGATAGCCCGCGAAAGCGCCGCCATTTGCGACGGCGTCAACCGACGCAACGCCCCGTTCGGCTTGCGGTCGATCAGACCGGCCGGACCTCCCGCGTTGAACCGGTGAACCCAGTCCCGCAACGTCTGCCGATCCATGCCGCCAATACCCGCCGCGCACGCTCGATCCATCCCATCGTAGATGGCCGCCATCGACAAAAGCCGTCGCGCCTGGTTCCCATCATCGCTCCGTGCCGCAAGAACACGGACTCTTTCAGCATCAAAGTCGTTTCGCAAAGGAATCGTTGGCATTGAACACACTCCCTTGTTGCCAACAACCTTGAATCACACAAAACCTAGCGTGTAAACCTTTGCGCGAGTCAAACCCTGGGGCGGTTAGTATAAGCTGTTTCACGGCCGTCACGCAAGCTGGCTGCCGCCATGATCAGGGCTAGTTTTTTGTCCGCCCAGTGATCAGGGTGAGGTGATCGCGGCGCTGACCATTTCATTCTCGGTGTGGCAGTGTGCCGGTCATGGCGACGCTGCCGGTCTCGGATTCGTCCATTGATTTGCGCGCGGTCACGGTGCGTCCGACCTGGGGCGCGCAGGAGCACCGGCGCTGGGACCGGTTGGTGGAGCAGCACCACTACCTGGCGTTCCACGGGCGTCATCGGCAAGGGCCTGCGCCATGTCGCGGTGCATGGCGAGACCTGGCTCGCACTGATCGGCTGGCAGCCCGGCGCGTTCAAGCTGGGCGCGCGTGATCGCTGGATCGGGTGGTCGGCCGAGCAGCAGTTCCGGCGTCTGCATCTGATCGCCAACAACTCGCGCTTCGTCATTCTGACGCCTGGCCGAGTGCCGAACCTGGCCTCCCGTGTGCTGGGGCTGAGCCTGCGGCGGCTGTCTGAGGACATCCAGGCGGTGCACGGATATCCGGCTCTTCTGGCGGAGACGTTCGTGGACGTCTCGCGATTTGCCGGCACCTGCTACCGCGCGTCGAACTGGCGCTCTCTGGGGCTGACGCGGGGCTTTGCCCGTGAGCCCGGAGGGGCAGCGCGCTGGCGCCACCACGGTCAGCCCAAGGAGGTCTTCGTGTTCGGACTGACAGACGGCGCCCCCGAGGCGCTGAGCCGTACCGGGATGCCGGCACACTGGAACGCCGAGCAGCACACCGAGCCGATGGCCGCGCCCCGGCTGCGCAGCCTGTTCGAGTGTCTGGGTGAGGTGCCCGAGTACCGCCATGCCGGGGCAAAGCGCTATGCGCTCAACACCATTCTGGTGATCGCCGTCGCCGCCCGGCTTGCCGGATACCGGGGGGTGAACGCGTTCGCCCAGTTCGCCGCCCTGCTCTCCCAGGAGCAGCTCGAGGCGGTGGGTGCGTTCTGGAGCCCTTCCAAACAGCGCTACACCCCGCCCGCGATCACCACCTTCCACAAGACCCTCACCGCCCTGCCGCCAGAGACCCTGGACAACGCGATTAGCCAGTGGACCGGCCAGCATGGCAGCGCGCACGCGCCGGTCGCCATGGACGGAAAGGATCTGCGCGGCGCCTCGAAGCAGACCGAAGACGGGCGCAGGATGATGGTGGCGGCGGTCGAGCACGACACCGGCGTGGTCCTCGGGCAGGTCGAGGTCGACCGCAAGAGCAACGAAATCCCGGCCGTGCGCGAACTCTCCAGCGGCCTCGACCTCACAGGCCGGATCGTCACCATGGACGCGATGCACGCTCAGCACGAGACCGCGCGCTGCCTGCTCGGGCGTCGCGCCGACTACGTGATGAGCGCGGTCAAGGACAACCAGGAGATGATCTTCGAAGACCTCAAGGCGATCGACTTCAGCGATGCGCTCTGGCACGAAACCGTCGACAAGGGCCATGGCCGCATCGAGCGCCGACGCTGCGCCGTCGTCGACCTCTCCGCTGCCGAGTGGGACGGCTACGCCAACCTCCACGGGCGACGCCAGGCCATGCGCATCGAGCGCGAACGCGAGATCCTCAAGACCGGCAAGCGCAGCATCAAGGTGACCTGGAGCCTCACCTCGCTCGGCGCAGAGCGCGCCGGACCCGAGGAGTTGCTCGAACTGGTGCGCAACCACTGGCATATCGAGAACCGCCTGCACTACGTGCGCGACTTCACCTACGACGAAGACCGATGCCGGGCCTACGTGCGTCACCTGCCCAGAAATCTCGCCTGCTTGACCAACGCGGCCATCGCCATCGTGCGCTGCGACGGACGCTTCCGTTATCTGCCCGAGGCCAACCGGCACTATGCCGCCCGGGCGCAGGAGGCCCTCGACGCGATCATGACCGCGCCCATCGCCTGAGACAGCACGCCTCTCCCCCGGACCGGGACGTGCCGCCGAGCGGCGCGGGCGGACCGGTGTGCCTGTCGAATCCGAAAACGCCGTCCGGTGGCTTCGAGCAGTCCCCATGACGTCGTCGAGGCAAGCTCGGGGCTCCCCGAACCCCGTGCACCGAGCACGATCCCACTCATCCCGAACCCTCAACCGCGACTAAAAATTGTTCCTGCCGCCATGATCAGGGCTAGTTTTTTGTCCGCCCAGTGATCAGGGTGAGGTGATCGCGGCGCTGGCCATTTCATTCTCGGTGTGGCAGTGTGCCGGTCATGGCGACGCTGCCGGTCTCGGATTCGTCCATTGATTTGCGCGCGGTCACGGTGCGTCCGACCTGGGGCGCGCAGGAGCACCGGCGCTGGGACCGGTTGGTGGAGCAGCACCACTACCTGGCGTTCCACGGCGTCATCGGCAAGGGCCTGCGCCATGTCGCGGTGCATGGCGAGACCTGGCTCGCACTGATCGGCTGGCAGCCCGGCGCGTTCAAGCTGGGCGCGCGTGATCGCTGGATCGGGTGGTCGGCCGAGCAGCAGTTCCGGCGTCTGCATCTGATCGCCAACAACTCGCGCTTCGTCATTCTGACGCCTGGCCGAGTGCCGAACCTGGCCTCCCGTGTGCTGGGGCTGAGCCTGCGGCGGCTGTCTGAGGACATCCAGGCGGTGCACGGATATCCGGCTCTTCTGGCGGAGACGTTCGTGGACGTCTCGCGATTTGCCGGCACCTGCTACCGCGCGTCGAACTGGCGCTCTCTGGGGCTGACGCGGGGCTTTGCCCGTGAGCCCGGAGGGGCAGCGCGCTGGCGCCACCACGGTCAGCCCAAGGAGGTCTTCGTGTTCGGACTGACAGACGGCGCCCCCGAGGCGCTGAGCCGTACCGGGATGCCGGCACACTGGAACGCCGAGCAGCACACCGAGCCGATGGCCGCGCCCCGGCTGCGCAGCCTGTTCGAGTGTCTGGGTGAGGTGCCCGAGTACCGCCATGCCCGGGGCAAGCGCTATGCGCTCAACACCATTCTGGTGATCGCCGTCGCCGCCCGGCTTGCCGGATACCGGGGGGTGAACGCGTTCGCCCAGTTCGCCGCCCTGCTCTCCCAGGAGCAGCTCGAGGCGGTGGGTGCGTTCTGGAGCCCTTCCAAACAGCGCTACACCCCGCCCGCGATCACCACCTTCCACAAGACCCTCACCGCCCTGCCGCCAGAGACCCTGGACAACGCGATTAGCCAGTGGACCGGCCAGCATGGCAGCGCGCACGCGCCGGTCGCCATGGACGGAAAGGATCTGCGCGGCGCCTCGAAGCAGACCGAAGACGGGCGCAGGATGATGGTGGCGGCGGTCGAGCACGACACCGGCGTGGTCCTCGGGCAGGTCGAGGTCGACCGCAAGAGCAACGAAATCCCGGCCGTGCGCGAACTCTCCAGCGGCCTCGACCTCACAGGCCGGATCGTCACCATGGACGCGATGCACGCTCAGCACGAGACCGCGCGCTGCCTGCTCGGGCGTCGCGCCGACTACGTGATGAGCGCGGTCAAGGACAACCAGGAGATGATCTTCGAAGACCTCAAGGCGATCGACTTCAGCGATGCGCCCTGGCACGAAACCGTCGACAAGGGCCATGGCCGCATCGAGCGCCGACGCTGCGCCGTCGTCGACCTCTCCGCTGCCGAGTGGGACGGCTACGCCAACCTCCACGGGCGACGCCAGGCCATGCGCATCGAGCGCGAACGCGAGATCCTCAAGACCGGCAAGCGCAGCATCGAGGTGACCTGGAGCCTCACCTCGCTCGGCGCAGAGCGCGCCGGACCCGAGGAGTTGCTCGAACTGGTGCGCAACCACTGGCATATCGAGAACCGCCTGCACTACGTGCGCGACTTCACCTACGACGAAGACCGATGCCGGGCCTACGTGCGTCACCTGCCCAGAAATCTCGCCTGCTTGACCAACGCGGCCATCGCCATCGTGCGCTGCGACGGACGCTTCCGTTATCTGCCCGAGGCCAACCGGCACTATGCCGCCCGGGCGCAGGAGGCCCTCGACGCGATCATGACCGCGCCCATCGCCTGAGACAGCACGCCTCTCCCCCGGACCGGGACGTGCCGCCGAGCGGCGCGGGCGGACCGGTGTGCCTGTCGAATCCGAAAACGCCGTCCGGTGGCTTCGAGCAGTCCCCATGACGTCGTCGAGGCAAGCTCGGGGCTCCCCGAACCCCGTGCACCGAGCACGATCCCACTCATCCCGAACCCTCAACCGCGACTAAAAATTGTTCCTGCCGCCATGATCCAGTGGTCACCGGCTGCGGACCGCAAGCCGCCAAAATCGCCGCCTTCAAATGATGCGGTGGACGGCTCCTGCCACCGGCATCGCGATGTGCCAAAGTGCGGTGTCGTCTTCAACCGCTAACGAGGAGCCGTCCTATGCAAGAAGTTACCACGATTGGTCTTGATCTCGCGAAGAACGTTTTTCAGGTCCACGGTGTCGATGCCTCGGGCGCGACAGTGATCCGCCGGCAGCTCAAACGCAGCCAGGTTCTTCCATTCTTCAGGAAACTGCGGCCCTGTTTGGTCGGGGTCGAGGCCTGCGCCACAGCGCATCATTGGGCCCGCGAGATCGGAGCCTTGGGCCATGAGGTTCGTCTGATGTCGGCCCGCTACGTCAAGGCGACGGAACAAGAATGACGCGGCCGACGCGGACGCGATCTGTGAGGCGGTGACCCGGCCGTCGATGCGTTTTGTTAGCGTGAAAAGCAAAGAGCAGCAGAGTGTTCTCATGCTACATCGGACCCGCGAGTTGCTGGTCCGCCAGAGAACCATGTTGGTCAACGCCATGCGAGCGCATATGGCTGAGTTCGGTGTCGTGGTCGGGCTGCCGAACCTCAAGAAACTTCTCGCGGTGATCGCCGATCGAAAGGATAAGCGTCACTGGCCCGGGTCTGTCTGAAAGGTCTGGCTGGGCAGCTGAGATCGCTGGAGCGCGAAATCGTCGTCGCCGAGCAGCGCATAAATACTTGGCACCGTGCGAACGAGGTCAGTCGGCGCCTGGAAACTATTCCCGGCATTGGGCCCATCACGGCGAGCGCCTTGACCGCCACGATCACTGATCCATCTGTGTTCAAGTCGGGCCGTGAACTGGCCGCCTGGATCGGGTTGGTTCCCAAGCAGTCCTCGACCGGGGGCAAGGAACGGCTGGGGCGCATTTCCAAACAGGGGGATCACTATCTGCGCTGGCTGCTCTTCTCGGGGGCCATGGCGATCATCCGCCATGCCAAGCAGCGCGGCAACCCACCTTGGCTTGCCGACCTCATCGCCCGCAAGCCACCAAAGGTCGTCGCCGTCGCCCTCGCCAATAAGACCGCGCGCATCGCTTGGGCGCTCTTACAGCATGGCGGAACTTACCAACGACCGAGTGCCGTGGCCGCGTAAGGCGCCGACGACAACGAGATCACGAGTTTGGCGGAGTGAAGGTGACGTAATGCAAAAACCGGTCGACCCTGAGGTCGAGAAAACCCGCGATGACCCATGCGTCTTCGAACGCACTCAAGTGAATGGGACTCGATCCGCGGATCGCATTAAGGCCAGCGGCCGTACGCGCCGCATCAACAGGCCACACACATGGCCGCACCCGACCAGTTTGCATCAACGCCGCTTTTGGTCTTGCCAAAAAGGAGCCGTCCACACATGGGTCAACACGACGATCGGCAACATCAAAAACAGGGGTACCTACCATGCCGTCCGACCCAAGCATGTGCCTCGTGCTCGGTTCGAATACCGCCGCCGCACCCGACTCGAAGACATGATCACCCGGCTCGCCTGGGTCGCTCCGCGCACGCCGCCCATGCCCTATCGGCTCCTCGAACTGGCTGAGAATAGTGCGTAATCAGGAAACGTTTTCTTGGCGAATTTACACGGCCAACCCAGCGCAAGTTTCCCAGCTCCCGAAGACGGAGTGGAGATTGTGATGTTGCGAGGATTGATCCCGCCGGTGGCCGCGCTGTTCTTGGCCGGATGCGGCTTCACCCCCCAGGGCGACGCCCTTCGCGCGGCGGTCGCGAACAGAGCCGCGCAAGCCTACGACGAAGGCCTGGAAAACGCCGTCTGGTTCGTCTGCCGGGCCGCCTCGATCGGCAGCGTCAAGCGCCGCTGGTCAACCCCGGACGCCGCCCGGACCTACCGCGAATTCTGTAGCGAAAGCGGCGCCGACGCGGTCCTCGTGGACGAACCCGACGGGGAGTCCGGATGATGCCATTCTTCGGCTCACGTTCCCTGCGCGAACTCTCCACCTGTCACGAGGACATTCAGCGAGTGCTGAACCGGGCGATCGAGGATTACGATTTCAGCGTCATCAAGGGCCACCGGAGCGAGGTCGACCAGAACGCCGCCGTCGATCGCGGCGCCTCCAAGCTCCGCTTTCCCCGTTCCTGGCACACCCCAGCCGGGCCGTCGACATCATCCCCTATCCGATCGATTGGCGGGACACTCACCGCTTCCGCGAACTCGCCGAAGTCGTCAAGTGCGCGGCGACCGCCGAAGGCGTCGATCTCCGCTGGGGCCATGACCTCTGGAATTGGGACCTCCCCCACTGGCAGTTGGCAAGAGGAGAGTGAGTCATGAACTCAGGAATCAAGACATCCACGGCCAGCGCCACCGGCGGCGGATTCATCATCGGTCAAGCGCTGATCATCCTGGCCAGGTACCGCTGGCCCGACTTCACCCCAGAGGTCGAGGAAGCGTCGATCCTCGCCGCGGCATTCGCGGCCGTAATTGGGTGGATCACGTCCGCCATTACCCGGATGCTGGAGAAGAGAACTGCCTCCCCCGTCTAAGAATTTTTTGTTTTTCGCGTACATTGGTGGCAAGATTGTCGCGTCATGCACCGTTTGACGAGTTTGATCCTCAATGGTTTTGGACCTCGACATCCACCACGCCGCCAAGTTCCTTGTCCGCGAGGTTAGCGGCTTGGCGACCCTTTTGACCACCAACAGGGCAGCGGACATGTTCTATAAGGGAAACCTTGCCAGGCAAGCAGTTTGGCTACGAATCCATAAAGCTGTCGAGGCGCAGTTGGTTGAGCAGCCGGCAGCCGACGTGGCGGTGCTTTGAGGAGTTCCAATGGTCCAAGATGCGAAACCGCCGCTGGTTCCTCCGAAGCCGATCACTCGGGATGCAATTCTGAAAGCCCTTCAGGATAGGCAAGTTCCCCCAGAATGCCCAGTTTGCGAAAATAATAGTTGGGAGCTGGCACAGAAGGAAGATGAAGAAATTGGAATAATTGTTGGCCCTAAAGCAACATTGAAACAAACAATCCGTTGTTTCTGTTTAGTGTGCAAAAATTGCGGTTACGTCCGAATCCATTCGTTGGCCCCATTGGGTTTGGTCTCTGAAAATGACGAATGAAAAAGATAACATTACTCGCGTCGATTTTGGAACGGAACACGGCGCACGGTCTAGCCCTGTTGACGGTACCGGTGGCCCACCCGAGGATACTGACATGAAAGAACGTCTTGCACGCGTGGAAGAGGCGATTGACGGATTGAAGCGATGGCAAATCATGACGGTGACAATGTTTGGCATCATGTTCCTCGCTTTGGTTGCCCTTATGACGTGGCGATTCGACGCTGTTGACCGGAATTTTGATGCGGTTGACCGGAAAATTGATACCTTAGAGCAAAAGATTGACGCTATCCCTGGTCAGCTTACCGACATCGCTAACGCCATAGCGACCAACATCATCGCCGCCAAGCAACAGCCGCCGATAATCATCCAGGTGCCAGCAGATACCAAGGAAGAGTAAGGCGTCTCGGATCAAACCTCCGTATACGACAAAATCCGTTCCGCGGTTTGCTCCGCCACTCGAAGTGCGGCTTGGTTGAGAAGGTGGGAGTACCGCTTCGTGGTCTGGCTCGAACGATGACCGAGAAGCTCTCCGAGCCCATGATATCCTTATTCTGACGGCAACCGCTTGCCGCGCCGCCAATCCCAGGGCATCACGAAGTCTCCCCGCCATACGCCGTTTCCGGCCGCTTTCGCCGCTGCCTCGGCCGCGGCGTATTCGATCGAATATTTCCGGTAGACGACGGCCAGGCCTTCCCGCACCAGCCATTCATTGACGTTGAGACGTCCGGAGGTGACCGACGGCCACCGAGCGGCCATAACCGTCGGCGTCCCCCTGATTACAGCGCGGCTCCTTTTTCCCGATTTTCTCCCTTCTTTTCCCTCCTCCCTTCTCTCCCCTCCCGAAAACGATCGATCGTTGCCCGGCGCATTGGGTCCGGCCCACGCTTCAGGTTTTCCCGCTTTGTGTTTCGGTACGGTCCAGCGGGATCCAGCCGGTGCCTTGGTGGCCGAAGGTGAAGGTTTCCGGGTGCAGGATCTCGGCGAGGATTTCGAGTGATTCGACGAGGCGGGGGCCGGGGCGGTTGAAGTATTGGTTGCCGTCTGTGACGAAGACCCGGCCGGTCCGCGCGGCGGTGAGATCGGGCCAGCCGGGGAGGGCCTCCAGGACGTGGGTTTCCTCGAGAATGCGGGGGATGCCGAAGCCACAGGGGAGGATGACGATCAGGTCCGGATCGGCGGCGGCCAAATCCTTCCATTCGAGCCACGGGGCGTGAATTCCGGCGCTTCCGAACAGGTTCTTCCCGCCAGCCATCTCGACCAGTGTCGGCATCCAATTTCCGGCCGCCATCAAGGGGTCGATCCATTCGATGCAGGCCACCGTGGGACGCGTCGTTAGGGTCTTCGCCTTGGCGCTGATTTTTTCCATGCGGGCGCTCATGCCGGCGATCAGGCGGCGACCTTCATTTCCGCGATCCAGGGCCTCGGCGACCCGGCGAATATCCTCCCATACATCGTCCAGCCCGTCGGGCCGCAGGGAAACGATCTCCACCGAATCACCTGTCCAATCGCAAACCGCCGCCTCGACGTCCCTGAGGCTGACGGCGCAGACCTCGCACTGGTCCTGGGTGACGACGACGTTCGGACGCAGGGCGCGGAGCCGCTCGGCGTCGACCCGGTAGACCGACAAACCGGATTCCAGCACCGCCTTGACGTTGTCGTCGATGACGCGGCTCGATCCGTCGACAGCGAATTTCGGCTCCGTGAGATGCGGAAGCGCGCGGACGGTAGCGGGAAAATCGCATTCGTGGGAGCGGCCCACCAGCCAATCCCCGCGATCGAGCGCGCAAACGATCTCGGTTCCGCTTGCAATCAGTGAAATGACACGCTTCGCCATATGGAGCGTCCCCATGGGAGCATTCGCTTCCCGCCAGGCTAATCCGTCCACGGCTTCAGCCCAACACGTTCTCGCCGATGTCCGCCGGCCGTGCGTTCGCCGGACTTATCAGCGGGTATGTTGCCGGCAGGATCGTTGCGGCCTAAAATTCGCCTCATGCTTGCATACGACATGCCTCTGTGGCGACCGCCGGCGGAAGCGGACAACGTGATCGTTCAGGCGACGATCGGCTGCAGCTTCAACCGCTGCACCTTTTGTTCGATGTACCGCTCGAAGGTCTACCGTGCTCGCGCACTGAGCGAGGTGTTCGCCGACATCGACGAGGCCGCGCGCCACCGTCCCGAGGCCCACCGGGTATTTCTCGCCGACGGCGATGCCCTGGTCCTGCCAACCGACCAGCTGTTGCGCATTCTCGAACGGCTCGCCGCCCGATTCCCGAATCTCGCCCGGGTTTCTTCCTACGCCCTTCCCGCCAATCTTGTCCGCAAATCGAGCGCCGAGCTCGGCGCGCTCAAGGCGGCCAAGCTTGCCCTCGTCTACTACGGCATCGAATCCGGCTCGGCCGACATTCTCCGGCGCATCTCCAAGGGCGCCAGTCCCGGAATCATGGTCGAGGGCCCTCAGAAGGCGAAGAACGCAGGGATCAAAATTTCGGCGACCGTCATCCTCGGGCTTGCCGGGCGCGGTCGTTGGATTCAGCACGTGGACGAAACGGCGGACCTGGTAAACCGTGTCGCGCCGACTTATTTGGCGGCCCTGCAACTCGGACTCGATCCCACCATCGAAGAGCTTTTTCGTGACCGTTTCGGCGAACCCTTCGAAACCCAGGACGACGACGGCATGCTGGCCGAACAGGAGCGTTTGATCGCGGCACTCGATCCCCCAACGCCGATCGTCTTTCGTTCGAACCACGCCTCCAATGCCCTGGCCCTGGCCGGGACCCTGTCCCGCGACCGGGACAAACTGCTGGCCGTGGTCGCGGCCGCGCGCGCCGGCGCCATTCCCCTGCGCCCGGAATTCATGCGGGGCTATTGAGGCCGGCCGCGCAGGAAGGCGGCCATGTGAAAGCGCGCCTGGTCCTCTCCATAGACGAACTCCCGGCCCACGGGACAGGCATGCCGGGCCAGGCAACCGCCGTTCCGGCAGGCCCCGCCGTCGACCGAGGCGACGTGCTCGGCGCAGCCGCCGACGTCGTAGCCGTCGGCTCCCAACACCCCCGCTGGACAGGCCGTCAGACACGGCCGCGCGGTGCAGGAATCGCACGGACTGGGCCGCCGTTCCGGCACCGGAAAGGCCAGACGCTCGGGCACCAAAATGGCGCCCCGGTAGGCGTGCCAAAGGCCGTAATCGGGGTGGATCAACGGTCCGATCGGCGAGGGAAAGACGGGTTCCGCGCGTTGGGCCCAGCGCTGGAAGGGGTGGTAGGGCGGTCCCTCGAAGGGATAAACCGCTTGCCCGCCGATCGCTTCCGCGAGCGGTGCCAGCACGGCCCGAGTCCAGGCATTCAAAGGATGGCCGATTTGCTTTCGCTTCTCCCGGATGAAGACCGACCACATGGACGGGCCCGCGTTGCCGGCGAGGACGACCGTTTGGGTTTCGCGTCCGTCGCTTAGCCCCGGTACGCCGTCGTCGGGCCTGGGGTGGAAGGCTCCGCGGGAGAGCAGGCCGATCGTGTTCAGCCGCGCTTCTATTTCGGCCAACTTCATGGGTTCACCACGGGCGCGGCGTCTTCGCCTTCAGTGCGCTTCGGCCCAGTTGTCGCCGGAACCCGTATCGACGACCAAGGGCAGCGACAGGTAGGCGGCGTTCTCCATCACCCGCTTGACCTCGACGGCGGTCGCCTCGAGCTCCGATTCCGGGACCTCGAACACGAGTTCGTCATGAACCTGCAATAGCATCCGCGCCTTCAAGCCGGCGACTTTGAGCGCCGGCGGAACCCGAATCATGGCCCGTTTGATGATGTCCGCCGCCGAGCCTTGCAAGGGGGCGTTGATGGCCGCCCGTTCGAAAACGCCACGCCGGTTGGGGTTCTTTTCGTTGATCCCCGGCATGTAGCAACGGCGTCCGAAAAGCGTACGCACATAACCGTGCTTGCGGCAAAAGCTCTTCGACTTTTCCATATAATCGTGAATGCCCGGGTATTGTTCGAAGTAGGCCTTGATGTACGCCGCGGCCTCCTTCCGGGGAAGGCCAAGCTGGCGCCCGAGGCCGAAAGCGCTAATGCCGTAAATGATGCCGAAATTGATCGCCTTGGCCCGCCGCCGCACTTCCGGGGTCATGTTCTCGACAGGCACGCCGAACACTTGGCTCGCGGTCAAGGCGTGAATGTCGAGGCCGTCGTAAAACGCCTGGAGCAAGGGCTTGATGCGGGCGGTATGGGCGAGTAGGCGGAGTTCGATCTGCGAGTAGTCGGCGGACAACAGGGTCCACCCCGGTGCGGCCCGGAAGGCACGACGAATCTTGCGTCCCTCCTCGGTGCGAACCGGAATGTTCTGCAGATTGGGATCGGTCGAACTCAAGCGACCGGTCGACGCCACCGCCATGGCGTAGGACGTATGCACCCGCCCGGTTTCCGGATTGATCTGTTCGAGCAGGGCGTCGGTATACGTGCTCTTGAGCTTGGCGAGCTGACGCCAATCGAGCACCTTGGCCGGTAATGCGTGGCCACTTGCCGCCAATCCCTCTAAGATGTCGGCGCCGGTCGCGTAGGCGCCCGTCTTTCCCTTCTTTCCCCCTTCCAATCCCATTTCGTCGAACAGGACCACGCCCAACTGCTTTGGCGAGGCAATGGTGAAGGCATGGCCGGCGAGGGCATGAATCTCTTTCCCGAGTTCCGCCAGCCGCTCCGAAAAATCGCGCGACAGCCGGGCCAGTTCAGCCCTGTCGACGAGAACCCCGGCACGCTCCATGTCGGCGAGGACCGGGATCAGCGGCCGCTCCAGGGTCTCGTAAACGGTCACGAGTTTTTCGCTCAGCAAACGCGGTCTGAACATGCGCTGAAACCGTCCCGTGATGTCGGCGTCCTCGGCCGCGTAATCACAAGCCTGAGCCAAGGGCACGCGGTCGAAGGTGACCTGGGACTTGCCCCGGCCGGCGACCTGCTTGAAGCTGATCGGATCGATGCCGAGGTGGAGGCGCGACAACTCGTCCATCCCGTGTCCGTGGGCGCCGCCGTCGAGGACGTAGGACAGCAACATCGTGTCCTCGACCGGTTCGACGGTGATGCCATAGTGGGCGAGCACCTGGCGATCGTACTTGATGTTGTGGCCGACCTTGAGGACCGCGGCGTCCTCGAGCAACGGCTTGAGCAACGCCAAGGCTTCGTCGAAATCAATTTGCCTCGGGACCGAATCCTCCAAGTCGAGAGCCTCGCCACTGGTGCTCTGGTGGGCGAGGGGGATGTAACAGGCCTTACCCGTCTCGATCGACAGGGACACCCCGACGAGCCTCGCCCGCATCTCGTCGAGGGAGGTCGTTTCCGTATCTACCGCGACGGTGCCGGCGGTCGTGGCCTCGGCGATCCAGCGCCGCAGGGATTTCTTGTCCTGCACCAGCTCGTAACTGATCTCGCTGGCCGCGGGCGTCGGTTCGTCGCGCCCTCCGAGGCGGCTTTCGACCCGCGCGATCACCGACCGGAACCCTTGCCGCCGGAGAAAATCGAGCACCACCTCCGGGTCCGGCGCCCGCCGCGCGAGGCCGTCGATGTCGACCGTGACGGGAACGTCCTTTCGTAGTTCCACCAGGCGCCGCGACAGACGCGCGTCCTCGGCGTGCTCGATAAGCATCTGCCGCCGTTTCGGTTGTTTGACCTCGGGCGCGCCGGCGAGGATCGACTCGAGATCACCAAATCGGTTGATCAGTTCCGCCGCCGTCTTGACCCCGATACCGGGCACCCCGGGCACGTTGTCGCTGCTGTCCCCCGCGAGGGCCAGGAGATCGCCGAGCTCGCCGGGGCCGACGCCGAACTTCGCCCGCACGGCCTCGTCGCCGATCGCGACTCCCTTCAAGCCGTCGTAGAGCACCACCCGGTCCTCGATGAGCTGCATCAGATCTTTGTCGGAGGAGACGACCGTGACCTCGGCACCCGCTTCCAGGGCCAGCCGGGTGTAAGTGGCGATGATGTCGTCGGCCTCGAAGCCCGCGTGTTCGATGCAGGGCAGGGCATAGGCTTGCGTGGCCTCGCGGACGAGGGCGAACTGGGGCACCAGCTCGGGCGGGGGATCGGGCCGGTTGGCCTTGTAATCGGGGTAGATGTCGTTACGGAAACAGATTCGACCGGCGTCGAAGATGACGGCGACACGATCGGCGTCGGTGTCCTCGACCAGCTTGGTCACCATGTTGACGAAACCGAGCACCGCGTTGACCGGGGTGCCGTCGCTCCGGGTCAGGGGCGGCAGGGCATGGAAGGCGCGAAAGATGAATCCCGAACCGTCGATCAGATAGACGTGCCGGGGCCCATCCGGCGACGGATCGTTGGTCATCGCGCCATCCCTCTTTCAGGTGAGCTGGCCACCGGTTGATTTCGCCCCGCAGTTACGGGAATTATTCGTTGCCGCCGCCATCAGGCGCCGATCTGATGATGTAGCGGCGGCCGCAATAGGGGCAGTCGACCGTGCCCGATGCCTCCAGGTTGAGATAGACGCTCGGGTGTCCCAAGGCGCCACCGCCGCCGTCGCATCCGACGATCCGCTCATCGACATAAATCGTTTCGGGCGGTTCCAAGCGCCTCTCCCCTTTATCCGCCAAAGCCATTGACCTCGGCCGCGCGCCGATGATACCCATGGCAGCGACTGATATTCAACCGCCGCATCGCATCGGCCGCATGGCGCACGATTCCGGCACCCTCCCATCCGGCGGTGTGACCTCCCCCACTCCTCCCGATCTTCCCCGCGACGCCATCGTCATCCGTGGCCTGAGCAAGACGTATCGGTGCGGCCGCAAGGCCACGATGGCCCTCGACGGAATCGACCTCGAGATTCCCCGCGGTGCCTTTTTCGGTCTGCTCGGTCCCAACGGAGCCGGGAAATCCACCTTGATCAACATTCTCGCCGGATTGGTGTTGAAGACCTCCGGTTCGGTCGAAATATGGGGCTACGACATCGACAGGGACTCGCGCACCACCCGCCAGGCGATCGGGGTGGTGCCGCAAGAACTCAACATCGACCCGTTTTTCACCCCGCGCGAAACCCTGGAACTCCAGGCCGGTCTCTACGGAGTCCCGAAACGGGCCCGGCGAACCGACGAAATCCTCGCCGCGGTGGGTCTTTCCGATCAGGCCGAAAGCTACGCCCGGACCCTGTCGGGCGGCATGCGCCGCCGCCTCCTGGTCGCCAAGGCCCTGGTCCACGCGCCGCCGATCGTCGTCCTCGACGAACCCACGGCCGGAGTCGACGTTGAATTGCGGCAACAATTCTGGTCCTACGTCGGCCGCTTACACGCTGGCGGCACGACGATCCTGCTCACGACCCATTACCTCGAGGAAGCGGAACGCTTCTGCGACAGCGTCGCCATCATCGACCAGGGACGGCTGGTCGCCTGCGACACCACGCAAGCCCTCTTGAAGCACCTCGACCGCAAGACCCTGACCATCGCCCTCGCCGAGGATCTGGCCGAGGTCCCGCCGGGACTGCGCCCCTTCGACGCCGAACTGACGCCCCCGCGCCGCCTCGCCATCCGCTACCAACCGAGCCACACGACCATCGGCGAGGTCCTGAGCGCGGTCCAGCAATGCGGCCTCACCATCGTCGACCTCTCGACCGAGGAATCCGACCTCGAAGACATCTTCCTCGCCCTCACCACGGGGAATACAGATTGAATTCCCGATTTGAACTCCCTTTATGTCCTGGCCCTGTGAGAACGATAGGGGGCGATGGTAAATTTTGTTGCGGCCAAACCACACCGATAAAACACATTTTACACACTTTTCATGTTTCCAATATAATGTATGAAATGTATATTATCGACGCAAACGCATAGAGGAGGTGCGTAGAATGGAGAAAGTCTCTGTGACGACCGCGCGTGAAAACATCAGCGAACTGATCAACAGGGCGGCCTTCGGAAATGAGCGGGCGGTGTTCACACGGCAACAGAAGGAGGTCGCCGCGCTTGTCCCGATGTCCGATCTGGCGCTCTTGAACGAGTTGGAGAGGCTGATCGATGTCGAGGAGGCGAAGAAGGCCATCGAGGAAGGCAAGGAAAAAGGAATGATCACCTTGGACGATCTGAGAAAGGATCTCGGCGTCTGAGGCGAAATCGTTCCGTTCTTACGTCCTGGGAGCCGTAGAATCCGGGATGGTCGAGATTTCCGTGGTAATCGCGCCCAAGGCGGAACGTGCGATACGGAAATTGCCCAAGTTTGAGCCAGGGGCAATCCTTAGAGCGATTGCCGGTCTGAAATCGGACCCGCGGCCCCGTGGGGTCGACAAGCTCAAACAAAATCCCAATTTTTGGCGGCTTCGCGTCGGAGATTATCGGGTCGTCTATTTGATCGAGGCCAGACCGAAACGCGTTGTCGTCGCTCTCGTCCGACACCGGAAGAACGCTTATCGCGGAATCGAGAAACTCGACCCTTAAGCCATTGTGAGCGGTCAAAAGTCTTTGTAAATGGCCTGGAAAAATAGGTGAATTTTCGAGGCCAAAACGGCCCGGAAAATTCGGGCCGTTCCGGCGCGGTTTCGGCCGCCCTGCTCCCTTGCGGAGCGGGCCAAGCTTAGACCGTTCGTCGTGTCATCGGCCGGTCGGGCGGACTGATTGTATTCTCCCAATCCAGCACCCCTTGATGACTTTGTTGAACCTGAGCTTCGGTAAGGGAAAGCCCATGAAAGCCGCCTTGCTCCGAGCTAAGGAGACGAGTTTGCGCCCGCCGTTGTAATGGTCAAGGCGACAGACCAAGTTTCTCCTGGCCAATTCCGCTCCCAAGGCGTCGCGAATACTGCTGCGGTTGCCCTCGACGAAGCAAGAGACTCCTTCCCTCAGGAAGCGGAAATTTTTAATTTTGCCATAATGGTCGAAGATGACGAGATCGTAATTTCGCTCGATCCGGGCGGTATCACTAATACCAACCGCCCCAGAGTTTGACTCGCGCAAAGGTTTACACGCCAGGTTTTGTGTGATTCAAGGTTGTTGGCAACAAGGGAGTGTGTTCAATGCCAACGATTCCTTTGCGAAACGACTTTGATGCTGAAAGAGTCCGTGTTCTTGCGGCACGGAGCGATGATGGGAACCAGGCGCGACGGCTTTTGTCGATGGCGGCCATCTACGATGGGATGGATCGAGCGTGCGCGGCGGGTATTGGCGGCATGGATCGGCAGACGTTGCGGGACTGGGTTCACCGGTTCAACGCGGGAGGTCCGGCCGGTCTGATCGACCGCAAGCCGAACGGGGCGTTGCGTCGGTTGACGCCGTCGCAAATGGCGGCGCTTTCGCGGGCTATCGAGGCCGGTCCCGATCCCGAACGGGATGGGGTCGTGCGCTGGCGCTGCATCGATCTCAAGCAACTGATCCGAACGCGCTTCGGCGTGGACTATCACGAGCGGAGCGTCGGCAAGCTGCTGGCCGCGCTCGGGTTCTCGCATATTTCCGCGCGCCCGCGCCACGTCGGCCAGGATGCGCGGGCACAGGAGGAATTTAAAAAAAAGTTTTCCCGAACACTTGGCGAAAACCGTAGCGGCACAGCCACCGGACACGCCCATCGAGGTTTGGTTTCAAGATGAAATGCGCGTCGGCCAGAAGAACAGCCTGGTGCGCCAGTGGGCCCCAAAGGGATCGCGCCCGCGCCAGGTCAAGGACCTACGGACCTCTTCGGCGTATCTCTTCGGCGCCATCTGCCCCGAGCGCGGTGAGGGCGCGGCGCTGGTCATGCCGCGCGCCAATACTGAAGCCATGGACCTGCATCTCGAGGAAATCAGCCGGGCCGTTGCCCCAAACGCCCATGCCGTCGTGCTGCTCGACCAAGCCGCATGGCACACCACTGCCAAACTCGGCATCCCGGAGAACATCTCCCTCGTGCCTTTGCCACCCAAGTCCCCGGAGCTCAATCCCGCCGAAAATGTCTGGCAATACCTCCGCCAGAACTGGCTCTCCAATCGTGTCTGCGACTCCTATGAAGCCATCGTCGAGGCCTCTTGCCAAGCCTGGAACAACCTGACCGACCAACCTTGGAAGATCATGTCCATCGGCCTCAGAGCGTGGGATCGCACAAGGCAATGTTAAGGGCGGTTGGTATAAGGCGTCTCCAGCACCAGCACGTGGGCGATCATCCAGTCGTGGATGTTACAGCCGAGAGTCGCCTCGCCGGCCTTGTCGAAGACCACGGGTTCGGCTTCCTTTTCACGGTAGAGGGGGCGCTCGAAGCGCTTGATCGGCGATACCGAATAAAGGTTGTGTTTGATGTTGTCGCTATTGGGAAAACGCACCACCGTTCCGGCACGAATCGCCGTGACGAACGGGGTGTACATCTTGTTGACCAGGTCGATCACCGCGTTGGCGGGCGCGCTCGGTGGTGGCACACCGTCGACCGGCACGGCATAAACCACGGCATCGCTTATTGGTTTGCCCTGGTCTTCGCTCACACTGACACGCTATTGGGCGGCGCCGGACGGTTCCGCCAGCGACGCAATACTAACCATGACGGCGATGCCCAGACACGTATTTGGTCTCATGTCTTTCTCCCTCTATGACCCCGCTATATTCACTGAAGCAGGCGGAAAGGCGTGGCGCACAGTTGATTTCACCAGAGCCAATGGGATAAGCCTTTCCTACGAGCCCACAAACAAGTTTCATAGTGGCTCAAAAAAATTGGAAAATAAGCCTTCAAAAAAATGGCCCTCCTACCCGTATAGTCGTTCATGATAGCCCCCTAACACTATCTCACCTTCTATATGGACTATAATTGCTCATCAAACTAACCATACCAAACTATGCGTTTTTATGTTGATAAAGATGCAGAGAGCTACACTTACTAACCTCTTATGCGTTCCATCGAATTCGTAAATGTATTCCAACAAAACACTAGCTTCTGGCCAATTATATTTATAATATAATATTTTCGACTACAAAATGAATTATCAACAAATTAACAAATAAATGTAAACCATTTTTTTAAGAATTACCACGCGAAGAGATACTTGCGACGAGCGATGCCGTATCTCGATCGTGGGGGGCTGTGAATATGGGGACTAAGGAGAAAGGGATCGTTATGGGATTACAGTTCAAGCGCCGTTACAAATTTTCTCCACGCGGCCTGCTCCAAGCAATGGCTGCGGTTGCTGTGCTCATCGCACCTGGATCAAACGCGATGGCGGGATCGCATGAAACGCAGACGATGATCAACAAGCTGGAACGGGAAATGCTGCAAATGCAAAAGCAGCTCCAGACCCTTAAATCTCAAGTACAAGAAAACCAAACCGACGTAAAAGAAATGAAAGGGTCACCGGGAGTATCTCCCGATTACATCCCCCCGAAAGTCACGCGGTCTGGAAAAAGCGGCGTGTCGCTCACCGTGTCGGGTAACGTGATTCGAAGTGTCCTTATTTACGATGATGGCGAGGATGCCGACGTAGGGTTCATTGAGCCTCTCGTCCCGTCGACGCGCATTCGGTTCATCGGCAACGGCGTATTCAACGATATTTGGTCCGTGCAAACGGCGATGGAATTTCAGTTTCAGTCCAATACGGCGTTCAACTTCAGTCAAATCGATCAACATGCCTCAGGCTTTGGCGCTAGTATTTCGGAAGGCTTTGGGAGAACCGGCATCAGCGAACGGAGAATGGAATTCATCGTTAAAAATAAGAATCTAGGGTCGCTTTTTCTTGGCCAAGGTGAATGTGCGACCGACGGATTTGCCCAAAAGGATCAGACCGGAACGTTCGTCGCGGCGACCAGTGCCGGGATTGGAGACATGGCTGGCGGGCTGTTTTTCGTCGATAAAGCGACTGACGAAGTCTCCAACGTACGGATTAGAAACGCTTTCAACCAGCTCGACTCATGCTTTCCAACGGGCCGCGACGACCGAATTCGTTATGACACGCCGTGGTTGTTCCAAGGGGATAACAGCGGTTTCAAGGTCAACGGGTTACAGCTCCGCGCGGGAGCTGTCGCCGACGATATGTATGACGTCGGGGCGTTCCTTAGGCCTGGCATCAGCAAGGATCTGCGTACGGAGCTGGCAGTTGGCTACCTCGTACAAAACAGTAGCGAGAACCTAAGTCTCGCTGGATTTGGTGGGAGATTTCACGCTCTTTTCGGATCCTTCACCACCCTGCACGTTCCCACCGGTCTCAGCTTCGCGTTCTCGTCGGGCCGCCATGAAATCAAAGATGTGTCTGGTCGCAAGAATCCCTGGTACTACTTTCTGAAGGGCGGCTACCAATTCAACGCTCTTACCGTCGGCAAAACGGCGACCGCCATCGACTGGTACGACGGCGAAAATATCAACATAGCCGACTCCGAAGCTAACTCGGTCGGGCTGTTTGTTCTTCAGAATATCGACAAGATCGCGACCGAGGCGTTTATCGGAGGCCGGTATCACTGGTATGATGAAAACGCCAGGAATTTCAAGGACATATTTGCCATGCATATGGGCGCGCGGGTCAAGTTTTGATCGATCCGCCGTCTCAGAACACACAGCACGGCATGAGCGGAGGGCTTTCACGGTATGAGGATATTCTTGGTCGTTACGATCTCGGTGGCATTTTTATTGGGAGGGTGCGCGAAAAGGATTCACCCGATCACCCAGGAACAAGCGGACAATAATGTCGATTCCGATGATATTCCGCCGGGGCCAGGACTCATTTCCGGCGAAGATGGGGTGTTCAAGTGGGAGTATTGACATTGAAGCCGAGTGTTGCGCTTCTGGTTCCCTGATCCGAACGCTCCATAAATTTGCCACTGGAGCCAAGAACCAAGAACGGTGTGTTGTCGGAGATTTAGCATAAACCAGAAGTTGGGTGTCTTGCACTAGGCTGATCGCTTTACGACATGCAGGGTGGCCGTGAAGGCGTGGTTTGCCACCAGGTTGCTCCAGCTTGGTGAGTTTCGATTCACCAACCTTGGTTTCAAAGTTTTTGGCGATCGTGGCTGAGATTCAGCCGGTATTGCGTGGCCCGATTCAATTCGAGGCGGCGTGGACTTTTTGAAATTTTGTTCGGATTTGCTTGAATTTTGGTGTTTAGAGGTGAAAAGGTTGGCCTTTCCCGTTAGGATGGTTGAAATTACTGCGAATCCTAATGCGGGAGTTGACGTGTTGGATATGTTGTTGGCGGACGATCACTGGGCGTTTCGTATGGGCCTGATATCGGTGTTGGAACAACTCGCTGACGAGGTGTCCGTTTCGGAGGCGGCCAGTTACGAGGAGGCGTTGGGGTTCGCACGGGCGCCTCGGCATTTCGACCTGATATTGCTTGACTTAATGATGCCGGACAACGATCCAACGTTCGGTCTCCGGTCGATGATCGAATGTACGCCGGGTACGCCCTTGGTTGTCATTTCTATGAGCGCCGACCAACGTGACATACTTCAGACAATTCAATTGGGCGCAATGGGGTACATTCCAAAATCAGCATCGCGAGAGGAAGTTTTGCATGCGTTAAGGCGGGTTCTTGCCGGCGAGGTTTGGATTCCCAACGCGCTTCGCAACACCTACGAATCGGATCATTCCGATCAGCGATCACGCGCACCGAAGCGCTTGTTATCAGGTGATGTGTTTGTACAACTCACACAGCGACAGTGCGAGGTACTCGAGCTCATCGGACAGGGAAAATCGAATGCCGAGATCGCTTTCGATCTCGGCCTATCAGTTCATACAATACGGCTCCATGTTTCCGGTATTTTGAAGAGCCTTGGTGTTCCAAACCGCTTGCAAGCCGCAATGATGGTTGCCAACCGCTTGGCGCCCCCCACTGGCGCGATAGGGATATGAGGTATTAGGACCCTCGATCTCTTGCTGCTGCCCCCCGATAGGTAATGTTGCCTCTCACCGTCTCGGTCCGATTTAAAACGTCTCAGCCGTAGCAAAATCAGCTCAGATACAGTTTCGGATTGGTAGATCAGGCTGAACATGCGGACCTGTGTTATTGCTGTCTAGCGGTTTGCCGTTTTCGGGGAAATCAGATACCAAAACAGCGCGAGAATTTGGGTTCCAGTCGTTATAAGGAATGCGACGGTGTACGCTGTCGCCGGGTAACTTCCGTCCGGATTGGCCGGCCAAAGTTCGACGATCGCACCAATTCCGAACTGATAGGCAAACGCCATGCTAAAAACCAGAACGTTTGCCGCCGTGTGGGCGCGCCCGACATGGGTTTGGGGAAAGTGGGAGGCAAGGGCGGCGAATACTACCGTGGTCATAATGCCGAACAGACCAACCAATGACCACAGAACGTACGTCGCATTGGTAAGTTGGAACGATACCGCTGCCATGATCCCGATGTTGAGCACGGCGCCGATCCCACAAACGCCGTCAAGACTCAGGCCGAGCCGTTGCAGCGCGGACGCAAACACTCCACTCAACGAAACGCCAATCAGCATGGCAACGGCCATGGCGAATAGGTGACTCGCGACCGTAGCGTCGTCGAACCGAGCGACGTCGGAAAGCCACGGTCCCGCCCATAAACCCTGGATCGCCATATACGCGGAGTGGCAGGTAATATGGAGCGGAACGATACGCCAAAAAAAGACATTGCGAAAAATGGCCACGATTGCCGCGGCTTGTTGTCGCAAGCTAGTCGATATCAAAGAATCCGGCTTGTCCGGGACGACGAGAAGGATCATTCCACCGGAACCGAACGTCGCGACCGCGAGAAAAACGAAAAGGCCGCGCCAATTCAGATATTCGAGCGCCAACTCGACAGGCGCGGTCGCGGTTACCGCGCCCAACGCCCCGGCCGCGAAAAACCATCCGTTGATCAAAGCGTATTTTTCGCGGGGAAACCATTGGACAGTGGCTTTGAACGCCGCCATGAGACCGCCCGACACGCCGACCCCAACGAGGGCCCGGGCAAAAAGCAGAACCAGAAAACTCTCACCGACCGCGAACAAAAAGGAGCCGAATCCCGCCAGGCAAAAAAGTGACCCTTGAACACGTCTGGGACCGTACCGGTCGAGAAGAAGGCCGAGCGGAATTTGGCTGGCCGCGAACGTCAGGAAATAGGCTGCCGACAGAAGACCGAGCTCTCCGGCGGTAAGTCCTATATCCGATTCCAAATCGGGCGCGATTACGGCGTTGATAACGCGAAAGAAGTAGGTGAAGAAAAAACCTGAGGCAAATGGCAAAAATATAATAAGTATTCCGCGCCAAAAACCCAAGTAATTTTGAGAATGTTTATGATTATTCCTCATTGTTCCATACTATTCCCGCAATAACCCCGCCGATCATCCAATAAAATACGACGTAATGTTAATTATTCATTTCCCCTTTTCGGACCTGTAACCTGATGTCTGGAAATTCGCTTTGGGGCGCCCGGCAGCCCTCCCTCGGGGCATGCCCCGAGGGAGGGCTGCCGGGCAGTCTGGTTGTTCCAACCTGAGAGAAGGAGCACCAGATGTCGGAGTATCAAGATAAGCTTGTCGCCACCGTGATGGAACGTCTGATCGGGGAAGGCCCGGAGAGTATGGCGCAGACCTTTACCGCCCTGTTCGACATGGGCCTGGAGCGGGAACGCTTTCTCGGGGCCGGGCTGCGCAGCGAAGGGCGGCTCGGCTACGCCAACGGCTACAAGCCAAAGAAGGTGGACACCCCGGCGGGAACGATCACGGTGAGCGTCCCCAAGACCTCGGGAACCGAAGAGCCTTTCTACCCGTGGTCCCTGGAACGCGGCCGCCGGTCCTCCAGGGCCGTGATGCTGGCGATTGCCGAGATGTACGTCCAAGGTGTCTCGACATGAGACGCCGCCAAGGTGATGGCCGAGTTCGGCCTGGAGAGCCTGTCCTCGACCCAGGTCAGCCGCGCCGCCGCCCTGCTCGACGAGGAACTCGCCGCCTGGCGCGAACGTCCCTTGGGGGAAGTTCTCTATCTTTTCCTCGACGCTAGCTACGAAAAGCTCCGCGAGGGCGGCGTGGTACGGGACGCGGCCATCCTATCGGCGGTGGGCATCGGCCGGGACGGGCGCCGTCGCGTACTCGGCGTCTCCTGCCAGCCCTCGGAGGCCGAAGTCCACTGGCGTGCCTTCTTGGACAGCCTGGTGGGGCATGCGCGGCGTCCGTTTCGTCGTCAGCGACGACCACGCCGGACTGGGCGCCGCCGGGCCCGCCAAGCCGTTCTCACGGGTGCCCTGTGGCAGCGCTGCCAGTTCCACCTTGCCCAGAACGCCATCCATCACGCCCCCAACACGGCGTTGCGCAAGCGGATCGGCGCCGAGTTGCGCCGGGTCTGGAATGCCGCCACCCTCGCCGACGCGCAAGCCGAACTGGACCGCCTGGCCGCCTCCCATGGCGACAGCGCCCCGCACCTGGCAGACTGGCTGGAGCACAACGTTCCCGAGGGCCTCGCCGTGATGACCCTTCCGCCTCGCCATCGTCGCCGGATGTGCACCTCGAACCCCATCGAGCGCGCCGTTCAGCAGGAGATCAAGCGCAGGACCGTCAAGGTCCGCGTCTTCCCAAATCGCGAGGCCCTGATTCGCCTCGTCTCCGCCGTCCTCGTCGAGATCGACGAGGAATGGTCAACCACAGACCGTGTCTACATCAACTGGGACGATCCGGATGACTGACCAAACCGGAGCCAAAAGTCCAGACTTCAGATTGCTCAATCGTTATTTCATAATTAATGTTTCCGAAAATTACACCAGCCCAACGAATTCAACAGTAATTACACGGCCTAGCCCCTAGTAGCTATCCTACCTGCCATATCGACATCAAGAGCTAACGCCGGTATTTTAACACTCTAAAATAAACCGTGTCAAGAAGGCGAATAGGGAGAAGAAATGGAGTTTAAATAAAAATCTGTCACATGGAAATGGAATGGGTGTTGGTATCAAACCCCTGTAATAATGGTTCAGTGTATTTATCGTACAATTTTATTTGTTTTTGTTGTTTGGTATTTTGATCGGAATATCCGTTTCGTTAGAACACTTTGGGATGCTGAATTTTTTTTCAATTTCCTGACTGCAATATTTAAACAACCGAGACGATCCAACCGCGGCAAGGGCGGTAGTCGGCTCCAAACAGGGAGGTATCGAATGACCAAACTGATTGTTACGCGTTCGAGTCTGGCTTTAGCGATGTTATTGGGTTTCGGCTCGATTGTTGGCTTTGGCGATTTTTCCGCTAGGGCGGATACCGATACGCTGATTGTGGTACGCGAGCAGGGTCCGAACAGTATGGACATCAATGCGGTGGGGACCAACCGCCCGGCGTACGGTCTTTCATGGAATGTTTACGACCGTCTCGTGACGTATGGCCACAAAACCGCGCCCAACGGCGATTCCATGTACGACTATCAGAAATTGGAGCCAGAGCTTGCCGAGAGTTGGGAAATTGCCCCGGATGGCATGTCGGTGACATTTAAGATACGCCAGGATGCCACGTTCCACGACGGCACCCCGGTGACCGCTCACGACGTCAAATGGTCATTGGACCGGGCCGTTTCAGTGGGCGGGTTCGCATCGTTCCAAATGAAGGCTGGCTCGTTGGAATCGACGGATCAGTTCGTCGTCGTCGACGACCATACTTTTAAGATCAATTTTGTGAGGAAGGATAAGTTGACGCTTCCCGATCTCGGCGTTCCGGTCGCCGCGATCTATAATTCTAAAGCCGGCAAGGAGCACGCCACGGAAAAGGATCCGTGGGCCATGGATTGGCTCAAGTACAATACGGCGGGAAGCGGTGCCTTCAAGGTCGATCTTCATGAATCGGGTGTCCAAACCATTTACGTCCGAAACGATGATTGGAAAAGCGGCCCGCTGCCGAAAATCAAAAGGATTATCCTGCGTGTTGTCCCATCGGCGGCGACCCGCCGGGCGCTTCTGGAGCAGGGCGACATCGACATGTCGTTCGACCTGCCCCCCAAGGACTTCTCCGAGCTTGCCGCCTCCGAAAAGTTCAATGTCCATGGCATTCCGATCGAAAACTCGATGTGGTACGTAGATATGAACGTAACCGAACCGCCCTTCGATAACCAAAAGGTGAGGCAGGCGATTGCATTCTCGATCCCCTATGACCCGATTTTCGGTGCCGTGACGTTCGGTAGGGCGGCCAAGCTCTATGGCGGCAAAAGTGATGTGGCGACTACGACCGACTGGCCGCAGCCCTATCCGAACGTCCAAGATTTGGATCGCGCGAGGGAGCTGTTGGAGGAAGCCGGATACCCCGACGGCCTCGAAACACCGTTGAGTTTCAACCTCGGAACCGCGACATGGGGTGAACCGATCGCGTTACTGATCCAGGAAAACCTGGCGAAGATCGGCGTAAAAACCACCATCGAGAAAATCCCGGCGGCGAATTGGCGGGCGTTCATGGGCAAGAAGAGCATGCCCTTGCTGATCAACAACATGGGCGGTTGGCTGAATTATCCAGACTACTTTTTCTTCTGGAACTATCACAGCCAAAACGGTGTCTTCAACACCATGAGTTACCAGAATCCTGAAATGGACAAATATATCGACGGGGCCAGATTCGCCGCCGACGATGAGGACTACGCGAATAACATAAAAGGCTTCCTGTCCATCGCCTTTCAGGAGGTTCCGCGTGTTCCGCTATTCCAGGCAAACCTTGACGTGGCGGTGCAACCAAATGTCCACGGATACAGATACTGGTTTCACCGGCAAATCGACTATCGACAGATTTGGAAATCCGAAGACTAAGGATTGCCGAACTTAAGCCGTATTTCGAACGTACTTAGGCGAGCGCGCGCGTGTTCATCAAGGTAATATTGACTCGAGTATTCTCGGCATTGCCAAGTCTGTTCGGTGTCCTGGTAATTACCTTCGTGTTGACGCGCGCTCTCCCCGGTGATCCCGCCGCGTATCTGGCGGGTCCGGCCGCCAGCAACGAAGCAGTCGAGGAGATCCGCCTCCAGCTCGGACTCGACCGGAGCATCTTCGAGCAGTTCGTCATCTACTGCAAGGATCTCGCGAAAGGTGACTTAGGGATTTCCTGGGTAACCGGCACTCCGGTACTGGACGAGCTGCTCAAGCGTCTCCCAGCCTCGGTTGAAATGACTGGATTAGGTCTGTTGTTTTCGATCATGGTGGCGGTGCCGCTTGGTGTCGCGTCAGCCCAATATCCGGGATCGTGGATCGATCATTTCGGGCGCTTCATCACAACGGCTGGCGTATCGTTGCCACACTTCGTAACCGGCTTGATCCTGGTTTTTGTTTTCTATTATTTGCTTGGCTGGTTCCCGGCGCCCATGGGTCGCATCCCGATGATTGCCTTGCCGCCAAATCCCGTAACCGGATTCTTTTTAATCGACAGTCTTTTGATGGGTGATCTCAATCTGTTTTGGGAAAGCTTGCGTCACGTCTTCTTGCCCGCCGCGAACCTCGGTATCTTCGCGCTGGCACCCCTCGCGAGAATGACCCGCGCATCTATGCTGGGCGTCATGTCGAGCGAGTTTATTCGCACCACGCGTGCCGCCGGGTTGCCGAACTGGAAAACGCTTTACGTCTACGGATTTCAGAATGCGTTCTTACCGATATTAACGACGCTGGGCATGGTTTTTTCTTTCTTGCTCGGCGCGAACGTGCTCGTCGAAAAAGTGTTCTCTTGGCCTGGTGTCGGCTCGTTTGCGCTGGAGGCGCTGATTATTTCCGATTACGCCTCGGTGCAGGGCTTCGTCTTGACCATGGGCACGATGTACGTGTTCATCAATCTCCTCATTGACATTCTTTACGGCGTGATCGATCCGAGGATCAGGCTCGGAGGATGAGGCGGTTTTTCAAACACGCGATTTATGTCATGGGCCAGAACCGGGTGACATCTGGCGCCTTCTTCGCGTTTCTGATCATCATCCTCATTGGGATCTTCGGACCCTACATCGTTCCGTACGATCCCCTGCATAGCAACACCGCGGCAACGTTTCAGCCGCCATCCGCGGCCCATTGGTTTGGCACCGACCATATCGGCCGGGACATCTTCAGCCGATGCGTAGTCGCTACACGACTCGATCTAGCGATCGCGTTGGGCGCGGTGCTGCTGTCGATGTTTTTCGGTACTCTGACCGGGTGTTTGGCTGGCTATTACCGCGGATGGACAGACCGCATAGTCGGTCGAATTGTCGATACGATTATGGCCTTCCCCCTATTCGTCCTTGCGATGGGGATCGTCGCCGCCTTGGGAAATACAATCGAAAACATCGTCTATGCGACAGCAATCATCAATTATCCATTTTACGTCCGTGTCGCGCGGGCGGAGGTCAACATTCGGCGCAACGTCGAATATGTAAATGCGGCGCGAATTTCGGGTAACGGCGATCTGCGAATCATTTTCGTCCATATATTGCCCAACATAATCCCCCCAATGATGGTCCAAGTATCGCTGAACCTGGGGTGGGCGATTCTTAACGCGGCTGGGCTGTCCTTTGTTGGTCTCGGGGTGCGTCCGCCGACAGCAGAATGGGGCATCCTGGTCGCGGAAGGCACCGCTTATATCGTATCCGGCGAATGGTGGATTTCCCTTTTCCCTGGTTTGGTCCTGATGCTAGCGGTGCTGTGTTTCAATTTCCTCGGAGATGGTCTTCGAGACATCATGGATCCGCGGCAACGGACATGAACACCGTGCCTGCCGATCCGCTTCTGACCATTCAGGATCTCAGTATCGAATTCACCACGCGTCTCGGCATTATCCACGCGGTTCGAAAGGTCAATCTTAGCCTGAGGCCGGGCGAAAAACTCGGTATCGTGGGCGAAACGGGCTCCGGAAAGTCGTGCAGCGCCCTTGCCACGATGCGGCTTCTGGACAAGAACGGCCGAGTTACCTCTGGTCAAATCACCTATAAGGGCGAAGTTGTTGCCTCGGCCACCCAACGATACAAGTACAATCAGCCTCCACCCGGGATGGCGATGATTTTTCAGTACCCCCGAACAGCGCTCAACCCGATTCGCATGGTGGGAGACCAAATCATCGACGTTCTAAAAACGATGAAACACGCAACCAAGGCGGAATTTCGTGAACACGCGCTCGAGCTCCTGGACGAGGTTAAGGTTGATAATCCGAAAGGCCGCTTTTTTGCTTACCCGTTCGAGCTCTCGGGAGGCATATGTCAGCGTGTTCTAATCGCCATGGCCCTGGCCAGAAAACCTGTTCTCCTGCTCGCCGATGAGCCGACGACGGGACTGGATGTGATTACGCAAAAAATAATTATGTCGCTGGTCGAACGCGCTACCGATGAACATAAGATGGCTACCGTGCTCATCACCCACAACTTGGGACTTGCTGCCGAATATTGCGATGACATCGGCGTAATGTATGAAGGCGAACTCGTTGAATTGGGGAAAACACAAAGGCTGTTTCATCACCCTGAACACCCGTACACGGCCTTGCTCATTGCGTCGACGCCGGGACTCAACGAGGATCTCGATCAGTTGGGATCGGCCCTCGCACGGTGGAGCGAATTCAAGCGCCAGCGTGAAACGGCGGAGGAGTCGGCTTATCAAACCCCCAAACCCGAATTGGCGTGAACACTTCGTCAGGAAATAGGGTACGCTATGGCTCTTTTGGAAGTTACCAATCTAACAAAAATTTTCCCCGTTGAGCGGAAAAGTAAGGAGAGCCTATCTGAATTTCTTAAATCGGTTACGAACGTCAAACAGTGGTTTCGCAAGGACGGGGAAAAATTTTGTGCCGTTGAAAATGTCAATCTCCATATAGAGGAGGGAGAATCAATCGGGTTGGTTGGCGAGACCGGTGCCGGAAAGACTACCCTGTGCATGATGATTTCCCGGCTAATTGAATGTACCAGTGGGGGTGTTCGTTTCCACGGTGAGGAAATAAGCACGGTTCCGCCGGCGCGATTTTCTCGACATAAGTTGCGCTCCAAGATTCAGATGGTGTTCCAGGATCCAACCGACGCCCTTAATCCGTCGTTCACGGCATTCAGAACCATCTCCGGCCCACTTGTCCACCTCCTTGAAATGAAGGATCACAAGGAGATCCGCGATAGAGTCGAAACGTTGGCCGATAAGGTCCACCTCCCCCGCCGTCTTTTAGACCGCTATCCTCACCAACTATCCGGTGGTGAAAAGGCGCGGGTTGGTATCGCGCGGGCGATTTCGACGGACCCGGTCGTACTGCTTCTCGATGAAGCGACCAGCGCTCTTGATGTCTCGGTACAGGGTCAAATCCTTCTTTTGTTAGAAGAATTGCGCAAGGACTTAAATCTCACTTTTTTCTTCGTGTCGCATGATCTTGGTGTGGTTCGTCTGCTATGTAGCCGCGTATTGATTATGCAAAACGCACGAATAATAGAGGAAGGTTTCGTTGACGAAGTGTTTTCATGCCCCAAGCACAAACACACACGTCAATTATTGGAATCCATTCCGAAAATTCAGGACGAGGAGGATGAATCGTTGGTGGGCACGCTTTGAGGGGCCAGTTTACGGAATGTTCGGCCACCGCGATCCCGATAGATGGCAGGACCACTTGGGGACACGCTGCTGGCGGGTCTTGTGAAACGTGGTGTTCGGCGAACGGAATTTGACGGGCACCAGCCGTGCTCTCCAACGGAGAAACTTGACGCTAACCCGTTCCCTTTATGGCTTAAAGGGGCGACTAACCGAGAAGATCCTTTGAGAAAGGGGAGATCGATGGCTTTTGAACTGTTCGTCAATGGCACTTTAATGCGCGGTCTCGCGCTCAATAAAAACCTTGAGGGCGCGAAGTTTCTCGGTGAGTTCCGAACCGCGCCGACCTATCGGATTCATTCAATCAACGACGTGCATCCTGGAATGTACGAAGTCGCGGAAGGCGGAGTATCCGTTGCCGGCGAATTGTACTCTGTGCCAGACGATGTTTGGAAAAGCGTTGAGGCTGGCGAACCGCCCAACCTCTACCGCGGGAAGATACGGTTAGAGGACGGAAGAGAAGTCTGGGGAATTCTTTATCCGCGTGAGCTCGCTGAAGGCAAACACCCCGATATATCGGAGCACGGAGATTGGCGAGAATATTTCAAGGCGAAAACGAAAACGTGAGCAGTGCGGTTATTTTCTTTACACTCCAATAATCCTTCTCATGTTCTCGTAGTATCAGGTATAGAACCCTGGAATCAGTATTTCGGCAAATTTCGCGAATGCTGTTGTTGGAGCGATGAACGGAATTTCGAGCGCCAACGGTTGAGGGGGGGGGGTGCCCGATGCCGTTAACGCCACGACGTTCTCCGCTGTTGGAGGACAAAATACAATTTTGTACGTAGTCGTCCGTGAAGAACCCTGATTTCAAGCTGAAGCGGCGATTGGGTTTGCGGTGGGGTGCGAGATGTCGCTGAGGAGCGCGGCCAGGATTTGGACAAACAAACGCCTCAGCCATTTGAGGACAAGGCGGTAGTTGTAGCCGGCGCCGGCGAGGATGGCGTTGATCTTGTCGCCGTCGCGGCCTTTGAGGAAGTTGCGCCCCAGCCTGCCATCGCTCTTGAGATGTCCGATCACGGCCTCGACGGCGGAGCGCCGCCTGAGCTCCTTCTTGATCGTCGGCGTGATGCCGCGTTTCTGGCCTGATCTAAAGACGCGGTGTTTGTTGGGGTAATCGTGGCCCTGGTATCCCTTGTCGACATAGATGCGCTCGGCCGATATCCCCGTCCAGCGTTCCATCTCTTCGATCACCTGCCTCAAGGTGTGGCCATCATAGGGATTGCCGTGGAAGGCCTTGACGTGGGCGACGAACTGGCCGCCGGGGGGGCGGGAATTGGTCGCCGCCACGGAGACCTTGCAGCCGAACTCGTACGGCTTGTGCGCCTTCCCTTTGCCGATGCATTCGACCTCGGGCGCGTGGAGCGAATAGACCTTGGGCAAGGGGTCGCGCCGCTTCTGGGTCGACACCCGCTCGGCCAGCCACAAGGGGCGGCGGAAGGTATCCCGTAGGCTCTCCTCCTGGGCCGTCTTGCGGCGGATGTCGCGGATGGTGCGCCCGAGATAGGTCTTGAGCTTGCGCAGGGCCTTGTTGGCCCGCTTGTGCTGTTTGGCATGGCGGTAGCGGCCTTGCATGATCAACGCCCTCTTGCCCAGGCGGGTATAGGACTGACGCAGGGCAATGCCGTGCTCCCGTGCCAGTCGCACCAGCCGCTCGCGGGCTCGTTGCATCAGTTTGGCGGCGGTCGGAAAGGCAATCGCCTTCTCTTGTACGGTGGTGTCCACCGTCACCCGCTCGAGGTCCTTCTCCCGCAGCGCCCCCACCCGGTGGGCCACGGCCAGGCTCTCCTGGAATACCTTCTCCAAACCTTCCGGCCCGATCCGGTCCCGCCACCGGGTCATCGACGAGCGCTCCATGGGTAGCTCATGCTGAAAGTACTCTTCGCCGCAGAAGCACTGGAAGTATGGGTCGTAGACCCAGCGCTCGCAGACCTCCTCATCCGAGAGATCGAACATATGCTTGAGGATGTGCAGCCCAACCATCAACCGCGTCGGGACCCCCGGCCGACCCTCCTCCGAATACAAGGCTTCATAGGTCTCGTCGAAGAAAGTCCACGCGATCCGGCCCCCCAACACCACCAACTCGTGGCGCAGGTTGATGATGTTTTCGAACCGCGAGCGGAACAGGTCCTCTATTCCCGATGACACCTTGCGCGATGGCTTCATCACAGTTCTCCAATCCCAATCGACGGGAGCAGAGAATCACGTTCCGCAACGGAAGGGAATCCCCAAAATCAATTATTTCAAATCACAAGCTTTTCAGGCCCAAAACCCGTTTTCTTGCAAATCCGATTACTTCGCCAAACCGAAAGAGCTACCAACATCAGCCGCTTACGCGTTCTTCACGGGCGACGAAATAAAGTTATGCTTCACTCGCCGGAATCATTACCAACGGGCTTGTCTTGGATCGAAATGGAAAATAATGTCCTCTCATAAAAACTACCTTGATTCCCCTAACCTCACACACCGATTCCGGTCGTTACGGTTCGTAGAGCACTTTCACCTCCTAGATCAATGCCATGCCAAGCATAGAAAAACTCCCCCACTTTGAATGAGGGAGTTTCAGTCGCCACTTTGGAAGTTTTGAGCGCGATGGAGAATTTCAATGGTAGAAGCATTAAAATCAACCGCACCATACAAAACAAAAGGCTCAGTTCGTGAACCGTATGCATGGCTTCGCCATGGCTGCGGCCAAGCATGCTCTCGGGGTCGGTCGGTCGGCGAGTTCGATGAGATGGAACCAGCGCAGGTAACTGTCGAGATACTTGGTGGCGATGCCGCGGTAGCGTCGCAGGAAGCCCTTGAGTTGGCTATGACGGCTGTTGACCGTCTGGATGTGCAGGGCGCCGCGTACCCGTTCTCCGGCGGAGAGATTGACCGTCTCGTGGCGGATGGCGAGCGCCGCTGCGGCGGGCGGGTAACAGCGGCTGGCGTCGGAGACGAGCAAGGCATCCGGGGCAATGACCGGTTCCAGCGCCTCCTTCAGGCTATCGGCATTGACGGTGGGCAGCGTCCTGCTGAGCGTTGCGCCGCCACGGTCGGCGGCGACCAGAACCGGCACTTGCTCACGAGAGATCCCGCGCTTGCCGGCTTTTCCGCCGCGCCGGCGTGGCTTGCGGTCCAGTTTCCGGTCTCCCTTCCGGCTTTCGAGCACGAAGGTCTCGTCGGCCTCGACGATCCCGCCGAGCCGGTCCGGGGCTTGCCGGACCGCCTCAAGGAAGCGGTGGCGCCAGCGAAACGCCGTGCTCGGCGCAATGCCGCACCGCCGCGCCGAGGCGCGCACCGTTTCCCCTTGCGCCAGGGCCTTGCCGAAGGACAGCCAGCGCTCCTTGCGGTGCAGGCCCGAAAGCGGCGTACCGGTCAGCGCGCCGAATGTCTTCCCGCAAGCCTTGCACCGGTAGCGGCGCAGACCGCGCGCCTTGCCGCGCGAGACCGCCCCGCCGCTGCCGCAATGCGGGCAGCGCCGCGCTTCGTCCACGCCGAGTTCGATCGCCGCCAGCGAGGCCGCGCCCTCCGGCCGTCCCGACAGGGCCGCCATCACCTCCTCGCGCTGGGCCGGCGTCAGCCCGTCCACATGCGGAAGCCAGTCTCGAAACCGCTCGTGATCCATCTCCTCGCTCCCCTAAACAAACCGGGAACATTCTACCACAATGCATACCACATGCGAACTGAGCCAAACAAAAAATACCTCATTAGCTTCTATGATTCAACCAGCTACAAGGGGCTATCGTTGAAGACTAGATGATGTTACAGAAATTCACTAGTGTCCGGTTAAAAAGCGAATAGATTCAATTGGTTGGTTATTTGCGGTGGGTTGCGTCTGTTTTCGTCTTTGGTAAATGCTTGATGTAGAGGCATTTTCTCGAAGAGGGTCAGCGAGAGGATCTGTAGCAAAGTGTAGAGCGAGGCGTCCAAGTCGAGGCGCTTCTTGACGATGGCGACGAGGACGTAGACCGAGACGGCGATCCAGATCTGCGTCTTCACCGCGTTTTCCGAGGTTCCGAAGAATTGCTTGATCTGAAGATGTTGCTTGATCCACCTGAAGAAGAGCTCCACTTGCCAGCGGCTTTTGTAGAGGGCGCAAATGGTGGCAGCGGGAAGGGAGAAGTTGTTGGTGATGAACACCAACATCTTGCCGGACTCGGGGTCTTTGAAGCGGATGCGCCGCAGAAGTTCAGGATAATCCGTCTTGGTGCAGATGCCGTCCAAGGAGATGGTCTGGTCGCAAACGATGCCTGCCGGGCGATCCGATGCCGCCGAATAGACGCGGTGAGCATCCATGTTCGATTTGGCGCGGGTGACGAAGGAGGCCCCAGCTTGATGCAACACATGAAGGCGGGCAAAGTCGACGTAGCCACGATCCACGACGTAGATCGCTCCGGCTTCCGGTATCAGCATATCGAGGGCATGAACGTCGTGCAGCTTGCCGTCCGAGATATGGATGAAACTCGGTACGTTGCCCCGCAGGTCGAGCAATGTGTGCATCTTCACAGCCGCTTTGGTGGCACGAAAGTGCGCCCACGGAAAGACCGACAGGCACAGAGCGATGGGTCGTCGAGTCCAGGGCGTAGACGGTGTTGGTTAGCTCCAACCCCAGTTCTTCGCCGGCGTACAGCTTCCTCGCCACGGTGATCAGCCGCTGGGCCAACTCCGCGTGGATACGCCAGTCGCGCCTTTCGTTGGCATCGGCCAGCGTCGAGCGCCGGACCGGCCGGCGGAAGCCCATGTGATAGAGGTTCGACGCTTGGACCGAGAGGCAGGCCTCGATGTCGCGCAGGCTCTCCCGGTAGGTCAGCTGGGCGAAGGCCATGGCCCGGTATTGCTCGGCGCAGGAAAGCGCCGGACCCGGTGATCGCTGCCGTACCGATTGACGATCCGCGTGAAGGTCGTCCAGGGCACGAAACCCATGAGTTGGGCGAAAAGGGTCTTGCCGGTATTCATGAGCATCTCCTCGGAAAAACTCCGAAAAATGCTCCATCCAATTCAAATCGACACCACCCATTTTCGCTTCAAACCCTGCAGAAATATTGCCTTCCGTCGCCAAAACCGTTCAGTTAACCGGACAGCAGTGACAGAAAATAATGTTTTAAAACGTTGGAGGAATAATCCCATGCTGAAGCGGTGGCCATTTCATTTGAGGTGGTTAAAAAAGGGGGGAGCGTCCGACGATGGCCGGGTGAGATTGGCAACCGTCAGGCGGCGAGTTTTTCGGGATCCTCCTTTCCTTCAAAGGGAGTAGTGGCTACAAGGTTTGCGTGCGGAACCGACCGGGTAGGCTTTTTTGGCAGACTCCAGCGGTTTTGTACGAAGAAGGCGGGGGTGACGGGAATCACGCCCATGAACTTTGGCTTGAAAGCGCCGTGGCGCTTCATGAGGGAGGACTATCATCATGAGTAAAAGTGACGTCGTTGACGCCCTGCTTGCGGCAAAGAAAGCATCCGGAAAAACCTGGGACGAGTTGGCGGACCTGACGGGTCTTTGCAATTGTTACGTGGCTCAACTATTCCGCCGCCAAGCCCAACTCAAACCGGGGACCGAAGCCAAATTGAAGACGGCCGTTCCCGGCCTGACCGAGGACTTCTGGTGGAAATGCGCCAGCCGGGGTTCCGCGGTTTCGATCCCCGGATTTTGCAGGAGCCGCACATCTATCGCATGACCGAGGTTTGCGGGCACTATGGCGAAACCATCTTGGACATCATGCACGAACAGTTGGGCGACGGGATCATGTCCGCGATCGATTTCAAGCTCACGGTCGACAACGCCAAGGGTGATAAGGGCGAGGACCGCGTCATCATTACCTGGAACGGGAAATTCCTCCCGCACATAGAACAAACACAGTAACGGATTGGAATTCCTATCATGGCGTTCCGAGATTGCAACCCGCCGTTGAACGGGAACACGGGCCGTTTGAGGCAAGGGTCGAGGTAACTCGTGGGATGGCGGTCGGATGCGCGGCCGGCCAAGTCGGCGGTCGGAGTCCGCGCCGCCATCTCCGGTTCCAATTCAACGGCTGTTCTTGGAAACAACCAACGCGACGAAGACGGAGGAAATCATGGATTATGTAAAACCGCCCGATATAGCGAAGACCATGGTCGCCGTGGGCACGGTGAAGTGCGGCCTGAGCCCCTTGCCGCTTCTATGGCGGGGCGCCTTGGCCGGCGCCTATCTCGCCGTGGCGACGAGCATGGCGGTGACCGCCGCCGTGCAGACCGGGTTGCCCATCGTGGGCGCGATCATCTTTCCATTCGGATTGTGTCTCGTCATTCTGCTTGGCACGGAGCTTCTTACCGGCAGCTTCGCGCTGTTGCCGTGCGCCGCGGTCGAGGGAAACCCGGGATGCGGCTGGGGCACCGTTATCGTCAATTGGTGCTGGGTTTTCGTCGGAAACATGCTTGGTAGCGTGGCCTACGCGGCGCTGTTCGCAATCTCTGCGACGATGATGGGCAGCCTTGAGGTGTCCACGGTCGGCGCCAAGATCGTTGCCATCGCCGAGGCGAAGACGATCGCCTACGCGGCCCATGGGGAGGCTGGGATGATTACGGTTTTCGTCAAGGCGATACTGTGCAACTGGTTGGTGAGCCTCGCGGTGGTGATGTCGTTCGCGACGACGTCGCTGGCCAGCAAGATGCTCGCCATATGGGGCCCGGTGATGCTGTTCTTCGCGCAGGGCTTCGAACACACCGTCGTCAACATGTTCATGATCCCCGCAGGAATGATGATGGGCGCCAACGTCGGTGTCGATGACTGGTGGCTTTGGAACCAAATTCCGGTAACCCTCGGCAACCTCGTCGGTGGTCTGTTCTTCACCGGATGGGCGATCTATTTGACCCATCGTCCTCCAAAGGAAGCCGGGGGCTGATACCAACCGCCCTTAACATTGACTTGTGCGAGCCCACGCTCTGAGGCCGATGGACATGATCTTCCAAGGTTGGTCGGTCGGGTTGTTCCAGGCTTGGCAAGAGGCCTCGACGATGGCTTCATAGGAGTCGAAGACACGATTGGAGAGCCAGTTCTGGCGGAGGTATTGCCAGACATTTTCGGCGGGATTGAGCTCCGGGGACTTGGGTGGCAAAGGCACGAGGGAGATGTTCTCCGGGATGCCGAGTTTGGCAGTGGTGTGCCATGCGGCTTGGTCGAGCAGCACGACGGCATGGGCGTTTGAGGCAACGGCCCGGCTGATTTCCTCGAGATGCAGGTCCATGGCTTCAGTATTGGCGCGCGGCATGACCAGCGCCGCGCCCTCACCGCGCTCGGGGCAGATGGCGCCGAAGAGATACGCCGAAGAGGTCCGTAGGTCCTTGACCTGGCGCGGGCGCGATCCCTTTGGGGCCCACTGGCGCACCAGGCTATTCTTCTGGCCGACGCGCATTTCATCTTGAAACCAAACCTCTATGGGCGTGTCCGGTGGCTGTGCCGCTACGATTTTTGCCAAGTGTTCGGGAAAACTTTTTTTAAATTCCTCCTGTGCCCGCGCATCCTGGCCGACGTGGCGCGGGCGCGCGGAAATATGCGAGAACCCGAGCGCGGCCAGCAGCTTGCCGACGCTCCGCTCGTGATAGTCCACGCCGAAGCGCGTTCGGATCAGTTGCTTGAGATCGATGCAGCGCCAGCGCACGACCCCATCCCGTTCGGGATCGGGACCGGCCTCGATAGCCCGCGAAAGCGCCGCCATTTGCGACGGCGTCAACCGACGCAACGCCCCGTTCGGCTTGCGGTCGATCAGACCGGCCGGACCTCCCGCGTTGAACCGGTGAACCCAGTCCCGCAACGTCTGCCGATCCATGCCGCCAATACCCGCCGCGCACGCTCTATCCATCCCATCGTAGATGGCCGCCATCGACAAAAGCCGTCGCGCCTGGTTCCCATCATCGCTCCGTGCCGCAAGAACACGGACTCTTTCAGCATCAAAGTCGTTTCGCAAAGGAATCGTTGGCATTGAACACACTCCCTTGTTGCCAACAACCTTGAATCACACAAAACCTAGCGTGTAAACCTTTGCGCGAGTCAAACTCTAGGGCGGTTGGTATGAGTCACTTCTTACCGCTTCTCCTCTCCACGATCTCCTGGAACAATCCCAGGGGATCGCTCACCCCCACGTGTAATCGATACCACGCCCCTCAACCTACGTAGACCGCAAGGTCCATCGGCGTTAGGACACCGTCAACCTTGCGTGACCGCCAGCGCCAAGGCGTCGGCCGTCGTGACGGCCCGGGAACCTTCGGTCTTGTTGTGTTTTTCCAGTTTCGCTGAGAGGTTTACCGCGTTGCCGATGACCGTGTATTCGAGACGGCTCGCATCGCCAACGGCACCGTAGACCACTGGGCCGATAGCGAGCCCGATACCGAATTCCATCGCCGCCTTGCCGTACGCTTTGCGCTCGCTGTTCCATGCATCCACCTCCTCGAGTATGGCCAGCATCGCGCGCAAGGCGTCCGCGGCGTAGGTCTCGGTCTTTAACGCCACGCCGAAGGTGGCCATGATTTCGTCGCCAAGGAACTTATCGATCGAGCCGCCGTGCCTCTGGATGACCGGCACCATGCGTCCCTGGTACTCGGCGAGTAAGGCCATGACGTCGTTCGCCGATATCTTCTGAGCCATGGCCGTGAACCCCCGAATGTCCAGGATCATGATCGCGGCGTTGCGAATTTCGCCGTGTCCCGGATCGACCATCTGCTCTGACTGAACGATCTCATCGACCACCTCGGGCGCGAAGAAACGCGAAAGATCCGTGACGGCAGCATGTTCGGTGACCGACCGGATCAAAAGCCGCTCCGCGCGTAGCAAGACGATGCCCAGGATGGCCGTGACCATGAGTATCGAAATGACCTTATCGAATTCACCACCCAATAGAATTTTCGATGAGGTTAGGTAACGGACGTAATCACGGGTGAGTCGATCCTCGGGCATGTCGCCGGAAAGCAACGCATACGCTAGCAACGAAAGCCATCCCACGGCCGCGACCGAACCCGCCCAGACGACGTCGCGCGGTTCAAAGCGTAGCGCCCGCAAAGCGATAAAGATGAACATGTACAGCATGGTCGGTGCCTTGAGAGAGAATCCTGGCTCCTGGCCGTACTGAAGGTGAAAGCTCCAAATCGTGCCGACCAGCAGGGCCATGTCCAAGAAAATGGACACCATGACGACGGCGCCCGGCAAACGGCCGCGGTGCGACGCGATCAGTCGTCCGGCGGTAAAGATATAGTATAGGCCCAGCGCCCAGGGCACCGGCTCGAACAGCGCATCCTCTGAAAACGTCGTCGGCGCTGTGGCATACAAAACCGCGAATGTCGAGACCATCACGAGCTGGCACCAACCGATGAGGATTTCGCCCTGATCTTGCTGGCGTTTAAGGCTTTCGGCGACGCGTGGAGGAACGCGTACATTTACCGGTTCGCCCAGAAAAAAATTCCCGATTCGGAAGGCAACAAACTTATTGGCCGGCCGGCCGTCAGAGGTCGTGAGATGCTCGGGTTGCCTAACCCCCGCCGTGTGCCCGCTGTCTTGTTGATTCAACTCGGGATCCTCGTCATAGGGAAAACTGAGTAGGAGGTATTGCAGCCTCGGGATTAGCAGGGCAATGTCCCGGCTGATGTTGAAAAAGTGAGGTAGGCGTCATTCGCCTGGAACCGTTAGGCTCTGGGTGTTGAATCCATCAAGGAGAACGACGCCATGACCAAGCCTACACGGAACAGCCGCCTTTCGAAACTGTTGGAGATCCCGCTTCCGCTGTTGCCGCCGGCCTTGCCGGAGGCTTTTGATGATCTGCGCATGAGCGTGGATCGCTTTTGCCTGTTGGCCGGGGTGGAGACCCTGGGCGAGATGCTGGACGAGGATAGCGAGGTGCTCTGCGGAGCGCGCCACGCCCGCACGGCCGAGCGGCAGGGCCATCGCTGGGGGACAACCCAGAGCGAGATTGCCTATCACGGGGGCAAGGTGAAGCTGACGCGCCCGCGGGTGCGCGATCTTGCGGGCAAGGAGATGAGCTTGCCGAGCTGGGAGTTGCTCTCGGACCCGGCGCTTTTGCAGTCCTGGGCGATGAACATCATGCTGCTTACGGTTTCGACCCGCAAGTACGCGCGCGCCGTGCGCCTGCCCGGCGAGGCCAGCGGCGACTTGCCGGCACGCGCGGGCGATGCGACCTCGAAGTCCGCGGTCTCGCGGCGCTTCGTGGCCATGACGCGCAAGAAGCTGAAGGCCTTCCTGGCCAGCGACCTTTCGGATCTCGATCTCCTGGTCATCCAGATCGACGGGCTGCACGTCGGCGATCACGTGTTGCTGGCAGCTATTGGCATCGACGGCGCGGGCGAGAAGCATGTTCTAGGCCTGGCCGAAGGTGCCACGGAGAATGCCGCCACGGTGCAGGCGCTGCTCGACAACCTGACCGCCCGCGGCCTCGACCCGGAAGTGCCCCGGCTCTTCATCGTCGACGGCGCCAAGGCGCTCTCCAAGGCGATCAAGCGGACCTTCGGGCCGGTGGCCGCCCTCCAGCGCTGCCAGGTCCACAAGGGCCGCAACATCATCGAGCGCCTCGACGAAAGCCTTCATGCCGGCGTCAAGAAGGCGCTCAGGCAAGCCTGGGACCAAGACGATGCCGAGAAAGCCGAACGCCTCATGAAGAACCTGGCGCGCCGCCTGGAGACCGAGGCCCCCGGCGTTTCGGCTTCCATCCTGGAGGGCCTGGATGAGATCCTCACCGTGATCCGCTTGGGCCTGCCGCCCAAGCTCAGGCGCTCCTTGGCCTGCACCAACGCCATCGAGAATGCCTTGGGAACGGTCAGGATGGTGCAGCACAATGTCAAGCGCTGGCGCAACGCCGAGATGGCCTTGCGATGGACCGCCGCCGGCCTCCTGGAAGCCCAAAAGACCTCCGTCGCCTCAAGGCCTACCGGCAACTCCCCATCCTCAGAGCTGCCCTCGAGGATCACGTGAAAAAGGCAAAAGCGAAAAGCGCCATTGAAACCATCAAAGAGGCCGCCTAGCCTCGAAGCCCAACCATGCCTGCCTCGCCTTTTTCAACAGAGCATGGGACATCGCCTTCTCCCTTAAGGCCCAAGGATAACGACGCACCCGGCGGCGAATAGTAGCGCCCAGCCGAACGGAGCGACGCTTGGCAGGCCTGTAGCAATCTGTGACTTCGGTATTACCCAGTTGGACGCAATGTTGATCCTTCGAAACGCGGAAACGTCTTTGAAGCGCTTTTCCGGCGACGGCCAGATGTCTGGCGGAGGCTCCTCGCCGAACATGCGAGCGTAGGAATCGAGCGTCGCTCGGTACCAGTCGCGGAACTTCGCGCATTCCGCCGCACCGCCGCGGGTCGGCCCGTGGTGAAACGGACGGTTGAGGCCTTGGCCGCAGAACTCGTCCCAGTAGCTACTGGTATACAGCAAATGCAGGTGCCAAGCCTGGTCTACCTCTTCCGAGGGCGTCACGGGATGTCCGGCCCGCATCCCGAGGTAGCAGAATCGCTTGTACTCCTCGATCGCCCGACGGGCGAAATCCAGCGACCACCCGTTCTCGCGCGCCTGGCGCTTCGAGAAGGTGAATCGGACGCTCGGATCATCCAACCGGAAGTCTCGGATACGAACCCACAGGGGATCGTCGAAAAAACTTTTCAACACATCGTCCTCCTGTTTAACGGGATGCCCGGTCCCGGCGGTCAAGTTGGTCCTCACCCACAGCCGCCTCAGCCGCCGTTAACGGCGTCACTCATCTTCGTATCACCGTCGTCGCTGTTTGGACCGGCTGCGAACCCCTAAACCAAGCCGCTCATAGCAAGAGACCGAAATAATGGTACGGAGACCGCGGCGGTCGGGGTCGGGTAATTGTCGAAAAGCCAGTCGATACCAACCCTGATGCCCAAAAAGATGAGTATGGCCACGGCCACATTGAGCCCAATTCCGATGACCGACTTAAAATCGCAACAAACCTGATGCCCAACCTTTGTCGCAATAGCTTGCTCGTGCATCTTTCTGTCTCTTTCCCTTCGCCCAAACGACCTCGCTGATTGTTGACGACCTCGCATAGTCAGCTCATTCATCTTCCTGTCTCTTTACCGATTGCTTTAAAAATCGATTATTGTGAGGCCCTCGGGCTTGGGCGGCAGGCCGATCCCCAGCGCCCCGAAGGCGGCGCGCACGCGCTCGCGCGATTCGGCCACCGCCTTCTCGGCCAAGCCGACGACGGCGAAGGCCGGGATACCCCCCGCCATGTGGACCAGGACGTCGACGTCCTGGACCTCGATGCCCCGGAAAGCCACGGTGCTGACGTGGGCGACCAAATTTTTCACCAGGGGCTATCGGCGGGCGGTTCGCCGGGCCTCGATCGCGTCCCAGACCCGGGCCTCGAGGCAAACGCCGTCGAATCGGTCGATCTCCTGCAGGCCGGTCGGCGAGGTGACGTTGATCTCGGTCATATAATCGCCGATCACGTCGATCCCGGCGAAGACGATTCCCCGCTCCTCGAGGGCCGGACCGATGGCCTGGCAAATCTCCTTGTCGCGGGCCGAAAGAGTCGTCGCAACCGCGACGCCGCCGACGTGCATGTTCGAACGCGCCTCGCCCTCGGGCGGGATCCGATTGAGCGCCCCGACCGCCTCGCCCTCGACGAGGATGATCCGTTTGTCGCCCCCGCGGACCTCGGGAACATAGCGCTGGATGATAATCGGCTCGCGGTAGAGCCCGGTGTACATTTCCAGGAGCGCCTTGAGATTTTCGTCGCCGGGAGCGATGTGAAAAACGCCGGCGCCGCCGTTGCCGTAGATGGGCTTGAGGATGATGTCGCCGTGTTCGACCCGGAATTCGTCGATCAGGCGCGCCTCCGAAGTGATCAGGGTCGGCGGCATGAATTCGCCGAAATGGGTGACGAAAAGCTTCTCGGGCGCGTTGCGGACGTGGAAGGGATCGTTGACGACCAGGGTCTTGGGGTGGATGTGCTCCAGGAGGTGGGTGGCGGTGATGTAGGCCATGTCGAAGGGCGGATCCTGGCGCATGAGAACCACGTCCATCAGCGCCAGGTCGAGTTCCTCCACCTCCCCCAGGCTAAAGTGGTTGCCTTTCTTGCGGCGGACCGTCAGGGGGCGCGCGAGGGCGGCGAGACGGCCGCTCCGGAAGGCCAGGCCACGGGCGAGGTAATGGTAGAGCGCGTGGCCACGGTCTTGGGCCTCGAGCGCCAGGGCAAAGGTGCTGTCGGCGTTGATGTCGACCGCCTCGATGGGATCCATTTGGATGGCGACGGCGAGGCTCATCACGGCCCCCGTGGCCAACTCCGGCGGCGGTGATCTACCAGCGGCACGGGTCCTGCGAGGTTCGAACGCCGCGCCACTAGTGCATCGACCCAAACGGAGGCGACAGCCGAAGTTTGGAAAGTTGATGCATCGACAAAGGCCTGGTGCACGGGGGCGTGAACGAAGTGAATGCGCCGGTGCACTAGGTCGTCGCCGGGTTTTCGACCCGGACGTGGCTGATCACCTTTTGAACCCGCGGTATCGTGCGGGCGTACTCGGTGACGAGTTTGAGCTCGCGGTCGTCGCGGGCGATGCCGATCAGATAGACCGTGCCGTTGACCGTTTCGACGTTGTAATTGATGCTGCGAATTTTCTCGTCGAGCGTGATCCTGCTACGGAGGCGAGTCGTGATCCAGACGTCGGCGGCGTAATCGATGAGGTTCGAGGTGTCGGACACTTGAATCTCGTTGATGACTTCCTTGACGCCCGGCGCCTGCCACGCCAGTCGTACGGCCTTGATGCGGTTCTCCGGTTTGCGGACGCTTCCGGTCAAGAGCACGCGGCCTTCGACCGATTCGATGTCGACATCGAGGAACAGGCTCTTGTCGACCATGTTCGAATAAAGCTCGATCCCGATTCGGCTTTCGATCACCGCGTCGTCGACGGCGGCGCCGACCGAACGTCTTTGCGCGATCGCCACCCCGCCGGTGGTGGCGGCCGAAGTCGCGACCACGGCCGCGCAGGCGCCGAGGAGCAACGGGGCCACGAAAACAATCAGGAGGACGAAGGCGTATTTGGTGGTGGTGCAACTTAGATTGCGACAAGACATCTGAGTCGATCTCCAAGGGTTGT
>CBDCME010000032.1:0-169451 GCA_965218865.1 Alphaproteobacteria bacterium
ACTCGGCAGCCGAGAGTCGACGACGGCGCAGCGTCGGCGCTCGATGCGGCCATGGCCCTTGTCGACGGTTTCGTGCCAGAGCGCATCGCTGAAGTCGATCGCCTTGAGGTCTTCGAAGATCATCTCCTGGTTGTCCTTGACCGCGCTCATCACGTAGTCGGCGCGACGCCCGAGCAGCAGCGCGCGGTCTCGTGCTGAGCGTGCATCGCGTCCATGGTGACGATCCGGCCTGTGAGGTCGAGGCCGCTGGAGAGTTCGCGCACGGCCGGGATTTCGTTGCTCTTGCGGTCGACCTCGACCTGCCCAGGACCACCGGTGTCGTGCTCGACCGCCGCCACCATCATCCTGCGCCCGTCTTCGGTCTGCTTCGAGGCGCCGCGCAGATCCTTTCCGTCCATGGCGACCGGCGCGTGCGCGCTGCCATGCTGGCCGGTCCACTGGCTAATCGCGTTGTCCAGGGTCTCTGGCGGCAGGGCGGTGAGGGTCTTGTGGAAGGTGGTGATCGCGGGCGGGGTGTAGCGCTGTTTGGAAGGGCTCCAGAAACGCACCCACACCGCCTCGAGCTGCTCCTGGGAGAGCAGGGCGGCGAACTGGGCGAACGCGTTCACCCCCCGGTATCCGGCAAGCCGGGCGGCGACGGCGATCACCAGAATGGTGTTGAGCGCATAGCGCTTGCCCCGGGCATGGCGGTCTCGGGCACCTCACCCAGACACTCGAACAGGCTGCGCAGCCGGGGCGCGGCCATCGGCTCGGTGTGCTGCTCGGCGTTCCAGTGTGCCGGCATCCCGGTACGGCTCAGCGCCTCGGGGGCGCCGTCTGTCAGTCCCGAACACGAAGACCTCCTTGGGCTGACCGTGGTGGCGCCAGCGCGCTGCCCCTCCGGGCTCACGGGCAAAGCCCCGCGTCAGCCCCAGAGAGCGCCAGTTCGACGCGCGGTAGCAGGTGCCGGCAAATCGCGAGACGTCCACGAACGTCTCCGCCAGAAGAGCCGGATATCCGTGCACCGCCTGGATGTCCTCAGACAGCCGCCGCAGGCTCAGCCCCAGCACACGGGAGGCCAGGTTCGGCACTCGGCCAGGCGTCAGAATGACGAAGCGCGAGTTGTTGGCGATCAGATGCAGACGCCGGAACCTGCTGCCTCGGCCGACCACCGATCCAGCGATCACGCGCGCCCAGCTTGAACGCGCCGGCTGCCAGCCGATCAGTGCGAGCCAGGTCTCGCCATGCACCGCGACATGGCGCAGGCCCTTGCCGATGACGCCGTGGAACGCCAGGTAGTGGTGCTGCTCCACCAACCCGGTCCCAGCGCCGGTGCTCCTGCGCGCCCCAGGTCGGACGCACCGTGACCGCGCGCAAATCAATGGACGAATCCGAGACCGGCAGCGTCGCCATGACCGGCGCACACTGCACACGAGAATGAAATGGCCAGCGCCGCGATCACCTCACCCTGATCACTGGGCGGACAAAAAACTAGCCCTGGCTTACTGGGACCCGATCTCAGCGAGGGCATCTACTGCGTCGTTCCGATGATCATGTCTTCCTCCCAACCGGGCGTGAAGGATTTCGTGGCGAAGGTTCAGAGAAACGCTGGGGCCGAGAGGATCGTATCCGGATACGTATTGACCCATTACAACGCCCTGCGCGCTCTGTGGCTCGGCGTCGAACGGCGCGGCGATGTCAGTCGAGAATCGGCTGTCGATGGGATGGAAGGGTTGCATTTCGACTCGCCCACGGGCCCGGTGCGCATTAGCGCTCAAGATCACCACACGAGCATGACTCTCTACATGGGGCCGAACCGAATCCGGTGATCTCAAGGAACTTGTCTCATGGACCTCGGTCGAACCCGCCGTCCAGTGCATGTGACAACAACATACTTGAGACCAAGCCCGACCCTCCGAATTCAAATTCCACGATGGCCAGGTCGAATGTGGAACCGAGACCCTAAAAGCGGAAGAGCAAACTTGCGTTTCGGACCGAAAACACGGATATTCGTGGGTTTCCGGTTCCGCCGGGAGGAAATTGTCGACACGCAGCGGGACGATAGACATGCAAATAACTTCGATTAACCAAGTCGGGCGGGTCATCAGCAGCCATGGCCTCGAACGCCATGGCTTGCGCAATCTCAAGGGCGCGTTATGGAATTTTTCCACCGGCGGCGCTGGTGCGAAAATACGGTTCGGCGCGGCGAGGGCCAGTTGGCAAGGAGCGGCCCGATCATCGTCAACACCGGCCAACACACCGGCCGCCTCGCCCAATGACAAATTCATCGTCCAGGAGCCGGGGAGCGAGGGGAAAATCTGGTGGGGCGAGGTCAACCGGCCGATCACGCCGCCGCTCCGCGGCGCGTTTACGGCGCAAGATGTTTGCCTACCTCCAGGGCCGCGAAGTCTTTCGTTCAGGACTGCTACGCGGGTGCCGATCCCGAGCACCGCTTGGCGGTCCGGATCATCACCGAGAATGCCTGGCACAGCCTCTTCGCCCGGAACATGTTCATTACCCCGCCGGAACAGGATCTGGGCGGATTTCGAGCCCCAGTTCACGGTCATCGACGCCCCGACCTGCCAAGCGGACCCAGAGCACGACGGCACCAACAGCGGCGTCTTCATCATCGTCGATTTCGCCGAGCGCCTGGTCCTGATCGGAGGCACGTCCTACGCCGGCCGAAATCAAGAAGTCGGTCTTTTCGGTATTGAATTACCTGCTGCCCGAGGCCGGGGTTCTTCCCATGCATAGTTCGGTCAATGTCGGCGACGGCAACGATCCGGCCATATTCTTCGGTCTTTCGGGCACCGGCAAGACGACCTTGTCGGCCGACCCGGGTCGGATGCTGATCGGGGACGACGAGCACGGCTGGTCGGATCACGGCCTGTTCAACTTCGAGGACGGCTGTTACGCCAAGCTGATCCGGTTGAGCCCCGAGGCGGAACCGGAAATCTTCGCCACCACGCGCCGCTTCGGGACGATTTTGGAAAACGTCGTCATGGACGAGTACAGCCGCGTGATCGACCTCGACGACGCCACCTTGACCGAAAACACGCGCGGCTCCTACCCGCTTGATTTCATCCCCAACGCCTCGCGCACGGGCACCAGCGGACACCCTCATTCGGTGATCATGTTGACGGCCGACGCCTTTGGAGTCCTGCCGCCCATCGCGCGGTTGACCCCCGAACAGGCGATGTATCATTTCCTCTCCGGTTACACGGCGAAGGTGGCCGGCACCGAGAAAGGCCTTGGGAAGGAACCCCAGGCGACCTTTTCCACTTGCTTCGGCGCCCCCTTCATGCCCCGGCACCCCTCCGTGTACGGGAGCATGCTCGGCGACAAGATCGCCCGCCACAAGACCTCGTGCTGGTTGGTGAACACCGGCTGGAGTGGCGGCGCCTTCGGCACCGGCGAACGGATGGCGATCGGGCACACGCGGGCGCTCCTGAAAGCAGCGCTCGATGATTCCCTGGTCTCGGCCCCGGTCGAAATCGACAACAATTTCGGTCTGGCCGTGCCCCAGGAATGCCCGGGGGTACCGAACGATGTCCTCAACCCGCGCGACACCTGGGCGGATAAACGGGCCTACGACGAAACCGCCCGGGCTCTGATCTCCCAATTCCACGAGAACTTCGGCAAATTCGCTCCCTACGTCAGCGACGCCATCAAGGCGGCGGCGCCGAAACTCGCGGCGTGAGCGCGCGCCGAAAGGGCCAACCAACTCCCCGCCAAAGCGTCTTCCCGGCCGTTCGCTGGACCTCGGCCGTCCTGGCGCTCGCGGTGTTCGCGGCGCCGCTGGAGGCCGGCGAAATCTCCCTCGAAGGCACACCCGTTCAGGGCGGGCTGATCGTCGGCACCGTCGTCCCCGGGGCGGAGGTCCTGTTCGCCGGACAGCCCGTGCGGGTCTCGCCAACGGGATTGTTCGTGGTCGGCTTCGGCCGCGACGACACGGGTGAATTCGAACTCGTCGCCCGCTTCGCCGACGGCTCGGTCGCCGAACGGCGGCTGTCGGTCGCCGCCCGCGAGTACGCGATCGAGCGGATCGACGGCCTACCCCCCAAAACGGTCACCTCCGAGGCGGCGGACGTGGAACGTATCCGGCGAGAGAACGCGCGCATCGCGGAGGTCAGGGCCCGCGACACCGACGCAACCTGGTTCGCGGATGGATTTTCATGGCCCGTTCAGGGCCGCGTCAGCGGCGTTTACGGGAGCCAACGGATTCTCAACGGCGAGCCACGCCGGCCCCATTACGGTGTCGACATCGCGGCAGCCCTCGCGACCCCTGTCCTGGCGCCGGCGCCAGGCGTCGTCGCCATGGCCGAGGATGATCTGTATTACACCGGCGGAACCGTCATGCTCGACCACGGCCACGGACTGACGTCGATATTTTCGCATCTCGACTCGGTCGGGGTTTCCTTCGCTGATTTCGTCGAAAACGGCCAGGTCATCGGTACCGTCGGCGCCAGCGGCCGAGCCACCGGCCCGCATCTCGATTGGCGCGTGAATCTGTTCAAGACTCGCCTCGATCCGGCGCTGCTCGCCGGTCCGATGAAAGGCCGCTGACGGCGCCTCACTTCGGCCAGCGCCGGTGAACCCAAAGCCATTGTCCGGGACGTTCGTGGATCCAATCCTCGAGAAACGCGTTGACGCGCCGCATCGTTTCGGTGACGTCCGCCTCGCGGTCACCGGAATCGGGCAGGGCCATCGGCGGATAGAGGGTGAGGCAGAATCGTGCCCCCTTCAAACGCTCGACCCGCGCTGGAACGACCGGACATCGGAACTTCAGGGCGAGCCGCGCCAAGGCCGGCGCGGTCATGGCGTCGCGCCCGAAGAAAGGCACGGGAATGTCGTCGTTGAACTTCTGGTCGACCAACATCGCGAGATGCTCGCCGCGGCGCAACGCCGCGATCAACTCTTTCGCTCCGGCCGCGCCCTTGGGATGGTGAACGCCGTCGATCACTTCCCGCCGCCGGCGCAACATCCGTTCGACATGAGGATTGTTCGCCGAGCGATAGATGTGCGTCAGGGGCACCCCCTTCTGGGTGACGCTGAAGGAAGCGATCTCCCAGTTCCCCAGGTGGCCGCTGAAAAATATTCCGCCGAATCCCCCGTCGCGTACGCGGGCGACGTTTTCGGCCCCGACGACCTGAACCCGGCCGTTTGGATCGTAGACGTCGATTCTATCCAGATGGGCAAACTCGGCGGCGACACGACCCAGGTTGTCCCACATGTCCCGGACGATGCCATCGATTTCCTCCGGCGAGCGATCCGGAAAGGCCCGCCGCAAGTTGTTCTCTGCCACCCGCGATACGGCGAGACGGGGTCCGACGAGGCACCCGATCATTCCCCCCACCGCCGAGGCCCGGTCGATTTCCATGAGCCGGAATACGGCCAGGAACAATCGCGTGAAACCGGCTTCGACCGGATAGCGGTAGGTGCGCCGGAACCAGTTCGCCGCCATCGCCCTAGGCGGCGCCGAGGGGCCGCGCCAAGAGCCGCGCCATTGTAGAGGGGTCCCGCCAGGCCACCACGACCCGGACGACGTGGACCAGGTTACGCGCCTCGGCGGGTAAGCGGACAAAGTCCTTTTCGGTGGTCACGAGCAAGGCGTTCAAATCTTGTGCCTCCTCGACCAACCGCATGATCTCGTCGGGGTCGTAGCGATGGTGATCCGAAAAACCGCGCCGCGCCGCGACTCGGCAACCCAGCACCTCGAGGGTCGCGAAAAACTTCTCCGGACGCCCGATACCGGCGATTGCCGATACCACTTGTCCGCGAAGACCACGGCTATCTCGCGTTGGCGAAAGTTCGCCCCGGACCAGGGGAAGATCCGCCCTCGCGACCCGCGCCGCGATGGCGTGTGAATCCTCGCCCAGAAGGACGACGGCGTCGGCCCGCGCAAGTCCTTCCGCCACGGATTCACGGAGAGGACCGGCGGGGATGATCCGGCCATTTCCAAAGCCGTAGGCGCCGTCGACCACGACCAGGGAAAGATCCTTGACGAGACCGGCATTCTGGAATCCGTCGTCGAGGACCACGACGTCGGCGCCGGCTTTCGCCGCGGCCTCGGCACCGGCGGCACGATCACGCGCGACCCAGCACGGGCCATGGTCGGCGAGAAGCAAGGCCTCGTCGCCGACCAACCTGTGATCGTGCCGCTTCGGATCGACCGCCAAGGGCCCCATCGCCGTGCCCCGATAGCCACGGCAGAGGAAATGAACCCGCCGACCCTTCCCCATGAGGTGGGTCCCGATGGCGAGGGCGACGGGAGTTTTGCCGGCTCCGCCGGCGACGAGGTTGCCGACGCATATGACCGGCACCGGCGCGCGCCGCGGGCGCGCCAAGGCACGCCTGGCCCGTCCCGCCAGCGCGAAACCCGCGGCCAAGGGCCATAGCAGCAGCGAAGCCGCGCCGCCTTCGAGCCAGAACTCAGGCGCGCGCACGGCTCACGTCCGGCCCCGCGAGGCCCACGAGATAGGGCGCCAGCGCCGCCATGACGATGTCGAGCACCTCGGCCTCGGCCGCGGCCGCGCATTGGGCGGCTTCCTTGAATCGGCGCCGTTTACCGGTGTCGTCGAACAGCGGCCGAAGCGCGGCCCCCAGTTCGGACCCATCGCGCACCGATACCGCGGCGGCACGTTCGGCCATGCCGGCGACGATGCCGGCGAAGTTGAACATGTGCGGACCGTGGATGACGACGCAGCCGAGGCGCGCGGGCTCCAAGGGATTCTGGCCGCCGTGGGGAACCAGGGATCCGCCGATGAATACGATTTCGGCAAGACGGTAAAACAAGCCCAGTTCGCCGAGGGTATCGGCCAAATAGACCTGGGTATCGGTGTGGATGACATCACCTCGGGACCGACTCGCGACCGACAATCCGGCGGCTTCGAAATGACCCCGCGCGGCGGCGGCACGCTCCGGATGACGGGGAACGATGATCGTTAGGAGACCCCGGTGATCCGCTTCGAGCGCTTGGTGCGCGTCGGCGACGAACGTCGCCTCGCCCGGATGGGTGCTGGCCGCAAGCCAAATTGGGCGACCCGATACCAGCGCCCGCATTTCGGCCAGGCTCCGCTGATCGAAGGGCAAGGGCGGGGCCGCCGCCTTCAGGTTGCCGAGGGCGCGAACCGTTCCGGCCCCGAGGGCGCGAAAGCGCTCGGCCTCGGCGTCGCTTTGCGCCAGACACAGCGAAAAACCGGCCAACATCGGCGCAACCAGGCGCGGGAACCGTTGCCAACGGACGAATGATCGCCGCGACATACGGCCGTTGACGAGCACCATGGGAATAGCGCGGGCGTTGGTGTCAAAAACGAGATTTGGCCACAACTCCGACTCCATCCAAAGAGCCAAGTCCGGCCGCCAGTGATCGAGGAATCGAGCCACTGCATCTGGACAATCGAGCGGAACGTATTGATGGCGGGCCCGCGACGGCAGGCGCTCACCCATGAGACGGCCGGAACTGACGGTTCCCGTGGTCATCAAGACATTCACTTCAGGCTGGGATTCCAGTATGCGTTCGATCAGGGGCAGGGCGGAAATGGCCTCGCCGACGCTCGCGGCGTGAACCCAAGCCAAGGGACCCTCCGGTCGTGGCGCCTCGGCCACACCGAAACGCTCGCCGAGTCGTACCTCGTCCTCCTTACCAGCCGCTATTCTTCGCTGCAAATAGAACCGAATCAGGGGCGCCGCGACGGTGGTCAGCCAGCGATAGAGCGCGGGCGTCATGGCGCCGTCACGCGAAGGAGATCAGCTGCCGCCGGTTGGGGCGGCCGGGGCAATGGACGGTTGGCCGACGAGCGAGTCGGCCCGGGAGGTAACCTGGTTCAGGGCCTCCTCGATCCGGAGCCGCGCCGCCGCGCGCTCGTCCGGACGGGCGTCGCGGGGAACCGTGATCGGTTGTCCCCATACGAAGACGCCGCGGCAAAACGGCAGCGCCAGAACAAAGCGGTCCCAGCTGCCGAAAACCCGGCGCCGCGAGGTCGCCACCGCACTCGGAACCACCGGGGCACCGCTGAGCCGGGCGACCTCGACCACACCCTCGCCGGCTCGCATTCGCGGCCCACGGGGACCATCGGGCGTGATCCCCACCGATTCACCACGCTTGAGCGCCCTCAGGATGGCGCGCAAGGCACTCGTGCCCCCTTTTCGGCTTGACCCGGTGATACTCACCAAGCCGAAGTGGCGGATGATTCGAGCGAGCACCTTGCCATCCCGGTGGTGCGAAATCAGCAAATTAATGGGGACCGAATTAGGCCAGCAAAAGGGCATCATTTGCAGACGCCCGTGCCAAAAGCACAAAATGAACGGCTCGCCCGCCGACCACAGGCGATCCGGGATCTCGCCGCCGTGGACCGACCAGCGCCCGCTGTGGCGTACGAGACGGATGTAGAGCGCCGCGAGCGCGCAAACGACCGCGAGACTGAACTCGTTATCCAACATCCGTTTACGTAATGACATGTCTCAGGCCCGGGCGCGCTGTTTTTCATCGTCGGCGAATTGCATCAGGTATAGCCGAGCATACGCGCCTTTGCGAGCCAACAGCTCGCCGTGGGCACCCGACTCGACGACGCGGCCGTCGGCTATGACGTAAATCAGGTGGGTGTCGAGGATCGTCGACAATCGGTGAGCGATAATCAACGTCGTGCGTCCCTCCATCAATTTACTCAGGGCACTTCGGACCAGCCGTTCGGATTCGGAATCGAGTGACGAAGTCGCTTCGTCCAGCAGCAGGATGGGGGCGTTCTTGAGCATCGCGCGGGCGATCGAAACGCGCTGGCGCTGCCCCCCCGAGAGCTTGACGCCCTGCTCGCCGACGACGGTTTCGTATCCCTCCGGCAGGGCCGAAATGAAATCGTGCGCCGCCGCCGACCGCGCCGCGGCCTGAATATCGTCCTCGCCGGCATCCGGGCGCCCACAGGCGATGTTCGCTCGGACCGTATCGTTGAAGAGACTCACCTCCTGGCTGACGAGGGCGATGGCACTCCGCAAGCTATTCAAGGTTACGTCGCGAATGTCCATGCCGTCGATCTCGACGGTTCCCGACTGGACGTCGTAGAATCGCGGCAACAGGTTGAGAATGGTTGATTTTCCGGCCCCCGAAGGGCCGACCAGCGCGACCGTCTTTCCCGCCGGCAGGGTCAGCGTCAAACCGTCGAGCGCCGGGACACCGGGGTGATAGCCGAAATTCACGTCGTTGAACCGCACCTGGCCCCCAGCGATCTCGAGCGGCCGGGCGTCGTCCCGCTCAGAAATCGCCGATTCGGTGTCGAGACGGGCGTAGATCCGCTGCGCCGCCGCTAGGCCTTCCTGCAGGTTGGTGTTCAGATTGGCGAGGTTCTTCATCGGTTGATAGGCCAGCAAGAGCGCCGTGATGAACGAAAAAAAGGCGCCGGTCGTGGTCTCGCCGGAAATGACCGTCCAGCCCCCGTACACGATCACGATGGCGATGGTGATACCTCCCAATGTTTCCATGATCGGCTTGGTCGCGGCCCGAACCCGCGTCGCCCGGGTGATCAACTGAAAGAGGTCCTCGATCACTTCACTTGCCCGCGCGATTTCGGCATTTTCCATGGCGTAGGCCTTGATTTGGCGCGCCCCTTGAAAGGCCTCCTGCAACAGGGAAAGGAAAATTCCGCGGCGCGCCTGGGTGCTTGCCGACACCTTGCGCATGCGCTTGCCGATCTTGACTACCGGAATGAACGCGGCCGGAAAAACGAAAAACGCGATCAGGGCCAAAATCCAGTCCTGGTAGAACATCACCGCCACCAGGAAGACCACCGTCAGGGCCTCCTTGACGATCCCGGTCAAGGCCCGCGCCACCGCGTTGCGCAACAGGTTCACGTCGTTGGTCAGGCCGGATATCAGGCGCCCCGTGCCGGTCTCGTGAAGAAAGGCGAGGTCGGCGTTGATGTGGTGCCGGAAAAGGCTCAACTGCAGGCCGGCGATGATCCTCTGGCCGACGGTCGTCATCAGCACCGACTGACCATAATCCGCCAGACCCTTGACCACGAAAACAGTCAACACCGCGACCGGCATGACGAAAAGCATTTGCCGATCGCGCTCCAAAAACACCTGGTTGAGAACATGCTCCATCAACCAGGCGTAGGCCGCCGTGCTCGCGGCAACCCCGACCATGCACAATACGGCCATGCCGATGCGACCGAAATGGGGCCGCACCTGGTCACGGACAAGACGCTCGAGCAAGCTTCGGGTCGGAAGATGCGCCGGGACCGGAATTTCCGATTTCAACAGCGGACCGCCGTTCAAATTCGCGTGTTCAGCCGAATCATAGCACGCGGCCCCACGCCAGGCCAACCTCGGCTCGGACGCGGGAGATCCTGGGGATTCAGACGTTCGCTAGCGGCCACCGACGGCAAATCGGGGATTTTCCCGGAGTGCTCGCCCGGCGACACCTCGCCTGGTTTTGATAAAATCTCTTGACCAAGAGCATAAGCAATGGTGGGCTCGTGGCGAATATCCACTTTTGGAGATGAATGAATGCACGTTCGCCTCTCTCTTGCCACCGTCGCGGCATTATTGGCCCTCGGATTGTTCGCCCCCCACCCGGTCGGCATCGGACCGACGCGGGCGGAACAAGTGAATATGGGGGAAAAATTCTCCTTGATCGACCATTCCGGACAACGCGTCACCGAAGCGGATTTTCGCGGCAAATGGATGCTCGTGTTCTTCGGTTTTACGTACTGCCCGGACGTTTGCCCGGCAACCCTGATGACGGTGAGCCATGTCATGGAAGACCTCGGCCCCGAAGCCGAAAACATTCAGCCCTTGTTCATCTCCGTGGATCCCGAGCGAGACACGCCCGAGGTCATGGCCCAGTACGTCTCGGCCTTTCATCCCAAGATCATCGGCCTCACGGGCACACCGGAGGAAATCAGATCGGCGGCCAATTCCTTTGGCGCCGACTTCCAGAAGCAGGAAGTCGAGGGCTTTTCGGATGGATACATCATGGAACACATGTCGTGGTGGTACCTGATGCGTCCCGATGGGAGCTTCCAAGGGGTCCTTTTGGACAACGGCGAGCCAGAAGCGATGATCGTCCAGCTTCGCCACGCCCTCGAAAGCTGAGGCCACGAGCGTCGCCTGCGAGTGACGAAGGAACTTGAATGAAAACGATCCTAATTCAATGCCTTGCCGTCTTCGTCGCGGCCACGTTCGTGCCGGCGTCGGCGGATCCCCCGTCGAATGCCGAAATCGTTTCGGACGACGGTCGCCTGCAGATTTTCAGTCTGGCCGACGGCGCAAATCTCAAGCGCTTCGCCAGCGGCGATTTCATTTTCCGTCTCGCGCGCGATAAGATGACGGGCGTCGTCTATTGGGCCCGGCGCGGAAACCCCAAGAACATCGTCGCCACGGTTTCGGACCCCGATTCGATCGCCAGCCCGGAAGCGATCCACGAGGCGCTGATGACCGTCGCCGAACTGCCGAAGATATGCGGCCGCGACATCCATAAATCCAAGGTCGTCTTCATCCCGGAGGACTTCGAGGTCACTCCCAACAGCGACCAGTGGGAATTGGGACCCGTGTTCATGGAGGGCGAGGTCGAGTCAGGCCGCACGGGCGCGACCCCGGTCAAACTGCTGTCGATCAGGGATTACCGAAATAAATCGTGACAGCGACCTGTTCAAAATGAATTCGGTAAGAATTTAGCGGCTTTGGAGGCTTTTAGTTGCGTAACAGTCTGTTCGAAAACTCGCGGCACCGGCCCCCGCCCCCTCCCGGCCACCCATATCAGCAACCTCTTGTGGGTGGCCGGGAGGGGGAAAGGGACAAACGCAAAAAATGCGCGGACGCGCATTTTTGAACGGACACTCGGATGTTTGGTTCCCAAATCTCGAGAGCCGCCGATTCGTCAACTCGCTAGTGTTCCGACTCATTTAAACGGTACCCTTCTTCACCTGATTGAGGGTGTTCCGAGCTCGATCCACTTTTTTGAGGATGTCTCGGGCGGTGGCGGTCCAGGCGAAGGGTTTGGAGTTCTCGTTGTGCTTGGCGAGATAGTCGTCGATGGCCGCCTCCAGTTCGGGGACGCTCTTGAAGACGCCCCGGCGGATGGCGTTTTGGGTGATTTCGGCGAAGAAGCGTTCGACCTGGTTCAGCCAGGAGGCCGACGTCGGCGTGAAGTGGAAATGGAAGCGGGGGTGCTTTTCCAGCCACGCCTTGACCTTGGCATGCTTGTGGGTGGCGTAGTTGTCGACGATCAAGTGGATGTCGAGCCGCTTCGGCGTCTTGCGGTCGAGCCGGCGCAGGAAACGGAGGAACTCCTGGTGCCGGTGCCGCTTCATGCATTGGCCGATGACCGTGCCGTCGAGCACGTTGAGCGCCGCGAACAGCGTCGTCGTGCCGTTGCGCTTGTAATCGTGGGTCATGGTGCCGGCGCGGCCCTTCTTTATCGGCAGGCCGGGCTGGGTGCGGTCGAGAGCCTGAACCTGGCTCTTCTCGTCGACCGAAAGAACCAGCGCCTTGTCCGGCGGGTTCAGGTAAAGCCCGATAACGTCCTCCACCTTCTCGGCGAACCTCGGGTCGTTCGAGACCTTGAAGATGGAAATCAGATGCGGCTTCAATCCATACTCGGCCCAGATCCTCTGCACACTGGCTGATTCCGACGGCCTTGGCCATCGTGCGAACACTCCACTGGGTCGCGTTCGGCGGTGCCTCCCGCATCGTCTTCGTCAACACCAGCGATTTCACCGCGGCGCCCAAGGGGGGCTTGCCGGACCCCCGGTCCCGATCCCGCAACAGTCCGTCGACCCCTTCCTCGAGGAAGCGTTCCTGCCAGCGCCACACCGTCGGCTTGCTCTTGCCTACTTGACGCATGATCGCCATCGTCCCGAGACGATCCCCGGACAGAAGCACGATCCGCGCACGCCAGACATGCTTCTGGGGGGTATTCCGGCCCGAAACCAGCCGCTCCAGTCGGCTCCGGTCGCCAGGAGATACCCAAATACAAGCGGTTGTTCCCATGCAGGCATAATCGCATAGTTCCAGTCCCTTGGGGATCTTTTAAATGTGACGAAACACTAGGATCCCGGCGAAAGCAATCCCGGCGACCGGCAGATGCCACCCGCGGGTCAGCAACCAGGTCGACAAAACCACGATCATGACGACCCAGGCGAATCCAAAACTCAACCGGAACGCCCAATGGCCACCTCCCCACCATAGGATGGCGGCCGCGAGCGTAAGGGCGAGAACGACGACGGTCGGAAACGGGCGAATGAGCCCGGGCCCCATGATTGTGCGCAGCGCCTGGGCGTGGATCAGAACTCCCGGAGCGAAATTGGCGTTATCTTCCCAGTTGGCGAGGTTGACGGGCTGGTAATGGCGGTCCTCGAACGGCATCACGGTCCCCAGCAAGACGGCCCGTTTCTCGAACACGGCGCGGAAGGCTTCGACGTTTCCCGCTGTCTCCCACTCCAGTACCCGGTGCATGGGAACGTAATCGAACCTTTCTCCGAGCGCGAAGTTGATGATGCCCTCGCTCGGCTCGACCCCCATGTGACGCACCATCATCCCCACCAGGGTCGGTACTTTCTCGCCTCTGTCCCCGAGGCGCTCGGAGAAGGACCGGGCCACCCGGTCGGAATCGAGTCGCCACAGGACGAATCCGGCGCCGCCCTCGCCGGCGACCGAAAGGAAGGGCGGATAGATGCGCCGTTCTCGCCCGTCCGCCTCGACCGTGACGCCGAGAACCAAGGGGGCGACCGAGCGTAGAGTCAGAATTCCCCGCAGCAGTTCGGAGTCATAACCGGGGATGAGAAAATCGAAGGATCGGTCGGGAAAATTTATATCGACCCCGACCACCGCCGGCTCGGCCAGGGCCAGAGCTCGAAAAGCGCGGCCGAAATGCGGATGCCACAAGGTGTAGGGTTCGCGAAGAACCTTCGTCGTCTCCTCGTCTATACCGATCACGACGACGTCGCGTTCCACCGGCTCGGGGGCCAGCCGCCGCAACACCTGGAACTGAAAGTCGAGCAGGCCAAGGTCGATGCGCGCCACCACGGGCACGGCATGAAGCAGCAGACACAAGCCGGCGACGACGACGAATCCGGATGCGAGCGGATATTGCCGGAGCCTGGCGATCAACCCACTCATGAGCCGCGCGGACCACGAAATCGGGAGAGGCCGCCGTTTGGCCTCGGGCCGGTCGCCAGGTCCGCCGGTCCGGCCCCGTCGAGGCCGCGAAACGCCGCCTCAATCGCCCGGCCGCACACCCTTTGTCGCCTTCCTCAGCTGGTTGGTGAGACGCTCGCGCCACTCCGCCGAAAGACCCGGCGACGCGAGAATCCGCGCCAGTCCGGTGGCATCGCGATTGTCGAATTGTGAAATTCGTATGAATTCCGCGATCGTCACGGCCGCCGGGTCGGTGTTCACCACCTCGATCGGATCCCCGCTTTGCAACTCTCCTTCCCGGAGGATGCGAAAGTGGAAACCGGTGCGTCCGCTGCGCAGGAATCGCTTGGAAAAATCCGGGCCACACGCCATCCGGTGGGCGAGCTTGATACACGGTATCCGGGGCTGCGTCGCCTGCAAGACCACGTCGCCGGCACGAAAGCTGTCGCCTACCCGCACGCGGCTCTCGTCCAGCCCCCGAATCGTGAGGTTTTCCCCGAACTGCCCGGGCCGAAAATCGTCCCGGTTCAGGGCCTCGGCCCAGTAGTCGTAATGCTCGAACGGATACGCGTAGACCGCCTGATCGACGCCCCCATGGGCCTCGCGATCGGCCTGGGCATCGCCCTCCAAATCCAACGCCCGGACCATCACCCGACGGTCCACGGCCTGCTTGTAGATCGCGGTGGAAACAACCTTCCCCGCGATCGTGACGGAACGGGGCCGGCCGACGTTGACGGAGACGATTTCCATGCGGACCTCCAAAAGAATTCAACCGGAGCTCGGGCGATTTCGTCCCCCACTGTGCCCGAGTTGAGGTCCCGCGTCAGCCTCCCATATGCACCTTTTCCCGCCGCCAACCGCCCGAGCCCCCGAGCGAAGGCATCCGGTTCAACCCAGCGACAGTCGCCCCGACCCCAAGATCGGCTCACGGCCGGCCACCCTTGACACCGGGTTGACAGGCAATTCACGGATTCCTAGTGTCCATACCCGATGGTCGCGGCGCTTGGGGGATCGTCTAATGGTAGGACAGCGGACTCTGACTCCGTAAGTGAAGGTTCGAATCCTTCTCCCCCAGCCAAACAAAATCAATGACTTAGCCACAAAATGGCGGCTTTTTTAATGTCCCAACCAGTACACAACCGCCCGATAAAAACGGACACATTTTCAATGAGTTACGTATAGTCCCAGAGATTCCCTGCGACATGGCTGCAACATGTGCATGCCATTTTTTACGCGAATTTCCAATAGTTTAAAAGTGGATACAATTATTGCGCGAGCGAAAATCGTGCCGATGTTCCGTGTCTGTATCACTAGGGATTGGTAATAAGGCCTCTGAACGCCGTCAGTCTTCTTCATCATATTCAGATAGCTGCCCTCCGAAGGCAGAGGCCGTGAGTTCGAATCTCGCCGGGTGCGCCAATTATTTCAATGACTTAGCGTATTTCGAGAAGGCCGAAAAATGGCATTTATCCGCTGAATGTCCGCAGAATGAATCACGATTGAAGCTCGAAAACCCGAACATACACAGAACATTTGGGTCAGCGTACCTGACCCAGGGGCAATTTTGGACGTCGATCCTACCGGAGCGTGAACGGCGTGAACATTGGCGGAACCGGCCCGACCCCACCATGAACGTCATGGACCAAGTTCATTCCAGCAACTTCTTTGATCTCGGCATTTTCGAAGCCTGAACCCCGTCAGGGCGGCATCACGCAGCCGGTTCGTCGCCGAGGGTCATGGTCTCTTATGGACAAATGAAGCTTACCTTGCCGTGCGAATCGATGTAACACGGGTAAAGGTGCAATTTGGAGCAAAGCACGGCTACAAAGGATCTCGCGGAAGCTGAAGAATTCTTCGCGGAGTTCCTTGAAGCCCGAAAACAAGGATACCGGCCGCGTGATCCCACTCGGTACCCGATAGCGGATGCCCTAGCAGAGTACGCGAGCGAACACGCTCCGTACACCGCGGCTCCACAGCGCATTGGATTTGCGATCGATGCGCTGAGCGGTTTTTGGTGTGCGAACACGATCGCGGACATCACGAGAGAAACCTGCCGTGCCTACCAAGAGTATTGTGGCGGTTCTGATGGTGCAGTTCGGCGGGAACTCACAGTGCTTCGGGCCGCGATCAATTATGCGGCGCGGCGGGGTCGTTTAACCCGAGCACCGTTCGTGTGGCTGCCCCCGAAACCCGCAGGGAAAAGTCGGTGGCTGACACGGCACGAGGCTGCGGCACTTTTGAATGTATCGCGCAAGGACCCCCGATGTCGGATGCATCTGCCGCTGTTCATTCTTATCGGCCTGTATACGGGAGCGCGCAAGGAAGCGATCTTGTCGTTACGCTGGCCGCAGGTCGATCTCGTGCGCGGAATTATAAATTTCAACGAGCCGGGAAGGCAGCAAACGAGTAAAGGCCGGGCAATCGTGCCGATACCGCGCCGGCTAAAATGGATTCTGCTCAAAGCGCATAAGCGCGGCAGTCCGATGGAGTACGTCCTGCATCGCGATGGCCAGCGGGTTGGCGACATCAAACGGTCGTTCGTGACGGCCCGTAGGCGTGCTGGACTGAAAGATGTGACCCCGCGCACATTGCGTCATAGCGCGGGGACCTGGATGGCGCAGCGGGGTGTGCCGCTGTGGGAAATTGGTGGCTTTTTAAGCCACAATCATGAGCGGACAACGGAGCTGTATGGGCATCATCACCCGGATTATTTGCGGAAGGCGCGGGAGGCGTTGGATTAGGGTCGCCGCCGCTGCGTTGAGAATCTTGAATCGAAGTTGGGTATCCTGTCGATAACCGAAAAGCCAAGATTTCTGGGGCCAACGGGGTTTTAGGAGGGACAGGTGCGCGCCAAGGGGCGAAGCAGGGCCGATACCTGGTTGCTGTTTGGAAAGGGACGGCCCCGGGGGTGATGGCTAACGACAACCTCTTCGCATTCCTTCAAGGCCGTTGTCTGGAACACGGTCGCCGGTATGTGAAGCGCGGCCGCCAACGTCGTTCTTTCTTCCGGGATGGGTAAGACGCCTCCCGCGGCGAGTGCCTTGGCGCGCTTCTCGTCCATGCCGGCGTCTCGCAGTTGTGCCGCCAATTGCGACGGGTCCAGGCTTTCGGCGGCCAGGTGTCGGCTCAGGATCGCCTGGTGGTGATTGAGCGGATCCCGTTTATCGCCGGCCATGCGGTCGGCCGATCGACCGTCGAGGAAAGCCAGATCGTTCAACGCCTTTCGAGCCGCGCCACCGTAGGTCACGGCGATGATCAGACCCGGTATTTCGGGGTTTCTGCCGGCGAAACTATGGGGCACGTACGGGGTGATGTAGTTCGAATCACCCGTGTTCATTTCCGCGCAGTAGGAACGTTCTCCGATTCGATAGTAGAAATTCACCTCGCCGATAAAGATCCGTGAAGAACCCTGATTTCAAGCTGAAGCGGCGATTGGGTTTGCGGTGGGGTGCGAGATGTCGCTGAGGAGCGCGGCCAGGATTTGGACAAACAAACGCCTCAGCCATTTGAGGACAAGGCGGTAGTTGTAGCCGGCGCCGGCGAGGATGGCGTTGATCTTGTCGCCGTCGCGGCCTTTGAGGAAGTTGCGCCCCAGCCTGCCATCGCTCTTGAGATGTCCGATCACGGCCTCGACGGCGGAGCGCCGCCTGAGCTCCTTCTTGATCGTCGGCGTGATGCCGCGTTTCTGGCCTGATCTAAAGACGCGGTGTTTGTTGGGGTAATCGTGGCCCTGGTATCCCTTGTCGACATAGATGCGCTCGGCCGATATCCCCGTCCAGCGTTCCATCTCTTCGATCACCTGCCTCAAGGTGTGGCCATCATAGGGATTGCCGTGGAAGGCCTTGACGTGGGCGACGAACTGGCCGCCGGGGGGGGGCGGGAATTGGTCGCCGCCACGGAGACCTTGCAGCCGAACTCGTACGGCTTGTGCGCCTTCCCTTTGCCGATGCATTCGACCTCGGGCGCGTGGAGCGAATAGACCTTGGGCAAGGGGTCGCGCCGCTTCTGGGTCGACACCCGCTCGGCCAGCCACAAGGGGCGGCGGAAGGGATCCCGTAGGCTCTCCTCCTGGGCCGTCTTGCGGCGGATGTCGCGGACGGTGCGCCCGAGATAGGTCTTGAGCTTGCGCAGGGCCTTGTTGGCCCGCTTGTGCTGTTTGGCATGGCGGTAGCGGCCTTGCATGATCAACGCCCTCTTGCCCAGGCGGGTATAGGACTGACGCAGGGCAATGCCGTGCTCCCGTGCCAGTCGCACCAGCCGCTCGCGGGCTCGTTGCATCAGTTTGGCGTCGGTCGGAAAGGCAATCGCCTTCTCTTGTACGGTGGTGTCCACCGTCACCCGCTCGAGGTCCTTCTCCCGCAGCGCCCCCACCCGGTGGGCCACGGCCAGGCTCTCCTGGAATACCTTCTCCAAACCTTCCGGCCCGATCCGGTCCCGCCACCGGGTCATCGACGAGCGCTCCATGGGCAGCTCATGCTGAAAGTACTCTTCGCCGCAGAAGCACTGGAAGTATGGGTCGTAGACCCAGCGCTCGCAGACCTCCTCATCCGAGAGATCGAACATATGCTTGAGGATGTGCAGCCCAACCATCAACCGCGTCGGGACCCCCGGCCGACCCTCCTCCGAATACAAGGCTTCATAGGTCTCGTCGAAGAAAGTCCACGCGATCCGGCCCCCCAACACCACCAACTCGTGGCGCAGGTTGATGATGTTTTCGAACCGCGAGCGGAACAGGTCCTCTATTCCCGATGACACCTTGCGCGATGGCTTCATCACAGTTCTCCAATCCCAATCGACGGGAGCAGAGAATCACGTTCCGCAACGGAAGGGAATCCCCAAAATCAATTATTTCAAATCACAAGCTTTTCAGGCCCAAAACCCGTTTTCTTGCAAATCCGATTACTTCGCCAAACCGAAAGAACTACCAACATCAGCCGCTTACGCGTTCTTCACGGGCGACTCTTTAATCTCAGGCGAGACGCGCACTCCGGAAGGCAAAGGATCGAATTCTGTCGGGTACGCGGACAGTCGTTTCAATGGGGCCGCGTTCTTCCTACAGGGTTGGAAGAAATTTTCAAACAGACTAGCTCATAAATGCGTAAACTGTCCCCTTTATTAGGTCCCCGTTATTAGCGTTATTAGGCGTTAAGCGGTGGTGGAAATTGCCGCTGGTGATAACTGCAAGCGAATTTGACGGCCGAGAAGCTCTAGCAATACGACGACCGCGCGCTGGTCGTCCCGGGCGCCATCGAACCGCGCGACGAAGTTGGCGAAGGCCCCGTGCAGGATGCGCACGGGCGCGCCCTTGCGCAAGTGGAGCAACACGCTCATCACCACGAATCCGTGGCTGTCCTCGGCGGCCCTGATTCGTTCGATCAAGCGATCGGGAATAGGGATCGGACGATCTCCGCCGCGGACCAGGCTTCGTACGCCGAAGGTCGATTGAACGGCGCACCAACGATTGCGCTCGAGATCGAGCGCGACGAAGAGATAGCTGGGAAACAACGGTGCCCCGACCCGATCGACGCGACGCGCGTGACGCCGCTCTCGCAAATATTGCGGTAGATAGGCGGTGAATTGTTGGCGCCTTAGATGCCCCAGCGCCTTGTATTCGGCGCCGACGTAAGTGTGCACGGCGTACCAACGCATCATTTCGACCTCCGCCTGGCCTTGGGGGCCCCGCGGGAGATGTTCAACATGGCGGGTGCCACGATACTCTGCGCCGGAAACGCTTTGGCAAGGGCGTCGAATGTTCGCTGCGGCGCGACGATATCGACAACCATGACCGCGTCGGTGTGGTCGGACCCCGGGACATCCGAATCGGCGATTTCGACCAGCGTCACCGGCACCTCCTTGGCGCAAAGCGCGGCGATGTCGGCCAGATCCCCCTCCCCGGCCAAGGCCACGCGGCGCCAGCCGCGGGAGACACAATCCTCGAGGAGTTCCGCGCACTCCTTCCGTGCCCGACGGAAAAACCTCAATGACACCGACAGATATTTTACCGTCAGCCGGCTTTTCTCGGTGAAGCCCTTCGGCGTAAGATAGTATGCGTAGTGGTTGGGCGGAACCTGTTTGATCTTGATGTGGCCCTTCTTGACGCAGCGCTTGATATAAGCATTGACAAGACCCAGGGCGATCCCGAGCCGGCCCGCCAGCGCCCTCTGGGAAAGGCCACTGTCGTGCTCGACGGCGGTGAGCACGCCGAGCGTGATTTCGGCCGTACGGTCGTCTCTTTGAACTCCGTTCGCCACCTTATCCGCTCCGTAGCAAGACAGACATCGTGTTCAAATGTATGAACGCATTCATAACATGAACACAATGAGCCACGATAGGCCTTCGAGAGTGGTGTTGTCAACGCTACGGATTGAGCCTGTCGATAGCACGACGTACATCCGGGTTTCAGAGCACATGATCTGTCTTGTTTCCGGAATCTATGAGAAAGGCGGAGCGTGGTGTTCCCCGACGCGAATCCGCGCAACGCCCGAAACGCTCTCTCGACAGCGCAAACAATGGTCAATCGACCCTACAATTAGGCGATTTCGCGATGGAGGGGGATTACGCAACATGATGTCTGGAAATTCTGAGTTCCATTGATCAGTCATCATCAGCTTTCCAAGAGATGTAGGGTTTGTCGGTGGTGGCCCATTTGTCGTCGATCTCGACGAGGATGGCGCTCACCAGGCGTTCGAGCGAGGCCTCATCGGGAAAGACCCGGACCTTGACGGTGCGGCGTTTGATTTCCTGCTGGATGGCGCGCTCGATGGGGTTTGAGGTGCGCAGACGGCGGCGCTGCGCCTTGGGCAGGGAGAAGACGGTGAGGCCTTGGGGGACAGCGTCTTCAAGCCACCGAGCGAGCTTGGGGGCGGTGTCGGTATATGTCGCCAAAAGATGCTTGAGTTCGGCCTCCGCGCTCTCCAGGTCAGGGGCGTTCCAGATGCGGCGAAGCTGTTCGCCGATACGCTTTCGGATCGCCAGGTTTGGGGCGTGATGGATGGCGTTCTGGGCCAGGTGATACTAGCACGCTGCCAGGCGACGCCGGCGAGCACGGCCTGGCGGGCGGCGCCCAGGCCCGGGTGATCGTCGGAGGTGATGAAGGTGACCCCCCGCATGCCGCGGGCCACCAGGCTGTCCAGGAAGGCCCGCCAGTGGGGTCGCTGAGGGCGCAAGAGACCCCGAGCACCCGGCGAGGAAGACCATTTCCGGATCGGGATAATCGTGGCGCCTCTGTCGACGTAGAGGCGTTCGGGTTTGGCGCCCGAGATAGGTTCGGCGATGATGTGGTCGAGGGTGTGTCCGTCGAACGGGTTGTCCACGAACGCCGGCGCGGCGACGACGAAACCCTCGCGGTTGGTGGCGGCGATCCCCACCTTGCAGCCAAACTCGTAACGCCAATTCAAAAGATCCTGGGGCTTTCCCCTTGGCTATGCATGAGATCTCGGGGGCGCGCAGGGAATAGGGCTTGTTCTTATCAAGGCGCTGCTGGGCCATAAGCCGCTCCACCCAACTCAGAAGCTCGGCAAAGCGGGCTTGTAGGATGTGCATGATCGTCACCCTTGTCTTGGCGGCCCTGGGATACCGCAACATTTATGGCGTTGATATCGGGGGACGTATCAATCACTACAACGAAATCGCCGACGCCGCCGGGGTCGGCACGCCGCAGTTTTTCGAATACGACGGCAAGCATATTCCGATTTCCGACCACACGGTCGACTTCATTTTCAGCCAGCAAGTACTGGAGCATGTGAGCGACGACGTGATAGAGGCCTTCTATGCTGAGGAGAGCCGGCTGTTGAGGGCGGGCGGGTTCGCCTACCATCAGGTTCCGCATCGGCTGGTGCTCTACGACTCTCATACGCGGACCTGGTTCATCCATTATTTCCCCCGGACCCTTCGCCGTCCGGCCTACCGATGGCTCGGACACGATCCGGACTATGTCGAGGATTTGCTGCACTTGCGATGGCCCGGATTTCACCGGAAAATATGATCAAGCGTATCGGAAGCTATGAGGATCTCACGCTACGCCGGTTGATCGAAATCCGGGATTTCGGCAAGGATGGTCAGGCCTATGATGGTTTCTTGAGGCTGCGCCGAATGATCGGCGACGCGATCGATTTACCCGTAGCCGGAAAGCTCGCCGGCGTGATTCTTCGCAAGCTCGTGATGATCGATTCGGTATCTGTCAAGCGCTAGCCTTTCGCGTTGGAAGGCGCTGGAACGAGCATGGCGATGAGCAGTAAGTAGGCTAATTGCCACCAGGCGGACCAAAACGAAAAGTTGAAAAGACCGGAGACCCAATAGGCCGCCGACACGGCGACGGCCACGAGGGGTTCCGGTCTCCCGGTGGCCCGGAAATCCTTCAAGAAAGTCAGAAAGAGCACGCCCACGGTCGCCAACAATGGAACCGTGCCCACGACTCCCGTCTCCGAAAATACCTCGATGATCCAATTGTGCGGGTGTCCGGGAAGCAACAACGAGGCGTCGTCCACGGCCATCCGCGCGCGTACCTCGGAGAAGTCCTGGAGGTTTATCGTGTCGATTCCGAAACCCAGCCATGGTCGTTCGAGTGCCAGGCTGATCGTGTTTTGCCAAATGAGCTGACGGTGAGGATCGATCAGCCAGGAAGGAAGAAATAGGGGGAATCCGCTCAATTGGGGAAAGTCTGGATCAATATATAGCTTGGCGCTGAAGGCCCCGGCGAGGACGACAAAGAGGGACCCCAAACCAAGCACGTATCCTTGTTTCGTTCTGTCCAGCGCGAAGGTGATGACAACCGCCCCGAGGGCGGCGAGGAGACCAGCCAACGCCGCTCGGCTATCGCTCAGCCAAATCAATGCCAGCAAGCCGAGAGTGACCAAAACCGAAACCCAAAGCCAGTGCCGCTTCCTTATCCGCCAGGCAACCCACAGCACCACCGGAATCAGCAGGGCCGCGAACGAGGCGTAGCTCGAGAGACTCAGCCGCGCCGCCGTGAGCGTGGCGGCCGGTCGGGCCTTCAACAAGAGCATCAAGTCGGGAAAGGCCATCATCGCCGGCAAAGCGATCACGATCCCCATCAAGGTTCCGCAGAGGAGCACTCGGAGACCGACGAGATGTGCTTCCTGATGATGGCTAAGAAATACGCGAACCGACGCCGCGATGACGAGGAACGCCGCCATCCTCACCAGAACCGGAATCGATTCAGCCGGGAACGAGGAGGTCACCGTGCTGGGGATCCAGGCCAGCAAGGTCACCATGCTCGCCAAGCCAAGAAAAGTCCGGCCGATGTCCGTGACGCCACGAAATAAACGCGTCGAATTGTCGGACCAGACGATTGCGAACACCGCGATCGCCGTGGCCACGGCGAATGGGGCACGGCCGGACATGAGCAATGGTAAGCTGATGCCGACGAAAATAGCGGCCACCAGAACGCCAATATGGGATAACGCGCCTGGGTCCGATGGGGAGTGAAAATTGTCTCTCATTATCCGGTCGTCAGGCCCCTTATGGAGACTTCAAGTAATCGATCGGTCCGGCCCCCTTGCCTCGCTCCATGCGCGCGACGCCTCCACCAAGATCGCCTGAAACGATTCCCATGAACCGAGCCTTTCTAAACTCACCGACGAACTACCGCCACCGCTTATTTGCCCACGGCGTGATCCGGATTTGGAAGCCTTTCACCCGCGAGCCCAGCCACGACAAGCCGGTTTTCTAATGACATTTAAAAAAACGATGAATTCGTATGCTACTTTCATCGGTCAACTTGACCCGCTTCCGACACCGAGGTTTTGGCTGTCGGTAGCAAGTTAAAATGACCGGTGTAGGTAGCACATGAACTGACCGTTTTTAGAATCGCTTTAGAAAAACTGGTGGTTGGGCCTGTGGGGATGTGGGCGAAGGCGAGCATTTCCCCATGTTCCGTCAGGGACATGGGGGAAGCGCAGCCGCTCCCCGCAGGGGATCGTCCATATATCCACAGGCCCATCATCTCAGGCGGCCGATTTCGCCTGACCAGCCAGTAGCGTGCCGGCGGTGCGGGCGAGGCAGCGCGGTCCGGAGAACACGGCGAGCGTGCCGTCGATGTATTCGTGCACCCGGACGGTGGCCCTGACATAGTGGTGGCGATGACGATCGGCGGGGATCTGGAGCGTCTTTCGGCGGTAGGATACGGTGTTGTCCCTGCCGACGGTGCGTTCTTCCTGGACACACAGGATGTCGGCGAGGCCGGGGCCGATGTAGGGGACGAAGGCGGTTCCCGGTTCCGCCGCCGGCACCATGAAACGAGCATTGAAGTCGGCCACGAAGGTCTCCTTGAGGAACCGGTTGGCGGCCTCGACGCTGCCGGCCAGCCGGAGCTCCTGCGGCAGACGCTTCTGCAGGGTACCGAAGAGGCGCTCCATGCGCCCGCGGGCCTCGGGCGAGTACGACGCAATATGCTCGATGCCGAGTTGCTTGAGGGCTCGGCCCACCTGGGTCGGCCGGCTCTTGTCCACCTTGCCGCCGGCCTTCGGGGTGTGGAAGTAGTGGGAACCCCGATCCGTATAAAACGAACCGAACAGGCCCTTTTTCTCGATCGTTTCCTGTAAACCAACTCGACATGGTGCCTTCCTCGTCGACCAGGAAGGCCGAGGTCAACTCGGAGTCCGCGTCGTCCATGGTGACGATCAGATCCAACTCCCGATCGATCCCCGGAACCCAACGATGGGACGAGCCATCCTGGAACAGCATCATCCCGGGCAACGGCTTGCGGACCCGCTTGCGCCGGTGCGCCCCACGCTTTTTCGCCTTCTTCACCTTGCCCGCCGCCTGCAACACGTTCTTGGTCCAGCTATAGCTCCGGCCGCTTCCAGGTAGTGTCTCAGTTTGAAATTTGACCACTTGCTAGCCCGTCAGCCTCCTGTTTCTCTGCCCCAATGTCACCATAAATCGCGGTTTATGGTGACATGAATGGTATATTTAGTCTGCCGGAGTCCTCAATGCATGGCGTCTTCGGTGGATAATGCCAGAAAGAGGTTTTTTCGCTAGATAAATACGAAATTGTTTCGTATTTTGGCAGATTGCTCCAGTGCGCTCCTCACTTGAGGTGCCCTGGTTTCCAGCTATTGGGAGGTGTCATGCAGAATTACGCCGAACTGCGCAACGGTGTGCGTACAGTCAAAATCGCCGTTCTCTAGCCATGCCCAAAGGCCCCAGGGGTGAGCAACGCCCCGCAGACGTGATCGGCTGTGCCGTCCACGTCGCTAAGATTGCTACGGGCGATATCGAAGATACCATGTACAAGCAGCCTAACAAGGTCCGGGCCGGTTTGGCTGGCGCGAAGGTGCGTGCTGCTGCGCTCCAGCCTGAAAGACGAAGTGAGATCGCGCGTGAGGCCGCTGTAACCCGATGGGCAGCAAAACGGGGCACCACGTGACCATATGCATTGCGGCACTCTACGGTGAAGGCGCGGGTGTGGTTCTAGCGTCGGACAGAATGGTTACCGCCCACTTTCCCATAGGCTATGAGTTTGAACACAGCGAAAATACCAAAATCGTCGCGTTAAACTGTAATGGGTCGGTACGTGCGCTCATTGCTGGCGACGTATTGCGCGGCAACGAAATACTAGACGCAGCACAATTAAAATTGGCGCTCAATGAAGGGGGATGCACGGCCTCAGAGGCGGCTGAGGCGATAAGGGCATCTTATCAGGAAATCAGGCTTTCGATCATAGTTCGCAGAGAACTAGAGCCCCGGGGATTAGACTTGAACAACTATTATGGCAGGCACTAGCAATTGTCGCCACAGGTTGTGCAGCTTATTGACCAAGCTTTATATACTTCCGATATACGAGTTGAGATATTAGTCGCTGGACCTAATGGAGGTATGCACACTGTTCATACGGTATTGAATCCAGGGACTACTCACAATAACAGCTCAATTGGTCATGCGGCCATCGGTTCCGGCGCTCCACACGCGTTATATTCGCTCATCGAGAATTCTTATTCACGGTCAGTGGATAGGGAATCGGTTGTTGGTTTAGTTAAAAAGGCAAAAAAACGAAGTGAGGTTGCGCCTGGTGTGGGGCTAGAGACCACTGTAGTGGTAGTTCCAAATTCCGAGAGAGGACAGAAACAATGATTCCGAGGCAACGCACTGTAAAACCGCATAGAATTCGGTGGGTTGAGGTAGAACGTGAATTGGCTATTCGCGGGTTTTTTTCCTCCTCGATCAATCAGCCATGAATATTCTCCCATTAAAAACGAACCTCGTCTTCCATGGCCAGGCAAGGTTATTGATCCAGACGAAATAACACCGCCACCATCGGTAAGCCCTGTTGCGAAGTAAGCGCGTGTAACGGAAGCATCTTTGTCTCACTCGGAACTGAATTTATGCTTGACAAGTAGTGTTTATGCCCTAATATCAAGGGCATGAACAAGCTAACTTCTGCCAAGCGAGCCCAAATTCTCAACATGCTGGTCGAGGGCGTGTCAATGCGGGCGGCCAGCCGGATTACGGGAGTCTCGATCAACACCGTCACAAAATTGATGGTCGAGGCTGGGGAGGCGTGCGCCGCCTATCATGACGAGACGGTGCGCGACGTGCCATCCAGCCACGTTCAGTGTGATGAAATCTGGGCATTCTGCTACGCCAGGGAAAAGAACGTCGCACGCGCCAAGGCCGCCCCTCGAGGTGCTGGCGACGTGTGGACGTGGACGTCCATCGACGGCGACAGCAAGATGATCATCGCCTATGAGGTTGGCGACCGGTCGGGTGCCACGGCAATCGAGTTCATGGACGATTTGCGCGACCGCCTAGCGAACCGCGTTCAACTGACCACGGACGGCCACAAGGCGTATCTGGAAGCTGTCGAAGGCGCGTTCGGCGGCGACGTGGACTACGCCCAGCTTGTGAAGCTGTACGGTGAACCTACAGGCCATAAAGGCCATGAGCGCAAGTAGTCTCCCGTGAAGAACGCGTAAGCGGCTGATGTTGGTAGCTCTTTCGGTTTGGCGAAGTAATCGGATTTGCAAGAAAACGGGTTTTGGGCCTGAAAAGCTTGTGATTTGAAATAATTGATTTTGGGGATTCCCTTCCGTTGCGGAACGTGATTCTCTGCTCCCGTCGATTGGGATTGGAGAACTGTGATGAAGCCATCGCGCAAGGTGTCATCGGGAATAGAGGACCTGTTCCGCTCGCGGTTCGAAAACATCATCAACCTGCGCCACGAGTTGGTGGTGTTGGGGGGCCGGATCGCGTGGACTTTCTTCGACGAGACCTATGAAGCCTTGTATTCGGAGGAGGGTCGGCCGGGGGTCCCGACGCGGTTGATGGTTGGGCTGCACATCCTCAAGCATATGTTCGATCTCTCGGATGAGGAGGTCTGCGAGCGCTGGGTCTACGACCCATACTTCCAGTGCTTCTGCGGCGAAGAGTACTTTCAGCATGAGCTGCCCATGGAGCGCTCGTCGATGACCCGGTGGCGGGACCGGATCGGGCCGGAAGGTTTGGAGAAGGTATTCCAGGAGAGCCTGGCCGTGGCCCACCGGGTGGGGGCGCTGCGGGAGAAGGACCTCGAGCGGGTGACGGTGGACACCACCGTACAAGAGAAGGCGATTGCCTTTCCGACCGCCGCCAAACTGATGCAACGAGCCCGCGAGCGGCTGGTGCGACTGGCACGGGAGCACGGCATTGCCCTGCGTCAGTCCTATACCCGCCTGGGCAAGAGGGCGTTGATCATGCAAGGCCGCTACCGCCATGCCAAACAGCACAAGCGGGCCAACAAGGCCCTGCGCAAGCTCAAGACCTATCTCGGGCGCACCGTCCGCGACATCCGCCGCAAGACGGCCCAGGAGGAGAGCCTACGGGATACCTTCCGCCGCCCCTTGTGGCTGGCCGAGCGGGTGTCGACCCAGAAGCGGCGCGACCCCTTGCCCAAGGTCTATTCGCTCCACGCGCCCGAGGTCGAATGCATCGGCAAAGGGAAGGCGCACAAGCCGTACGAGTTCGGCTGCAAGGTCTCCGTGGCGGCGACCAATTCCCGCCCCCCCGGCGGCCAGTTCGTCGCCCACGTCAAGGCCTTCCACGGCAATCCCTATGATGGCCACACCTTGAGGCAGGTGATCGAAGAGATGGAACGCTGGACGGGGATATCGGCCGAGCGCATCTATGTCGACAAGGGATACCAGGGCCACGATTACCCCAACAAACACCGCGTCTTTAGATCAGGCCAGAAACGCGGCATCACGCCGACGATCAAGAAGGAGCTCAGGCGGCGCTCCGCCGTCGAGGCCGTGATCGGACATCTCAAGAGCGATGGCAGGCTGGGGCGCAACTTCCTCAAAGGCCGCGACGGCGACAAGATCAACGCCATCCTCGCCGGCGCCGGCTACAACTACCGCCTTGTCCTCAAATGGCTGAGGCGTTTGTTTGTCCAAATCCTGGCCGCGCTCCTCAGCGACATCTCGCACCCCACCGCAAACCCAATCGCCGCTTCAGCTTGAAATCAGGGTTCTTCACGGACGACTAATACCAACCGCCCCAGAGTTTGACTCGCGCAAAGGTTTACACGCTAGGTTTTGTGTGATTCAAGGTTGTTGGCAACAAGGGAGTGTGTTCAATGCCAACGATTCCTTTGCGAAACGACTTTGATGCTGAAAGAGTCCGTGTTCTTGCGGCACGGAGCGATGATGGGAACCAGGCGCGACGGCTTTTGTCGATGGCGGCCATCTACGATGGGATGGATCGAGCGTGCGCGGCGGGTATTGGCGGCATGGATCGGCAGACGTTGCGGGACTGGGTTCACCGGTTCAACGCGGGAGGTCCGGCCGGTCTGATCGACCGCAAGCCGAACGGGGCGTTGCGTCGGTTGACGCCGTCGCAAATGGCGGCGCTTTCGCGGGCTATCGAGGCCGGTCCCGATCCCGAACGGGATGGGGTCGTGCGCTGGCGCTGCATCGATCTCAAGCAACTGATCCGAACGCGCTTCGGCGTGGACTATCACGAGCGGAGCGTCGGCAAGCTGCTGGCCGCGCTCGGGTTCTCGCATATTTCCGCGCGCCCGCGCCACGTCGGCCAGGATGCGCGGGCACAGGAGGAATTTAAAAAAAAATTTTCCCGAACACTTGGCAAAAATCGTAGCGGCACAGCCACCGGACACGCCCATCGAGGTTTGGTTTCAAGATGAAATGCGCGTCGGCCAGAAGAACAGCCTGGTGCGCCAGTGGGCCCCAAAGGGATCGCGCCCGCGCCAGGTCAAGGACCTACGGACCTCTTCGGCGTATCTCTTCGGCGCCATCTGCCCCGAGCGCGGTGAGGGCGCGGCGCTGGTCATGCCGCGCGCCAATACTGAAGCCATGGACCTGCATCTCGAGGAAATCAGCCGGGCCGTTGCCCCAAACGCCCATGCCGTCGTGCTGCTCGACCAAGCCGCATGGCACACCACTGCCAAACTCGGCATCCCGGAGAACATCTCCCTCGTGCCTTTGCCACCCAAGTCCCCGGAGCTCAATCCCGCCGAAAATGTCTGGCAATACCTCCGCCAGAACTGGCTCTCCAATCGTGTCTGCGACTCCTATGAAGCCATCGTCGAGGCCTCTTGCCAAGCCTGGAACAACCTGACCGACCAACCTTGGAAGATCATGTCCATCGGCCTCAGAGCGTGGGCTCGCACAAGTCAATGTTAAGGGCGGTTGGTATAAGAAGCGCCGCGTCGAAGGCGACCCTGACCCCAAGTCAGTCAGCACGTCCTACGTCAAGCGCCACAATCTTACCATGCGGATGGGTATGCGCCGCTTTACTCGGCTCACCAATGCGTTCTCCAAGAAGATCGAGAACCACCTTCACATGCTGTCGCTTTACTTCGTGCACTACAACTTCTGCCGGATGCACAAGAGCTTGCGCATGTCGCCAGCCATGGCCGCTGGCGTGTCCGATACGCTTCGTGACATGGAATGGATCGTCAGCCTGATCGACGCGCGGGCCGTAAAGCCGAACCGGCCTGCGAGTTACAAGAAGATTTCAAACTGAGACACTACCCGACGATGGCTTCATAGGAGTCGAAGACACGATTGGAGAGCCAGTTCTGGCGGAGGTATTGCCAGACATTTTCGGCGGGATTGAGCTCCGGGGACTTGGGTGGCAAAGGCACGAGGGAGATGTTCTCCGGGATGCCGAGTTTGGCAGTGGTGTGCCATGCGGCTTGGTCGAGCAGCACGACGGCATGGGCGTTTGGGGCAACGGCCCGGCTGATTTCCTCGAGATGCAGGTCCATGGCTTCAGTATTGGCGCGCGGCATGACCAGCGCCGCGCCCTCACCGCGCTCGGGGCAGATGGCGCCGAAGAGATACGCCGAAGAGGTCCGTAGGTCCTTGACCTGGCGCGGGCGCGATCCCTTTGGGGCCCACTGGCGCACCAGGCTGTTCTTCTGGCCGACGCGCATTTCATCTTGAAACCAAACCTCGATGGGCGTGTCCGGTGGCTGTGCCGCTACGATTTTCGCCAAGTGTTCGGGAAAACTTTTTTTTAAATTCCTCCTGTGCCCGCGCATCCTGGCCGACGTGGCGCGGGCGCGCGGAAATATGCGAGAACCCGAGCGCGGCCAGCAGCTTGCCGACGCTCCGCTCGTGATAGTCCACGCCGAAGCGCGTTCGGATCAGTTGCTTGAGATCGATGCAGCGCCAGCGCACGACCCCATCCCGTTCGGGATCGGGACCGGCCTCGATAGCCCGCGAAAGCGCCGCCATTTGCGACGGCGTCAACCGACGCAACGCCCCGTTCGGCTTGCGGTCGATCAGACCGGCCGGACCTCCCGCGTTGAACCGGTGAACCCAGTCCCGCAACGTCTGCCGATCCATGCCGCCAATACCCGCCGCGCACGCTCGATCCATCCCATCGTAGATGGCCGCCATCGACAAAAGCCGTCGCGCCTGGTTCCCATCATCGCTCCGTGCCGCAAGAACACGGACTCTTTCAGCATCAAAGTCGTTTCGCAAAGGAATCGTTGGCATTGAACACACTCCCTTGTTGCCAACAACCTTGAATCACACAAAACCTAGCGTGTAAACCTTTGCGCGAGTCAAACTCTAGGGCGGTTGGTATAACTCGAGAAATACGAGGACGAGTGGTCCCGTGAAGAATTCACGCACCGATTCGAACTGTGTCAATCGTGCGACTTGCGAACCGATGCTCGCGCCTTCGGTAAATTTTGGGGCCAAGTAAAGGATTTGCTGAAATACGGCGACGCCGACGATCATGTCGATACGAGCGCCGATGTAGGCAAGAACCCGCGCCCGAATCGCTCTCAAGCCGGCGTCGCAGGCGAGGGCGATCGCGACACCGACGGCGATATAGAACAATGTCGAAACCGATCCCGTTGCCACGACCCGGTCATAAACGGCCATGATGAATAGGGGAGTCGCCACGGCCAGAAGGTTGAGTACGAAGGTTACCGCCAAGGCCTGGTAGGCTAGGGGCCAAAACCGGTCGGCGATGGGGCGATGTCCCATGCTCTGTTGAAAAAGGCGAGGCAGGCATGGTTGGGCTTCGAGGCTAGGCGGCCTCTTTGATGGTTTCAATGGCGCTTTTCGCTTTTGCCTTTTTCACGTGATCCTCGAGGGCAGCTCTGAGGATGGGGAGTTGCCGGTAGGCCTTGAGGCGACGGAGGTCTTTTGGGCTTCCAGGAGGCCGGCGGCGGTCCATCGCAAGGCCATCTCGGCGTTGCGCCAGCGCTTGACATTGTGCTGCACCATCCTGACCGTTCCCAAGGCATTCTCGATGGCGTTGGTGCAGGCCAAGGAGCGCCTGAGCTTGGGCGGCAGGCCCAAGCGGATCACGGTGAGGATCTCATCCAGGCCCTCCAGGATGGAAGCCGAAACGCCGGGGGCCTCGGTCTCCAGGCGGCGCGCCAGGTTCTTCATGAGGCGTTCGGCTTTCTCGGCATCGTCTTGGTCCCAGGCTTGCCTGAGCGCCTTCTTGACGCCGGCATGAAGGCTTTCGTCGAGGCGCTCGATGATGTTGCGGCCCTTGTGGACCTGGCAGCGCTGGAGGGCGGCCACCGGCCCGAAGGTCCGCTTGATCGCCTTGGAGAGCGCCTTGGCGCCGTCGACGATGAAGAGCCGGGGCACTTCCGGGTCGAGGCCGCGGGCGGTCAGGTTGTCGAGCAGCGCCTGCACCGTGGCGGCATTCTCCGTGGCACCTTCGGCCAGGCCTAGAACATGCTTCTCGCCCGCGCCGTCGATGCCAATAGCTGCCAGCAACACGTGATCGCCGACGTGCAGCCCGTCGATCTGGATGACCAGGAGATCGAGATCCGAAAGGTCGCTGGCCAGGAAGGCCTTCAGCTTCTTGCGCGGCATGGCCACGAAGCGCCGCGAGACCGCGGACTTCGAGGTCGCATCGCCCGCGCGTGCCGGCAAGTCGCCGCTGGCCTCGCCGGGCAGGCGCACGGCGCGCGCGTACTTGCGGGTCGAAACCGTAAGCAGCATGATGTTCATCGCCCAGGACTGCAAAAGCGCCGGGTCCGAGAGCAACTCCCAGCTCGGCAAGCTCATCTCCTTGCCCGCAAGATCGCGCACCCGCGGGCGCGTCAGCTTCACCTTGCCCCCGTGATAGGCAATCTCGCTCTGGGTTGTCCCCCAGCGATGGCCCTGCCGCTCGGACGTGCGGGCGTGGCGCGCTCCGCAGAGCACCTCGCTATCCTCGTCCAGCATCTCGCCCAGGGTCTCCACCCCGGCCAACAGGCAAAAGCGATCCACGCTCATGCGCAGATCATCAAAAGCCTCCGGCAAGGCCGGCGGCAACAGCGGAAGCGGGATCTCCAACAGTTTCGAAAGGCGGCTGTTCCGTGTAGTCTTGGTCATGGCGTCGTTCTCCTTGATGGATTCAACACCCAGAGCCTAACGGTTCCAGGCGAATGACGCCTACCTCACTTTTTCAACATCAGCCGGGACATTGCCCACTCCAGACTTCCGCTTCTTTGTTTCACCGCCGAAGCTGGGGAAAGCTACAAGAGCGGCGACGAACAACCATAACAGCTTGTGCACCGCCAACCCCGCCCGTCACTCACACCTGTCATCCTCTGGGCAACTCATCAGTAGGAAATATAGAAGAGGGTATACGCTCGGCTCTATTCTCCACTCTGATTCAATACCCGACCACTCAGCTTGACGGTTTTTCTCCAGCCAACCTTCTCCTACTTTACCTTGCTGGCTCTTCGGGTCCCGTAAGGTATATTTGACACGGAGCCTACCAGCCATCAGGACAAGCATGTCTCTCAGCTTGACCACCGAATAAGCTCCCGGGAATTTAAAGTCGAGGTAAGTGCGTATGTCACCCAAGCTTTTCCAATTCCCATCCTTCAACGCGCAAAGAATAAGGAACCGATCTTTTCCAACTTCCCCGCGTATTATGCGTTCCCACCAAATCTTATTCTCCTCCGTATTCGGCAATCTAAATATTTTGCCCAAATCACCGAAGATGTTGACTTCGTCGAACGGACGCTCTCCGGGGACGTTGATATGCCCACCATCACCCTCGGACTTCGGCTTCTTTGCTTCACCGCCGAAGCTGGGGAGAGCTAAAAGAGTGGCAACGAACAACCATAGCAGCTTGTGCACGGCCAACCCCCTTCACTCACACCTGTCATCCTCAGGGCAACCCATCAGCAAGAAATAAAGAAGAGGATATACGCTCGGCTCTATTCTCCACTCTGAGTCAATACCCGCCAGTCCGGCGCGAGGGTTTTTCTCCAGCCAACCTTCTCCGACTTTCAGCTTCTTGGAAGTGAGGTAGGCTGACCAGACATTCTGCCTGCCAGCCATGAGGATAAGCATCTTTCTCAGGATTTTCGGCGAATAGGTTCCTTGGATTTTAAATTCGATGTAAGTGCGTATGTCAGCCAAGCTTTTCCAATTCCCATCTTTCAGCGCGCAAAGAACAAGGAAGCGTTCCCTTCCAACCTCGCCGCGTACCATCCGTTCCCACCAAATCTTATTCTCCTCCGTATTCGGCAAATTAAATTTTTTACCGAAATCACCGAAAATGTTGACCGCGTCAAACGGACGCTCCGCGCCGATGTTAACTTTTCCGTCGTCGCTCTCAGACTTCCGCTCCTTTGCTTCACCGTCGAAGCCGGGGAGAGCTACAAGAGTGCCGACGAACAACCATAGCAGCTTGAGCACTGCCAACTCCCGTCTCCCCCACAACCCAAGAGTAGACCTTCGAGATGGGGCGGCGACGGAGCTTTGTTGAGATCGATATAGCCTGGCTAGGTTGATCGCCCGCTCGACTAGACACGAGATGGCCCACACGCGGCCTCCGCCCATCATTTACACGTGTCATCATCAGGGCAACTCATCAGCAAGAAATAAAGAAGAGGATATACGCTCGGCTCTATTCTCCACCCTGTGTCAATCCCCCCGTAACTGGCTTCAAAGTTCTTCTCCATCCAACCTTCCCCTACTTCGCCTCGCTGGCTCCTCGGGTACTTCCGCCCCGGCCTACCAGCCATGAGGACAAGCATATTTCTCAGCTTTCTCCACGGATACGTTCTTTGGAATTTAAATTCGATGTAATTGCGTATGTCACCCAAGCTTTTCCAATTCCCATCTTTCAGCGCGCAAAGAATAAGGAAGCGATCTTTTCCGACCTCCCCGCGTACCATGCGTCCCACCAAATCTTGTTCTCGTCCGTATTCGGCAATCTAAATATTTTGCCCAAGTCACCGAAGATGTTGACTTCGTCAAACGGACGCTCTCCGGGGACGTTGATATTCCCACCGTCACCATCGGACTTCGGCTTCTTTGCTTCACCTTCGGCGGCGGGGAGAGCGAGAAGTATGGCGATTAATAACCATAGCAGCTTGTGCACTGCCAACTCCCCTCTCCACCGCTATTTATAAGCGGATAACCAACATTCCCCGGATGACTCCATCTGATCCTCGATAAATCGCCACACACGTGAGGGTCAGACGCGAATCAGGTCCTCATTGGTCACATGGGTCGAGTTCTCCTATCGTCAATGAACGAACTGACCCTCGTGAGCGCGGTCGAGGGGGTCATTTCCGTGGCGAGGGTGTTACGGTTCACACGGAGCCTAGGCCGCTTCAGGTCATAACTCCCGGTGTTGACCCTGATCATTCAGGGTCCGCTTGCTTGGAAACAGCGGTCGAAGTCGGCTAGAACTTTCGTTGTGTGCCGCTATGCGCAACGTGTTGTAGCTGCGATCCGGAAGGCAAGGCATAGCCGAAGTTCGTGAAACAGATCGATTGTCAGAGGGGGGCCGATCCTACGTTGGGCAGAACTCCGACTTGGTTATATCCCTGCCCCTTCGATGTCTCCAATCGAGGGACCGTTCCGCCCGCGATCGTCTGCGCGCTTGAGGCTGACGGTTATGAGGACGCCGTCCGCGACGCCGTGTCGCTCGGAGGTGATAGCGATACGCTCGCGTGCATTACGGGTGGTATTGCCGAAGTAAAGCGGGGTGCACGGTGAAGCCGAAGGTCAATCCTGACAAGCCGTCCAACGCGCTCGATAAAGCACAATTGCGGCGCATTTCGGAAATAACCATCGGCCATTATGACCGAGCGGCCGAAGATTACTGGGACGGCACTCGAAATCACGATGTCAGCCAGAACTATGAGGCGCTCTTGGAAGCGATCGAGGGCGATCCCCCCTATGCCATCCTGGATCTGGGGTGTGGGCCGGGACGAGACTTGCGCTATTTCCGATCCTTGGGCCACGACGCCATGGGCCTCGACGGATCGATGAAATTCGTCGCCATGGCACGCCGTTATTCCGGGTGCGATGTGCTGCACCAGGATTTTCTCGCGATGAATTTGCCGGTGAACCGTTTCGACGGCATTTTCGCAAATGCGTCGTTGTTCCACGTGCCGAGCCAAGAGTTGTCCCGGGTGTTAGCGGAACTCGCCGAATCCCTGAAGCCCCGGGGCGTCCTATTCTGCTCCAACCCGAGGGGAAACAACGAAGAAGGCGTCAGCGGCGACCGCTACAGCTGCTTCTTCGATCTTACCACCTGGCGCGATTTCGTCACTGCTGCCGGGTTCATGGAGGTAAAGCATTACTACCGCCCTCCCGGACTCCCGCGCTACAAGCAATGGTGGCTCGCTACGGTCTTGCGCAAAGGCTGAATATGCTCACTCTTCAAACACGCTGTCGGCAGGTATGGCTCCGGAACCAAGTTCGGCGTTGTAGCGGAACCGCGTCGCACAATAAGGACATATGGTGGAATCGGCTCCTCCCATGTTCAGATATATATGAGGGTGGTCGTGGGGCACCGCTACACCCGTGCATCTGAAATCCTTCACGCCGATTTGAATCCCAGGCAAGCCGCGATCGTTCTTGAACTTCGGGTAATTGGTCAGGTTGCCTCACTGATCTACGGATTACACCGATCAGAGCGGAACTCAATTGAAGCAAATCTCCGCTTCGCCCCCCGACCTCATTCACCGGCGCCCATGCGCGCCGCGCTCATCGGACCCCCAGGGTCGGGACGAAAGAATGGGCGCTCCAGGCTGAACAAAAGAATGGCTGAAAGGTAAAGGCCCGTGAAACCACCTTGACAAACCGTCCGCTCATATAAGCGGTTTATACCAACCGCCCCAGAGTTTGACTCGCGCAAAGGTTTACACGCTAGGTTTTGTGTGATTCAAGGTTGTTGGCAACAAGGGAGTGTGTTCAATGCCAACGATTCCTTTGCGAAACGACTTTGATGCTGAAAGAGTCCGTGTTCTTGCGGCACGGAGCGATGATGGGAACCAGGCGCGCCGGCTTTTGTCGATGGCGGCCATCTACGATGGGATGGATCGAGCGTGCGCGGCGGGTATTGGCGGCATGGATCGGCAGACGTTGCGGGACTGGGTTCACCGGTTCAACGCGGGAGGTCCGGCCGGTCTGATCGACCGCAAGCCGAACGGGGCGTTGCGTCGGTTGACGCCGTCGCAAATGGCGGCGCTTTCGCGGGCTATCGAGGCCGGTCCCGATCCCGAACGGGATGGGGTCGTGCGCTGGCGCTGCATCGATCTCAAGCAACTGATCCGAACGCGCTTCGGCGTGGACTATCACGAGCGGAGCGTCGGCAAGCTGCTGGCCGCGCTCGGGTTCTCGCATATTTCCGCGCGCCCGCGCCACGTCGGCCAGGATGCGCGGGCACAGGAGGAATTTAAAAAAAAAGTTTTCCCGAACACTTGGCGAAAATCGTAGCGGCACAGCCACCGGACACGCCCATCGAGGTTTGGTTTCAAGATGAAATGCGCGTCGGCCAGAAGAACAGCCTGGTGCGCCAGTGGGCCCCAAAGGGATCGCGCCCGCGCCAGGTCAAGGACCTACGGACCTCTTCGGCGTATCTCTTCGGCGCCATCTGCCCCGAGCGCGGTGAGGGCGCGGCGCTGGTCATGCCGCGCGCCAATACTGAAGCCATGGACCTGCATCTCGAGGAAATCAGCCGGGCCGTTGCCCCAAACGCCCATGCCGTCGTGCTGCTCGACCAAGCCGCATGGCACACCACTGCCAAACTCGGCATCCCAGAGAACATCTCCCTCGTGCCTTTGCCACCCAAGTCCCCGGAGCTCAATCCCGCCGAAAATGTCTGGCAATACCTCCGCCAGAACTGGCTCTCCAATCGTGTCTTCGACTCCTATGAAGCCATCGTCGAGGCCTCTTGCCAAGCCTGGAACAACCTGACCAACCGACCTTGGAAGATCATGTCCATCGGCCTCAGAGCGTGGGCTCGCACAAGTCAATGTTAAGGGCGGTTGGTATAAGTGCCAGCGCCATCGTGAAAACGATCGATGCGTCGTTTCCTGATCTCGGACGCGGACATCGGGCCAAACCGATTCCACCACTACAGAACCGTCTCATGACAGATATCGAGGCCACGTTCGAACAACATGTCTTCTACCTGGCGAAGCGGATAGCGAACGTAAATCATAGGCGAATAACCTCGGGCGAGCTGTTGAACTAATGGATTGCGCATCGTTTGAGGCTAGGGCGCCTCGATTGACGCCTCAAGCGAATGTGCTCTGACAAGATCCCCTAAAGCCAATCCCGGAGCATGGCGACGAGGGGTTTGTCGGCGGCGGGCATGGGGTAGTCGGAAAGCTGGGCGGGGCGGACCCAGGCAAGTTCCTGGCCCTCGCGGGCCCGGGCGAAACCGTCCCAGACACGGCAGAGGTAGAGGGGCATCACGAGGTGGAAGTCGTCATAGGCGTGGGAGGCGAAGGTGAAGGGGGCGAGGCAATGGGCCGAAACGTCGAGCGCCAGCTCCTCGGCCAGTTCGCGGATGAGGGCCGCCTCGGGGGTTTCAAAGGCCTCGACCTTGCCGCCGGGAAATTCCCACAGCCCCGCCATCGGCTTACCGGCCGGACGGCGGGCGAGGAGCACGCGGCCGTCGCCGTCGATCAAGGCCACGGCGGCGACGAGGACGGTCTTCACCGCGTGGTTCGGAGTTGACGGATGGTGCCCATTATCGTCCTCGCGGCGAACCACTAGAGTCTTTCCATGATGGATCAACTCGGGAAAAGAGCGTTGGGGTCGATTCCCTAGTTCACCGGCGCATTCACTTCGTTCACGCCCCCGTGCACCAGGCCTTTGTCGATGCATCAACTTTCCAAACTTCGGCGGTCGCCTCCGTTTGGGTCGATGCACTAGCTCCGGTAGCGGGTGTTGATGTCGATGTAGTCCTTGGTCAGGTCGCAGGTCCAGGCGACGGATTCGCCGACGCCGACGCCGACGTCGACCTCGAGGGCGATTTCTCGGCCGCGCAGATGGGCCAGGGTGGCGGCGGCGGGCCGCGGAGTCGTCGCGGCGCCCGCCTCGGCCACGAGGACGCCGCCGATCTTGATGCTCAGGTGCTCGGGCGCGACCCGTTCGCCGCATTTGCCCACCGCCATGACGATCCGGCCCCAGTTTGGGTCGGCCCCGGCGAGCGCCGTTTTCACAAGCAGGGAATTCGCGATCGAAAGCGCGATTCGGCGCGCGGCGGCGTCGGATTCGGCCCCTCGGACCGAGATGGTGACCCGTTTTTGGGCCCCTTCGCCGTCGCCCACGATCTGCCAGGCCAAATCGGCGCAGACCGCGTACACGGCCTCCTCGAACCGCGCCAAGCCGGCCTCGGCGGGAAACGCCGGGGCGGTGCCGGTGGCGAACAGGAGCACCGTGTCGCTGGTAGAGGTATCGCCGTCGACGGTGATCGCGTTGAAGGATCGCGCGACCGCCCGGGACAGGAAATCCTGCAACACCGCGCCGGGAAGCGCGGCGTCGGTGAAAAGAAAGGCCAGCATGGTCTCCATGTCGGGGGCGATCATGCCCGAGCCCTTGGCGATACCGTTGATGGTGACGGAAACGCCGCCCACGGCCACCTGGCGCGAGGCGCCCTTGGGGTAGGTATCGGTGGTCATGATGGCCCTCGCCGCCGCTTCCCAGGCGTCGGCAGCGAGACCGTCGTGCAAGCGGGGCATCGCGGCCAGGATTTTGTCGGTTTCGAGGGTTTCGCCGATGACCCCCGTGGAGGCGACGAAGACTTCGCTCGAAGGACAGTCGAAGAGAGCGGCCGCGGCGCCGGCGGTGCCGCGAACCGTGTCGGCTCCCGCGGACCCGGTGAAGGCGTTCGCGATGCCGGCGTTCACGACCAACCCGCGCGCCCGCCCGCCCGTAAGTGCGTCTCGGCACCACAACACCGGCGCGGCGGCCGTCTCCGAGCGCGTGAAGGCGCCGGCGACCCGGGTCCCCTCGGGCATCGCCGCGAGCATGACGTCGTCGCGGTCGCGGTAGCGGAGCCCGCAGGCGGCGCTGGCGAGGCGAACCCCCGCGATCGGTCGAAGCGGGGGAAACGCGGCCGGGGCCAGGGGCGAAAGGGCCAGGGGCGAAAGGGGCAGTGTCGGAGGTGGCATGGCGGCGCGCTTGGGGTGGTACGGGAAGGTTCCCCGGCCGCGGACGGCGCCCCGGGAACCCTTGTCGGCATCATGCATAAGGTTGAGACCCAAACAAGCACGATCGTCGGTCCTCCCCGCGCCTCCCGGGAGCCGTCGTTGACAGACTCGACCGCGCGGCCTATTTCTCAAGCCAAGGACTCTAACGTTACCCACACCCGCAAGAGGTTGCCACGAATCGTCATGTTCGGCGCCCTAGCACGCCGAATTTTCGGCACCGCGAACGATCGCATCATCAAGGGCTTCTCCAAGGCGGCCCAGAAGATCAACGCCATCGAGCCGGAACTCGAGAAGCTGTCCGACGACGAACTGCGGCAGCGAACGGAGATGCTGCGCGGGCGCGTGGCCAATTCCGAACCCTTGAGCGAAGTGCTGGTCGACGCTTTCGCGACCGTACGGGAAGCGGCGAAACGAACACTCGAACAGCGCCACTTCGATGTCCAGCTCGTCGGCGGCGTCGTCCTCCACAACGGCATGATCGCCGAAATGGCGACCGGCGAGGGCAAGACCCTCGTCGCCACCCTGGCGGTTTATCTCAACGCGCTGGGCGGCAAGGGCGTCCACGTCGTCACGGTCAACGATTACCTGGCCCAACGCGATTCCGAATGGATGGGACGGATCTACAAGTTCCTGGGCTTTTCGGTCGGCTGCATCGTCCACGGCCTCGACGACGACGAGCGGCGCCGGCAATACGCGGCCGACGTGACCTATGGGACCAACAACGAGTTCGGGTTCGATTATCTCCGCGACAACATGAAGTACTCGCTCGACAGCATGGTCCAGCGGCAGTTCAACTTCGCCATCGTCGACGAAGTGGACAGCATTCTGGTCGACGAGGCGCGCACGCCGCTGATCATTTCGGGGCCGACCGAGGACAATTTCGAGCTTTACCGCGCCATCGACAGATTCATCCCGCCGCTCGCGGAGGAAGACTACGAAAAAGACGAAAAGGCCCGCGCCGTTTCCTTGACCGAGGTCGGGGTCGAGAAAATCGAGGAAAGGCTGCTCGCGGCCAAGCTGTTGGGGGAGGGGAGCCTCTACGACATCGAGAACGTCTCCGTCGTTCACCACGTCAATCAGGCCCTGCGCGCCCATAAGCTCTTCGCCCGGGATACCGATTACATCGTCAAGAACGACAAGGTCGTGATCATCGACGAGTTCACGGGACGGATGATGGAGGGCCGCCGCTATTCCGAGGGCCTGCACCAGGCGCTCGAGGCCAAGGAAGGGGTCCGCATCCAAAACGAGAACCAGACCCTCGCCTCGATCACCTTCCAGAATTACTTCCGGCTCTATCCCAAACTGGCGGGAATGACCGGCACAGCCGCGACCGAGGCCGCCGAATTCGCCGATATCTACAAGCTCGAGGTGGTCCAGGTCCCGACCAACCTGCCGTGCGTTCGCGAGGACGTGGACGACGAGGTCTACCGCACCTCGGGCGAGAAAATGGACGCCGTCGTGGCTCTCATCGAGGATCGGCACAAGGCCGGACAGCCCATGCTGGTGGGCACGGTGAGCATCGAGAAGTCCGAGGCGCTCGCGGCCTTGCTCAAGAAGCGTCGCATACCCCACAACGTCCTCAACGCCCGCTACCACGAGCAGGAGGCGTACATCGTGGCCCAGGCCGGCCAACACGGGACCGTGACGATCGCCACCAACATGGCCGGCCGAGGCACCGACATCCAGCTCGGCGGCAATCTGGACATGAGGGTCGCGCAAGAGCTGGAGACCGTGACCGACGACGACGACGAGCGCGGCCGGCGAATTAGCCGGATCAAGGCGGAAATCGAGGCGGACAAGGCCAAGGTATTGGCCGCCGGCGGCCTTTTCGTGCTCGCGACCGAACGCCACGAAAGCCGGCGCATCGACAATCAACTCCGCGGCCGCTCGGGCCGCCAGGGGGACCCCGGGGCCTCGAAATTCTATCTCTCGCTCGAGGACGACCTGATGCGCATTTTCGGTTCCGAGCGGATGGACGGCATGCTGCAAAAGCTCGGCCTGGAAAAGGGCGAGGCGATCGTCCACACCTGGATCAACAAGGCCATCGCCAAGGCGCAGCAGAAGGTCGAGGCCCGGAACTTCGAAATCCGCAAAAATCTGCTCAAGTTCGACGACGTGATGAACGATCAGCGAAAGGTCATTTATGAACAGCGGATCGATTATATGAGCACCGAGGACGTTTCCGAGACCATCGCCGACATGCGCCACGACGTCGTCGGCGAATTCGTCCGCACCTATATCCCCGTGAAGGCCTATCAAGAGCAATGGGAGGTGAGCGCGCTCCACGAGGAGTGCCGCAGGATCTTGGCCATGGATCTACCCATCGCGGACTGGGCCGGGGAGGAGGGTATCGCCGACGAAGAGATCCGGGAACGCATCATCGACGCCAGCGACCGCAAGATGGCGGAGCGGGTGGCGCAATACGGTCCCGAGTTGATGCGCCTGGCAGAAAAAAGTTTTCTCCTCCAGCGTCTCGACCATCACTGGAAGGACCATCTCCTGTCGCTCGACCATTTACGCCAGGGCATTTCGCTCAGGGCCTACGCTCAGCGCGACCCGTTGAACGAATACAAGCGCGAGGCGTACGAAATGTTCATCCGCATGCTCGACGAGCTGCGCGTCGACGTGACGAGCCTGCTCTCGCACATCGAGCTGCGGCGCACGGCGCCGGAGAGCGCCTTCGCCCCAAAGGAACAAAGCGAGATGCACGAGAGCCGCGCCGATCCCTCCGAGGCAAAGGCCAAGCCGGCGGCCAAGCCCGTCGTCACCCGATCCCCGGCCGCGGAACGCTTGCCCGGGGATCCGACGACCTGGGGAAAGGTCGGCCGCAACGAATCCTGCCCCTGCGGCTCGGGCCGGAAATTCAAACACTGCCACGGCAGACTCTAGCCGCCCGGGTCGATCCGGGACATCGCCCTAGTAGTGCACCGGCGCATTCACTTCGTTCACGCCCCCGTGCACTAATACCAACCGCCCTAGAGTTTGACTCGCGCAAAGGTTTACACGCTAGGTTTTGTGTGATTCAAGGTTGTTGGCAACAAGGGAGTGTGTTCAATGCCAACGATTCCTTTGCGAAACGACTTTGATGCTGAAAGAGTCCGTGTTCTTGCGGCACGGAGCGATGATGGGAACCAGGCGCGACGGCTTTTGTCGATGGCGGCCATCTACGATGGGATGGATCGAGCGTGCGCGGCGGGTATTGGCGGCATGGATCGGCAGACGTTGCGGGACTGGGTTCACCGGTTCAACGCGGGAGGTCCGGCCGGTCTGATCGACCGCAAGCCGAACGGGGCGTTGCGTCGGTTGACGCCGTCGCAAATGGCGGCGCTTTCGCGGGCTATCGAGGCCGGTCCCGATCCCGAACGGGATGGGGTCGTGCGCTGGCGCTGCATCGATCTCAAGCAACTGATCCGAACGCGCTTCGGCGTGGACTATCACGAGCGGAGCGTCGGCAAGCTGCTGGCCGCGCTCGGGTTCTCGCATATTTCCGCGCGCCCGCGCCACGTCGGCCAGGATGCGCGGGCACAGGAGGAATTTAAAAAAAAGTTTTCCCGAACACTTGGCGAAAATCGTAGCGGCACAGCCACCGGACACGCCCATCGAGGTTTGGTTTCAAGATGAAATGCGCGTCGGCCAGAAGAACAGCCTGGTGCGCCAGTGGGCCCCAAAGGGATCGCGCCCGCGCCAGGTCAAGGACCTACGGACCTCTTCGGCGTATCTCTTCGGCGCCATCTGCCCCGAGCGCGGTGAGGGCGCGGCGCTGGTCATGCCGCGCGCCAATACTGAAGCCATGGACCTGCATCTCGAGGAAATCAGCCGGGCCGTTGCCCCAAACGCCCATGCCGTCGTGCTGCTCGACCAAGCCGCATGGCACACCACTGCCAAACTCGGCATCCCGGAGAACATCTCCCTCGTGCCTTTGCCACCCAAGTCCCCGGAGCTCAATCCCGCCGAAAATGTCTGGCAATACCTCCGCCAGAACTGGCTCTCCAATCGTGTCTTCGACTCCTATGAAGCCATCGTCGAGGCCTCTTGCCAAGCCTGGCAGGAACAATTTTTAGTCGCGGTTGAGGGTTCGGGATGAGTGGGATCGTGCTCGGTGCACGGGGTTCGGGGAGCCCCGAGCTTGCCTCGACGACGTCATGGGGACTGCTCGAAGCCACCGGACGGCGTTTTCGGATTCGACAGGCACACCGGTCCGCCCGCGCCGCTCGGCGGCACGTCCCGGTCCGGGGGAGAGGCGTGCTGTCTCAGGCGATGGGCGCGGTCATGATCGCGTCGAGGGCCTCCTGCGCCCGGGCGGCATAGTGCCGGTTGGCCTCGGGCAGATAACGGAAGCGTCCGTCGCAGCGCACGATGGCGATGGCCGCGTTGGTCAAGCAGGCGAGATTTCTGGGCAGGTGACGCACGTAGGCCCGGCATCGGTCTTCGTCGTAGGTGAAGTCGCGCACGTAGTGCAGGCGGTTCTCGATATGCCAGTGGTTGCGCACCAGTTCGAGCAACTCCTCGGGTCCGGCGCGCTCTGCGCCGAGCGAGGTGAGGCTCCAGGTCACCTCGATGCTGCGCTTGCCGGTCTTGAGGATCTCGCGTTCGCGCTCGATGCGCATGGCCTGGCGTCGCCCGTGGAGGTTGGCGTAGCCGTCCCACTCGGCAGCGGAGAGGTCGACGACGGCGCAGCGTCGGCGCTCGATGCGGCCATGGCCCTTGTCGACGGTTTCGTGCCAGAGCGCATCGCTGAAGTCGATCGCCTTGAGGTCTTCGAAGATCATCTCCTGGTTGTCCTTGACCGCGCTCATCACGTAGTCGGCGCGACGCCCGAGCAGGCAGCGCGCGGTCTCGTGCTGAGCGTGCATCGCGTCCATGGTGACGATCCGGCCTGTGAGGTCGAGGCCGCTGGAGAGTTCGCGCACGGCCGGGATTTCGTTGCTCTTGCGGTCGACCTCGACCTGCCCGAGGACCACGCCGGTGTCGTGCTCGACCGCCGCCACCATCATCCTGCGCCCGTCTTCGGTCTGCTTCGAGGCGCCGCGCAGATCCTTTCCGTCCATGGCGACCGGCGCGTGCGCGCTGCCATGCTGGCCGGTCCACTGGCTAATCGCGTTGTCCAGGGTCTCTGGCGGCAGGGCGGTGAGGGTCTTGTGGAAGGTGGTGATCGCGGGCGGGGTGTAGCGCTGTTTGGAAGGGCTCCAGAACGCACCCACCGCCTCGAGCTGCTCCTGGGAGAGCAGGGCGGCGAACTGGGCGAACGCGTTCACCCCCCGGTATCCGGCAAGCCGGGCGGCGACGGCGATCACCAGAATGGTGTTGAGCGCATAGCGCTTGCCCCGGGCATGGCGGTACTCGGGCACCTCACCCAGACACTCGAACAGGCTGCGCAGCCGGGGCGCGGCCATCGGCTCGGTGTGCTGCTCGGCGTTCCAGTGTGCCGGCATCCCGGTACGGCTCAGCGCCTCGGGGGCGCCGTCTGTCAGTCCGAACACGAAGACCTCCTTGGGCTGACCGTGGTGGCGCCAGCGCGCTGCCCCTCCGGGCTCACGGGCAAAGCCCCGCGTCAGCCCCAGAGAGCGCCAGTTCGACGCGCGGTAGCAGGTGCCGGCAAATCGCGAGACGTCCACGAACGTCTCCGCCAGAAGAGCCGGATATCCGTGCACCGCCTGGATGTCCTCAGACAGCCGCCGCAGGCTCAGCCCCAGCACACGGGAGGCCAGGTTCGGCACTCGGCCAGGCGTCAGAATGACGAAGCGCGAGTTGTTGGCGATCAGATGCAGACGCCGGAACTGCTGCTCGGCCGACCACCCGATCCAGCGATCACGCGCGCCCAGCTTGAACGCGCCGGGCTGCCAGCCGATCAGTGCGAGCCAGGTCTCGCCATGCACCGCGACATGGCGCAGGCCCTTGCCGATGACGCCGTGGAACGCCAGGTAGTGGTGCTGCTCCACCAACCGGTCCCAGCGCCGGTGCTCCTGCGCGCCCCAGGTCGGACGCACCGTGACCGCGCGCAAATCAATGGACGAATCCGAGACCGGCAGCGTCGCCATGACCGGCACACTGCCACACCGAGAATGAAATGGCCAGCGCCGCGATCACCTCACCCTGATCACTGGGCGGACAAAAAACTAGCCCTGCCAAGCCTGGAACAACCTGACCGACCAACCTTGGAAGATCATGTCCATCGGCCTCAGAGCGTGGGCTCGCACAAGTCAATGTTAAGGGCGGTTGGTATTAATGTACGGGTGGCTCTCTTTCAGCACGGACGCGGTCTTGCGGGCAGCCTCCCAATTCGACGGAAATGGGTCTCCCATCCGGGGTAATTCGGCGGCGTGTTTGGCGATCCGATCGCGCAATTTCTGGATGTTGTCGCCCTCGCCGCCGTCGGATTTTTGCGCGCTGTCGATGGCGATCCGATCGACGATCATCGCCTGAAGGTCCTTGGGAAGGCTGTCGTGGCCGTAATCGGGCCGGTAGGGTGTCTGTTCCGTCGGGCAGTGCGAGGCGACCATGATCACCTTGGCCTTGCCGCCGGTGCGCAGCGCGATGCGCCGCAGCCATTGCCGTACCTGGCATTGCTCGGCACCCAGGCGCGGGTTCCACACCAGGAGGAACACGGCCTCTTCGCTAAAGAAGAACTGGTGGGTGACGCGATACACTTTCTGGCCGCCGAAATCCCAGGTATTGAGCGTGATCATGGCGTTAGCTGTATCCGGATGGGGGAGCGACAGCGTCCCGCGGTCGATACCATAGGTCGTCTGCCCCCCGATGGCAGTTTGCGGATCCTTGCCCTGGAGCGCCGCCAACGCCCACGACTTTCCGACACTGCCTTCACCCGTCACCAGCAACTTGGCTTCATAAAGCGGCGCCGCCTTTTTCGCGAGACCGCGGAGCAGGCTGCCGAGCGCGGCGCTGCCGCCGTCCGCAAAGGCTTTCGCATACGACTCGGGAAGTGGGTTGTTTTGGAGATCAAGCTCTTGCAGTGATTCGAGCGCGCCAATTTCCGCCGGCAGGCCGGTGAGCTGGTTGTCATAGAGATTAAGCCCTAGCAGTGATTCGAGTGCGCCGATTTCCGCCGACAGGCCAGTGAGCCGGTTGTTTTGGAGATAAAGGACCTTGACGCTTGTGAGATTGGGCACCTCGGCGGGCAGCTCGATCAAGCCAAGCCCGCCGAGGTTAAGAGTATCCGCGCTGGCGCTGGCGGCAGCGGAAATTCTCCGCTTGGCTTCCTCGAGTCCCGCCGTTGAGCCGGGTTCGTATTTAACGGGTTTCTTCATCGTCTCTATTCATCCGATTATCAAGCCTGATGCGCGATTGTTCAATCTAGATCTTCGCGCGAGATGCATCGGCCAAGCGGCGTCTCCTCGAATTTCGCGAGCCTATGTTCGGGGTTGAACATCGATGCCGCGGCCGCCGACGATCCAGCCGACCTGAAGGCGTGGATATCGCCTTGGTCGCGAAATCGGCGAGCGATATGATGGGGGCATCTCCATCGATCCGGACGGGTGAGGATGAAATCTTTTTTGGCTGTGGTCGTTGTGATCGTCCTATCGGTTTCTCTCGAGGCGGCGGCCGCGCCGGCGACGGTCGATGACCCCGACGTCTGGGCGGGCGAGACCGTCGCCCTGATTCAGCGCCAGGATTACGACGGCCTGACAAAACACTTGTACGCCGCGCTGGAAGGCAAGCTTTTTTGGTCGACCCGGGTCGGGGAGAAGATCATGGAATTCGCCGAGGGCGACGAGGTCGTCTATATCGACCGTCTGCAAAGGGCGAAGCTGGGAGATAGCCTGATCAAGCACGTCTACGCGATCTACTTCGGGGGCCGTAAATTTTTTTATTTCTCGATCGATTTCGCCCGCGGTGAAAACGGCTGGATCGTCATCTCCGTCAAGACATTTGGTAGCCGTCCCCGCTCCTGCAACCTTAATCCGCGCTTCTTACCCGGCGATGGCGCGGGCGGGAACCGCGCTCGATCAACAGGGGAGACCATTCAAAGTGTCGAATTTGAATCTGTATGGCGACAGCCCGGAAGTCGTCGCCTATGCGTTGCTCTGCTGCATCGCCAACAAGGAGGGCCGGCTCTCGGGCAAGGCGCTGATCACCGCCGACAAGAACTGGATTTTCGAAAACTACGACGACTGCTTGCGGGTCGCGAAAGGCGGCTTTCAGCCCCTCAAACCGAAATGATGGCGGCGCCATTCGCGGCTGGCGAAGCGGGATCGTGCCGCCAATCGCGCGGCCTGGTTTACGAAGCGCTGGAACCCATACGGTTCCGGCGCTTTTCGTGCGGATTTGTCCGGTTTTCCGGCATTTTTCGCAGTCGGTCTGAAGTCCTTATCCGCCTCTATACGGCTTCATCCGACCCCGTCCGGTGCCAATACCCCCAACGGACATTCTGCCAGTTGGTTCATGGCACCGACTCCCCGTCCTCCAGCTCTTCCGCCAAGATCGCCTCAACGGCCCTGCGGACGCGCAACCAAACCGCCTGCCCCGCAAGGACGCCCCCATAAAGCATATCCGCCGCGCGGTTGGTGGCCTCGATGGTTGCCAATTCCCCGAGCTCGGAGATCGGGATTGCGGCGGTCCGGTGGATGTCGAGGTCAGAAACTATCGCTCAGAATCCGAGCGTTGCGGCAAGACCGGGATTATCGATGAACGGATTCCGCGTCCCTTGGAGCTCTTCAATCTTCGCGTTGCGACGTCGTTCCGCCTCGCTCACGGGATCGTCGGCGTTCCACTCAAGCAATAGAGATTTCATAGCATCCGGTACCGGTAGGCCGTACTCGTGGTGCATGTAGAAGATGGCGCGCGCCACGTTGCCGCGCGCTTCCGGTCTCGGCTCCGCCGTTCGGCAAAACACCTCGAAGTCGCACGAGTCGTACATGTGGTCCTCGCCGGGGATATCGGCGAACTCGTAATTGCTGCGAGCCTGATTGATGAACGATATGGCCGGATAGAGGTTGTGAAGATCGGCCTCCATCAAGTTGAAATCTTGGCTCAGGTGCCGGCACATGCTCCGCGTCCTATTGGCGCAGCCTGCTGTCTCAAGCATCCACGACGCTGGATACACTTGCTCGACTTTCAAACCGGGCCTCGCGGCGAACTTGCCATCGAGCCTGGGGTTATTCGCGAACCACTGCCCGCAGTAGAGCGTGAAACCGCCGTTCTTGTAGAGCTTCGGCCAAAAGAAGCGGTCGCGTGCGGTATCGAAATCATGAATCTGAGTTTGGCCCGCGAGGGACGCGGTTGCGCTCAGGGCGACGAACAGTGCGGCGGACAGTCCAGCTATCAAGTGCATGATGCGACGATATCGCAACGACGAGATCGGCAACATAAAAAAATCCCCGCGCCAAGGTGGAGCGTGGTGGCGGCGCCTACCTGGCACGCGCCATAGTGATCAGGATGCGGGAAACATCCGCTCCGGATATTCGCGGCAATCACGAACGGCGGCGTAGGAATCCCAGGCCAGCAAGGCCGATGGCGAAGAGGGACAGGGTGGCGAGGCGAGATTGTGCAGTGGCACCAAATCACCCCAACGGGCTTACGATCCGCCCGGAGTCGCCTTGAGCGATTTGATAAAGTCGGTTGCGTAAAAATCCTTGATCCGCTTCTGTAAATTCCGATAGTACTCACGGGCCATTATCGGACCGTCCAAGAGCTCGAGAATTTCGGGAGGGCCGACATCGTCCTCGCATTCCTCGGCGCCCTTGCCGCGACGAAACTGAAAAACCGATTTTGCTTTCGAACTGATCGTCAGCGTGTACGCGACGCATTTCGAGGCGTCGTTCTCGGCCACGATTTCATCGTCGGTCCATTTGGTGATTTCCCAATACCGCCAATCCAGATTCAGGGTCACGCGCTCTTCTTGTTCGCCATCGATCACGCTCGCCGTGACCCCGACGCATTCCTTTTCGCCTTTGTCGCAGCGAATCTCCGAGGTCTGAATCGGGTATCGCATTTCGCCGTTCCGGAACGCCCAAGTTCCCTCGGCAATGACGATGTCACCCTGTTTCAGGATCCGAAATTCGTTTTCCGGAACGATCGTGCGGCGCCTGACCAACTCCTCGCGCCGATTCAATTCATGAAATTCCCCCATCAGCAGGGTTCCGCTGGGATCGGCGCCGATCGAGGTCTGAAACCGCTTAATGGCCGCCGTCAGGGCCGCGTTCCGCTTGCCGGTCAAGGGCTGACGGTAGAATCCAAGTCGATAAAGGCCGAGCTCAACGATGCCGACTCGGGCCTTCAGGTAGCTGTCCGGATTCTCGCCTTTTTTGGCGGCCTGGTCGAGGGCGTAGCGCTCCATGAACTCGAAGTAAGGCTCCTTGGCTTTCTTACTCGAAGAGGTATCGTCGAATCGCGTGCCCAAGTCGAACGTACCGTCCGCCCCCCACGATTCGGGAAACCCGAAAAACAACAACGCGATCGCGCCGACGACGCGGGCTCGGTTCATCGTTCCCTTCCTTGCCTGTCGTCGGCGCAGAGGCCCACGGCGGGCCCACCGACGAAAAACGAATAAGCCCCAGGCTAACGGTGACGTCATGGCGACACAAGACTGGCAATGGCTAGATTTGGAAGTCACGGCTCGCCGCCTCCAATGACCGCCGAGGCATTCGTTGGATCATCGCGAGAGACGAAAAACGTGGCGCGAGATTTTCTCGACCCGGACGTCCTCGAAGCGGCCTAAGAGTTGGCTCAGGCGAGATATGCGTTGGCGGATTTCAGCGACGGAAATTCCGGGAAAGCGGTGAGCGTGATAGCGAATGTTGTTTCGATGGCCGGGCCGGATCATGTTGATCCGCTTCACCGTCGAGCGGCATTTCGTCCTCACCCACCCGGCCGCGAAACGGCGTGGGCCGACGCCGGGCGGTTGACGCCTGGCGTAACCCGATTGCTCCAGGACGTCGATGATCCGGTCGCCGGCCAAGGCCCCGTCGAGAGCGGCGATATGGGGCCGCAGCCGATTTTTTCGTTCCGAATTCCGGGCCGGGGCAAGGCCGCCGTGAACCGCGTCGCGCACGGCCGCTACCAGATGATCGAGATCGAACGCGGCTTGGCTTACCGCCGCCGGCAGGGGATCGTCGAAAGTTTCCGAGCGCACCGGCTGAAAACTTACCGCCGGAACTCCGAGGATGGCGGCCTCGACCTCTGTGGTGCAGCCGTTCGCCACCAGCGCCTTCGCGGCCATCAGCCATGGGGTCACGCTGCCTTCGTTCGCGACATGCATATTGGCATGGTCTCGGGCCACTTGCTCCCAGGGCGCGTGGTTCTCGGACGGATGTGGGCGCAGGACGATGCGATAATCGGGAAAGGCGCGACAAAGGGTCGGCAGCATGTCCTTGAAATGACCGAAAATCGTCGATTTGTGCGCCGCCCGACCTGTCATGAAGTTGTTGCCGTTGGCTGGTGTTTCCAAGAGCGCGCGGAGTTCGCCAAGATCGGGGAAAAAATGATTGACGCCGCCAAAGTTCGTATTGACGAGAACGAAATCACCGAAACGTCGCCGGATGGCATCGACCTGCTGCGAAAGTACGGCCGCAGCTCCTCGCGCATCAGGTCCACCCGAGGGTTGCCCGTGACATGGACCGGCGACCCCCGGTAACCCGGAAAACTCCGAAACGCGCGGGCATTTTCGGGTCCCCAGGCAAAGAGCTCCGCCACTTGTTGAAACGTCGTCGAGCACAGGCGGTGACGGTGATATTCGGGGTCCGGAAGCCGCACCAGTCCTTCCTCGTCCCAGGCCACGATATCGTGGCCGAGTTGGCGCAGTAGATCGAACATACGGATGCTGAGCCGACGCATGCTCTTGGCCAGATAGACGCCGCGGGGTAACGAGGCGACCTTGAAATGGATGAAGGCCCGCGAGCCAATAATGACCGGCAGGCCGCGCTCTACGGCGGCACAGGACAGCAAGAGTTTCGCGTCCATCTCCCGGACCTGGCTTTCGACCGGAACGATCAAAGTTGATGGCGCCATGCGACGTCTCTCGACCAACAGCTACGGAGTCCCCGGTCCGCTCCGCTGCCCGAAACGCCCCCTCCCAGGCAAAGCGGAACGAAATCCCCTCTCGCGGAGCTGATTTTTACTTCACGCGGGGAGAAATTTCCAGTCCCGGCGAAGCTCGGGCGAGTTCGCGACGAACGATTCATATGACCGCATCCGGGCCGGGGACGGGAGACCGACCGCGCGCCTTCAGGAACCCCTCGGCAAGGCTCAAGTCGGAGGCCGTGTCGACGTCCACGGCGGCGGCGGCGACTGGGACGACCACCGCGTGCGCGTGGATCGCCAAACGGGCGGAGAGCCGGCGCACGGCCGCGGATAGGGTCAGTCTGCCCATCAGAAAAAGCACCAAGGAACCGACCCCAAACGCGGCCACGAGTCGCCACGGGCGTTTTCGGTATTTCTCGACCCGACACCAAAAGCGCACGGCCTTCAGGCCGGCGGGCCCTATGATCGCGAACAAGTTGCAGCCGGAATAGCGTTCGTCGCGAAAGCGCAAGAAGGTTCGGCGAATACCGGGAAATTCGCGCAAAATGAGGGTCGCGGGCGCGACCGCCGCGACGACGTCCGCCTTCGACGCCAACGCCTCGGTGCAAAAACATCCAAGAATGTCCGGCGTCAGGAGGGGAGAGTCCGCCGTCGTCACCAACAGGGGATACGGGTCCACGATTTCCGCCGCCGCCGCCAGGACGCTGTGGGCCGGGCTGGCGGCGCTGCGGACGATCGACAAGGAGCCGTCGTCGAGCGCCGTGGCGATCTCCGGGATCCCTCGCAGAACGGAGGGATCGTCGATCGAAACGACGATCCGACCGACTCCTGGACTGGCGCGCAAGGCGCGAGCCACCCATTGCACCATGGGAACCTGGTTCACCTCGATCATGCATTTGTGTCGCCGCCCCAGCCCCGCGGTCCCCTTGCCGGCACGCGCCGCGGCCAGAATCAAGGTCGTGAAACGGGTCTTTGGTGCCTCGCTCACGTGAGCGCCTTCTCGAATACCCGGTAGGTCTTATAGGGCACCGCGCCCCCAGCTTCGATAACCCGCCGCATCGAAACATTGTCCTCGAGAACCCACGACAACTCCGCGTGGCTGTACCCTCGCGCCCGCAGAGCCTCGTGGATTCTCTTGATGACGGCAAAGACCAGCGCCGCGCCCAACGGGGTTCCCTGATATCGCTTGCGCACGCCCAGGAGCGGCAACCGCGAGGTCCGCAGTTTGCGGGCCTTGAGGCGATAAAGAAGTTTCGCCCATCCGAAGGGAAAGAGCGATCCGTTCAGATCGGCGATGGCTTCGTTCAGGTTCGGCAAACTGACGGCGAAGGCCGCCGCCGCGTCGTCCACCTCCGCGATCCAGACGAACTCCTCCTCGATCAGGGGTTTGAGATCGTCGGCGACCCTTGCCGCTTTGGCCGCGTCGAAGGGTACGAAGCCCCAGTTATCCGACCAGGCGTCGTCGAAGATATCGAGAATCGTCCCGAGGTCGTCTTGGTAGTGGGACTTGCGCAATTTGCGCACACGCACGTTCGATTCGTCCGCGAGTCGATCGACCATGATCCGCGCCGAACGCGGCAGGGGATCGGTTCCAACGCGGAAGTCATAGGCGATGAGATCCTTGGCCTTGACGTACCCCCGTTCGGTTATGCGCCGGGCGTAATACGGGCGCGCGTGGCCCATCAGAATCGACGGTGGGGTTTCGAAACCGTCGACCAATAGCCCGGATTCGTCGTTGATCGAAAAGCTGAAGGGTCCCCGGGCGCGGCGCATGCCTTTCTCACGGAGCCAACTCTCCGCGGTATCGAATAGGGCCGCGAAGGTCGCGGCGTCGTCCTCGGATTCAAGAAATCCGAAGTGTCCCGTGCCATCCCGCCAGCGCGCCAGGGACGCCTGATCGATCTGGGCGCTGATTCGGCCCACCGCGCGGCCGGCCCGAAGCGCCAGCCATAAACCTGCCTCGGCGTGACGGAAATAGGGGTTGTGCGCTGGGTCCAGATGGCGGCGCCGCTCGATGACCAACGGCGGCACCCAGTTCGAATCGTCTCGGTAAATCGCCCAGGGGACCCGGATAAACCGGTCCACGTCGGTCCCCCCGTGAACCGGGACGACACGCGGCCGCTGGTTGGAATTCTGCTCGGGGATCGGATTATCGGGAACGCGCCAAAGACCGGAGACGTCAAAGGCGACCATGTTCCCTCTTCATGGCAAGGCCCCGACGATCGTCACGTGTCAACGCCGCGACCCACGGGTAACGGGTACATTCAGCACCGGTGTATCCCAGGTTGCGGACCGTTTGGCTGCGGCGAACCAGTCGCGGCCGCGCGTAATATGTCGCCAGAATACGATCGCAGAGAAAATTCGTGATTCCGAAATTTCCCTGTTCGTTATGGTAATGATGGGCGAGATGAAGGCCCTTGATCCGTTGCAGGAACCGCAATCTGGGCCGATACGACAAGTGCTGTATGCAGTGGCAGAATTCGTAGAAGCAGGTGGTCCCGAGACCGGTTGCGAAGGCCGCGGCGGCAGCCGCCGGACCACCGATCAGCCATCCCAGCGAGACGGTAACGACGAAGATCGTCGACAAGGTCGTGTGGAGGCCGCCGAAAAGAACCGCCAGATCGTCGGGATTCTGATGGTGATCATAATGAACCCGCTTCCACAGCGCCGCCGTGCGGGGCGATTTGTACAACCATCGTCCATGCAATACGAAGCGATGCAGGAGATACCAGACGACGGGATAAACGAGAATCGCGACGAGTACCGCAACAAGAACCGATAATGGATTGTTCATCAAGAAGACCGAGATCGTTCCGGTCAACAAGATCAAAAATATATAAGCCTGAATGGCCGGATACGTGAAATACGCGCCCCACAGGTCACGCAAATTCATCTTGTTGAGCAGGTATTTTTGAGCGCACCACCTCCGGTATCCTGGAAATATCCGTTCCACGTACCGAACCATCGCGGAATCCCATCTCACGCTCGTTCACCAATCGCGTCGAACGAGGATTCCCGCTCACACGATTTGGGGCATCCCTGGCAGGTGCCGCTCAACCACCAGGCAGGCACGAGGATACCACGTTTGTGAATTCAGTGGCGAAGATCGATTTCTATCGTCGCCCCGTCGGGACCGACCTGGAAAGCGGCCTCCTCGTGCGTGGGGGGCGCGAAAAATGGACCGGGGTTGTTGGAGATTCCGAAGGGTTCCTCCGGGAGGCCCAGCCAATTCCTATCGAACTCCCGATTATCGTTCTTGTCGTGGTAGGCGACAACGGCGAAGACGCCGGGCATACGCACGGGCAAGCACACTTCCACCTCGCCGAGCCGCGCGGGTTCCCGCACCCGAAGAAGCTTCTTGCCCTTCTTCAAGAATTCGCTCGGATCGTCACCGTGGAGATCGACCGTAATGCTGCCGGAATCGCTGCGAACATCCTTGACGACAAGACGAATAGCGTTGTCCCGTGTACTGCAACGATCCCCATACAAGCCCGCGTTGGCGACGGCAAAATAGGTCACAAACAATAGTGCCGCCGCGAACACCGTAGACGTCATTTTCAAATTTTTCATCGTTTCCCTATCCCGAAGACAAGGACCATCCAGGGACGGTTTCACATAACCGACACAAAAACATTTGTTTATTTCTAAATTGTGAACGCCCTCTTCAAGTGCAACGGTCTGCTTGTCTTTCCTCCCTCTGTCTACGAATCGCTTCAACAACGATGGGACCCTGCGTGAAGTCGCAGCAAACCAGTCCGGGAAGCCTTCGCCGCACGAAATTAAACGTATCCCGTTGTTCGCGATTAATGTCAAGTACTAATACCAACCGCCCTAGAGTTTGACTCGCGCAAAGGTTTACACGCTAGCTTTTGTGTGATTCAAGGTTGTTGGCAACAAGGGAGTGGGCAATGTACCGACTGATGTTGAAAAAGTGAGGTAGGCGTCATTCGCCTGGAACCGTTAGGCTCTGGGTGTTGAATCCATCAAGGAGAACGACGCCATGACCAAGACTACACGGAACAGCCGCCTTTCGAAACTGTTGGAGATCCCGCTTCCGCTGTTGCCGCCGGCCTTGCCGGAGGCTTTTGATGATCTGCGCATGAGCGTGGATCGCTTTTGCCTGTTGGCCGGGGTGGAGACCCTGGGCGAGATGCTGGACGAGGATAGCGAGGTGCTCTGCGGAGCGCGCCACGCCCGCACGGCCGAGCGGCAGGGCCATCGCTGGGGGACAACCCAGAGCGAGATTGCCTATCACGGGGGCAAGGTGAAGCTGACGCGCCCGCGGGTGCGCGATCTTGCGGGCAAGGAGATGAGCTTGCCGAGCTGGGAGTTGCTCTCGGACCCGGCGCTTTTGCAGTCCTGGGCGATGAACATCATGCTGCTTACGGTTTCGACCCGCAAGTACGCGCGCGCCGTGCGCCTGCCCGGCGAGGCCAGCGGCGACTTGCCGGCACGCGCGGGCGATGCGACCTCGAAGTCCGCGGTCTCGCGGCGCTTCGTGGCCATGACGCGCAAGAAGCTGAAGGCCTTCCTGGCCAGCGACCTTTCGGATCTCGATCTCCTGGTCATCCAGATCGACGGGCTGCACGTCGGCGATCACGTGTTGCTGGCAGCTATTGGCATCGACGGCGCGGGCGAGAAGCATGTTCTAGGCCTGGCCGAAGGTGCCACGGAGAATGCCGCCACGGTGCAGGCGCTGCTCGACAACCTGACCGCCCGCGGCCTCGACCCGGAAGTGCCCCGGCTCTTCATCGTCGACGGCGCCAAGGCGCTCTCCAAGGCGATCAAGCGGACCTTCGGGCCGGTGGCCGCCCTCCAGCGCTGCCAGGTCCACAAGGGCCGCAACATCATCGAGCGCCTCGACGAAAGCCTTCATGCCGGCGTCAAGAAGGCGCTCAGGCAAGCCTGGGACCAAGACGATGCCGAGAAAGCCGAACGCCTCATGAAGAACCTGGCGCGCCGCCTGGAGACCGAGGCCCCCGGCGTTTCGGCTTCCATCCTGGAGGGCCTGGATGAGATCCTCACCGTGATCCGCTTTGGCCTGACGCCCAAGCTCAGGCGCTCCTTGGCCTGCACCAACGCCATCGAGAATGCCTTGGGAACGGTCAGGATGGTGCAGCACAATGTCAAGCGCTGGCGCAACGCCGAGATGGCCTTGCGATGGACCGCCGCCGGCCTCCTGGAAGCCCAAAAGACCTCCGTCGCCTCAAGGCCTACCGGCAACTCCCCATCCTCAGAGCTGCCCTCGAGGATCACGTGAAAAAGGCAAAAGCGAAAAGCGCCATTGAAACCATCAAAGAGGCCGCCTGGCCTCGAAGCCCAACCATGCCTGCCTCGCCTTTTTCAACAGAGCATGGGACATCGCCGCGCCAGGTCAAGGACCTACGGACCTCTTCGGCGTATCTCTTCGGCGCCATCTGCCCCGAGCGCGGTGAGGGCGCGGCGCTGGTCATGCCGCGCGCCAATACTGAAGCCATGGACCTGCATCTCGAGGAAATCAGCCGGGCCGTTGCCCCAAACGCCCATGCCGTCGTGCTGCTCGACCAAGCCGCATGGCACACCACTGCCAAACTCGGCATCCCGGAGAACATCTCCCTCGTGCCTTTGCCACCCAAGTCCCCGGAGCTCAATCCCGCCGAAAATGTCTGGCAATACCTCCGCCAGAACTGGCTCTCCAATCGTGTCTTCGACTCCTATGAAGCCATCGTTGAGGCCTCTTGCCAAGCCTGGAACAACCTGACCGACCAACCTTGGAAGATCATGTCCATCGGCCTCAGAGCGTGGGCTCGCACAAGTCAATGTTAAGGGCGGTTGGTATAAGGTGCCGACGCGGCCCCGACCGAGCCAGTACCGAGCCACCGCCGGCACTAGAAAAGTCCTATTCTCGCTGGTTCAAGCGCGCTACACGTAGGAGCGATTCGGAAAATCCACATGGCGGTCGCGAAACGCACAAGAATGATCCGCACCATAGACTTCTACATTCTGAGGAAGGTCCTGGTCCTCGCGGGCGCGATGACCGGCATTGCCTTGTTTGCCTTGCTGCTGGAGCGCCTCCTCCGCCTGCTCGACTTGGCCGCGCGCCCCAACCAGGTTCTGGTTTACGTCTCGCAGATGCTCGTCACTCTGATCCCCCACTATTTGGCGATCGCCCTGCCGGCGGCGTTCTTCCTGGCCGTACTGATGACCTTCGGTCGCCTGCAAAGAGATAACGAAATCGCTGTTTTGACCGCGTCGGGGCTGGGACTTCACCGGCTGATGGCGCCCGTACTCGCGCTGGGCGTCATCCTGGTCGTCATCGCCGGTCTTATCGCCGGCTACCTACAGCCGTTCGGGCGTTACGCGTATCGTTCGCTTGTCCACGCGGTCGAGCACGCGTCGCTGAGCGCCGCCATAAACGAGGGAACCTTCGTCCACGTCGGCGACATGACCTTCTTCGCCGATCGCTTCTCCCAGTCAAGCGGCGGTCTGGCGAACGTGTTCGTCCATGAGGAACGGGAAGACCAGTCGTTCACGACGACGGCCACGATGGGCACTCTGCGCGGCGCTGTCGGCGGCCCGGGATCGATCCTCACCCTGAGGGACGGGACGCGCGTCGGTTTCCACGCCGACGGAAGAATCGACCGAGCCGTCGCCTTCGGAGAATTTCGTTGGCCAATCGGAACCGACTCCGAGACGGGGTTCCGATCCCGCGGCAAGGACGAAAGGGAACTGACCCTCCCCGAGCTCTGGGAGGCCAGGGATTCACCTCCCCGAAAAGCGACCGTGGCGGAAGTGACGGCGGAATTTCACGCCCGCCTCGCGCGTGCCGCGACGATCATTGTCCTTCCCCTTCTCGCGGTTCCCCTGGCCTTGCTCGGCGGACGCGGAAGCCAGACCTTCGGCGTCGCCGCGGGGGTCACGGTACTGGTCGTTTTCGAGGAATCATTACGCTTCGGCGAAGCTTTGACGTCGCTTGGTCGGGCCCCGGCCTGGCTCGGCGTTTGGCTGCCCTTCCTCACCCTCTTGGCGATCAGCCTCTTGCTATCGTTCAGGGCCGTATTCCGGATTCCACGGCAACCGCTCGATCGCGGACTGTTCGAGAGCCTGGCCCATGGCTTGCGCCTTACCGGCCTCCTCAAGCCCAAGAGCCGGCCCACATAATGTCGGTTCTCAGCCGCTATTTGACGCGTCTTTTCATGACCCGGTTTTGGGGCCTCTTGCTCGGCCTCGCGGCCTTGGTGATCATCCTCGACCTTCTTTCCCACGGCGACGAACTGATCCGTACCGAGACGAGCATCCTGCAGCCGTTCCTCCGGTACATGGGCCTCAGAACGCCCGAAATCCTGACCCAGCTCTTCCCTTTCGCCGTTCTTCTCGCCGCCTTGCTGACCCTCATGGGACTCATCCGCGCCAGCGAAATGGCGGCCCTACTGGCGGCGGGAGTATCCCAAGCGCGGCTGATGATCGCGCTCGTCCCCGCCGCCGTGTCTATCGCCGCCGTGCAAGTTGTGATCGAGCACCAGGTGCTACCCTCGGCGGTACGCGAACTGCGTGCCTGGGGAGTCGGTGATTACGACCTCGAAATGGCCCGCGACAAACGGGGATCGACCTGGTTGCGCCAGGGACGGGACGTCATACGAATGGCTCTTGGGAACGGCGGAGATCAGCTCCCGGGAATGACCATTTTTCGCCGCGACGAAAAAGGAAACCTGATCGAACGAATCGACGCCCGTGGGGCCACTTTCGACTCGGGTAGTTGGACCCTCGAAGAGGTGACGCGCGCCCAAATCGATACCGGCGATTCGATGCGTATCGATCGCATGCTTTGGGACACGGATTTTAACCGGGAGGAACTCCATCTGCTTACGGCCCATCCCCGCGAAATGTCGCTCGCCACGTTGACGCGTCTCGTCGCCATGGCGGAGTTCGGGACTCAACCGCGCTACTTGTACGAGCTTTGGCTGCAAAAAAAGATCGAGCGGCCCGCCGTGACGGTATTGATGATTCTATTGTCGGTCCCGCTCGTGCAACATTTTCATCGCCGGGTGGGGTTCGGTTGGATGCTCGCGGCCGGGGTAGGGTTGGGCTTTCTGTATTGGATTTTCGACGGCCTACTCCTGAGCACCGGCGAGGCGGGACTGTTGCCGCCGCTGCTGGCGGCGTGGACTCCGGCGCTCGTGTTCACGGCGATCGGGTTGTCGATTGCCGTCTGGAACGAACAACGACGAGGCTTTTCGGGGAAGTGAGAATCGGCCTCATCAGCAATACGCTCAGCGAGCGCAACAAGCGCGGAATTCCGCGCGACGCGCGGGACGTCGTGAAGCGCGGAGGAATTATTCACGAGACCCTCGACGGCGTATCCGACCTGGCCTCTGTTTTGCGCGGCTTCGCGGAAGCCGAGATCGATTTGATCGCGATCAACGGGGGCGATGGAACCGTGTCCGCGATACTGACGGAAATTTTCGAGACAAAACCGTTCGCCTCGCCGCCGACCCTTGCCTTGATCGCCCGCGGCATGACCAACATGACGGCGGGCGACGTCGGTCTTCGAGGCGCCATCGGCAAGGCGTTGACCCGTTTGATAACGCGGGCCGACGACAACGGCGTCCGAGTCGCCGAACGAAATGTCATTCGCGTTGCGACGGCGCCCGGTGAAAGGCCCCACTATGGCATGTTTTTCGGTACGGCTGCGATTTGTCGCGCCATCCGCCTGTGTCGACAACGGGTCCATTCCATGGGCCTGAGCGCATCCCCCGCTGTCACCATTACCCTCGCCTATCTAATCGTCCGCGGCCTGTTCGGGAGCGACGACGACGTTTTTCGGGGCGATTCGATCAACATGCGGTTCGACGACGGCCACATCGAAAACAGCGTACAGCTGTTGGCGCTGGTGACGACATTGGACCGTCTCGTCCTCGGCTCGCGACCGTTTTGGGGCCAGGGAACCGGTGCCCTGCGATTTACCCGCATCGCCTACCCCGCGCCCAATCTGGCATCGTCGGCCCGCCGGATATTGTTCGGCGGCGCTGAACGCGACTTGCCACCCGAGCGTTACATGAGCCGCAACGTGGACGGCGTATCATTCGAGATGAGCTGCCCATTTACCATCGACGGCGAGTTCTTCGAACCCCAACCCGGAACGCCGGTAATTCTGAGCACCGGTGGCCGGGTGCGTTTCCTCCAATGCTGAAACGGCATGACTGATAACAGCCCCTCCGTCGCCGACGTCATCGCGGACGAGTTGCAACAGGCGGTACCCGAAGCGGTGACAAGAACCGCGGAGGCCCTGCTTCGCAAACATCCCAAGGCCGTCGTCGCGATCCTCTTCTTGGGATCGTGTTTGCGCGACATGAGCCCGGACGGCGTCATCGACTATTATGTCCTGGTCGAGACCTACCGCGAATTCCACCCCGATCGAGTATCCGCGTATCTGAACGCGCTTCTGCCACCAAGCGTCTATTACATCGAGGTTCCGTACGGGGATAAACGACTCAGGGCAAAATACGCTGTCGTATCCTTACGAACATTCCTCGACGGCACTTCGGCGCGCGCCTTTCAACCCTATCTATGGGGCCGCTTCGCCCAACCCTGCGCCCTGATCCAAGCCCGTGACGCGGAGATCCGTCGAGTCGTCGCGGGGGCCCTGGTTGGCGCGGTGGAGAGAATGATCAGCGAGACCCTACCCCTGCTGCCGTCACCGTTCTCGCCCCGGCAGCTCTGGACCCGCGCCTTCGCCGAAAGTTATCGTACCGAGTGGCGGGCCGAACGGGCGCGCCACGCCGAGATTCTATTTTCTTCCTACGCCGAGCGATACGAACGACTGACCGCGAAGGCCGAATCGACGCGGCCCTTCCGGAGTCACGATCGGCCACCCGGTGACGAAAATCCGATTCACCATGAGCCGACTCGTTGGCGGCGGCTGGCAACACGCGCACGTTGGTGGGCACGGCGCCTACTTGGCAAATGCCTCCACGTATTTCGCCTCGCCAAGTCCGCCTACACGTTCTCGGGCGGGCTGGATTACATTCTCTGGAAAATCGAAAGGCATTCCGGTGTTCGGACCAGCGTAACGCCTTGGCAACGGCGCCACCCTCTGGTGGCCGCGCCGGTTTTGGCATGGCGCCTCTACCACCGTGGCGCCTTCCGTTGAAACGGCCGCTAAAGTCTGATGATTGGCGCTAGTCGCCCGCTTGTCCCACCGTTCACCGTTGGGCGTTCCGCGAAACGGTGCGGGGAATGTTTAACACCACGGATTCGATCGCACTACAGATGCGCTCAATCTGTGCCTGGTCGTGGGCGGCGGAAACACTGCATCGCAACAAGGAACTGGTGTCGGGTGTTCCCGGCGTTATCGCCAGATTGACGTAAATCCCGGCGTCGAGAATCCGGTTCCAGGCCAGAACGGCGTCGTCCCGGCTCGGCAGTTTGACCGCAATAACCGGACTCGGCGGCGCGGCAAGCGTGAGCCCCGCCCTTTCGAGCCGATCATAGAAAGCGTGAACGTTGCGCCACAGCTTGCTCATCAGCTCGGGATCGCTACGAATTCGACGCAAGGACATCAACACGGACGCGACAACCGACGGCGATAACGACGCCGTGAACATGTACGGCCGACTGGCAAAACGCAGATATTCGAATTTCTCGTGGTTGGAGGCGCAAAAGCCGCCCATCGAGCCAAGGCTTTTGCTGAAGGTCCCAACGATGAAATCCACCTCCGCGGAAACCCCGACGTGATTGGCGACACCTTGCCCGGTATCGCCATATACCCCGACCGAATGGGCTTCGTCGACGTAGAGATAGGCGTTGTGCCAGCGCTTGACCTCGGCGAATTCCGCCAAGGGGGCGATGTCGCCGAACATGCTGTACAGACCCTCGACGATAATCAGCTTGTTCGAATTCTCTTTCTTGAGCCGCCGCAAGCGCTTATCGAGATCGTCCGGGGAGTTGTGCCGGAAGCGGATGATCGTGGCGCCGCTCATGCGGCAGCCATCGTAGATGCAGGCGTGGCAATGGGCATCCACCAAGATGTAGTCACCGGGACCGGCGAGGGCCGATATCACGCCGAGGTTGGCCTGATAACCGGTCGGAAACACCAAAGTGCTGCTACAATCGAAAAACGATGCCAACTCCTTCTCGAGTTCGCGATGATTGGCGTAGGTGCCGTTGGCGATACGCGATCCCGTCGTTCCGGTTCCCTGGCAGGCCAGCGCATCCTGAGCCAAGGCGATCGAATCCGGATCGAAAGTCAGGCCAAGATAGTTGTTCGACCCGGCGAGAATCACCGTGCGGCCTTGAATGACCGCTTCAGTCGCCGAGTGAACCTCGTCCATGCAAACGCCGAACGGATCCCTGCCTGCAGCGGCGATCTGTTCATGTTGGGAGGGAAGAGAGCCGAATTTATCAAACAGATCCATGCTGCTTAAGTTCCCCGGGCTTGCCTATGGATGGTCTGGACCAAATCCCCGATGGTCCGAATCTCGGATAACATGTTCATCGGAATAGAGATACGGTAATCGTCTTCCACCTCCATTATCAAGTCGAGCACTGCCACCGAATCTATTTCCAAATCTCGGGCAATATCCGTGCTTCGTGTCAAATTTACGTTCCTAACGTTAAACGGCCGCAACAAAGTACACGTCTTAAGAAAAACCAGATCATCCTCGTCACGCATGCTGTGGAATTTCACCCCACGCCAGCGTCACAAATCTACATTAACACGGGACCCCCCGCAAACCTGGATAAGCTCCACCCTCTTGCCTCAATATTAGCGCTAAAGCAAGTTGTTTTCTAAGTACCAGCTGATTGTGCGGTCAAAACCCCCATAGATCGCCGTATTAGGACGCCAATTAGTACAACGCGTCAAGTCATTTTCGATACATACCCAATTCTTATGATAAAATTCCTGTACTTTGCCTGCCGTGATGGTCGGCGTCGCTCCGTTTAGCCGACAGATGCCGAAATTCGCCGCCGCGGCCATCGTCATCAAAACCCGTGGCACCGGCAAACAGATCACGCGCCGTCGCAGCGCGCACCTTCCGGCTTCGGCGATGTCCAGCCATCGGTAGCCGTCCTCGCAGGCATCACGGATCTCGAATGTAACACCACTTTCGAGGTCCGAAGCAAGTAGTGTTTTCACTGCCTCGCAGAGATCGGCGACATAAATCAGCGAAAACCGCGACGATCGCCGGTTCGGCACCGGCAGGATTCCGCGTTTCATCAATCGGAACAATGGCAATGTCCCCTTGTCCCGGGGACCGTAGACCGCGGGCGGGCGGAGGATGGTCCAATGCATGTCGCCGGCGCCCCCGGCCAGGGCGGCCTCGGCGGCGCGTTTGCTCGCGGCGTAATCGGAAAGCTCGGGATGACGCGCCGCCAGCGAGGAGAGAAAAATGAGCCGCGGGGGCGCGGATCGTTGGCGACAAATCCTCGCCAAACGCTCGGTTCCCTCACGATTGGCCCGATCGAAATCGGATCCCGCCGGGCCTTTCAAGAGCCCGGCGCAATGCACGACCGCGGCGGCGCCGTCCACCAGCCGCCGAAGATCCTCGTCGCCCTCCAGCGACCCGAGTACGACAGCGGCGCCCGAGGCCGCGACGCTGTCCGCCCGGCCACGGCAAAGCGCCCGAACCTCGAATCCCGAGTTTGTCAGACAATCAACGAGATGACGGCCGATAAAACCGGTCGCCCCTGTTACGGCGACCCTGCTCACCACCGGGCTCTTGCCCTATTGCCCCTTGCACGCCGCCCGGATTCGGGATCCGCATCGGGCACTGCCATGGGTCCCCGCCGGATACCGAGAGACTAGGCTACGGGTGTCGAATAGACACCCGACAGAAACCGATCCTTGGCGGCCGAACGGCTGAGCTTTCCCGAGGAGGTAACGGGCAGGCTTCGAGGCTTTGCCAGTACCACGGTGCAATCGACTCCCGCCGTCTTGTGGACGACTTCGCCGACATCCTCCTTGAGCTGATCGCGTGCTTCGAGGCCACCAGACCTACACTGGACGATGGTAACGATTTTTTCCGTCCCGTCCGCCTCGTCGATGGAGAAGGCGGCGACATCGCCACTACGCATGCCCGGCAGCCTTTCCACCGCCCATTCGATGTCCTGCGGCCAAATGTTACGGCCGTTGAAAATGATAAGATCCTTGCATCGGCCCGTGATCACGAGCGCGCCGTCGACGGTATAGCCGAGATCACCGGTATCGAGCCAACCGCTGTTGGACAACACGCTTGAAGTGGCTTCGGGATCCTCGAAATAGCCGCTCATCACGCTGGGTCCCCTAACCATGACGCGGCCAACGTGGCGGTCGCCGAGCACAGTGCCCTCCGAGTCTTCAATTCTGATTTCGTGGTCGGGCAAGGTCTTGCCGCAATAAACAAAAGCGCGTGTCTTTTTCGCCTCCGCGTCGCCGCTCGCCTCGACGACCTGATTCGTTCGCGCGACCCGGGTCATATCGACCCTGTCGACCTTAAACTCGTCGTCCAGAGGCGCGAAGGTCACCGCGAGGGTGGATTCGGCCAAGCCGTAGCTGGGCAAGAAAGCCGAGCGACGGAATCCCAAGGCCCCGAATCTCTCGGCAAAACGATCGAGAACATTGGCCCTGACCATGTCCCCGCCAACGCCGGCGACCCGCCACGTCGACAAATCGTAGGGTGCCGAATGACCATTAGCCAAGCGACGGGTGCAAAGTTCGTACCCGAACGAGGGGCTGAATGCCAAGGTTCCCCTGTTTCTCGTAATCAACTCGAGCCAAACCAGGGGACGTCGGGCGAAATCGCTCGTCATCATGTAATCGACCGAAAGCTGAGCCAACATCGGGGCGATACAGAAACCGACGAGTCCCATGTCGTGGTACAGGGGAAGCCACGAGACGCATCTATCTCCCGGCACGATCTCGAGTCCATGGCTGATGATTGCCCGGGCATTGTTGGTGACCGCGCTCTGCGACACCACGATCCCCTTGGGAGCGCTCGTACTCCCCGAGGAATACTGGATATAGCAGGCGTCTTCGCGCCCCACAGGGTGGAGTTCGTTGGCCTCGGGGATGGCCGCGAGGTCCTCGGGGGTTCCGAGGAACGTGATCGTCAAATCGGCCGTGGCCTCGCGAATGAGATCCATGAAATCGGGCGAAGCGACAGCCGCGACCGGCGCCGCGGCCGTGATCATCGAGCGCACGTGCCTGACGTAGGGTTCACGCCCTCCCAGATTGATCGGCAAGGGCAAGGGTACCGGGATCAGCGAGGCGTACTGGCAGGCGTAGAAGAGAACGTGGAAGTCGGGCGTGCAATCCACGAGGACGACGACCCGCCCGCGGCGAGGCAAGCCGAAACCCACCAGCTTGCGCGCAAGTGACACCGCCCGCTCGCGCAACTCGGCATAGGAGAAATGCGCGACCAATTCGCCACGCACGGAGTAATAATTGTAACCGGTCTCGCCCTTGGCCGCGTAATCGAGAGCCTCGACGAGAGTATCAAATCGACCCGGACAAAGTGCCGTCGATTCGTTGACTGTCGGCGTCGGGCCCTGCATCGGGATTATTGCCAATCCGTTCGGGAGTGTCTTTCAGCCGTGCTGTCGTTACGCCACCAAGCTGAAACCAACATCCGACTAACCTTGGCCTGGAATCGGAAAACGCTGGACGGATCGAATACGATAAATGGTCCGTCCAAAAAAGGCAAGATGTGGCGCGAGGATGTCCAGAACCTCCTGTTGCGCGCCTCGAAACGCGAAACGGCGGATTGCTCCGGAGCCAAACCCGATCCCTTGGCGCCGACCGGAGCGATCGGCCCGAAGCGGGATTTGCCCGCGGACATCGATTTCACGGCACCGCCGTCTCGTCATTTCGCGGCACGATCGCTTCCCTATTTCTTGCCCTTCGTCACGGGACGCAACAGGAATGCCGGAACATGATCTCCCATCCCCACGACAGCGGAATCGGCAGGCTCGTTTCTTGAGGACCTGTCGCGGACTCCCCGTTTTGCCTTCGGCTCCGGCACACGGTGGCCGTGATCCCTTGCCTTCGGCTCCGGCACCCGATAGCCGTGATCCCTTGCCTTCGGCTCCGGCACCCGATAGCCGTGATCCCTTGCTTTCGGCTCCGGCACCCGGTGGCCGTGATCCCTTGCCCTCTGCATTGGCGCCGGCCGTATATCCCTTTCCGCCTTCCGCCCATCGTCGCTCGAAACCAAGATCCGGGGTATCGTCTTGCCGATGAGGCGAGCGATGGCGTCGACGAATTTACCGTCCGCGGCAACGGCGAGCGTGATCGCGCGCCCAAGATGCCCGGCCCGGCCCGTGCGCCCGATCCGATGGATGTAATCCTCGGCGTGGGTCGGGACGTCGTAGTTGAAAACGTGACTCAGCCCGAAAATGTCGAGGCCACGCGCGGCAACGTCGCTGGCGACCAGGAATCGAACCTCGCCGCGTTTGAAGGACTCGAGGGTTTTGGTCCGCAGGGATTGCGGCATGTCTCCGTGGAGAGCCGCCGATTCGAACCCGTGCCGGCGGAGAGTCTTGTTGAGCAAATCGACGTCCCGCTTGCGATTGCAAAACACCAACGCGTTGCGTACCGCCGGGCCGCGCAAAAAAGTGCGCAACGCCTTGCCCTTCTCGCGGGGCGCGACGATCGCCAGGGCGTGACTGACGTTTTCAGCCGGCGAGGTCGGCGGGTCGACGCTAATCTCCTTCGGATTGTGCAGAAAGGCGTCGGCGAGGCGTCGGATTTCGCCGGGCATGGTGGCGGAAAAGAACAAGGTTTGACGTAAGGGCGGCAACAGCGCCACGATTCGCTCGACGTCGGGAATGAAGCCCATGTCGAGCATGCGGTCCGCTTCGTCGATGACAAGAATCTTCACGCCCCGCATGAGAATTTTTCCGCGCTCGACAAGATCGAGTAACCGCCCCGGCGTCGCGATCAGAACGTCTACCTCGCGGTTGAGCACTTGTTCCTGCTCGCCCAGCGAGACGCCACCGATGAGAAGTGCCATCGAGAGCTTGTGTTGCTTTCCGTAGATCTCGAAATTCTCGGAGACCTGGGTCGCCAGTTCCCGCGTTGGCGTCAGAATGAGCGAGCGCGGCATCCGGGCCTTGGCGGTTCCCGCCGCGAGAATGTCGATCATCGGAAGGGTAAAGGCCGCTGTCTTTCCGGTCCCGGTTTGGGCGGTGCCGAGAACGTCGCGCCCCTGAAGAATGAAAGGGATCGCCACTTCCTGGATAGCCATCGGCTCGTCGTATCCCGCGTCCGCGACGGCCTGCAAGACCTCTTCACTGAGGCCAAGGTCCTCAAAACGCATGAGTTTGACGGATGTCTGGATTTGGTTGCCGGACTGGCACGATCACTCAATAAACCTGTTGGTTAGTTTCCGTTCACTGGTTTTCACCACCGCGAAGCCGCTGTCTGATCAAAGCCGGGACGGTGGGCCTTGGCGTGGCTGTTTTCTGCCATAATCGGTTCGTCTTGGAAAGATCGCCAAGGGTTCCGAAGTGTGCGCCCTCGCGCCTTGGCGCGCAAGAGGTATTCCGCTAGTCTGCTCTCCGCCCGATCATGGAACCGCAATGTTGATCGACGCCTCTCGTTCCGCGCTCTTGATTGTCGACGTGCAGGAACGCTTATTGCCGACGGTGTCCGATCCCGACGGTGTCGTGCGCGGATGCGGTTTGTTGCTCGAAGCGGCCCGGCGGCTGGACGTCCCCTTCATCGTCTCGGAACAATATCCCAAGGGACTGGGTCCGACGGTGACGCCGCTGAACGACATGGTGCCGGCCTGGTCGGTTTGCGAGAAACTCCATTTTTCGTGCGTTGGTGATCCCACGTTGCGGCAACGTCTCGGCCGGCTCGGGCGACCGCAAATCGTGATTGGCGGAATCGAAGCCCACGTCTGCGTGTTGCAGACCGCGCTCGGTCTCGGCGAACAGGGCCTGCAACCGATCGTGGTCGAGGACGCGGTGTCGTCGCGGCTGGAGTCCAGCCGAGCAACCGCACTCGCGCGATTGCGGGCCAACGGGGTCGAGATCGTCACCGTGGAGATGGTACTATTCGAATGGCTGAACCGCGCCGGAACCGACGCCTTTCGCGACCTCAGCAAGCTCGTTCGCTAGCGGGCGGGTCAAGAAGAACGCCCACAGTCAGCCAGGTTTTGGCTTCAATGTATTCCCCCCTTTCCGAATTCGTCCGATGATGTCCCCATTGCAGCCCGCCGAACGGCGTGAAACTTTTCGGGCGGAGGGCGTCACCAAGGTTTACGAAACCGGGGAAACCCAGGTCCGGGCCCTCCGCGGCATCGATTTGAGCCTGTACGAGGGCGAGTTGGCCGTGTTGCTGGGTCCGTCCGGTAGCGGCAAATCGACCCTGCTCAACATTCTCGGCGGCCTGGACCGTCCGACCGCGGGTCGGGTCCTGTTTCAGGGCACGGATTTGAGCGCCCGCGCCGACCGCGCCTTGACCCTGTACCGACGCGAGTACGTCGGCTTCATCTTTCAGTTCTACAATTTGATACCGAGCCTGAGCGCCCGCGAGAACGTCGCCCTGGTCACCGAGATCGCCGCCCACCCGATGGCTCCCGACGAAGCGCTGAAGCTGGTGGGATTGGGCCATCGTCTCGATCACTTCCCGGCCCAGCTCTCTGGAGGCGAGCAACAACGGGTCGCGATCGCCCGCGCCATCGCCAAGCGCCCCTCGGTGCTTCTTTGCGACGAGCCGACCGGGGCGCTGGACAGCAAGACGGGCGTGATCGTCCTCGAGGCCATCGTGATGGCGAATCGGGAACTCGGCGCGACCACGGCCATCATCACCCACAACGCGCCGATCGCGGCCATGGCCGACCGCGTCATTCGATTCGGTGACGGACACATCCATGAAATCGAGGAAAACACCGACAAGCTGGAACCCGGAGATCTTGAATGGTGACCCTTTCCCCGCTCAACCGGAAACTAGTCCGCGATTTGTGGCGCCTTAGGGGCTTGGGTCTGGCCATCTCCCTGGTCGCGGCTGCCGGAATCTCCTTGATGGTCGGCATGTTCGGAACCCTGACCTCGCTGCAGGAGAGCCGGAACGCTTTCTATGACCGCTATCGCTTCGCCGATGTTTTCGCCTCGGTCAAGCGTGCCCCGCGGCTTCTCGTCAACCGCGTTCGTCACCTTCCCGGCGTTGCCGCCGCGGAAACCCGGATCGTCTCGGACGTCACCCTGGACATCGCGGGAATGAGCGAACCCGCGACCGGGCGCCTGCTCTCCTTCCCGGAGCGTGGCCGGCCGCTCCTGAACGACGTTCATCTCACGGCGGGCAGTTTCGCCGAACCCAACCGGCCCGACCAAGTCATCGTCGGCCAGTCGCTGGCCAAGGCCCACGGCCTCGTGCCCGGCGATCATCTGGCCGCCATCATCAACGGCAAGAAGCGCCGGCTCACGATCGTCGGCGTCGCCTTGGCGCCCGAGTACGTCTACAGCCTGGGACCGGGACAGATCATGCCGGACGACAAGCGGTTCGGGGTTCTGTGGATGGGCCGCAAGAGTCTCGAAGCCGCCTTCGATCTCGACGGCGCCTTCAACGCCGTCAGCGTGTCCCTGCTGCGCGGCGCCAGCGAGGCCGAGGTGATCCGCCGCTTGGACATTCTGCTCGAGCCTTACGGCGGCGTGGGCACGTACGGGCGCGAGGACCAGGTGTCCGATTTCTTTCTCGCCAACGAGATCGAACAGCTGCGCACCTTCGGGAGCGTCGTGCCGCCGATCTTTCTCGGCGTCGCCGCTTTCCTGTTGAACATCGTGATAACCCGCCTGGTTCAGACCGAACGCGAGGAGATCGGCCTTCTCAAGGCTTTCGGCTACACCGACCTGGAGGTCGGTTGGCAGTACCTGAAGCTCGTCGGGGTTCTTACTCTTACCGGCCTGGCCCTGGGTCTGATCGGAGGCTACACCTTCGGCCAGCTCATGACCGGCATGTACACGACCTACTTCCAATTCCCGTTGCTGGCCTACCAGGTCGATCCCTCGGTATTCAGCCTCGCCGCCGGAGTCAGCGTGCTGGCCGGCGCGGCCGGGGGCCTCAACGCGGTGCGCCAGGCCGTGCGGCTCTCCCCCGCCGTGGCGATGGCGCCGCCGCTGCCGCCGAACTTCCAGTCCGGCTCGTATTCCGGCTTGGCGGCGAGCCTGCGCCTGTCCCAGCCGACCCGAATGATCTTCCGCCACCTCTGGCGCTGGCCCCTGCGTACCGGGATGACGGTCGCCGGCAACGCGTTCTCCGTGGCGCTCATGATTTTGGCCTTGTTCTTTCTCGACTCGGTCGAGCAAGTCATCGAAGTGTATTTCTTTCAGGCCCAGCGCCAGCACATGACGATGACCTTCGAGGAGCCCCGTCCGGGGCGGATCGAAGAAGAGGTTCGCCATCTCCCCGGAGTGCTCGCGACGCAACCCGCGCGCACGGTGCCGGCGCGTCTGAAACACGGCCCCTTTGAAAAGCGTCAGGGCATCACGGGCATCACACCCGGCGCCGACTTGAACCGCTTGCTCGATCGCGACATGCGCCCCGTCGAACCGCCACCGGGGGGACTGGCGCTGTCGCGAAAGATCGCCGAGGATCTTTTCGTCGAGGTGGGCGACACGGTGACCGTCGAAACCATGGAAGGACGCCGTCCGATCGTTGACGTTCCCGTGACCCAGATCGTCGAAGAGTACATGAGCTTCTCCGCCTATATGTCCTGGGAAGCGCTCAATCGTCTGATGGGCGACGGGCCGACGGTCTCCGAAATCCACCTTCTGGTGGACGAGCGGCACGCCGATGCTCTTTACCGGCAGTTAAAGAACACGCCGGCGGTGGCCGGGATCATCCACAGAAACGCCGCCCTGGCGAGCTTCCGCCAGACTATGGAACAGACGATGTACGTGATGATTTTTTTCTACATCGCCTTTTCGAGCCTGATCGCCTTGGGCGTGACCTACAACTCCGCCCGCATCGCCTTGTCGGAAAGGGCGCGGGCTCTGGCGAGCCTGCGGGTGCTGGGTTTCACGCGCGGCGAGGTGGCCTATATTCTGTTCGGTGAATTGGCCATGATCACGTTCCTCGCCTTGCCCGTGGGCGCCCTCGCGGGTTACGGGCTGGTGTGGCTCATGTCGCCGATGTTGAATACCGACATGTACCAGTTCCCGGCCGTTATCGCGCCCTCGACCTACGGTTACGCGGTGCTCGTGGTGTTGGTTTCGGCGCTGATCTGCTGGTGGATTTTGCGGCGGCGGATGAGAAATTTGGATCTCATCGCGGTGCTGAAAACACGGGACTAGCCCGATGCAAAAAGCTCGACTGATATTCACTGGGGTCCTCGCCCTGTTGGTGCTGATCGCGATCGGTTTGACGTTCCGTCCGCGCCCGGTCCCGGCCGATTTCGCGCCGGTTCTGTGGGGCGATCTGCAAGTGACGGTCGCCGACGAGGGCGAAACTCGCCTCAAGGACGTCTACGTCGTTTCGGCGCCCGTCCGCGGCCGCGTCTTGCGCATCGATATCGAGGTCGGCGACGAGATTCGAGCCGGCGAGACCGTGCTGGCGACTTTCGAACCTTCGGACCCGGCGATTCTCGACATCCGTAGCCGCTCGGAAGCCGAATCGGCCATCGAACTCACGCTTGCCGAGCGCGAGCGCGCCGCCGCCGAGCTCGAGTTCGCCGAATCGGAGCTCGCGCGCAAGAAACCCTTGGCGGAACGGGGAACCATTTCGGCCGCCGACTTCGACCGGGCGCGCCTGGCGGTCAATCGCTCCCGGGCCGCACTCGTCGAATCGCGCGCCAACGTCGACGTCAAGAGGAGTCAGCTCGAAATCGTGCGGGCCGCGCTGATCAATGTTCAAAGCCTCGCGGAGGGCGGCAGGACCGGCGATGACCGCTTCGTCATCCCCGTGCGCGCGCCGGTGGATGGTCGGGTCATGCGGCTCATCCAGGAGAGCGAGGCCGTTGTCCGCGCGGGAACGCCGATTCTCGAAGTGGGCGACCAATCGCGGCTCGAGATCGTGGTCGATCTCCTCTCCGCCGACGCGGTGAAAGTCACCGAGGGCGATACCGTGCGCCTCGAGGCCTGGGGCGGCGCCGACGATCTCGGCGGCGTTGTGCGGAGGGTGGAGCCGTTCGGATTCACCAAGATTTCCGCCCTCGGGATCGAGGAGCAACGGGTCAACGTCATCATCGATCTGACCACGCCCCACGAACAGTGGCGCTCCCTCGGCCATGGCTACCACGTCGAAGCCAGCATCATCATCGAGGAGCGCAAGGACATCCTGAAGATTCCCGTGAGCGCCCTATTCCGGAACGGGGACGAGTGGTCCGTGTTCGTCGATCGGGACGGTGTCGCGCGCTTGCAGACCATCGAAATCGGCCAGCGGAATTTCCTCGAGGCGGAAGTGGTCTCGGGCTTGAGCGCCGGCGAGTCGGTTATCCTCCATCCCAGCGACCGGATCGCCGACGGGGTCGGGGTGGAAGCGCGCCAGAGCGGCTAGATGTGGCGGCTTGAGATGGCGACCAAGCCATGCCCTGACCACCGCCGGGGTTGGCCCAAAGGAGACCATGCGTTGTTCCCACGGAATATCCGCAGCGTTCGCCGACAGTGCCCATGGCCCGACCGCCGCTAACAAAAGGAAGAGGACGAGAACTGTCCAGCGGACCATCGCCCGCCGTCTCGCCGCACCATTCATGATTGCGGGTTTTCCGATCCGGGGATCTTGACTCCTTAGCGCGAACGATTCGGAAACCGGGTCACGATTCAACCCACGGTAAGGAAAACGCCAATAGATAGTTGCCCGTGAAGAACGTGTAAGCGGCTGATGTTGGTAGCTCTTTCGGTTTGGCGAAGTAATCGGATTTGCAAGAAAACGGGTTTTGGGCCTGAAAAGCTTGTGATTTGAAATAATTGATTTTGGGGATTCCCTTCCGTTGCGGAACGTGATTCTCTGCTCCCGTCGATTGGGATTGGAGAACTGTGATGAAGCCATCGCGCAAGGTGTCATCGGGAATAGAGGACCTGTTCCGCTCGCGGTTCGAAAACATCATCAACCTGCGCCACGAGTTGGTGGTGTTGGGGGGCCGGATCGCGTGGACTTTCTTCGACGAGACCTATGAAGCCTTGTATTCGGAGGAGGGTCGGCCGGGGGTCCCGACGCGGTTGATGGTTGGGCTGCACATCCTCAAGCATATGTTCGATCTCTCGGATGAGGAGGTCTGCGAGCGCTGGGTCTACGACCCATACTTCCAGTGCTTCTGCGGCGAAGAGTACTTTCAGCATGAGCTGCCCATGGAGCGCTCGTCGATGACCCGGTGGCGGGACCGGATCGGGCCGGAAGGTTTGGAGAAGGTATTCCAGGAGAGCCTGGCCGTGGCCCACCGGGTGGGGGCGCTGCGGGAGAAGGACCTCGAGCGGGTGACGGTGGACACCACCGTACAAGAGAAGGCGATTGCCTTTCCGACCGCCGCCAAACTGATGCAACGAGCCCGCGAGCGGCTGGTGCGACTGGCACGGGAGCACGGCATTGCCCTGCGTCAGTCCTATACCCGCCTGGGCAAGAGGGCGTTGATCATGCAAGGCCGCTACCGCCATGCCAAACAGCACAAGCGGGCCAACAAGGCCCTGCGCAAGCTCAAGACCTATCTCGGGCGCACCGTCCGCGACATCCGCCGCAAGACGGCCCAGGAGGAGAGCCTACGGGATACCTTCCGCCGCCCCTTGTGGCTGGCCGAGCGGGTGTCGACCCAGAAGCGGCGCGACCCCTTGCCCAAGGTCTATTCGCTCCACGCGCCCGAGGTCGAATGCATCGGCAAAGGGAAGGCGCACAAGCCGTACGAGTTCGGCTGCAAGGTCTCCGTGGCGGCGACCAATTCCCGCCCCCCCGGCGGCCAGTTCGTCGCCCACGTCAAGGCCTTCCACGGCAATCCCTATGATGGCCACACCTTGAGGCAGGTGATCGAAGAGATGGAACGCTGGACGGGGATATCGGCCGAGCGCATCTATGTCGACAAGGGATACCAGGGCCACGATTACCCCAACAAACACCGCGTCTTTAGATCAGGCCAGAAACGCGGCATCACGCCGACGATCAAGAAGGAGCTCAGGCGGCGCTCCGCCGTCGAGGCCGTGATCGGACATCTCAAGAGCGATGGCAGGCTGGGGCGCAACTTCCTCAAAGGCCGCGACGGCGACAAGATCAACGCCATCCTCGCCGGCGCCGGCTACAACTACCGCCTTGTCCTCAAATGGCTGAGGCGTTTGTTTGTCCAAATCCTGGCCGCGCTCCTCAGCGACATCTCGCACCCCACCGCAAACCCAATCGCCGCTTCAGCTTGAAATCAGGGTTCTTCACGGACGACTAGCTAGTGCATCGACCCAAACGGAGGCGACAGCCGAAGTTTGGAAAGTTGATGCATCGACAAAGGCCTGGTGCACGGGAGCGTGAACGAAGTGAATGCGCCGGTGCACTAGATATGCTGCCATGCACGTAAGGTCTGGAAAGAGGAACGAGTTTCGGCTCTATTCACCTACATTCAACTTGTCATCAGAATTAAGTTTCCATTCGCGCAACAAGCGCTCCGCTTCGGCAATTTCGTCCGGGCTCATTTGTTTCGCCAGGAGGTCACGGTGCTTCCGAGCCAATCTGAGACCTTGTGCGGCCGAAAGGCTGAACCAGAAGTGCGCCTTGGCGTTATCCTGGCCTATACCCTCACCTTTTTGGTACATGCGTCCAAGAGTGAATTGGGCGTAGAATTCACCGCCCGCGGCCTTGCGGGACCATTCCGCGACCTCCTGTGACTCGCTCGAATCATCATTTGCTCGCGGATCGGGTTGGGCGTCGGAATCACCTTGCTCCGCCAACAACACACGGGCGTCTGCTCGGTAAAGGTCGTGTTTGGATGGCGATTCTGGGATTTCCGCGCTCATGGAAACGGCAGAGGCGAGGGACAAATGAAACATAGCAAGTATCATCACTCGCATCGCACCCTCATTTTGTTCCCAATTTTCCGTCGTCGTACACAACGTCTGGCCCGTGAATTCTTTCGAGACATGGCTTTTACGCACGAAACCATATCGTACCCGGTTTTTTTGAAAGTGGCTAAGAATTTGTAATGAGGAACGCGGATGTCATTTAATTCGCTCGAAGCAATCATACCGGATCGTGCAGCAATCATATTTCCATCGCGGAGGGACCAGCTCCTAAATTCACAAACCAAGTGCAACGTCGGTATGTGAGGTGGTCTTGGAAAATTGGACAGGCTGTTAAGGTGTATTCCACCGTTTGACGGAGGAATACGGAGATGACGAGACGACGCCGTTTTCCAGCGGACTTCAAGGCCAAGGTAGCGGTTGAAGCGCTACGGGGCGACAGGACGATCCAGGAGATCGCGGCGAAGCACAAGGTGCATCCGAACCAAGTGAGCACGTGGAAGCGCCAGGCGGTTGAGGGCCTGGGAGCGGTGTTTTCGAACGGTGCCGAGAGGGTCCACCGGGACCATGAAGCGGAGGTCCGCGGCCTCCACGCCAAGATCGGCGAGATGACGGTGGCTGGAAACGGAGCTGGAATTCTCGGTCATGACCACCAGGAAAAGCCGGTGGAAAAATCTGTATGAGGTTGCCCTTTGCGTCGTGTCTCATCCGGCGACGCGCCGGATGGCACTCCGAGCCGAGCCGAAATTATCCGAGATCGCGATGATCTCGCGCCCGTCGCATCTCGAGCCACTAGACGTCGAGATCGGTGACGAAACGCGCGTTTTGTTGGATGTAGGCGAAACGCAACTCGGGCTTGCGGCCCATCAACTCCTCGACTCGGGTCGCGGTGAACTCGCGCTCGTCGGCGGGGATTTCCACTCGGTGCAGCGTCCGCGTCGCCGGCGCCATCGTGGTGACCTTCAATTGCTGGGCCGGCATTTCGCCGAGACCCTTGAAGCGACTGATCTCGACTTTCCTACGGCCCGAAAACTCGGTTTTCAACAACGCCTCCCGGTGCTCGTCGTCGCGCGCGTAATGGGTCGTGCCACCCTGGCTCAAGCGGTACAACGGCGGGACCGCGAGGAAAAGGTGATGGTCCTCGATCAGCCCCGGCATCTCGCGGTAGAAGTACGTCATCAACAAGGCGGCGATATGGGCGCCGTCGACATCGGCGTCGGTCATGATGATGACCCGTTCATAACGCAAGGCCTGTTCGGAGTAGGCGTTGCCGGTGCCGCAGGCCAACGCCTGGACCAGGTCGTTCAGCTCCTGATTGGCCCGCAGTTTCTCCGTCGTGGCGCTGGCGACGTTGAGAATCTTGCCGCGCAGGGGCAACACCGCCTGGATTTCGCGATCACGCGCCTGCTTCGCGGAGCCTCCCGCCGAATCGCCTTCCACCAGGAAGATCTCGGTTCCCTCCGCGCTGGCGCGGGTGCAGTCGGTGAGTTTGCCCGGCAAACGCAGCCTCCCACCCACTTTCTTGCGCGCGACCTCGGCCTCGCGGCGCCGGCGCTGACGCACCTCGGCGCGCTCGAGGGCAAGTCCGAGCAAACCGTTCGCGGCCTCGGGATCGGCGCTCAGCCAATGATCGAAGTGATCCTTGATCGCGGCCTCGACCAATCGCGTGGCCTCGGCCGAAACCAGCCGCTCCTTGATCTGGCCCTGGAACTGCGGCTGGGGCAGAAACACCGAAAGCAAGGCGCAGGCCCCGCCGACGACGTCGTCGGTGGTGAGTTGGGCCGCCTTCTTGTTGGCGACCAATTCGCCGTAAGCTCGGAGTCCGCGCGCCAGCGCGTTCCGCAAGCCGGCCTCGTGGGTTCCGCCCAAGGGCGTTGGGATGGTGTTGCAGTAGGAATTGACGAAGACCTCCCCATCCAACGGCCAAGCAAGGGCCCATTCGACCGATCCGGCGTCGTTGGGAAACCGTGCCGCGCCCGCGAACGTCGCCGGCGTCGCGGTCGCGCGCCCTGCCAACGTGTTGGCCATGTATTCGCCCAGCCCGCCGGGAAAATGCAGGGTGGCGCGCGCGGGCACGGAGTCGCCGCCGCCGAGCAGGGAAGGATCGCATTGCCAGCGAATTTCGACGCCGCGATAGAGATAGGCTTTCGATCGAACCATGCTGTAGAGGCGCCGGGGACGGTACTTGCAACCGGCCCCGAAGATATCCGGGTCGGCATGAAAGGTGACATTGGTGCCGCGCCGATTCTGCACCGGTCCCTTGGCCTTGAGCTTGCCTTGCGGCATCCCACGGACGTAGTCCTGCGTCCACGCTTCCCGGTTCCGCGCCACCTCAACCATGAGCCGATCACAGAGCGCGTTCACGACCGATAGGCCGACGCCGTGCAGCCCACCCGCGGTCTGATAAACCTTGCCGCCGAATTTTCCGCCGGCGTGCAAGGTCGTCAAGATCACCTCCAAGGCCGACTTGTTTTTAAACTTGGGATGCGGGTCGACCGGAATACCGCGGCCGTTATCGCGCACGGTCACGGTTTGGTCGGCCGCGATTTCGATCTCGATGCGATTGGCGTGTCCGGCGACCGCCTCGTCCATGGCGTTGTCGAGGACCTCGGCGAAGAGATGGTGAAGACCGCGCTCGTCGGTGCCACCGACGTACATCGCCGGACGGCGGCGAACGGGTTCCAAACCTTCGAGAACCTCGATGTCCTTGGCGGAATATCCATTTTCACCGCCACCGGCGGACTGGGCACCCTTGAACTGAAATAGATCCTGCATACGAACCATTATACGTTCGCCACCGGCTCCGGGCAACATCCTGTGCTTTTATGCCGCCGTCACCGCATATATAGTAGGCTTGCGTTCCGGCTTGGTGAGGCGGGTCGGGTGCGATCGTATCTTGTCCGCGCCTCGTGGTCTCCATCGCCTGGACGAAATCCAATGACCGAAAATATTGCTGGCCCGCGCGGCAAACTCGCGACCCGAACCGTGGCCATGCCGGCCAATACAAACCCCGCCGGCGATATATTCGGCGGCTGGTTGCTGGCGCAAATGGATATCGCGGGGGGAATCACCGCCCATTGGCGGGCCCGGGCCCGGGTCGCGACCGTGGCCGTCGACGCGATGGAGTTTCACCGCCCCGTCCAAGTGGGTGACGTTGTTTCCTGTTACGCCTCGGTCGAGCGTGTCGGCCGCACCTCGCTGACGATCCACATCGAAGCCTGGGCGGCGCAACGCGAATCGGACAGCCGGATCAAGGTGACCGAGGGAAAATTCACCTTCGTCGCGATCGACGATGACGGGCGACCGAGAAACCTGCCCCCCGAATAACCGGTCGGGTAGATCGACCTAGTGCACCGGCGCATTCACTTCGTTCACGCCCCCGTGCACCAGGCCTTTGTCGATGCACCAACTTTCCAAACTTCGGCTGTCGCCTCCGTTTGGGTCGATGCACTAGACGCTGTAGTAGAGCTTGTACTCGACGGGGTGCGGCGTGTTGTCGAGAGCCTCGAGCTCCGTCGCCTTCAGGGCGAGAAAACCGTCGATCATATCGTCCGTGAAGACCCCGCCCACTGTTAGGAATCCTCGATTCTTGTCGAGCGCCTCCAACGCCTCGCGAAGGCTCCCGCAAACGGTCGGGATCTTCTTGAGTTCCTTCGCCGGCAAATCGTAGAGGTTCTTGTCCGTCGGTTTGCCGGGATCGATCTTGTTCTTGATCCCGTCCAGACCGGCCATCAACATCGCCGCGAAGGCCAGATAGGGATTGGCCGCGGGGTCGGGGAACCGGACCTCGACCCGTTTGGCCTTCGGATTCGCGTCGTGGGGAATACGGAACGAGGCCGAACGGTTGCGGGCGGAATAGGCGAGCAATACGGGAGCCTCGAAACCCGGAACCAAACGTTTGTAGCTGTTGGTCGTCGGGTTCGTGAAGGCGTTGAGCGCCTTCGCGTGCTTGCGTAGCCCGCCGATATAATGGATGGCTTCGTCCGATAGATCGGCGTAGCCGTTGCCGGCGAAGACAGGTTTGCCTTTCTTCCAGAGTGATTGGTGGACGTGCATCCCTGAACCGTTGTCGCCGAATACGGGCTTGGGCATGAAGGTCGCGGTCTTGCCGTAGGAATGGGCGACGTTATGGACCGCGTATTTGTAAATCTGGACGGCGTCGGCGGTTTTCAGCAAGGTTCCAAATCGAACCCCGAGTTCGTTTTGACTCGGTGCCACCTCGTGGTGGTGCTTTTCGACCTGCACCCCCATGTCCGCGATCACCGTCATCATCTCGGCCCGCAGATCACTCAACCAGTCGACCGGCGGAACCGGGAAATAACCGCCTTTCTCGGGCGGCCGGTGGCCCGCGTTGCCCTCGGGGAATTTGCGTCCGGAGACATAGGGACCCTCTTCCGAATCGATGGCGTAGAAAGTGTGGTTGACCGAAACATCGAATCGTACGTCGTCGAAAACGAAGAACTCCGGTTCCGGCCCAAAATAGGCGGTGTCGGCGATCCCGGTATCGTTCATGTAGGCCTCGGCCCGATGCGCCACCGTGCGCGGGTCGCGTTCATAGCCCTCGCCCGTGGCCGGCACCAAGACGTCGCAAATCAGGACGACGGAGGCTTGGGCGGCAAAGGGATCGAGGGTCGCCGTCGTCGGGTCCGGCATTAGGGTCATGTCGGAATCGTCGATGTCCCGCCATCCGGAAATCGACGAGCCGTCGAACATGACGCCGTCACGAAATGTCGACTCGACGATGTCATCCGCCACAATGGCCAGATGCTGCCATTTTCCCCGCGGGTCGGTGAAACGAAGGTCCACGAATTTTGCTTCGTGTTCCTTGATCTTGTCTAGTACGGCTTTGACGTCGGACATGGTTTGGTTATCCGTGAATGAGTGATCCCTAACGCATCAACGTGTCCGTCCGCGCGGACGGCCTCGAGAATGGCGTCGACGGCGGGTTCGGCGACCAAACCCCTAGGCTTCGAATACAGTAGTCCCCTGAACGCCGAACCGGCGAAACGCCATTTATGTTTCGTCAAGCGTTGAGGTGTTGGCGATCGATTCGATCGTTTTCGGCTTGATCGTCCCCCCGCCCGCCGTCGCACGATGACGTACTACCGATTTTCCCATAAACCAACCCCAATCAACCACAGTGCCGGTTACATGCCAACCCCCTGCGTCACTCCCGAGACGGTTTTGCCTGGTTTGAGCTGCCGATACGATGTTTTCCGACCCGAATTCCCCCTCGAACATCCCGCGCCACGGCGGACAAGCGCTCACTCCTTTCGAACCGAGAAGTCGCGTGGATTTGCCCCGGGCTTGCGCCGATCGGGAGCTTTGGTCATTTTGATCGTCGCCCCGGCGCGATTGGCGGCGGAGCGGACGGGCCTCCATGGGGAAACGCTGTGAACACGGCCAACAACGTTTTGTCGGCTCACGGGACAACGATTTTCAGCGTCATGTCGGCGCTCGCCGCCGAACACGGCGCGATCAACCTCGGCCAAGGCTTTCCCGACGAGGATGGTCCCGAGGACGTGCGCCAGGCCGCCGCCGAGGCGACCCGCGACGGTCCCAACCAATACCCGCCCCTGATGGGGCTTCCCGAGCTGCGCCGCGCGGTCGCCGACCACGACCGCCGGTTTTATGGTCTAAATCTCGATTGGCGGCGCCAGGTCATGGTCACCTCCGGAGCCACCGAGGCGATCGCCAGTTGTCTGCTCGGACTGTTGAACCCCGGCGACGAGGCGGTCTTGTTCGAGCCTCTCTACGACAGCTATTTGCCCCTGGTCGAACTTGCCGGGGCGCGGGCCCGCCTGGTTCGTCTGGAGCCGCCCGAGTGGACCCTTTCGGAGCCGGCGTTGGCGGCGGCGATCGGCGACCGCACCCGAGTGATCGTCGTCAACAGCCCGATGAACCCCTCGGGAAAGCTTTTCAGCCTCTTTGAGTTGGAAATGATCGCCGAGACCATGCGCCGCCACGACATTGTCGTGGTCTGCGACGAGGTCTACTAGCATCTCGTTTTCGACGGCCGCGAGCACGTTCCCCTCATGACCTTGGCGGACATGAGCGACCGTTGCCTCCGTATCGGCTCCGCCGGCAAGACGTTTTCGTTGACGGGTTGGGAGGTCGGTTACGTCAGCGCCTCGGAGGACCTGGTGAAAACCGTTTCCCGGGCCCACCAATTCCTCACCTTCACGACGCCCCCCAGTCTCCAACGCGCGGTCGCCTACGGACTGGGCAAGGACGCGGATTATTTTGCCGCCCTCGCCGGCGAGATGCAGCGCAAGCGCGACGCCTTGCGCGCCGGCCTCGAGGGGGTCGGTTTCGAGGTTCTCGACAGCGCCGGGACCTATTTCCTGAGTGCCGACTTCCGGCCCCTCGGCTTCACTGGCGACGACTTAACCTTTTGCCGCCGGATCACCACCGAGGCGGGGGTCGCGGCCGTTCCCGTCAGCGCTTTCTACCGCGACGCCGAGGTCCGCCATTTCGCCCGCTTCTGCTTTTGCAAGAAGGATGAGGTGCTGGCCGAGGCCATCGCCCGACTCGCCCGCTGGCAACCCTCCCCCGGCCCCCATCCTTGACGACCGCCGGGCCGGCGATTAGTTAAAAGATTCGGCGGCGGGTGTAGCTCAGTTGGTTAGAGCGCCAGATTGTGGATCTGGAAGTCGCGGGTTCAAATCCCGTCACTCGCCCCAATTATTTCAAGGGGTTACATAGTCGCCCGTGAAGAACGTGTAAGCGGCTGATGTTGGTAGCTCTTTCGGTTTGGCGAAGTAATCGGATTTGCAAGAAAACGGGTTTTGGGCCTGAAAAGCTTGCGATTTGAAATAATTGATTTTGGGGATTCCCTTCCGTTGCGGAACGTGATTCTCTGCTCCCGTCGATTGGGATTGGAGAACTGTGATGAAGCCATCGCGCAAGGTGTCATCGGGAATAGAGGACCTGTTCCGCTCGCGGTTCGAAAACATCATCAACCTGCGCCACGAGTTGGTGGTGTTGGGGGGCCGGATCGCGTGGACTTTCTTCGACGAGACCTATGAAGCCTTGTATTTGGAGGAGGGTCGGCCGGGGGTCCCGACGCGGTTGATGGTTGGGCTGCACATCCTCAAGCATATGTTCGATCTCTCGGATGAGGAGGTCTGCGAGCGCTGGGTCTACGACCCATACTTCCAGTGCTTCTGCGGCGAAGAGTACTTTCAGCATGAGCTGCCCATGGAGCGCTCGTCGATGACCCGGTGGCGGGACCGGATCGGGCCGGAAGGTTTGGAGAAGGTATTCCAGGAGAGCCTGGCCGTGGCCCACCGGGTGGGGGCGCTGCGGGAGAAGGACCTCGAGCGGGTGACGGTGGACACCACCGTACAAGAGAAGGCGATTGCCTTTCCGACCGACGCCAAACTGATGCAACGAGCCCGCGAGCGGCTGGTGCGACTGGCACGGGAGCACGGCATTGCCCTGCGTCAGTCCTATACCCGCCTGGGCAAGAGGGCGTTGATCATGCAAGGCCGCTACCGCCATGCCAAACAGCACAAGCGGGCCAACAAGGCCCTGCGCAAGCTCAAGACCTATCTCGGGCGCACCGTCCGCGACATCCGCCGCAAGACGGCCCAGGAGGAGAGCCTACGGGATACCTTCCGCCGCCCCTTGTGGCTGGCCGAGCGGGTGTCGACCCAGAAGCGGCGCGACCCCTTGCCCAAGGTCTATTCGCTCCACGCGCCCGAGGTCGAATGCATCGGCAAAGGGAAGGCGCACAAGCCGTACGAGTTCGGCTGCAAGGTCTCCGTGGCGGCGACCAATTCCCGCCCCCCCGGCGGCCAGTTCGTCGCCCACGTCAAGGCCTTCCACGGCAATCCCTATGATGGCCACACCTTGAGGCAGGTGATCGAAGAGATGGAACGCTGGACGGGGATATCGGCCGAGCGCATCTATGTCGACAAGGGATACCAGGGCCACGATTACCCCAACAAACACCGCGTCTTTAGATCAGGCCAGAAACGCAGCATCACGCCGACGATCAAGAAGGAGCTCAGGCGGCGCTCCGCCGTCGAGGCCGTGATCGGACATCTCAAGAGCGATGGCAGGCTGGGCGCAACTTCCTCAAAGGCCGCGACGGCGACAAGATCAACGCCATCCTCGCCGGCGCCGGCTACAACTACCGCCTTGTCCTCAAATGGCTGAGGCGTTTGTTTGTCCAAATCCTGGCCGCGCTCCTCAGCGACATCTCGCACCCCACCGCAAACCCAATCGCCGCTTCAGCTTGAAATCAGGGTTCTTCACGGACGACTACCTACTAGCAGCCCAGACTTGATCATTTCTTCGATTAGGAAGCGGAAACTCTCGGGATTTAACACCAACCTTATGATTGCTCCGTGGTCGCTCCTATTTATTCGTTTTGTGACTCCGCTTCCTCCTGCGTTTTTCGCCAACCACCGTATCAAGTTATCTGCTTGCTCGCGGGGGCTGGGCAAAAACACCAATCGCAGGATACGCTTGATATCATCAAAACCGTATCGAGGGGGATACTCATCCAGGGCTCGTTTTTTGTCCGCCAGTGATCAGGGTGAGGTGATCGCGGCGACTGAGCCATTTCATTCTCGGTGTGGCAGTGTGCCGGTCATGGCGACGCTGCCGGTCTCGGATTCGTCCATTGATTTGCGCGCGGTCACGGTGCGTCCGACCTGGGGCGCGCAGGAGCACCGGCGCTGGGACCGGTTGGTGGAGCAGCACCACTACCTGGCGTTCCACGGCGTCATCGGCAAGGGCCTGCGCCATGTCGCGGTGCATGGCGAGACCTGGCTCGCCACTGATCGGCTGGCAGCCCGGCGCGTTCAAGCTGGCGCGCGTGATCGCTGGATCGGGTGGTCGGCCGAGCAGCAGTTCCGGCGTCTGCATCTGATCGCCAACAACTCGCGCTTCGTCATTCTGACGCCTGGCCGAGTGCCGAACCTGGCCTCCCGTGTGCTGGGGCTGAGCCTGCGGCAAGACTGTCTGAGGACATCCAGGCGGTGCACGGATATCCGGCTCTTCTGGCGGAGACGTTCGTGGACGTCTCGCGATTTGCCGGCACCTGCTACCGCGCGTCGAAAACTGGCGCTCTCTGGGGCTGACGCGGGGCTTTGCCCGTGAGCCCGGAGGGGCAGCGCGCTGGCGCCACCACGGTCAGCCCAAGGAGGTCTTCGTGTTCGGACTGACAGACGGCGCCCCCGAGGCGATGAGCCGTACCGGGATGCCGGCACACTGGAACGCCGAGCAGCACAGCGAGCCGATGGCCGCGCCCCGGCTGCGCAGCCTGTTCGAGTGTCTGGGTGAGGTGCCCGAGTACCGCCATGCCCGGGGCAAGCGCTATGGGCTCAACACCATTCTGGTGATCGCCGTCGCCGCCCGGCTTGCCGGATACCGGGGGGTGAACGCGTTCGCCCAGTTCGCCGCCCTGCTCTCCCAGGAGCAGCTCGAGGCGGTGGGTGCGTTCTGGAGCCCTTCCAAACAGCGCTACACCCCGCCCGCGATCACCACCTTCCACAAGACCCTCACCGCCCTGCCGCCAGAGACCCTGGACAACGCGATTAGCCAGTGGACCGGCCAGCATGGCAGCGCGCACGCGCCGGTCGCCATGGACGGAAAGGATCTGCGCGGCGCCTCGAAGCAGACCGAAGACGGGCGCAGGATGATGGTGGCGGCGGTCGAGCACGACACCGGCGTGGTCCTCGGGCAGGTCGAGGTCGACCGCAAGAGCAACGAAATCCCGGCCGTGCGCGAACTCTCCAGCGGCCTCGACCTCACAGGCCGGATCGTCACCATGGACGCGATGCACGCTCAGCACGAGACCGCGCGCTGCCTGCTCGGGCGTCGCGCCGACTACGTGATGAGCGCGGTCAAGGACAACCAGGAGATGATCTTCGAAGACCTCAAGGCGATCGACTTCAGCGATGCGCTCTGGCACGAAACCGTCGACAAGGGCCATGGCCGCATCGAGCGCCGACGCTGCGCCGTCGTCGACCTCTCCGCTGCCGAGTGGGACGGCTACGCCAACCTCCACGGGCGACGCCAGGCCATGCGCATCGAGCGCGAACGCGAGATCCTCAAGACCGGCAAGCGCAGCATCGAGGTGACCTGGAGCCTCACCTCGCTCGGCGCAGAGCGCGCCGGACCCGAGGAGTTGCTCGAACTGGTGCGCAACCACTGGCTTGTATCGAGAACCGCCTGCACTACGTGCGCGACTTCACCTACGACGAAGACCGATGCCGGGCCTACGTGCGTCACCTGCCCAGAAATCTCGCCTGCTTGACCAACGCGGCCATCGCCATCGTGCGCTGCGACGGACGCTTCCGTTATCTGACCCGAGGCCAACCGGCACTATGCCGCCCGGGCGCAGGAGGCCCTCGACGCGATCATGACCGCGCCCATCGCCTGAGACAGCACGCCTCTCCCCCGGACCGGGACGTGCCGCCGAGCGGCGCGGGCGGACCGGTGTGCCTGTCGAATCCGAAAACGCCGTCCGGTGGCTTCGAGCAGTCCCCATGACGTCGTCGAGGCAAGCTCGGGGCTCCCCGAACCCCGTGCACCGAGCACGATCCCACTCATCCCGAACCCTCAACCGCGACTAAAAATTGTTCCTGGATACTCATCATTCTGTGCGTGACGTATGGAAAAGCTCAGGGCAGCGCGCAGCATATCGGCGCTCGTTTCCGACTCTCTCCAGTGATCTAGGGCTCCCGGGACGGAAAGGAAGCTACCGATGACATAGTCGCTGGTATAGAAGCGGCCGCAACGTGGACAATCGGTATCGACTAAACCATCCTCCGGCCGAGCATTTTGACTCAGTCGCCACCTGCAAACTGGACAAGACCCTCTATCATTCTCTTGCATCGCCCGGCCTCGGATGTTGCCGTAAGTCGTCACCTACAACTTGCTGTAGCACACACCAACAGATATTCGTACACAAAATCCATGAACGTTGTGCTCTGGGAGGCACAAAGCGGGACAATCCCGCTGGGTACACGCGATCGTAATCGCGTTGGCCGCTTTTTCGCCCGGCTCGGATCGGGCGACGATCCCCAAGGACAAGAAGGCCCGCGCCAAGCGAGATCAAATATTCGAGAGATCATCTCGAAATTTGTGATCGACCCACCAATTAGAATCGGAAAGCAACGGATTGTGTCGATAACAAACTGAATTGACCGGTTTATGTACCATATGATTTGACCGCTTCTGTTGTGGATGTTGGCTCTGTGGGGAAGTGGTCAGGTCGGCGCAGCCGAGCTGTCCACTTATCCACAGAGCGCCGGCCGGTCGTGTCGAAGCGGATCACGCGGCCCGCCTTTCGCTGCTTTCGATCGGCGTGCCGTCTTTCTTGTAGCAGGCCAGCAGCGCGGGCCATGGAAGACGGCAAGGTCGCCGTCGGGATATTCGTGCACACTCACTTTGGCCTTGACGTAGTGGTGGCGATGGCGGCCTGCCGGGATCTGCAGGCTCAAGTTCTTGTAGCGCACCGTGTTGTCATTGCCGACCACACGGTCCTCCGGCACACAGAGGATGTCCGCCAGGTTGCCGGCGAACGGCACGAAGGCGGAGGCTGTGTCCTCGGCCGGCCGGGCGAAGCGGGCATTGTGGGCCGGCAGGAAGTCCTCTTTCAGGAACCGGTTGGCGGCCGCCATATCGGTGATGCCGGCGAGCTCGAGTTCCTGCGGCAGGCGTTTCTGCAGGGTGCCGAACATGCGCTCCGAGCGGCCCCGGGCCTCCGGCGAATAGGCCGGGATCAGCTCAATACCGAGTTGCTGCAGGGCACGTCCGACCTGGGTTGGATTGTCCTTGTCGACCTTGCCGCCGGCCTCCGGCGTGTGCCAATAGTGCGAGGCCCGGTCTGCATAAAGCGAGCAGAACAGCCCCATGGCCGACCCCACCTCCAGCAGCGCCACAAAGCTCGACATGGTGCCCTCCTCGGCGACGAAGAAGGCGGAATAGATCTCCGAAGTGGCATCGTCCATGGTCACGATCAGGTCCCAGTACTGACCCGGCACCCATTGGTGCGTGGAGCCGTCCTGGTGCAACATCATGCCGACCATCGGCCGGCGCGGCCGCTTGCGGCGGTGCACGCCGCGCCGCGGCGCCGGCGCGATCCGGCCGTGCGCCTGGAGCGTCAGCCGCACCCAGTTGTAACTGCGCGTGACGTCGTGCTTTGCAACCAGCTTCTCCCAGAAGTGCCAGGCGGTGAAATCGCCGGTACCTGGTATCGAACAGACCCAACAGTGCCACCACTTCGTCGACCCCGGCGCGGCGCGCGGAAACCCGACCCAGGCGGCGGTCGTAAAGACCCTCCGCGCCCTCGGCCTCAAAGCGATCGCGCCAGCGTCGGAACGTGCGCTCGGACATGCCAGGATCTCGGCTGCCTCCAGCTGGCTCAACTCGACCCCTGTAGGTGCGTCCGCTTAAACCTCATCGAACTTCATCAATCTCAACCCCTGTAACTGCTCTGTCCGGCGCATCAGCTCCTCCACTTTCTGGAGGAGTTCTAATGCCGGACAGATCATTTGTTACATTGACCGGCCATATCACGTGTTATCGACAGGAAAGCAACGGATTGTTTGCCGGCCGACTGGATGTGGCTAAACTCGTCCGCCACGCGGCTGGCGTCGCTGGTTAGGAGATTTCCCTTATGGACAAGAAATTCATCTACACCTTCATGGTCCTCCTGCTGTCCGCCGGCGGGGCCACGGGTACCACGTCGGATTCCCCCGCCGCCGAGAGTGATCTCGAGGTGGCGACGTTCGCCGGCGGCTGTTTCTGGTGCGTGGAATCCGATTTCGACAACGTGACCGGCGTGGTGCGCACGACCTCCGGTTATACCGGTGGCCATTTTGCCGACCCAACTTACGAGGATGTTACGGCCGGCGGCACCGGACACCTCAAGGCCGTGCAAATCTTCTTCGATCCGAACAAGGTGTCGTACGAGATCCTGCTCGACGTGCTTTGGCACAGCGTCGATCCGACCGACGGCGGGAGTCAGTTCTGCGATCGAGGCGAAAGCTACAAGACCGCGATATTCGCGAACTCGCCGGAACAGAAGCGGCTGGCGGAAGAGTCCAAGCGCGAACTCGCGCTCTCCTCGGCTCTGACACAAGCCATCGTCACCGCGGTCGAGGACGCCGGTCCCTTCTATCCGGCCGAGGAATACCATCAGGATTATTACAATAAGAATCCCCTCCGCTACAATTGGTACCGCTATGGCTGCGGCCGCGACGCCAGGATCAAGGAAATCTGGGGCGAGGACGCCCTTCGCGGGATCGCGGAGCATTGAGATCCGCGTCCCCCAAAAGGTGGTCGGATTTACCGACCTCGAGTGATCAGGACGACGCCCTAGTATTTAGTCGCCCGTGAAGAACGCGTAAGCGGCTAATGTTGGTAGCTCTTTCGGTTTGGCGAAGTAATCGGATTTGCAAGAAAACGGGTTTTGGGCCTGAAAAGCTTGTGATTTGAAATAATTGATTTTGGGGATTCCCTTCCGTTGCGGAACGTGATTCTCTGCTCCCGTCGATTGGGATTGGAGAACTGTGATGAAGCCATCGCGCAAGGTGTCATCGGGAATAGAGGACCTGTTCCGCTCGCGGTTCGAAAACATCATCAACCTGCGCCACGAGTTGGTGGTGTTGGGGGGCCGGATCGCGTGGACTTTCTTCGACGAGACCTATGAAGCCTTGTATTCGGAGGAGGGTCGGCCGGGGGTCCCGACGCGGTTGATGGTTGGGCTGCACATCCTCAAGCATATGTTCGATCTCTCGGATGAGGAGGTCTGCGAGCGCTGGGTCTACGACCCATACTTCCAGTGCTTCTGCGGCGAAGAGTACTTTCAGCATGAGCTGCCCATGGAGCGCTCGTCGATGACCCGGTGGCGGGACCGGATCGGGCCGGAAGGTTTGGAGAAGGTATTCCAGGAGAGCCTGGCCGTGGCCCACCGGGTGGGGGCGCTGCGGGAGAAGGACCTCGAGCGGGTGACGGTGGACACCACCGTACAAGAGAAGGCGATTGCCTTTCCGACCGCCGCCAAACTGATGCAACGAGCCCGCGAGCGGCTGGTGCGACTGGCACGGGAGCACGGCATTGCCCTGCGTCAGTCCTATACCCGCCTGGGCAAGAGGGCGTTGATCATGCAAGGCCGCTACCGCCATGCCAAACAGCACAAGCGGGCCAACAAGGCCCTGCGCAAGCTCAAGACCTATCTCGGGCGCACCGTCCGCGACATCCGCCGCAAGACGGCCCAGGAGGAGAGCCTACCCGGAGGGGAAATTCGCCTCGCTGGCGCGTATCCGGCTCGACGATCTGCAGTTAGCACGAAAGGAAGCCGAGGCAGCGACCCTAGAGGCCGAACGCTCGGCAGCCGAGCAGACCGAGCGGGAGGACGCGGTGACTGAGAAGGCCGAGGTCGCCTTCTGGGAAACGATTAAGGACAGTGACGATCCAGCCGACTACCAGGCTTACATAGAGACGTATCCCCATGGAACTATCGCGGCGCTCGCACGGTCGCGGGCCGAGAAGAAGATACGTCCCATCATAAAATCCGTTCAAGTTCGCGCCGACGAAGATTGGCGGGACAGTGGCGTTCGGGTGCGACGCGGCAAGCGTTATCACCTCCGCGCCACGGGAACCTGGAGCATGGGCCTATTATGCGGCAAGACAGACGCCAGCGGTTCGGGTGTCGGCGCCTTTTGTGACCGCGACCCTTGGAAAATCGGCGCCTCGCACTCTACTCTGATCGGCCGCATCGGTGAGGACGGCGTCGCGTTCCCCGTCAGGAATGAACTTGAACTCGTGGCTAAAAGAGATGGCGTTCTATACCTAAACTCTTACGGCCAGAAAACGTGGGCCAACTCAGACGCAATCACGGTCCAAATCACCGAGTTAAATCCCCAGCGACCGACCTCCGCCGGGCGCGAGGTCGCGGCCCTCACGCCAGGAATAGACTCGTTTGACGGCGACTGGTTTCTGGAAATAATGGGACAAAGAGTAAGAACTAAAATAGTCGACAGAGAATTTACCGCACACTTTGCAGCCTCGGGATGGCGCGGTGAAATATCAGGAAAAATTGATGCTACGGGGAAGTTGACCGCCAGTGGAATCGCGAGAAAATCGTTGCGTAATACAATAGAAGAAACCTTGAAGTATTCTGCGGAATATTCGGGTACGTCGTTTCAGGCCACTTCTGCTAGCAGTGACCGTAAGTTTAAAATTAGGATGACACGAGGTTCACCCTAGTCATTTTTCGGCAGCTCGGCCGGGGGCCCGAACGGGTTCCACGCGCTATCTTCGGTACCCGACTCGTCGGGCGCGGCCCTCCCCTAACGGGATATTCGGATCTACGCGACGCCCCGGTGCGGTGACGATCCGGCTCGCCGAGAGAGTTCTCTTGACATCGCATTTTAGTTTCGGTAATTTCTGTCGTGACAGGAAGGACAGACACATGAAACTATCACCGACGATGGAAAGGTACATTCTTCACTGGGGCGAAATGGGGACCCGCTGGGGCGTCAACCGCTCCGTCTCGCAAGTCCATGCCCTGCTTTACCTGACGGAACAGCCCATGCCGGCGGACAACATCGCCGAGACCCTGGAGATGGCGCGGTCCAACGTCAGCACGAGCCTCAAGGAGCTCATCTCCTGGAACATCGTTTCCCGTACCCATGCCATGGGCGACCGCCGTGATCATTTTCAAGCGCATGGCGATATGTGGCAGTTGTTGTTTTCCATCGTCGAGGGCAGGAAGGCGCGGGAAATCGATCCCACATTGGCGGTATTGCGCCAATGCGTCGCCGCGTCGCGCAAGGATAAGGAGACGCCGAAGTTTGCTGAGGATCGCATGGCCAACATGCTGGAATTCGTGGAAACCATGAGCGCCTGGTACGAACAAGTCAGTCGCCTGCCGAAATCGGTGTTGGTCAAGCTACTGAAGATGGGGGGGCGGGTCGCCAAGTTCGTCGGCCGGGAGAAAGAATGACCGCGTCTCACGGACCCCCCCTTTTTTTGGGACGAGTTTTCTGTATCTTCAGAAACTACTGTTCATACGGACACTAACGAACTAACGAGCATGAAAATTAGCGCCGCCACCTACAGCTTCTTCCCAACCCGTCTTTGTCCATGGTCCCGCCGGATGGAGACCCGGCGCGCGCAAGGAGCTGATGCTTCATACCGCGCGGGAGTTTCTTTATGGCATTCTGTTTCTCGGCCTCGCCTGGTTTGCCTGGACCGGCGCCTGGGCCGTGCTGTTGGCCCTTTTGCTGGCGATCGAGATCGTCGTCACCCTGATGGATTTCGTCGAAGAGGACCTAATACCAACCGCCCTTAACATTGACTTGTGCGATCCCACGCTCTGAGGCCGATGGACATGATCTTCCAAGGTTGGTCGGTCAGGTTGTTCCAGGCTTGGCAAGAGGCCTCGACGATGGCTTCATAGGAGTCGAAGACACGATTGGAGAGCCAGTTCTGGCGGAGGTATTGCCAGACATTTTCGGCGGGATTGAGCTCCGGGGACTTGGGTGGCAAAGGCACGAGGGAGATGTTCTCCGGGATGCCGAGTTTGGCAGTGGTGTGCCATGCGGCTTGGTCGAGCAGCACGACGGCATGGGCGTTTGGGGCAACGGCCCGGCTGATTTCCTCGAGATGCAGGTCCATGGCTTCAGTATTGGCGCGCGGCATGACCAGCGCCGCGCCCTCACCGCGCTCGGGGCAGATGGCGCCGAAGAGATACGCCGAAGAGGTCCGTAGGTCCTTGACCTGGCGCGGGCGCGATCCCTTTGGGGCCCACTGGCGCACCAGGCTGTTCTTCTGGCCGACGCGCATTTCATCTTGAAACCAAACCTCGATGGGCGTGTCCGGTGGCTGTGCCGCTACGATTTTCGCCAAGTGTTCGGGAAAACTTTTTTTAAATTCCTCCTGTGCCCGCGCATCCTGGCCGACGTGGCGCGGGCGCGCGGAAATATGCGAGAACCCGAGCGCGGCCAGCAGCTTGCCGACGCTCCGCTCGTGATAGTCCACGCCGAAGCGCGTTCGGATCAGTTGCTTGAGATCGATGCAGCGCCAGCGCACGACCCCATCCCGTTCGGGATCGGGACCGGCCTCGATAGCCCGCGAAAGCGCCGCCATTTGCGACGGCGTCAACCGACGCAACGCCCCGTTCGGCTTGCGGTCGATCAGACCGGCCGGACCTCCCGCGTTGAACCGGTGAACCCAGTCCCGCAACGTCTGCCGATCCATGCCGCCAATACCCGCCGCGCACGCTCGATCCATCCCATCGTAGATGGCCGCCATCGACAAAAGCCGTCGCGCCTGGTTCCCATCATCGCTCCGTGCCGCAAGAACACGGACTCTTTCAGCATCAAAGTCGTTTCGCAAAGGAATCGTTGGCATTGAACACACTCCCTTGTTGCCAACAACCTTGAATCACACAAAACCTAGCGTGTAAACCTTTGCGCGAGTCAAACTCTAGGGCGGTTGGTATGAGGTAAAGCGGTCGAACGAATAGGCGCCGGGAGGATCGACTCCGGGCCCCGCCGCGCCTACCATCATGGGTGATATGAGCTTCCCCGAGGCAGCGGCCCCCGACCACTGCGTCATCTGCGGTGACCGCCTCCACCCCTTTGATGCCGTACGCTTGGCGCTTACCGACAAGGTCGACCGCAACTACTGGATTTGCATGAGCGAAAAATGCTGGAAAGAACTCGGATCCAGGATGGACCTCCCTCCTTGATGGCACCGCGGTCGGGCGCGGAGTCTCGCTCATGATGGGAGCAAGGAACGGGGGTGATTAGGAGCACAGACAAGGTGCGCGAAAGGAATTCGTTGACGGCCGCCGACGGTCACCGATTCGAGGCCTACCGGAGCCGGCCCGAGGGCGACTCGCGGGCCGGACTGGTGGTCATACAGGAAGTGTTCGGAGTTAACGCCCACATCGAAGCGGTATGTGATGGCTTCGCGAAAGAGGGATTCGCGGTCGTCGCCCCGGCGCTGTTCGATCGGGCCCGGAGGAACGTGGCCCTGGATTACGACGATGCCGGTCTCGCCAGTGGCCGCGCCTTGCGCCTGGAGATCGGCTGGGACGCGCCCCTGCGGGACGTCGATGCCGCTGTGGCCTCGTTGGCGGCGGCGGGCAAGGTGGGGGTCGTGGGATATTGCTGGGGCGGTTCCCTCGCCTGGCTCGCAGCGACGCGCCTTGGGGTCGCTTGCGCGGTGTGCTATTACGGCGGCCAGATCATCGCCTTCAAGGATGAGCGGCCCGGTTGTCCGGTGATGATGCATTTCGGCGACAGCGACCGCTTCATCCCGGGTCCCGACGTGGCCGCGATCCGAGCCGCCCAGCCGGAGGCCAAAATCTTCAGCTACACGGCCGATCATGGTTTCAACTGCGACCAGCGCGAGGATTTCGACCCCCAGTGCGCCGCGACGGCCCGCTCCCGGAGCCTTGCTTTTGTGGCCGAACACCTCGGTTGAGCGACGACGGTTGCTCCGGGCTCAGATACCGTCGCTCGGAGGGGATTTGGGGCCGCCGCCGCGCGTTTGGAATTCGGCGCTCATCCCGCGAGCGACGTCAAGCAATCGCGGGGCCGGTAGCTCGGCGACGAGGGAGTAGACGATCGGGCCCGGGGTCCAAACGAGGTGGGAAAACCCGTCGTCTTCGTACAGATCGGCGGCGACGTTTCCGGCCAGCGTCCGGGCCCGCCCGGGGGGAATCTCGAGGTCGGAGCCGGAGAAGATGTATAGCGACACGTAACGCCCGTCCTCGCGGTACATATACGAAGCGACTCGGCGGCCGAGGAAATAACACAGGCGGCCACCCACGAGGTGATCCACGGCCGGCGGCCGCGGCGGCGCGAAGTCGACCTTGTCGGTGAACCAGAGGCGGAGTTTCTCCGCATCGGTGGTCGCCACATCCAGCTCGCGGCGGCTGTCGACGAAGGTGCGCAGCTCACTGATCGGGATTTCGGCGACACTCGCATCGGAGGATCCCGGGAGACCTTGTACGAGGAACGCGGCCAAGAGCACGGCCGCCGCCGCGGCCCATGCCGCCATGGAGAATCGGCGTTTCCGCGGGGGAGTGGCAGCGCCGGCATCGATGCGGCGCCAGATACGTTGCCATAGACCAGCCGGTACGGGTTCGGCGGCGATCGTCGCGCGGAGATCGTTTTCGAGATCGCAGACGGCCGCGACCTGTTCGCGGCAAGGAACGCAATTGGCGAGGTGACATTGACACGCCGCTTGCGTTTCCGGGGCCAGGGCACCGTCGACAAAGGCATGAATGCGGTCACGGAAGTCGGCGCAGTTCATAGCACCACCTCGATCTTCCCCGGCCCGGCCCGGCGGCGGACCTCGGCACTCGGTGGCTGGTGATTTTCAGGCGCGTGATCCTTCAAACTCTGGCGCAGAAGACGACGGCCCCGGTAGAGCCGCGACATCACCGTGCCGAGGGGACAATCCACGGCCATGGCGATTTCCTTGTAGGTCATTTCCTGGCTGAAAAAGAGCACCACGACCAGCCGGACCTCGGGCGGCAACTCGGCGATCGCGGATTGAGCCGCGGCGGCGAATTGTCGCGCCTCCGCCCAGGCGGCCGGCTCGTCGGCGCGGGCGGCGGCGAGGGAAACGACGTCGCTCTCGGGGGTGCGTTTGCGGCGCCGGCAATGGTCGTAGAATGTGTTGGTCATGATCCGTGCGAGCCAGGCGCGGCAATCCGCTTCGCCGCGGATATCGGCGCGTTCGTAGGCCATGAAGGCCTTGAGGTAGGTATCCTGGACCAGGTCCTCGGCGTCGGCGGGCTGGGCGACGAGGCGGCGCGCGGTGCGGTAAAGGCCGGGCAGCAGCCCCTTCGTCCGCCGTTCGAAGCGTTCCCGCATCCAGCGCTCGCGAAGTTGATCGACGAGATCCGCCATGGCCCTCTTATACCATCGGATCGGACCGCGCCTCGGGACCATCCCCGAGGACCGAGATGTGGCGCAATTTATTGCCTCGCATTCCGCGATCACCTTGTTCCTAAACTCAGACTCTGTTCCAAAATGCGCGTCCGCGCATTTTTGCGTCTGTTCCGGCCCTCTCCCCCTCCCGGCCACCCATATCAGCAACCTCTCGTGGGTGGCCGGGAGGGGGAGAGGGCCGGTGCCGCGAGTTTTCGAACAGGCTGGACGGGATTCGGGACCTTGGCACGTATCCAAATTTTGGTGGGTGCCGCGCCGGGTAAATCCGTCTTCTCGGTGTCTAAACGATTCCGACGCGGAAATATTCCCGATCTGCGCCGAGAGCGTCGGCTCCGGGGACCGGGATCTCGAAAACCGATCGGCGTCGCCCTTGTCATCCCCCCGTATTGTGTCGGCGGGCACAGAAGTCGGCGTCCGCGATAACTATATTGGTGGAATGGGAAGAATTCACGGAAGCGTTGCCGCGGCGCTCCTTCTTTGGGGCTGGAGCTGGGGCGGCGCCATGGCCGAGGCGAACCCGGACACCCCGGCGGCCGAAACCGAGAGCGAAAGTTGCGCCGGCGGGGATTCCGCGACCAGCGATGACCTCGTGGCCTCGCGGAAGCGGGAAGTCCGCGCCGATCACCGTTTGACGGGCACGGAAGAGGCTCTGAGGCGGGCTCGGGATAACGAGAATATGGCCCGGCAACGCCACCAATCGGCCCAGGCCAGCGCCCGCCGCGCGGCGGACAAGGCCCGTCTCGCCCGCGACAAACAGCGTTTCCTCGCCCTGGACGCGGGCCGCGAAAGACGGAACTCGGATGAACGGCGCAAGGAGTCCCAGGCCCGGATGGCCCGAATGCAAGCCAGCATGGCCGACGCGGAGGCGGGCCGGCTGGCCGCCCGCGCGGATCAGGCCCTCCTCAATTGGCGGACCGCGCAATCCCGGGCCGTTCAAGCCGAACGCGCCGCGGCCCAAGCCCGCCGCCAGGCGAACGAGAACGACACCGCGCGCCGCCTCGTTGCCGCCTCGATCCCAATCCCGGCGACGGACTGCGTCGAACCCTGACCCCGACGCCACCCGGCGCCGCGCCCTTGCAACTCAGCTAGAATCCGATTTAATGATCCCTCCGCGCCGCGGCGTTCGTCGCCACCGGCGCGCGACAAGGGCGGGCGCTTAGCTCAGCGGGAGAGCACTACGTTGACATCGTAGGGGTCACTGGTTCAATCCCAGTAGCGCCCACCACCTTAATGGCTTGATTTCTAGGGAGATTTAACATCGTCCGAGTTATCCACAGAGGGGGGTTTCTGGCAAACTTGCCGGAAACGAGGGATTTTCCCCAGAATTTTGGCCTCTTCGCACAGGTAGTCCGGGTCGAACTTCCGGTATATCCGCCACACCGTTTTCGGGTGGGTGGCGGTCAAATCCGCGATCTTGTCCACCGGCAAGTCGTCAAAGGGCCTGTAGCCAGGAATTTGCCGTCGTTGGGGCTGCGAATACCCTTGAGTCCGAGATGTACGCGCGCGAGTGCCGTTTACGCTAACCACCGGGGCGGGGGTGTGCCTAATACCAACCGCCCTTAACATTGACTTGTGCGAGCCCACGCTCTGAGGCCGATGGACATGATCTTCCAAGGTTGGTCGGTCAGGTTGTTCCAGGCTTGGCAAGAGGCCTCGACGATGGCTTCATAGGAGTCGAAGACACGATTGGAGAGCCAGTTCTGGCGGAGGTATTGCCAGACATTTTCGGCGGGATTGAGCTCCGGGGACTTGGGTGGCAAAGGCACGAGGGAGATGTTCTCCGGGATGCCGAGTTTGGCAGTGGTGTGCCATGCGGCTTGGTCGAGCAGCACGACGGCATGGGCGTTTGGGGCAACGGCCCGGCTGATTTCCTCGAGATGCAGGTCCATGGCTTCAGTATTGGCGCGCGGCATGACCAGCGCCGCGCCCTCACCGCGCTCGGGGCAGATGGCGCCGAAGAGATACGCCGAAGAGGTCCGTAGGTCCTTGACCTGGCGCGGGCGCGATCCCTTTGGGGCCCACTGGCGCACCAGGCTGTTCTTCTGGCCGACGCGCATTTCATCTTGAAACCAAACCTCGATGGGCGTGTCCGGTGGCTGTGCCGCTACGATTTTCGCCAAGTGTTCGGGAAAACTTTTTTTTAAATTCCTCCTGTGCCCGCGCATCCTGGCCGACGTGGCGCGGGCGCGCGGAAATATGCGAGAACCCGAGCGCGGCCAGCAGCTTGCCGACGCTCCGCTCGTGATAGTCCACGCCGAAGCGCGTTCGGATCAGTTGCTTGAGATCGATGCAGCGCCAGCGCACGACCCCATCCCGTTCGGGATCGGGACCGGCCTCGATAGCCCGCGAAAGCGCCGCCATTTGCGACGGCGTCAACCGACGCAACGCCCCGTTCGGCTTGCGGTCGATCAGACCGGCCGGACCTCCCGCGTTGAACCGGTGAACCCAGTCCCGCAACGTCTGCCGATCCATGCCGCCAATACCCGCCGCGCACGCTCGATCCATCCCATCGTAGATGGCCGCCATCGACAAAAGCCGTCGCGCCTGGTTCCCATCATCGCTCCGTGCCGCAAGAACACGGACTCTTTCAGCATCAAAGTCGTTTCGCAAAGGAATCGTTGGCATTGAACACACTCCCTTGTTGCCAACAACCTTGAATCACACAAAACCTAGCGTGTAAACCTTTGCGCGAGTCAAACTCTGGGGCGGTTGGTATAAGACGCCCATTGCCTGCCGTCCGACCGGACTACGCCATCCTTCGCCCTTGCTCCCCTGCCAACGCCCTGACTGTCTCGCGTATCCGCTGGCGAAGGTCTGCGTCATCAATCTGGTAATACGCACGCACCAGCTCCAGCGTCTCACGTCTGTGGATGATATCGAGTTTTCCTTCTTCTCGCGACTCGCGTTGTGTTGGTTGTTGGACTTTCTCAAGCTCCTCTGGCATATCCTCGAAGAAATACGGAACCGGCACGTCGAGTGCCACGGATAACTGGTAAAGCTTGCTCGCACTGATGCGGTTGGAGCCTCGCTCGTATTTCTGCAATTGTTGGAAGCTGAGACCCAAAGCATTTCCTATTTGTGACTGGCTCAACCCCAGCAACGTTCGCCGTGTGCGGACACGGCTGCCTACATGCGCGTCAACGGCGTTGGCTCGTAGCGGCGGATTTCTCATTGCCTACTTCCCCATGCATCCTTTTGTTGATGGGGGAGTATACGGCTTGGAGCGGGGCTTCGCAAAATAGCTCCGGCCCGAACGTTGCGCGGACCGAGAAGAGAAGGAGACATATCCGAAGGAGCGCGGATCATACCGTGACGGGATGGACGAGGATTGGTGAAGAAGGTACGCGGGAGCATGCCGACGGAAAGATCTGCTTATGACCCATTTCGGACCTTTCGGCTCCTTATAAATGATCAAGCCAACCGCGATAACTGGGAATGGGATCAACTCTATTTCAAAAACTCGACAATCAGGTTCTTATTCAGCTTCGTAAAGGGTTTTTCCACAAATCCGGGTTTCCCGAGTCCCCACGCCCACCTAATCGTACCGGCGCTGAATACCTTTGCTCCGGCCTCACTGACAAAAAATACGCCTTGTGCCAGTCCCTCTCGCCCAGTGCCGGAGATGGCTTTCCCCTCAAACAGAACTCGCAAGTTTTCGCGTGCCAAGAATCCGAATTGGAAAGCGTACGAAATCAGCCTGTCACCGCTTCAAGTTTCATTGTTGGCATGCCGTGGAAGTCCCACGATATTGATATTCCCACTGTCGACTGGAAATCAGGTTATTACGCGTTCAATTTTGTCGAACAGTCGGGTCGACGGTACGACGACATCGCTTTTATCGTCGTCACCAATCCGCTTCGCAAGGGTGACATTCTCGTCAAGCTAAGCACCAACACCTACCAAGCCTATAATAAATGGGGTGGCGGAAGCCTTTATTCGACCATCTTGAGGGGTGTTCCACACGCGGACACGGTTTCTTTCGACCGGCCAACAGTGTCCCAGTTTTACCGATGGGAATATTATTATGTCTTATGGCTTGAAGAGCTCGCCAACCAACTCGATTTCACCGTGGATTACGCGACGAATTTTGACTTTTACCGCGAGCCAAAGATCGCGGACGAGTACAAAATCCTCATTTCCTTGGGTCATGATGAATATTGGTCCCAGGAAGAATTTGAAAGTCACTATGATAGGATATTCGCATTGGGGAAGAACACATTGTTCTTGGGCGCGAATTCGGCCTATTTCCGGGTCCGATATGGCGATATTCATGGTCCGCAATCCTGGCCTAACAGAGGACGACAACTCATATGTTTTAAGAACAGCCTGGCCGACGAAACACGCGAGTTGGGTCGCCTGTACGATCCTGTAATTTACGCCGAGGAAGGTTCAGGTCACGCGACAGGCTTATTCAGGGGACAGATCGGGTTCCCGGAAACCATGCTCATGGGGGTCGGATTCGAAAATAATTTTCCATCGGACCCGTCCACGCGCTACACGTATTATGTAAATTCGGTTGTTCCCTGGTTATTTGAAGGAACTGGTCTTGAAGTAGGCGACAGGCTGGCCGACGTCGTTGGATATCAATGGGACAACATCTCTCTTATCCACAACGGAGTCATGGTATTGTCCGAGCCGGAGTCGCGCGTCCCGTTACCGCGCCGCCACCCGTGACGCCTTTTTGTCCCTGGGAATCTGGCGAATAGGCCGTCGAGTGGACCGGCCCCTTTTTTATTTCCGGGAAATTTCGAAGGGACTTTCTTGCTTGCCCGTCCGCGTAAGCCTGGACGACGGCGCGGACCGTCTCTTGCAGAATGTCAGTAATACTGACCTATTCGTCTGCTAACTCGTCGTCTGGCCCAGTCTCAATCGGCGCGCTTTTAAGGCCCGGAAATTTCGGAGGGTCCCTTTTGGACCGTGGAATCTGGGCAGGGAACCTATGCGCGCCCAACCTCCGGGGAGGGGTGTGCCGAACTACCCTTGGGGACTACCGACAGGGCGACAGCGGGGGCCGGCAGATACCGAGCGCGGGAACAGGATGGCGACCGCAAATCGTCCACGAATATCCAGTCGCCCGTGAAGAACGCGTAAGCGGCTGATGTTGGTAGTTCTTTCGGTTTGGCGAAGTAATCGGATTTGCAAGAAAACGGGTTTTGGGCCTGAAAAGCTTGTGATTTGAAATAATTGATTTTGGGGATTCCCTTCCGTTGCGGAACGTGATTCTCTGCTCCCGTCGATTGGGATTGGAGAACTGTGATGAAGCCATCGCGCAAGGTGTCATCGGGAATAGAGGACCTGTTCCGCTCGCGGTTCGAAAACATCATCAACCTGCGCCACGAGTTGGTGGTGTTGGGGGGCCGGATCGCGTGGACTTTCTTCGACGAGACCTATGAAGCCTTGTATTCGGAGGAGGGTCGGCCGGGGGTCCCGACGCGGTTGATGGTTGGGCTGCACATCCTCAAGCATATGTTCGATCTCTCGGATGAGGAGGTCTGCGAGCGCTGGGTCTACGACCCATACTTCCAGTGCTTCTGCGGCGAAGAGTACTTTCAGCATGAGCTGCCCATGGAGCGCTCGTCGATGACCCGGTGGCGGGACCGGATCGGGCCGGAAGGTTTGGAGAAGGTATTCCAGGAGAGCCTGGCCGTGGCCCACCGGGTGGGGGCGCTGCGGGAGAAGGACCTCGAGCGGGTGACGGTGGACACCACCGTACAAGAGAAGGCGATTGCCTTTCCGACCGACGCCAAACTGATGCAACGAGCCCGCGAGCGGCTGGTGCGACTGGCACGGGAGCACGGCATTGCCCTGCGTCAGTCCTATACCCGCCTGGGCAAGAGGGCGTTGATCATGCAAGGCCGCTACCGCCATGCCAAACAGCACAAGCGGGCCAACAAGGCCCTGCGCAAGCTCAAGACCTATCTCGGGCGCACCGTCCGCGACATCCGCCGCAAGACGGCCCAGGAGGAGAGCCTACGGGATACCTTCCGCCGCCCCTTGTGGCTGGCCGAGCGGGTGTCGACCCAGAAGCGGCGCGACCCCTTGCCCAAGGTCTATTCGCTCCACGCGCCCGAGGTCGAATGCATCGGCAAAGGGAAGGCGCACAAGCCGTACGAGTTCGGCTGCAAGGTCTCCGTGGCGGCGACCAATTCCCGCCCCCCCGGCGGCCAGTTCGTCGCCCACGTCAAGGCCTTCCACGGCAATCCCTATGATGGCCACACCTTGAGGCAGGTGATCGAAGAGATGGAACGCTGGACGGGGATATCGGCCGAGCGCATCTATGTCGACAAGGGATACCAGGGCCACGATTACCCCAACAAACACCGCGTCTTTAGATCAGGCCAGAAACGCGGCATCACGCCGACGATCAAGAAGGAGCTCAGGCGGCGCTCCGCCGTCGAGGCCGTGATCGGACATCTCAAGAGCGATGGCAGGCTGGGGCGCAACTTCCTCAAAGGCCGCGACGGCGACAAGATCAACGCCATCCTCGCCGGCGCCGGCTACAACTACCGCCTTGTCCTCAAATGGCTGAGGCGTTTGTTTGTCCAAATCCTGGCCGCGCTCCTCAGCGACATCTCGCACCCCACCGCAAACCCAATCGCCGCTTCAGCTTGAAATCAGGGTTCTTCACGGACGACTATCCACTCATGAACGTGGCCGTTTGACCCCGTATATTCCCTAAATGTTACCTAAATTCGAATCGCCAAATCGTTAAGTCATTGTTTTCATTGGAGTTCCCAGGGGGGATCGAACCCACGTTTCCGCCGGTTTGGGGAGATATCCGGAAAAAGAGTGCCGTCCAACGTGTCACTCGCACCGGTTCTCCTCGGGGCAGCTCATCAGCAAGAAGTACAGAAGCGGCAATACGCTCGGCGCTATTCGCCACTGTGAGGAAATTCCTCCGGGATCGGCTTCAGGGTTTTTCTCCAGCCAACCCTCTCCAAATGGCACCTTCGTGGTATAATGGTTCGGTTGCGAGGGATATGGATTGACTGACATAAGGCCGAGCAAGTCACGCAACTTGGTCGCGTGATAAGTTGCACGCAACTGGAATTCAACGAAATCCCGTACATCGCCCAATGTATTCCAGTTTCCATTTTTCAGCGCGCAAAGAATAAGGAAGCGGTCTTTACCGACTTGACCGCGTATCATGAGCTCCCACCATAATTTTACCTCCTCTGTTTTCCCAGATCGAAGCGACTTGCCGAAGTCACCGAAGATGTTCACCCCGTCGAAGGGACGTTCCCCACTAACGTTGATTTTCTCGCCGTCACCGTCAGCCGTCGGCTCTTTTGTTTTGCCATCGGTGCCAGGGAGCGCGAGAAAAGTGGCGATAAAAACCCACAGCAGCTTGTGCGTCGGCAACTCCCTTCTCCTCTCCCCTGTTATCTTTGAAATGGTGTCAAGTTCGGTGGGGAAAAGGGCCACGCGCTCAAAAGTCTTCGAGCCTGGCTGAGTTGACCCAGGCAGCACCGCTCGAGGCGACAGCTTCCGCCGTTCATCTCAAGGCTGTCGACGTGGCGTGCCCAGGGTTCGATACGGGCGCCCCAGAGGAACTCGTGCCCAATGTTCCATTCTTGGCTAGGAACGGCGGTACGAGTTTCCCCCTCCCGCGACCCACAGCGGGCATTCCTCACTGCTCGGCGGCAGCGCTGGGGAACTGCCTCATTTTCGCTAAGTCGTCTACAATTGCCATGGATCGTTGGCGCCGCCGTTGAAATGGCCATGGCGCCATGGGGCGATGCCCTGGGGATGGGAACCAGGATCCCGTCACCGCTGAACACCGCAGTTCTCATCGTTGGTGCACCAATCTTTGGCCCAACGCTTCATCTTCTCGCGCGTTTCCTCCGATGCGGGCTTGATGATCCATTGGCCAGAGCTGTTGTTGCTGATTTTGACCAGCCCCATGCTTTCGAGCCTGGCGGCCGCGCGGATGATATTCACCCGAGAAACCTTGCTCGATCGGACCATCGCGGTGATGATGATATCCGAATCGGGAACGCGGCAAATGATGGTTCGCCGTATGGGATCGGAACGGGCTAGGACCACGGCCTCGACCTCTCTCATCCAGGCTTGGACGATCTCCGCGAGCTGGGGATCCTTGTCCCATGGATAGGGCTGGGCACGCGTAGCTTTGGCCACGGGCAGTAGAAAAATGGCGATAGCCATCACGAGGAAAATAAGTGGTCCCGTTTTCGGTCTCAAGGTCGAGGGGTCCCGTTTTCAAACTCCCCTGGACTGAAAGAACTGGGGGAGACGCGCCGGTGGCTATACTCGCACGCCTGCGCAAGACTTGGATATAGCGAAAAACGAGCCGGCCCGTTGAACCGACTTCCGTATGGCATGAAAATCCTGCCTTCATGGCAACACTCGGGCACGAATTTCATCAACGAGAACCGCGTTCGGCACCGCGGCAAGGATGGGCCCATTGGCGCCTCGAAAACCTGCCTCGTGACGAAGAGATGTTGTCACTCTCACAGTCTGTTCGAAAACTCGCGGCACCGGCCCTCTCCCTGTACCATTTAAGTTGACCACTCGAACATAGAAAGTTGATGTGGTTGTTGTTTTGTGGGTAACGCGGAGCGTTATCCACAAAATGCGGTCAGCTGAAGATCTGATCGGGTCATTTTTTCGGATCGGACGAGCCTTCTGGGAGCGACCCATTGCTCCCTGTGTTTCGAGCACCTGGGGGGGACGCGTGCCCCGGAGGGACGGCCGCGGCGGACAGCCGGTGGGGAGTTGCGCCTGCGAGCGCCAGTACAGGGAATGTTCGGCGTCGCGGCGGTCCGAGGCAAGAGAGGAGAAAGGCGATGAACTTTGATTGGTTTGCTGGCATTGACTGGGCGACCGAGAGGCACCAGGTTTGCCTTCTTGATGGTAACGGCGTCATCGTCGTTGAAAGGTCGTTCGCCCACAGCGGGGAAGGGCTGGCCGAGTTGTGCGCGTGGCTGACGAAAAAGAGTGGCAGTGTGCCGGAGAGGATTGCCGTCTCCATCGAGGTCCCGCATGGGGCGGTCGTCGATACCTTGCTGGAGCGGGGTTTCGCCATTCACAGTATCAACCCCAAGCAGCTCGACCGCTTTCGCGATCGTTTCACCGTCGCCGGCGCCAAGGACGACCGCCGCGACGCCCATGTCCTCGGCGATTCCTTGCGCACCGACGGCCATTGCTTTCGTCGCTTGAAGGCCGATGCTCCCGCCATCATCGAACTGCGCGAATATTCGCGCCTGGGCCGAGGACCTCGGCCAGGAGCGCGTGCGCCTCGCCAACCACCTGCGCGAACAGTTGAGACGCTATTATCCCCAGGCCTTGGAGGTCAGCGACGATGTCGCCAGCGAGTGGTTTCTCGCCCTGTGGAAGAAGGCGCCCACTCCCGAGAAGGCGCGGCGCATCCGAACCAATACCGTTGCCAAGCTGCTGAAAACCCACCGCATCCGCAAAATCGACGCGCCTGAAGTGTTGCGCCTCTTGCGCCAAAAGCCGCTCACCGTCGCGCCGGGAACTATCGCCGCCGCTTGCGCTCATATCGGTTCCCTGGCCGAGCGTTTGCGCCTGGTCAACCGCCAGGTCAAGCAGGCCCGAAGCCGCATCGACGGCCTCTGCCGACACATCGCCGATCAACAGGACAGCGCCTCGGGGCAGAAATCCGAGCAGCGCGACGTGGACATCCTGCTTTCCATGCCCGGAATCGGGAGGACCGTCCTCGCCACGCTGCTCGCAGAAGCCTCGACGCCCCTGCGGGAAAGAAATTACCAGGCCCTGCGCACCTTGTCCGGCGCCGCCCCCGTTACCCGCCGGAGCGGCAAACGCTGTCTCGTCATCATGCGTCAGGCCTGCCACGTTCGGCTGCGAACCGCCCTTTACCACTGGGCCCGCGTCGCCATCCAACACGATCCCATCAGCCGCCAACGCTATGCCGCCCTTAGGGCCCGGGGACACGGCCACGCCAGAGCGCTGAGAACCGTCGCCGATAGACTGCTTGCCGTCGCCTGCGCCATGCTCAGAAATCAAACCCTCTTCGATCCATCCCATGCTCAAAAAAAAACCCAACGCCGCCTCACTCCGGCAGCGTGACCACCTCTCATTTCGCCCTTGCTCAATGGTGGGGAGTCCCTCCCGGCCACCCATATCAGCAACCTCTCGTGGGTGGCCGGGAGGGGGAGAGGGCCGGATCAGACGCAAAATATGCGCAGAAGCGCATTTTCGAACAGAGCTGACAGCGTTCATGCCTTGGAGCGGGAGCATGGTTTGACGAATGTCACTTATCCCCTTGTCCCGCCAATTAGCGTTGGCTGCTAGGGGTTGGTACCCGATCCGACATGGCGCGTTTCACCCGATCGATGTTGATCAGCACCAAATTTCCGATTTGACTGGGTCGGGAGTCCATGCAACCGCCAGGTTGCATTTAAATTCTTTGGGCTAGGTGGTGAACGCTCCCGGAAAATGCCTGCTGCCGCATCTGCGGCATAGGCGGTTGCCGTACCAAGCGCTTTCGAACGACTCTCCGCAATTTAGGCACTTGCGCACTTTAATCTTGTGCGATGCTGGCACCAGGGACGAATCGCTGGACGGCGACGCGGTGTGCGGATGGGATCGCGGGCTGGCGAATTGTCGTGAGTCAGTTGTACAAACCTTATTTTCGCGAGTTCCGGCATTCTTCGTTGTGGCCGGAAGGGTCCGCGTATTCGCCCGCGCATCAAGACGCCTGGGCATCGTGCTAGACATGCAATTTTCCTCGAATCGGAAAGCCGGCCTATCGAGCCGGCTTCAGAATGCCAGGTCGGGGTCACCTGTATATGAACTTAATTGACCATACCCTCAATCACGACACATAGATACAAGAATCGTGGCGTACCCTTGGCCGCGGTCATCGGCAGCGAATGCCTGGAGCGTCTCCGATCGCCAATTGAAGTGGCGTACAAGCCCCTCGGGAATTTCGTCGGCTAACTACCGCTCGTTCCTCCCGCCTAATTCGGCCCACGCCCTGGCCTAATATGGGGCGTTACCCAGAACCGCGTGGGCGATCTATCGCTTTGGATGGGATTTTGGATTGACTTGTTGCGTTCAACCAAACTCGTGGTCCAGTTGGCTAGTGCATCGACCTAAACGGAGGCGACAGCCAAAGTTTGGAAAGTTGATGCATCGACAAAGGCCTGGTGCACGGGGGCGTGAACGAAGTGAATGCGCCGGCGCACTAGGGTGCGCTCACGATCAGGTTGCCGTACATGGCGGGGTGTTCGTCACAGCCCAGGAGAAAACGACCCGACGCCATCGATTCAGGGATCGTGAACGAATAGGACCCGCCGCCCAGGATTTTGATCCGATTGAGGAGTTCCGGGTAGAGGAGAAGCTTGATGCTGTGCTCATAATTATCCGTGTTGCGGAAGACCACGGTGTCTCCAGGCACGACCGGGATCTCCTCTGGCCTGTAATGGGCGTTGCGCAACAACACCTCGACGATCTCGGCCGGCGCGAGCGACGGTTCCGCGAACACGAGTGCCAAGAACGCCATAACCATCAGGCAGTAATGTTGGCGGGGACAACGTCTCATGGGCTTTCCGGCGAGAGTGTTCATTTGGCGGCCCATATAAGCGGAAATTCGAGCCGATTTCGACCGCTTTACCGCTGACGGCCGAGGTAAATCGAGATCTCACCCGATGGCAAGGTTCGTGAAGGGTTGGCGGACGCCTGCCGGACGCGGGCGGGTTCGGTGCCTGGCGTCGATCGGCGGGCGTCGGAATACCCTTTTATGAGCGTACAGTGAGTCAAGAGGCATTCATCACCTATTTCGCTGTCGCCCATCCTCCGGTTAAACCTGGAACACGCATTCTCTCTTCCCGCTCCCGAACGGCGGGCAAGAGCGCTCAAGGACGGCGTGATAGCGCCGCCCAATGGGCGTATCCTTGACTGTTCGAGGCCCGCGCCATGCCGGCGTGATAGAGGGGAGATGGGGCGTTCTCGGTTCGCCTCCGCAGGCCTCCGGATGGCGTAGCGGGTCCAGCGTCGAGGTGCCCGTGCGAACCTCGCCGGTGGCGGGATCTATCTTCTTGGGCTTGGCGCCGTTGGCGGTGAACCGTCGTTCGGCCGAGCGCTGGCCGGCGCGCAAGAATCGCTCGCGCCGCATGGCGAGATTGAGGAGGTCGGCAAAGAACGAGGCCATCTCCTCGCCGCCGTTTTCGATCAGTTGTTCCATCAAAGCCTCGAGGACATTATCCTGGTCTCTCCGCGGGCTGGTTCTCCATGGCTGCTTGGATGCATTCATGGAAAACTAAAATGACGGATCGCCCCGCCTCGGGGCCCAAACAAATTTCCAGACCTCACGGTACGCAAGCGGTTTGCCACGAAACTCCCGATTGGCTTGATCCAACTCACCGACGCCAGGCGATAATGTGTGACGCTTGAGATCAATACTGGCTGGCGGCACGATCGGCATAGCCCCTTGGGGTTTTAGCCGGGGGAGAGGGGGCGTTGAGGAATAGGCGGGGCGTGACCCCGAGCACCCTTGCCTTGGGAAGGGGCGGTTTCAGGGGATTGCTTCCCGGAGAGTACGTTTCGGGGCTGAATTGCCCTCATCGAGTTCAAGATTGTTAGCGCGCCTATTATCCCACAATGCGGTAGCGGATGAGGTTTGGCGGCAGGTCAGGTCGGGCGCCCGTAAACGTCCTCGAAACGGACGATGTCGTCCTCGCCCACATAGGATCCGCACTGCACCTCAACGATCTTTAGGGGTAGGACGCCGGGATTTTCGAGCCGATGCTTCGTGCCGATCGGGATGTAGGTCGACTCGTTCTCGCTCAAGAGCACGACTTCCTCGCCCCGGGTCACCCGGGCGGTCCCCTCGGTCACGACCCAGTGCTCGCTGCGGTGGTGGTGCATCTGCAAAGACAACGAGGCCCCCGGCTTGACCACGATCTCCTTGATCTTGAAACGCGAGCCCTCGAGTAGGACCGAGAATGATCCCCAGGGCCGCCGTTCGGTCAAATGATTGGAGGCCTCGATTCGTTGGCGTGCCTTCAGGACGTCGACCAATTTCCTGACACCATCGCTGTCCTGCCGGTCGGCCACCAACACCGCGTCGGCGGTTTCGACGATCACGAGGCCCGAAACGCCGGCGCAGGCGACCAATCGGCGGTCGGCGCGGACCAGACTTTCCCGGCTGTCCGCCAGCAGGACGTCGCCCTGGGTCACGTTGCCGTCGGCGTCCTTGTCGCAAACCTGCCACAAGCGGTCCCACGAGCCGACGTCCGACCAGCCGATGTCCACCGGTATGACGACGACTTCGCCGGACCGCTCCATCACGGCCTTGCCCACGGGCAGCGCGGGAACCAAGGCGTAGGACTTCGCTGGTACCCGGAAGGGAGAGGCGCCGCCGTCGGCCTCGGTGACGGCCGCGCGCACCGCCGACAGAATCTCGGGGGCAGTTTTTTCCAGTTCACGCAGAAACGCGGTGGCGGAAAGGACGAACATGCCGCTATTCCAATAGCAGTCGCCCTCGGCGATGAGGCGTTCGGCCTTTTCGAGTTCAGGTTTCTCGATGAAACTATCCGCCTGGAAGGTGCCTGAATCACCGTTGCAGGCCGGCCCCCGCCGAATATAACCGAAGCCCGTGTCCGGTTCGGACGGCTCGATGCCGAACGTGACCAGCTTGCCCGCTTCGGCGGCGCGGCGGGCGCGGTCCATCGGCGCCGTCAAACGGTCGGGCTTGGAGATGACATGATCCGCGGGCGCGATCCACAGCACCGGATCGTCGAAACGTTCCGCCGCGTAGAGGGCCGCGAGAGCCACCGCCGCGGCGGTGTTGCGGTCGACGGGTTCGGCGATGACGTGTTGCCCGAGACCGGGCGCGACTTCGTCGAGCTGGTCCAGAACCGAGAAATAATGGGATTCCGTGGTCACGGTAACCACTTGTTCCGGGCTTTCCATGACCAGCGCCCGGCGCGCCGCCTGCTGGAGCAAAGAGTCGTCACCGGTGAGGTTCAATAACTGCTTGGGATAGAATTCACGGCTCGTGGGCCACAGCCGCGAGCCGACCCCACCAGCCAAAATAACGGGGATGAATTGCGCCATCGGCGCCGTTATCCCAGCACCGCAAATGGTGGTCAAGCGTGAATCGGCGCCATGGCGATCGGATCCCTGGCGGAAGGCGCGCCGGGGTGATCCGGAATTCGTTTGTTGCCATGATTGCCGGGGACGTTCAAACTCTTCCCACCATGTCCAGAACCAGATTGCCGGTCTCGGCGCGCAACGATGCGCTCGGGGCGTATTTTCGTGAGGCGAATAAGCATCCGATCCTGAGTGCCGACGAAGAGTACATGTTGGCCAAGCAGTGGCAGGTTCACGGTGATGCCGATGCCGCGCGCCGTCTGGTCACGAGTCATTTACGCCTCGTCGCCAAGATCGCGCTCGGTTATCGCGGCTATGGCCTGCCCCTCGAGGATGTCGTATCGGAAGGCAATGTCGGATTGATGCAGGCGGTTCGGCGATTCGATCCGGAACGGGGCACCCGGTTGTCAACTTACGCGATGTGGTGGATCCGCGCCGCGATTCAGGAATACGTTTTGCGTTCCTGGTCGTTGGTGAAATTGGGGACCACCGCGGCCCAGAAAAAATTGTTCTTCAATCTCAGAAAGCTGAAAAACCAGATCCGTGCCGTCGACGACGGCGACTTGCCGCCCGAGGCCGTCAAACAGATCGCCAGCGATCTTGGGGTTAGTGAGGACGATGTTGTGATGATGAACCGCCGTCTCGGCGGTCTTGATCAGTCACTTAACGCTCCGGTTCAGGTTACCGCCGAGGCGGAATGGTTGGATCGGTTGGTCGATCCCGAACCCGATCCGGAAACCGTCGTCGCCGAGGTCCAGGAAATCGAGAAGCGGCGTGAACTCCTTGAAGAGGCCCTCGAAAGTCTCAAGCAGCGTGAACGGCATATCTTCACGGAACGCTGTCTCAGGGACTATCCCTTGACGCTCGAAGCCTTGAGCAAGGTCTACGGCATCTCGCGGGAGCGCGTGCGCCAGATCGAGCTACGATCCTTCGAAAAGATTCAAAGCAAGATGTTGAGTTCCGCGATCGCCGCCGGGATCATCGATCGGGACAAACTCCTGGCCAAGGCTGAGAAGCGAGGGTCCAGACGAGGTGATTGATCGCCGGCCGAAAAAATGTTCGGGCGGCATGAATCGCCGAACCGCACGGCCATGGTGAGCCGCGACGACGACCCCGTCGAATTTGAAACGCTCGCCAATGGCTCGAAACAGCGATTCCCGCGTGCGGGGCGGGTGCATGGCCCACGAAGCCTGCTACTTTGTCGCCCGTGAAGAACGCGTAAGCGGCTGATGTTGGTAGTTCTTTCGGTTTGGCGAAGTAATCGGATTTGCAAGAAAACGGGTTTTGGGCCTGAAAAGCTTGTGATTTGAAATAATTGATTTTGGGGATTCCCTTCCGTTGCGGAACGTGATTCTCTGCTCCCGTCGATTGGGATTGGAGAACTGTGATGAAGCCATCGCGCAAGGTGTCATCGGGAATAGAGGACCTGTTCCGCTCGCGGTTCGAAAACATCATCAACCTGCGCCACGAGTTGGTGGTGTTGGGGGGCCGGATCGCGTGGACTTTCTTCGACGAGACCTATGAAGCCTTGTATTCGGAGGAGGGTCGGCCGGGGGTCCCGACGCGGTTGATGGTTGGGCTGCACATCCTCAAGCATATGTTCGATCTCTCGGATGAGGAGGTCTGCGAGCGCTGGGTCTACGACCCATACTTCCAGTGCTTCTGCGGCGAAGAGTACTTTCAGCATGAGCTGCCCATGGAGCGCTCGTCGATGACCCGGTGGCGGGACCGGATCGGGCCGGAAGGTTTGGAGAAGGTATTCCAGGAGAGCCTGGCCGTGGCCCACCGGGTGGGGGCGCTGCGGGAGAAGGACCTCGAGCGGGTGACGGTGGACACCACCGTACAAGAGAAGGCGATTGCCTTTCCGACCGACGCCAAACTGATGCAACGAGCCCGCGAGCGGCTGGTGCGACTGGCACGGGAGCACGGCATTGCCCTGCGTCAGTCCTATACCCACCTGGGCAAGAGGGCGTTGATCATGCAAGGCCGCTACCGCCATGCCAAACAGCACAAGCGGGCCAACAAGGCCCTGCGCAAGCTCAAGACCTATCTCGGGCGCACCGTCCGCGACATCCGCCGCAAGACGGCCCAGGAGGAGAGCCTACGGGATCCCTTCCGCCGCCCCTTGTGGCTGGCCGAGCGGGTGTCGACCCAGAAGCGGCGCGACCCCTTGCCCAAGGTCTATTCGCTCCACGCGCCCGAGGTCGAATGCATCGGCAAAGGGAAGGCGCACAAGCCGTACGAGTTCGGCTGCAAGGTCTCCGTGGCGGCGACCAATTCCCGCCCCCCCGGCGGCCAGTTCGTCGCCCACGTCAAGGCCTTCCACGGCAATCCCTATGATGGCCACACCTTGAGGCAGGTGATCGAAGAGATGGAACGCTGGACGGGGATATCGGCCGAGCGCATCTATGTCGACAAGGGATACCAGGGCCACGATTACCCCAACAAACACCGCGTCTTTAGATCAGGCCAGAAACGCGGCATCACGCCGACGATCAAGAAGGAGCTCAGGCGGCGCTCCGCCGTCGAGGCCGTGATCGGACATCTCAAGAGCGATGGCAGGCTGGGGCGCAACTTCCTCAAAGGCCGCGACGGCGACAAGATCAACGCCATCCTCGCCGGCGCCGGCTACAACTACCGCCTTGTCCTCAAATGGCTGAGGCGTTTGTTTGTCCAAATCCTGGCCGCGCTCCTCAGCGACATCTCGCACCCCACCGCAAACCCAATCGCCGCTTCAGCTTGAAATCAGGGTTCTTCACGGACGACTAATTCGTTCAAATCCCTCGGGGATCAATTAGCCGCCAGCGCCGCGAGAAGAAGCAGAGCGACAATGTTGATGATCTTGATCATGGGGTTGACCGCCGGGCCCGCGGTATCCTTGTAGGGGTCGCCGACAGTATCGCCGGTCACCGCGGCCTTGTGGGCGTCCGACCCCTTGCCGCCGTATTCTCCGTCCTCTATGTACTTCTTGGCGTTGTCCCAGGCACCCCCACCCGAAGTCATCGAAATCGCGACGAACAAACCGGTAACGATCGTCCCGAGCAGTACCCCGCCCAGGGCGGCAAAGGCAGACGTCTGCCCCGCGAACGATTCAATTACGCAATAAAGCACCCCCGGTGCCAGAACCGGCAACAACGATGGCACGATCATCTCCTTGATCGCGGCCTTGGTCAGCATGTCGACGGCGCGGCCGTACTCGGGTTTGCCGGTCCCTTCCATGATTCCCTCGATTTCGGCGAACTGGCGGCGAACCTCGACGACGACCGAAGCGGCGGCGCGTCCAACCGCCTTCATGCCCAGGGCCCCGAACAAGAAGGGCAACATCCCGCCGATCAACAAGCCGATCATGACGTAAGGATTTTGCAAGTTGAAAGTGATTTCCAAATCCGGAAAATAGTGTTTCAAGTCTTCGGTATACGCGGCGAAGAGGACGAGTGCCGCCAGGGCCGCGGAGCCGATCGCGTAACCTTTGGTGACGGCCTTGGTGGTGTTGCCGACGGCATCCAGGGCATCGGTCGTCTTACGTACCTTCGCCGGCAGATTGGCCATTTCCGCGATGCCGCCGGCATTGTCGGTGACCGGTCCATAGGCGTCGAGCGCGACGACGACTCCGGCCAGAGCCAACATCGTCGTCGCCGCGACCGAAATCCCGAACAATCCGGCGCAGAGGTGGGCCGCGATTATTCCCGTACATATCACGATCACGGGTGCCGCCGTCGCTTCCATCGATACGGCGAGGCCTTGAATGATGTTGGTCGCGTGTCCCGTCGTCGAGGCACGGGCGATGTGACGCACCGGTCGGTATTGGGTCGAGGTATAGTATTCGGTGATCCAGACCATTAAACCGGTGACGGCGAGTCCGATCAGACCACAATAATAGAGGTCCTTACCCATGAACACGAAATCGTCGACGACAAATTCATTGGTCAGGCCAACGAGCCGATCGGTGAGCGGCCACAATGCCAGGGCGGAAACGACGGCGGTACCGATCAAGCCCTTGTACAAGGCGGCCATGATGCTGCCGCCCGACCCCAGGCGAACGAAATACGTGCCGACGATCGTGGCCAGGATGCACACCGCTCCAATCCCGAGCGGATAGATCATCATATACTGAACGCCGGGAAAGAATATGTTGGCTAGGAGCATGGTGGCGACGATGGTGACGGCGTAGGTCTCGAACAGATCGGCCGCCATGCCGGCGCAATCGCCGACGTTGTCCCCGACGTTGTCGGCGATGACCGCGGGATTTCGGGGATCGTCCTCGGGAATTCCGGCCTCCACCTTGCCGACCAGATCGGCGCCGACGTCGGCGCCCTTGGTGAATATCCCCCCACCCAGACGGGCAAAAATGGATATCAGGGAACCGCCGAACCCGAGCGCCACCATAGCCTCCAGCACCGCACGGGTCTCCAGGCCGATCATGTCCAAGATCGCGAAATAAACCGAAACGCCCAAGAGCCCGAGCCCCACTACGAGCAAGCCCGTGATCGCACCCGACTTATAGGCAATGTCCAACGCGGGTTTGAGGCCCGAGCGCGCCGCGTGCGCGGTGCGCACGTTCGCACGCACTGAAATGAACATGCCGATGTAGCCGGCCGAGGCCGATAGGACCGCGCCGATAAGAAATCCCACCGCGACGGTGAAACCGAGAAAGAATAGAAGAATAACGAATATACCCCCACCAACCCCGGCGATAGTCATGTACTGGCGATTTAGGTAGGCGCTGGCACCTTCTTGAACGACCCCGGCGATTTCACGCATCCGTTTGGTCCCGGCGTCGGTCCGGAGCACAATTCGAGCCAGGTGAGCACCAAAAGCGAGCGCGGACAACCCACAAAGAACGACAAACAAATAAGCCAATAACATTGCTTAGAACTCCTTCGTCGATGCAAGTGAATCGAGGGTGCCACATCGGGCACACCGAATGACGCACAGTCAATTCAGCATGGAAAACAATGCTTAGCGGAAGATGACAGAGGGCGTTGAATTACGCAACCCGGCATTCGGTGAATCCGAGTGGCGCCCGAGAGGGGATCTAATACCAACCGCCCCAGAGTTTGACTCGCGCAAAGGTTTACACGCTAGGTTTTGTGTGATTCAAGGCTGTTGGCAACAAGGGAGTGTGTTCAATGCCAACGATTCCTTTGCGAAACGACTTTGATGCTGAAAGAGTCCGTGTTCTTGCGGCACGGAGCGATGATGGGAACCAGGCGCGACGGCTTTTGTCGATGGCGGCCATCTACGATGGGATGGATCGAGCGTGCGCGGCGGGTATTGGCGGCATGGATCGGCAGACGTTGCGGGACTGGGTTCACCGGTTCAACGCGGGAGGTCCGGCCGGTCTGATCGACCGCAAGCCGAACGGGGCGTTGCGTCGGTTGACGCCGTCGCAAATGGCGGCGCTTTCGCGGGCTATCGAGGCCGGTCCCGATCCCGAACGGGATGGGGTCGTGCGCTGGCGCTGCATCGATCTCAAGCAACTGATCCGAACGCGCTTCGGCGTGGACTATCACGAGCGGAGCGTCGGCAAGCTGCTGGCCGCGCTCGGGTTCTCGCATATTTCCGCGCGCCCGCGCCACGTCGGCCAGGATGCGCGGGCACAGGAGGAATTTAAAAAAAAGTTTTCCCGAACACTTGGCGAAAATCGTAGCGGCACAGCCACCGGACACGCCCATCGAGGTTTGGTTTCAAGATGAAATGCGCGTCGGCCAGAAGAACAGCCTGGTGCGCCAGTGGGCCCCAAAGGGATCGCGCCCGCGCCAGGTCAAGGACCTACGGACCTCTTCGGCGTATCTCTTCGGCGCCATCTGCCCCGAGCGCGGTGAGGGCGCGGCGCTGGTCATGCCGCGCGCCAATACTGAAGCCATGGACCTGCATCTCGAGGAAATCAGCCGGGCCGTTGCCCCAAACGCCCATGCCGTCGTGCTGCTCGACCAAGCCGCATGGCACACCACTGCCAAACTCGGCATCCCGGAGAACATCTCCCTCGTGCCTTTGCCACCCAAGTCCCCGGAGCTCAATCCCGCCGAAAATGTCTGGCAATACCTCCGCCAGAACTGGCTCTCCAATCGTGTCTTCGACTCCTATGAAGCCATCGTCGAGGCCTCTTGCCAAGCCTGGAACAACCTGACCGACCAACCTTGGAAGATCATGTCCATCGGCCTCAGAGCGTGGGATCGCACAAGTCAATGTTAAGGGCGGTTGGTATAATGGGCGAGTTGAACCAGTATGTCCGTGATCACACCCGGTCCCATGACTTTCTCACTACTCGCGATCAGGGTGGATCTAATCCTGGGTATGCTGATCACGGTTTGATTGGCCGAGCGACGGATTGCCAACGCGTGTAAACCCTCTACAAATGAATCTCGTAAGCGCGGAATTTGACCGCGAACCAATGTCGCTCGGTCCTGGCCGTTGACTTGTAGCGACACGACCAAAACGACGTAATGGGCAAATTTACCCTCGCGAACGAAAGGTACCGTCAACGCCTCCAAGTCGACGGTAACCAGATCCACCTCTTCTTCACCCTCGAACGAGATGGCGAATGCGTCGTCGCCCGCGTACTGCGTCCAGCCGAAAAACCCCCCGGCGATAAGTGCCACGGCAGCCCCGATGATCATGACCCATTTCATTTCGAATGCGATTCCGCGCTCGGTGGTGTCTGGTCGCGTATCCAATCGGCATCATTGGCCTAAACTGGTGAAAATTTTATGAAACTCCCCGCCGGGTTCAACAACCCGGGGCCACGTCACAAATCCGCCCCAACGGCGACGGCGCGCTCGCGCGGTCAAAAATGTGCGTAACCCCCGGTCTCGAACACCATCGGCTTGCCGTTCGGGTCCAGCACCGCCACCCCGGATTCAGCGACCACGGACCCGATCCGCGTAATTGGAACGCCGAGCGATCGGGCGAGATCATCCGTTTTTCCCGCCCGATCCCCGGGCACCGTGAAAGCCAGTTCGTAGTCGTCGCCGCCGGTCAGCACCACTGGCAGGAGCGAGACCTCGGCATCCAGCACCGCCCGTACCGCCGGCGACAGCGGCAGAGACCCGGCCTGGATGACGACCCCAACCCCCGAAACGGCGCATAAGTGCCCCAAGTCGGCGATGAGTCCATCGGAAATATCGACCGCCGAATGAGCCAATCGAGTGAGTTTCTGGCCCAACGTCAGGCGCGGCTCGGGCAAGTGATAACGGGCGAGAAGGGAGGATTTCGAGGATTCGCCGATCTCGGGCAACACGCCCTTGCGGGCCAAGAGACCGAGGGCCGCTTCCCCTACCGTGCCCGAGAGGAAAACGAGATCCCCGATGCGCGCGCCCCGCCGCCGCAGCTCGGCGCCATTCGGGACTTCACCGAGGACCGTGAACGACACTGTCAACGGTCCCGCCGTAGCAACGGAGTCACCCCCCAGAAGCAGACAATCGTACGCTGCCTGATCGACGGCGAGGCCGCGGGCAAAGCGGCGCAGCCAATCCTCGTCGACACCCCGCGGCAATGTCAGTGCCAATAGATAGCCGCGCGGTTTCGCCCCCATCGCCGCCAAGTCCGAAAGGCTCGCGCGTAATCCCTTGCGGGCGATCATTTGGGGATCATCGGCGGCAAAAAAATGGACGTCGGCGACCACGGTATCAACGCTGGCCACCATCCGCTTGTCCGCCGCGACCTCGATCACGGCGGCGTCGTCGGTCAGCCCAAAAGCACCCGGAGCGGACGACGCCAACGGCGCGAATATCGTCGAGATAATTTCGAATTCGTTCACCCAGGTTCCTCGGCGGTCGCCACCTTCGAGCCGGGAAACTCGTCCACCCGCAGGCGTCGGGCAACATGGTCGAGGACACCGTTGACCAAACGCGGTTCGCCACGGTCGAAAAACGCGTGCGCGATTTCGACGTATTCGTTGATCACCACGGGAGCCGGAACCTTGGTCAGAGCCATCAGTTCATACGTCCCGGCCCGCAAGACGGCGCGCAATAATACTTGAAGCTTGTCGACACACCTTCCGTTCGCGAGACACCCCGCGATGACCGTATCCACCTCTCCGCGCCGATCCATAACGCCATGGAGCAATTGAGCGAAAAGTACTTTGTCGGCACCCACCGGGACACCGGCACCGGAATCGCCCTTCAGGCGGTATTCGATGAATTCGTCCACGACCGACTCCATCGACGCCGGGTCGCTCTGATCGACCTGGTAGAGGGCCTGAACGGCTGCGAGCCGCGCCGCCCACCGCGCGGAGGCGCGTTTCTCTCGGGGAACTTCTCCGCCCTTCATGGCGCCTCGCCTCGTAAGCGCGCCTTGACCGCGATCATCGTTAGACAAGCCTGGGCCGCGTCGCGGCCTTTGTTGCCTTTGGCGACGGCGGCGCGAGCCCAGGCCTGTTCCCTGTTTTCACAGGTCAGAACACCGAATCCGAGGGCCACGCGGTAGCCCACCGAAAGCTCACGGAGCCCTTGCGCGCAAGTGTCGCAAATATGGTCGTAATGGCTGGTTTCTCCACGAATGACGCAACCGAGGGCAATATAACCGTCGTGGCCGCGCGCTTGCAGTGCCATGCCCAGGGCCGCTGGAATCTCGAAGGCGCCCGGAACGGCGACCCGCTCGTGACTCGCCCCGGCGTGGTCGAGGGAATCGACCGCGCCGCGCATGAGTTCATCGGCGATATCGGCGTAAAAACGCGATTCGATGATTAGAATTCGTGGACCTTTCGCCATCTCAGTCTTCCGGCAAAGGAATGGGGCGCTCGCCGATGATTCGAAGGCCGTACCCCTCGAGACCGATCACCGTCCGGGTTCTGTTCGAGAGCAGGATCATATCGCGGATACCCAGGTCACGTAAAATTTGGGCCCCGATTCCATAGGCCCGCAATTCGGAGTCCGATTGACCCGAGGCGGGCCGTTTCGAAGCCACGGACCGGGCCCTCAGGCATTCCGACAAAATCGTGGGCCGAGGTTCGCGGATGAGGACGACAACACCGCGCCCGGCTTCGCCGATAATTCTCATGGCTTGCGCCAACTCTCCCCCGTGACGGCGCTTGGCACCGCCCAACACGTCGTCGAGGACGTCCAGCGCATGCATGCGCACCAGCACCGGTTCGGACGAATTGACCTCGCCCTTGATCAGGGCGACATGCTCGGCGTACTCGAGCGTATTGGAGAAGACGACCATACGAAAAGCACCGCCGAAGCGGCTTTCGAATTCGGTTTCGATTTCACGCCGGACGAAATTTTCCGAGCCGAGGCGATAGGAAATCAGATCGGCGATGGTCGCCATCTTGAGGCCATGGCGCTGGGCGAACGATATCAGATCGGGGAGACGCGCCATTGTTCCGTCGTCGTTCATCACTTCACAGATGACACCGGAAGCATTGAGGCCGGCAAGCCGAGCGATATCCACGGCGGCTTCCGTGTGGCCGGCGCGCTCGAGCACCCCGCCGTCGCGTGCCACCAAGGGAAATACGTGACCGGGGCAAGCAATATCATCGCGTCCCTTGGCGGGGTCGATGGCGGTGGCGATGGTATGGGCGCGGTCGGCGGTCGATATCCCCGTCGTCACACCCTCCTTGGCTTCGATCGAGACCGTGAACGCGGTTTGTAGGCGCGACTCGTTGTTCTTTGCCATCAAGGCGAGACCCAGATCGTCGACCCGTTGGCGAGTCAACGCCAGGCAGATCAATCCACGCCCGTATTTGGCCATGAAATTAATCGCCTCGGGGGTCGCCATTTGTGCTGGAACGATGAGATCACCCTCGTTTTCGCGCGATTCGTCGTCGAGAAGGACGACCAAACGCCCGTGACGCGCCTCCTCGAGGACCTCCTCGACCAGCGAAAATGGTCCGCGTCGATCGGCCATGGCTAGACTGCTTCCGTGAAGCGGGCGAGATAACGCGCGATCACGTCCACCTCAAGGTTCACCAAGTCGTTTTCGCGCGCCCGCCCAAAGGTCGTGACTCGCAAGGTATGGGGAATGACATTGACTTCGAACACAGCGCCACGAACCTTGTTCACCGTAAGCGAAACACCGTCCAATGTAACCGATCCCTTCTCGGCGACGAAGCGGGCAAACGACTCCGGGGTCGAGATCAAAAAACGTTCCGATTCGCCGACCGAAGCGCGTTCGCTGATGACGGCCACCGAATCGACGTGCCCCAACACGAAATGACCGCCGAGTTCGTCGCCGACCCGCAACGCCTGCTCTAAGTTCACCCGCGTTCCCGCACGCCAGCCACCGAGCGTCGTGCGCTGGAGCGTCTCCGCGGATGCGTCGAAGCCCAGCCAGTCAGTCCCCTTCGCAACCACCGAAAGACAGACACCCGAACACGCCACCGAAGCACCCTCGGCGATCGGGCCGGTATCGTAACCGGTTTCCAAGATAATCCGAACATCGCTGTCGCCGGCGATGGAACGTACCCTCCCAAGGTCGCTTGTGATCCCCGTAAACATTAAGACACCCGGTCCAGAGGCCGGTCCAGAGGTATGTAGGTTTCCATGAGATCGTCACCGACCTCAACCACCGAGAGGCGGCGGAAACCGGGGATTTTCCCTAGGTTTTCGAGGCTCATCGAGGCGGTGGCCGGGACGCCGTCACTTCCCATGACACGCGGGGACCGAAACCAGACGAGCCGATCGACCAACCCGAGAGCAAAGAGACTCGCGGCAAGCCGGCCGCCGGCCTCCACGAGCACCCGAGTCAATCCGCGTTCGGCAAGGGCATGAAAGGTCGCGTTCAGGTCGGGACGGCCACCGTCGCCGGGGCCGATCTCGATCACCTCGGCGCCCTTGGCGAGAAGGGCCCGGCGCCGCTCGGGCGCGTGATCACCGACGGTGACGATCCACAAGGGTAATCCGCCCGCGGCGGCGACAAGCCGGGAGGAGATAGGAAGGCGCAAGCGACCGTCGATGACGATCCGCACCGGCGATCGGTCGGCCATTCCGGGCAAACGACAGTCGAGTGAAGGATCGTCGGCGACGGCCGTCCTCGCGCCCACCAATACGCCGTCGTGCTCGGCCCGCAGGAGGTGACCCCGCGAGCGTGCCGCGGCACCGGTGATCCAGCGGCTCTCTCCCTGGGCCGTGGCGATACGACCATCGAGGGTCGTCGCCAACTTCAGGGTGACAAAGGGCCGCTTACGAGTCAGGCACGACAGGAAACCGGCGTTGACGGCTCTCGCCTCGGCCGCGCAAACACTCTCGACCACTTCGATTCCGGCCCCGCGGAGGCGTTCGAGACCGGCCCCGTCGACACGCGAATCCGGATCCCCCATGGCCACGACGGCGCGCCGAACGCCCGCCTCCGCGAGAGCATCGGCGCAGGGCGCCGTCACACCGTGATGAGCGCACGGTTCCAGGGTTACGTAAGCGGTCGCGCCTCGTGCCGCCGATCCGGCTCGGCCCAGAGCTTCGCTTTCGGCGTGGGGGCGACCGCCGGGTTGGGTCCATCCACGGCCAACGATCCGACCGTCGCCGACAAGGACGCAACCGACGCTGGGGTTGGGCCAGACTCTTCCGAGGCCTCGCCGGGCCAAGCCGAGCCCCAGCCGCATGAAGCGTTCGTCAACCGTGTTAATCGCTGTCGCCGCCGAGTTGTCCGACGAAATCCTCGAAGTCCTTGGCCTCCCTGAAGTTCCGGTAAACGGAAGCAAATCGCACGTATGCGACCTGGTCGAGACTCGCCAGGGCGTCCATGACGGTCTCCCCGATCACGTTCGAAGCCACTTCCGGTTCGCCCAGGCTTTCGAGCCGGCGGACAATGCCGTTGATCATGCGTTCGATGCGCTTTGGTTCAACTGGGCGCTTGCGGATCGCGATGTCGATCGAGCGCGCGAGCTTGTCGCGATCGAAGGGAACCCGGGCGCCGCTTTTCTTGACCACCACCAGGTCCCTCAGTTGAACCCTTTCGAAGGTGGTGAAACGCGAGCCGCAAGCCGAGCAATGGCGCCGGCGACGAATGGCCGAGCTATCGTCGGTCGGCCTCGAGTCCTTTACCTGGGTTTCGTCGCTACCGCAAAACGGACAACGCATGACCGCCTTCCTTCAAACCCGGACGTCATAAACCGGGAAGCGTTCGCAAAGCTCCTCGACGGCTATATTGGCCGCGCGCTCCGCGGCGGTGTTGTCATCGGGGGACCGGACCAACCCGTCGAGCACGTCGCAAATGATCCCGCCCACCCGGCGGAATTCGACGACCCCGAAACCGCGGGTCGTGGCGGCCGGTGTGCCGAGCCGAACCCCCGAGGTGATCGTCGGCTTTTCGGGATCAAAGGGGACACCGTTCTTATTGCAGGTGATCCCGGCCCGATCGAGACTATGTTCGGCCGCCTTGCCGGTCAGTTTCTTGGGCCGGAGGTCAACCAGAACGAGATGGGTATCGGTACCGCCCGAAACGATTTCCAAACCGCGTTTCCCCAAAACCTCGGCAAGCGCCTTGGCATTCTCGATCACGGCCTTGGCGTAAGCCCGAAACGAGGGCTCGAGGGCCTCGCCGAGGGCCACTGCCTTGGCCGCGATCACATGCATCAGCGGTCCCCCCTGGAGCGCCGGAAAGACCGCCGAGTTGATCTTCTTCCCCAATGCTTCATCGTCGCAAAGAATCATGCCGCCGCGCGGCCCGCGCAGGGTCTTGTGGGTGGTCGTGGTGACCACATGCGCCCACGCCAAGGGACTGGGGTGAAGCCCCGCCGCCACCAAGCCCGCGAAATGCGCCATATCGACCATCAAATAGGCGCCGACCGAATCGGCGATGGCGCGGAATCGGCGGAAGTCGATGACTCGGGCGTAGGCGGATCCACCGGCGATGACGAGCTTGGGCCTGTGCTCGGCGGCAAGATTCTCGACCTCGTCGAAGTCGATGGTCGCGTCGCCGCGGCGGACCCCGTATTGGACGGCGTCGAACCACTTGCCCGACAGGTTCGGCGGGGCGCCGTGAGTCAGATGGCCGCCGGCCGCGAGGGACATGCCCATGAGCGTGTCGCCCGGTTTCAACAAGGCCGCGAACACGGCCTGGTTTGCCTGGGCACCCGAATGTGGCTGCACATTGGCGAAGCCACATTTGAAAAGCTTTTTCGCGCGCTCGATCGCGAGGCGCTCGGCGACGTCGACGTAGGAACAGCCGCCATAGTATCGGCGACCGGGGTATCCTTCCGCATACTTATTGGTCAACACCGAACCCTGGGCTTCCAATACCGCCCGGCTGACGATGTTTTCCGAAGCGATCAGCTCGATCTGATCTTGTTGACGACACAATTCGTCGCCGATCGCGCGACCGATCTCCGGATCGTCATCCGCCAAGGAGCGTGAGAAAAATCCATATGTTTCGTTTTGACGGGCGACGGGCATAAGCAACCTCGCGCTGCGGCGTCGGCCAAGAACCGACGCATGGCGATGTTCAGGTCAGCTTGGCGACACGGCGGGCATGGCGTCCACCTTCGAACGCCGTGGTAAGAAACGTCCGCACACAAGCCTTGGCGGTTTCGGCATCCGTCACACGTCCGCCAAGCACGAGGACGTTCGCGTCATTGTGACGCCGGCTCATGCCCGCGCCTTCGACGTCATGACAAAGCGCCGCGCGTATGGCCCGGTGACGATTGGCGGCAATACTCGCACCGATCCCCGAACCGCACAACAATACACCCCTCGGCACCTCGCCGGCGCCGATGACTCGCGCCAAGGCATCCGCGTAATCGGGATAATCGACGGCCTCCGGTCCCCCGGTACCAAGATCGATCACCTTCCGACCCATGGCGTCAAGCTCGGCCTTGAGTATCTCCTTTAAATCAAACCCAGCGTGATCGGATGCAATAACGACACGTTTCTCGGGCATGAATTTCATCCGCTCGCGGGTAAGACCAATGCGCCCCGCTAGTGCATCGACCCAAACGGAGGCGACAGCCGAAGTTTGGAAAGTTGATGCATCGACAAAGGCCTAGTGCACGGGGGCGTGAACGAAGTGAATGCGCCGGTGCACTAGTACCACATCTCGTGCCGCCACGCCAGTCCGACCCAAGCTGCTGAGCGGACCGGAGGGACGATGTTATTCATTAGAACATATGCTTGTATCCGACTCATTTGCGATTCAATCTTCCTTTATCACAAACAGTCTGTTCGAAAATGCGCGTCCGCGCATGTTTTGCGTCTGTTCCGGCCCTCTCCCCCTCCCGGCCACCCATATCAGCAACTTCTCGTGGGTGGCCGGGAGGGACTCCCCGCCATTGAGCAAGGGCGAAATGAGAGGTGGTCACGCTGCCGGAGTGAGGCGGCGTTGGGCTTTTTTTTGAGCATGGGATGGATCGAAGAGGGTTTGATTTCTGAGCATGGCGCAGGCGACGGCAAGCAGTCTATCGGCGACGGTTCTCAGCGCTCTGGCGTGGCCGTGTCCCCGGGCCCTAACCCGACTTCGCCAACTCGGCGTGAATTCTGTCGATTTTCATTTTTTTCCGCGACCCAAGTGATTGAATTGTTGATGCCCTGCCCGTGAAATTCACCTCAATATCGCCTGTAGTGCCGACCTACCCTATTGATCTGCCTTTCGTTTAGCCGAACGATGAGCGCATGTTCGTGCGCTGCAAGAAACGGTTCAAAGACGGCAAGGAGCACCGCTACTGGAGCGTAGTCGAGAACGTGCGCGTGAGCGGCGGGCGCGTGGTGCAGCGCCAAGTGTTGTATCTGGGCGAGATCAACGACGGCCAGCGTGCGGCGTGGTGCCGCTCGATCGAGGTGGTGGAGGGGACTCAGCGCTCGAAGCAGGTGGCGCTGTTTCCCGAGGATCGGGAAGCGCCGGAGCTGGACTGCGAGGTAGTGCAGGTCCGGCTCAAGGATCTGACCTTGCACGACCCGCGCCAGTGGGGGGCGTGCTGGCTGGCGCTGACGCTTTGGGACCGTCTCGAGCTGGACCGGTTCTGGGGGCCGCGCTTGCCGGCGAGCCGGGAAGGCACCCGATGGCTGGACATCTTGAAGATCCAGGTCTGCTACCGACTCATCGACCCGGGAAGCGATTGGCGTCTTCATCGGCATTGGTACGAACACAGTGCACTGCGCGATATGCTGGGTTGCGACCGGGTGATTGCCAGCAACACGTTGTATCGGTGCCTGGACAAGCTCGCGGCGCACAAGCAGGACTTCTTCTCGTTCTTGCGCGCGCGTTGGGCGACGATGTTCAACGCCCGCTTCGAGGTGTTGCTCTACGATTTGACCAGCACGTACTTCGAGAGCGACCCCCCGTTCGAGGACAAGCGCCAGTTCGGCCACAGCCGCGCCCAGCGCCGCGATTGCGTGCAGGTGGTGATCGCTTTGATCGTGACCCCGGACGGCTTTCCGCTGGCCTATGAGGTGATGCCGGGCAACACCTCGGACAACACGACGCTGGCGGATTTTCTCACCAAGATTGAGGACCAGTACGGGCGTTCGGACCGGGTGTGGATCATGGACCGCGGGATTCCGACCGAGGAGACGCTGGAGACGATGCGCGCAGGCGATGCGCCGGTACATTATCTAGTCGGTACACCCAAGGGCCGGCTGACCCGGCTTGAGAGGTCATTCCTCGATCTGCCTTGGCAAGCAGTCCGCCAATCGGTCGATGTCAAGCTCCTGACCAACGACGGAGAACTCTACGTGCTGGTGCGTAGCGAACGACGGGTGCTCAAGGAGCGCAGCATGCGCCGGCGGCGGCTGAAGAAGCTATGGAAGCGTCTGGGCGAGCTTCGGCGGCAATCAAACCGTCGCGATCAGCTCATGCTCAAGCTTGGTGCGGCGAAGAAAGACGCCGGTCGGGCTTGGTTCTTGGTCGAGGTCCAAGTCCCGCAAACCGACGAAGAGCTGGCCGCCTACGGGATCACCTACCGCCTGCGTCGCGAGAAGCTGCGCCAGGTGTTTCGGCGCGAAGGCCGCTACCTGTTGCGCTCCAACATGACCGGTGAAGACCCCGCCGCGTTGTGGCGCCATTACATGCAGCTCACTGAAATCGAGCAGGCGTTCAAGGAACTGAAACACAATCTTGCCATCCGACCCATCTTCCACCAGCTTGAGGAGCGGATCGAGGCGCACATCTTCGTCTCGTTCATCGCCTATTGCCTGCTCGTGACCCTGAAGAACCTCGCCCGGCCACAGGCCCCAGGCCTCACCCCATGCGCCATCCTTGAGAAGTTCACCACTTTGCAGATGGTGGACATCCATGTGCCGACCACCGATGGGCGCCATCTGGTGCTAGCGCGCCATACCCAGCCGAACCGAGACCACGAATTACTCCTGCGTCAACTCCATCTGACATTGCCGAAGCAACCCGCGCCGAAGCTTCTGTCTTCAAGTCACGTTTGAGGACCTCCCGGTCGCCCCGTGTAGTGCCGACCTTTGAGGGTCTGATCACTGAAAATCAATGTGTTATCACCTCCCAATGTGCCGAGTTGGCGAAGTCGGGCTAAGGGCGGCATAGCGTTGGCGGCTGATGGGATCGTGTTGGATGGCGACGCGGGCCCAGTGGTAAAGGGCGGTTCGCAGCCGAACGTGGCAGGCCTGACGCATGATGACGAGACAGCGTTTGCCGCTCCGTCGGGTAACGGGGGCGGCGCCGGACAAGGTGCGCAGGGCCTGGTAATTTCTTTCCCGCAGGGGCGTCGAGGCTTCTGCGAGCAGCGTGGCGAGGACGGTCCTCCCGATTCCGGGCATGGAAAGCAGGATGTCCACGTCGCGCTGCTCGGATTTCTGCCCCGAGGCGCTGTCCTGTTGATCGGCGATGTGTCGGCAGAGGCCGTCGATGCGGCTTCGGGCCTGCTTGACCTGGCGGTTGACCAGGCGCAAACGCTCGGCCAGGGAACCGATATGAGCGCAAGCGGCGGCGATAGTTCCCGGCGCGACGGTGAGCGGCTTTTGGCGCAAGAGGCGCAACACTTCAGGCGCGTCGATTTTGCGGATGCGGTGGGTTTTCAGCAGCTTGGCAACGGTATTGGTTCGGATGCGCCGCGCCTTCTCGGGAGTGGGCGCCTTCTTCCACAGGGCGAGAAACCACTCGCTGGCGACATCGTCGCTGACCTCCAAGGCCTGGGGATAATAGCGTCTCAACTGTTCGCGCAGGTGGTTGGCGAGGCGCACGCGCTCCTGGCCGAGGTCCTCGGCCCAGGCGCGAATATTCGCGCAGTTCGATGATGGCGGGAGCATCGGCCTTCAAGCGACGAAAGCAATGGCCGTCGGTGCGCAAGGAATCGCCGAGGACATGGGCGTCGCGGCGGTCGTCCTTGGCGCCGGCGACGGTGAAACGATCGCGAAAGCGGTCGAGCTGCTTGGGGTTGATACTGTGAATGGCGAAACCCCGCTCCAGCAAGGTATCGACGACCGCCCCATGCGGGACCTCGATGGAGACGGCAATCCTCTCCGGCACACTGCCACTCTTTTTCGTCAGCCACGCGCACAACTCGGCCAGCCCTTCCCCGCTGTGGGCGAACGACCTTTCAACGACGATGACGCCGTTACCATCAAGAAGGCAAACCTGGTGCCTCTCGGTCGCCCAGTCAATGCCAGCAAACCAATCAAAGTTCATCGCCTTTCTCCTCTCTTGCCTCGGACCGCCGCGACGCCGAACATTCCCTGTACTGGCGCTCGCAGGCGCAACTCCCCACCGGCTGTCCGCCGCGGCCGTCCCTCCGGGGCACGCGTCCCCCCCAGGTGCTCGAAACACAGGGAGCAATGGGTCGCTCCCAGAAGGCTCGTCCGATCCGAAAAAATGACCCGATCAGATCTTCAGCTGACCGCATTTTGTGGATAACGCTCCGCGTTACCCACAAAACAACAACCACATCAACTTTCTATGTTCGAGTGGTCAACTTAAATGGTACAGGGAGAGGGCCGGTGCCGCGAGTTTTCGAACAGACTCTAAGCAATGAAAAAGATTTTTTTAAGATTGGGGTATTCGACCTAGAAATTTCGTTGACATTGCTCACGGGCCGTGTCAATAAACCGCTAGCATCGACAAAGGTAAAGGATTCGGGATCATGGAGCGAGACAGCGAGGAAAAGATTTTACATGACGAAATGTTGCGTATGACTGCGCAAATCGTTTCTGCTTATGTCAGTCATAATTCTGTATCCGGTTCTGAAATTCCAGAAATGATTCAGTCGGTTTTTACCACTCTCAATTCACAGCGGAGCGGGGGCGCGGCGGTTGACCAAGAACAACCTAAACCAGCCGTGGCCATTCGGAAATCGGTTACTCCAGATTACATCGTTTGTCTTGAGGATGGTAAGAAACTGAAAATGCTCAAACGGCATTTACGTTCCACTTATGACATGACGCCTGAAGAATACCGTGTCAAATGGGGCTTGGCGGCGGACTATCCGATGGTGGCACCCAATTACGCGGCGCAACGCTCCGCCTTTGCCAAAAAGATCGGATTGGGACGCAAGCGGGGCACGACCCGCCGCCGAAAGAGAAGTTAAGAACTCTTGGCCGCTCCCCAAATATCATGTGGGTGGGCGGCTTCACAACGGATAATGTAAAATAGCCCGGCGAGTTATTCCGCCGGGCTGATTATTTCGGTTGACTATCGCGATCGTCTATTAAGGAAAATAATCGTACGTTCCGTTGGACCACTGATAAAAAACGTAACCGGGGGCCGACACATCCCCCTTGGCATCGAAACCGATATTACCGAGAACGGTATCGAAGCTCCCTGACTTCAAGGCTTCGACAATCTTCGCCGTATCGGTGGTGCCGATGCTTTCCGCCGCCTGGGCCCAAGCCTGGATCGCGCCATATGTGTAAAGGGTATAACCTTCCGGTTCATATCCTCCCGCGCGGAAACGATCGACGACGTCGGTGGCCACGGGATTCTTCCTCGGATCGGGACTGAAGGTCATCAATGTGCCTTCACCGGCGGAACCGGTGATCGACCAATATTCGTCGGTCATCAGCGCGTCACCCGAGACCAGCCGCGTCGTCATGCCTTGCTCGCGCATCTGGCGAGCGATAAGCCCGGCCTCGGTGTGGTAACCGCCGACATAGAGAATGTCGATGGCGTGCTGTTTGAGCTTGGATACCAGCGCCGAGTAATCCTTTTCCCTGGCTGTGTAGGCTTCGTACAACGCTTCTTGCTTGTTCTGGGCATTGAGAACTTTCTTGGTTTCGTCGGCCAATCCCTTTCCGTAAGCGGTCTTGTCGTGGATGATGGCGATGTTCCTGTCGCCGAAGTGTTCGACCAGGAAATTGCCGGCGACTTCACCCTGCTGGTCGTCGCGGCCGCAGGTCCTTAATACGTTGAATTTTCCGGCTTCGGTCAATTTCGGATTGGTTGAGGCCGGCGAAATTTGCAGGATCTCTTCTTCCTCGTAAACGTCGGAAGCCGGGATTGACGATCCCGAGCAGAAGTGACCGGCCACGAATACCACACCCTTGCCAACCATTTGGTTGGCCACGGCCACCGCCTGTTTGGGGTCACAGGCATCATCACCGATTTCCAGCTTCAGCTGTTGCCCCAAGACACCCCCGGCGGAGTTGATGTCGGCCACGGCCATCTCGGCGCCACGCCGCATCTGCTCGCCGAAAGCCGCGTATTGGCCGGTCATCGGTCCCGCGGTAGCGATCGCGATCTCGGCCCTGGCCGCGGTACCGCCCATGATGAATGCCACAAGCGTGGCGAAGAAGAAGAATCCCCGGTTTCGCATATCTGCAACACTCCCTATCACACGTTCGTATTCGAGAGGAATTTCGCGGCACGACAGACGAAGTTTTCCGGGAACGGATCACGCGGAGAAAACCACCCAGGCTGTAGCCGCAAAGCTAATTTACTCGGCTCCCCCATTGGCGGCAACACCACAATCGGTTTGGCCCGGCGGTTTGGCCCGGCGGTTTGGCCCGGCGACGAGAAGGCCGAGCGCTTCGATCCCCCGCGGTCAAGACTTCGGGCGCCAACCGAACAAACCCGCGCGTTCGTACAGCCAGGGATATTGCGACACCATCTTGCGAGCCCGGGTAAGGCGATAGGCGACCAAACAAAATACGACCAGAACCAAGATCTCCGAGGCGAAACCTCCGGGCGAAAGGAGCTCACCTTCGAAAAGGGCGTAAACCAGGAACCGGTCCGCGCCGGCAAGCAGAAATCCGTAAACGAAATTCTGCCATACCGGCCGCCAGGTCGCGGCCAGGGCCTGACCGGTCAGGGCGGCGGCGGCACCAAATATCACGCTCGTCAGTCCGAGAAAGACCCCTATGCTGGTTCCCAGGAATTCGGCGACGACATCGGGCCCGGGCATCCCTAGCCCCCTTCAAGATAGGCGGCGCGGACTTCAGGGTTGGCGAGCAGCTCGTCGCCGGCACCGCTGAGAGTGATAGCGCCGTTCACCATCACGTAGCCGTGGTGGGCGAGCTTGAGCGCGTGGAAGGCGTTTTGCTCGACGAGCAAGACGGTCATCCCATCGCGCTCGTTGATTTCGCGAATGACTTGGAAAATCTGTTTGACGACCATCGGCGCCAAACCCAACGAAGGTTCGTCGAGAAGCAGCAATCGCGGCCGCGCCATGATGGCGCGGGCAATCGAGAGCATTTGTTGTTCGCCGCCCGAAAGAGTCCCGCCGCGCTGGGACTGGCGCTGCCTGAGAATGGGGAAAAGGTCGAAAACGCGCTCGATATCGTCCTTGAAGTGGGCCGGATCGGCCGTCATCGCGCCCAATTGGAGGTTGTCGATCACGCTCATCAGAGGAAAGATGCGCCGCCCTTCCGGTGCCTGGGCGACCCTGCGGCGGACGATCTCGAAGGTCGGCCACCCGGTGATGTCGATCCCGTCGAGAAGAATTTGTCCCCGAGAGGCACGGGGCTCCCCGCAGATGGTCATGAGCAGGGTCGATTTTCCGGCCCCGTTGGCGCCGATCAAGGCCACGATCTTTCCCTCGGGCACCTCGAGATCCACACCCTTGAGCGCCTCGATGTGGCCGTACCCGCTGTGGACCCCCGCGACACGCAACATTAGGGCGCCATTTCCTCGCCGGCCTCAGGTTTCTCCAGGATCGCGTCGGCCGGTGATTCGTCGTCGGTTTCGCCCAAATAGGCCCAGATCACGGCGGGATCTTGACGCACTTGCCGCGGCGATCCGGCGGCGATCTTGCGGCCGTAGTCGAGCACGACGATGCGATCCGAAATTCCCATGACGACGCTCATGTCGTGCTCGATGAGGAGGATGGCGATCTCGTGTTCATCGCGGATGAAGCGGAGAAGTTCGTTGAGTTCGGCGGATTCACGGGGGTTGAGTCCCGCCGCGGGTTCGTCGAGGCAGAGGAGCACCGGACGGGTACACATGGCGCGGGCGATTTCGAGCCGACGTTGGGCGCCGTAGGGCAGGCTCGCGGCTTCCTCGTTGGCCCGATCGGCAAGACCCACGCGCCGCAGCCAGTAGTGGGCCAAGTCCACGGCCTCCGCCTCGGCGCGGCGGTAACCAGGAAGGCCGAAAAGGCCCGCGAGCGTATAGGCCGAGGCCCGCATCAAGGTATTGTGCTGGGCGACGATCAGGTTCTCGAGTACCGACATGGCCGAAAACAGCCGGATGTTCTGGAAAGTACGCGCCAAACCCGCCTCGCGCGCGATTTGATAACCTTCCATCCGCTCAAGCTGAAATCGCCCGCGCTCTCCGGCCAACAACAGGAGCCGCCCGGAAGTCGGTTTGTAAAATCCGGTCAAACAATTGAACACAGTCGTCTTGCCGGCGCCGTTCGGACCGATCAGGGCGGTGATCTCCCGGTCCATGGCCTCGAACGAAAGATCCTCAATCGACAGGAGACCGCCAAAACGCATGGTCAAGTGTTCGACAGACAGAAGCGGCGCCGGCTTGACGAACCCGGAATCGAGGACATCGGAGCCTTTCATGAGGCGCCGCCTCCGCCGCCTTCCCGCTCGGGGTCGAGACGGATGGTCGGGTCCCGGCGCGCCAGCAGGCCACGGGGACGCCATACCATGATCAAGACCATACCGGCGCCGAAGGCAAGCATCCGATATTGAGCCAGATCACGGAAGAACTCGGGTAAACCGATCATCAGGATCGCACCCAGCACGACCCCGATCTGACTGCCCATGCCGCCCATGACGACGATGGCGAGTATGACGGCGGATTCGAGAAAGGTGAAACTCTCGGGACTGATAAATCCCTGCCGGGTGGCGAAAAACGAGCCGGCGAACCCGGCGAACATGGCTCCGATCGCGAACGCGGTCAGCTTTGTGTTGGTCGGATTGATCCCGAGCGAGCGGCAGGCGATTTCATCCTCGCGCAAGGCTTCCCAGGCTCGCCCGATGGGAAGGCGGCGGATCCGCAGGGTAAAAAAGTTCGTCAGCAAGGCGAGAGCAAGGACCAGGTAATAAAGGAATATGATCCGTTGGATCGGCTCGTACTCGAGACCGAAGAAACTGTGGAAGGTCGACCCGCCGTCGGGCGCCGAGCGCGCGAACGGCAAGCCGAAGAACGACGGACGCTCGATCCCGGAGATACCATCCGGCCCGCCGGTAAATGTATACCAGTTTAGCAGAATGACGCGGATCATCTCCCCGAATCCGAGCGTCACGATGGCCAGATAGTCGCCGCGCAGGCGGAGCACGGGGAAACCGAGCAAGATGCCGAACAGAGCCGCGAGCCCCCCCGCGAGAGGTAGACATACCCAAAACGGCCAGTCGAAATAGAGCCCCAGCAAGGCATAGCTGTAGGCTCCGACGGCGTAGAAGGCGACGTACCCGAGATCGAGCAGCCCGGCAAGACCGACCACGATATTGAGGCCCCAGCCGAGCATGATGTACGTCAACACCAGAATTGCGAGATCGAGGAATCGACGGTCGGCGACAGGCAGGAACGGCAACACCAACGCCAGCGCGATCACGAACAGCATGGCCGGCATCTGCTTTCGCCGCAGCCACTCCCCGGCACCGATAATTCGGCGCCGCGGCCGAAGCTGGCGCAGCGCCAGCGCGGCCCGAAGGGCGACCACGGAAGCCGCGATCGCGCTCAACCAACTCAAGGGATGATGAGGCACGAAGGTCAACAGCTCAACGAGGCCGAGGAGTAGAATCCCGGCGACCAGGACGCTGACGCCCAACACCGGCCACGCCGCCCTGCCGTGGGCCAGCCCAAGGCCCAGCCGTCCGAAGAAGATCACCGCCACCGCGATCACCGTCTCGGGGAGCCGGTATCGGACCGCTAGACCGGCCCCGCCACCCTGGTTGAAGGTCTCGAAAAAGACCATGGGAATGGCCAGCATGGACGCCACCAGAGCGACCAGCGCGGCATCCTTGAGGGGCGCGAAGAAAGCATTTACTCCGGTGGGAGAAGCACCCGGAGGCGCCATCGTCAGACCTTTTCCACTTCCGGCCTCCCGAGCAATCCGCTGGGCCGAAAGATCAGTACCAGAACAAGAATGGAAAAGACGGCCACGTCCTTGTATTCGATCGTAAAATAGGCTGACCAGAAGGCCTCGATCAGTCCGATGAGCAAGGCGCCGAGCATGGCGCCGGGCAACGATCCGATACCGCCGAGAACCGCGGCCGTGAACGCTTTCAGTCCGGCCAGGAAACCGATATAGAAATCGATCACGCCATAGTACATGGTGACCATCACCCCGGCCACGGCGGCGAGCGCTGCCCCCATGACGAAGGTCAGCGAAATCGTCCGGTCGACGTGAACGCCGACGAGCGCCGCCATGATCCGGTCCTGGGCGCAGGCCCGCTGCGCCCGCCCCAGGGGAGTCCGGGCGATGATCAGCGAAAATCCCACCATCAGCGCCAGGGTCAAGACAACGATCAAAATCTGCATGTAGCTGAGCGATACCAAAAACCCGTCGGCCCGCGCCATGAGCGTGACCCCGCCCGCCACGACCGGCTGCATGGGCTTGACCCTCGCCCCCTGCAGGAGCTGAACGTAATTCTGCAGAAAGATCGACATGCCGATAGCGGAAATCAGCGGCGCCAGACGAAACGAACCCCGAAGCGGTCGATAAGCCAAACGCTCGACAGACCAACCATACGCCGCGGTGAAGATCATCGAAACGACGAGGACGATAAGGAGCGCCAGGGGAATCCACGTGATACCGGTAAGACCGATAACGATGAGCGCGATCAGGCCGCAAAAAGCGCCGATCATGTAAATTTCGCCATGAGCAAAATTGATCATGCCGATAATCCCGTACACCATCGTGTACCCGATCGCGATCAAACCGTAAATTGCGCCAAGCGTAACCCCGTTTATTAATTGTTGTAGAAAATAATGCACAATTTACCGCCTTTCCGTTTACATGAATACTTACTGTCTTCTCGAAAATGCGCCTCCGCGCATACTTACTGTCTGTTCGAAAATGCGCATCCGCGCATACATTGTGTCCGTTCCAGCCCAGTGCCGCGAGTTTTCGAACAGACTGCTACAAATTTTGATATCGATCGAATCCGGCGACGAGAATCACAACCCGACGGTCCGGTCCGGAAGCCGGGAAGGGTTGACAGGGGGCGTTCGTGTATTATTTTCGGATCAAGGACTCTCGGACCCGCGCGGATTTCGGCGGAACGGTGAAACATGGCGAAACCCAGCACCATACTGATCAAGCTCCAGAGCACGGCGGGGACAGGTTATTTCTACACCGCCAAGAAGAACCCCCGCAAGACGACCGATAAGCTCAAATTCCGTAAATACGACCCGGTGGCCCGCAAACATGTCGTTTTCAAGGAGACGAAGATCAAATAGGATGCGGTCTCCTCGTGCCAGGGGAATCCACACAAGGCGTTGAGGCGTCATGACAGCCATGTTGTCACTCGAGGATTGGCGGTCTCAAGCCAATCGACTGCGGTTCCGTAACCAGGCCTTCATCGACGGAAAATATCGCGACTCCGTGGACGGCGCCACATTCGATTGTCTGAATCCGGCCAATGGAACCACCACGACCAAGGTCGCGGCGGGTGACAAGGCAGACGTTGATCTCGCCGTCGCCGCCGCCCGTTCGGCGTTCGAAACGGGACACTGGTCCAACGCCGCCCCGGCCCAGCGAAAATCAGTACTTCTCAGGCTCGCCGAACTGATTCGAAAACACCGCGATGAACTGGCGCTGCTGGAAACGATCGACATGGGAAAACCGATCAGCAGCGCCCTAGCGATCGACGTTCCGGCGGCCGCGAAATGTATTCAGTGGTACGCGGAAACGATCGACAAGATTTATGACGAGGTTGCCCCCACCGGCCCGGAGGCGTTGGCATTGATCACCCGCGAGCCCTTGGGCGTCATTGCCGCGGTCGTGCCGTGGAATTTCCCCTTGCTGATGGCGTGTTGGAAATTGGGTCCGGCACTGGCAACCGGCAACAGCGTGATTCTCAAACCGGCCGAGCAATCGCCGTTGAGCGCGATCCGCCTCGCCGAGCTGGCGCAGGAAGCGGGTCTTCCAGAAGGCGTTCTCAACGTCGTTCCGGGATTCGGCGAAACCGCCGGCCGGGCGTTGGGACTCCATCCAGACGTCGATGCCGTCGCCTTCACGGGATCGGCCGAGGTCGGCAAGCTATTCCTCAAGTATGCCGGCGAATCGAACATGAAGCGGGTGAGCCTCGAGTGTGGCGGCAAGACCCCGAACATCATCATGAGCGATTGTCCGGATATCGACACCGCCGCGCGGGCGGCTGCTTTCGGTATCTTCTTCAACCAAGGTGAGGTCTGTAACGCCGGTTCGAGGCTCTTCGTCGAGGAGCCGATCAGGGAACAAGTATTGGAGCGGATCGCGGAAGTCGCAAAAAAGATGAAACCGGGTGAACCGCTCGATCCGGCGACCCAGATGGGCGCCATCGTCGACGAAAACCAACTGGCGCGGGTCTGCGGATACATCGCGGCCGGAAAGGAGGCCGGCGCCCGTCTGCGGTTGGGCGGGGAACGCGTGCGCGCCGACAGCGGCGGCTTTTTCGTTGAACCCACCGTTTTCGACTCGGTCGACAATCGGATGAAGATCGCTCAGGAGGAGATATTCGGACCCGTACTGTCGACCATCGTATTCGAGGACCTGGAAGACGCGATTCGAATGGGCAACGATTCGATTTACGGTTTGGCCGCGGCGATTTGGACCCGGGACGTGGCAACGGCACATAGAACCGCGCGCCGCTTGCGCGCCGGAACCGTATGGGTCAACTGCTTCGATCACGGAGACATCTCGGTGCCGTTCGGCGGTTATAAGGAATCGGGGTTCGGCCGAGACAAGTCCCTGCACGCAATCGAGAAATACACCCAGCTCAAGACAATCTGGCTAAATCTCGAAATCTGAACCTGAAAACCAGCCCGGGCACGACGCACCCCAGCGCACGACCCACTCCAGCGCACGAATTTTGCCGTCAAGCTTCGGCTTCGTAGCGAACCTTGGGATCGATCGTGTTGGTGATGACCTGGTCGCGCCCCGAGCATTTGGCCGCGTAAAGCGCCTCATCAGCCCGTTTCAACACGTCGTCGGAGGAATGATCGCCAGGTTCGGCGGCCGCCAGCCCCACGCTCACGGTCACCCGGATTTCACCTCCAGACGCCGATGTCTCGAATGGCCGATCGGCAACGCCGGCGCGAATGCGCTCGGCCAGGACACTCGCCTTGGCCAAATCGGTATCCGGCATGACGACGACGAATTCCTCGTCGCCAAAACGGGCCGATAAATCACTCGCCCTGTGGTTCCAGGTCAGACGACGCGCGAGTTCGCGCAACACCTCGTCGCCGACAGTGTGGCCGTGGGTATCGTTGATCGCCTTGAAATGATCCACATCGACCATACTGACGACCAGAGATTTGGCGCTCCCGTTCATTTGTTGAAGCAACGAATCCAGGTGGGCGGTGAGATAACGGCGATTATGGAGCCCCGTCAGACTGTCGGTGATCGCGGCAGCCACCGAACGACGATAGCTTTTCCGCAACTGGTCCAGGTAACGCTTGTGGCGAACCTGCCTGCGGGCGCGGACGATCAACTCATATTCGTCCACGGGCCGGAAAAAATAATCGTTGAAGCCGATTTCGAGGCCCTTGGCGAGCTTCTCCGCATCGTTTGGATCAACGAGCATGAGCAGCGGCACCCGACGGGTACGGTTGCGGGCGCGCAAGCGCGATCCCAAACGAATCCTGTCCGTGCCCTGAAGATCGACGCTGACAATGACCAGATCGAAGGAATCGGTATCGACCAGCTCGAGCGCCGCCTGTTCATCGCCAACGCAGGTCACACAATTTCGGGCCGAGAGAACGCGCTCTATGTTCCGGGCCTCGATCGGGCAATCCTCGACCACCAGAATTCGGGCATCGATACCGCGTTCCGAGATGGCGCGCACGCTGTCCGGATCGACGACCCGGAGCTGCATGCTCGTATGTTCCCGCAAACGCAACTCGTCGAGCGCCATTTTCAAGCGCAGAAGAGAACGGATACGCGCGAACAAGGCGACGTCGTTCACGGGTCTGGTCAGAAAATCGTCGGCGCCGGCTTCTAGTCCCCTGATCTTATCGGCACGATCGGAGAGCGCCGTTACCATGACGACCGGGAGATGCCAGGTTTCGGCGTCATGCTTGATCCGGCGGCAAACTTCGAACCCGTCCATTCCCGGCATCATAACGTCGAGCAGTAAAAGGTCCGGATTCTGCTTGGCAACGATGTCCAGTGCCTGCTCACCGTCCGTCGCTGTCAGCACCTCGTAGTATTCGCTCGACAGTTTTGCCTGTAATACCTTGATGTTGAGGGGCTGATCGTCGACGACGAAAACCTTCGCGGTCATGGCCTATTCCACGAAGCGTTTTACCGTATGGATCAACTCGGTCACCGAAATAGGTTTGGCGACATAGGCCTCGCAACCACCGTCGCGAATCTTCTCTCGATCGCCCTTCATCGCGAAAGCTGTAACGGCAACGATCGGGATCGACTTGATTTCGTCGTCGTCCTTCATCCAGCGAGTGACGTCCAGCCCCGACACCTCGGGCAACTGAATATCCATTAGGATCAAATCCGGATGGTGTTCCCGGGCAAGCTGGAGCGCCTCCTTGCCCTCGCGCGTTTGCAGGGTGGCGAAGCCATGCGCCTCAAGAAGGTCGCGGAACAGCTTCATGTTAAGCTCATTGTCTTCGACAATGAGGACCGTCTTGGCCACCCCTTGATCCCCCACACCGGAAAGCCGGTCGGAACCCATCCCGGGCTCGGTCCAGTTTAACACTTCAAATAGCCCCCGGCTAGGATTACTGTTAATGATGAGCTGATCCCGGCCTATTCGCCGGAGGCCCGGGGCCGCTCGGAGCGCATGTTCGGCACCCTGCAGAAACGCCTGCCGCAGGAACTCGAGCTCGCCGGCATCACCGATATGGCGGCCGCCAACCGGTTCCTGAAAGAGGACTTCCTGCCGGCCCACAATGCCCGCTTAGCCTCCGCCTTCGTGCCGTTCGCCGGCAACCTGGCGGATGCAGGAGGACCGTGTGGTCGGCAATGACAACACGGTGCGCTACAAGAACTTGAGCCTGCAGATCCCGGCAGGCCGCCATCGCCACCACTACGTCAAGGCCAAAGTAGTGTGCACGAATATTTGATCACGTAAAGGTTACGAATCCCTTACCTTACCGTACCGGATTGGTTACGGATTCTTGATGTTCGATGGCGTAAATCCTACTGGTCGGTGGCAAGATTTCGTGCCCTGCTACCGAACAAGGACCGTCGAACTCTCGCGCTCCGCGCCCGAACAAGCCCAACTTGCGTCGTCCATTTCCTCGCCACCGAGATCAACAGTCCGGCGGCAATACCTCGATCTTGTCGAGGTTGCCATGAATCGTGAAGTCGCCGTAATCAATATCGACGGAGTCGGCGACACCGTCCGCCCGGATCAATAATCCCACTTCGAATTCAGGTTCGGATGTCATTTTCAGGATCGAGAAATACGCCAACCGGATCGGCCAAAGCTGGTGCGGTGTCCCATCCTCATCCGTCTCCCCGGAAACCTCCGGCAAACCGATGAAGGCACTTACGAGACTTGGATCGTCGAGCGCCGAACCGTCGAACACGGGACGCACGAAGTAGCGTTGGCCAACGCGCGCGGTATCGATCACCATCCGGGTGTGCTGGGTCGGAAACAGGGTTCCAGGAGGAAGCTCTCTCTCCTCCGCCTCGGGCTTCGTAAATACGGCGGTGCCGGCACCATTCCGATCGAGTTCGGCGCGACCGCTTACGTTTTCGACGGGGTTCCCGTTACGCCAGGTTTTTTGATGGAAGCTGAACCGATCTCCCTCCTTCGATTCCCAGCTCAAAAATTTTGAATACGACTGCACCTCGTCGCCGGGATCCGAGATCACCTCGAGGGCGATTCGCTGGTCGACAGTCCAGCCTTCGCAGACGTCGACAACCTCTAGCGACATACGCCCCCTCACCTGGCGAACACCACTCCCTTGCTCGGCAGAACCGAGTGTCATGTTGTAGAAGGCCCGGTGCCCAAGGAGCTCGGCGTTGGCGGCATGGGATACGGCGACCACAAAACAAACGGCCGCACAGGCGCCAATCGTGCCAAACATGGATTTGCCATGGGATGTCGACATGATTTTGCCTGAAATCGGGATGGAGAATCCTTCCACACCAACATTGGCGCCTTCCGCTGATAGCGTCAATTAGTTTCCGAAAATTCAGTGGTTTAAACTTTTTCCCACTCAATATTGCCACCCGATTTGCACTTCAGCTATTGAGTTGGGGTGGCATCGATTGCGCGGCGGTTTCGAAAGCTCAGTTTACTAAGATCACAAAATAATACCTGACATATTGATCGGACTGTGCTATACATGGTGCATGGAAGCGCGTGACTTTCGTGGCATTGGTCGGGCGGCGCAGGAGGAACTCCGGCGTCGGGCGATCGTGCTTGTCGAGCAGGGTGGATCGAGCCAGGCCGAGGCGGCCAGGGTTGTTGGCGTGCAGCGGCAGACGGTCAACATCTGGCTCAAGCGGTATCGCGAACGGGGCGAGGACGGCCTCCTGGATGGTCGTCGGGTTTCCGGACGCAAGGGCAAGGGGGCGCTGACCACCGAGGAGGGCCGGCAAGTCCGCCGCTGGATCGCCGACAAGACGCCCGATCAGCTCAAACTGCCGTTTGCATTGTGGACGTCCCGTGCGGTGCGCGAGTTGATCGAGCGCCGGCACCCGCGCCGTCTTGCGCGCAGTTCAGCGTTCATCGGATCGAGTGCGCGGTTACTTCCGGCCCCACCCCGTCAAATACGCCGCCTGATCGTCAGGTATCATAATAGGATATTAATAACTGGCTTGCGGTGTCGAGAATCACAAGCCGCCGAAAGAATGCGGGGGGCAATTACGCTGATTGAACATGAATGGAAATATGCGCAAGCGCGGGAAGACAAGCGAGTTATTATAGAAATTGGCCCAACGTATCTAAAGGCAATTCGATAATAACTGCGTCAATGGCACCTTTGGCGAACATTTCGTCGGCGCGCTGTGTGGCGTGATAATACCAACCGCCCTTAACATTGACTTGTGCGATCCCACGCTCTGAGGCCGATGGACATGATCTTCCAAGGTTGGTCGGTCAGGTTGTTCCAGGCTTGGCAAGAGGCCTCGACGATGGCTTCATAGGAGTCGCAGACACGATTGGAGAGCCAGTTCTGGCGGAGGTATTGCCAGACATTTTCGGCGGGATTGAGCTCCGGGGACTTGGGTGGCAAAGGCACGAGGGAGATGTTCTCCGGGATGCCGAGTTTGGCAGTGGTGTGCCATGCGGCTTGGTCGAGCAGCACGACGGCATGGGCGTTTGGGGCAACGGCCCGGCTGATTTCCTCGAGATGCAGGTCCATGGCTTCAGTATTGGCGCGCGGCATGACCAGCGCCGCGCCCTCACCGCGCTCGGGGCAGATGGCGCCGAAGAGATACGCCGAAGAGGTCCGTAGGTCCTTGACCTGGCGCGGGCGCGATCCCTTTGGGGCCCACTGGCGCACCAGGCTGTTCTTCTGGCCGACGCGCATTTCATCTTGAAACCAAACCTCGATGGGCGTGTCCGGTGGCTGTGCCGCTACGATTTTCGCCAAGTGTTCGGGAAAACTTTTTTTTAAATTCCTCCTGTGCCCGCGCATCCTGGCCGACGTGGCGCGGGCGCGCGGAAATATGCGAGAACCCGAGCGCGGCCAGCAGCTTGCCGACGCTCCGCTCGTGATAGTCCACGCCGAAGCGCGTTCGGATCAGTTGCTTGAGATCGATGCAGCGCCAGCGCACGACCCCATCCCGTTCGGGATCGGGACCGGCCTCGATAGCCCGCGAAAGCGCCGCCATTTGCGACGGCGTCAACCGACGCAACGCCCCGTTCGGCTTGCGGTCGATCAGACCGGCCGGACCTCCCGCGTTGAACCGGTGAACCCAGTCCCGCAACGTCTGCCGATCCATGCCGCCAATACCCGCCGCGCACGCTCGATCCATCCCATCGTAGATGGCCGCCATCGACAAAAGCCGTCGCGCCTGGTTCCCATCATCGCTCCGTGCCGCAAGAACACGGACTCTTTCAGCATCAAAGTCGTTTCGCAAAGGAATCGTTGGCATTGAACACACTCCCTTGTTGCCAACAACCTTGAATCACACAAAACCTAGCGTGTAAACCTTTGCGCGAGTCAAACTCTGGGGCGGTTGGTATAAGTCGCGTCCTCGCCGTGGGGAGGGCGTTGGTGTGGTAACGGACGATGGCCTGCTCCGGACGTTCCGAAAACGCGCGAGTCCGCACAACATTGACCCGGCTGTGCGAACGCACCTCGCCGTTGATGAGTTTTCGCAAATCCTTGGTCGCTGAGAGAAGGTCTCCGTTCCCACCAGCGGAGACAATTGATATTTGCGCGGTTCCGTCATGCCGCCGCCCCCATTCTCGCTGACAAATCAGCAAAGAATTCGGACGCAGGTTCGATCCCCGAAACCAATAGCCGATCTCGTGCGCGGGTGCAGGCCACATAAAACAGGTGGCGCTCCGTCTCGTACACTTCATCCAGCTCGGTTTCATCAGCGACGGTTTCGATACGGTCCTGTAAGGGCAGAATGTCGTCATCGCAGGCCATGACCACGACGGTTTTGAATTCAAGGCCCTTGGCAAGATGCATCGTGCCGATGGAGATTCGCCCGCTGCGTTCTTCCACGCGGTCGGAAAGCTCCAGGGGCATTTGTCCGGCTTGTTTTACAACGTCACGTGCCCGTGACAGCTCGTTGGTGCTGCGCACGAAGATACCTATTTCATCGGCCTCAATTCCGTCATCAACGGTTTCGGAAACCCAGAGGGCTAGGCCTTCGATCTCATGCCTGCTGTCATCGAAAACTCGAATGACCGGATCAGGGCCATTGAAGACCGAGACGGTTCCCCGTCGATCTTCTTCGTTTCCGTCCACGTCTCTAACTAGCGGCGGCAAAAGCCGATCAACGGTCTGCCGAATTTGATGGGACGTGCGGTAATTGACCTTGAGCGTGTGGGATCGTCCGCGAACGTCAATGCCGAGTGCCTTCCATGAGAATGGTTCCTGAAAGATGCGTTGACCAAGATCGCCGGCGAAAAACAAAGTGTCGGGATTCTGGTCGGCAATGGCGGCGAGCATCCGCAATTCAGGCACACCCAAATCCTGCGCCTCGTCGACGATGATGTGTGAGAATGGCTTGTGTTGCCGTTCAGCGTAGTGCGCCGTTACCTTACGGAAAATTCCAGACCACAAGTTCAGGCCCTGAGCTTCCAGCAGTTCCCGCGCCCGCACAAAGACTGGCCAAACACGTTCCCGTTGTTTGGATCCCAGGCGATTTTTGCGCCCGAGGCGTGGCACGTCGCGGTAGGCGTCCAACGAGTCGATCTGCCACGCATCAACAACATTGTTCCATTCGGAGACCAGAAACCGAGGGCTGAATCCCGTAAGTTCCAGTTCCTTTGCCGCGGCTTCAAGCGCCCCCGTCACTCGTTCTTTCGAGGCGGTGCGGGGGGTGTGGCCGAAGGCAAGGGTGAACAGATCGTAGGCGACGCCTTCGAACGGCAGGACGGTCAAATTTGATCCGTCGGGCAGGTCGCTCCCCGTCAGCATCCGAAGCTTGTGCTCGAGCGCCTTGGCGAGTGGCGACGAGAAAGTTGTCAGAAGCACTTTGGCTTGCTTTTCGTTCTTTAAGATTGCAGCGGCGCGGTGCAGCGCCACGACCGTTTTCCCCGTTCCCGCCGAACCGGAAACCCGAGCCGGGCCACCGAATTCCCGTTCCACCACACGCCGTTGCGAGGGGTGCAAAAAGATCGCCCACTGATCCCAAGGATATTCGAGAGCCCGCTCCAACACCTCCACATCATCCAGCACCCGGAACCGACGCTGCGCATCGGGATGATCGAAAGGGCTTGCTCCAGTTACAGCTTTCTCGGGTTTAGCCAAACGACCTGTCGTGACATAGTCGAGCAAAGCCTCGGCCGCTTCCGCGGGGATGTGGTCGGTGATCTCGATGAATCGGTCCTCTGATGATTGCCGGAGATCCGCAACCCAGTCCGGCGGCACGCCGACTTCGAGCAAATCCTTCTCTGAAAGATCATGAAACAAAGGCGGCAGAAATCGTTCTTGCCCGATGTCGGCAACCGCCGCCATTTGCGGTTCCGGGGTGGCGTAGACAGGTATCGCGATCTCTTCAACCCGCTCCCGGACCTCAACAATTTGAGCCGCGCCCGTCTTGGGATGGGTTTCGATCCGTCGGCGTTCTGCCCACGTATAGGCATCGTCATGATGATCGACATAGCAGATCAGAAAACTGTTAGCCGTCTTATGAACGATTACACGAATGTCACGGCTGGAGCGAATAGACCAAAAATTTAGGTCTTTCGACTTGTCGATGCGATGGAATTGGAGTCCCGGAGCGGAGGGGTCCTACTGCAAATCGAAGACCGTAATTTTCGCGGCAGATTGGTCCCGAGCACTCAACTTGCCCAACGCTCTGGTGAAACTGTCAGCGATCCGAAACTGCATATTGCTCTCACACCCCAAACACTTTCATGACTTCATCGCCGAAATGGTTGATGACCTTGACGGCAAAGCGCCCTGTTGAGGGACGTGCGAACGGACGGGATTTATCGCGGTAAAGCGTTTCCCAGGCTTCCTTGTCGATCTCGGCCTTCAAGCTGGTCTTCAGCGCCTTGTAGGGGTCGTTCGCGCCCATGAAGTAGGCGTGGCGAACAAAGAAGCTTTCCTCGTTGTAGTCGGTGTCGATGAACCAGGCGGCGATGTCGTCCTTGCCGCTGGCACGGACCTCGCCGGTCTTGGGGTCGAACACGTCAACCCCCAACACCTCGACGACGATGTTGCCGTCACCGTCGAAATCCCATTCGATGTCCGGCTCGCCGAAGACGACGAACAGATTGCCCGCGCCGGTATTTTTCAGCTCCTCCGACATATGCAGGTCGGGATTCATCTTGGCCTTCAGGATCGGCAGCGGGCCAAGCTTCGTGAGTTCCGACGTATGGGCATCGAAGTTGAAGCCGCAGGCAATGAGCGCATCGAAACGGGCGTCGAGCGCCTCACGGGCCGCCGCCGTCAGCTCGGCGCGGGTCACGGTTCCGAACTCAGGGCCGATGAATATCGCGGCGCGCCTTTCGGTTTCTCGTTCCATGAAGCGGCCTTCAGCGGTGATGTAACCGCCGGGCCAACCTTCGATGGTCGTAAAGCTGATCCGGTCGTCCTTGGCCGCCTGATGAACCCCGGCGGACTTCAAATTATCGATCACCATCTGCGTGAAGTCGCTGAGCGGTACGTCTTCACGCTCCCGCTTTCCTTCGGCGGCATCGACCAAATCGATCAGCTCTCCCTCGTCCGCCGGAATCACACGATGGGGAGACAGGCTTTCGACGGTGAACGGGCCGGTTACTCGGACTTTTGATTTATCCTCGTAAGGGCGGTCATAGAGAAATTCCACGTCCGCCTTTCGCGCGATGGATTTGTCGATTTCCTTCTGGCGTGCGATGCGAAGCTCCCACCACCGGGCCTGAAGCTCCTTGGCGTCGGCCGACCAATTCTCCCCTGGGTTACGGGGGATTTTCCATTCCTCCCAGGGGCGTTGCCCTTCTCCGTCCTCCCGGGTGCCTTCCTTTTCGCCGTTCTCGCGAGGGCTTTCCTCTTCTCCGTCATGGCCGGGCTTGACCAGGCCATCCATATGGACCCCCGGGTCACGCCCGGGGGTGACGGATGGGACGTACGGCCCAGGACAGTGTTCAACTGCTCGCGCAGCGGTTCGAGCCGGTCCTGATAGTTCTCCCAAATTACATCGATTTCCGAGTTATTGGCGACAGTCCGCAACATGATGTGGGGGGCGCGTTCGTACACAAAGCCCTGTCTAATATCGCCATGTGTGATTGTGTTGGGCTGAATTTTACCGCTAACGTCTTGTTCCTTCTGACTTCCCTCAAGACTATCGGTCAAGTAAAAATAGGGAAACCTTGAGCCCATCAGGCGTGCTCGCGCCAGGGCAAGCGACACGCGTGACGTATCGATGGTGATCCAACGTCTCCCCCAAAGTTCTGCAACATAAGCAGTGGTCCCGGAACCACATGTTGGATCAATAACTAAATTTCCAGGGTCTGTGGCCATAAGAATCGCACGTTGAATAATATCTGGCGCGGTTTGGACCACGTATATCTTCTCTCCTGTAAAACCTCTTTGACCACCACTTCGCCAAAAGTTATCGATCTCTGTTTGACCAAAATCTCTAATAAACATCTTATATTCAATTCTATTTCCGATATGCACAACTCTATCGGCCTTAAGTAATCGCATCCTTCCCTCTGGATGCGTCTTCCAATGTGAATTGGGTTTTAAAGGAAACTTCTTTCCTCGGAACATAACTGGTTCCACGTCATTTGATGTACCACCTGAAATCAAGGGAGTTCCATCCAATACTCTGAGATGCGGGCCAATTTCCGAAGGGTTTGATCGTTCTTCAGATGTCATACTCCTAATGTTGAATGCGTTATCTTGAACTAATGTGTACCCGGTAGCTCCAACTTCCCCTGAAACCTTCTCCCGGTAAAGCTGGCGATACTTCATATTTTTGAGGGAGCGTGCATACCAAATCAAATGGTCGTACGCGGAGGACAAAAACTTTGTGGACTGAATTCCAGTCGTATTGAATCTGATTAGGGAGACAAAATTTTTCTCACCATAGACTTCATCCATAACCGCTCTTACCCGATGGACATTTTCATCCCCAATCTGAAGAAAAATTGATCCGCTTTCGGTGAGCAGATCACGCATAGTTGTGAGACGATCACGAAGGTATGTGAGGTAGGAATGGACACCGTCGTTCCAGGTGTCACGGAATGCTTTGACTTGTTCGGGCTCCCTGGTGATCTGGTCCAGCTTGCCGTCCTTTACGTCGCGGGAACGGGTTGAGACCTGCCAGTTGGAGTTAAATCTTATCCCATAGGGCGGATCAAAATAGATGCACTGGACCTGGCCGCGCAAACCTTCGCGCTCGGCCAGGCTGGCCATGACCTGGAGGCTGTCGCCAAGGATCATCCGGTTCTGCCAATTCTGATCGTGCCGGTAGAACTCGGTCTTGGCCTCGGGGTCGATGCCGTTGAAGTCGGCGAAGAGGTCCGGGATGTCGGCGGCAGCCTCCCGCCGCTCCTTGGATTGGCGTCTCAGATCGTCGATGATCGCCTTGGGATGAATTTTTTCCTGGATGTATAGGGGTGGGGCTTGAACCACGAGGTCGGACCAATCCTGTTGGTCCTTCCCCCGCCAGACGAGCTGCGCGTCGCCGACTTCGAGCCTGCCGGTTTCGGTCAGTTGCGCAATCTGATTTGGGCTCAGACGTAAGGTGGCTCCCTTCCAGATGACCTGCGGGTCAAGGTCTTCATCGCGCGGACGCGTTTCTCCTTCGGGCAAGGGGTCCTCGCGGAGATAGGTGACGGGCTCGAACGGATCGATTTCTTCCGCGCGCTGGGCCGCCGATTGCAGCTCCGCCGTCGGGATGTTCTTACGGCTCGCCTCGTCATGGGTCAGGGCTTCAACCCGCTTGAGTCCCCTTGTTTTTGATCTTCTTGCCATTATCGCCAATCCTCGCCAATCGTCATTGCGAGCGGGCGTGGCCCGCGCGGCAACCCAGCTTTCGCGGAGGCTTTCTGGATTGCTTCGCTTCGCTCGCAATGACGGTTACGACATTGTTTCATAAGGATCCTCCCATTCGGGATTGGCCGTTTCAATCAGGTGCAACTTCTTTTTTCTTGAGCCTGCCTTGATCTGTTTCTCCCGTGCAATTGCGGACGGCATATCATCGAAGAACTCGGCGTGGACGAGCCGTGTACACCCGTATTTGCTTGTGAAGCCGGCGATAAGTTTCGATTTGTGCTCAAAAACCCGTTTCGGCAAGCAAGAGGTCACGCCGGTGTAGAGCGTGCCATTGCGCTTGTTCATCATGATGTAAACCGCGGGTTGCTTCATGCGCCGTCCCTGGATTGCTTCGCTTCGCTCGCAATGACGGCGGAGCCGCGACCGGTCACTCGGTCGATCAGTGCCTTGAATTCCTTGTCGATCTCGTAAACGTCGTTGAACTCCTCGAATGCCCAGCGTCCAAAGAGGCCCAGATTGTTGACACCGGGAACCCACTGGGTTCGCACGGTCTCCGATTTGAGCTTCACGTTTTCACGGCGGTAGCCCTTCACCTCGACGACAAGGTGAAGCGGATCATCGGCCCCTCGGCCGTCATCAAGTTGGACGATGAAATCGGGAACATAAATGCGGGCCATCGACCCGTCCTTGTACGGAATTTCCAAACCCAGCCCCTGGTTCTTCACATAGGAATTGACGCATTCGTGTTGCTCGGCGACGCGGGCGAACTCGGCCTCCCAATCGCTATCGAGCACGACATAGTTGATGTGGCACTTGTTCGGGGCCGTGGTCCACAAGTCCTTGGTCGTGGAGAAACCCACATGCGCGGTTGAGGATTTCGAATTGTAGGGATCGAGGACGGCCTTCACATTCCGCTTGTCGCCTATAGAATTCACGATGGCATTGTAGATACGCTCGGATGCCTGGTTGCCGACATTAAGGTACTCAAGCATCCATTGGCCGGTGTCGCCTTTGCAGTCCAGATACCCCTCATTAAGCCATCGGCGGGCAATGCGTTGGATTTGCCAGAACAAGTGCAGCTTGGGCTCGCCATCTGCGTCCTTGAAATATTTGTAAAGCAGGAGTTTGGCGAGGTCGTAAGCAATGGTGCTGGGCCGCTTGGCCTGCGCCTCGGCAGCGGAGATCATCACACCTTCGCCAACGATGCCTTCCATCAGGGTCTGGCCTGGACCGACCATTTCCGGGGTCAGCACGAACTTCGAATCTTCAGTGAAGTGCGCTGTGAGCTTTTCTTCTGGCAGATCGATACGGTATCCGCTCACGCGCGGGAACACGATCTCAAGCGCCACCCGCTCCTTGACGGCTTGGACACGCGTCGACTTCTTGGGCGGTTTAACGGGAGCGACCTGCGGCTTGGCCGTGAAGTCGAAGGGAATGCCCATGATGTCGGCATATTCCACCGTGAACAGGTCTTCGTCGTTTAGCTCATAGGAATAGCGGCGCAGTCCGCGACCGACGACCTGCTCGCAAAGAAGTTGGGTGCCGAAAGCGCGGATGCCAAGGATGTGGGTGACCGTGTTGGCGTCCCACCCTTCCGTCAACATCTACACGGACACGACGCAACGAACCTTTTCCCCTAGTCGGTCCTTTTTTCCGACGGTGTTCATGACCTCGCGGAGAAGTTCGGCGTCGGAGATTTCGCCCACGTCACCGGCACCGGAACGCTGTATTCTTTCGCGTTTGAACTGCTCGATCTCCAGCGTGGCCATTTGACGGAAATTCTTGTCCAGCGCTTCGCCGGATTCGATTTGGTGGCTGTCGATCAAAAGAGTATTGGGGCGGTGGAAGCGGTTGCCGTGTTTATCAAAGTTCCGGAGCAGATTCAGGTGGCCGTTATGTTCGAAGACCTCTTCAGCGTCCTCGTCGGGCCGCTGCCAGCCGGAAATCCACTCGTAAACGAGTTTTGACGTTGATGTATTGTTACAAACGACGATGAAAACCGGCGGCGTTTCGATTCCCACGCCCTCCCACTTCTCGTAGGTTTCCTCGTAGTGCTTGTAGAACACATGCAGAGCAGTTTTGAGCTTGTCGGGAAGTGCCAAAGGATCCCCGGTCTGCTTTGCCTTCTTGGGCATGTCCTTGCCGATATGCTGCCAAAGATCGCGGAAGATCGGCACCTCGGCAGTGGGGATGTTGTCCGCTACCGGCACGCGCGGCAGTTTTACGATCCCGGATTCGATGGCGTCCATGAGGGAGAAGTCGCTGACCGTCCAGGGAAAGAGTGTGCCTTCCGCCCAGCCTGATCCACTCAGAAAGAAAGGCGTCGCGGAGAGATCGTAAACGGCGCGGACATCGAGTTTGCGTTTGAAGGCTTCGATACCATTGATCCAAACGCGGGCGGCCTTGTTCTCCGCCTCGGCTTCCTTCTTCTCGTCGCCCTTGAGGTCGGCGATATCCTCGTTACCGGGTTTCTCCCGGTAACAGTGATGGGCCTCGTCATTGATCGCCACGACGTTTTTGAAGCCCATCAGCTCTTCCGCCACGCGGCGGATCATCTGGCCCTCGGTCTCCTGGGTCTTGATGGCTTCTCCACGACCTTGCAGCAGGGATTTACCAACCTTGTTGGTATCCATCAGCTCGCGGAGCTGAAAGGCGTGATAGTTGGTAATGACGATCTTTGCCTTGTAAATGTCCGCCAGCATATCGGCGGGTACGAGTTCGCGTGACTTGTAATAGCTGTCGGGATCGTTGGGCTGCAAAACACGCAGCCGGTCGCGGATGGTAATCCCCGGCGTAACGATCAGGAATCCGCGCGTGAAAAGTTTGCTGGTCGGCGAGCGGACCGCGTTGACCGTCTGCCACGCCATCAGCATGGCCATAACCGTCGTCTTGCCGGCACCGGTCGCCATCTTCAGAGCGAGCCGGATCAGTTCGGGATTGGCCTGCTCGTTGGCACCCAGGATATGATTCCAAAAGCGTTTGTGGGTCTTTTGGTTCCGGGCGGCTTCGGTGAGCCATATGATCGTTTCAACGGCCTCGATCTGGCAGAAGAAGGGACGGATGCCCTGAAATTCGTAATCCCGCCAATGCCGCAAGAGGCGAGCGGTGGTGGGTGTGACGCCCCAGTCGGTCTGGCTCGGCAGCCGGCGCCAGTCGGCCACGCGGGAGCGGATTTCATTGATGATTGGGGTCGGGTTATATTCCTGCTCTTGCGATGAAATACCGTCACCGGATTGTAGGTCCATTGCGATTTGTTTGGGGTCGGCCTTGCCGCGGCGTTTTCGCGGTTTGGGAACCGGAGTAATCAGCTCGGATCGCCTGCGGCCCAAAACGGGTGGCTCGTCAGTCGCTTGGCCATCTTCGTCCAACGCGTGATGTCGCGTTGGTTCCTCGTACGGTGAATTGAGGATTGGTTCTTGGAAGAACTGCGCTCCCATGGCGTCCGCAACCTCAGGCGACTACGAACCGAGGAAGCCCGATAGGTAACCGATTCAATAAGAACTTGGCCTCGAACCCGAGGTTCGCACCGTCGCTTTGCTTCCAAGAATTCCCCGTGTCCGCGCAATTTCGCGGCCTCCCGCGCTGCATCTCTCCTGCCCTTCCGCCGATGCGTTACCGATCCACAACGTTTAATTAGTTTGTGTGATAATACGTGCCGAGGCGTGCTGCCGCAAGTTGTGGTTAGTCGTAAAAATTTTCTCTTCGAGAATTACATCAGACTGTATGGGGTGGTTGGCTGGACAGGATATCCGCCACCGGCTGACCGACACCGAGCGGGAGACCGTCTTGAGGCGGATGGCGACGTAATGGCACGTGCAAGCCGCTGGTGGTGTTGCCGTGGGAGAGTTGGCGGCGGGTGCTCAAAGGCTAATACCAACCGCCCTAGAGTTTGACTCGCGCAAAGGTTTACACGCTAGGTTTTGTGTGATTCAAGGTTGTTGGCAACAAGGGAGTGTGTTCAATGCCAACGATTCCTTTGCGAAACGACTTTGATGCTGAAAGAGTCCGTGTTCTTGCGGCACGGAGCGATGATGGGAACCAGGCGCGACGGCTTTTGTCGATGGCGACCATCTACGATGGGATGGATCGAGCGTGCGCGGCGGGTATTGGCGGCATGGATCGGCAGACGTTGCGGGACTGGGTTCACCGGTTCAACGCGGGAGGTCCGGCCGGTCTGATCGACCGCAAGCCGAACGGGGCGTTGCGTCGGTTGACGCCGTCGCAAATGGCGGCGCTTTCGCGGGCTATCGAGGCCGGTCCCGATCCCGAACGGGATGGGGTCGTGCTCTGGCGCTGCATCGATCTCAAGCAACTGATCCGAACGCGCTTCGGCGTGGACTATCACGAGCGGAGCGTCGGCAAGCTGCTGGCCGCGCTCGGGTTCTCGCATATTTCCGCGCGCCCGCGCCACGTCGGCCAGGATGCGCGGGCACAGGAGGAATTTAAAAAAAAGTTTTCCCGAACACTTGGCGAAAATCGTAGCGGCACAGCCACCGGACACGCCCATCGAGGTTTGGTTTCAAGATGAAATGCGCGTCGGCCAGAAGAACAGCCTGGTGCGCCAGTGGGCCCCAAAGGGATCGCGCCCGCGCCAGGTCAAGGACCTACGGACCTCTTCGGCGTATCTCTTCGGCGCCATCTGCCCCGAGCGCGGTGAGGGCGCGGCGCTGGTCATGCCGCGCGCCAATACTGAAGCCATGGACCTGCATCTCGAGGAAATCAGCCGGGCCGTTGCCCCAAACGCCCATGCCGTCGTGCTGCTCGACCAAGCCGCATGGCACACCACTGCCAAACTCGGCATCCCGGAGAACATCTCCCTCGTGCCTTTGCCACCCAAGTCCCCGGAGCTCAATCCCGCCGAAAATGTCTGGCAATACCTCCGCCAGAACTGGCTCTCCAATCGTGTCTTCGACTCCTATGAAGCCATCGTCGAGGCCTCTTGCCAAGCCTGGAACAACCTGACCGACCAACCTTGGAAGATCATGTCCATCGGCCTCAGAGCGTGGGCTCGCACAAGGCAATGTTAAGGGCGGTTGGTATAAGTCTGAATGGGCAAGAGTCGTACCGGTTCTAATGCTTCTTTGTCCCCGGAGGAATTAGAACGTATTCCGGAGGTTCGGATGGAACAGGGAGATTATGCTTCTTTTGCAACCCCTGAAGCATGGCAAGCAATTGCATTGCCCCTGGAATGCTCATCGTGAATCGAGTGTTGGTATTTTGGGGTTTGCCCGGATTATCTACGTTTCTATATTCTCCGATAACTATTGCAGTGCTATGTTATTTGACAAACATGAGGGAAGGCTGGTGCATGTATCCAAAATTGACGGCACCATCTGGGCTTTTAAAAACCTCGATTCCGAAAACCTTGCGCGACGGCACCTTGGGTGTCTTGACTGACATTACGACCCCCATCGGTTGCTGACACGTTGATGGTAGGCGCGGCGGGGCCGGGAGTCGATTCTCCCGGCCTTGCTGCGTTCAACCGTTGTTCATAAGGAAAAGGATTTAAACCGTATTCGGCAGCGCCAGGTCGTCGCGCTCCACGAGGGATAAGGATATAGTGTAAGGCTAGCGTCCTAAGAATGAAGGGGGCGGCCATGCGGCCCGTGACGCTAATAAGGGGCGTTGTTATCGCCATCACATTCGCGATTCCGGCTCCATGCGTCCAAGCTGAGTCAGTCGAAGATGCTCTGACTCAGCATATCCTTAAATTGCAATCGTCGGCCGAGAACCTTAAATTGCAATTGTGGGCCGAGAATGGCGACGTTGAGGCTCAAATTAGTCTCGGCTACAGGTACGCCAACGGCCTAATCATGCCGCAGGATTATGTGGAATCCGCGAAGTGGTATCGTCTCGCCGCTGAACAAGGTCATGCCAAGGGGCAATTCGAACTCGGATTATTGTACCGGACTGGCGACGGCGTGCCCAAAGACGCGGCGCTGGCTTATATGTGGTTCAATCTTGCAGCAGCACAGGGATACGAATTCGCAGGGATAAATCGAGACAATTTGGCCCAATTTATGACCCCTGAACAGGTCGCCGAGGCGCAACGTCTAGCGCGGGAATGGAAGCCGAAGGAGTAGGATGCTGTTGGGCTCCATCGGTTGCATCCACCCCGATGGTAGGCGCGGCGGGGGCGGGAGTCGATGGTCTCGGTCGTTGCTTATCTTACTTAAGCGCCTTTTTCCAATCCACGGTGTACTCGGCGCCCTCTAGTGTTTCGTCACATTTAAAAGATCCCCAAGGGACTGGAACTATGCGATTATGCCTGCATGGGAACAACCGCTTGTATTTGGGTATCTCCTGGCGACCGGAGCCGACTGGAGCGGCTGGTTTCGGGCCGGAATACCCCCCAGAAGCATGTCTGGCGTGCGCGGATCGTGCTTCTGTCCGGGGATCGTCTCGGGACGATGGCGATCATGCGTCAAGTAGGCAAGAGCAAGCCGACGGTGTGGCGCTGGCAGGAACGCTTCCTCGAGGAAGGGGTCGACGGACTGTTGCGGGATCGGGACCGGGGGTCCGGCAAGCCCCCCTTGGGCGCCGCGGTGAAATCGCTGGTGTTGACGAAGACGATGCGGGAGGCACCGCCGAACGCGACCCAGTGGAGTGTTCGCACGATGGCCAAGGCCGTCGGAATCAGCCAGTGTGCAGAGGATCTGGGCCGAGTATGGATTGAAGCCGCATCTGATTTCCATCTTCAAGGTCTCGAACGACCCGAGGTTCGCCGAGAAGGTGGAGGACGTTATCGGGCTTTACCTGAACCCGCCGGACAAGGCGCTGGTTCTTTCGGTCGACGAGAAGAGCCAGGTTCAGGCTCTCGACCGCACCCAGCCCGGCCTGCCGATAAAGAAGGGCCGCGCCGGCACCATGACCCACGATTACAAGCGCAACGGCACGACGACGCTGTTCGCGGCGCTCAACGTGCTCGACGGCACGGTCATCGGCCAATGCATGAAGCGGCACCGGCACCAGGAGTTCCTCCGTTTCCTGCGCCGGCTCGACCGCAAGACGCCGAAGCGGCTCGACATCAACTTGATCGTCGACAACTACGCCACCCACAAGCATGCCAAGGTCAAGGCGTGGCTGGAAAAGCACCCCCGCTTCCATTTCCACTTCACGCCGACGTCGGCCTCCTGGCTGAACCAGGTCGAACGCTTCTTCGCCGAAATCACCCAAAACGCCATCCGCCGGGGCGTCTTCAAGAGCGTCCCCGAACTGGAGGCGGCCATCGACGACTATCTCGCCAAGCACAACGAGAACTCCAAACCCTTCGCCTGGACCGCCACCGCCCGAGACATCCTCAAAAAAGTGGATCGAGCTCGGAACACCCTCAATCAGGTGAAGAAGGGTACCGTTTAAATGAGTCGGAACACTAGCTCCCTAAGTAACATCTCCTTCCAAGCGCCACGACTATCATAAGGGACATAAACGATGCCTTCGATAACCTGACGGGTGGCGGGGTGGTCATGACTAATACCAACCGCCCTAGAGTTTGACTCGCGCAAAGGTTTACACGCCAGGTTTTGTGTGATTCAAGGTTGTTGGCAACAAGGGAGTGTGTTCAATGCCAACGATTCCTTTGCGAAACGACTTTGATGCTGAAAGAGTCCGTGTTCTTGCGGCACGGAGCGATGATGGGAACCAGGCGCGACGGCTTTTGTCGATGGCGGCCATCTACGATGGGATGGATCGAGCGTGCGCGGCGGGTATTGGCGGCATGGATCGGCAGACGTTGCGGGACTGGGTTCACCGGTTCAACGCGGGAGGTCCGGCCGGTCTGATCGACCGCAAGCCGAACGGGGCGTTGCGTCGGTTGACGCCGTCGCAAATGGCGGCGCTTTCGCGGGCTATCGAGGCCGGTCCCGATCCCGAACGGGATGGGGTCGTGCGCTGGCGCTGCATCGATCTCAAGCAACTGATCCGAACGCGCTTCGGCGTGGACTATCACGAGCGGAGCGTCGGCAAGCTGCTGGCCGCGCTCGGGTTCTCGCATATTTCCGCGCGCCCGCGCCACGTCGGCCAGGATGCGCGGGCACAGGAGGAATTTAAAAAAAAGTTTTCCCGAACACTTGGCGAAAATCGTAGCGGCACAGCCACCGGACACGCCCATCGAGGTTTGGTTTCAAGATGAAATGCGCGTCGGCCAGAAGAACAGCCTGGTGCGCCAGTGGGCCCCAAAGGGATCGCGCCCGCGCCAGGTCAAGGACCTACGGACCTCTTCGGCGTATCTCTTCGGCGCCATCTGCCCCGAGCGCGGTGAGGGCGCGGCGCTGGTCATGCCGCGCGCCAATACTGAAGCCATGGACCTGCATCTCGAGGAAATCAGCCGGGCCGTTGCCCCAAACGCCCATGCCGTCGTGCTGCTCGACCAAGCCGCATGGCACACCACTGCCAAACTCGGCATCCCGGAGAACATCTCCCTCGTGCCTTTGCCACCCAAGTCCCCGGAGCTCAATCCCGCCGAAAATGTCTGGCAATACCTCCGCCAGAACTGGCTCTCCAATCGTGTCTGCGACTCCTATGAAGCCATCGTCGAGGCCTCTTGCCAAGCCTGGAACAACCTGACCGACCAACCTTGGAAGATCATGTCCATCGGCCTCAGAGCGTGGGATCGCACAAGTCAATGTTAAGGGCGGTTGGTATAAGTCGTTCAGGATACGGCTCTTGTTCTGTTGGCGTTTGGGTTGCTCAGTCCACAGGGGCAATGTCCCGGCTGATGTTGAAAAAGTGAGGTAGGCGTCATTCGCCTGGAACCGTTAGGCTCTGGGTGTTGAATCCATCAAGGAGAACGACGCCATGACCAAGACTACACGGAACAGCCGCCTTTCGAAACTGTTGGGGATCCCGCTTCCGCTGTTGCCGCCGGCCTTGCCGGAGGCTTTTGATGATCTGCGCATGAGCGTGGATCGCTTTTGCCTGTTGGCCGGGGTGGAGACCCTGGGCGAGATGCTGGACGAGGATAGCGAGGTGCTCTGCGGAGCGCGCCACGCCCGCACGGCCGAGCGGCAGGGCCATCGCTGGGGGACAACCCAGAGCGAGATTGCCTATCACGGGGGCAAGGTGAAGCTGACGCGCCCGCGGGTGCGCGATCTTGCGGGCAAGGAGATGAGCTTGCCGAGCTGGGAGTTGCTCTCGGACCCGGCGCTTTTGCAGTCCTGGGCGATGAACATCATGCTGCTTACGGTTTCGACCCGCAAGTACGCGCGCGCCGTGCGCCTGCCCGGCGAGGCCAGCGGCGACTTGCCGGCACGCGCGGGCGATGCGACCTCGAAGTCCGCGGTCTCGCGGCGCTTCGTGGCCATGACGCGCAAGAAGCTGAAGGCCTTCCTGGCCAGCGACCTTTCGGATCTCGATCTCCTGGTCATCCAGATCGACGGGCTGCACGTCGGCGATCACGTGTTGCTGGCAGCTATTGGCATCGACGGCGCGGGCGAGAAGCATGTTCTAGGCCTGGCCGAAGGTGCCACGGAGAATGCCGCCACGGTGCAGGCGCTGCTCGACAACCTGACCGCCCGCGGCCTCGACCCGGAAGTGCCCCGGCTCTTCATCGTCGACGGCGCCAAGGCGCTCTCCAAGGCGATCAAGCGGACCTTCGGGCCGGTGGCCGCCCTCCAGCGCTGCCAGGTCCACAAGGGCCGCAACATCATCGAGCGCCTCGACGAAAGCCTTCATGCCGGCGTCAAGAAGGCGCTCAGGCAAGCCTGGGACCAAGACGATGCCGAGAAAGCCGAACGCCTCATGAAGAACCTGGCGCGCCGCCTGGAGACCGAGGCCCCCGGCGTTTCGGCTTCCATCCTGGAGGGCCTGGATGAGATCCTCACCGTGATCCGCTTGGGCCTGCCTCCCAAGCTCAGGCGCTCCTTGGCCTGCACCAACGCCATCGAGAATGCCTTGGGAACGGTCAGGATGGTGCAGCACAATGTCAAGCGCTGGCGCAACGCCGAGATGGCCTTGCGATGGACCGCCGCCGGCCTCCTGGAAGCCCAAAAGACCTCCGTCGCCTCAAGGCCTACCGGCAACTCCCCATCCTCAGAGCTGCCCTCGAGGATCACGTGAAAAAGGCAAAAGCGAAAAGCGCCATTGAAACCATCAAAGAGGCCGCCTAGCCTCGAAGCCCAACCATGCCTGCCTCGCCTTTTTCAACAGAGCATGGGACATCGCCTGCGCTGTGGTTGAAATCGTCAAGATCGATGGATCCTTCATTTTGAATCTGGCCGACGATCCGGAAGATCAGATGTTCGTTAGAACCTTGCAACGCCTGGCCAAGCGTTTCGGCTTCAAAACGGTCGCCGAGTGCGTGGAAAACGAGGAGATCGTAAAAATGCTCGCCAGCGAAGGCGTCGACTACCTTCAGGGCTACCACTTTGCCCGGCCCAGCGCCGTCCGCCCATGGCGGCTGTCGAAAAAATCATCGGAACCGCTTCTTTACGGATAGACCTGTTGGCGACGAATGTCGGTCCTAGCCCGACTTCGCCAACTCGGCGTGAATTCTGTCGATTTTCATTTTTTTCCGCGACCCAAGTGATTGAATTGTTGATGCCCTGCCCGTGAAATTCACCTCAATATCGCCTGTAGTGCCGACCTACCCTATTGATCTGCCTTTCGTTTAGCCGAACGATGAGCGCATGTTCGTGCGCTGCAAGAAACGGTTCAAAGACGGCAAGGAGCACCGCTACTGGAGCGTAGTCGAGAACGTGCGCGTGAGCGGCGGGCGCGTGGTGCAGCGCCAAGTGTTGTATCTGGGCGAGATCAACGACGGCCAGCGTGCGGCGTGGTGCCGCTCGATCGAGGTGGTGGAGGGGACTCAGCGCTCGAAGCAGGTGGCGCTGTTTCCCGAGGATCGGGAAGCGCCGGAGCTGGACTGCGAGGTAGTGCAGGTCCGGCTCAAGGATCTGACCTTGCACGACCCGCGCCAGTGGGGGGCGTGCTGGCTGGCGCTGACGCTTTGGGACCGTCTCGAGCTGGACCGGTTCTGGGGGCCGCGCTTGCCGGCGAGCCGGGAAGGCACCCGATGGCTGGACATCTTGAAGATCCAGGTCTGCTACCGACTCATCGACCCGGGAAGCGATTGGCGTCTTCATCGGCATTGGTACGAACACAGTGCACTGCGCGATATGCTGGGTTGCGACCGGGTGATTGCCAGCAACACGTTGTATCGGTGCCTGGACAAGCTCGCGGCGCACAAGCAGGACTTCTTCTCGTTCTTGCGCGCGCGTTGGGCGACGATGTTCAACGCCCGCTTCGAGGTGTTGCTCTACGATTTGACCAGCACGTACTTCGAGAGCGACCCCCCGTTCGAGGACAAGCGCCAGTTCGGCCACAGCCGCGCCCAGCGCCGCGATTGCGTGCAGGTGGTGATCGCTTTGATCGTGACCCCGGACGGCTTTCCGCTGGCCTATGAGGTGATGCCGGGCAACACCTCGGACAACACGACGCTGGCGGATTTTCTCACCAAGATTGAGGACCAGTACGGGCGTTCGGACCGGGTGTGGATCATGGACCGCGGGATTCCGACCGAGGAGACGCTGGAGACGATGCGCGCAGGCGATGCGCCGGTACATTATCTAGTCGGTACACCCAAGGGCCGGCTGACCCGGCTTGAGAGGTCATTCCTCGATCTGCCTTGGCAAGCAGTCCGCCAATCGGTCGATGTCAAGCTCCTGACCAACGACGGAGAACTCTACGTGCTGGTGCGTAGCGAACGACGGGTGCTCAAGGAGCGCAGCATGCGCCGGCGGCGGCTGAAGAAGCTATGGAAGCGTCTGGGCGAGCTTCGGCGGCAATCAAACCGTCGCGATCAGCTCATGCTCAAGCTTGGTGCGGCGAAGAAAGACGCCGGTCGGGCTTGGTTCTTGGTCGAGGTCCAAGTCCCGCAAACCGACGAAGAGCTGGCCGCCTACGGGATCACCTACCGCCTGCGTCGCGAGAAGCTGCGCCAGGTGTTTCGGCGCGAAGGCCGCTACCTGTTGCGCTCCAACATGACCGGTGAAGACCCCGCCGCGTTGTGGCGCCATTACATGCAGCTCACTGAAATCGAGCAGGCGTTCAAGGAACTGAAACACAATCTTGCCATCCGACCCATCTTCCACCAGCTTGAGGAGCGGATCGAGGCGCACATCTTCGTCTCGTTCATCGCCTATTGCCTGCTCGTGACCCTGAAGAACCTCGCCCGGCCACAGGCCCCAGGCCTCACCCCATGCGCCATCCTTGAGAAGTTCACCACTTTGCAGATGGTGGACATCCATGTGCCGACCACCGATGGGCGCCATCTGGTGCTAGCGCGCCATACCCAGCCGAACCGAGACCACGAATTACTCCTGCGTCAACTCCATCTGACATTGCCGAAGCAACCCGCGCCGAAGCTTCTGTCTTCAAGTCACGTTTGAGGACCTCCCGGTCGCCCCGTGTAGTGCCGACCTTTGAGGGTCTGATCACTGAAAATCAATGTGTTATCACCTCCCAATGTGCCGAGTTGGCGAAGTCGGGCTAGTGCACCGGCGCATTCACTTCGTTCACGCCCCCGTGCACCAGGCCTTTGTCGATGCATCAACTTTCTAAACTTCGGATGTCGCCTCCGTTTGGGTCGATGCACTAGGACGGCACCGGGAAAGCTTCGGTCTGTTCCGCTATCCAGGAGAGAAACCCGGGTTCGCCGTCCTCGATCGGCAATGCCACCACGCACGGACATTCGTAACTGTGGATTCGCTTGACTTCGGCGATCACGTCCGCCACCCGCGACTGCCGTGTCTTGGCCACGACGACGACCTCGCCGTCCTCGCGCAACTCGCCCTCCCAATGATATATCGATCGCATTCCCGGGATGATATTGACGCAGGCGGCCAACCGCTCCGCGACCAGGCCGCGGCCGATGCGGCGAGCCTCATCCAAATCAGAAGCCGTAACGTAAATCAGACATAGTTTCATCTCGCCCGCCTCCGATCAGATCCGACGCTCGTTGGCCGCCCCTGCCCACGGGCACTGCCGATGGCTATCGATGCCAGAACTTCGCACGGTGGAATAATGATCGTGTCAATCGATCGTGACCTGGTGAGCGAAGCGATCGCCATCGGTCACGGTGACGCTCTTGAATCCGAAGAGCTTGGCAAAATCCAGGAACGTAAAATAGGTTTCGACCCCGAGCTCGCGAAAAAGCTTCGTCCCGCGTCCCTGCGCCGTGAGCAGCGCCAACAAGGCGCGCACCCGATAGATCGTATCAAGATAGCCATCGTTAAGACCGACGATGATCAATTTGTCGGCCTCGCCCCCCTTGGCAAAAATCGCGTATTGGGGCGGATACGGCAGCAACCGCAGTTCTCTGTTGAAGCCGATCACGAAACCAGTCCGCGAATTACGATCCGCCTCCGCTAACGTTTCCGCCCGCGCCGTATACACTTCGGTGCTGATGGGCGGCGGATAATAATAACCGACGTAGCGGTCGTTCCCGGACGCCACCGAATCGCCGGCAAGGAATAGAAACGCTGTGGCCGCGAAACAGGCGAACGAACGCGCCGAGCGGAGGCGACGGAGTGACGCCATGATCTCCATCACCAATTCCCCGAAAAAATGGATCCGCGGTCATTGTGCGTGTGGCGGCGATAGAAGTCATGGGCTAATTTCGCGGCCCCGGGGGCGGCCATGGGGACAACAAGGGTCCGTCTCGACGCGATTGTCCCCTCGGCACCCCAGGCGCCGAGGGTCACGGTCCCCGTGGTTCAGGGCGTTACGATCGGCAGCGGCGACGACCCGTAAACGAGACTGATCCCGAGCAGACCAAAATAGAGAAATATGATCGCGCGAATTAACATGATTTCGGCACCCGATCAGCATGTGACGTCCCCGCGGACACGCCCATTCGACCACCGCGAACTTAACGAACCGTGAACCAGGGTCCCAGTAGGATTTGACACCTTGTTGTCCTCCGAACCTTGCGACCCCAGTCGGCGCGTCGTTCGGGCCGATGCCCGCGGTTTACCGGGGAATTGACAAAGGCGCTCAATTGAACCATATGCCAATCGAGGACTAAAATAGTCTTGTATGAACGCCGGGGAGCCTTGCCATGATCCGTTTGAGCCGCCTGTCCGATTACGCGGTGGTTTTGATGAGCCAGATCGCGGCGAGTCCCGACGGCCTCCGCCAAGCGCCCGAGTTGGCTGGCGAGGCCCACCTTCCAGCCACCACGGTGAGCAAGATTCTCAAGCTCTTGAATCGCTCCGGGTTACTGATCTCCCACCGGGGCGCCAGGGGAGGCTATGAGGTCGCTCGTCCCTTGGAGGCGATTTCCATGGCCGATATCATCAATGCCGTCGATGGGCCGATCGCCTTGACCGAATGCATCGAGGACACGCCGGGCGAATGCGATCTGGAAGCCTTCTGTCCGGCGCGACGCAACTGGCACGCCATCAACGACGCGGTTCGGCGAGCCCTTGCCGGGGTTACCCTGGCCGACGTCGTGGTCCCCGCGATTCCGCCGCCGCGATCGCGGGGCCTCGAACACGTCCTGAGTGACCGTTGACGCCAAAGCCATTCCGCAACCATCGACGAGTCGTGAAGAGTGATGCCAACCGACGTTGATACGCGCGATACCGTTCGTTCCATAACCGATGGCGATTACAAATACGGTTTCGTCACCGACATCGAATCGGATTACGCTCCCCGCGGTCTCAACGAGGACGTGGTACGGTTCATTTCGGAACGTAAGCAAGAACCGGATTGGCTTTTGGATTGGCGCCTCGAGGCGTTTCGTCATTGGACGACGATGACGGAACCGAACTGGTCCAGCGTGCGCTACCCGGCGATCGATTATCAGAACGCCTATTATTTCGCGGCGCCGAAAACGAAACAAAAGCCAAAGAGTCTCGACGAGATCGATCCCGAGCTTCTGCGCACCTACGAGAAACTCGGCATTCCGTTGAAGGAACAGGAGGTTCTCGCGGGCGTCGCGGTGGACGCCGTTTTCGACAGCGTCTCGGTTGCCACGACCTTCAAGGAAAAATTGGCGGAACTCGGAATTATCTTTTGCCCGTTCTCGGAGGCGGTCGCCGATCATCCGGAACTCGTGCGCAAGTATTTGGGCAGCGTCGTGCCCTCGGCCGATAATTTTTTCGCGACGCTGAATTCCGCGGTGTTCAGCGACGGCTCTTTCGTTTACCTGCCGCCCGGCATCCGTTGTCCCATGGAGTTGTCGACTTATTTCCGCATCAACGCCAAGGATACCGGCCAATTCGAGCGGACCCTGATCATCGCCGATGAGGGCAGTTATGTCAGCTACCTCGAGGGTTGCACGGCGCCGATGCGGGACGAGAATCAGCTTCACGCGGCGGTCGTCGAACTGGTGGCCATGGACGACGCCGAGATCAAGTATTCCACGGTCCAGAACTGGTATCCGGGCGATAAGAACGGCAAGGGCGGGATCTACAACTTCGTGACCAAGCGCGGCGCCTGCCGAGGGCGCAATTCGAAGATCTCGTGGACCCAGGTGGAAACCGGCTCGGCCATCACCTGGAAGTATCCCAGCTGCATCCTCGAAGGGGATAATTCGGTCGGTGAATTCTATTCGGTCGCGGTCGCCAACAATTACCAGCAGGCCGATACAGGCACCAAGATGATCCACATCGGCGCTAACACCCGGAGCACGATCATTTCCAAGGGAATTTCGGCCGGCCACGGCCAAAATACCTATCGTGGGCTGGTCCGCGCCCTGCCCAGCGCCGAAAAGGCGCGAAACTACACCCAATGCGATTCGCTCCTGCTCGGCGATCAGTGCGGCGCCCACACCGTTCCGTACATCGAGTCGATGAACCGTTTCGCCATCGTCGAGCACGAGGCGACGACCTCCAAGATCAGCGACGACCAGCTCTTCTATTGCCTGCAACGCGGCCTTTCTGCGGAGGAAGCCGTTTCGATGATCGTCAACGGATTTTGCAAGCAGGTCTTGCAGCAACTGCCGATGGAATTCGCCGTCGAGGCACAGAAACTCGTGGGGATAAGCCTCGAAGGCAGCGTCGGCTGACAGTTGACCGGGATGGGAATGAAGATGCTTGAAATCCGAAATCTGCATGTCACGGTGGCGGAAAAGCCGATTCTTCGCGGCATCGACCTGGTCGTAAACCCGGGCGAGGTGCACGCCATCATGGGGCCGAACGGGTCGGGAAAGAGTACCCTCGCCCATGTCCTTTCCGGTCGCGATGGATACGAAGTGACCAAAGGGACCGTAAGCTTCGACGGTCGCGATCTGTTAGCTTTGGCACCCGAGGAGCGGGCCCGCGAGGGCATATTTCTGGCCTTCCAATATCCGGTCGAAATTCCCGGCGTCGGCGGCATGAATTTTCTCAAGACGGCGCTGAACGCGATCCGCCGCGAGCGCGGCCAGGACCCGCTCGACGCGGTCGAATTCCTCCAACTCGTGCGCGCCAAGATGGGCCAACTGGAAATGGATGACTCGCTCTTGAAACGCGCCGTCAACGTCGGCTTTTCCGGCGGCGAGAAGAAGCGCAACGAAATTCTGCAAATGTTGGTGCTCGAACCCCACCTCGCGATCCTGGACGAAACCGATTCGGGCCTCGACATCGATGCCCTCAAGATCGTTGCCGACGGAATCAACGCCATGCGTGGTCCCGACCATGCCATCGTCATGATCACCCATTATCAACGGCTCTTGAATCACGTCGTCCCCGATTGGGTCCACGTGCTGGCGCACGGACGTATCGCGCGGACAGGCGGAAAGGAACTGGCGATTGCCTTGGAGGAAAGCGGTTACGCCCAGGTCGAAAATCCCGTGGCGTCGGAGACCGGAGCGCCGTCGCCGCCATGACGAATCCCGAGGAAGCCTATGTCGCGCAATTCGCGGCGGCCAGGGATTCCCTGCCTGGGAGCGACCTGCCGTGGCTCGCGACTCTTCGCGAGGAGGGCATCGACCGCTTCTTTGAATTGGGTTTCGCGACGCCAAAGAACGAGGTCTGGAAGTACACCAATCTGAGAGCCCTCGTGAAGACCCCCTTCGCCGCCGCTTCGGCCGTCGAAAACGGGATACACGAATCGCTCTTGGCGCCGTATCGGCTGAGCGGGGAAACCCACTCCCTGGTTTTCGTCAACGGCTTTCACCGGGCCGATCTCTCTCGCCTCGGCGAATTGCCCGCGGGCGTCGAGGCCGGCGGTCTGGCTTCGATCCTCGAAACCGATCCCGAAGCGGTCGAATCTCATCTCGGCCGTATTGCCAACCGAAAAGAACAGTCACTCGTGGCCTTGAATACGGCCCTCATGGCCGACGGCGCGGTGGTAATACTCGGTCCCGGGATTCGCGTTGACGAACCGATACATCTGCTCTTCGTCGCCACGGGACGGGAAAAGCCCGCCGCCTTTCACCTTCGCAATCTAATCGTCGCCGCTCCCGGCAGCGCCGTTACCATCGTCGAAACCTACCTCGCCACCGACGAGGGAAGCTATTGGACCGACGCGACCACGGAAGTCGTCGCGGCGACCGGGGCCGAGGTTCGACACGTCAAACTACAGTCCGAGGGTTCGGAAGCCTTTCATCTTGCATCGACCCAGGCTCGGCTCGAGGACGAAGGCCGCTACGACAGCTTTGATGTGTCGCTCGGGGCCCGGCTCGCGCGCAACGAAATCCACACCGTGCTATCCGGGACCAAGGCGCAGTGCCGCCTGCGTGGTGTCTTCCTCGGCCGGCGGCGGCAGCACCTCGACACCACTACGGTCATCGACCATCGCCAGGCGGACAGCGTCAGCGAAGAGGTCTACAAGGGCGTCCTCGACGATACCGCCCGGGGCGTCTTCCAGGGCAAGATCATCGTCCGTCCCGGCGCTCAAAAGACCGACGCGCGTCAGATGAACAAGAACCTTCTCCTCTCCACCGCCGCCCGGATGAACACCAAGCCGGAACTGAGGATCGACGCGGACGACGTCAAGTGCAGCCACGGCGCGACGGTCGGCGACCTCGACCCGGAAGCATTGTTCTATTTGCGCGCCCGCGGTCTGGACGAGGTGGGGGCGCGGCGGCTCCTGATCGGCGCGTTCATCGACGAACTGGTGACGTCGATCGATGTCCCGGCCGCGCGCGCCCATTGCGGCAGGGCCATTTCGCGTTGGTTGGGACATCTTTCCACGCGGGCGCACCAATGAGCGTGATGGCGGATACCGCGACCGTGGCGCGTGCTGCGACAGACGATTCGAGGCTCGACGTTGGGCGCTTGCGCGAGGATTTTCCCATTCTGGGGCGACACGTTTACGGCAAGCCGCTGGTGTTTCTCGATTCGGCCGCCAGCGCTCAAAAACCGCGTGCCGTGATCGATGCCATGAGGAGCTGCTACGAAAACGATTACGCCAACATTCACCGTGGCGTCTACTACCTCAGCCAACGCGCCACCGAAGCTTACGAAGCGGCGCGTGAGAAGGTCAGGCACTTCGTCAACGCACGGGACTCCAAGGAAATCGTCTTCGTGCGCAACGCGACCGAGGCGATCAATCTGGTCGCCAACAGTTATGGACGAAAGCACCTGCAAGCCGGCGACGAAGTCGTGCTGACGGAGATGGAGCATCACGCCAACATCGTTCCCTGGCAAATGCTGCGCGAGAAAAAAGGCATCGTTCTGCGGGTGGTTCCGATCAACGACGAGGGCGAGTTGCGCCTCGACGCCTTCGAGGAAATCCTGGGACCGCACACGAAGTTTGTCGCGGTTGGGCACGTCTCGAATGCCCTCGGGACAATTAACCCGGTCAAGGAAATTGTCGCCTTGGCGCGGGCGCGTGGCGTGCCCGTATTGCTCGACGGGGCCCAGGCGGCTCCTCACCTGACCATCGACGTTCAGGACATCGATTGCGATTTCTACGCCTTCACCGGCCACAAACTGTACGGACCCTCGGGAATCGGAGTCCTATACGGGAAAGCCGCCCATCTCGAGGCCATGCCGCCCTATCAGGGTGGCGGCGAGATGATCCTGTCGGTGACCTTCGAGGATACCCTGTACAAGGACACCCCCTTCAAGTTCGAGGCGGGCACACCGAATATTGTCGGCGCCGTCGGACTCGGTGCCGCGATCGATTACCTGAGCGAGTTCGGGATCGAGAAAATCGCCGTCCACGAGCACGAGCTCGCGGCAACCGCGGCAGATATTTTGTCGGCTATCGACGGCTTGCGCCTTGTCGGGACGGCAAAGGATAAAGCGGCTATCGTTTCCTTCACGCTCGACGGCGTTCATCCCCACGACATCGGGACCATTCTCGATCGCCAGGGTATCGCCGTGCGGGCCGGTCACCATTGCGCCCAGCCCGTGATGGCGCGATTCGGAATCGCGGCGACCGTGCGGGCGTCATTCGGCGCCTATAACACAGTCGACGAAGTCGACGTGCTGGCGCGCTGTCTGCGTTCAGTCCAGGAGATATTCGGCTGATGACCGAGGTGCGCGAACTTTACCAGGAACTGATCCTCGACCATTGCAAGCACCCCGCAACTACGGCCGCCTGCCCAACCCCGACCGCTGCGCCACCGGACACAATCCCCTGTGCGGCGACAAGCTGGTTTTTGACGTTGTCGATCGAGGACGATGTCGTCAAGGAGGCGCGCTTCGAGGGCGAGGGCTGCGCCATATCGACCGCGTCGGCTTCCCTGATGAGCGAACTGATCGTCGGCAAGACGACCGATGAAGTGAACGCTCTATTCACGCGATTCCACAAAATGGTCACGAGCAAGGACGGCGCCGACGATTTTTCCGGACTCGACAAACTCGCGGTGTTCTCCGGCGTGAGGGATTATCCGCTTCGCGTCAAATGCGCGACCTTGGCTTGGCATAGTCTCAAGGCGGCACTGGCGCGCGATTCAGATACCGTCACCACCGAATGAGGGCAGCGATCCATGGACAACGAATTCGATTTCGACTCCCCGCCCGAGAAACCGGGTCCGGCGGCCGAGGTGGCAAACTTGGAAACGCGAGTGATCGACGCTTTGCGAACCGTCTTTGACCCGGAAATCCCGGTCAATATTTACGAGCTCGGTTTGATCTATGGAATCGACATTGGCGCCGACGGCAAGGTCGAAATCGTCATGACCTTGACCTCGCCCGGCTGCCCCGTCGCCGGCTCGTTGCCGAACGAAGTAGCCGATAGCGTCCGCGCCGTCGCGGGCATCAGCGACGCGAGCGTCGAGCTTGTCTTTGATCCTCCCCTGGGGCCCGGAACTCATGTCGGAAGCCGCCCGCCTGGAGTTGGGGTTCTTCTGAACCGAGGACAGTATACGAATTTTTAGACTAGGCGATTCATAAATCGTTCCGTGGTCCCCCCTTATTGGAATCTCCGAACAATCGAAATCTCGGTTTTTGGCACGACTTCCGCAACAGGAAGCTCCTCGAACCGCCACGGCGGCGAGAGGATCAATTGTGTTATTCGCCGCCTCTCAAGTTCCCTTTCCCACCGGAAGAGGTTCGGACCGCGCGACCGGCAACAATTTCCTGCCACGAGGCGCGATCTTCCAAAGGTGAATGCCCTCGGGACACGGCGTCTCGGCAGTGCCGACCCTCGATCCAAGGCGGCCGCGTTCCCCTCAAACGGCTGGAATAAGGCGTCGTGATTAATTCATAAATAGGTAAACTGTCCTCGGTTTTAAGCGTAGCAACTGAATCTAGGTTTTCCAAAACGCCCTTCGCCGGGTCAGAACGCCTACCCGACAAAACGACCATTTCTCCAACCACCGCCGCGCCGACCCCGGACAACGACGCCCGGCACAAGGGCCGAAAACGCAGTAGCCGTCCTCTATGCGGAATTGGGCTCCATGGGTGGCGCATTGGATAAGTTTTTTGTCCAGGGTCAAAAACCTGTCGGGCACCCAGTCCAAAGGGGTCCCGCGATGAGGGCAGACGTTTTCATACGCAAAGACGCCTTCGGGGGTACGCACCAGGACCAAGCTGCGCGAATCGTGTTCGATCCCCTTCGCGCCATTGATGGGGATTTCGTCGAGGCGGCAGAGCGCGTGGTTCGTCAACCTCGGCGACCCCGGTCGCCTAGGTCGCTGGAGCGCCGATCAACCAACGCCAGGGTCTGATTTCGACCCGCCCGAAAACGCCCGCCTTTGCGTAGGGATCACCCTCGGCGAAGCGCTGAGCGGCGCCGAGGTCCTCGGCCTCGATGATCAACAAACTGCCGGTTGGCGCGGTACCCTGCGAATTGAGGTAGGGACCAGCGGCCTTCAGGCGCTCACCTTGGGCCCTAAGATAAGCGAGGTGGGCCTCTCGGTTTGGCGGCTCTCAACTCGGCGGCCGCTTGCTTGTCGGAACACGATTTGACGAAGAGCAAGGTACCGGGTCCTCTTCACTGTTCGAACGCGCCGTACTCTAGACCAAAGCGTGTCCACCGGCCAGGGCGCCGGAGCCAGCCATCGTGGACGATGTTTCTAACCTCCGGAGGCCGAGGATTCCTCCAAGGGCCACCGCGCCCGCGGCGGGGTATCGAGGCCATCGCGAATTCCGAGCCGCAATCTCTCGATCCCCGCCCAGGCGATCATCGCCGCGTTGTCGGTGCAGAGCTCCTGCGGCGGGGCGACCAAGCGCAGTCCATGGGTTTCGGCCAAGGACGCGAGCCGGGCGCGCAGAACCCGATTGGCGGCAACACCGCCGGCGACGACGAACACCGATCCGCGCGGGTGACGGCGAGAATAGATTTCGATCGCGTTGGCGCTGCGGTCGACGAGGGTGTCGGCCACCGCGTCCTGAAAACTCGCGCAGAGATCGGCGATGTCCCCATCCGAGAAACCGTCCGTACCCAGACCGGCTACCGCGTACCGCACCGCCGTCTTCAGGCCGGAGAACGAGAAATCGCACCCCGGCCGGCCTTTCATCGGCCGGGGCAGACTGAAACGCTTGGGGTCACCGACCGACGCCCTTTCCTCGACCGCCGGTCCCCCGGGAAACCCGAGGCCGAGCATTCGCGCGGTTTTGTCGAAGGCTTCCCCGACCGCGTCGTCGACGGTCGTGCCCAGACGCGTGTATCGACCTGGTCCCGAGGTAATCAAGAGCTGACAGTGCCCGCCCGACACGAGCAGCAGCAGGAAGGGAAAATCGATCTCGTGCGTCAATCGCACCGAAAGAGCGTGGCCTTCCAAATGATTCACGGCGACGAGGGGGATTCGGTGAACGGCGGCAATCGCTTTCGCGGTCGTCAATCCGACCATCACGCCTCCGATCAGGCCGGGACCCGCGGTCGCGGCGACCCCGGCGAGGCCGTCGAAGCCGACGCTCGCCCGAGACATGGCCGCGGCAATCAGGTGGTCAACGTGTTCGACGTGGGCCCTAGCGGCAACCTCCGGCACCACCCCGCCAAAGGCGGCATGGTCCTGAGAGAGGACCAGGTTCGCCATTATCTTTCGGTCGCTGGCGACGACGGCGGCAGCCGTTTCGTCGCAACTGGTTTCGATCCCAAGGACGATCATGGCCTACCTCTCGCGCGGGCGGCACCCACATCGCCAATACGCTCTTTGCAGGGCCATTTCCATGAATTAGTTTATCCGGGCGATGCTCGGACCCTCCACCACTCCGGGAAGA
>CBDCME010000033.1:0-30122 GCA_965218865.1 Alphaproteobacteria bacterium
CCTTTGTCGAGCGCGCCCGCGAGGTTCGCGCCCGCCTGGTCCCCAGGCGGGTGCCGTTCTTGATCAACGATCGTGTCGATGTTGCCCTCGCCGCTGGTGCCGAAGGTGTCCATTTGGGGCAGAGCGACATGGATTCGGCGGACGCGCGCCGCCTCCTGGGGCCGGGCGCGATCATCGGCCTGACCGTACGGTCGCTGGCCGAGGCGGCGGCGGTGCCGCGCGGGGTTATCGATTACGTCAGCATCGGTGGGGTCTTCCCGACCGCGAGCAAAAACAATCCCAAGCCGCCGATCGGCCTCGACGGTCTCGCCCGCATCGCCCGCGAGATCGAAACGCCCTTGGTGGCGATCAGCGGGATCGAGGTGTCCAACGCCGCCGCCGTCGTCGCGGCGGGGGTCGAGGGGGTGGCCGTGGCCTCGGCGATCTGCCGCGCCCCCGATCCGGCCGCCGCCAGCACGGCGCTGCTGAGTATGGTGCGTCAGGCCCGGCGCCAGGGTCGGCGCCAGGGACGGCGCAGTAGGGAACCGGCGGCATGATCGCCACGGCCCTCACCATTGCCGGCTCGGATAGCAGCGGCGGCGCCGGCGTCCAGGCCGATCTCAAGACCTTTTCGGCCCTGGGCGTGTACGGCGCCTCGGTGATCACGGCGCTGACGGCCCAGAACACCCGTGGCGTGCGTGCCGTTCACGAAGTGCCGGCGGACTTCGTCGGGGCTCAGATCGTGGCCGTGCTCGACGACATTCGGATCGACGCCATAAAGATCGGCATGCTCGCCAACGCCTCCATCGTCGAGGCCGTGGCCGAAGCCCTGGCCGACCGCGCCGACACCCCGATCGTGCTCGATCCGGTCATGGCGGCAACGAGCGGAGAGCGCCTGTTCGAAGCCCAGGCCCTGACGGCCTTGCGCGAACGCCTGTTACCGATGGTCGACGTGATCACGCCCAACGTCGCCGAGGCCGGTGTTCTCCTGAGCCGCGATGGACCCGGAAACGAAGCGGAAATGGAAGTGGCCGCCGCCGACCTACTCGCCTTGGGGCCAGCCCATGTTCTCCTGACGGGTGGCCACCTGCCGGGTTCGGAGTGCATCGACATTTTCGCCGCCCGCGACCGCACGATACACCTGACGGCGCCGCGCGCCGCCACCGCCAACACCCATGGCGGCGGCTGTACCCTTGCCGCCGCCCTAGCGGCCTATCTGGCGCGCCGGACAGCGCCGGCGCAGGCGGTCCGCGCGGCCAAGGATTTTGTCACCGCCGCCGTCGCCGCCGCCGACGGCCTGGGGGTCGGAGAGGGGCGCGGTCCCGTACATCAATTTCACGCCGTTTGGGGGCGGGCGTGCCCGCCGGGGAGGGCGTGACGATGTCGGTAGTCATCATCGGCGCCGGTGTTTGCGGTCTCGCGATCGGCTGGCATCTCGCCAGTGCCGGACGGGCGGTGATCATCTTCGAACGGGATCGGGCCGGGCGCGCCGCGACCTGGGCGGCGGCGGGAATGCTGGCGCCACAGATCGAGGCCGAGCCGGGCGAGGAAGGGGCTTTAGGCTTGATGCTGGAGAGCCGGGCCCAATGGGCGGATTACGCCAAGGCCCTGGAAGCGGCCTCGGGCGTCGCCGTCGATTACCGGACCGAGGGCACGATCGCCGTCGCCCTCGACCGCGACGACGCCGAGCGCTTGCGGTTCCAATACGATTTTCAGCGCCGCCTGGGTCTCGACGTCACTTGGCTTTCCGGTCCGGAGGCGCGCGAACGCGAGCCGCATCTCGCCCCCGGCGTCACGGCGGCGGTTTTCAGCCCCTTGGATCATCAGGTCGACAATCGCCAGGTGGCCAAGGCCTTGTGCGAAGCCTATCTGCGCGCCGGCGGGATGTTGGCCGAGAACACCGAGGTCACCGCCATCGATATCGCCGAGGGACGGGTGCGCGGGGTACGGCTGGGGCGGCAACGCGCCGACGCCAAGCACGTGGTCGTCGCCGCCGGGGCCTGGTCGCGGGACATTGCCGGCCTGCCCGAGACGCTGCGGCCGCCGGTGCATCCGGTCAAGGGTCAGATGATCGCCCTCCGGATGGCACAAAAGACGCCCTTGATCAGGCACGTCGTCTGGGGTCCCGACGCCTATCTCGTGCCCCGTTCGGACGGGCGCCTGCTGATCGGGGCCACGGTCGAGGAGATGGGATTCGATACCCGTCTTACCGCCGGCGGAATGTTCGAGATGTTGCGGGCGGCATGGGAGACGCTGCCGGGAGTATACGATCTGCCGGTGGACGAGACCTGGGCCGGGTTGCGTCCCGGCAGCCGCGACGACGCTCCCATTCTGGGGCCGACGGCGGTCACCGGCCTGGTCCTGGCGACCGGCCACCACCGCAACGGTATCCTGCTGGCGCCCCTGACCGGTCGGGCGATCGGGCATTTCCTCCTGAGCGGCGAGGTCATGGACGTCATCAAGCCTTTCGCGCTTGACCGCTTCGCGGCGTGACGGCCGGCTTGATAATTCGCGGCCCCCTCCTGGCCACCCATATCAGCATACTCTCGTGGGTGGCCGGGAGGGGGAGAGGGCCGGAACGGACGCATAAAATGCGCGGACGCGCATTTTCGAACAGAGCGCGGATCTGTATCATGGACACGGAGAGGTCGGGATGAGCAAGTCCATCATCGTTTGCGGACAGACCCAGGCTTTCGCGGATCAGACCCTGGGCGCGCTGCTCGCGAGCCGCGGGATCGATCCGGCCCGGCCGGGGATCGCGGTCGCGGTCAACGCCCGCGTCGTTCCCCGCCGGGCCTGGCCGACGACGCGCCTGGCGCCCGACGATCAGATCGAGATCGTCGAGGCCAAGGCGGGCGGATGACGGCGGGCGGCGCCCCGGCCGCGCGCGAGAGCGCGGCCGCGACCGAGGGGTTGACCATCGCCGGCAAGACCTTCAAGTCCCGGCTCTTCATCGGCACCGCGCGCTACCCGAACCGGCAGCTGATGTTGAACGCCATCGCCGCGAGCGGCGCCGAGGTCGTCACCGTCGCCGTCCGCCGCGTCAGCCCCGAGGACGGCGGTGAAAGCCTTTTCGATCTCTTGAAGGATTACCATTTGCTGCCCAACACGGCCGGCTGCTACACGGCCCGGGACGCCGTGCTGACGGCCCAGCTCGCGCGCGAGGCCCTGGGCACGCCCTGGATCAAGCTCGAGGTCATCGGCGACGACGAAACCCTGTTTCCGGACGTCGAGCATCTGCTCCAGGCGGCCGGGCAACTGGTCGAGGACGGGTTTATCGTCCTCCCCTACTGCAACGACGACCCGATCACCTGCAAGAAGCTCGTCGACCTCGGCTGCGCCGCGGTCATGCCCCTGGGCGCCCCGATCGGCTCGGGAATGGGCATCCGCAACCCCTACAATCTTCGCATCATCCGCGAGCAATGCCCGGTGCCCCTGATCGTCGACGCCGGCGTCGGCACCGCCTCCGACGCCGCCCTGGCAATGGAACTCGGCTGCGACGGCGTTCTCCTCAACTCGGCCGTCGCCCAGGCCCGCGACCCCGTGACGATGGCCCGCGCCATGCGCCTCGCGATCGAGGCGGGCCGCCTCGCCCACCAGGCCGGCCGCATCCCCCGCCGCCTCTACGCCACCGCCTCCACTTCCAGCGATTCGATGATCGAAACCTAGCGGTTCAATTCGGCGTCCGGGGCAACACACGAGGGCGGTCTGCTGGACATGAAACGACGGAGACGCTTGAAAACGGTTTCAGCTACTCGGCGGACCGCAAGCCGTGTCACCTGCCGAAGCCGCGAAGCCCGATCCGCTGGCCTCCGAGAACGCTTTCTGGGACGCGATCAAGAACAGCAAGAGCGCGGGGGATTACAAGGCTTATTTGGAAATCTATCCGCACGGGAGATTCACGTCGTTGGCGCGTGCTCGGGTCAGGCAATACGCGGCGGTGCCAGCGAAACCATCAGCAACCAAATCGATGGTGTTTGACGGTATCACAGGGCGGCCAATAGCGGCGGTGACCGTACCGCCGTCGCCTGCGCCATCGCGTCCGGCAACGCCGGCGATAGGGGTTTAGATAAGGGTTATCGTTCATGACCACCGTGTTGCCGGTCAGGTCGGTGATAGTCTGGCCAATCATGGCGCGCCGCCAGTTCGCGTGGTGACAGCTCAGACTCATTCAGGGCGAGATCCAGGATCTGGGCCCGCACATCATCGGGAATGCGGTTCCAGACCCGTTGTGGTCTGGGGGAGCGATCCTCCAAGGCTTCGGGACCACCGATCTGATACAGATCGTACCAGTGAGGTGGAGGGCGCGATGCCGAGCTGTCTCAGTGTCCGGCGAACCGGCAGGTGGGATTGCTCGACCAGCTGGATGATCTCCAGCTTCTCAGAGGATGGATATCTCATTCGAGGTCGTCCCCAGTGCCGGTCACGCTTTTTTTGAGAAGTCGGATCTCCAGGACCTGTTCGGCAACGACCTCTTTCAGCGCCCGAGCTTCACACCGTAGATCCTTGACCTCCCCGGATGATGCTTCGCGTGCCGTATCACCGGCGAGCCGCTTCTTGACGCGATATTCCCTCTCGGTTTGGGGCCCGTGTCGAACCGCGGACCGGCGAAATCCGTCAGAACGGCAATTTCCGGGGTTGAACGCAACGCGAAACGGCCCGTTGCTAGCCAATTTTCCCAGCTATGTTATATTCCCGCTAAGGTTTTGAAATTTAGCCACGGTAAAGATTACGCGATGAGCCGTTCCGACGACAATGGAAACGATACGGGTGCCGATATATTCGATACGCGGCCAAAGCGTCGACTTTCCGACAAGATCAAAGGCGCCCTGGACCAAGCGATTACCCAGGGACGGCGCGAAATCGCCGAGCGGCTCGAACTCTTGCATCAATCGCTGGTCGAGGACGAAGCCCTCTACGTGAGACGTATCGACCGCGACGATGTTCGCGAGGACGACGAGGACGACGACTGACGGCGCCACTGATCCCGAGTGCAGAGCAGGAACAATTTTTAGTCGCGGTTGAGGGTTCGGGATGAGTGGGATCGTGCTCGGTGCACGGGGTTCGGGGAGCCCCGAGCTTGCCTCGACGACGTCATGGGGACTGCTCGAAGCCACCGGACGGCGTTTTCGGATTCGACAGGCACACCGGTCCGCCCGCGCCGCTCGGCGGCACGTCCCGGTCCGGGGGAGAGGCGTGCTGTCTCAGGCGATGGGCGCGGTCATGATCGCGTCGAGGGCCTCCTGCGCCCGGGCGGCATAGTGCCGGTTGGCCTCGGGCAGATAACGGAAGCGTCCGTCGCAGCGCACGATGGCGATGGCCGCGTTGGTCAAGCAGGCGAGATTTCTGGGCAGGTGACGCACGTAGGCCCGGCATCGGTCTTCGTCGTAGGTGAAGTCGCGCACGTAGTGCAGGCGGTTCTCGATATGCCAGTGGTTGCGCACCAGTTCGAGCAACTCCTCGGGTCCGGCGCGCTCTGCGCCGAGCGAGGTGAGGCTCCAGGTCACCTCGATGCTGCGCTTGCCGGTCTTGAGGATCTCGCGTTCGCGCTCGATGCGCATGGCCTGGCGTCGCCCGTGGAGGTTGGCGTAGCCGTCCCACTCGGCAGCGGAGAGGTCGACGACGGCGCAGCGTCGGCGCTCGATGCGGCCATGGCCCTTGTCGACGGTTTCGTGCCAGAGCGCATCGCTGAAGTCGATCGCCTTGAGGTCTTCGAAGATCATCTCCTGGTTGTCCTTGACCGCGCTCATCACGTAGTCGGCGCGACGCCCGAGCAGGCAGCGCGCGGTCTCGTGCTGAGCGTGCATCGCGTCCATGGTGACGATCCGGCCTGTGAGGTCGAGGCCGCTGGAGAGTTCGCGCACGGCCGGGATTTCGTTGCTCTTGCGGTCGACCTCGACCTGCCCGAGGACCACGCCGGTGTCGTGCTCGACCGCCGCCACCATCATCCTGCGCCCGTCTTCGGTCTGCTTCGAGGCGCCGCGCAGATCCTTTCCGTCCATGGCGACCGGCGCGTGCGCGCTGCCATGCTGGCCGGTCCACTGGCTAATCGCGTTGTCCAGGGTCTCTGGCGGCAGGGCGGTGAGGGTCTTGTGGAAGGTGGTGATCGCGGGCGGGGTGTAGCGCTGTTTGGAAGGGCTCCAGAACGCACCCACCGCCTCGAGCTGCTCCTGGGAGAGCAGGGCGGCGAACTGGGCGAACGCGTTCACCCCCCGGTATCCGGCAAGCCGGGCGGCGACGGCGATCACCAGAATGGTGTTGAGCGCATAGCGCTTGCCCCGGGCATGGCGGTACTCGGGCACCTCACCCAGACACTCGAACAGGCTGCGCAGCCGGGGCGCGGCCATCGGCTCGGTGTGCTGCTCGGCGTTCCAGTGTGCCGGCATCCCGGTACGGCTCAGCGCCTCGGGGGCGCCGTCTGTCAGTCCGAACACGAAGACCTCCTTGGGCTGACCGTGGTGGCGCCAGCGCGCTGCCCCTCCGGGCTCACGGGCAAAGCCCCGCGTCAGCCCCAGAGAGCGCCAGTTCGACGCGCGGTAGCAGGTGCCGGCAAATCGCGAGACGTCCACGAACGTCTCCGCCAGAAGAGCCGGATATCCGTGCACCGCCTGGATGTCCTCAGACAGCCGCCGCAGGCTCAGCCCCAGCACACGGGAGGCCAGGTTCGGCACTCGGCCAGGCGTCAGAATGACGAAGCGCGAGTTGTTGGCGATCAGATGCAGACGCCGGAACTGCTGCTCGGCCGACCACCCGATCCAGCGATCACGCGCGCCCAGCTTGAACGCGCCGGGCTGCCAGCCGATCAGTGCGAGCCAGGTCTCGCCATGCACCGCGACATGGCGCAGGCCCTTGCCGATGACGCCGTGGAACGCCAGGTAGTGGTGCTGCTCCACCAACCGGTCCCAGCGCCGGTGCTCCTGCGCGCCCCAGGTCGGACGCACCGTGACCGCGCGCAAATCAATGGACGAATCCGAGACCGGCAGCGTCGCCATGACCGGCACACTGCCACACCGAGAATGAAATGGCCAGCGCCGCGATCACCTCACCCTGATCACTGGGCGGACAAAAAACTAGCCCTGGAGCCCGTTGCTAATTTTCCCAGCTATGTTATACCCGAAATTTAGCCACGGTAAAGATTACGCGTGAGCCGTTCCGACGACAATGGAAACGATACGGGTGATATAATACGCGGCGCGTCGACTTTATCGACCAAGCGTTCGTGGCGGGACAACGGCGAATTCAATCGCTGGTCGAGGACGAAGCCCTCTACCGTATCGACCGCGACGATGTTCCGAGGACGACGAGGACGCCTGACGGCGCCACTGATCCCGAGTGCAGAGGCACCCGTGGTGGCGGCAATTTTCGACGTGTCGTGGCGGGGACCGCGAACGATACGGGCCAGCCGGACGCCGGTTTAGGGCAATTTTAACCACTTCGATTACCTTTTCCGGTGAATTGAAGGATCTCATCCGATTTAAAGGGCGGATCGATGGCGCGCCGCGATAACGCGCCGACGTGGGAACAAAGATGCAAAAATCGAACGCGCTCAAGCTGCGCGAACCCCAAAGTACCGGTATCGACGACTTGATCGGACTTGCCCGCCAAAAATCCAAGGCTGGCCGGAAGGAATTGTTCGCCACCGTACGCGACCTCTTCCTCGAGGGCCACGAGCGCCTGAGCGACCGGGAACGCGCCCTGATGGGCGATATCCTGAGGCAGCTCATCACCGACGTCGAAAAATCGGTTCGCCGCGACTTGGCCGAAAGGCTATCCGAAATACCCCAAGGTTCGAACGCCTTGGTCCTGAGCCTCGCCAACAACGACTTTGAAGTCGCGCACCCTATACTCTTGAACTCGGATTTGTTACAAGACATTGATTTAATCGAGATTATTCGGCACCGGACGCAGTCGCATCAGCTCGCTGTCGCGATGCGGCAAAACGTCACCGAGGACGTGTCCCAGGCCTTGGTCGATACGGGCAACACCGACGTCATCACGACGTTGCTCCACAACGAGGACGCGGAGATTTCACGCAATGTAATGGCGTACCTCGTCGAAGAATCGAAACGCGTGAACAGCTTTCAGGAACCCTTGGTGCATCGTCGCGACCTCTCACCGGATTTGGCCCGGAAAATGTATTGGTGGGTGTCGGCGGCGCTACGAAAACACATCGTCGATACGTTCGACGTCGACGCGCTGGCGTTGGACGAAGCCATCGGTTCCGTGGTGAACGACGTCATCGAGAAGGAAGAGCGCGCGATCGAGGAGGGCGACGCCAGCCAGCGGACAGTCGATGAACTTCACGCGAAGGGCAAGTTGAACGGAAAGGTTCTCATCGATTCGCTGCGCCAAGGCGAAATCTCGCTCTTCGAAACGGCGTTGGCGAAGCTCACCCGCCTTAATCTCAAGATGACACGGCGCTTGATATACGAACCCGGCGGCGAGGGAATCGCGATGGCGTGCAAGGCCATCAACATGCAGCCCAAGATATTTTCCACGATCTACGAACTCACACGCCTGGCCGATCCCCTGCGAAAGGCCGCGCATCCCAAGGAATTGGATCGGGTGAACGAATTCTACCGCAAGCTAAAGCCCCGGGACGCCAAGACCGTCGTCGGGCGTTGGCGGCAAAGTTCGGAATACAATCACGCCATAGCCCGCCTGGAAAAGACGTAACGACATGAAATCCGGCGCCAAGTACTTCAGCCGCCGCGACGCCACCGCCGGGCGCAAGTCCAAGGGGCGCTCCCTGAACGAGGGATTCGCCAAGGTCGCGGATACGGTCGAATTGCGCCGCTCGGTCGAGGAAGGCCTGTTGAACGCCGGCGCGCCCATGTACGCCGCGGATACCTCGGGAAAACTGATCTACGCCAACGACGCCTACCGCAAATTGCTCGCGGCCTCGAAGCCGCCACCGGGATCCAAGGGTGGCGGTCGCGACATCGTGTCGCGGCTCGGGCTCGAGCGGGTCGTGCGCGAAGGCGTGCCCTGCTCAATCGACGAATCGATTCGGCTCAACGACAAATTGAGCCATTTTCACGCTCATCATTTTCCCATCACCGGGCGCGGCGACGCGGTCGTGGCCGTGGGGGGCGTGTATTACGATTCCTCGGCCGAGAGAAAGATCAACGAGCGGGTGGCTCAACTGCAGGCCCGATTCGACGACATCACCCGACTGGTTTCGGACTGGGTCTGGGAATCGGACCGCGAATTCAAACTGACCTATCTCTCCGCCAGGGTCACGGAGTTCTTCGGGATCCATCCGAGACTCATCCTGGGTTCGAGCCTCTTCGACGTTGGCGTTTTTAACGGCGGTGGCCCCGACATTCCGGACCAATCCAGGCGAACGCCATTTCGGGACAAGACCTTCCGCGTCGTTGGATACGACGGCAAGGTGCGCCTGTGCCTCCTCAGCGGCATGCCTATTTTCGACGTGACCAGCGGCACCTTCGTGGGTTACCGCGGCACCGGCACCGACATCACCGAGCGGGTCCAGGCGGAGGAAAGAGCCCTTCGGGCCCAGGCGCAGCTTTACGAAGCGATCGAAACGAGTTCCGAGGGTTTTGCCCTGTTCGACGCCGAGGATTGTCTGGTCGTCTGCAACAGCAAGTAGCGCGAATACCATTCCGCGATCGCCAACCGTCTCGTTCCCGGCGCCAGTTTCGAATCGTTGATTCTTGATGGCGCCGAATCCGGCCAGTTTCCCGCCGCCGCCGATCAGGTCGAGAATTGGGTGGCGGAACAGATGTCACGCCATGAAAACCCCGGCGGCGCCTATGAATTGAAGCTCGCGGATGGGCGTTGGTTGAAAGCGAGCGACCGGCGCACGAACAATGGCTGTGTCGTTTGCCTGCGCACCGACATCACCGAGTTTAAACGGCGCGAAAAAGCCCTGCGTACGGCCGAGGAGACGTCGCGCAAGGCACGCGAGGCGGCGGAGCGGGCGAATTTCGAGCAAGAGCGAGTTCCTCGCCAACATCAGTCATGAACTGCGCACGCCCCTCAACGCCATCATCGGCTTTTCCGAGATCATGCTGGCGGAGATGTTCGGTTCGATCGGCAACGACAGATACAAGGAATACCTCAAGGACATCCACGACAGCGGTTCTCATTTATTGAATCTTATCAACGATATTCTCGACCTCGCCAAAACCGAGAAGGGAAAGATCGATCTCATCGAAAGCGACGTCGACGTCGCCGAGGTCGCCGGCGCCAGCATCCGACTGGTCTCGGAGCGGGCGAAGCGGACCAAGGTCACGATCACGACCAAGATCGCCGACGGCCTACCCCAGCTTCACGCCGACGAACGCAAGATCAAACAGATTCTCCTCAATCTGCTCGGTAACGCGGTCAAGTTCACGCCACCCGATGGCCAGGTCGTCGTCTCGGCCGGGCTTTCGAGAGAGGGGGACTTCTTCCTTCAAGTCAGCGATACCGGCATCGGAATCGCGGAAGAGCATATTCCCACCGTGTTGGCGCCCTTCGGGCAGGTCGACAGCACCCTGAGCCGGCGATTCCAGGGAACCGGCCTGGGACTTCCCCTGACCAAGGCACTCGTCGAATTGCACGAAGGCACCTTGGAGGTCCAGAGCGAGATCGACATCGGGGCCACCGTCATCGCGCGTTTTCCCGCCCGCCGCCTGGTCGCCCACGATACCAAATAGGTACGCCCGAGGCCATATTCCGGCGCCGCCTTTTACCCCTTATTAAGATACCGGCGCGACGATCATTCCATCAGGCAACCATTCGGGGGGGCGCGATGACCCTGTCATCAACCGAGTTGGAAAATTTGATCGACGTGGTCGAAAACAAGCTGAGCACGATGATGATCCACGACTGCGCCGACATGCGCGAGGCGAAGATGCTCAAGAATTGCGTCGACAAACTCAAGTCGATGAAATCGAGCGCCGAGGCCATCGTCGGTGAAGCCCCCGAGGCCGTCGCGGCCGTCAGCAGTCACTGACGCCGGCCCCAGCGGCTGCCCGCCTCGACCTCTCGGGGCTAACCTGATCGGCGCGATATCCCGGCGCTCCACGCGGGTCTTGCGAATCCAGTCAACAAATGGATCCCCGCCTTCGCAAATGACGGTGGAGGCTGGATCGAATTCCTTGGCCGACCGACCGATCAATCGCCCCGGTTCGTCGGCATTGAGGCCAGCCTCGATCAAGCGGCCGTGAACCTATCCGGAGACTTGGGCCCGACCCGAGCCGCAACATCGAGGCCTTGCACGCCAGGAACAATTTTTAGTCGCGGTTGAGGGTTCGGGATGAGTGGGATCGTGCTCGGTGCACGGGGTTCGGGGAGCCCCGAGCTTGCCTCGACGACGTCATGGGGACTGCTCGAAGCCACCGGACGGCGTTTTCGGATTCGACAGGCACACCGGTCCGCCCGCGCCGCTCGGCGGCACGTCCCGGTCCGGGGGAGAGGCGTGCTGTCTCAGGCGATGGGCGCGGTCATGATCGCGTCGAGGGCCTCCTGCGCCCGGGCGGCATAGTGCCGGTTGGCCTCGGGCAGATAACGGAAGCGTCCGTCGCAGCGCACGATGGCGATGGCCGCGTTGGTCAAGCAGGCGAGATTTCTGGGCAGGTGACGCACGTAGGCCCGGCATCGGTCTTCGTCGTAGGTGAAGTCGCGCACGTAGTGCAGGCGGTTCTCGATATGCCAGTGGTTGCGCACCAGTTCGAGCAACTCCTCGGGTCCGGCGCGCTCTGCGCCGAGCGAGGTGAGGCTCCAGGTCACCTTGATGCTGCGCTTGCCGGTCTTGAGGATCTCGCGTTCGCGCTCGATGCGCATGGCCTGGCGTCGCCCGTGGAGGTTGGCGTAGCCGTCCCACTCGGCAGCGGAGAGGTCGACGACGGCGCAGCGTCGGCGCTCGATGCGGCCATGGCCCTTGTCGACGGTTTCGTGCCAGAGCGCATCGCTGAAGTCGATCGCCTTGAGGTCTTCGAAGATCATCTCCTGGTTGTCCTTGACCGCGCTCATCACGTAGTCGGCGCGACGCCCGAGCAGGCAGCGCGCGGTCTCGTGCTGAGCGTGCATCGCGTCCATGGTGACGATCCGGCCTGTGAGGTCGAGGCCGCTGGAGAGTTCGCGCACGGCCGGGATTTCGTTGCTCTTGCGGTCGACCTCGACCTGCCCGAGGACCACGCCGGTGTCGTGCTCGACCGCCGCCACCATCATCCTGCGCCCGTCTTCGGTCTGCTTCGAGGCGCCGCGCAGATCCTTTCCGTCCATGGCGACCGGCGCGTGCGCGCTGCCATGCTGGCCGGTCCACTGGCTAATCGCGTTGTCCAGGGTCTCTGGCGGCAGGGCGGTGAGGGTCTTGTGGAAGGTGGTGATCGCGGGCGGGGTGTAGCGCTGTTTGGAAGGGCTCCAGAACGCACCCACCGCCTCGAGCTGCTCCTGGGAGAGCAGGGCGGCGAACTGGGCGAACGCGTTCACCCCCCGGTATCCGGCAAGCCGGGCGGCGACGGCGATCACCAGAATGGTGTTGAGCGCATAGCGCTTGCCCCGGGCATGGCGGTACTCGGGCACCTCACCCAGACACTCGAACAGGCTGCGCAGCCGGGGCGCGGCCATCGGCTCGGTGTGCTGCTCGGCGTTCCAGTGTGCCGGCATCCCGGTACGGCTCAGCGCCTCGGGGGCGCCGTCTGTCAGTCCGAACACGAAGACCTCCTTGGGCTGACCGTGGTGGCGCCAGCGCGCTGCCCCTCCGGGCTCACGGGCAAAGCCCCGCGTCAGCCCCAGAGAGCGCCAGTTCGACGCGCGGTAGCAGGTGCCGGCAAATCGCGAGACGTCCACGAACGTCTCCGCCAGAAGAGCCGGATATCCGTGCACCGCCTGGATGTCCTCAGACAGCCGCCGCAGGCTCAGCCCCAGCACACGGGAGGCCAGGTTCGGCACTCGGCCAGGCGTCAGAATGACGAAGCGCGAGTTGTTGGCGATCAGATGCAGACGCCGGAACTGCTGCTCGGCCGACCACCCGATCCAGCGATCACGCGCGCCCAGCTTGAACGCGCCGGGCTGCCAGCCGATCAGTGCGAGCCAGGTCTCGCCATGCACCGCGACATGGCGCAGGCCCTTGCCGATGACGCCGTGGAACGCCAGGTAGTGGTGCTGCTCCACCAACCGGTCCCAGCGCCGGTGCTCCTGCGCGCCCCAGGTCGGACGCACCGTGACCGCGCGCAAATCAATGGACGAATCCGAGACCGGCAGCGTCGCCATGACCGGCACACTGCCACACCGAGAATGAAATGGCCAGCGCCGCGATCACCTCACCCTGATCACTGGGCGGACAAAAAACTAGCCCTGCCTTGCACGCTATTTGACAAGCCGAGTGCCGGCGGCGAATCTTATGATGGTGTTTACTACGCTATGTGCAAGCTACCGCCGGCCCCGCCCACGAAGAGCAGTCGAACGCGGTATCACATCCTCCGGCAACAAGTGTGGAGCAACGTCCTGTCGCGCGACAACGGAAAGGGAGTAAGTCCGCCAGCCGTCGAGCGCTCGACCGGCGACGACAAGCGCGAGCGTATCCCGGCGGATAAACGGCGACCTCCGCTGGCGCGGATGCGGGACGTGGTCGATCTCGCGATGTTCGGAACGACCTTCCTCATCGGCCTGTTACCGTCCGAGCGGATCGCACGAGCGCTTTGTGATGGCCTCGCCTGGTGCCATGCGAAAGCGCGCGGCCTTTCACCGGAGCAACGTCGCCTGTTCGAACAGGCGGTCGAGCGCGCGGGCCTCTCGCTCTCGGCGCCCGAGTTTCAACTTCGCCGCGTCGGCGAAACCTATCGCGAGATCTTCCTGCTGATGAAGTTTCTGCGCCGCGGCCGCGCGCTGCCATCCGTGACCCTGGTCGGCGCCGAGCATGTCACGGAAGGCCTCTCCCTGGGCCGCGGCGTGATCCTCTGGGTTGGCGTATTCGCGGCCTCCGATTTCGTGACCAAGATGGCCTTCCACCGGGCCGGTTTCGCGGTCCGGCACCTGAGCATGCATTTCCATGGCGGCTCGAACTCGTGGCTGGGGCGTCGGGCCATTTCGAGGCTTAGGATCGCGGTCGAGAACCGCTACCTCGCGGAGCGCCTCGTGCTCTCGCCAGGCGACAAGCTCGGGCCGTTGAGGACGCTTCAACGCCGTCTTCGCGAAAATTGCGTGGTCTCGATCAGCGCCGTCTCAGGCGAGGGCGGGTCGCTCCCAATGCCGCTCCTGGGCGACGCCATACCCATTGGACGCGCGGCACCACGTCTCTGCCAGACGACCGGAGCGGCGATTTTGCCGGTCTTCACCATTCAGCACGAGACCGGAGGGTTTGAGGTCGTGATCGCGCCGCCGTTGAAGCAGGTGGGGAAAGGCAAGGCCGGTCAATCGATTCTAGTACGCGAATACGGCGACAGACACGAGCCCTACGTTCAGCGCACCCCTTTTGCCTGGCGAGGCTGGCCCGAATGGCGACCCGATCCACGCTGATAGCGGGGAGTCGCCGTCGGCAGCCGCGCACGTATCCACGATCTATCTGGGGTCGTCACCGCGAGCGATGAGTCCCTTCACCCGCTTCCGTCGTTCTCGGGGCCGCCTGGTTTCCCCTTGGCGTATTTTCCCTCCTCATCCATATAGGCGTCGAACCCGACGACGCGGCGCAAGGCCGCGAATTCAAGCAGGCGGTCATCGGGATGCTTGCCATTCGCCATCTCGTGCAGCGACTCCTGCATGGCCCGGATGGAGGCGGACAACCGGGTCAAGGGGTAGGCCGCGACCGCGAAGCCCATTTGACCCAGTTCGGTGGCCGGCACCATCGGGGTATCGCCGCCCTCGATCATGTTCGCCACGATCGGCCCCGGTAGCTCCCGGCAAACGCGCCGCATTTCCTCGCGGTTCCTGGGACCTTCGACGAGCAGAAGATCGGCGCCGATTTCCGTGAACGTTCGGGCCCGGGTCAAGGCTTCGTCAAGACCGTGGACCTGGCGGGCGTCGGTGCGCGCGAGGATGAGGATTTCGGGGCCCGAGTCCCGGGCATCCACGGCGGCCTGGATACGCGTGAACGCTTCGTCCCGCTCGACCACCGATTTGCCTCGGGTGTGGCTACAGCGTTTCGGGGCCACCTGATCCTCGATCATAATGGCCGTGAATCCGGCGGCGGCGTAGCCATCGACCGTGCGTTTTACGTTCATTGCGTTTCCGTAACCGGTATCGCCGTCGCCGATGACGGGAATGTCGACGACCTGGCAGATGTTGCGGCCCTGATCGACCATTTCGGCGTAGGAGATCATGCCGGTATCCGGCATCCCGAGCCGCGTCGCGGAAACGCCGAAGCCGCTCATGAAGGTCAACGAAAAACCGGCTTGTTCGACGAGTCGGACGGACATCGGGTCGAAACAACATGGCATCAGCTGAAATTGCCGCTTCGAGAGCAGTTCCCTTAATTTACCGGCCGGAGACATGGCACCCTCTTTCCTTTGGCGAAATCAGCATTCTTGTTATCAGCCCCGAACTCTTCCGAGGTTTCGTAAAAAAAGTGTTGAGGGGCGCGAAAAACCTTGTTTTTTTTCAATCAGCTAAACCAGCGAAAAATAGCGCGCCGCCTAATATCCGATTTTTTGCCGGTCCGTCAACTTTCGGATATGGCGGTGCACCTCCGTTCGGTTTTGGTCGCGGGAGAAGAATTGGCTGGCGGGGCCCCCAGCCTTGGACCATGAGGAGGCCGGTGGCGGCGTTGGCGACGAAGGCGGCGCGGGTGAAGTGGTCGGGAATCGGCGGGACCAGCCAGGAGAAGCCAGCGGTCCGCGCACCGTGCCATCGCGAATATGGTCGCGATTGGGTAATAGACTGATCGAACTTTTTGGGCGTTGCGCCGATCACTTGTACCACACCGAGCGGCCTCATTCCGCCCTCGCCGCCCAAACGCCGGCCGAGGCTTACGGGGCCAAACAATCTGTGGATATGATGGATAAGGCTGCCGGCTATCCCCACAGGCTCAATAACCGCGATCAGGAAGTAGAAAATAGGATCTTGGCGGCATAATTAGCCACCGGAATACACCTTAACCCCGCCGCCAACCTGTCCAACCAGGTGGGACCAGCTCACCCGGCCGGGGTCGCACCAAAACGGGACGGCTTTGGGTCTATGTGCGCGACGATCGGCCGTGGCGCGGCGCGGCGCCGCCGGGGGCGGTCTACTTCTACAGTCCCGACCGCAAGGGCGAACACCCCAGGCAGCACCTGGCCAAGTTCAAGGGCACGTTGCAGGCGGATGGCTACGCCGGCTTCAACGAGCTTTACGCGGCCAAGGCAAACGCCAAGGCCGACGTCGTCGAGGCCGCCTGCTGGGCCCACGCGCGGCGGAAGTTCCACGACATTCACGTCGCCGGGCCATCGCCGATCGCCGAAGAGGCGCTGCGAAGAATCGGAGAACTCTACAGCATAGAAGACGACATCCGCGGCCAGGCGGCGGAAGACCGGCGGGCGGCGAGGCAAGCCCGGAGCAAACCCTTGGTCGCCCGCGGCATGGGATACGTCGATACGGCCGGTGAGGTGAAGCCGCCGTTCCGATGGGACGAGGACCGCCGTCTGCACCTGCGGGCCAAGCTCGACGCCGTGTTTTTCCATCTTTACGGCGTCACCGACCGTGACGACGTGCGTTACGTCCATGCCACCTTCCCCATCGTCGAGCGCCAGGAAACAGAGGCTTATGGCGGTGTCCCGCGAACTCAGCCTCGCCTACGTGAATGCCCCCGAAGCCGGCGATCCGGATGCGGAGATGCGATTGTGATTGGTCATCCAATCCAGGCCGTCCTCCACCGCGCCGCCGGGTTGCCCGGAAATCATTCAGGGTGCCGGGATCGTCAGGCGTTTCCGGATCGCTGGAGGGCGGCGCGGGTGAACAGCGGTCCCACCAATTCGAAAACCACGGTGGAGGAGATGATGATCGGCAGGATGACGTTCTTGACTTCGGGAAAGTGCTCCCCCGCGACCAACGCCATGCCGAGGGCGACGCCCGCCTGCGGCAACATCGCCAATCCCATCCAGCGCTGGAGGAATCGGGACGTCTTGGCCAAAACTCCCCCGCACCACGCCCCCGCCACCGAGCCCACGGCGCGCAGGACGATGTACCCGACGCCGATCCATCCCACCCCCGCGAGCTGATCGATTTCGAGCGACGCCCCGGAAAGCACGAAGAAGAGGACCAGGAACGGCCATTCTACGTTTTCGACGAGCCGGAACGGCTCCTCGTTCTCGCGCGCGAAATTGATGATCACGGCGCCCAGGACCATCGCGCTCAACAGGAACGAGATACCGAGCCGCAGGGCCAGGCCGCCGCAGACCAGAACGATCCCCAGGGCCTCGGCTTCCAGGGGTTCGCCCGAACGGAGGTAGCGGCACAGATGCGCCGCCGGAATTCCGAGGCCCAGGCCGATCACCAGGGCCCCGCCGAGATCCCAGGCCGCCTCGCCGAGGATGGTCCAGTCCGCGCCCCGGTCCGCCCCCAGGTCCGCGCCCCCGGCGAAGGTGCCCGCCAACGCCAACAAGACGGAGAAAAGGCTAGTCCCCAGGCGTCGTCGATCGCCACGGCGCTGACCAAGGTTTCGGTAAAGGCGCCCTTGGCTTTGGTTTCCTGGACGATGCTCAAGATTGCCGCGAGCGCCGTGGCCGGCGCGATCCCGGCGAGCAGGATGGCGGTCGTAGGCGGCGCGCCGATCGCGAGTAGGCCGGCGAAAACAAGGGCCGCGACCCCGAGAACCTTGCACACCGAAACCGAGAGAATTTCGCGCCCGAACTTTCGCATCACGGTGGCCGAAAGCCGGCCGCCGAGCAAGAAACCGACCATGATCAAGGCCACGATGGCAATGTGCGGATACCATTCGCGGCTGCCATGGGGAAGAATGTCCAGGCCCGAGGGACCGATCAACACCCCGGACAAGATCAGCAGCGTGACCTGGGGAACGTGAAGTTTCCTGTTGACGATATAAACCGCCACCGCCAACAGCAGCAGCATCCCCAGCGTGATCAGCAACACCGCATCGTCGTTCATGCCCAACCTCCTCCGAGGAACCCTAACCTCCTGGTCGGGAAGGTCTATTCATTAATCCAGGTCCGCCCGGATCCTCACGAACATCGAAATTATTTTAATTTGATCGCAACAGGATTCAAAACGAGGCGCAAACCCTAAGAAAACTGGGAAAATAGGTTTTGTGATTCTTAGAATTCGGGGGATTAGAGATACGAAACTACCCCACTTTTCAGGCGGTTTTTACGCCGATCACAACGACAAAACCGCAATAGCTTTCCTGATTACGCACTTTCCTCAGCCGATTTGGCGTGGTACAAAAGGTGAACATCCTTGGTTCTTCAGGAGATTAGCCATGGCGCGGAATAAGGTTCAGTTTCAGATGGGGCTCAGCGAGCGGCAGTTTGGTGAATTGTACGGGAGCGAGGTCCAGTGTCGGGCGGCGCTGTTCGGCTGGCGTTGGCCAAAGGGGTTCGTGTGTCCACGCTGCGGGGGTGAGACCTCTCCCCAACCCACGTGATGAGGGCAATCCTAGCCGCGCCCCGCCGGCGCCGCAATCGGCGCCGCGCCGTTTTGGGGGTTCGCTCGAAAGTTTCGGAACGGGGCGTGTTTCCGGCTTGGGCCGGGCCGCCATGCAAAAATGGCATGACAGCGTTGACGAATCGGCGCTTGCAACGGACGCCAAAATCACGCACAGAGTGCCAGCATACCGACAGCGTCGTGAAAGAAGTTTCGCGCGTTCGTGCTTGAGGTATCTCGTGCGGGGTGGCGGTTGGCCGCCCGCCGAAGCGGGAGGCGCTTCCCGGCCGAGAGGTCAGTGGGAAAGCGTCGCCCGACATCGTTGCCCCATGAGCACCGGCGATCTTCGTCGCGCGGCACCGAGATTCACCTACCCCCCTTGAGGAGGATGACCGATGGAAAATTTGAAGGCATTTCAGGATACCGTGTTCGCGCCCTTGAACGCGTTCACGGCCTACATGACGGCGATGGGTAACACCGCCAGCGAGTTCCAGGGCAAGGCCCGTGACAGCATGGTTCAGGGAATTGCCCATTTGCAAGCCCAACGGGCGACCTTTCAGCAGAACGTCGAGCGCCTGCACAAGCTCGAGGCCGAGGCCTGGGATCAGACCAGCCAGGAGGTCGCGCAAGCCTGGTCGACTTTCGATAATTGGGTCAGTGACGCGACCGGGTTTTTCGACAGCGAGCGGGATGCCTTTATTGGGCGCACCGACGAGCAGCTAAAGTTCTGGGCCGAATACGTCGAGAATTCCTCGGAACAGGCATTGAAAATTTTCGAGGAGCAAAACGAAAATTTCAACTCCGCCGCGGACCAGTGGCGTTCGGCTCAGGATGAAGCCCTGAACCGGTTCCGCGAGCGCAGTGTCTCCGGTCAATCGGCCACGGCGTCTGGGAACGGATCCGCTCAAACGGCCAAGGACACGCCGGCTCCGGAAACCACGAAGAAGCGCGCGAACGCGACCGCCGCCAAGTCGTAACCGAATCGCTCGCGCGGGCCGCCTAGTACCGGCCCGCGAAGGAGTTGGCGAATATCGCGTGGGACCCGGAGCGCGTCCCCTTGGGGACAGTGCTCCGGATAGCCACTCGATCGGAACAAGAATTCTTCCCTAATTCACTGATCCGAATTTGCGTCCGGGAGTCGATTTCGCGGGGACTACATGTAACCGTAGGTCCATGGGATCAATTTCCAAAGTCCGCCCACATGCGCATGTCCTGCTCGTCGGCGGCGGCAACGAAACCACCATCACATCATTTTGGAACACCTTGGGGCACACCACGGCATGGTGATCACCGGCCTCCCGTATTCCTGTGCTGAACTGACCAACATTGACGAAGTGCGCGGTGGCTCACCTTACGGCGCGGGCACCATTGCAGCGGCCGACGGTTCACGCACACCGACCGATCTTGAACTCAAGCTCGCATACGACCAGGGCCACCATGTTGCGAGCATCGCGAAGTGCTTGGCGCAGTGAAGGAGACCCTATATGTCCGAGATAACCATTACAGGAGCCCTGTCCGGCCAAGCGATCACATTGCCTGATGTAAACGCACCGCCAATGCCCTCCCTGGCATCGCCGGGTGTTGTTCGGGATGGCGAACAGGTTAAGGGATTCGGCGAGATCGGCAATGGCCGCGGCTACCCCGATTTGCGGAGTTTCCGCCGTAAATTCGGCCTTTTGATCCCTGCCACCAATACCAGTATGGAGCATGAGCTTTGGAGCATCATCTTCAACAATCCAGGTCCCGATCGCCTGGACGGATTTGGCATTCATACGACAAACGTCCAAACCCCCAAACCGAAGTTAGAGACCGAAGACGACCTTTTAGAATACAAACGCCAGTTCCTTGGCGGGCTTCAATCAGCGATCGATCAAGCGCTGCTCGCGGAACCCGAGTATCTGATCATGGGCATGAGCCTGGAGCATATTATCGCTGGCCTTGACGGTATCAGGGCGTCGATGGCCGACGTCGAGGCGCGCTCGAATTTGTCATGGGCCACATGGCACGATGCCATTTCGTCCGCACTCCAGAAGTTCAAAGCCAAGCGTATAGGCTTGATCAGTCCGTTTGACAAATTGGGGAACGAAAACGCCTCCCGAATGTTCGAGGACTTGGGGTTTGAAGTCGTATCAAGCGTCGGATTCTCTTGCGCCAATGCGCTTCACATCGCGCACGTTCCAGATTGGGCCAAAGAAAAGGCGATTTTGGAACTTCTTGCTACCGAGAATAACGACCTTGATGCCGTGGTTCAGTGCGGCACGAACATGAGCATGATCAATATTTCGGAGAAGCTCGAACCAATGATCGGCATACCGATCCTGGGCATCAACGCCGTCACCTTTTGGTACGCCTTAAGGGAAACGGGATTCTCATCTCCACTGATAGGAGCAGGGCGTTTACTCCGGTAATATTGAACGACGTAATTTAGCTCAAAGCCCAGGTAGATATGTGTAAGTGGAAATAGGATGGACAACATGAATCGAGCCAATCCCATCAATGTCGCTCTGATCGACCACGTCGTTTTGCGGGTATACGACCTCGATAAGATGGTGAAATTCTATTGCGATGTTTTAGGCTGTAAGCTGGAACGCGGCCCAGGAGAGTTTCGCCTTGCTCAGCTTCGCGCCGGTCAATCCTTGATTGATCTCGTCGATGCCGCTGGCCCGATCGGACGAAAAGGCGGTGACGCGCCTGACCACTCGGCGCCCAACATGGATCATATGTGCCTACGCATCGATCCTTGGGACAACGAAGCGATCGAAGCGCATCTGCGAAATCTTGATGTCGACGCCGGGCCAATTGGAACGCGTTATGGAGCAGCGGGGATGGGTCCCTCTCTCTACCTTCGTGACCCCGAGGGGAACACTGTTAAGCTTAAGGGCTAGCGTGGTTACGTCCGCGACCGGATCGGTCCAGGCCGTTCGCTACGGGAATACTGAGAATCGTGACTAATACCAACCGCCCTTAACATTGACTTGTGCGAGCCCACGCTCTGAGGCCGATGGACATGATCTTCCAAGGTTGGTCGGTCAGGTTGTTCCAGGCTTGGCAAGAGGCCTCGACGATGGCTTCATAGGAGTCGCAGACACGATTGGAGAGCCAGTTCTGGCGGAGGTATTGCCAGACATTTTCGGCGGGATTGAGCTCCGGGGACTTGGGTGGCAAAGGCACGAGGGAGATGTTCTCCGGGATGCCGAGTTTGGCAGTGGTGTGCCATGCGGCTTGGTCGAGCAGCACGACGGCATGGGCGTTTGGGGCAACGGCCCGGCTGATTTCCTCGAGATGCAGGTCCATGGCTTCAGTATTGGCGCGCGGCATGACCAGCGCCGCGCCCTCACCGCGCTCGGGGCAGATGGCGCCGAAGAGATACGCCGAAGAGGTCCGTAGGTCCTTGACCTGGCGCGGGCGCGATCCCTTTGGGGCCCACTGGCGCACCAGGCTGTTCTTCTGGCCGACGCGCATTTCATCTTGAAACCAAACCTCGATGGGCGTGTCCGGTGGCTGTGCCGCTACGATTTTCGCCAAGTGTTCGGGAAAATTTTTTTTTAAATTCCTCCTGTGCCCGCGCATCCTGGCCGACGTGGCGCGGGCGCGCGGAAATATGCGAGAACCCGAGCGCGGCCAGCAGCTTGCCGACGCTCCGCTCGTGATAGTCCACGCCGAAGCGCGTTCGGATCAGTTGCTTGAGATCGATGCAGCGCCAGCGCACGACCCCATCCCGTTCGGGATCGGGACCGGCCTCGATAGCCCGCGAAAGCGCCGCCATTTGCGACGGCGTCAACCGACGCAACGCCCCGTTCGGCTTGCGGTCGATCAGACCGGCCGGACCTCCCGCGTTGAACCGGTGAACCCAGTCCCGCAACGTCTGCCGATCCATGCCGCCAATACCCGCCGCGCACGCTCGATCCATCCCATCGTAGATGGCCGCCATCGACAAAAGCCGGCGCGCCTGGTTCCCATCATCGCTCCGTGCCGCAAGAACACGGACTCTTTCAGCATCAAAGTCGTTTCGCAAAGGAATCGTTGGCATTGAACACACTCCCTTGTTGCCAACAACCTTGAATCACACAAAACTTGGCGTGTAAACCTTTGCGCGAGTCAAACTCTGGGGCGGTTGGTATAAGCCGCTTCCCGGCGGCGCGCGATTGTTGAGTGAGAACTGAGAAATGGGTGGGAAGCAATCTAGTTCGGCCACTACGGTATTTGCTCGCAAAGTGGAGCCAGAACAGCACGTGAAATACGAAGAGTGGTTGAACAGCGTTTCGCGCGCCACGTCCGACTTTGATGGTTACTGAGGCACGACCATCCTTCGTCCCGCTACTGACCAGGAAGAATATGTCGCAATCGTCCATTTCGACACCACGCAACACCTGGAATACTGGCTTGATTCCGATGACGAAATCGTTGCCTCGAAGAGTTGAACCAGTTCGGCATTGAACGCGAAGAGATCACAACGCTTGCCGGGTTAGAGCACTGGGTTTTGCACCCCGCAAACAATAATTTTTACCTCAAAAGGATCGGATCAGGGCCGCAAATAACGGCCAGGATTTCAAGACAACGATTTAACACGGACCGGCGCGGCTCACCTTCAATCAAGTCACTTCTGATCGCGCCGTCAATTTGTCGTAAGCGAAAAGATATCGCTCGAAAACGCCTCGCACGCTGCCGTTACTAGGCGGCCGCCGTGGAGTGGAGTGCCGGCCCGCACCTCTTCTGAAGGGCATTAGTCCCCGCGTTCGATTCTGCCCTAGGAGGCGCCGCCGAAGCTCCCGATCGAGTCGACAACCTCGATATCGCTGGCGCTGGGGGCGTCGCCCTGGGTGCTTCCCACGACCCGGTAGCCCACGGCCGCCCCGTCGGGGTCGTAGTACAGGGTCCCAGTGCTGTCGAAGACGAACGAGGCGGAGCCGGAGGCGAAATTGGTCGAGGTCGCGTTGGTGCCGTCGTAGACCTCCTCGATGACGCTGAAACTCACCCCGTCGACCAGGGTGTTGCCGCTTTCATTGGTCAGAACGCCCGTCGGATCGAACGCGCCATCCAGGAACTGGAGCTTGTCGTTCGCCAAATCGACGCCGACGATTGTGTCGCCGGAGACGCCCGCGGCCTCCGCGCTCACGTTGGTCGTGACCTGGCCCAGTTCGGAGAGCGAAACATAGGCGAAGGTATCAGCGCCTAGGCCGCCGTCGAGCACGTCCGCTCCGCCGCCGCCGACGATGAGGTCATCGCCGGAACCCCCGCCGAGGGTATCCTCGCCCCAGCCGCCCCAAAGTTCGTCGGCGCCCTCGAGACCGGAGAGGATATTGTCGTGGGAATCGCCGGAGAGGGCGTCGTCGAAATTCGAACCGGTGACGTTTTCGATGTTGCGCAGCTCGTCGAAGCCCTGATCGGCGCCGATAAACTGAAATCCCGAGAGCTCGAGATCGACGCCGACGCCGCCCGACGCGTCCTCGTAGCTCGCCGTATCGCTGTCCTCGACTTCGAATTCGTAAAACCGGTAGCCGTCGAACTCATTGCCGTAGAACTCGGATTCCTCGAAACCGCCGAATCCGAGGGAAGCGATGTTGTCGACTCCGAGGAAAACCAGGGCCTCGAAGTCTCCCACGTCCCCATGGGGCGAACCCTCCGAAAAATCGGAGGTGCCGTCGAAGTCGAAATCGGGGTAACCGCTGACGGCAAAGTGGATCGAGCCGTCGTCGTTGACCTGGCCCACCGCCGCGGACGCGAGGCCGTTCCCGAGGGGACTGCCGTCGTCGTTCGTGGTGATCAGATTACCCTGGTCGTCGAATAGGCCGAGGGTAATATCGGGGGCGCCGTTGGGAACGTCGTTGTCGGTGACGATGACGAAGTCTTGACCCGGCGTGAAACCGAAAAGATCGAAGAAATCAACGTCGGATCCCCCTTCGGCCAGATTTCCGGTCAGGGACAGATCGGGCACCGCCCTGGCGTCACCGTCGAGCAGGTCGTCGCCGGCCCCGCCGCTGAGAATGTCGTTGCCGTCCCCACCGAAGAGATCGTTATCCCCGGCGTCGCCCACGAGCAAGTCGTTTCCCGAGCCGCCGATGACGTTTTCGACGCTCCCGGAGACGATTTGATCAACGCCGATTTCGGCGCCGGAGGTAAAATTTGCTTGCAGGTTCACCGTGATTCCCTGGGAGGTGCTGGTGAATACCGCCGTGTCCTCGCCCGGGCCGCCGTCGAGGGTGTCGTTGCCCAGACCACTGCCGCCGACAAGGGTATCGTTGCCGGTTCCGCCGTCGAGCAGATCGTCGCCCGCGAGTCCCTCGAGGACGTCGTTGCCGCCAAGACCGAAAATATTGTCTTGGAATTCGGTGCCGAGGAGCAGGGACGACGTCTCGTCGCCGAGTATCGTGTTCGTGGACGGCGCGCTTTCGACCACCGGCGCGACAATACTATCGTCGCTGTCGCTCCGGCCGCGATCGTCGTCATCGCCATCGTCGCTCGCCGGGGGCGTCGCGGCGATGAGATGGACCGGAGCCAGTTCGATCTCGACCTCGGCGATCTCGCCCGTGATGGTGACGAGGTTGGCGGTGACCGTTCCCTGGTCCGCGGGTCCCGCCGCGGCCTCGATTTCGGCCAGGGCCGCCGCAACTTCCTCGGCGGCGGTCGTCTCGTCGATTTCCGAGCCATACCGGCGCCCGGCCGTGGAAGGCAAGACGTTCAGGACGGCGCCGAAGGTCTGTTCGAACTCATCGTGGCTGATCTCCGTCGGCTCCGGCGCCACCAGCGCCGAGGACACCGCCAAAGCATCCGGCCGGCCTCGGTATAAACCACGATCGATCCCACTGTTCCGTCGGCGTCCGTCAGCAACACGAAAGTGTTTTCCTCGCCTCCGGTGTCGCCTTCCCCGCCGCCGTGGTGCCTAGAACGCCGATCGTCGCCACCGGGGTGCGCACAACCATTTCCTCCGGGTTGTTGGCCGCGATCTGGCCGCTGACGAAGACGAAGGCTCCCCGGACCACCGAAAAGGCCGAGGATCCCTCGCCCGAGTCCGGGTCAAAGATCAGCTTGTCCAGGACCATCCGCCCGCCTTCACCGAGGGCGAAGGTCGTGTTGTCGTTGAATACCAGGCCCACCGTGGCGCCATCGCCGGTCGCCAGCACGTCGCCTTGAAAGATCGGATCGTCGGCGGAAAGTTCGACCACCGTGCCGTCGGCGCGGGTGACCGTTACCGATCCGTCCGCCGTCTGAACCTTTCCGATCGGCGCCGCCCCGGCGCCCGGAGTGAGTTGGGCGTATTGCCCCGGCGCCATCGGTCCCGCCAGCATGGCGACCAGGTCCGGCGCCAACACGGCGCCGCCCGTCGTCATCAAGGCCGGCGAATCGGCGTCGGCGAAGTAATCCCGGACCACCAGCCGGCTGCCGTCCTCGGCGACCAGCAACAAATCCGATCCTTGGCGATCGAAGGCCGCGCCCAATAACCCAAATCCGTCCGGAACCGTCAAGGCCTCGCCGCCCTGGGCCGTAAGGACAGCATAATTTTCCATCGATGTGTCGCCCCCCGTGGAGGCAAGAGAGAAGCTCGTCTTGTCGTTCGTAGTCATATGTCCACCCGCTTTTCAGATTTTGTTCCATATCCAAACCGCCGTCGGCTGTGGAAGGGACAACCGGCGGCGGTCGGTAACGGTCGCGAATATAAACGAACCCCCCAATTAAATCTGTGACAAAGGTCATATTAACTATAATAAATAAATTTCCACAGATATTTCTCAAAGAGCTTATGGCTCTTTATATTTGTTAATATTTCTTTAATGAGGCCAAAACCGCATCGAACTTATCGTTTCGGCAAGGCCCTGGCGCAAGGGGAAACGGTGCGCGCCTCGGCGCGGCGGTGCGGCATTGCGCCGAGCACGGCGTTTCGCTGGCGCCACCGCTTCCTTGAGGCGGTCCGGCAAGCCCCGGACCGGCTCGGCGGGATCGTCGAGGCCGACGAGACCTTCGTGCTCGAAAGCCGGAAGGGAGACCGGAAACTGGACCGCAAGCCACGCCGGCGCGGCGGAAAAGCCGGCAAGCGCGGGATCTCTCGTGAGCAAGTGCCGGTTCTGGTCGCCGCCGACCGTGGCGGCGCAACGCTCAGCAGGACGCTGCCCACCGTCAATGCCGATAGCCTGAAGGAGGCGCTGGAACCGGTCATTGCCCCGGATGCCTTGCTCGTCTCCGACGCCAGCCGCTGTTACCCGCCCGCCGCAGCGGCGCTCGCCATCCGCCACGAGACGGTCAATCTCTCCGCCGGAGAACGGGTACGCGGCGCCCTGCACATCCAGACGGTCAACAGCCGTCATAGCCAACTCAAGGGCTTCCTGCGACGCTACCGCGGCATCGCCACCAAGTATCTCGACAGTTACCTGCGCTGGTTCCATCTCATCGAACTCGCCGACCGACCGACCCCGAGAGCATGCTTGGCCGCAGCCATGGCGAAGCCATGCATACGGTTCACGAACTGAGCCTATTTTATACCAACCGCCCTTAACATTGCCTTGTGCGAGCCCACGCTCTGAGGCCGATGGACATGATCTTCCAAGGTTGGTCGGTCAGGTTGTTCCAGGCTTGGCAAGAGGCCTCGACGATGGCTTCATAGGAGTCGAAGACACGATTGGAGAGCCAGTTCTGGCGGAGGTATTGCCAGACATTTTCGGCGGGATTGAGCTCCGGGGACTTGGGTGGCAAAGGCACGAGGGAGATGTTCTCCGGGATGCCGAGTTTGGCAGTGGTGTGCCATGCGGCTTGGTCGAGCAGCACGACGGCATGGGCGTTTGGGGCAACGGCCCGGCTGATTTCCTCGAGATGCAGGTCCATGGCTTCAGTATTGGCGCGCGGCATGACCAGCGCCGCGCCCTCACCGCGCTCGGGGCAGATGGCGCCGAAGAGATACGCCGAAGAGGTCCGTAGGTCCTTGACCTGGCGCGGGCGCGATCCCTTTGGGGCCCACTGGCGCACCAGGCTGTTCTTCTGGCCGACGCGCATTTCATCTTGAAACCAAACCTCGATGGGCGTGTCCGGTGGCTGTGCCGCTACGATTTTCGCCAAGTGTTCGGGAAAACTTTTTTTTAAATTCCTCCTGTGCCCGCGCATCCTGGCCGACGTGGCGCGGGCGCGCGGAAATATGCGAGAACCCGAGCGCGGCCAGCAGCTTGCCGACGCTCCGCTCGTGATAGTCCACGCCGAAGCGCGTTCGGATCAGTTGCTTGAGATCGATGCAGCGCCAGCGCACGACCCCATCCCGTTCGGGATCGGGACCGGCCTCGATAGCCCGCGAAAGCGCCGCCATTTGCGACGGCGTCAACCGACGCAACGCCCCGTTCGGCTTGCGGTCGATCAGACCGGCCGGACCTCCCGCGTTGAACCGGTGAACCCAGTCCCGCAACGTCTGCCGATCCATGCCGCCAATACCCGCCGCGCACGCTCGATCCATCCCATCGTAGATGGCCGCCATCGACAAAAGCCGGCGCGCCTGGTTCCCATCATCGCTCCGTGCCGCAAGAACACGGACTCTTTCAGCATCAAAGTCGTTTCGCAAAGGAATCGTTGGCATTGAACACACTCCCTTGTTGCCAACAACCTTGAATCACACAAAACCTAGCGTGTAAACCTTTGCGCGAGTCAAACTCTAGGGCGGTTGGTATAAGTTGAAATATAGAAACAGACGGGTTTTCTGAGGGCGTAAGTCTCATCATTATTTGTATACAAGTTAAATTCGACAAAATTTCCCGGGAATAATTTCTGGAATTCGTGACAAATTTTATCGATTTTCGTCGCGGCCTTTCGGGGCGGGCTTGCGATCGAATGATCGCCGCCGGGTTCGGCCGGGCGATCAGAAGCGGTTGAGGGGAATTTTCAGGTAGGAGCGGCCGTTCTTCTCGGGGGCCGGAAATCGGCCGGCCCGAATGTTCATCTGTATTGCCGCGAGCATGAGCTTGGGTATCGCCAAGGTCTCGTCGCGGGCCCGCCGCATGGCGACGAAGTCGGCTTCCGCGATGCCGTCCTTGACGTGGATGTTGCGCGCGTGCTGCTCGCCGACGGTCGTCTCCCAGGCGTGGCCGCGCCCCTCGGCGCCGTAGTCATGGCACAGGAACATCCGCGTTTCGGGGGGAAGCGACAGAATCCGTCGAATGGAGCGATACAGCGTCGCCGGGTCGCCGCCGGGGAAATCGCAACGGGCGGTCCCCGAGTCAGGCATGAACAGGGTGTCGCCGACGAACACGGTGTCGGCCGTGCGATAACTGACGCAAATGGGCGTATGTCCGGGCGTGGCGAGAACCTCGATCTCCACCGATCCGAGCGACAGGCGTTCGCCGTCGCTCAAGAGGCGGTCGAATTGAGAGCCGTCGACGGCCATGTCCGGCTCGAGGTGGTAGATTTTCCTGAAGGTACGCTGAATCCGGCCGACACCGGCACCGATGACCGTCCGCCCGCCCAGAATATCCTTCAGGTAGGCGGCGGCCGTGACGTGATCGGCGTGGACGTGGGTTTCCAGGATCCACTCGACGGTTAACCCCCGTTCGACCGCGAAACGGGAGATTTCGTCGGCCGACCGGGTCGACGTGCGGGCTGAATCGGGGGCAAAATCGAGGACCGGGTCGACAATCGCGCAGCGCCCACTCGAGGGATCGGCGACCAGATAGCTGGCGGTACAGGTATCCCGGTCGAAAAACCCGGTAATCTCGGCTTGAATTTCCGCCATTTTCCGATCCTTGATCGCGGACCCGTGGGTCCGACCTCGTCACCGCGGCCCGATTGGTGCGCGTCGGGAGCCGCGGCTTCCCCACCAGCCGGGTTTCCCTTGGCGGGCAGTAGGGCGGCAACGCACGTTGGGCTGAAGGTGCCGCGTCACCCGTCGCTCCGCCTCCTTAAGGGATCATCGCGCCAGACGAATTCCTAGTGCACCGGCACATTCACTTCGTTCACGCCCCCGTGCACCAGGCCTTTGTCGATGCATCAACTTTCCAAACTTCGGCTGTCGCCTCCGTTTGGGTCGATGCACTAGGATGATGATGAATTATCCTCCTCCTCCTCCTTCTTTAATTTGAACCGGGCCAGCTTTCGTTCGGTCCCCCGAAGGCGCCCAAAAAGAACTTTCAGGAGATGAATGGATTCTTCCGGCCGATTGAGCAGCGTGTCCATGAATTCGTCTTGATCCATATACGTACTATCCACCGGGCCCATCGCAATGGCTGTCGCGGAGCGTGGGTTGTCGTCGATCGCGCCCATTTCGACGAAGTATTGTCCTTCGAGCATAGTGTTGACGTTTTCTATTTTACCATCTTTACCCTCGCGTAAAATTTTTACTTTTCCCTTCATAATTAGATGCGCGACATCACTTCGTTCACCTTCCTTGAATATTACCTCTCCCTCTCTAAACATTCTCCGTTTCATCGTCTACTCCCTTGAATATTTCTAAGCTTCTGTCCGAATATGCGCATCCGCGCATTCTTATACGCCTGTTCCGGGCCGGTGCCGCGCATTTTCGAACAGATGGGGTAATCGGCGGGGGTTGGCCGCAAGGTTTGACATTGGTGGCTGCCTTCCGGAGTGTCGTTGAAACGAGGTCTGATATCAGCCTCAAACGCCATGAAAGGAAGACAGCCGCGGAACATTATGCAGGA
>CBDCME010000034.1:0-19110 GCA_965218865.1 Alphaproteobacteria bacterium
ATCGTCGCGATTGCGGCGGAAGTCCGAGGGCGGGGCACTGGCCGGATCCGAATGAGCCGCGTCGAGGATGTGGCTGCGAGGAGCCTGATCCCGTTTGTCCAAACAACCGTGGCGCCTGGCGCGACCGTCCGAACCGATGGCTGGTCAGCCTACAGTGGTCTGGCGAACCAAGGCTATGACCACCAGCCGAGATCCATTTCCGCCAGTGGCGACCCGGCCCACATCGTCATGCCACGAGTGCATCGCGTGGCCGCTCTGCTTGATCGCTGGTGGCTGGGCATCCACCATGGTGCCATCGATGCCGACCATCTCGACTACTATCTCGACGAGTTCACTTTCCGATTCAATCGCCGCCGTTCGCAGGCTCGTGGCCTGCTTTTCTTCCGACTGCTCCAGCAGGCGGTGCAGCACGAGCCGGTCCCCTACAAGGGCCTGGTCGGCGGTCATCGCAGCCTCGGAAACCAAATGTAGGGGATACGAGAGCGAAGTGGATACCCAGTTATCTGAATACGGGACATGTCTCGGGCGAAGAGGCCAAACGGCTTGTCGACCTTGCCGGTACTTACGGCATCAAAAACGTCGTCATCGCCGAACACGCCTTGGCGGAATTGTCGATCGAAGAACAGAAACTCGTAGCGGAGAAAGGAGCGTATTTGGAACACTCGGTAGCCCAGTTTATTGGAGCCGGGGCTATCCCAAGAACCCACTATTATGTTGAATCCGACTACATGTACGACGTCGTCCTCGATGTAGCCAAACACCGGCCCAATCTTCGAGGTTTGGGCGACCAGATCCGCGAAATCGGCCCCGAGCATTTCATTATCAGTTCTGACTACGGCATACGGGCTCTTCCGACGCCCGTCGAGGGCATGCGGATGGCGGTAGCATGCTTTCTCGATATGGACTTCTCATCGGAAGACATCCGAACCATGATGTGCACCAATCCGGCGAGGCTTCTGAGCCTCGAGTAGTCATTGTGTCCGGTTCCAGTAATTGCCGCTGTTGAATGGCTCATGCGCGCCAAAGGGAATGGGTGACGAATCGAATTCTGAGTGTCGTTCGAAACGCCTAACCGTCGGTCTGCTTGGCCTGGGTTCCATCGGATTGTCGGTCGTCCAGCTACTCCATGGAGGGTCTGGGCCGCAAATTGTCGGTGCCCTGGTCCAGCGCCATTGCGTGCGAGGCGATATTCATGACGTTCCGATTGTCCACTCGCTGAATGATCTCCTCGACTTCCGTCCCGACGTCATCGCAGAAGTAGCGGGGCACTCTGCGCTCAAAGCCTACGGTCCCACAATTCTGCGATCTCAAAGCGATCTCGTAATCGTCAGTGTTGGAGCCCTCGCCGACCAGGATTTTTTCAACGAACTCCATGCGGCAGCCTCGGCCACCGGCAGAACCGTGGAGATCGTCGCCGCTGCGATCGGCGCGTTGGATGCGATAGCTGCTGCGGCCGACGGTAGACTGGATGGAGTCACATAACTTGTTCGGAGACCTTCGGACCAACAATTGCCACATGTCATGTCCTACGACGCTGCGGCGGAAACAGAGATCTTCTCTGGTTCCGCCAGGGAAGCTGCCTTGAGGTTTCCCGAGACCCTCAACGCAGCGGCGGCATTGGGGTTTGCGGGTTTAGGACTGGACCGAACGGAGGTCCGAGTCGTGGTCGATCCGACGATCGACGAGATTAATCATGAGATCGTTGCGACCGGTCGATTTGGCCGACTCAGTATGAGCGTCGCGAACCCCGAGAGCCCATCGCGGTTGGTGGCCATGAGTGTTGTGCGAGCGCTGCAGTCCCGATCGGGGGCGCCGATACGTATCGTCTGAGCTGACCCATAAGGAAAAAAGGGAGCCGGGAAGTGAGAAACAAGGTCCTCGAAACCTTTGACGAGGCGGTGGCGGATATCCCGGACGGCGCTAGCATCATGGTGGGTGGGTTCGGTCCTCCGGGGTTGCCCCAGAACCTGATCGCGGCCCTGCTCCGGCACGCGCCGAAGGAACTCACCATCATCGTCAACCGGGCGGACCAGACGTGGGCCAAGGCCCACTCGGGCATGCTGGTGGAGCAGGGCCTGGTCCGCAAGGTGTGCTGCGCCTTCTCTGCCGCAACCCACCCCTCGAGGGTGGCGGAGTTCGACCGGCTTCACGAGGCCGGCGCGTTCGAGGCGGAGCTGATGCCCCAGGGGACCTTGGTGGAGCGGATACGGGCCACCGCGGCCGGCATCGGCGCCTTCTACACGCCTGCCGGCGTCGGCACCGAGATCGCGGACTGCAAGGAGCACAAGGTTATCGGCGGACGAACCTATATCCTCGAGTATCCCCTGCCCGCCGACTACGCCTTCATTCGCGCGAGCCGGGCCGACACCTTCGGCAACTTACAATACCACCTGACCCAACGGAACTTCAGCCCGGTGATGGCCATGGCCGCCGAGACGACCATCGCCGAGATCGAGGGGGACATCGTCGAGGTGGGGACCTTCGATCCCGACAACGTCCACACGGCGGGCATCTTCGTCGATCGCGTCGTCAAGATTCCGCCGCCGCCCGAAGGGCTGTGGACCGTGCCTAGCGATCTTCGCGCGCGATAGGCCAAAGGGAAGAGCCATGACCAATCGGGAAAGGAAACCCATGGACCGGCAGACCATGTGCAACCGCCTGGCCATGGAGTTCGAGGACGACTGGGTGGTGAATCTGGGGGCGGGAATGCCGACGCTCTGCTCCAACCATCCGTTCGTGGACCGCGACATCATCTTCCAGTCGGAGAACGGGCTGATCGGTTACGGTCCCCTTGCCAAGGAAGGGGAGGAAGACCCCAACTGCGTGAACGCGGGGTCCCAATACGTCGTCTTGAGGCCCGGCACCGCCGTCGTTCACCACGTCGATTCGTTCACCATCATTCGCGGCGGCTACGTGGATGTGACCGTGCTCGGCGCTTACGAAGTGGCCGAGAACGGGGACTTCGCGAACTGGAAGATGGCCGGGCGCAAGGGCGGAAGCATCGGCGGCGCAATGGACTTGGCGGTGGGCGCCAAGCGGGTGTGGATCGCCATGGAGCACATGACCCGAGACGGTAAGCCGCGGCTTCTGAAGCGCTGTTCCCTGCCGGTGACGGCCGTCGGCGTGGTCGGCATGGTGGCGACGGACCTCGGCCTGTTCGAGGTGACGGACGGGGGCTTCACACTCAGAGAGATCGCGCCCGGCTATGCGCCGCAAGAGGTCCAGGCGGTCACCGAGGCCAAACTCGCCATCGCCGATGACCTGAAGACATTCCGCGGAGCAATCTGAACCCGACCAAAAAGCGAACGCCGGCCGAAGTTCGAATTGCCTTGTTCGAGGACGTCACCCGCGGAACTTGGACAGCGAATCGAGATGCCGTGCCCGACCGGGCCGCATTCCGAGCCGCATCAACCCTCGAAAAGGCGTCCTGACGGACGCCGCGATCTCGCCCGTTAAAAAAAGATGCCGGGCGATCGGGGATCCCCGGCAAGTTGAAATGGGAGGCTTCACGTCTGGGAGACTTATGGCCCCAGCCCGCTGCGGGGGCGTCGGGATCACGGGCTCAGGTCGCGTTCCCGGATCCCGTTTATTCGGGTCGAAATGCCACGCGTCGCCACACGGCATCACCCGTATCCGATTGAACCTGTATAGGGCTTCGGGGCGGGTGCGACTACAACCGTTACGACACCTCCGGTATGCAGAAAACGCATACCGGAAACCCGCGGCAAGCGCCTCGTCAGGCGACCTTCGATGGTCCGTGCGAGAGCCCCGCCTCGGCCACCTTGCGCAGTAGGAAGTCGCGAAAGACGCTGATGCGCTTGGAATCGCGCAACTCTTCGGGATAGACGAAATAGGTGTCGTAGGTGGGGCCCAGCATGTGCGGCAATATCTCGACCAGGTTGTCCGCTTCGCGGCTCATGTATTCGGGCAACGCGCCGATCCCGAGCCCGCTCTGGACGGCCCGGAATATCCCGTAGACGTTGTTCACCCTGAGCGCCGCCTTGCGCCGGCGGGCGCGCGGCAGGTCCGCTTCCAAGAGCCAGTTGCCCCGCGCTACCGGCGGGGTCGCGCTTTCGCCGTAGACGATGAGCGCGTGACGGTCCAGCTCGTCGGCCGTCTCGGGCACGCCGTGCTCGCGCAAATACTCGGGCGCCGCATAGATGTGGTAGCGGACGTTCATCAGGTGGCGCTGAACCAGGTTCGGCTGGCGCGGCGGCCACATGCGGATGGCCACGTCCGCCTCGCGCATGGAAATGTCCATTTCGCCGTCGTCGAGGACCAGGCTCAGGGAGATGTCGGGATAGACCTCGATGAATTCCTTGATCCGCGAAGTCAGCCAGACCGACCCAAAGGCGACCGTCGTCGTGACCTTGAGGCGGCCTTGCGGGCGCTCCTTCGCCTCGCGGAGACGACTCTCGACCAATGTCAACTCGTGGAAGACGTCGGCGGTCGTGCGCAACAAAAGCTCGCCCTGCTCGGTCAGGATCAGGCCGCGCGCGTGACGGTGAAAGAGCGCGACGTTCAGGCTTTCTTCGAGGCCGCTGATCTGGCGGCTCACCGCCGACTGGCTGAGGTTCAAGTCCTCGGCCGCATGGGTCAGGCTGCCCGCCTCGGCGACCGCATTGAAGATGCGAAGCTTGTCCCAGTCCATGCGCGTGCGAACCCCGATCGAGCGGCCGCTGCCGCCGCTCGCGATGATGGCCGGCGCCTATTCCGCCGCCTGGGCCGTCTCCTCGGCCTCGGCGAGATACTTCTCGGCCTCCAACGCCCCCATGCAGCCGGTGCCGGCGGCGGTGACGGCCTGACGGAAGATCTTGTCCTGGACGTCGCCGGCCGCGAATACCCCCGGGACGTTGGTGGCCGTCGAATCCGGCCCCGGTCACGATGTAGCCATCCGCGTCCAACGCTAGCTGCCCCTTGAACAAATCGGTGTTGGGAAGGTGTCCGATGGCGATGAAGACGCCGTCGGCCGCGATCTCGGAAACCGCGCCGGTCTTGACGTTCTTGACCCGGATGCCGGTCACCCCCGGCGGCGAGCCATCGCCGAGAATCTCGTCGGCGACAGTATCCCAACGGATCTCGATCTTTTCGTTTCGGAACAACCGGTCCTGCATGGTCTTGTCGGCGCGGAGCGCGTCGCGGCGATGGATCAGCGTCACCTTGGTCGCGAATTTGGTCAGGAACAGGGCCTCCTCGGCGGCGGTGTTGCCGCCACCGACGACGACCACTTCTCTGTCGCGGAAGAAGAATCCGTCACAGGTGGCGCAGGCCGAGACGCCAAAGCCCATGAAGCGCTCCTCACTTTCGAGTCCCAGCCAACGGGCCGAGGCGCCGGTGGCGATCACCAGGGCGTCGCCCCCATAAATGTCACCGGAATCGCCGCTCGCCTCGAACGGGCGGACGCTGAGATCGGCCTTAACGACGATGTCGTCGAAGACCCGGGTGCCGACGCTCTCGGCCTGGGCCAGCATCTGCTCCATCAGCCAAGGGCCCTGGACCGCCTCGGCGAAGCCGGGGTAGTTCTCCACGTCGGTGGTGATGGTGAGCTGGCCTCCCGGTTGCAGGCCCTTGACGAGAATCGGCTCGAGATTCGCGCGCGCGGCGTAGATCGCGGCCGTGTAACCGGCAGCGCCGGAGCCGACGATCAGAACTCTGGAATGATGGGCGCTCGGGCATTATGACGCGACCTTCCTCGCGTTGCGGCCTGTATGGAAGCCCCGCCGGCGACCCTCGGCCCCCGAAAGCGCCGCCGCGCGATTGAAATGGGTGCTGGGGACACGAGTCCACCACAGGCGTGCCTAAGATATGGCTCGCGGCGGGCGCGCGCAAGCGGACCGGCGCCGATCGTCGGACGCGTTGAAACAGAGTTTCGGATTGTAATATAATCTCCCACTCGGCGGCATAACGCCGCCCACGCGCCGATGGGAGGACCCAAGCCATGCGCCGGGTCAAGCTGGACGCCATCGATCGCCGCATCCTCCACGATCTTCAGGCGGAAGGCCGCATCACGAACGTGAAGTTGGCGAGCCGCGCCGGCATCTCGGCGCCGCCATGTCTGCGCCGGGTGCGGATGCTCGAGGCCGCGGGCATCATCCGAGGCTACCACGCCGATATCGAGCCCAAGGCGCTTGGGTTCAACGTCACCGTCTTCGCCCAGGTGGGTCTGTCGAGCCAGGCGGAACCCGACCTCGAGGGCTTCGAGGATCTGGTGCGAAGCTGGCCCGAGGTGCGCGCGTGCCACATGCTCGCGGGCGAAACCGATTTCCTTTTGAAGGTGGTGGCCGCGGACTGGGATGCGTACCAGCGCTTCCTGACCACGCGGCTGACGGTCGCGCCGAACGTGAGCCACGTCAAGTCCGCCCTTTCGATCCGCGCGTCCAAGTCCGAGCCGGGCGTTCCCATCGCCGCCGAGTAGCGACTTGCATGTGAATTGTGTACCGATCGCTCCAACGGAAGATACCCGAAAAGGGAATCTCTCGTTTGAGCCGGTATCGGTTCTATTAGCTTCCCGGTGTAGCCCCTCCGCCGTCTCCGATCAAACTGAACGGAGCCCAGAAGATCGGGTGGGCATATGAGAACACTGTCTTTCCGTTTTCCGAGTCGACGTAACCTGGCCCGTCGATCAAGGACAGCATGGACTGCCTAAGTGCGTCGGTGCGGGTTAAATTGTCATTCGCCGCCTGGCGTTTGAAGAGGTCGGTCGTCAGGATCTTGGCGCTGGTAGTTTCGACAGGCCAGTTGCTAACCAGGAGAGCACGGGTTCCGGCGTAAAAGAAGGCGCGGCCGAGACCGGAGACGGCCTCCGCCGCGGCGCCTTGGCCGCTGCCGGTGTTGCAGGCTGAGAGCACCACCCAGTCGGCATCCAGCTTGAGCCCCAAGATCTCGCCCATGGTCAGCAGGCCGTCGTTGTCCGTATCCTCCGTCACAGCCGGCGAAGACAGGGCCAGCGCCGGCTCGGCTAGCCCGTCCAAATCGCCCGGAACCAGCCCGTGGGTGGCGAAGGCGAGGACCTTATAGCCGGAAAGGTCGATCGACTTCACCGCCCCCTCGGTCGCTTTCAAGCCCAGGAACACGTCCTGCGTCAGATCGGCCCTCAAGGCCAACGCCGTGCTACGGGTCTCGTCGGCGGTGTCGGGTAGGCGGGGAAGACGGGCCAGTTCGGCGCTGTCCAGGCCGCCGGTCTGGGGCGCCGCCCGGAGCCGCACCTTGAGCCCCCGGGTCTCGAGGCCGGAGCTGGCCAGCGCCGCCGTCTCGACGGTTTCGTCCGCCGGCAATCGGGCCTCCGCCGCCTGCTCGGCGCTGAAGAACGGATCGCCGAAGCCGACGTACGCCTTGCGCCCGGCCGGTCCCGGCGGCAAGCTGCGGAGCGTCCTCAGCGAGGCCACCGAAGGCAGCATGGTCACCGCATGGCTGCGTGCCAGCCACGCGACGTTCCGATGATTGGCGAACAACGGCTCCCCTTCGGGAGCCAGTTCCGCCGGCTTGGTCGGCAGCAGCGACAGCGGCAGGTAGCCGAGCGGCCCGTGGGCGACCACCAAGAGGCTGTCGGCGTCCTTCCATCCCGCCTCCACCGGTCCCAGCATCGACCGGTAAAGGCCGTACGCCTCGGCGACGTCGAAGTCGGGGATGTCGCCCAACGTTTCCGCGTTGGGCTCCAGCGCCGAGCGCAACAAGGCAACCGTGTCGGACAGTTCTTTGGCGCCCAATTGGGCGGCGGCGAAGGCCACCTCGCCCTGGCGGGGCACTGCCCAGACGTAGGTGCGCTTCGGTCCGACATACGTGGCAATCAGCGCCTCGCCGGGTAAGAGGACCGCCCTTGCCTGTTCGACCGTCGCCGGCTTGGGTTGGATCAACTCGGCGTACTCGGGGAAGCGGGCGCCGATCTCCTTGAGCAAAGCCGCCCGCGCCCCACTCAACTGGCCGATCTCCGTGCGCAGCGATTCGACCGCGTCGGGCGATTGCTCGCTGGTCGGCCGGGAGAGCATGTCGGCGAGCAATGCGAAACGGGCGCCGATCTGGTGCTGGGCGTCCTGCTCTCGGCGGGTTAGGTCGGCCAGATCAGGGTCACGGGCGGCGGCGCGGGCGCCGCTCGCAGAAATAGCCGTCTGCACCGACTGCAGCCGTGCGGCGTCGGCGATGCGGAACGCCTCGGCGGCGGCGTCGATCCCGGCTTGTTTCTCGAGGTCGCTCCGTTCGATGTCGGCCAGCAGCCCCACATAGGCCTCGAGGACAACCCGAAGCCGCTGGCCCTTGGTCCGTGCCGTCGCCCCCTCGTCCTCTCCGCCGCGGGAGCGGTCGAGCAGGACCGGCATCGCCGCGGAGAAGGCTTCGAGCGCCTGCTCCTTGTTTCCCTTCGCCGCCAGCGCCGTCGCCCGGAACCCTTGGACCTCGGCGATGTTGTAGTGATCAGGGCCGAAAATGGGCCGCAGACGATCGTCGGCCTCATCCAGCATGGTCATCGCCTCGTCGGCCCGGCCGCTCTCCAGAAGGGCGAACGCCCAGCCGACGCTGCCGCCGACGAACTTCTTGAGCGCGTAAGGATCGCTGGCCAGCGCCTCGCGGGCACGCTCGTATAGGCCCAGCGCTTCTTCGTGGCGGCCCCGGGCGACCAGGGTGTCGGCGAGGGTGATCCGGGCGCGGGCGAAAAAGACCGAATCGCTGCTCGCCCCCGACTGCTCATAGGCCTCGATGTTGGCCCGGGCCAGCGCCTCGGCGTCGGCGAAGCGGCCCTGCTCGAACACCACCCGGGTCAGCCGTCCCAGCATGTAGGCGGTATGGGCCGAGTAGCGTCCGTTCAGGCTCAGTGCCGCGGTCAATGCTCGTCTCGCCCATACCTCCGCCTCCACCAGGCGCCCCTGGCGGCGCAGGTTGTCGGCCAGGTTGGCATGCTGCCAGTTTAACATGAGGGGATCGAAGATCTGGTCGCCCAGATCATCCCGCCCATGGGTCGGCTCCTCATATTTCAGCATGGAGCGGCTGGCCTCGATCGCCTTGCGGTACAGAGGTTCGGCCTCCTTGAAGCGTCCCGCGACCTCCAACAGGCTGGCCTCCCGCATCGCCTTGGACAGCTTCAACTCGGCATCGCGATAACGACCCCCCAAGGCGCTAAGATCTTCCCCCCTCAAGGCTATTACTTGCTTTAATTTCGATGTTTCGGCGGCTTTCCTCGCCCCCTCCGGATCGCCCGCCTTGCTGTACAGATCGGCAAGAACGGCATAGTTCAAAGACCAGGTCTTCATCCCAATCGAGCCTTATCGCCGTCCTTATCGCCTGTTCCCAGTCGGCGATGGCCTGGGAGAAGCTTCCAGCGAATATGTCGGTAAGGCCGAGCAGCCAGTTGGCTATCTCGACGGTCTCCATATTTCTGCCTTTGCGGGCATTCTTCAGCGTCAGGCGATAGTCGGCGATTGCCTGGCCGGCCCGGCCCAGCTTGCTGGCCGCGATGCCGCGGTCATAGTAGAACACCGCCAGCTTTCGAGGACTGGCGTCGGCCGCCGGCTGGGCGTCGACCTTCTTGCGCGCTTCCTCGACCCATTCCAGGTCGTCACGCGCCTGCTTCGACAGGATCGCCGTGACGTCGGTGACCGTCCTCGGCGGCGGCGTGAACGATCGACCGCCGAAGTCGGCGGTGACTTTCTTCGCCTCGTCGAGCGACAGGCTTCCGCCGCCGTCGGTTTGACACGCGGCGAGCAGCATTGCGGCGATCAGCGCAGCCGATGTTTTGCGGAGATAGTGTCGGGCCTTGTGAGAGGTTGACCTCTGATATTTGAGACAGGCTGACATGGCGAAGCCCTCCTTCGACCAAGCGCAGCAAATTCAAATTCTGGGAAGCAACCGACTATAAGGTGAAGAGCGCCTGGTATTTGAATAGCTAATATCCAGCGCGGGAAGCCACAGACGGTTGCAAGGACCCGTTTTTTATCGTGAGTAATCGGACCTCAATCTCCGCCTAGGCCCATACGCGGCGGTCCGTGGCGGTGCTTCCAAAGGTCCGTTGCGGGGCCGGAAGCGGGCCTTCGAAATATGAGGACATGGCCTAAATGGGCCGCGATTCCGCGCCGCCGAGTAGGTCACATCCGCCGCGCGGCCGGTGGCCCGCCTAATTGCCGGTCCTTGAGCGGAATCACCAGCTTCAGTCCCGACCACACCGGGTCCACGGCGCACACCTTGACGTCGACCAATCCGTTTCCAAGGGCCAGCGTCCTGACCACGTTCCCGGTGAGGTCGGTCGCGACTCCGGACGCGCGCTTCGCCCACGACACCCAGATCATGCCGGCGGGCGCGAGCCGTCGTCTGGATGCTGCAAGCGCCCGGGCCAATCGCCACCGCTCGGTCGCGAAGACGTGGATCACATCGAAACCGCGCCCCGTCGTCCGCGGCCAACGGCCGGCTGTTCCGCCCATTCGCGTGCACCGTGCGAATCCGGGAAAGGCCAATGCGCCCGCGAGGGTCTCGGGCACGCCAAACATCAACGCCCGATCGCCCTCGCGATAGCCCAGTTTGCGGATCAAAGGCGTGGCCGTGGTTCCGGACGCTAGACCAGATCGCGGTCGATCGGAATCGCTCACCGCGATTCACCGACCGCGTGAATCTGGTCGCCACCATGGAGTTCGAGCGGATTCACGCGTTTGATGGGAACCGCATCGAGGTTCCCATCAAACGCGATCCGCTCTATCGCAAACGTCCGCTTCATTCTTCCAGGCTCGACGTATTCGTGTGGATAGGCGGCTCCGTGCTGCGAAGCAAATGTCGGTTTCGTCCGCGCGGGCCCCGCTCCTCGTGGCCGTTTCGGCTCCCCGGGGGACGTGTGTCGGTAGGTAGGCAATTCACGGCGATTGACGTCCTGGAGCGCCACCCGGCCACACTCTTCAATTTTGCCACACTCTTCAATTGTGAGTGTCGATGACGCGTCGCGGCTATGATTGACCAGTCCGAGGGGCTACGATATCAGCAGACCGGAACGGCAACGCTTACCCCGGGGGAATTTCGGCGCATGGGTTCATCCAAATTTGATTTCGCCCTCGCCATCGGCGGGGCCGCCGGGCAGGGCATCGCGACCCCCGGCAGCACGCTGGCGCGGATATTTGCCGGCCGTGGTCTCCACGTCAACGCCTACAACGCCTATCAGTCGATCGTCCGCGGCGGCCATATTTTTCTGACCGTGCGCATCAGCGACCACGAGATTTACAGCCACGGGGACCGTCTGGATCTGCTGATTTGCCTTAATCAAGACACCATGAATCGGCACTTGGGCCTGATCGGGTCCGGTGGTCGCGTGATCTTCAACTCCGACACGATTACGCCCGGAGAACCCGGCGACGGCGTTCAAATGTGCCCGATACCGGTCACCGAATTGTCCGACGGCAGCCGAAACAAGGTGATCCAGAACACCGCCGCGCTCGGTGTGATCACGTATTTGCTCGGCTTGGACTTCGACGTCCTCGGGGACTCACTGACCCTGCAGTTCCAGCGCAAGGGTCAGGCGGCGGTCGACGAGAATGCGTCCGTCGCCCGGTCCGGCTTTGACTACGCGGCAAAGCACTTCGAGCCCTATTCGGATCCGATCGCCGCCGGCGAGAAACCGCTCGCCCTGTGGGCCGGCAATCAGGCATTGGCCATGGGTGGCGCCGCCGCAGGGGTCAAGTTCTACGCCGCTTACCCGATGAGCCCGTCGACCGGTGTCCTCCATTGGATGGCACAGAATGCGCGCGACTTGGGAATCATGGTCCGCCAGGGCGAAGACGAAATCGCCGTCGTGAACATGGTCATCGGTGCGGCACATACGGGTTGCCGGGCCATGTGCGCGACCTCAGGCGGCGGGTTCGCCCTGATGACGGAGGCGATCGGGGCCGCGGGGATGATGGAAATTCCCGTCGTCATTATCAACGTTCAGCGCGCCGGCCCCTCGACGGGGGTGCCAACCAAAACCGAGCAGGGCGATCTATGGCAGGTGCTGGGCGCGAGCCAAGGGGACTTCGAGCGGTTTATCGTCGCCCCGAAGAATGCCCTCGACGCATTCAACACTATGCCCGAGCTGTTCAACCTGTGTGACAAATACCAATGCCCGGGGATCGCCATTTCGGACCTGCTCATTTCGGAAGGAACCTTCAGCGTCGATCCCGACGACATCGAATTGCGACCCGAAATCGATCGCGGGGCGGTGATCACCGAGCCGTCGACGAAAGGCGGCTACCTCCGTTACGAATATACCGAAAGCGGTATCTCGCCGCGTGCCTTGCCCGGCATCGAAGGTCATGTTCACGTCGTCGCGACCGACGAACACGATCAGGATGGCGTCTTGATCAGCGACGAATTCACCAATCCCCACAAGCGCAGGATGATGGTCGAAAAACGGGCCCGCAAGTTCCACAACGTCGTCGAGCAGATCGCGCCACCGGAGCTGGAAGGTGCGAAGGACGCGGACGTAACCTTGATCGGTTGGGGGTCGACTGACGGGGTCATCAGGGAAGCGGTGGCAATGCTCGAGGCCGACGGAATTTCCGCCAACCAGCTTCCGATCAAGTGGATCGTCCCCTTCCACGCCGCCGCGGTTTCCGAAATTGTCGCCAACGCCAAGCGTACGATCATCGTCGAGAACAATTACTCCGGACAATTTTACCGATATCTGCGAAGCGAGACCGGTCTGAGCATAGACGGGCATATTCGCAAATATGACGGCGAGCCGTTCATGCCGCACCACATCGTCGACGGCGTAAAGGAGCAGATTTCGAATCTGACCGACCACTACGTTCCGGTCCAGGAAGTCATGGTTTGAGGAGGTCGAAAAATGAATGAAATCGTCACGAAGGAGCTCGCCATTGCTCCGCAGACGGCAAACGATTTCAAGGGAATGGTCGATCCCGATTGGTGCGCCGGCTGCGGTGACTTCGGAGTCCTCAACAGCCTCAGGAAGGCCTGCGCCAACATGGGGCTCAAACCCCATGAGATTCTTACCGTCAGCGGCATCGGGTGCTCCTCGAACTTCCCCGGATACTTCAACGCGTACGGCATGCACACCCTGCATGGGCGGTCCCTGGCCGTCGCGACCGGGGCGAAGATGGCGAATCACGAGCTGACCGTCATCGTGACGGGCGGTGATGGCGACGGTTACGGCATTGGCGGGAACCATTTTGCGCACACGGCGCGGCGAAACGTCGATTTGACTTACGTCGTCATGGACAACCAAATTTACGGTCTGACGACGGGTCAGGTGTCCCCGACCAGCTGCCTCGAGATGAAGACCAAAAGCACGCCCTTCGGGAGCGTCGAAACACCCGTCAATCCGATCACGGCGGCGATTATGAACGGCGCCACCTTCGTCGCGCGCGGATTCAGTGGCGATACCAAGCAGCTCACGACGCTCATGGAACAAGCGATCGAGCACAAGGGGTTCGCGCTGGTCAACGTGTTCAGTCCCTGCGTCACGTTCAATCTCGACAACGACTTCCCGTTTTTCAAGCCGCGGGTCCAAAGGCTCGAAGACGAGGACCACGATGCCGGCGACTGGAAGGTCGCTTGCGAGAAAGCCATGGTGTGGGGCGACAAGATTTACACCGGGCTTTTCTTCCAGAACAAGGACGCCCTGTCACTCGGCGAGCAGGAGCCGGTCCTCGACGAGGGAGGCCCCTTGTGCCACCGGCCGTTGGGTTTGAGCGATGAGCAGGCTCGGAATATCGTCGCCAGGATATCTTGACCGCGGGCCGTTCCAGAGACCCGTTGGGGGACTGAAACAGGACGGCGATCTCACGTTCAGTCGAGGATCACGATATTATCCGCAGCGTCCTTACCATCCATTCCGGGCACGAGATCGTAGCGAACCTTCTGGCCTTCGACCAGGGTCTTCAAGCCGGCGCTTTCAACCGCGATTTTGTGGACGAACGCGTATCCCGATCCATCGCTCGGTTCGATGAACCCGTAGCCGACCGAAGGATTGAACCACTTCACTGTGCCGATCGGCATGGTCGCCAACACTCGCTGTTGCCCCACCCGTCGCCGTGGCGGAATCAAGAATTATAGTTGGGACTGTCCACGAAGGATATCACCGCCAAGTAGTTCCCAAGAATTTTTCGCCCATGGGCGAGATTTAAGGGCGTTGCAACGCTGCCCGACCGAAATCGTCCCAGCCGCGGGCGGATCGGTCCCCGGACCGGCGATCATCGCTCAGCCGAACGCGACGTCGACGATCTCGTAGGCCTTGCTGCCGCGCGGCGTCGTGACCTCGATCACTTCGCCCGTGGACTTGCCGATCAGCGCGCGGGCCAGGGGCGAGGTGACGGAAAGCCGGCCGGCGGCAATCTCGGCCTCGTGCGAGCCGACGATCCGATAGGTGGATTCCTCGCCGGTATCCTCGTCCGTCAACTTGACGGTGGCGCCGAATCGGACGACGTCGCCGCTCAAGGCAGACGTGTCGATCACCTCGGCCCGGCTGGTGATGTCCTCGAGTTCGGCGATGCGGCCCTCGATGAAGCTCTGGCGCTCGCGGGCCGCGTGAAATTCGGCGTTCTCGGAAAGATCGCCGTGTTCCCGCGCCGTCCCAATGGCGCGGATGACGGCCGGCCGTTCCGTGGACTTCAGCCGCTTGAGCTCGTGTTCCAATTCGGCGAAGCCGGCGGACGTCATCGGGATCTTTTCCATCGCCCTACCTTGCCGAGCACGCAATCATTGATTCACCGACCCCAGGCGCGCGCGCCGGCGTCGTAGACGCCGGCGCGAACAGGGTCAAAATGTCCCGGTAAAATAGGACTGCAGCGGCGCCACATCAAGCCTGCCACGCCGCAGTGCCTCGATGGCGCCAACCGCCGCCGAAGAACCCGCTATAGTCGTATAATACGATATATGGTGCATGATCGCGGATCGCCGGATGCTATAACTGTCCGCGATAGATTGCGCACCTTCGGTTGTATTGATAATCAAATCGATCTCGCCAGATATGATGGCGTCGACGCAGTGGGGTCGACCCTCGAGCACCTTGTTGACGCGCCGCACCGGAAGCCCCTCCGACGCAAGAAAACGGCTCGTGCCCGCGGTCGCCATAAGCGCGAAGCCCATTTCCGACAAACGCTCGGCAAGCACGCCCGCGGCCTCCTTGTCGCGGTCCTTGACCGAGATGAATACGGTTCCGGAGTTCGGAAGCGGATTGCCCGCGGCGAGCTGCGACTTGGCGAAAGCGCGGCTGAAATCGGAATCGATTCCCATGACCTCGCCGGTGGACTTCATCTCGGGCCCCAGGATCACGTCCACGTCGGGAAAGCGGGCGAAGGGAAAGACCGCCTCCTTCACCGCGACGTGGGCGTTGTCGGGGGCGAACTTCAGATCGAAGTGCCTCAGCTTCTCGCCGGTCATGATGCGGGCGGCGATCTTGGCGACGGGGACGCCGGTTGCCTTGGCCACGAACGGAACCGTGCGGCTCGCGCGCGGGTTCACCTCGAGCACGTACACCGCGTCGTCCTTGATCGCGAACTGGACGTTCATGAGGCCGACCACGCCAAGCGCGAGCGCCAGCACCTCGGTCTGGCGGCCGAGCTCGGCGAGGGTTGCCGCATCGAGCGAATGGGGCGGCAGCGAACACGCCGAATCGCCGGAATGGATTCCGGCTTCTTCGATGTGCTGCATGATCCCGGCGACGAAGACGTCCGCGCCGTCGCTGATGGCGTCCACGTCGATCTCGATGGCGTCGGCGAGGTACGAATCGATCAGGACAGGGGATTCGCCGGAAACGTGGACCGCATCGTGGATGTAGACGTCGAGCGAGGCGTGGTCGTGGATGATCTCCATCGCGCGGCCGCCCAGCAGATAGGACGGCCGGATCACCAGGGGAAAACCGATTGCGTCCGCCGCCCGTTTCGCTTCCGCGGGCGAACGGGCGACGCCGCTTGCCGGTTGGCGCAGCCCGATACGGTTCAAAAGGGCCTGGAACCGCTCGCGGTCCTCGGCCAGGTCGATGGCGTCCGGCGCGGTGCCGAGGACCGGAATCCCCGCGTCGGCCAGCGCCGAGGCCAGCTTGAGCGGCGTCTGGCCGCCGAACTGGACGATCACGCCCCGAAGGCGGCCACGACGCTCCTCGACGCCGATCAGCTCGACCACGTCCTCGGCGGTCAGGGGCTCGAAGTAAAGTCGGTCGGAGGTGTCGTAGTCGGTCGACACGGTCTCGGGGTTGCAGTTGACCATGATCGTTTCCAGGCCCGCCTCGCTGAGCGCGTAAGCGGCGTGGACGCAGCAGTAGTCGAATTCGATCCCCTGGCCGATCCGGTTCGGCCCCCCGCCCAGGATCACCACCTTGTCGCGGTCCGAGGGCTCCGCCTCGCATTCGGGCGCATCAAAGCCCTCACCCTGGTACGCCGAGTACATATAGGGCGTGCGCGAGGGAAACTCGGCGGCGCAGGTATCGACCCGCTTGAAGACGGGGCGGATGCCGAGGGAGCGCCGGCGTTCGGCCACCTTTTCCGGCGTGAGACCGCTCAGCGCCCCCAGCCTGGCGTCGGCGAAGCCCAGTTTCTTGAGCGCGAGCATTCCGGGCGCGGTTTCGGGAAGCCCGTTCGCGCGAACGTCGCGCTCGACGGCGACCAGCTCGGCGATCCTGTCCAGGAACCAAGGGTCGTACTTGCACGCGGCATGGATGTCCGCGGTCGAAAGGCCCTCGCGATAGGCCTGGGCGATCAAGAGAACCCGGTCGGGACGCGGGTTCGCGAGCGCCGCCAGGATCGCCGCCGCGGGACCGCCGGCGACGCCGTCATCCAACCCCGGATAGGCGCCGGCGACGACCTCGTCGAGCCCGGTCAGCCCCGTTTCCATGGACCGCAGGCCCTTTTGGAGGGACTCATGAAACGTCCGCCCGATGGCCATGGCCTCGCCCACCGACTTCATCGACGTGGTGAGCAACGCCTTCGTGCTGGGGAACTTCTCGAACGTGAAGCGCGGGATCTTGGTGACCACGTAGTCGATGGTCGGCTCGAAGGACGCAGGGGTCGCGCCGGTGATGTCGTTCACCAGCTCGTCGAGGGTGTAGCCGACGGCGAGCCGGGCGGCGATTTTGGCGATGGGGAACCCGGTCGCCTTGGAGGCGAGGGCCGACGAACGCGAGACCCGGGGATTCATCTCGATGACCACCATGCGCCCGGTGCCGGGCTCGACGGCGAACTGGACGTTCGAGCCTCCGGTATCGACACCAATCTCGCGCAAAACCGCGATCGCGGCGTCGCGCAAGATCTGGTATTCCTTGTCGGTGAGCGTCAGCGCCGGGGCCACGGTGATGGAATCGCCGGTGTGGATCCCCATGGGATCGACGTTCTCGATCGAGCAGACGACGATGCAGTTGTCGGCGCGGTCGCGCACCACCTCGAGCTCGAACTCCTTCCACCCCAACACCGATTCCTCGACCAGCACCTCGCGCACCGGCGAGGTCGAGATCCCGTTCGCCACGATCGCCTCGAATTCGTCTCGGTTGTAGGCGATGCCGCCGCCGATGCCGCCAAGGGTGAACGAGGGGCGGACGACCAGCGGCAGGCCCAGTTCGTCAAGCGCGTCGAGACCATCATCGAGCGAGCGTGCCAGACGGCTCTTCGGGCAGGCGAGCCCGATGCGTGTGACCGCGTCGTGGAACTGCTGTCGGTCCTCGGCCTTGGCGACCACGTCGGCGCTGGCGCCGATCAGCTCGACTCCGTATCGGTCGAGGGCGCCGCGGCGGACCAGATCCATCGCCGCGTTCAGGCCGGTTTGGCCGCCCATGGTGGGAAGCAGGGCGTCGGGCCGCTCGCGCTCGAGCACGCGCTCGAGGATCTCGGGCGTGATCGGTTCGATGTAGGTGGCGTCGGCGATCTCGGGATCGGTCATGATGGTGGCCGGGTTGGAGTTGACCAGGATGACCCGGTAACCCTCGTCGCGAAGCGCCTTGCAGGCCTGGGTGCCGGAATAGTCGAACTCCGACGCCTGGCCGATGACGATGGGGCCGGCGCCGATCACCAGGATCGATTCGATGTCGGTGCGCCTAGGCATCCGGGGGCCCGGATCCAGGTTCGGGTCGACTGGCATGAATTCGGTCGAAGGCCACCCGACGGGTTGAGTTCGCGTTGGGTGGCTCAGCCGGAATCCGAACTCCCTCCCCCCTTGCGGGGGAGGGTTGGGGTGGGGGGGAAGTTCTCATCCAGCGCCGCGGCGATCTCTTGAACGACGCCATCGGGATTGGCCAGCACGTCGTTGTTCCAGAATCGGAGCACGCGATAGCCCAGTCGAGCGAGCCAGGCGTCGCGATCCGAATCCCGTGCTGGGCCATGTTGCCCCCCGTCCACCTCGACGACCAACCGTTCTTCGAAGCATACGAAATCGACGACGTAGGACCCGATCGGCTGCTGGCGGCGGAACTTGCGGCCGGCGACCTGTCGTCCCCGCAGATGCCGCCAGAGCCTCCCCTCGGCCTCGGTCGGGTTCCGTCGAAGACTGCGCGCGCGTTCGTTGGCCATGATTCCCATCGTGCCGCGGTCGGGCGGCCAATCCCCCCCACCCTATCCCTCCCCCGCAAGGGGGGAGGGAACGAATCGAGCGGCCCATCGCGCCGAGCCCCGATTATCCCGTTTCGCCCCCGCCAGGCGGGGGAGGATGATGCGGCTCTTCCGGTCATGGCGGCGTTCCGCCCGCCGCCTTGCGCATCAGCGCCTCGAAGCGCTCGAACAGATAATGGCTGTCGCGGGGGCCGGGCGAGGCCTCGGGGTGATACTGCACCGAAAAGACGGGCCGGCCTGTCACCGCGATCCCCTCGAGGCTGCCGTCGAAGAGCGAACGGTGGGTCTCGACGACTCCGGCGGGCAATGAATCGCTGACAACCACGAAGCCGTGGTTCTGGGTCGTGATCTCGACCCGTCCAGTGCCCAAATCCTTGACCGGATGGTTGGCGCCGCGGTGGCCTAGGTGCATCTTCGCGGTCCTGGCGCCGAGCGCCAGCGCCAGGAGCTGGTGGCCGAGGCAAATTCCGAAGACCGGGATCGCGGTCTCGAGAAGCGCGCGGATCACGGGCACCGCGTAAACCCCGGTCGCGGCCGGATCGCCGGGGCCGTTGGAGAGGAAGATCCCGTCGGGCCGGTGCCCGAGGATGTCCTCGGCCGAGGTGTCCGCCCGCAC
>CBDCME010000035.1:0-19639 GCA_965218865.1 Alphaproteobacteria bacterium
CCTTCATTGTCGGATCGATCGGGCGGTGGAACAAACTGGCCGTAAAAACGCTTCTGTAGAAATTCATCCGGCTCAGTTTTTGGACTTCGCGACATGGCGAGGCCCCATCGGGACGTCCCGGGGCGATTTATAACCGATTGGGCGCGGGTGGCGTTGAGTCTGCTGTTGGCTAAATCCGGAAGAATCGTTCTGTCCCCGATCACGGCCGCTTAGCCCTCCTAAGCAGAATATCGGGCCGCGTATGCTTGTTTTAAGCCGTGGTGGCCACGTATCAATTTTTTCAGATCGCTCATTCTGCCTTTCGATTTTTTTTCAGATTGAACCAGGGTCGGGAATCTCCACACCGTATTTTTGGAAAACTTCGATTTTTTCCCTCGGCCATCTAGTGAGGAGCCACCACAACAAGGCCGGCCCAGCCCCGAAGTCACTTCTCACATGATCCTCTGGTAGCAGGTTGAAAAAGGGCTATCCATACGTTTCCAAAACACCTCTTGATCCATAGCCGGGATGGAGGTGCCGATAACCCTCGCGATATCCCAGGTCAACACCCCTGGAAAACCGCCAGTCTCAGAGGTTGGCTTGAGGTGAGCAATAACCTATTGGTTTCGACACTGTTGTTCGCTAGACTGGGCACGTATCGGATCGAAAGGGAACAACAATGCGAGTAGCGATATACGCCAGGATCTCTACCGATGGCCAGTCAGTGAAGGCACAGATTACCGAGCTTCGTGAAGTGGCCATCCGCCGTAAATGGGAAATCGTTCACGAGTACACGGACAAAGGCAAATCCGGGGCTAAGGGGCGTGATGAGCGACCTGGACTTGATGCCATGCTCAAATCGGCCACAAGACGGGAGATTGATATGGTTGCGGCCTGGTCCGTAGACAGGCTGGGGCGATCCCTACAACACCTCGTAACTGGACTGGCTGATCTACAGACTGCGGGGGTTGAGCTGTATCTTCACAAGCAGGGACTAGACACATCAACACCAAGTGGCCGTGCCATGTTCGGAATTCTAGCATCCAAAGGCCACTTTTCACTCGGCACGTTATTCTTAGGAGGCGTATGTCTTGGACGATCACTTTGTAGACGGGAACATCGTAGTCCTTACGCCAATAATTTTCCCATCCGATAATACCGGCCTCTTGGAGTTCCTCAACCAAAACGACGATATTTTGCTGACATTCGGCCTTATTATCCTGAACGGCGTTTTGATTTTTTGAAATTGCAACGCCCCGATACATACCGACCCCATTTGATACGAAGCCCCCCCGATAAAATTTTATAAATGCATCAACTCGCACACCCGGAGCAGCTGGTATTTCGTCAACAATTTCATACCCATTTTTTGCTGGATCAAATTTATTTCCAAGTTTTATTGCTCTGAAATCACTTTCCAAACTATCCGCATACGCTATATTTACCCAGAATACTAAAACCAAATTTAACATTATTTGTTGGATGCCTTCCCGTGCTGAAACTGCTATCACGCGGTGTCATCAGCTAGGCTTACATCAGAAAATAGCAAATTGTAGGGCCAATGCCAACTCGATGCTCTAAAGGAGAATGCGATGTCGATATGGTTGAGAATACCCCTGGCAGTAGTGATTTGTTTTGTTGCGGCGATAGTTGCGATGGCCATTCTGCAGTTGAACGGCCTTGATCTGCCGGCTTTGGCAGGCAATTTGGGGCTGGTCGTCGGGGGGGTGTTTTTCTGGCTCACGAGAAAGAAAGCCAAGACCAGAATCTAAAACGATCTATGCCACACCGGCAGAATACTTCAACTTGGCTCATCGGCATCACTGCAGCTGTCCAGCTGGCGCCCTCTCTGATACCAGCTAAGCCGATCATATTTGTCCCTCGATTTTTTTTCAGATTGAACCAGGGTCGGGCAAAGCCACACTAATCCTTGGAAATTTTCGATTTTTTTTCCTCGGCCATCTAGTGGCCAGCCAACACAACAAGCCGCCCCCATGCCCCGAGCATACCCCCCCCACTTGAGCCGTGCATAGAGACATACGTTTCGGGTAGAGTGTCGGTGAACATGTGGAGGCTAGGTCTGTAGTGATCCGCATGGTCGCTGCTACGAAATTCCAGTCAGGATTGTTGCGTATGTGGTTACGAAAAAATGCTGGGACAATAAACTCATATAAATCAATAGGTTCATAGCCTGTCAACATTTTAGATGAGGGAGGCTTATACTCCGCCCATGTCGTCGCCGCGGTCCTTTGTCGAATTTGCCCATCGTCTCGCCGACGCCGCCGGTGCCATCGTGCGGCGCTACTTCCGGCGCTCGCCGGAGGTGGAGGGAAAGGCGGACGGCAGTCCCGTCACCGAGGCCGACCGGGGCGCCGAACGGGCGATCCGGGAGATGATCGAGGCCGAGTATCCCGCTCACGGCATCATCGGCGAGGAATACGGCGCCACCGACACCAAGGCCGAGTACGTCTGGGTCATCGATCCGATCGACGGCACCAAGGGTTTCCTCGGCGGCGTGCCCCTGTTCGGGACGCTGATCGCCCTACTTCACCAGGGCCGTCCCGTGCTGGGAGTCATCGACCAGCCAATAGCCCGGGAACGCTGGCTCGGCGCCGAGGGCTCGGCGACCAGCCTGAACGGCGAATCCGTCGCCGTCCGGCCCTGCCCCGAACCGGCGCAAGCGGTGCTCTACACCACGGCGCCCGAACTCTTCGTCGCGACCGAGGCCGAGGCGTTCGCGCGCCTGCGCCGGGTGGTGAATTGGAGCCGCTACAGCGCCGATTGTTACGCCTTCGGTCTGTTGGCCGCGGGGTTCATCGATCTCGTCGTCGAGACCAAGCTGAAACCCTATGATTACTGCGCCCTGGTGCCGGTCGTCGAAAACGCCGGGGGCGTGATCAGCGATTGGGGCGGAGCACCCCTGGGCCTCGAGTCGGACGGCCGGGTGTTGGCCGCCGGCGACCCCGCGCTCCACGCCGCGGCGCTTGCCTTGCTGGCGGGTTAGGTCGGGCGCTCGAACATGATCCGGCAGCGGCACAACGCGCAAACCGCATCGGCGCGGTCAGGCGTGGCGCGCTCGGGCCTCGTTCCGGGTCTCATGCTGACCTTGCTCGGGTGCTGGATCGCGTCCCCGCCGCCGGCCCGGGCGGAGGAGGTCAGTGTCGGCCACGGCGTCGCCATGCATGGCGATCTCAAGTATGGCCCGGATTTCACCCATTTCGAATACGCCGATCCCCAGGCACCGAAGGGAGGCGACGTCCGGCGCGCCGCGATCGGCACCTTCAACAGCCTTAATCGCTTCATTCTCAAGGGCGTTCCGGCGGAAGGGATTGGCGGCACCTTCGATACCCTCACCGTCCACTCGGGCGACGAGCCGTTTTCCGAATACGGCTTGATCGCGGAAACGATAGAAATGCCCGAGGACCGCTCGTGGGTCGCCTTCACCCTGCGCCCCGAGGCCCGCTTTCACGACGCCACCCCGGTGACGCCCGAAGACGTGATCTTCACTTTCGAAACGCTCAAGACCCGTGGCCACCCGTTCTATCGGGCCTATTACGCCGCCGTGGTCGAAGCCGAGAAGATCGGGGAGCGAAAGGTGCGGTTCGACTTTGTCCCCGGCGAAAACCGCGAACTGCCCCTGATCATGGGCCAGCTTCCGGTTCTGTCGAAAGCGTATTACGAGACCCGAGATTTCGAAAAAACGACACTGGAGGCGCCCCTGGGGAGCGGTCCCTACGCGGTCGAATTGGTCGACCCCGGCCGTTCCATCACCTATCGCCGGGTCTCGGACTATTGGGGCAAGGATCTTCCGGTCAACCGGGGCCGCTTCAATTTCGGGCGGGTCCGTTTCGATTACTATCGAGACGCGACCGTCGCCGTCGAGGCCCTGAAAGCCGGGGAATTCGACTTTAGGGCCGAGAATTCGTCGAAGGATTGGGCGACCGCCTACAAGGTTCCGGTCGTCGACCGCGGTTTGTTGCGCATGGAGCTGGTCGAAAACGAGCGCCCGACCGGCATGCAGGGTTTTTTCTTCAACACCCGAAGGCCGTTCTTCCGCGACCCCAGGGTCCGCCAGGCTCTGGCGCATGGGTTTGATTTCGAATGGTCGAACAAGAACCTGTTCTACGGCGCCTACGCCCGGACCGAGAGCTATTTTTCCAATTCCGAGCTGGCCGCGACGGGACTGCCCAGTGATGAGGAATTGGCGATCCTAGAACCCTATCGCGGACACCTTCCCGACGAAGTCTTCAGCCAAGTGTACCAGGCACCGAAATCGGACGGTTCCGGCAATATCCGGAGCAATCTGCGGCGCGCCATGACGCTCCTTAAGGAAGCGGACTGGGAGATCAAGAACAAGTCGCTCGTCGAACGGGATACCGGCGAGGCCATGGTATTCGAAATTCTATTGGTCCAACCGACCTGGGAGCGAATCACCTTGCCATTCGCGCGCAACCTCGAACGCCTGGGCATCGAAGTGCGGGTGCGGACCGTGGATACCGCACAGTACCAGAACCGGATCGATGAATTCGATTTCGACATGATCGTCGGCGTCATCGGCCAATCCCTGTCGCCGGGAAACGAGCAGCGGGACTTTTTTTCTTCCGAAAAGGCCGACCAACCGGGTAGTCGGAACTACGCGGGGATCGCCGATCCGGTGGTCGACGCGCTGATTTCCCAGGTCATCGCGGCGCCCGACCGGGAGAGTCTGGTGCATCGGACGCGGGCGCTCGATCGGGTGCTGCTTTGGGGCCAATACGTCGTCCCCCACTGGCACATCACCGCCGCCCGCCTGGTCTACTGGGACAAGTTCGGGCGCCCGGCAATCGACCCCAAATTTGGCATCGAGATTTCTACCTGGTGGGTCGACCCGGCCAAGGAAGAGGCCCTGGCCCGGAACCTGGGGGAGTCGAAGGATTGATTCATTCCGGTTTTCCCGACCACTCCGGGGTCGGCCATCTGTTCGAAAATGCGCGTCCGCGTATTTTCAACGTTTGTTCCGGCCCCCTCCCGGCCGCCCACGAGAGTATGCTGATATGGCTGGCCGGGAGGGGGCGGGGGCCGGCGCCGCGATTTTTTGGACAGGCTGTTAACGCCCACGGCGGTTTGCCATGCTCGCCTATATCGTTCGCCGACTGCTGCTGATCGTTCCGACCCTGGTCGGAATCATGGTCATTAACTTCATCGTCGTCCAAGCGGCGCCGGGCGGTCCGGTTGAGCAACTCATCGCCGAGATCACGGGCACCGCGGTCTCGGCGACGGCCCGGGTCGGCGGCGCCGGCAGCGCCGAGGTCGCCGGCGGCGATAGCGGCCGCGGTGGCGTCGGATCCGAGGGAAGGGTCAGCAAATACAGGGGGGCGCGCGGTCTCGACCCGGACTTGGTACGGGAGATCGAGAAGCAATTCGGCTTCGACAAGCCGCCCCTCGAACGTTTCCTCAAGATGATGTGGGACTATGTCCGCTTCGACTTCGGCGACAGCTTCTTCCGCGACCGCAAGGTTGTCGATTTGGTGATCGAGAAAATGCCGGTGTCGATATCGCTGGGATTCTGGACCACCTTACTGGTCTATCTGATCTCGATACCGCTCGGCATCGCCAAGGCCGTACGTGACGGTTCGCGCTTCGACGTTTGGACCAGCGCCGTGATCGTCGTCGGCTATGCTGTGCCCTCGTTCCTTTTCGCGATCATGCTGATCATCATCTTCGCCGGCGGCAACTACTTCGACTGGTTCCCGTTGCGCGGCTTGGTCTCCGAAAACTGGGATTTGCTGTCCTGGTCGGGGCGCGTCGGCGACTATTTCTGGCACATTGCGCTTCCGGTGTTGGCGATGGTCATCGGCGGCTTCGCCGGCCTGACGATGCTGACCAAGAACTCGTTTCTGGAAGAGGTCAACAAACACTACGTCCTGACCGCGCGAGCCAAGGGCCTGAGGGAACGCCAAGTTCTTTACGGACACGTGTTCCGCAACGCGATGCTGATCGTCGTGGCCGGTTTTCCGGGCGCGTTCGTCAGCATTCTCTTCTCGGGATCGCTGTTGATCGAGGTCATATTTTCACTCGACGGCCTCGGTCTGCTCGGATTCGAATCCGCCCTCAACCGGGATTATCCGGTCATGTTCGGCACGCTCTTTTGCTTTTCGTTAATCGGCCTGCTTCTGAATTTGCTTGGCGATCTTATGTACGTTGTCGTTGATCCGCGCATCGACTTCGATTCGCGCGAGGTCTGAAGCGTGGCCGAGCAACGATTCATGGGCGCGCGAATTACTCCCCTGATCCGGCGGCGGTTGGCGAATTTTCGCGCGAACCGGCGAGGCTATTGGTCGTTATGGGTATTTCTTGCCCTCTTTTGCACCAGCCTTTTCGCCGAATTCATCGCCAACGACAAGCCCCTCTTGGTTTATTTCGATGGCGAATTCTTCTTCCCCGTTCTTGTCTCGTATCCGGAAACGTCCTTCGGCGGATTTTTCGAAACCGAGGCCGAATACCGTGAAGCCGAGGTCCAGGAGTTGATCGAGGAAAAGGGCTGGCTCGTCTGGCCCCCGATACGCTACAGCTACGATACGATCAATTACAACCTGACGTCGCCGGCGCCCTCGCCCCCGGCGGGCGAAAATTGGTTGGGAACCGACGACCAGGGGCGGGACGTCGTCGCAAGACTTATTTACGGCTTCCGGATCTCTGTCCTCTTCGGACTTACCCTGACGCTATTCAGCGCCGTGGTCGGAATCGCCGCGGGGGCCGTGCAAGGTTACTTTGGGGGTTGGTTCGACCTGATGTTTCAGCGCTTCATCGAGATCTGGGCCGGCCTTCCATTGTTGTATTTGCTGATTATCCTGGCGAGCGTGGTCGAGCCGAATTTCTGGTGGCTCCTGGGACTGATGCTGCTCTTCAACTGGATGACGCTGGTCGGCGTCGTCCGGGCCGAGTTCCTGCGGGCCCGCAATTTCGACTATGTTCGCGCGGCCCGGGCGCTCGGCGTCGGCGACGTGACGATCATGGTCCGCCACGTCCTGCCCAACGCGATGGTGGCGGCCCTGACGTTCCTTCCCTTCATCCTGAACGGTTCGATCACCACGCTCACCGCGCTCGACTTCCTGGGCTTCGGCCTTCCGCCGGGATCGGCCTCGCTGGGGGAGATCCTGGCCCAGGGAAAGGCCAATCTCCAGGCTCCGTGGCTGGGCATTTCCGGGTTTGTCGTTCTGGCCCTGATGCTCAGCCTTCTGATTTTCATCGGCGAAGCCGCCCGCGACGCCTTCGACCCCCGCAAAACCCTGCGCTGACACACCGCGATAATCGCCGCTGGACCGAGGGTTCTGATTTTCACCGCGGCACGGGCGACTTCCTACTGATTCGCATAATGTGAGTTTCATATTCTTTTCTGACTTTTTCCGCTTCCTGCTCGACGGTCGCTTTCTCCTTATATTGGGTGCGGCGGAAAACCAACATCACATTCTCGTCTTCCCATTCCACGTGCTCGGGATCGGGAAAATCCCTTCTGATCCGAGCCTCGAATTCCGCCAGCGCCGCCGCGAATTCAGCCGAGGTATAAAGGCTGAAGGTCGAATAATGGTGCTTTTTTGCCTGATGAACGAGATCGCCGACCGAAGAAACCCGCTTGAACTTGAATTGTCTCATGCCTTCCAGATAAACGCCGTCGACGCAATTGGCCCAGGCCTGTGCCTCGTGCGGCTCGGTTAAACGCTTTTCCTTTTTTGTGAAGCCCGAGAAATATTTTCCCCAGATCGAGCGCGCGTTCTGGCTCTTGAACCGCGTATAAATGAAAACGCGGCCGTCCTCGCGGAGGGCGTTGACCGCCTCGTGCAAGAACGGTACCGGATCGAAGTGATGAATCGCGTTGAAGGTAAACACGCAATCCAAGGATCCCGCCGGGAACTTCAAGTTCATGGCGTCGATACGCGCGGTGGAAAAATTCGTTTGCCCGTTTTTCCTCAGATAGCGTTCCGCCTCCTCCAGCATGGATTCGTTGACGTCGCCGCACACGAGATTGAGTCCGGGGAGATATTTGAGCAATTGCAAGGCATAGCGGCCGGGGCCGCAGCCGATTTCCACCGCCTTCGGGGCCTCCCAGCCGCGCAGGGTATTCTTGATGAATTGGATGGGATCGGTGTCGGTCGTGCGGATCTCGTTGTAGTCGGACGCGACCTCCGAAAAATGATCGTACATCCCGCACTTGGCGTCCTGGGGACAATATTTTGCCGCCCAGCGCCTCAGAGTCGCCTCGCCGCTGCCGGGGACCGGCTCGATCGTCCTGATACCCGAATCCTGCGTGGCGTAGCGCACCAGCCCCCAACCGCGCAGGGTTTCGATTCGCCGCGTGACCTCTTCCGCGGAGGTGTTCAGGGCCGTGCCCAGCGTCCTCGGTGTGTAGGTTTCGAAGGCGACGCGGCAAACCAGGTCCCTAAGGACGTCGTCCTTCAGGAGAATGACCAACCGGTCGATTTCCTGGGCAACGCTGAAGGCCTCTCCGACACCGCGATCGCTCGTCCCGAAGGCGTTTTCGGCCGCCGTCGGATTGGCGGCCACAAGATAGGCGATGGCGACGAAGAGGTATTTCATGTTCCCGCTTGTGTTCATGCACGCGGCCATTTCCCCCCGACCGTCGCCGAACGGTCATAATGGTAAGCGATCGAGGTCGTCGAGGGAAGGGGCGGGGGACCTCGCCGAGCGAATATTCCTGGTGCCGGCTGACGAGATGACCCGGCGCCGTTGCGCGGCCTCGATCCCGGGGGATTCGCGGCCCTGTACGCGGCATTTGACCTAATTCGCAAAAGACAAAGCGAAGATCGAAAACTTGACACGCGGGAGCGCGTACAACCGCCTCCCGGGATGACCGCGGCGAGTGCTTCTCCCGCCCTAGAACCATCTGCCCACCGATATCCGTTTTATGATCAAAATTTTACAGTCTGTTCGAAAACTCGCGGCGCTGGCCCCCGCCCCCTCCCGGCCACCCACATACTCTCGTGGGTGGCCGGGAGGGGGCGGGGGCCGGAACAGACGCAAAAAAATGCGCGGACGCGCATTTTCGAACAGACTGTTAGTATTTCAGTGTAGGCTGAGGGGGCGGCCGAGGTGAAAGAGAAAATCTCGAACCAGGCGTTCCGGTGCCAGGGGTTATCTTGGCAAACGTACGCCGTCATCTGGCAACGGATAAATGGTCGCCCGTGAAGAACGCATAAGCGGCTGATGTTGGTAGCTCTTTCGGTTTGGCGAAGTAATCGGATTTGCAAGAAAACGGGTTTTGGGCCTGAAAAGCTTGCGATTTGAAATAATTGATTTTGGGGATTCCCTTCCGTTGCGGAACGTGATTCTCTGCTCCCGTCGATTGGGATTGGAGAACTGTGATGAAGCCATCGCGCAAGGTGTCATCGGGAATAGAGGACCTGTTCCGCTCGCGGTTCGAAAACATCATCAACCTGCGCCACGAGTTGGTGGTGTTGGGGGGCCGGATCGCGTGGACTTTCTTCGACGAGACCTATGAAGCCTTGTATTCGGAGGAGGGTCGGCCGGGGGTCCCGACGCGGTTGATGGTTGGGCTGCACATCCTCAAGCATATGTTCGATCTCTCGGATGAGGAGGTCTGCGAGCGCTGGGTCTACGACCCATACTTCCAGTGCTTCTGCGGCGAAGAGTACTTTCAGCATGAGCTGCCCATGGAGCGCTCGTCGATGACCCGGTGGCGGGACCGGATCGGGCCGGAAGGTTTGGAGAAGGTATTCCAGGAGAGCCTGGCCGTGGCCCACCGGGTGGGGGCGCTGCGGGAGAAGGACCTCGAGCGGGTGACGGTGGACACCACCGTACAAGAGAAGGCGATTGCCTTTCCGACCGCCGCCAAACTGATGCAACGAGCCCGCGAGCGGCTGGTGCGACTGGCACGGGAGCACGGCATTGCCCTGCGTCAGTCCTATACCCGCCTGGGCAAGAGGGCGTTGATCATGCAAGGCCGCTACCGCCATGCCAAACAGCACAAGCGGGCCAACAAGGCCCTGCGCAAGCTCAAGACCTATCTCGGGCGCACCGTCCGCGACATCCGCCGCAAGACGGCCCAGGAGGAGAGCCTACGGGATACCTTCCGCCGCCCCTTGTGGCTGGCCGAGCGGGTGTCGACCCAGAAGCGGCGCGACCCCTTGCCCAAGGTCTATTCGCTCCACGCGCCCGAGGTCGAATGCATCGGCAAAGGGAAGGCGCACAAGCCGTACGAGTTCGGCTGCAAGGTCTCCGTGGCGGCGACCAATTCCCGCCCCCCCGGCGGCCAGTTCGTCGCCCACGTCAAGGCCTTCCACGGCAATCCCTATGATGGCCACACCTTGAGGCAGGTGATCGAAGAGATGGAACGCTGGACGGGGATATCGGCCGAGCGCATCTATGTCGACAAGGGATACCAGGGCCACGATTACCCCAACAAACACCGCGTCTTTAGATCAGGCCAGAAACGCGGCATCACGCCGACGATCAAGAAGGAGCTCAGGCGGCGCTCCGCCGTCGAGGCCGTGATCGGACATCTCAAGAGCGATGGCAGGCTGGGGCGCAACTTCCTCAAAGGCCGCGACGGCGACAAGATCAACGCCATCCTCGCCGGCGCCGGCTACAACTACCGCCTTGTCCTCAAATGGCTGAGGCGTTTGTTTGTCCAAATCCTGGCCGCGCTCCTCAGCGACATCTCGCACCCCACCGCAAACCCAATCGCCGCTTCAGCTTGAAATCAGGGTTCTTCACGGACGACTAAATGGAGATCGGAAATGGTTGAGCGGATCATTATACTTGGCGGTTTGATCATTGGATTCTTTTACGTTTCGGTGGGACACGCGGAAGATCTGTCTCGGGAACTGCTGCAGAAATTTCATCTATCCCAAAGTTATTACGATAGCGGCAAATATACCTTGGCCAAGGCATCGACCGAGAGTGCCCTCGCACTCGCGAATGAGGAAGTCGGGAAAAAGCACCGATTTTCGGCTGTCCTCGTTCAAAATTTGGCCGTCATCAACAAAAAATTGGGAAACTACGATGAGGCGGAAAAATTATTCAAGGATGCTTTGACCTACAAATCGATCCAGATTTTCGATAGTTACGAGGAACAGCAGTTGTCCATCGCGCTTACGCTAGGCAACTTGGCAAATCTTTATCAGGATCAGGAGCGTTATCACGAAGCCGAATCGCTTTATAAGAAATCAATTTCAGTCATCAAGCAGCGACTTGGCGGAGATCATCCGAACATGGCGAGCAATTTCAACAACCTGGCCGATCTCTACCGGAAAACTGGCCGTTTCGACCAAGCCGAAAAGTTGTTGAAAGAGGCGCTCGCGCGTACCGAGGAAATCCTTTCGGCCAACGATCCCGGCCTTCTTGTCCTACTCATCAACTTGCGCACCTTGTATACCGAAACGGACCGCCGCTCGGAAGCCGCCATGATACAAAACCGGATCGACGCGATCCAGGCCGGCGGGGGATAGTCCCCCGGGGTCAGGGGAGGGTTCCGCCGCGCCCGGTTGGTTCGGAATCCCGACAACGGCTTTAACAACCCGTTGAAAAAGGCGCTTTTCCCCCGGTCAGGCCGAAGATGGGATCGTTGCGACAAAGGCGGCTTGACCGTTGTTTGTGGCGAGGCGCGCGATCAGGAGGGTACCTTGTGGCGTCATCACCAGGAAAATCCAGCCAGCGCTTGTTTCGGGGCGCCGATCGGTCGGCGCATCGGCAAGGAGAGGGTGCGGCCGGCGACGGGGCGGAGGTCGCGCTCATTCTCGCCTCCCCGCGGCCAGGTTCGGCGCCTGCCGCGCTTCCTGACGACCCATCGCCAATTTCCCCTCACCATTCCGTTCATCACAACGAATCGCTCAACTTCGTCAACAGGCGGCGTCTCACGTCATCGAACATCTCGGTTACCATGACCTTCGGGTGATAAGGGAGGATGTGGATTCGAACCAGATCGCGGCCGTGTTCGACTGACAGCGGTCATCGGTACTTTGTGCTTGCGGGATAATCATTCCGGAAATGGCGCGGAGGTCTATTCGCGGTCGTGCTGGCTTTCGCGGCGGACGCCGAAAAGCATTCTCGTTTCGAGATGGGCCCTGAGGCTGGTGTAGAAATCCTCGAGGAACCGTCGGCTATCGACCGGTTCCTCCTGGGACCAGCGGATTTTGCGCTGAACGCGCTGGCACACCATGTCCTGGGTCCGCCTCGCGTTCAGTCCCTTCTTGCGCAGCACGCTCTCCAGCGTCTGAAGTTCGTAAATGCCGTAAACCTCGAGCTGCTTCTTGGTGAAGACAAGCGCGGGGGATGCCTCGGCCGCCGGTTCGGAAGCGCCGGTTCCGGCGATGTCCGGCAACAACACGCTCTTCGGCGCCGAGATCACCGCCGTTCCGCCGACGATTTCGCCAACCCGGAGTCGATCCTTGTTGAAGAAAGGCATGAGGGTGAAAATCGACATCCAGACCAGGGTCAGCAAGTTAACCCATGCGCCGGTGCCGACCTGGCCGCTCATCAGCAGCAAGGAAATAGGGATGAACATTTCCACTTCCCGCATCAGGTTACGGGCGAAAACGGCGTCGGCGCGGAGGCGTTCGCCCTTGCGGTCGATGACACGCAGGCCGAATATTCTTTTCCCGGGCGTGGTCCCCCACCAGCGCAGTTCGAAGACGATAAAATAAAAGCTGCGTACGGCGAACCAAATCAAGATCACGATCGCCCACCACCAGCCAACCATCGAGAACTCGGCCAATCCCAGGCCAACCAACAACGCCAGGCCGAAAATGACCGCGAACATGATAATGATGTCGACGATGACGGCGGCCGCCCGGTCCCCCCAATCCGCCAGCTCGACCGGCAAGGGCACGCCTTCCGGAGTGACGATTTCCCGGCGGTTCCCTCGACGATTCGGCCCACCCAATCTAGCGATCGTCGCCATCGCGCTCCTCTTTCCCGACCCGAAGGAAATACAGAAGCCACAAAATCAACGCGCTGACGGCGATCAAATAGCGCTCCGTCGGATCCACGATCAGCTGGCGCCCGAGACCTTCCAACAAGCCGGCGATGAAGAGCATCGCGACGGCCCCGATCACGATTTGGCCCGCCATCCGGCCGTTCCGGGCCAAATTGTCCAGACGGCCGTGGCGTCCCGGAAACGCAAGGCTACGGCCCAGGAGCAGCCCCGCCCCGCCACAAAGCACGACCGCGAAAAGCTCCGTCGTCCCGTGGATGCCGAGCCAAGCCCATAACTCGACCGACAATCCGCGCGACTCGAAGAGCGCCGCGAAGGCCCCGAGGGTCAGTCCGTTGTAGAACATCAAGAGGTCGTCGGCACCCCGAGCGCGAATCCCAGGGCGAAGGCAAGCATGCCGACAGCCGAGTTGTGGGTGAACAGAAAAGCGGCAAATGCATAGAGCATTTCCGCGACACCGCCTCCGGTATCATAGAGCGTGGCTCGGAGATCCTCGGTCGAGGCGGTGGGTGAGCGGTCTCCGCCAAGGTTGGCCGGAATGAAGGTATAGAACCAGTCCGCGTTGTGAAGGGTCAAGACGAAACCCGTGGCGAAGCCCAGGGCCATGAAAAGGGCTGCGGTGACGATGGGGCCTCTCGCGGCCCGAACCGCCCCCGGAAAGCCGCGCAACAAGAACCCCGCCACCCCTTCCCGGGTATGGGCCCGGACGCCATAGACGACGAAATAGGCGCGCGCGGCGAGGCTTTCGAGGTAGGTCAATACGTTCTGGTCAAGTGAAATTCCGCGCGCCACCGAAAGCGACGACATCGTCGCGCGATAGAGGCTCGGCAGCCTCAGGAGCTCGTCCGACGAAAGAGACTTGATCCCGCCCCGCTCGGCCCTTCGAACGAGGCCCTCCAGCTCGCGCCAAGCGCTCTCTCGCTCTCGCCGGAACTCGTAGCTTTTCAATTTGACGCGCGCCACCGGGTCAGTCCCTTACCCGCGCCTTGTCCCCGTGGTGATTCAAATGAGTTCCTTCCGTTTGATCATCAAATACCGGTTTACCAGATCCACGCCCATCCTCTTTACGGGCGTATGGAGGCAATGAACGCCCAGTCGGCCAAGTCTCTCGATGACGATCATCCGCTCGCGAATCATATCGTCCGCGATGACGGATTTCGCCATGTCACCGACCGTTCTCGGCGGCGTATTCACGGTCGAATTCAGGCTCGGGTCCTGCCAAGTGACGAACACGACCAAGTGACGGGCGGCCAGTCGCTCCAGGTTCGCCACCATCAACTCGGCCGTGATCGTGTCGACGAATTCGGTTTGCAGGATGACCAGCGAGCGCCGCTTGAGTCGGCTCAGCAACTCCGCCAGGCCCAAGGTGAAATTCGTCTCGTCATGGCAAGGTTTCAACTCCGCCGAGGCCCGCTGGAGACGGCCGAAGTCGTGCACGCCGCCAACCGGCCCCACGAATAGACGGACCTGGGAATCGAATCCGAAGAGACCGATCCTGTCGCCGCCGCGCAGCGACATGTAGGCGAGCAGAAGACCCGCGTTGATCGCATGATCCAGTTTCGAGATTCCTTCGAGCGGTTCGCTCATCAGGTGGCCGGTGTCGAAGGCGAGAATGATCTGGTGATTGCGTTCGGCTCGAAATTCCTTGCACACCAGCCGGCGGTGGCGGGCGGAATGCTTCCAATCGATCGAGCGATGATCGAGTCCTGGAACGTAATCCCGCAACGACTCGAATACCGAGCCCTCGCCCTGCTGGCTCTGGGGCTTGGACCCGAAGTACGCGTCCCGCGAGGCAAATCGGATCGCGTCCCGACGAATCGCCGAGATGTTGGGAATCACGGGAATGGTCGCGGAGATCGGCTGGACCTTTTGCTTGAGGATCAATCCGAGCGGTGCGTGCCATCGCAACCAGAGGCGATGAACCTCGACGGTGCCGCGCCGATTGGGGACGCAGGAAACCGACACCTGGACTTCGCCGCCCGGCGAGAAGGAGACGCGTTGGGTCGGAGGCGTCGCCAGGCCGGCGCCGACGTCGCAGGCCAACTCTATCGTCGTCGCCGGCCATCCGCCGGCGGTGGTGAGGGTGATCCTCAGCGCGTCCCCGCCGCCGACGAAAAGGACCTCCGGCGCCAAGACGTCGACCACGAGCGCCGACCGGGGAAGCGCGCGGATCGCGTCCGCGCCGGTCAGAATCATGACCAAACCCAAGTAGGTGGGACCGAGCGGCCAGAGACTTTCATCGACCAGGATAAGTGCCAACGAGAGCGGAACCCCGGCCGCGTACAAAAGCACCGCTCGGCGGCTCGTGCGCATCAGCGCGGCGCGGCCGTCTGTTCGAGAACTTGCTTGATGACCTTGTCCGTCCAAATACCCTCGATCTCGGCCCCCGGCGCCAACATCACCCGGTGGCGCAACACCGGAAGCGCGAGAAACTTGACGTCGTCGGGGATGACATAGTCGCGGCCCTGGATGGCGGCGAAGGCCCGCGCCGCGGTTGCCAGCATGTTCGCCGCCCGCGGCGAGGCGCCGACTTGCAGGGATTGGTGCTCCCGCGTCGCGCGCACCACGTCGACGATATATTCGACCATTTCGTGGGATAGGCGGATCCCCGCGACGAATCCGCGGACCTCCTCCAGAGCCGCCAGATCGGCCACCGGCGCGAGACCGAAGTCAGCGAGTTTCGGCATCGTCGTTCGATGGCCGTGGCGGGCGACAATGGCACGCTCGTCCTCCACCGTCGGGTAATCGAGAACGTGCTTGAACAGGAACCTGTCGAGCTGAGCCTCCGGGAGAGGGTAGGTGCCCTCCTGCTCGATCGGGTTCTGGGTGGCGATGACCATGAATCCCTCGCCCAGATCATAGTCCGTGCCGTCGATCGTCACCGTACGTTCCTGCATCGCTTGCAACAACGCGGCCTGGGTCTTGGGCGGTGTTCGATTGATTTCGTCGGCCAACAGGAGCTCGGTGAAAATCGGACCCTTCGTGAGCACGAACTGATTGTTCTGAAAGTTGAAGAGATTGGTTCCGATCACGTCGCCGGGCATCAGGTCGGGCGTGAATTGGATGCGCCCGAACTTCAGCGACAACCCGGCGGCGAAGGACTGCGCCAAGAGTGTCTTGGCGATACCCGGGACGCCTTCCAGGACGATGTGGCCCTTCGACAGCAGACAAACCAACATGAGATCGAGCGCCCCGTCCTGCCCGACCACCGTTTTCTTCACCTGCTCCTTGAACTCTTTGCCGACCGTGGTGATGGCATCAAGGTCCATTGATCATCTCCCTTTTCCAGCGATAGAGTTTGCGGGCCGCCTTGACGAGATTCGGGCCGTGGCGGCCACGGCTTCCGCTTCATCGCGCAAGCGGCGATATTTCGTCTCGACGCCGCGTGCTTCCCCGACCTGATCGAGCCATTGGACGAGGGCGGCCTCGTCGAGATGTCGGGGGGCGCGGAGCCGCCGCGCGGCGTCCCGAAGCGTGACTGCCACGTAGTTGCGAAGAATCTCCCGAGCATGGCCGCCGTATTCGAGAAGACCGGCCGTGTTCGTGATCAATGCCTCCTTGCCGGCCTGGTGTGGGGATTTGACCGGGACCGGGGCGCCAAAGCGCCCCGTGGCGGCCGACAACAGGGCCATGATCGCCACCGCCGCCACGATCGTGGTGACCACGAAGGGGAATTCGAGCATCGCCCGCCAGAGGTCGGGATCCTGGTGAAACCCGTGAATCGTTTCATCGACGATGACGGCGCCGCCCGGGGGTCGCAAGGCATCGACCATCGCCACCGCCAGAACCGAATTGTCGCCCCGACCCAGACCATGATTGGAGAGAACGTCCGGGTCCGAAAGGATCCAGATTCGCTGTCCGCCAACATAGATCTCCCCGATAAGGAGGCCCCGGCTACCGGCGACGACGGGTCTCAGCCGTCTCGATTCGATCAGCTGCGGGGCGCTGAGCGTCGGGGCGACGCCGAGCCGCGATTTCCACGTTGGGGATCCGCCCAAGCGCCGGATCCGCCCGTCGGGAACGACGAGTCTCAAAATTTCCTCGACTTCGTCGCTCGGCAGCCGGATCGCGGACGCGAGCCGTCCGGGGTCGTCATCGGCGGCGGTCCCACCCCATTTCGGGAGTACGAACAGCACCGTCTCGGCGCTCAGCAGTTCGTCGATTGCCTCTCGACCCGGGCCCGCGGCTCCGCGACCACCAGGAGCGCCGATCGGCCGGCCCTGGCCGCGGAGTCCCGCCCGCTCAGAAGCACGGGAATATCCAGGCCCCGCAGGGTTTCGACGAAGGCCCGGTGGCCGACCGCGGAGTACGAGAAGCCGTTCGCCTCCGCCGTCGTGCCCCGACCGGCGTCGCCGTAGATGACGAAATACGCCGCGCCGGCGAAGGAAAGGCAGCCGACCGAAAGAAGCCAGATGACCGTTTTCGGCGAAAAGACCGCTTTCTCCGCTTTCAAGTCCCGGCGCTCCCGGCCAGGGAGCGATAATCGACCCGGCAGTTGCGGTAATCCGCTTCGCTGGCCTCGCGCCCGCCGAAATGGATGCGCTCCACCACGGCCACGATCCGCCCGAGCGCGGATTTCACCCCCTCGGCCAGAGACAGCCGGGTCAGGATCTCCCGGCTGGTCAGCGATGGCGCCAAGGCAACGTCCAAGTGCCGGCGCAGGATTTCGAGACCACGCAGAAAGAGGACGTGGACCGCTTCCCCGTAGCGGCCCTCGCTCGCCAGGCGGTCCGCCTCCTTCAGAATTTCCTCCTCCTCCGGCGGCGCCGCTTCCGCCTCCGGCGCCTCGGACTTAGAGACTGTCCCGCGATCCTTCTTGTCTCTCGCCCGGGCGACGAGGCGCGGAACCTCGTTCAGAAGATAAAAGACCAGCAAGGCCCCGCCGACCAAGACCAAACCCCAAAGAATCAATTTCACCACCTCGCCCAATCCTTCGGGGAGGCTAAGCCGAACAGCCGGTAAATCCGGCTCGAAAGGTTCGCTCTCGTCCCCGTCGTCGGGTTCGTACCGGGGCCAACGTTGGGTTCGCCTCTCCGGAGGCGACGCGACATGCCCTTGGGGCGGCAGTTCGGTTTGGTAATCTTCGTCCGACAAGACGTCTTCCGCGACCCGACGAACCTCGTCGGCCGTAGCCCCAACGCCCGCGCTCGCCGCCGCCGCGTTCAGGCCCACGAGCACGACCGCCATCGCCGCGGCGCGACAAAAACGCGCGAGTTGCGGCCGATGCGTGGGCCAAGGAACCGGCGAACACGGAGGCGAAAGACCGCCATTCCCTAATTGGACGACCTCCTCGCGCACGCCGCCGCCAGGGCGCCAATTCGGAAGACGCGGTTTCACCCGCCGGCCCGTGAAATCACCGCGCCCCTTTCCCGGAGAGGTTCGATCTCCCCGGTTTTCGTTCCGCTCCCATCGCCTTACCAGCGTTGTCGCGGCCCGCGATTCAGCCCGCCACCGCGAACGCCTCGGAGACCGACGAAGTCTAATCGCGCCCCATTTCCCGGTCAACAAACGGCCCGGGGAGGCGTGTCTCAGTATGACGTTCGAATGACCAAGAGCGCGTTGGGAACGCGAACGTCGTTTTTGTGGATGATAACGGCCGTCGCTACAGTGAGGTGATTGGTTGTTGTATTGATATAAGCGTTGGTTCGTAGAGTTCTGCAGTGACTTTGGTAAGACATTCCAATGATCGCAAACCGCTGTTCGCCAAAAACGACTTACGGCCTTGCGAACGTAGCCGCGATGATACTGGTTGAGGGATAGAATACGGGCACTCACAACGCCGCGGGCCGTTCCTTCCACTCGAGACGCAAAGGCACTTCCTCGGCAAGCCGTTCGTAAGCTACGCGATTCTCTCCTGTCGACTTGCCAAGCTTTTTAGCTATCTCTGCTACGCGCTTCCGATCGACAATCTCGGTGAAGTCCTAAACTTGCTGGAAAATTGGTAGGGGTGCATCCTCACTGAGGAACCCGAAAACCAGTGCCGGTAGCCGCCGGCGCCAGCAAGGAGACACCCCATGTCGAAGAGAGTACCTGGATCGATGCGCACCCGCCAATCCCTTTCCGATTTGATTGAGGGGCGTTCGCCGGACGGCCGCGCCGAGCTGGTGCGGCTGGCGGCGAGGCTGATCGTCGAGGAGACCCTTGAGGCGGAGGGCCGGGACGCGCTGGGGCGTGAGTACTACGAACACGGCGCCCAACCCGGCCAGGGCCTATCGGAACGGCTCTCGCACCGGGCGGCTGAAGACGGCGGAAGGGTTCATCGAGTTTGCGGCGCCGCAGATCGCGGGTCGTGACGAGCCGTTCCGCTCGGAGATCCGGGATCATCTGAAGGGACGCACCCAGGCGCTCGAGGACCTGTCGGTGGAGCTGCTGGCGCGCGGCCTATCGGTCATTGAAGATGCATTCAAGGACGAGAGCGGCCGGCTGTTGCTCTCAAGGACGGCGGTCTCGGAGATCGGCGAGCGGCTGTGGGCGGACTACCAGGAGTTCGCATCCAGGGATTTGAGTGAATACGACATCGCCTATCTGTTCGTGGACGGCATCGCCGAGCGTATCCGCCCCGGCCAAAGGCGCGAGCCGGTGCTGGCAGCCTGGGGCTTCACGTCGAGTGGCGCCAAGGTCCTGCTGCACCTGATGGCCGGCTCCAAGGAGGACGCCGAGACGGTGAGCGCGTTCTTCCAGGACATGCGCGCCCGCGGCCTCGGCGATCCG
>CBDCME010000036.1:0-25289 GCA_965218865.1 Alphaproteobacteria bacterium
CGCAAAAAGCAGGACTACTTCGGCAAGCTATTCGATCTGGTACTGACGCTGCACAGGATCGAATTCGAGCATTCCGGTGTTGTCGATCTACGGCGACATCTGATCATGGAAGCCGAGACTACCTCGGCGCGCGGGATGATTACGGTACGATAAAGTCAGCTTTGCGCAAAAACAGATCTCCGGAGTCGGATGCCGACGGATGCCGAGTGCGATCGCACGGCGCGTTTTTCGCATCCCAGGGCCAAGGCGGGTCTGTGCTCGTGTTGGGGGCTGTGGTTTAATGCAGCGCGATTTTCATTTACGAGGGAGGAAACTAGGATGGCCGAGACCGCGACTCACCGCACCGAAACCGATTCCTTCGGTCCCCTGGAGGTCCCGGCGGACCGTTATTGGGGGGCCCAGACCCAGCGGAGTTTGAAAAACTTCAAGATCGGCGGCGAAACCATGCCGGCCCCGTTGGTCCGCGCCTACGGGATCGTCAAACAGGCCGCCGCGCGGGTCAACGCCCGGCTCGGCAAGCTCGATTCGAAACTCGCGGGAGCCATCGAGCGGGCCGCCGAGGAGATCATCAACGGCAAGCTCGCCGGCCATTTTCCCCTGGTCGTCTGGCAAACCGGCTCGGGCACCCAAACCAACATGAACACCAACGAGGTGGTCTCGAACCGCGCCATCGAGCTGCTTGGCGGCAAGTTGGGTTCCAAGGACGTCCACCCCAACGACCACGTCAACATGGGCCAGTCGTCGAACGACAGCTTCCCCACCGCCATGCACATCTCCGCGGTGGAGGAAATTCACAACCGCCTTCTCCCCGCCCTCGAACACATGCACAAGGCGTTGGCCGCCAAGGCCGAGGCCTTTTCAGAGATCATCAAGATCGGCCGCACCCACATGCAGGACGCGACGCCGTTGACCCTGGGCCAGGAATTTTCCGGTTACGCCCAACAGATCGCCAACGGGATCGATCGGGTCCGCGGCAGCTTGCCGCGCTTGTATCCCCTGGCCCAGGGCGGCACCGCCGTCGGAACTGGCTTGAACAGCAAGGTCGGCTACGACGTCGATTTCGCCGCCGAGGTGGCGAATATCACGGGCCTGCCGTTCGTCACCGCGCCGAACAAGTTCGAGGCCCTGGCCGCCCACGACGCCCTCGTCGAGGCCTCCGGCGCCCTCAACGTGCTGGCCGCCTCACTGATGAAAATCGCCAACGACGTCCGCCTGCTCGGCTCCGGGCCGCGCTGCGGCCTCGGCGAGTTGGCCCTGCCCGAGAACGAGCCCGGCTCGTCAATCATGCCGGGCAAGGTCAACCCGACCCAGTGTGAGGCGCTGACCATGGTCTGCGCCCAGGTGATGGGCAACCACGTCGCGGTCACCGTCGGCGGCGCCACCGGCCACCTCGAGCTCAACGTCTTCAAGCCGGTGATGATCTATAACGTCCTCCAATCGATTCGCCTGATCGCCGATGGCGCCGTCAGCTTCACCGACAATTGCGTCGTCAGAATCAACGCGAACAAGGAACGCATTTACCAACTGCGCGACGATTCCCTGATGCTCGTGACCGCGCTCAACCCGCATATCGGGTACGACAACGCGGCCAAGGTCGCCAAGAAAGCCTTCGCCGACGGCACCAGCCTGGTCCAGGCCGCCGTCGCCCTGGGCATCTTGAGCGAGGAGGACTTCAATCGCTGGGTGCGGCCCGAGAACATGGTCGGTCCGAGCGCCTGAGCGGCAGCGAATTCAGCTCCGGCCGCCTCAAGTCGAGGGTCGCCGCCCTCCCGGGCCGGCGGCGTGATCCCAAAATCGACGGCGCGCCGGCGCTGGATTCAGGCGGCCTCCGTGGTGAGGAAATCGGTTAAACCGTTCAGGATTATTCTTGACAATTGAACATCGTTCAATTTTGCTGAAGGGAGGGATCGTGGGACGCAGATCGGATCATTCGCGGGAAGAGCTCTACGAATTCGCCCTAGGAACGGCGCGCGAGATCATAGAGACCGACGGTCAGCGCGCGCTGACGGCTCGCAACGTCGCCGACGCGATCGGGTATTCCCCCGGCACGCTCTACAATCTGTTCGAAAATCTCGACGACCTGATCATCCATCTGAACGGCCGTTTGCTCGACGAGATGCACGACGCTCTCGCCGACCTCCCCGTGAGCGATGATCCGGCGCGGAACCTGCGCCGCCTTCTGGAGGGATATCTTTCCTTTATCGGTGGGAGGGCGAGTCATTGGACGCTTCTGTTCGAGCATTCGCTTCCCGACGGGCGGCGGGCGCCGGATTGGTACCATCGAAAAGTCGACAAGGTTCTTTCGATCCTGGAAGGCGCTCTGGCGCCGGCCTTCGCGGCGGCGGACGAAGCTGGCCCCAGGCGCTCCGCGCGCGTTCTGTGGGCGAGCCTGCATGGCATCTGGTCCCTGGCCTCGAGCGGAAAGCTTGATCTGGTGACCTCCGAGACAACGGCGGAAATGGCCGAGACCTTGATCGACAACTATCTGGCCGGCCTCAAGGCGCGCCGGGAGAAATTCGATGGCTGAAAAGGTCGAAAGCTGCCCCGGATTTATCCCGAATAATCCGAACACGATCGCCGCCGCCATTGGCTTCCCGAAGGACCAGGCGGAGCCTTCAACCCTTGGCCGCGCGGAACTAGTGCACCGGCGCATTCACTTCGTTCACGCCCCCGTGCACCAGGCCTTTGTCGATGCATCAACTTTCCAAACTTCGGCTGTCGCCTCCGTTTGGGTCGATGCACTAGGAGCAGACGCCGAATGACACAAATTCATCTCTTCGGAACGAGGCGCTTTCTGCCTTTGCTCGTCACGGTCTTTCTCGGCGCGGCCAACGACAATGTCTTCAAGAACGCATTGGTGATTCTCGTGCTCTATGTCATCGCCGGGCAGGAACCGATGGGCGAATCGGTTCTCGTTTCCGTGGCGGCGGGCTTGTTCATATTGCCGTTCTTCCTGTTCTCCGCGACCGCGGGCCAGCTAGCCGACAAGTACGAGAAGTCGCGCCTGGTCCGGTGGATCAAGCTTGCCGAGATCGCCATCATGGCGGTGGGCGCGCTCGGCCTCGCTCTCGGCAATACCTATTTCCTGCTCGCCGTGCTGTTCCTTATGGGCGTGCAGTCGTCGTTCTTCGGGCCCATCAAATACAGCATTTTGCCGGCGCTCCTGCGCGAGGACGAATTGATCGGCGGCAATGCGATCGTCGAGGCCGGCACTTTCCTCGCGATCCTGATCGGCACGATTGCCGGCGGTCTCCTGATCGGCCTCGATAGCGGCGTTTCCATTGTCGCGGCGATCATGCTCGCCCTCGCCGTTCTCGGATGGCTCGCAAGCCTCGGCATTCCCCGCGTCGAGCCGCCCCAGCCGGCACTGTCGGTGAGCCTGAACTTCCTCTCGGAAACGTTCCGTATCGTCCGGCGCGCGGCGAAAGTCCGCTCGGTATTCCTGTCCATACTCGGGATTTCCTGGTTCTGGCTGATCGGCGCGACCTTGATCGCCCAGTTCCCGAATTTCGCCAATTCTGTCTTCAACGGCAACAACCAAGTCGTGACGTTTTTCCTCGTGGTCGTGACCATCGGCATCGGCGCCGGATCGATGCTGTGCAATGTCCTGTTGAAGGGAGAGGTCTCGGCCCGGCACGTGCCCTTCGCGGCGCTCGCGATGACCGTCTTTCTCGCCGATATGTGGTGGGCGAGTCCGGCCACTGCTCCGACGACGGAGATCGGCTTGACCGCGTTTCTGAGCGCGCCGGCGAATTGGCATGTTGTCATCGACATACTGGGGGTCGCGGTCTGCGGCGGAATCTTCACCGTTCCGCTCTACGCGATCATGCAGAGCCGCAGCGACGAGGACGAGCGCTCGCAGATCATCGCCGGCAACAATATCCTGAACGCCTTGTTCATGGTCGTGGGCGCGCTCGTCGCAAGCGCCATGCTGGCGTTGGACTATGCCGTGCCCGACATCTTCCTGATGCTGGCGATCGGCAATTTCGTGGTCGCGATCTACATCTGCAAGCTCCTCCCCGAAACCGTCGTCAAGGCCATTTTCGCCGCGGTCCTGCGTCTCCTCTATCGGGCCGAGGTGCGCGGGCTTGAAAACTATCGCGCCGCCGGGGAACGCGCCGTCGTCGTCGTCAATCATGTCTCCTTCCTGGACGGGCTTCTGATTGGCGCGCTGCTGCCCGGCAAACCCACTTTCGCGGTCGATACCTCCATCGCCGGGAAATGGTGGGCGACGCCGTTTCTCTCACTGGTCGACGTCTTCGCGATCGATCCGACCAATCCCCGCTCGATCAAGTCATTGATCAAGGTGGTCAGGGACGAGAACCGAAAATGCGTCATCTTTCCCGAAGGGCGGGTGACGGTGACTGGTGCCTTGATGAAGATCTACGAGGGGCCGGGTCTCGTCGCCGACAAGGCCGGCGCTCCGGTCGTGCCCATCCGGATCGAGGGCGCCCAGTACAGCCCTTTCTCCCGCCTCAAGGGCAAGATTCGAACCCGGCTTTTCCCGAAGATCACCGTTACGGTGCTGCCGCCCCGGCGATTCGAGGTCCCGGCGGAGATCGTCGGCCGCGCCCGGCGGCAAATGGCCGGGATTGAGCTCTACGATCTGATGACCGATTTGATATTCGACACCGGCGATACCGACAAAACCTTGTTTCGGGCGTTCGTGGATGCCGCACGGATACATGGACACGGTTCGCCGGTGATGGAGGACGTCGAAAGATCGCCGGCGAGTTATCGCCGGCTTCTCCTCGCCAGTCATGTGCTCGGCCGCAAGATCGTTACCCTGTCCGAGAAGGGCGAGCGGGTCGGTGTTCTGCTGCCGAACTCGACGGGCGCCGCGGTCACGTTCTTCGCGCTCCAGGCCTTCGGCCGGATTCCGGCGATGCTCAACTTTTCGACCGGTATCAAGAACATGCTTTCGGCGTTGACGGCGGCGGAAATTCGAACCGTCCTGACCTCGCGTCGATTCATCGAGTTGGGCCAACTCGACGAGGCGGCGGCCGCGCTGGCGGAGAAGGCCGACCTCGTCTATCTCGAGGATCTGAAAGGTTCGATCGGTGTCGCGGATAAGCTGATGGGTTTCGTCGCGAGTCGGCTGCCGAGGCTCTGCCACGATAGGCATCAAGCAAGTGCGGACGATCCGGCCGTGGTGCTGTTCACGTCCGGCTCGGAAGCTGCACCCAAGGGCGTCGTGTTGAGCCATCGCAACATCCTCTCAAACGTCAATCAGCTCGCGGCCCGGATCGACTTCAACGCCTCGGATATCGTGTTCAATGCCCTGCCTGTGTTCCATTCCTTCGGGCTTACGGGCGGAATGCTCCTGCCCCTGCTGTCGGGCGTCAGGACCTTCCTCTACCCTTCGCCGCTGCATTACCGGATCGTTCCGGCGCTGGCCTACGACACCAACGCGACCGTACTATTCGGGACCGATACTTTTCTTTCGGGCTATGCCCGCGTCGCCCACCCCTACGACTTCTACAGCGTGCGCTACGTCTTCGCCGGGGCCGAGAAGGTCAAGGTCGAGACCCGGCGCACCTGGTCCGAAAAGTTCGGCCTCCGTATCCTAGAAGGATATGGCGCCACGGAGACCTCGCCGGTGCTGGCGACCAACACGCCAATGCATTACCGGGCCGGAACCGTCGGCCGCTTCCTGCCCGGTATCGACCACGCGCTCGAAAACGTTCCCGGCGTCGAACGCGGCGGCCGCCTGATCGTGCGCGGCCCCAACGTGATGTTGGGGTATCTGAAAGAGGACAGGCCCGGTGTCCTACAAGCGCCGGAAGGTGGCCGCTACGACACCGGCGACATCGTTTCCGTCGACGAGGACGGCTTCGTCACGATCGAGGGCCGGGTCAAGCGCTTCGCCAAGATCGCGGGCGAAATGGTTTCCCTCACCGCCGTCGAGGGGGTCGCCTCGGCCGTGTGGCCCGATAACATGCACGCCGCCATCAGCATCCCCGATGCCCGCAAGGGGGAGCAGATCATTCTCCTGACCGACCATCCGGCCGGCGACCGGTCCGACCTGCTCGCTTATGCCCAATCGAATGGCGTTTCGGAGCTCTTCATTCCGCGAACCGTGCGGAGTGTCGACGCGGTGCCCGTGCTGGGGACGGGCAAGATCGACTATGTCGGCGTCGGCGAACTCGCGGCCCGGGCCTCGGAGTGAGGCCATGATTTGGGCGATACTGTTCGTAATGGCGGCCATTTGCCGCGTATGAGTCGCGCCATTCCTGGCAATGACGTCCCCCGCCCGCGTTCGCTGGCTCGAGCGTCGCGTCGAACAGCTGCAGGAGACGTTGCGCGGGTGGTCGGCGCGGCATTCGGGGCAGCCGTCCACGGAACGCCGGAGAACGAGCGGCATTCGGTGACCTCATGATTTGGACAATACTGATCTTGGTCGTCGTGGCGGCCATTTGCGGCGGATTGGTTTTCCCGTTCATCACGATGGCTCTTCACGGGCGCGTTGGGCGGCTGGAGCGTCGCGTCGCACGGATGGAGAACGCTTCCCGCGCGCCAAGCTCCCGACCAACGGGTTCGACGCCCGACGACGAGAAAAGGTCGTCGGCGGCCTTGCCACCGAAAACCGTCGAGCAGCAGGCACGAGAGCCGCCGGCGTCGCGGACCGCTCGTGACTTCGCGGACGAAAAGGCACGGACCGGGCCCCAACAATCGCCCGGCGCGGACGATTCGGAGTTACCTGTCGCGGCGTCCATGACTTCGGATCGGGCGCCGGCGGGACCTAGTGCGTCGGCCAATTTCGAGCATGCGCTTACCTCTCGTTGGCTGGTGTGGATCGGAGGCGGAACGATCGCCCTTGGCGGCATCTTCCTCGTCAAGTATGGCGTCGAGCAAGGTCTGCTTTCGCCCACCGTACGATTGATATCGAGCGCCGCGTTCGGAATCGTTCTTGTCGTCGCGGGCGAATGGCTCAGGCGGCGATCGCCCGACGTCACGTATTTTCCATCTGTCGATTACGTTCCGGCCGCCGCCAGCGCCGCCGGCCTCGCGGTCCTGTTCGGAAGCGTCTACGGTGGGTATGCGCTGTACGATCTCCTCGCCCCGCTGGTCGCCTTTGCCCTGCTGGCGGGCGTATCGTTGGCCGCGATCGGTCTCTCCCTCTTGCAGGGACCGTACATCGCCGCCTTGGGTTTGGTCGGCGCTTACGCCGTTCCGTTGCTGATCCGTTCCGACGCGGATTCCCCTTGGCCGCTTTTCGCCTTCGTGCTGACCGTAACGGCCGGCGGTCTCGGCGTCGTCCGTTATAAGGAATGGTCGTGGCTCGCCTGGTTGAGCCTGGCCGGAGCGGCCATGTGGGCGGCAATCTGGATGGTGATCTCGTGGCATCCTGGTGACGCGGCGTCCGTGTCCGTCTTTCTGTTCGCGATATTGGCGATGTTTGTCGCGACCCGCGGCGAGGCCCTTTTCGACCGCGCCGCCGCGATGCCCCCATTACTCGACGTCGACCGCTTGCCCTTCGAGCGGAAACTGGTTCTGGCTGCTTCCGGTGCCGTGCTGTTTCTGATCTGGTTCGTCGTCGGCAAGGACGTCCACGGACCGGTGGGACTGGTGGCGGCCGGATCGTTGTTCACCGCGATGCTGTATCTCGCCTGCCGGTGCCGAGGTACCGAGTTGGTCGCGGCCGGCGCGGCGTTCATGGCGCTCTTCATTTTGGCGACCTGGGAGTCGGCGGGGTTCGCCGACCTGCTCGGCCGAGTCCCGGTCGGAGCCGACGATGGCGCCGGGGTGAGTAACGCGGAACTCTATTCATACTCGCTTGCTTGGCTCGTTCTCGCCTCGGCATTACTCGGCATCGGCTTGCTTCGTGGCCTGATCGCTCTTCGTTGGGCCTCGCTTGTTCTCCTCGTCGCGACGATCTTCAAAGTATTCCTGTGGGATATGGCGAATCTCGCGGGCCTGTACCGGGTCGGTTCCTTTGTCGGGCTGGGCCTCCCCCTACTCGCCGTCGGGTACGTCTACCGCCGTTTCGTCTATCGCCAAGGCCCCGAGATCGATCAATCGATCACCGTCCCCAGGGGCCCCCCAAGCGGAGATATTCACAATGCGTGATCTCGCTTTCAGTCATCGCCTATCGATATTGCTCGGAACGTTCGTTCTGGCGCTGGTTGGCACCGCTTTCGTCGCGCCGATTCCGCAGGACCCAAGCTATCATCTCTTCGCCGATACGCGATCATGGCTGGGCATTCCCAATTTCGGCGACACGGTCTCGAACATCGGCTTCGCCGTGGTCGGCGTATGGGGGCTTTGGACGGGTCTCGGTCCGTCGGAGAGGGAGATATTCGCCGGCCGCGAGGACACTCGGCCCTACCTCGTCTTCTTCTCCGGAGTCACCTTGGTCAGTGTCGGGTCGGCCTATTATCACCTCGTCCCGGACAACGATCGGCTTTTCTGGGATCGTTTGCCGATGACCGTCGGGTTCATGGCGTTCGTCGCCGCTTTCATCGCGGACCGCGTTCAGGGGCCGATAGCGAGGCGCTGGTTGTTGCCGGTGTTTGTGTTGCTCGGCGTTCTAAGCCTGCTCTATTGGGACTGGACGGAGGCGCAAGGCCGAGGCGATCTCAGGTTTTACGGACTCGTACAGTTCTATCCGATCGTCGCCCTGCCATTGATCCTCTGGCTCTTCCCGAAGGCGCGCTACACGGCCGGGAATTATCTGCTCTGGGTGATCGTTTGGTACGCGGCCGCCAAGGTCTTGGAACATTTCGATCACGAGGTCTTCGCGCTCCTCGGCAACGCGGTGAGCGGTCATAGCCTCAAGCATTTGGCCGCGGCGGTCGCGACGCTCGTCGTCATCAGGATGATCAAGAACAACCGCCGCATTGAGTTCCCAAAGGGGGCCGAGCCTACGATGAACAAAGAGGATCAGGAGCCCAAATCCTAATCATTGTTTCACCCCGCAACCGGATCATCGAACTCGATGAACTTGGTTTGAGAATTTAGGGGGCCATCCCGGCGGAGAATATCGGGGACGCCCTCACCGCGGCGAAGGTCACACCCGACGTCAAAGTCTGGCAAACCTTTCATCTCCTGCTTTGGCTCGGGCGCCCGAGCCGCGATACCAGCTTCAAGGAATAGGAATGGAAGATGAACGACAACCGCGAGGATCATGAACGCGGCGAAGTTGCTCATCATGATCGAGAACCCGCGCCCCCATACGCGTCCAACCCTAAACGCGTCGAACGTGGCGGGCGTTTCAATCATCATCCACCTGCCTCGGTTTCAGGCGCGTAAACGCGACTCGAATACCCCTTGCCGAGAAATGCGACCACCGTCCGCTCGCGCGGTGTCAAGAGTTTCACCGGGTCGCGCTTTGGCCGCGGCGTGAGATATTCCCTCACTTCCTTGATCGTCTGGAACCGACGCGGAAAAATTAAGTAATTTTCCCCGCCACCGAGCCATCCCTAAAGACCACCTCCCCCGGGAAGCCCCCATGATGCCGGCCACGCGGGGCCAAGACCTCCGGGGTCGGCTATCGTGGGCGCAAGATCACGGCCTTGGGGCGCATTCGTCGTCGATGTCGCACCAGTCATAGGCCCATTGGCACATCCTGCTGCGGGCGGTCTCGTTGGCGGGGGAGATGATCTGGTCGCCGTTTTTATTCATCGTTTGGGTCACGAGGCCAAGGTCTTGCAGCACGGTAACGGCCTGTACCAGCCGCGGTACCGGTTTCGTCAGGATCTCGGCCAGATCGTTGACCGTCAGATTCGCGAACGGCACGCGGCAGATGATCGCCCGCCGCACCGGGTGTGTTCGCAGGCGCACATACGCCTCGACATCTTCGAGCCACACGGCGAAGTCGGCATGCCGATCGTCCGACCGATGCCAGGGTTCATCCCGGGCACCGGCGGGCGCGGCCACGAAAAAGACAAGGAGGGCGCTAGCCATAAGGCACAAAAGGTGGAATTTCATGCTCCCAGCCCTGACCATCTCTAAACCAATACCCCGCCCAAGAGTTGCTCCTGGGAAAAAAGGATCCGCGATCTTTATTCTTAGCCGAACGCGTTAAGTTTGAGCCGGTCAGTTGGCGAGCGTTCCAGGAAAGCGCCGCTTACCACATTTCCGGCATAGTCGGTTGCCAAACCAGGCGCTTTCGAAGGAATCGCCGCAATTCAGACATTTACGAACCTTGCTCGTATGAGCCGCGAGCGACCCCGGAGACTCGTCGCCCCCGGACTCCGGCCCGAATGTCGATGGCGGGCGCTGCCGGAAATCAGCCACGGTGGAGTTGTCACCCAGAATTCGCCCCTCCCCTCTATTCACCGGATTCGAAAACATCCGCGATTCCGCTTGCGCATCAAGACGCTTCAACGTCCTATTCGACATGGCGATTTCCTTGAATAAAAAAGCCGGGCGATCGCGCCGGCTCATCGATTGAATGAGGTTGAGCCGGAATCCCTCCCGGCACAAATTACCGTAACCCATACCCCCGCTCATTGATATGAAATTCTTTCGCACGACGGAGAATTCTAAACGGGCAGGTTTTGGCGGTTGAGGCTTTCGGCAAGATGGTGGAGGCCGGCGGCGTACCAGGCGCGGCAGGTATTGGGGGATTTGCCAACGAAAGCGGCGATCCGGCGCCAGGAAAATCCGTTGGCCCGGCTCCACATGATTCGCTGCGCGTCGCGCGGCAGCAGGCGAAACCAGTCGAGGGTCTCGTCCATTCGGGTGATGGCCTCGGGCGGCGCCGGCGCCAAGCGCACCCCCGCCGCGGCGTAGCCGTACGCCTCATGGCTTGCGCGCACGAACTGGGGACATTTCGTCACTTGTCGTCGAATCTGTTTTTCGGGCAGGCGCTTGAGGGTATCCACCGCCTCGATGACGCGGGCCTCGATTTCGAGGGCGGTGTAATCGGCCGCCCCGGGCACCGCCGCTCCGCTCGTTGGTGAGTAAGCGGTCATTCGGGAAGGCTCAATCGCGCGGTCCCACCCTGGGCCCAGGCCAGACCGCTGGAGAAGGGACCGTCGTCGAGGCAGGCCTCGCAAATTCGATTGTCGACATGGCTGCTGGGAAAATTCCTGCCACAATGGAGACAGCGCCGCGTGGTCCGGCCAAGTTTTCGCGGTTTCGTCGGGCGTCGGATTTCCAACACGTGTCCCGCCGCCCGCAGTTTTCGCACCTTGCTTTCCACCGCCCGCACCGGCAGGCTCAGGCGGAGGCCTATCTTGACCGACGTATGAGCTTGATTCCACAGGGTAATAAGGTTTTCGGCCGTTCCCTTCGGCCAGCGCGGGGTGGGGCGAATAGGAGGGACGGCATCCATGGTTGCGTGTTCCTGGTTTGTTCTATATCCTTGCGGCCATGTAAGGTCGAAATTTGTGGACTGTCAATAGGAATTTTCCTAAATTCCGAGACGAACGGATCAGGAGCGCGGATGGATACTCTGGCGGCGGAAATACGGTGGCGGATGAACGGACGCGGCTTTAATCAGAAGTCGCTTGCCCGCAAGGCCGGCCTCAACGAGACCGGGGTGAGGGACATCCTCCAGGGCAAGTCGCGGCACCCGCGCCACGACACGATCGAGAAGATTGCCGGGGCGCTCGGCTGTTCGGTGATTGATTTGCTGGCGCCGCCAAATCAGGGTGCGAAGACCGTCGGGGAAGCGGCGCCCGACGAGGATCTCATCTTCGTCGCCAGTTACGACGTCGCGGCTTCCGCCGGCGAGGGGATCCTCATCGACGTCGAGCACACGACGGGTCGGCTGGCCTTCCGGCGCGATTGGCTGCGCTCGGTTACCGCCGCCGCGCCGGAGGATCTGGCGGTCATCGCCGTACGCGGCGACAGCATGTATCCCACTCTTGCCGATGGAGATACGATCCTCGTCGATCTGACCCAGCGCTCGCCCGGGCACGACGGAATTTATATTCTGCGTTTCGGCGACGTCGTCCTGGTCAAGCGCTTGCACATCGACCCGGTTCGCCGGCGCGCGACGATTTCCTGCGACAACGCCAATTACCCGGCCCTGGCGCCCGTCGATCCGGCCGAGATCGATATCGCCGGGCGGGTGATCTGGTTGGGCCGGCGGGTGTAGGCGGGGGGCGCCGAAACCGCGCTCGATGTCGGGGATAAGGAAGGACGCCGGCCCGATCGGGAGATTCGGAATGGAGTCCGGCGGCGATTGCACCAGGGCGGCCCCGTGATATAAGGGGAAGTCCGGATCGTGAAAACGGAAGGTCGCGCACTGGGATGGTCCCGACCGTCGCGATACTCAACGGCCCCAACCTCAATCTGTTGGGAACGCGTGAACCCGAAATCTACGGCCGCGAAACCCTAGCCGAGATCGAGGCCGCTTGCCTTCGCGACGCCGTACAGCTCGGTTTCGGCGTCGACTTCCGGCAGACGAACAGCGAAGGCGAACTCGTCGGCTGGATTCAGAAACTCGCATCCGGAGTGGCCGGAATGATCGTCAACGCGGGAGGCTTGAGCCACACCTCGGTCGCCGTGCTCGATGCCTTGCGTACGGTCGGCGAGCCGGTCATCGAGGTCCATTTGTCGAACATCCATCGACGCGAACCCTTTCGCCACCGCTCGTACGTGTCCCAGGTGGCGCACGGCGTTATCTGTGGGTTCGGCGGCCACGGGTACATCCTCGCCCTCCACGCGATGGCGAACCTGTTGCGGAACAGGGAACAATCATGACGCAATCTCGAGATCGGGGACCGTCACGGACCCCGCAAGCGAAATCGACCGCGAAATTCAAGGTTGATCACGACCTCATCCGCCAGCTCGCCGAATTGCTCGCGGAAACGGGACTCAGCGAAATCGAGATCGGAGAGGGTGAGCGGCGCGTGCGCATTGCCCGCAACTGCGGCCCCACGGTATTGTCACAGCCGGCCGCGCCTTCAACTCCGGTTGCCGCGACGCCGACGCCAACCGACGCGACCCATCCCGGCGCCGTCATCTCGCCGATGGTGGGTACCGTTTACCTCGCCCCGGAACCCGGAGCGCCATCATTCGTCAAGCTCGGAGATTCGGTCAAGGAAGGCCAGACCCTGTTCATCGTCGAGGCAATGAAGGTGATGAACCCGATTCGCTCGCCGCGCTCGGGCAAGGTCAAGCAGATCCTGGTTACCGACGGCGCACCGGTCGAATTTGGCGAGGCCCTCCTGACACTCGAATAAGCGCGGATGTTCGAAAAAATCCTGATCGCCAACCGTGGCGAGATTGCCCTGCGCATCCATCGCGCGTGCCGGGAAATGGGAATCAAGACCGTCGCCGTCCACTCCTCGGCCGACGCCGACGCGATGCACGTGCGCCTGGCCGACGAGAGCGTCTGCATCGGTCCGGCGCCGGCCCAGGAAAGCTATTTGAACATTCCGGCAATCATTTCCGCCGCCGAAATCACCGACACCGACGCGATCCACCCGGGATACGGTTTCCTGGCCGAAAATCCCGGATTCGCGGAAATCATCGAGGAGCATGGATTCGTTTTCATCGGTCCCCGCCCTGATCACATCCGCATGATGGGCGACAAGATGGCGGCGAAGACGGCGGCGCTCGCGGCCGGTCTGCCGATCGTTCCGGGTTGCGAGCAGGCGGTCGCCAACGCCAGCGAGGCCCGCCGCCTGGCCGAGTCGATCGGCTACCCCGTCATGTTGAAGCCGGCGGCCGGCGGCGGCGGCACCGGGATGAAGGTCGTGCGCGAACCCGGGGCCATGAACGACGCCCTGGTCGCGGCGCGAACCGAGGCCAAGGCCAGCTTCGGTAACAGCGACGTATTCCTGGAAAAATTTCTCACCGGCGCCCGCCATATCGAGATCCAGGTGCTCGCCGACGGGAAGGGCAACGTCGTTCACCTGGGCGAACGCGATTGTTCCCTCCAGCGCCGCCACCAGAAGCTCGTCGAGGAGACTCCGTCGCCGGCGTTGAACGCCGCGGACCGCGACCGGCTCGGCGAGATCGTGGTGACGGCGGTGCGCCGGCTCGGCTATAGCGGGGTGGGCACGGTCGAGTTCCTCCACGCCGAGGGCGAGTTCTTTTTCATCGAGATGAACACGCGATTGCAGGTCGAACACCCGGTGACCGAAATGATCACTGGTATCGATCTGGTCCGCGAACAAATCCTCGTGGCCACGAACAGCAATCTCGGGTTGCAGCAGTCCGACATCTCGTTTCAGGGCCACGCGATAGAGTGTCGCGTCAATGCCGAGCACCCCGAAACCTTCGCTCCGTCGCCCGGCCAGGTGACCGCCTACCACGCCCCTGGCGGATTGGGCGTGCGAGTCGACTCGGCGCTCTACTCGGGTTATCGGGTGCCCCCCAATTACGACAGCCTGGTGGCCAAGGTCATCGTTCATGGCACCAATCGAAACGAATGTCTCATGCGCTTGCGGCGGGTGCTCGATGAATACGTGATCGACGGCATCTCAACGACGATCCCGCTCCATCTCCGGATCATGGGCGCGGCCGATTTCATCAACGGCGCTTACGATATCCACTGGCTGGAACGGTTTATCGCCAGCAATGCCACGGATTCGCCATGATCGCGGTAACGCCCGAGCTTCTTTTGCGCGCGTACGCTTGCGGCCTGTTTCCCATGTCCGAGGGGCGCAATGATCCGCGGCTCTTCTGGATCGATCCGGATCAGCGTGGCATCATCCCGCTGTCACGGTTCCACGTCCCCCGCCGGCTTGCCCGCCGGGTCCGCCAGGGCGCTTTCGAGGTCCGCTACGACACCGCCTTCGACGCCGTCGTCGACGCCTGTGCCAAGCCGACCGAAGAGCGTTCCGAAACTTGGATCAACGACCGCATCATATCCCTCTACCGGGCCCTTCATGCCGACAAGCACGCCCATAGCGTCGAATGCTGGCGCGACGAACGTCTTGTCGGCGGCCTCTACGGCGTGGCCCTGGGCGCGGCCTTTTTCGGCGAAAGCATGTTCACGCGCGAGACCGACGCCAGCAAGGTTGCCCTGGTGCATCTCGTTCGGCGCCTCAAACAGGGTGGATTTCGCCTCCTGGACGTCCAGTTCCTGGCCAACCATTTGCAGATTTTCGGGGCCGTGGAGGTCTCTCGAGAGGTCTATCACGATATGCTCGGGGAGGCCCTGCGCAATACGGCATGTTTCTACCCTGGCGAAGGGTCCAATTCAGTGGGCGGCGGGGACTCGTTTTTGCAGTCGACGACCCAAATGTCGTAGACGGGGTGCTCGAGGGCGAACAGCGCCGGGCTCGAGGCGAACATCCAACCCGCGAACAGTTCGACCCGCTCTTCATCGAGTTTTTCCTCCTCGATGGTCAAGAGGACCGCGCTTTCGGGCGTTTCCTCGGGGGGAGCCTTGTGGCAGGCGAGGGCGACAATCTTCAGGTTGCCGAAATGCACGATTTCATCGATACGCGCCTCGATCGCCGAAACCCGCGCCGTGACCTTGTTGAGACCCTGCAATACCGCGACCTTGCCCGCCATCGCCGGCGAAGCCGGCAGGCCGGCCACGAACAGCGTCAGGCAGGCCCACCGAAATTTGCCAGACCGGAGGGCACCCTTAATCCCGGAACGGATCGTCCAGTGATTCGATGACATCGCGCATGACTTGTCGGACCTGTTTTCCATCGCAACCCATCAGCACCGCGTCCTCGAGGGCGTCCTGGCAAATTTGCCTGATCTCGTCCAGGTTTTCGTCGAGTACCTTGCGTTTTTCCGGACACGAGATCGGTGAACCGTCGTCGGCCTTCCATTCCGGGCGAACGGACGGATCGACGGTCATCCGGCGGGCTGGATCACTCTGTCCAGGGGACACGTCTCGGCCACCGGCGGCATTATTATTTGTCGCCGCTTGTGCTCAGGCTGTAAATCGCCTTACCCAGCAAGGTTTCGAGGTTCACCGACTCTTGGGTCATCGTGATCTCGCCGCCCGCTTCGATAATATTTTCGTCGCCGCCGGGTTCGATGGCCACGTACTTTCCGCCCAAAAGACCCTCGCTGGCGACGGAGGCGAAGGTGTCGTCCGAAAGTTCGACTTCGTTGTCGATGCTCATCCGCACGACCGCCATGAATGATTCGGAATCGAGCGTTTGCTCCAAGACCGAGCCGATCTTGATGCCGCCGATCCGAACGTCGTCCCCGACCTTGAGACCGTCGACCGAGGTGAAGCGGGCCTTTACCTCGTAGCCGGCTACGGTTTCGACTCCCGCGGTCTGGTAAGCGAAAACGATAAAGCTGACCGCGATCCCCAGAACCAGGGCGCCAATCAGGGTTTCGACCACGCTCCTATTCATCTTTCATCCCCAGCCCTCGCTATGCCTCACGGATTCCAAGGTTCGTAGGCCGCCGGAACCCCGGCCTCGGCACCGCGCTCCAGGTCGCCCGGAGGCCTGTAGGCCACCCGCGTACCGGTGAGGTTGGGCAAATGAGGTTTTTGCCAGGTTTTCGTCTCCGGCGGATTTTCCAGCGGTGTGGCGTTGCCGGTATAGTGCAGCCAGGCGTGCCAAATCGGAGGGATTTTCGAGGCCTCCGGTCGGCCCTTATACAAGACCCAGCGCCGGCGGCGCAAGCAGCTACGCGGTTTGCCGCGTTCCCTATAATAACGGTTGCCGAAGGCGTCCTCGCCCACGATTTCGCCTTTCCACATCGTCAATAGGTAGGTGCCGATCGTCATGGTTTCTGAATTCCCCAACATCGACCATTATGGTCCCAGGGCCGGGTGGCGTCCAGCATCCCCGGGAAGGCCCCGGGTTTTCCACCGCCCCGGTGTCGGTGCCGGGCCGGCGTGGATCTGATCGACGGCCGCCGACGGGGAGATTACATGGTCGTCCGTGAAGAACCCTGATTTCAAGCTGAAGCGGCGATTGGGTTTGCGGTGGGGTGCGAGATGTCGCTGAGGAGCGCGGCCAGGATTTGGACAAACAAACGCCTCAGCCATTTGAGGACAAGGCGGTAGTTGTAGCCGGCGCCGGCGAGGATGGCGTTGATCTTGTCGCCGTCGCGGCCTTTGAGGAAGTTGCGCCCCAGCCTGCCATCGCTCTTGAGATGTCCGATCACGGCCTCGACGGCGGAGCGCCGCCTGAGCTCCTTCTTGATCGTCGGCGTGATGCCGCGTTTCTGGCCTGATCTAAAGACGCGGTGTTTGTTGGGGTAATCGTGGCCCTGGTATCCCTTGTCGACATAGATGCGCTCGGCCGATATCCCCGTCCAGCGTTCCATCTCTTCGATCACCTGCCTCAAGGTGTGGCCATCATAGGGATTGCCGTGGAAGGCCTTGACGTGGGCGACGAACTGGCCGCCGGGGGGGCGGGAATTGGTCGCCGCCACGGAGACCTTGCAGCCGAACTCGTACGGCTTGTGCGCCTTCCCTTTGCCGATGCATTCGACCTCGGGCGCGTGGAGCGAATAGACCTTGGGCAAGGGGTCGCGCCGCTTCTGGGTCGACACCCGCTCGGCCAGCCACAAGGGGCGGCGGAAGGTATCCCGTAGGCTCTCCTCCTGGGCCGTCTTGCGGCGGATGTCGCGGACGGTGCGCCCGAGATAGGTCTTGAGCTTGCGCAGGGCCTTGTTGGCCCGCTTGTGCTGTTTGGCATGGCGGTAGCGGCCTTGCATGATCAACGCCCTCTTGCCCAGGCGGGTATAGGACTGACGCAGGGCAATGCCGTGCTCCCGTGCCAGTCGCACCAGCCGCTCGCGGGCTCGTTGCATCAGTTTGGCGGCGGTCGGAAAGGCAATCGCCTTCTCTTGTACGGTGGTGTCCACCGTCACCCGCTCGAGGTCCTTCTCCCGCAGCGCCCCCACCCGGTGGGCCACGGCCAGGCTCTCCTGGAATACCTTCTCCAAACCTTCCGGCCCGATCCGGTCCCGCCACCGGGTCATCGACGAGCGCTCCATGGGCAGCTCATGCTGAAAGTACTCTTCGCCGCAGAAGCACTGGAAGTATGGGTCGTAGACCCAGCGCTCGCAGACCTCCTCATCCGAGAGATCGAACATATGCTTGAGGATGTGCAGCCCAACCATCAACCGCGTCGGGACCCCCGGCCGACCCTCCTCCGAATACAAGGCTTCATAGGTCTCGTCGAAGAAAGTCCACGCGATCCGGCCCCCCAACACCACCAACTCGTGGCGCAGGTTGATGATGTTTTCGAACCGCGAGCGGAACAGGTCCTCTATTCCCGATGACACCTTGCGCGATGGCTTCATCACAGTTCTCCAATCCCAATCGACGGGAGCAGAGAATCACGTTCCGCAACGGAAGGGAATCCCCAAAATCAATTATTTCAAATCGCAAGCTTTTCAGGCCCAAAACCCGTTTTCTTGCAAATCCGATTACTTCGCCAAACCGAAAGAGCTACCAACATCAGCCGCTTACGCGTTCTTCACGGGCAGGGCTAGTTTTTTGTCCGCCCAGTGATCAGGGTGAGGTGATCGCGGCGCTGGCCATTTCATTCTCGGTGTGGCAGTGTGCCGGTCATGGCGACGCTGCCGGTCTCGGATTCGTCCATTGATTTGCGCGCGGTCACGGTGCGTCCGACCTGGGGCGCGCAGGAGCACCGGCGCTGGGACCGGTTGGTGGAGCAGCACCACTACCTGGCGTTCCACGGCGTCATCGGCAAGGGCCTGCGCCATGTCGCGGTGCATGGCGAGACCTGGCTCGCACTGATCGGCTGGCAGCCCGGCGCGTTCAAGCTGGGCGCGCGTGATCGCTGGATCGGGTGGTCGGCCGAGCAGCAGTTCCGGCGTCTGCATCTGATCGCCAACAACTCGCGCTTCGTCATTCTGACGCCTGGCCGAGTGCCGAACCTGGCCTCCCGTGTGCTGGGGCTGAGCCTGCGGCGGCTGTCTGAGGACATCCAGGCGGTGCACGGATATCCGGCTCTTCTGGCGGAGACGTTCGTGGACGTCTCGCGATTTGCCGGCACCTGCTACCGCGCGTCGAACTGGCGCTCTCTGGGGCTGACGCGGGGCTTTGCCCGTGAGCCCGGAGGGGCAGCGCGCTGGCGCCACCACGGTCAGCCCAAGGAGGTCTTCGTGTTCGGACTGACAGACGGCGCCCCCGAGGCGCTGAGCCGTACCGGGATGCCGGCACACTGGAACGCCGAGCAGCACACCGAGCCGATGGCCGCGCCCCGGCTGCGCAGCCTGTTCGAGTGTCTGGGTGAGGTGCCCGAGTACCGCCATGCCCGGGGCAAGCGCTATGCGCTCAACACCATTCTGGTGATCGCCGTCGCCGCCCGGCTTGCCGGATACCGGGGGGTGAACGCGTTCGCCCAGTTCGCCGCCCTGCTCTCCCAGGAGCAGCTCGAGGCGGTGGGTGCGTTCTGGAGCCCTTCCAAACAGCGCTACACCCCGCCCGCGATCACCACCTTCCACAAGACCCTCACCGCCCTGCCGCCAGAGACCCTGGACAACGCGATTAGCCAGTGGACCGGCCAGCATGGCAGCGCGCACGCGCCGGTCGCCATGGACGGAAAGGATCTGCGCGGCGCCTCGAAGCAGACCGAAGACGGGCGCAGGATGATGGTGGCGGCGGTCGAGCACGACACCGGCGTGGTCCTCGGGCAGGTCGAGGTCGACCGCAAGAGCAACGAAATCCCGGCCGTGCGCGAACTCTCCAGCGGCCTCGACCTCACAGGCCGGATCGTCACCATGGACGCGATGCACGCTCAGCACGAGACCGCGCGCTGCCTGCTCGGGCGTCGCGCCGACTACGTGATGAGCGCGGTCAAGGACAACCAGGAGATGATCTTCGAAGACCTCAAGGCGATCGACTTCAGCGATGCGCTCTGGCACGAAACCGTCGACAAGGGCCATGGCCGCATCGAGCGCCGACGCTGCGCCGTCGTCGACCTCTCCGCTGCCGAGTGGGACGGCTACGCCAACCTCCACGGGCGACGCCAGGCCATGCGCATCGAGCGCGAACGCGAGATCCTCAAGACCGGCAAGCGCAGCATCGAGGTGACCTGGAGCCTCACCTCGCTCGGCGCAGAGCGCGCCGGACCCGAGGAGTTGCTCGAACTGGTGCGCAACCACTGGCATATCGAGAACCGCCTGCACTACGTGCGCGACTTCACCTACGACGAAGACCGATGCCGGGCCTACGTGCGTCACCTGCCCAGAAATCTCGCCTGCTTGACCAACGCGGCCATCGCCATCGTGCGCTGCGACGGACGCTTCCGTTATCTGCCCGAGGCCAACCGGCACTATGCCGCCCGGGCGCAGGAGGCCCTCGACGCGATCATGACCGCGCCCATCGCCTGAGACAGCACGCCTCTCCCCCGGACCGGGACGTGCCGCCGAGCGGCGCGGGCGGACCGGTGTGCCTGTCGAATCCGAAAACGCCGTCCGGTGGCTTCGAGCAGTCCCCATGACGTCGTCGAGGCAAGCTCGGGGCTCCCCGAACCCCGTGCACCGAGCACGATCCCACTCATCCCGAACCCTCAACCGCGACTAAAAATTGTTCCTGCGGGCGAGGCAGGGCTAGTTTTTTGTCCGCCCAGTGATCAGGGTGAGGTGATCGCGGCGCTGGCCATTTCATTCTCGGTGTGGCAGTGTGCCGGTCATGGCGACGCTGCCGGTCTCGGATTCGTCCATTGATTTGCGCGCGGTCACGGTGCGTCCGACCTGGGGCGCGCAGGAGCACCGGCGCTGGGACCGGTTGGTGGAGCAGCACCACTACCTGGCGTTCCACGGCGTCATCGGCAAGGGCCTGCGCCATGTCGCGGTGCATGGCGAGACCTGGCTCGCACTGATCGGCTGGCAGCCCGGCGCGTTCAAGCTGGGCGCGCGTGATCGCTGGATCGGGTGGTCGGCCGAGCAGCAGTTCCGGCGTCTGCATCTGATCGCCAACAACTCGCGCTTCGTCATTCTGACGCCTGGCCGAGTGCCGAACCTGGCCTCCCGTGTGCTGGGGCTGAGCCTGCGGCGGCTGTCTGAGGACATCCAGGCGGTGCACGGATATCCGGCTCTTCTGGCGGAGACGTTCGTGGACGTCTCGCGATTTGCCGGCACCTGCTACCGCGCGTCGAACTGGCGCTCTCTGGGGCTGACGCGGGGCTTTGCCCGTGAGCCCGGAGGGGCAGCGCGCTGGCGCCACCACGGTCAGCCCAAGGAGGTCTTCGTGTTCGGACTGACAGACGGCGCCCCCGAGGCGCTGAGCCGTACCGGGATGCCGGCACACTGGAACGCCGAGCAGCACACCGAGCCGATGGCCGCGCCCCGGCTGCGCAGCCTGTTCGAGTGTCTGGGTGAGGTGCCCGAGTACCGCCATGCCCGGGGCAAGCGCTATGCGCTCAACACCATTCTGGTGATCGCCGTCGCCGCCCGGCTTGCCGGATACCGGGGGGTGAACGCGTTCGCCCAGTTCGCCGCCCTGCTCTCCCAGGAGCAGCTCGAGGCGGTGGGTGCGTTCTGGAGCCCTTCCAAACAGCGCTACACCCCGCCCGCGATCACCACCTTCCACAAGACCCTCACCGCCCTGCCGCCAGAGACCCTGGACAACGCGATTAGCCAGTGGACCGGCCAGCATGGCAGCGCGCACGCGCCGGTCGCCATGGACGGAAAGGATCTGCGCGGCGCCTCGAAGCAGACCGAAGACGGGCGCAGGATGATGGTGGCGGCGGTCGAGCACGACACCGGCGTGGTCCTCGGGCAGGTCGAGGTCGACCGCAAGAGCAACGAAATCCCGGCCGTGCGCGAACTCTCCAGCGGCCTCGACCTCACAGGCCGGATCGTCACCATGGACGCGATGCACGCTCAGCACGAGACCGCGCGCTGCCTGCTCGGGCGTCGCGCCGACTACGTGATGAGCGCGGTCAAGGACAACCAGGAGATGATCTTCGAAGACCTCAAGGCGATCGACTTCAGCGATGCGCTCTGGCACGAAACCGTCGACAAGGGCCATGGCCGCATCGAGCGCCGACGCTGCGCCGTCGTCGACCTCTCCGCTGCCGAGTGGGACGGCTACGCCAACCTCCACGGGCGACGCCAGGCCATGCGCATCGAGCGCGAACGCGAGATCCTCAAGACCGGCAAGCGCAGCATCGAGGTGACCTGGAGCCTCACCTCGCTCGGCGCAGAGCGCGCCGGACCCGAGGAGTTGCTCGAACTGGTGCGCAACCACTGGCATATCGAGAACCGCCTGCACTACGTGCGCGACTTCACCTACGACGAAGACCGATGCCGGGCCTACGTGCGTCACCTGCCCAGAAATCTCGCCTGCTTGACCAACGCGGCCATCGCCATCGTGCGCTGCGACGGACGCTTCCGTTATCTGCCCGAGGCCAACCGGCACTATGCCGCCCGGGCGCAGGAGGCCCTCGACGCGATCATGACCGCGCCCATCGCCTGAGACAGCACGCCTCTCCCCCGGACCGGGACGTGCCGCCGAGCGGCGCGGGCGGACCGGTGTGCCTGTCGAATCCGAAAACGCCGTCCGGTGGCTTCGAGCAGTCCCCATGACGTCGTCGAGGCAAGCTCGGGGCTCCCCGAACCCCGTGCACCGAGCACGATCCCACTCATCCCGAACCCTCAACCGCGACTAAAAATTGTTCCCGCTCTCCTTGGCTTGGCGCCCGTGCTTGAGATAGGATACGGCGGGGATCTCGGGACGAGCCGCCAAATCGAAGGGAGCGATCATGCAATCCGTCAAGGAACGTTACGCCGCCGCCGCCCAAGCCCGCCAGGAAAGCCTCTGCTGCCCGGTGAGCTACGACCCTGCTTATCTCAAGGCGATCCCGGAGGCCGTGATCGAACGTGATTACGGCTGCGGCGATCCGTCGCGCCACGTCCGCGAGGGCGATACGGTGCTCGATCTCGGCGCCGGCGCCGGCAAGGCGTGTTTCATCGCCGCCCAGATCGCCGGCCCCGCCGGCCGCGTCATCGGGGTCGACATGACCGACGAGATGCTCGCGCTCGCGCGCGCCAGCCGAGCCGCGGTGAGCGAGAATATCGGTTACGACAACGTCGAAATTCGCCACGGACACATCCAGGATTTGCGCACCGACCTCGACCTCGTCGACGCGTATCTGCAAGGAACCCCCCTCGAATCGGCTTCCGACTACAAGCGGTTCGAGGACTTTCTGGACCGAATCAGGCGCGAACAGCCGCTCGTCGAATCCGATTCCATCGACTTGATCATCAGCAACTGCGTCCTCAATCTCGTGCCGGACCACGACAAGAAGGCGCTTTTCGAGGAGATGTACCGGGTATTGCGGGTCGGAGGCCGGATCGCCGTTTCCGACATCGTCTCCGACGAAGCCAGCCCGGCGCACTTCAAGGACGACGCCGAATTGTGGTCCGGTTGTCTCAGCGGCGCCTTGCAGGAATACGAATTCTTGCGCCTGTTGGAGGAAACGGGATTCCACGGCATCGAGATCGCCGCCTACGAGCGGGCGCCCTGGCGCGTGGTCGAGGATATCGAATACCGCTCGGCCACGTTCACCGCGGCGAAGGGCAAGGAAGGGCCGTGCCTCGAGAAGAATCAGGCCGTCATCTACAAGGGACCGTGGAAGCAGGTCAAGGACGACGACGGCCACGTCTACGTTCGCGGACAGCGCATGGCGGTCTGCGCCAAGACCTTCGCGATCATGACCAAGGCACCCTACGGCGAGGCAATCATCGCCGTCTCGCCGGGCGAGGACGTCGCTGGGAACGAAACTTTCGACTGTTCGGGACCGGCCGTGCGGCCGCCGGCTATCACCAAGCGGGGCAAACCCGCGAGCGCCCCGAGCCGTGGCAACGGCGGATCCCCTTGCTGCTGAGGCCGACCTACCGTGGTTTCCCCGAAACTTTCTTTGAGGCCCGCCCGGCAAAGTGTCCGTTCGAAAATGCGCATCCGCGCATTTTTTGCGTCTGTCCCTCCCGGCCACCCACGAGAGGTTGCTGATATGGGTGGCCGGGAGGGGGAGGGGGCCGGCGCCGCGAGTTTTCGAACAGACTGAAAGAGATGAATGGGATTCGTTGGGCGAGATTAGAGCCGTAACGGAATTAACGTAGCAGTCGGTTGGAAACTTTATCAGGGGACCGGAAAAACCAATATAGCGTGCGCGTCAACTGGCGCATCTGTTTTGAATGGCCTGATGACGCAACAGGCCCCAGAGATCGTGGATTATCACCGAGAACAAATACAAAAATGGCCATGTTGAAGCTACCGCCGATTCGCCCAGGTGATTTTCTCAAGGAGGATCTGGAAACACGCGGCATATTGCCGACACATCTTGCCAAGTCGATAAAACTGCCTTCGAACCGGGTCACTCAGATCATCGCCGTGAAACGCAAAATTACGGGTGATACAGCCCTGCGGCTCGGTGACTATTTCGGAACGGGCGCCCAAGTCTGGATGAATTTGCAAAGTCGAGTTGGCTTTGGCGCGGCAGGCTTCCGGTGAGTCTATTGGCCAATTGCCAACGGCAATCGATAGGGAATCGTCTTGCCGCCCATCCATCCATGGATCGGGCCGGGCCCTCGGCCAGCATTGATTTTAACCTTCGGGCGTCACGGCGGAGACGATCTCGTCGAAGATGTCCGGGCGCTCGAGGGTGCGGGCGATGATCATGGCGCCTTCGAGGGTGGCGAGGGTGGCAAGGGCCCGGCGGCGCGCTTGGGTGGAGCCGGGGGCCGAGGGCTCGTCGAGGCGCGAAAACACGGCCTCGAGCCAGTCGATGTTGCGCTCGAAAAAGATCCTGGCCTCGTCCGCGACGGCCGCCGGGAGCGAGTCGATTTCGGCGCCCAGCATGCCGCACAGGCACATCTGGCCATCCTCGACGAGGGCCCGGCGGAAGCCGCCAACATAGCTTTCGAGCAAGGCAGCGGGTGCGGTCCTTGGGTCCGTCGGATCGCCGACCGCGGCGAGAAAGCGGTCGGTGTAGCGCCGCGCCAGGGCCGCGCCGAGGGCGCCCTTGGTCGGGAAATGATAGTGGACGCTGGCGCTCTTGATGCCGACCCGCGCCGCGAGATCGCGGAAACTGAAGCCGTTGAACCCCTGGGTCCGGGCGAATCCCTCCGCCGCGTCGAGGACTTCCTTCGCCTTGCCCGTCGGCCACCCCATCATCGCCTCCAATAACACGTTATCGTCTATCTATTGATAGGGGCCGAGGAAGGAAAGGCAAGCGGAACGTCGCGGGGATCAATGGGCCACGTCGGCAAACGACGGGCCGGTGGATCTTTCCTGGTGTAGGTGTCCTGTCTTCAGGTACATCGTGCCGCCCTCCGTACCGACGGGTGCATGGACGCTTCCGGCGGGGTTTCGGATCCAGGTTCCTTTCGGATAGCGGCCGTGCTCGTCCTCGAGGACGCCGTCGAGCACCAGGATTTCCTCGCCTCCGGGATGTGGCTGGAACCTCGTACCGGGC
>CBDCME010000037.1:0-114747 GCA_965218865.1 Alphaproteobacteria bacterium
TTGCCGAGACAAATCACGGGGGTCACGAGGTCCGCGCCGGTTTCCTCGGCGCAGTCGATCAGCGCGCGCAGCCAACAGGGCGCGACTTCGACGTCATTGTCGACGAACGCGACATATTTTGTCCGCGCCAAACGCAAAGCCATGTTGCGCGCTTCGTTGGGAAGCAGGTAATTCTCCGACCGGACGACCTGAAATCCAAACTCCTCCGCCTTTTCGCGAATATAATTATTGATGTGGGGCGGAGATCTGCCATCGACGTACACGAGCGCGTACGGGTATTCGGTGTTTTGGAGCAATGAGTCCAAGGCGCGGGGCGCCATTTCGAAACGCTCCCGCGGCGAAACTATTATCGTGACCGTTGGATTATCCGACACGTTCGATTCTCAATCTTTATGGGTGGATGCAATCAGTTAACGAAATTCCCGAAACAAACTCAAATATGTCTTCAGATATTACGAATTTTTACTGCTGTCGGCAAATTTAATCCTATTGCCCCCGTCCGAGCGCTCGAATCGGGTGATATGAGCGTGTCTGTTCGAAAATGCGCGTCCGCTCATTTTTTGCGTCTGTCCCCCGCCCCCTCCCGGCCACCCACGAGAGTATGTGGGTGGCCGGGAGGGGGCGGGGGCCGGCGCCGCGAGTTTTCGAACAGACTGTAAGTGTATTCGGTTTGTTGCCCTAGGATTTGGCTGTTGTCGCTTCGTGGGCCGCATTGCAATAATTGCATACCCGAAATGCAAAATCGGAATTTTATTGGCCACTGGTAATTTGCTACAATCATCGCCAAACGTCGGTGAATGACGGGTTGGGGTCTTTTCCGCATCATTGGAAAATCTCAATTTTCACGACGTTGAGGACATTCTAATATAAGGACAAATACAATGAAGCAGCTGAAAGTAATCATCCAGCCGGATAAATTGGAAGCGGTCAAGGAATCCCTGACAGACATCGGTCTGAAGGGCTTGATCATCGCCAAAGTTGAGGGTTTTGCCCAGGACCGAGAGCGAAAATTATTCGTTCGATCAGCCGAGTACGGCGTCAACAGTGTGCCCATGGCAACCGTAGAACGGTTGTCGAGGACTCTGCCATCGACGATGCCATACAGGCGGTCACCGCGGCGGCTCAGTCGGGACGCTTTGGCGACGGTAGGATTTTTTTATCGGACATCACCCACGCGGTGAACATACGTAACGGAGAAAACCGGCGTTGCGGCGATCACTCGGAAGCCTGGCGCCGGGAACACTGTCGCGGCCTAATTTTGCTCGCGACCAACATAGGTCTTACCCACCGGCGAATGGGGGCGTGGTTCCGTTCAATCCGAGGGAACCACGCGTTCCGGATCATCATCCGCGTTTGTCTGACAGTCTGTTCGAAAACTCGCGGCGCCGGCCCCCGCCCTCTCCCGGCCACCCATATCAGCAACCTCGCGTGGGTGGCCGGGAGGGGGCGGGGAACAGACGCAAAAAATGCGCGGACGCGCATTTTCGAACAGACACTGATTCTTTCCCGCCCGCTCCGCCCAAACTCTAGCGGATGATTACGCGCAAGGCGTGGAGCGCGCATTTGGTTCGTTGATGACGTCTTGGCGCGCGCAATTGGCGCTCTTGGTCGGCCGCCGGGTCTCCGTGTTCGGGTCAATCGTCGTGCTTTAGGGGCACGAACCGAACGGGGAGAATGTTGCGCTTCAAGATACTGGCCGCGCTCTTTTTTTCCACCAGCACGAGCTTTTGGACGTCTCGGTCCTGGCCGACAACGATGGCCATTTTTCCTCCTGGCGCGAGCTGGCGAATAAGGAGTTCCGGGATTTCATCCGCCGCCGCCGTAACGATGATGGCGTCGAACGGGCCCTTTTTGCGCCAGCCGATATAGCCGTCTCGGTGACGTGTCTCGATGTTTCGGTATCCGAGGCGTTTCAGACGCTCGGTCGCCTGAGTGTGCAGGGAATCGATGATTTCGATGGTGTAGACCTTCGACACCAGGAAGGCGAGAATCGCCGTCTGATAACCAGAACCGGTGCCGACTTCCAAGACCACGTCGTTCGCTTCCAGATCAAGAATCTCCGTCATGAGGGCGACGATATACGGTTGTGAGATGGTTTGATCGTCGCCAATGGGAAGCGGGTTGTTTTCATATGCCCGATGACGCAATTCGGGCGGGACGAATTCATGACGCGGCGTTTTGGACAAGGCCTTCAGAACGGCGTTACTTAGACTTGCGCGCCCCGTGCGGGGGGCGGTGGTTTTCATGTCTTCCACAATTTGCGCCACCATCCGCTCGCGTTCGGTGCTCATTTTCTCCCAAGGAGTTTTCCGGGAACCATCACCGCTGTTCCGGCCGCTCGCATGGTCGAAAGGGGGCGCGTCTCTCCGGTCGTCTCCCGTGGGGGGCGGAACCCAGCCGGAATAAAGCCCGATCGCCCTCTGCGCATGCCGATCCATGTCGATGCGTGGGTCGATGAGCGGTCGCCCGCATTCGTCCCCGTGGGGACAATATCGCGAGGCCCAGCGCCGGAGCGTATTGGCGCCGTTTCCGGGAGCGGCCTCTATGATCGTGCGCCCCCATTGGTTCGGAATCGCGCGCGCCAATCCCCAGCCACGCAAGGTGTTGATCCGCCGCATGATCCCCGCTTCCGGCACGCCTAACGCGAAACCCAGAGTATCCGGGGTGTAGCGCGCGGAGGAGAGGCGGCAGATCAATTCCCGCAGCACCGGGTCTCCCAGCAGGGCGACCAGGCGGTCGACTTCCGTCGCGACGCAATAGCCGCATCCGAGGCCGCCGCCAAAAGGAGAAAGCGGCGCCTCGCCGCGCGCGGGCACCGCGGCCAAAATCCAGGCAAGGGCAAGGGCAAAGTAATTCTTCATCGGGTCCGCGCTTCGTACTCGATGTTATTGAATTTTCGGACCGACCTACCGTCGGAAACCAAGTGCCGAAGGCCGGTCACCCGGATGGAGATGTCGCCAACGGTCTCCAAGGGTCCCTGGCGGAGACCAACCACTTTCGTCGCGGAAGAAACGAACGGTCGCAATTTCTTTTCGCCTTGGTTTTCCCCTTGACGTTCCCATTTCGACCGCCAACCTATCACGTGGTCGCGCCCGATGTCACGTGATCGCGCCCGATGTAACGGGCGGGACGATCATATTCCGTGACGGCGACGACCCAAGGAGACGAAGTCCGATCCGTGCCAAGAATTTGCCTTTAAACGCGGCCAGAACCCGAGACACCCGACGGTCAATTATCTGTCCGTTTTCCGTGCCGGCCGATTATAATGCCTGGGGAAGGAGGCTTCGGGTGAGGCGATTCGCGCGAGCTCTCGTATCACTGATGCTGTTGGCGGCGCCCGCCGGCGCGGAATCCGCAATGGCGCAAACCACCAATTCGATTATCCAGGTGCCCGCGCGCGTCGATACCGATCAGGAGAGCGTTGAATTTTCGGGTTTCGTAACGGCGCTGGGCGGGGTGACTCTGACCGCGGGCGACGAATCCGTTAGCGTGGGCGACGACGGATCTTTCGGGCTGCGCCGCGCGGTTCCCCTCGGCAAAAGCACGATCACCTTGGTCGCCAAGGACGCCGACGGCAACGTCCTCGACCAACGGCGCGTCTATGTCCGCCGTACCATTCATGCCGCCGTGGCGATCGCCGACGTGGTGGGGAATTACTACGCGTTGGTGATCGGCAATAACGACTATGAACACCTCGAGGACCTGGAGAGCGCGGTGGCGGACGCCGAATCCATATCCAAGATTTTGAGCGAAAATTATGGCTATACGGTCAGAACCCTCATCGATGCCACGCGGCACGACATCGTATCGGCGCTGAACGACCTCCGGGCTGACCTCGTAAATTCGGACAAATTGCTGATTTATTACGCGGGCCACGGAAATCTCGACCGGGGATCGGGGCGTGGCTATTGGCTCCCGGTCAACGCCGAGGAGGACAATCTGGCGGAATGGATTTCCATCGCCACCATCACGGACGTGCTGAAGGCAATGACCACCAAACATGTGCTCGTGGTCGCCGATTCTTGTTTTTCAGGCAGCTTGACATGGTCAACGAACGCCGAGCTGACGGTCGGCACGAAGCGGCTGGCATGGTTGAAGAGGGTCGCGGTGAAGAGATCCCGCACGGCGCTCACGTCGGGGGGACTCGAGCCAGTGCTCGACAAGGGCGGCGGTGGTCACTCGGTGTTCGCCAAGGCGTTCCTCGAAGCACTGCGAGAAAACGGCGACGTGCTCGAAGGACAGGAACTGTTCGAGCGCGTGCGCGGACAGGTGGTGCTGGATTCGCCTCAAACGCCTCAATACGCCGCCATACGCGGAGCCGGGCATGAAGACGGAGAATTTCTTTTCATCCCCGTGAATATCGACGTCAAGGGGACCGTGGCGATTCCCGGCGAGGCCCCACCGCCGGAACATTCGGTCTTCGACGAAAGGGCGTTGGAGTTGACGTTTTGGGAGTCGATCAAGGACAGTCGAAAGGCGCGAGATTTCGAGGCCTATCTCGCTCAATTTCCCGCTGGCGCCTTTGCCTCGCTCGCGAGGAGCCGCCTGGAGGACCTCAAGGAGGCGAAGCAAGTTGCCCTGCCGCCGCGGATCGCGGTGGCGCCGATGGACATCGAATTCGTTGCCGTGAAGAACGCCAACATGCGCGCGGGGCCTTCCGCCGAGAGCGAAAAGATCGGCTATCTAACGCCAGGCACGACGGTGACCGTGACCGGCAAGGTCAAGGACGCCGAGTGGTATCGCGTCGAGCGCGAGGACGGCGAAACGGCCTATGTTTACGCGAAACTGCTCGATGAACCTCTGGTGGAGCCCCTGGCGAGACCCCAGGGAGCCGATCCGCACGCCGTCGAGTTGACATTCTGGGACTCGGTCAAGAACAGCGCGAACGCGGCGGATTACGAAGCGTATCTGCAAACCTTCCCCGAAGGCCGATTCGCGTCGCTCGCCCGCGCTCGGGCCAAGCGATACGCGGCGGTGAAAGTCCCTCCCTCGCCGGCACCCACGAGTCCGGCGCAGCCGGCGGTGGGGATTTATACGGAGCCGAAAAAGGCGGGTGACACTTTTCGCGACTGCCCCGATTGCCCGGAGATAGTCGTGATTCCGGCCGGCAGCTTCTCGATGGGGGCAGCGATGAGCGAGACCGAACGGGAACGCGTTTCGGAGGGATTCGCGAGTTGGGAAAGGCCCGTGCACAAGGTCCGGATTCCCCGGCCCTTCGCCATGGGGAAGAACGAGGTTTCGCGAGGGGAGTTCGCGGCCTTCGTGGGCGCCAGCGGCCATGAGACGAGCGATGGCTGTTGGGTTTTCGACAGGGAGTGGTTCGTGGACTCGGCGCGGGATTGGCGCGACCCCGGGTTCGCGCAGAGCGATTCCCATCCGATCGTCTGCGTCAACTGGGCCGACCCCAAGGCGTACGTTCGCTGGCTGATCCAGGAGACCGGAAAGGATTATCGCTTGCCGAGCGAGGCGGGATGGGAGTATGCGGCACGGGCAAAATCGACGACTGCTCGGTATTGGGAAAACAATTCGGGCGAGGCTTGTAACTACGCCAACGTGCACGACCAGATCAGTAAATCGGAAAACGAAATTTCGTGGGAGCCTCATGATTGTCGTGATGGCTATGGTCAGACGGCGCCGGTCGGAAGTTATCAGGCCAACGGGTTCGGTTTGCATGACGTGCTGGGAAACGTTTGGGAATGGGTCGAGGATTGCTGGAACGATTCGTACACGGGAGCGCCATCGAACGGCTCGGCTTGGACGACCGGGGATTGTTCGCGCCGTGGTTTGCGCGGCGGCACCTGGTATTACGCGCCAAAGTACTTTCGATCCGCGCTGCGGTACAGGTTCTTCACCTCGCGCCAGTACACCGGCGGCGGATTTCGCGTCGCCCGGACCCTAAGCCCATGAAGAACTAAATACGGGGACAATAAGGGGACAGTTTACCTATTTCCCGCCGGCGCGAATGACGGTCGACAGGGACCGAGGATGAGCTCGGTTCCGCAAGTGGCGGGGATCACCGACCTTCGGGGACACGCTCATGCATGGACGCCGCCCGGGACGGCCAAGGTGATCCGTTCGATTTTCGCCGTTTGGCTCGTTGCGATGGCGATGTTCGTGGGCGAAGCTGGGGCCGTATCCGATGATAAAAAAGCCTGGTGGAAACGTCCTCTATCCGAGGATGAACTCTACGAAGTCTTGAAACTCGTATGGATGGGCGTGCAAGTGAATCAGTCGCCGATCATGCGCCAGATCGCCTGCCGGGTGGCCGACGAGCCGTTCAGCCGGAAAGCCCTTTTGGTGGCTCTGAAGGTTCCGCTGACCGATCTCGATTCCGCGCTCGCGAGCCTGCGCCAGATGAAACTCATCACAACCAAGGGGGGGAAGATTCAGCCCGCCAGCAAGGACGCCCAGGTTAGGCTGAAGCGCTGGTCCGCAGACTGGTGTCTTCGCGATGACGAATGCGGCGTGGCCCGTTGATCCCCGCCGTCACATTGACGAGCGGCGTTAAATTGAGTAATATTGTTTCGATCCATGGGTTTGGCGGATTGGCTCCCGGGACTCGTTTGATCTGTTCGCCGGGGGTTGAGTGTGCGGTCGCGACGGTCGGGATTTTCGAATAATTTCGGCCTCAGGAAAATTCTACCATTCGAAAGAGCCGCCCGGAGCCCGATTTCGCGGGGCATCGAACCAAACCTCTTATTTTCCGTCCGGTCGCGTGGTACGATTGACGGATTGGTAAGACCGAACGGGGGATACTCGACCAGATCAATATAGGAAGGGGCGATATGGAGCTCGAGAAGGAATACGACTTCATAGATGAAAATCAATCATCCGGCGGCGCCAAGCCGTCCGTCTCGAATAGAGAGAATCAACGAGAAGCTACCGGAGACGGGCCGGGAAAAAGAGTTGGGGCGTAAAACCGATCAAGAACGGCGCGGACTATATCGAGAGTTTGCGCGGACGCAATTTGAAAGTTTTTCTTTTCGGCAAGCAGGTATGCGAGCCCGTCGATCACCCCGTGATTCGGCCGTCTATCAACGCCGTCGCCAGGACCTACGACCTCGCGGTCGAGAAACCCGACCTCGCCATGGTTGAGTCGTCGATCAGCGGGAAAAAAGTCAACCGGTTCCTCCATATTACGGAAAGCGTCGACGACGTCGTCATGCAGAACCGGATGCAGCGCCGGCTCGGCCAGCTTACGGGCACCTGCTTCCAACGCTGCGTCGGCATGGACGCGCTCAATTCGCTTTATTCCCTGACTTACGATATGGATCGGAAATGCGGCACTTCGTACCACGATAGGTTCAAGAATTTCATCCGCGAGGTACAGGAACAAAACCTCGTTATCGGTGGCGCCATGACCGATCCCAAGGGCGACCGCAGCAAGCCACCGACTGAGCAGGAAGACCCCGGTCTGTTCCTCCATGTGGTCGAGCGCCGCGAGGACGGCGTGGTCGTGCGCGGGGCCAAGGCGCATCAAACCGGTTGCGTCAATTCCCATTGGATCATCATCATGCCGACGATGCGCATGCGGCCCGAGGACCGTGATTACGCGGTGGTCTGCGCTATCCCCGTCGAGGACCCCGGCCTGACCTACATTTACGGCCGCCAATCGTGCGACACCCGGAGCATGGAAGGGGGAGACATCGATCAGGGCAACGCTCAGTACAGCGGTCAGGAAGCCATGATCATCATCGACGACGTGTTTGTCCCCTGGGGGCGGGTCTACATGGACGGAGAGACCGAGTTCTGCTCCGAGCTCGTCGAGCGTTTCACCACCTACCACCGGCGCAGCTACGTCTGCAAGACCGGCCTCGGCGACGTCATCATCGGCGCCGCGGCGACCGTCGCGGACTACAATGGCGTGCAGAACGCTTCCCATATCCGCGATAAGCTCGTCGAGATGACCCATCTCAACGAGTCGATCTACGGCGCCGGAATCGCCTCCTCCCACGAGTCCTTCCAGACCAACGCGGGCAACTATCAGAACAACGAGATGCTGGCCAACGTCTGCAAACAGAACGTGACGCGCTTTCCCTTCGAGCTCGCGCGCCTAGCCCAGGATCTTGCGGGCGGCCTGGTCGGTACCTGTCCCTCCGAGAAGGAACTCGACTCTCCCGAGACCGGACCCATCCTGGAAAAATTCCTGAAGGGCCGTCCGGGCGTGACCCCGAAAAACCGCATCCGCATCCTGAGGCTTATCGAAAACATGACCCTCGGGCGCAACGCCGTCGGCTACCTCACCGAATCGATCCACGGAGGCGGTTCACCCCAGGCCCAAAGAGTCCAGATCGCGCGCCAGATGGATCTCGAGTACAAGAAGCGTCTTGCGAAGGATTTAGCTGGGGTGACGGAACCGGACGCGGAAAAGCCGAAACTCTCGCCTCACTTCCAACGCTTGATTCCGGCCGCTTCCGGCACCGGCGACACCACTGATTGACCGCTGTCCGTTCCTGAACGGCCGCCGGCGTTTTTGTACGGCCGATCGCCCGCGAAAATCCTTTTCGCGCCAGGCCATTCGGCTGCCGCGATAAAGGCTGGAATCCGCGGTGCAATTCCCGGGCCCGGCATGAGGTGGTGATGGAAGAATATCTTCCGGTGGTACTGATGGTGGGCAAGATGGCCGTGATCATCGCGGTTCTTCTTTTCCTACCGATTCCGCTGACTTGGATCGAGCGCAAGATCGCGGGCCACATTCAGCAGCGGCTCGGTCCCATGCGGGTGGGCTGGCACGGAGTGCTGCAACCCTTGGCCGACGGAATCAAACTCTTGACCAAGGAGGACCACGTTCCAACGGAGGCCGACCGGCTGCTTTTCAAGCTGGCACCGTTCATCTCCCTGGTTCCGCCTTTCGCCGTCTTCGTGGCGATACCGTTCGGCGACAGCGTCTCGATCCTGGGCCACGAGGTCACCCTCTATCTTTCCGACATGAACGTCGGACTACTCTACATTCTCGCGGTGGCGGGGATCGAGGTCTTCGGGGTTATCGTTGCCGGCTGGGCTTCCAACAGCAAGTACGCCGTCCTCGGAAGCCTGCGAACCTGCGCCCAAATGATCAGCTACGAAATTCCCATGGGATTCTCGGTCATCGGGGTGCTGATGCTCGCCCAATCCATGAGTCTCCTGGACATCGTCCAGGCCCAGGAGGGGATCTGGAACGTCGTCTACCAGCCGCTCGGCTTTTTCGTCTTTTTTGTCGCCGGCCTCGCCGAGGCTCAGAGAATTCCGTTCGATTTGGCGGAGGCGGAGGGGGATCTGGGCGCCGGATACCACACCGAATACAGCGGCATGCGGTTTTCCTTCTTCATGATCAGCGAGTACCTGGTCGTGGTGATATTGTCGATGCTCACCGTAATCCTCTTTTTCGGCGGTTGGAACGGCGGCTTGTTTTTCCTCCCGGGCACCGTCTGGTTTTTGCTCAAGGTCGGCTTTTTCATCTGGGTATTCATGTGGTTCCGATTCACCTTTCCACGCTATCGTTACGACCAGTTGATGAGCATCGGGTGGAAGGTCCTTGCTGCCGTTGTCGCTCGCGAACATCCTGATCAGCGGAATCTTCGTGTCTTGAAAAAGTGGACCAAAATAAGATAAAAACGAGACCATGGCGAAGGTTCTGGAAAAAATGGCGCGGTGGATCGGGTGGGCCTTCTTCCTAGATTTGGTGCAAGGCCTGTCACTGACCCTGAGCTATATGTTCTCGCGAACGGTCACGCAGCGGTATCCGGACAATGAAACCTGGGTGCCTTATCCACGTTACCGTGGACACCATTTCCTCAAAACCGGCGAGGACGGCGATCTGAATTGCGTCGGCTGCGAGCTGTGCGCCAAGATCTGTCCTTGCGATTGCATCACGGTTGTGCCCTACGAGGATGAAAAGGGAAACCGCCGTCCCAAGGTTTTCGACATCGACCTCGCCAGATGCCTATTCTGTGGTCTGTGCGAGGACGCATGCCCGGCCGACGCCATCGCCCTGGGCCGTGTGTACGAATTCTCGAGTTTCGATTCGAAGGCACTGGTCGTGGGAAGGGACACCCTCAGGGGTATTCCGGGAAAGGCCGAGAGGGGCGGACAAGTCGTCGGCGCGAAGTTGACGACCGAAGGCGGCATTCGCGCAGTCGAATCGGGAAAGGCGGATGGATACGACTGGTGGCGCCGGATTCGGCGGTGACGATCGGGTGAGTCGGGGGGGCGTTCGCATGACCAAATTCACGGCCCCATGCAAGCCATCCTCGGGTTCGCCAACGGCGATTTTTTGGGGGCGTATAAATTTGTCTCCTGGGAAAGAGCTATGTTTGTAAGAGAAATATTGAGAATGAAGGGCTTCGATGTCTTTTCCGTCGTCCCCGACGAAACGGTGCGGGGCGTCGTCAGGATTTTCGGGGAGCGGAAGATCGGATTCGCCATTGTCCGGTGATCCGAAGGGGGAAGTCATCGGGACGATTTCCGAACGCGACGTCTGCCATGCCGTGTGCGCCAAAGGGGAAGGCGCGGTCACGATGCTGGTGCGGGATATCATGACTCGGAACGTCGTCAGCTGCGCGCTTCACGATACCCTGCCCAAGGTGATGGCGTTGATGACCGAGCGCCGGGACGCGCCACATTCTGGTCATGGAAGGCGGTGCCATTAAGGGCGTCGTCAGCGGCGGCGACCTGCTCAAGCACCGCCTGGACGAGGTTCTCCGCCAGGAGAAGTCCATGCGCGACTTCATTGCCGGGTCGGACTACAGCGTTCACTCCTAGTGCATCGACCCAAACGGAGGCGACAGCCGAAGTTTGGAAAGTTGATGCATCGACAAAGGCCTGGTGCACGGGGGCGTGAACGAAGTGAATGCGCCGGTGCACTAGGGTACAAGCCGGCGGTTTCAACGACGGCCGACTCCGTGCCGACGGATTCGCCGCGAGAAGCGTTCGAACCGTTTCAGCGGGTGGCCGCGGGGCTTTTTCTTGATATACTTCCGCGCGGATGATCCATGCCCCAGCGCTGTTCATCATGATATACTTCCGCGCGGATGATCCATGCCCCAGGGACGTCTCGGTGGTGCGAGACCCTGCGCGGGCGAAATTCCGGCATTCGGGCCCGCATGTCCTGAAGGGCATATTCCATGGAAAAGGCCTTTTTTCTTCTGTTCGCCGCCGTAGCGATCGGATCGGGCTTGATGGTCGTGATGGCAAAAAGCGCGATCCATAGCGCTCTTTCGCTCATCGTTTGCTTCATTCAGGTGGCCGCGATCTTCGTTCTTCTGGGGTCGCCCTTCCTCGCCGCCATCCAGATCTTCGTTTACGTGGGCGCGGTGATCGTCCTATTCCTGTTCGTCATCATGATGCTCGACGTCCGCAAGCAGGCGCGCAATAGGTTCGTCGAAAAAGGAAGGGCGCCGATGCTTGCCTTCGTGGTGGTTCTGGGCGCCACGATGTTGGCAATGTTGTTCGTGAGCGAGCGTGTCATGCTGCTCTCCGCCAGCCCTGGCGTCGGCAGTCCGGGCACTGTTTCCGAATTGAGCAAGGCTCTCTTCTCCGACTACCTTCTTCCCTTCGAGGTCGCCTCCGTCATTCTTCTGGTCGCCCTGGTGGGCGCGATCGTTCTGGCGAAAAGCGAGCCCAGGTGATGGTCCCGCTATCGTGGTACGTCGGCCTCGGCGCGGCGCTGTTCGTTATCGGAGCGGCGGGCGTTCTATTGCGGCGGAATGTTCTCATCGTGCTGATGTCCCTGGAACTGATGCTCAACTCGGTGAACATCAACCTGCTGGCCTTCGCCGACGTGTTCGGCGATTTCCGCGGCCAGATCATCGCAATATTCGTCATCGCGGTTACCGCGTCCGAGGTTGCCATTGCCCTCGGAATCCTGGTCGCCCTGTTTCGCAACAAGGCCACACTCGAGGTCGACGAGCTCACGATTCTGAAAGGATAAGGGTTGGAAGTCGTCACTTCGATCAGACCCCTCCTCGCCATCGCCGTATCTCTGATTGCCGCCGGGGCCATCCTGGGCTTCCACGGCCGGGACAACCTCAGGGACGCGGTGTCCCTGGTCGCGGCTGTCATCAAGTTTCTTATCGTCGTCTCCATGGCGCCCACCGTGCTCGCCGGCGGGACCATCGAGTTGACCCTGTTCACGATCTTGCCGAGGGTCGATTTCGCCTTCCGGGTGGACTCGCTGGGGATGGTGTTCGCGACGATTTCATCGCTGCTGTGGATCGCCGCCGCGGTTTATTCGATCGGCTACATGCGAAGCTTGAAGGAACACGCGCAGACGCGTTTCTTCGCCTGTTTCGCCGTGAGCCTGTCGGCGGCCATCGGCGGCGCCTTCGCCGCCAACCTGTTTACCCTGGTGATCTTCTACGAGGTCCTCAGCCTCGTCACCTACCCGCTGGTCTATCACAAGGAGGACGACGAGTCCTGGTACCGAGGCCGGCGCTACTTGGTGTATTTGGTCGGGGCCTCGAAGACCTTTCTGCTGGCCGCTCTCGCGCTCACTTACCAGTTGGCCGGGACTCTCGATTTCAAGCCCCATGGCCTGTTCGACGGGACCGCCGCCTCGTCCCTGCTACTGAGTGTAGTCTATTTCTGTTACCTGGCGGGTTTTGCCAAGGCCGCGATCATGCCCTTCCACGCGTGGCTGCCCGCCGCGATGGTCGCGCCGACGCCGGTCAGTGCCCTGCTGCACGCGGTGGCGGTGGTGAAGATGGGCGTCTTCTGCGTTCTGCGCCTCGTTTTCAACGTCATGGGGGTGCGGTTGATGGACGAGCTGGGTCTCGGCGTCGCCACCGCCTACCTGGTCTCGTTCACGATCATCACGGCCTCGGTCTACGCCCTGACCCAGAACGATCTCAAGGCGCGGCTCGCCTATTCCACGGTCAGCCAGCTGTCGTACATCATCCTCGGAGCGGTGCTGCTCACCCCATACACGATCATCGGCGGCATCGTTCATATCGCCGGCCACGCGTTGTCGAAGATCACCCTGTTTTTTTGCGCCGGCTCCATTTATTGCGCCTCGCGTCGCCGGAACATCAGCGATCTTGCCGGGATCGGGCGCCGGCTGCCGTGGACCATGGCGGCCTTTTTCATCGGTTCGCTCGGCATGATCGGAATTCCGCCGGCGGGGGGATTCATCAGCAAATGGTATCTGGTGCTGGGTTCGGTGGAGGCCCACGAAATCGTCTTCCTCGCCGTTCTACTGGTGAGCTCCGTCCTTAACGCCGCTTACTTCCTGCCGGTGACCTACATTGCCTTCTTCCAGAAGGAAACCACCGGTGCCGTGCGCGACGGCGCCGTCCGGATCAAGCCCGATGAGGTGCGGGAGATTCCGCTGGTCACTATTCCTCTTGTGGCCACGGCCGTGTTGTCCCTGGTCATGGGGATCTTCCCCGATTACTTCCTGACTCTGGCCCGGGGAGTGGTGCCTTGATTCGACGGATTCTCCGCTTCCTCGGCAACGCCGGGCACGCCAGACAGCGGCGCTATCTGCTCGCGGCCACCCTGTTGTTGGTTTTCGCCGCCGATCTCGCGGTTTCCAGGGAGCATGGCCACACCTTCTGGGACCACATTCCAGGTTGGCCGGCGTTGCTCGGATTCGTTTCCTGCGTCGCCATCATCTTCGTCAGCAAGTTTCTCGGCCACCAGGGACGCATCATGCGGCGCGAGGACTACTATGATTGAGTGGCTCCATCCCGGGCTGCTGTTCGTGTTCGGCGCCCTTCCGATTCCGTGGCTCGGCGGGCGTTGGCACCAGGCCTGGCTGATCCTGATTCCCTTGCTCGCCATCGCCGCCGTGGCGACGATGACCCCCGGCGAATATGGAGGCTTCGAATTCGCCGGCGTTCCGCTCCTCGTCGGCAAGGTCGACAAGCTCAGCTTAGTGTTCGCCTGGGTCTTCACCATCATGTCCCTGATCGGCACGGTCTACGCCCTCCAGGTCCAACAACCAGCTCAGCACGTGGCGGCGTTCCTCTACGTGGGCAGCGCCCTCGGCGTCGTCTTCGCCGGGGATTGGTTTTCACTCCTGGTGTCCTGGGAGATTATGGCTTTCGCCTCCGCCTATCTGATCTTCGCGGCGGCGGAGGAAACGGCCATCCGGGCCGGGTTCCGCTACCTCATGGTCCACGTCACCGGTGGCGTTCTCCTGTTCGGCGGGATCGTGCTCCACGGCTTGGAGACCGGATCGTTCCTGTTCGGTCCGCTGGCCGAGGCGGACGGCCTCGCCTACACCTTGATCCTGATTTCATTCCTCCTCAACGCGGCGGTGCCGCCGCTGAACGCCTGGCTCACCGACGCTTATCCCGAGGCGACCGTAACCGGCGCCGTTTTTCTCAGCGCCTTTACGACCAAGACCGCGGTCTACGTCCTGATTCGGGCCTTCCCGGGGACCGAAATTCTGGTCTGGCTGGGGGCCGTGATGGCCCTTTACGGCGTCGTTTACGCGGTGTTGGAGAACGATTGCCGGCGCCTTTTGGCCTATCACATCGTGAGCCAGGTCGGTTACATGGTGGCCGGTGTCGGTATCGGCACGGCGATGGCCGTCAACGGCGCCGCCTCCCACGCATTCGCCCACATCATCTACAAGGGACTACTGTTCATGGGGGCGGGCGCGGTCATATTCATGACCGGACGGCGCAAGCTCACCGAGCTGGGCGGACTCTACAGGACCATGCCCTGGACCGTGGCCCTCTACATGGTCGGGGCCTTCGCCATCTCGGCCTTTCCCTTTTTCAGCGGTTTCGTCAGCAAGTCGATGGTGATTGCCGCCGCCGCCGGAGACCACCGCGCGGTGGTGGTCTTGATGCTCACGGTGGCCTCTTCCGGGACCTTCCTGCACACCGGGTTGAAGCTTCCCTACTATATGTTCTTCGGCAAGGACTGCGGATTGCGTCCAAAGGAGCCGCCTCTCAACATGCTCGTCGCCATGGGCATGGCCGCGGCGCTGTGTATCGGCATCGGGGTGTTAGGAGTGTTTCCCGACGTGCTCTATGCTCGCTTGCCGCACCCGGTCGACTTCGATCCCTATACCGGCGCGCACATCACTGAAAGCCTCGGCATCCTGATGTTCACGCTGTTGGGCTTCGTGCTGTTTCTGAAATCCCTCGACCCCGAGCGGACCATCAGCATCGACACCGACTGGTTTTACCGTAAGGGCGCGCGGCTGTTCATGTGGTTCGCCAGGAAACCGGTGGCGCGCTGGGAGGAAATGGTCAGCGCGCTCTCGGACACGGTTATTCTGAAGTCCCTCCATTTCTTCGCGCGGAAATGCCTGGTCGCCGATCTGAAGGGGGTGGACGCCATCGTCAACGGCGTCGCCAGGACGGCCCTGGCCTGGGGTTCGGCGATGCGGCGACTGCAGGGGGGCGTCGTCACCTACTACGCCGCCGCCATGATCGGCGGCGTGTTGGCGGCCATCGCCGTCTATTCCGTGGTCCAGGCCGGTTAGGAATCGGGGAGCGCCGTGGCGAACATACCGATCCTGAGCCTGATCGTCTTCCTACCCGCCGTCGGCGCCGCCGTGGTGCTCGTTTTGCGGGACGACGCGACGGTGCGTTGGACGGCGCTTGCCTTTACCCTGGCCGACTTTCTGCTCACCTTGCCGCTCATGTTCGCCTTCGATACGACGACCCACGCGATGCAATTCCGCGAGACCGTTCCCTGGGTGCCCGCGCTCGGAATTTCCTTTGACCTGGGTGTCGATGGAATCAGCCTCCTGTTCGTGTTCCTGACCGCGCTGTTGGGTTGGATCAGCGTCGTCGCCTCGTGGGAGGCGATCACCACCAAGGTCAAGGAGTTCATGATCAGCATCCTGATCATGCAGTGCCTGATGCTCGGGGTCTTCTGCGCCCTCGATTTGTTCCTGTTCTACGTCTTCTGGGAGGCGATGCTGATCCCCATGTACGTCATCATCGGGGTCTGGGGCGGCGACGGCCGGGTCTACGCGGCGTTCAAGTTCTTCCTCTATACCCTGGCGGGGAGCGTGCTGTTCCTGGTTGGTATCCTGGTCCTGTATTTCCATGGGACGGCGGGGACCTTCGACATCCTGACCCTCATGGAACAGGACTATTCCTTCGCCGTTCAGGCGTGGGTGTTTCTGGCCTTCTTGGCCGCCTTCGCGGTGAAGGTGCCCATGGTGCCGTTTCACACCTGGCTGCCGGACGCGCACGTCCAGGCGCCGACGGCCGGCAGCATCATTCTGGCCGGGGTGTTGCTCAAGATGGGGGCCTATGGGTTCCTGCGTTTTTCCCTGCCCATGTTGCCCGAAGCGTCGCAGTACTTCACGCCACTGATCCTGATCCTGTCCGTGGTGGCGATCGTCTATGGCGGCTTTCTGGCGCTGGCCCAGGACGACATGAAAAAGCTGATCGCCTATTCGAGCGTCAGCCACATGGGATTCGTCACCCTGGGGCTGTTCACCTTCAATACCATGGGGCTGGAAGGGGGCCTGCTTCAGATGTTCAATCACGGCATCACGACGGGCGCCCTGTTTCTGTTCATCGGCCTGATCTACGAGCGTTCCCACACCCGGCGCATCGCCGATTACGGTGGACTGATGAAGATCGTGCCGGTGTACTGCGTGTTGCTCGGGGTGTTCACCCTGTCGTCGATGGCGGTGCCGGGCACCAATGCGTTCGTCGGCGAGCTCTTGGTGCTCGCGGGTGCTTTCGGGCACAACAAGGCCATCGCCGCCATCGCCGTGGTCGGGGCGATGCTCGGCGCGGCCTATCTGCTCGGTCTTTACCGCAAGGTGGCCCTGGGGCCGGCGGTGGTCATGAAGGGGCGGCGCTTCTGGGACATCAACCGGCGCGAGATGGCGGCGTCCTTGCCCCTGGTGATCTTCGTCTTCTGGGTCGGATTTTACCCGAAACCGTTTCTCGACATCATGCGCGTGTCGGTCGCGCACCTGCTCGTGCAAGCGCAGGGTTAGGGCCGCCGCCGGGAGATGCCGATGGACATAAACGCCATCCGCGTGTCGGTCATCGCCAGCGGCCCGGAGATCATCGTTATCCTGGGCGCCTGTGTGCTCTTGCTGGTCGCTTTGTTTGTCGAAAAGCGGCACGGCCCCGTCCTGGTCGCGGCGTCGCTCGCGGTGATCGCCGCCGCCGCCGCCGCGACCTTCCTCCTCGCGGGAGAGCCGCTACCAGTCTACGGAGGTATGTTCGTCCTCGACGAGTTCGCGATTTTTTTCAAGACGGTCTTCTATCTGGCCACCGGCCTCGCGCTGCTGATGTCCCACCGATACCTGACCGAGGAGAGCATCGCCCGCGGCGAATACTACGTCCTCCTGCTCTTCGCCCTGGCCGGCATGATGATCATGGCCTCGGGCCTCGATCTTCTGATCATCTATCTCGGCCTCGAGCTGCAGGCGTTGGCGATTTACGTGCTCGTCGGGTTTCTTCGCCAGGACCCGCGCTCGAACGAGGCGGCCCTGAAGTACGTGATCCTCGGCGCCGTTTCCTCGGGCATCTTTCTTTACGGCCTTTCCCTGATTTACGGCCTCACGGGCACGACTCAGTTGGCCGGAATCGCGGCGGCCCTGGCGCAGGTCGACGCGACCGACCCGATGCTCGTCATGGCCACGATCTTCCTGGTCACGGGGTTGGTTTTCAAGGTCGGCGCGGTCCCCTTCCACATGTGGGTCCCCGACGTCTACGAAGGCGCTCCGACGACCATCACCGCCTTCATGTCGGTGGGGCCGAAGGCCGCCGCCTTCGCCATCGTTCTGCGCATCTTCCTCGACGCCCTCGCCCCCGTGGCCGAGGTCTGGCTCGTCGTCGTCGCCGTAATCGCGGTGTTGACGATCGCGCTCGGCAGTTTCGTCGCCCTTGTTCAAACCAACATCAAGCGGTTGCTGGCCTATTCGAGCATCGCCCACGCCGGATTCGTGCTCCTGGGTGTCGTCGCCGGGGGGCGCGACGGGATCGCCAGCGTCATGCTCTATTTGCTGATCTATGCCTTCATGAACTTCGGAATATTCACCACCGTCGTCATGATGCGGCGCGGCGACATCAAGGGAGAGATGATCGAGGATTACGCCGGATTCGCCAAGACCCACCGGGGGTTGGCCCTCTTGATGTTGATTTTTCTCTTCTCGCTGGCCGGTATCCCACCGACGGCGGGCTTTTTCGCCAAGTTCTACGTCCTCGCGGCGCTGGTCGAGCAGGACCGTGTGGCGCTCGCGGTGATCGCCGTGCTGCTGAGCGCCGTGGCCGCCTATTTCTACATCCGCATCGTGATGTTGATGTACATGAAGGAGCCGACGCGCGTTCTTAAACCGGTGCTCACACCGTCCCTGGGATTGGCGTTGGTGATCACAGGGGTGGGAACGGTGGGAATCGGCCTCCTTCCAGCCTGGTTTCTCGACTTGGCCCAGATCTCGGTTTTCCACGGCATGGGTTGAAAATTGGCGCTCAAGAATCCAATATTCTAGGTAACAGAGAACTTGAACCTGAATCGTCAGCTGCACCAACCCTATCCGGCAACGACGAGAATGCAACTTTCCGACGAGAGGCGGTCCGACGTAGATGCCCCTTGATTATCTTCCTGTATTCCTGATGGTGGGGGCGGTCTGCGGATTGGGCGTCTTCATTCTTTTCGTTTCGTCGCTGGTGCGACCGCACAATCCTTATCCGGATAAGAACCGGCCCTACGAGTGCGGCGTCGACAATGTCGGAGAAGCGTCGGGGGGGCTGTTCAAGGTCCACTACTTCGTGATCGCCATCCTGTTCGTGATTTTCGATGTCGAAACCATGTTCCTGTTTCCCTGGGCCGTGGTTCTCAAGGAGATCGGTTTCTTCGGATACATCGAAATGTTCGTATTCATTTTCCTCCTACTCGTGGGCTTCGCCTACGCCTGGGCCAAGGGGGCGCTAGATTGGGAATCCTAGAGAATCGCTTCCGCGACAACGTGTTCTTCAGCTCCACCGACAAGATCATCAATTGGAGCCGCAAGTCCGCGCTGTGGCCCGAAACCTTCGGCATCGCCTGCTGCGCCATCGAAATGATCTCGGCCGGCTGTTCCCGTTACGACCTCGACCGTTTCGGCGTCGTCTTCCGGCCTTCGCCGAGGCAGTCCGACCTGATGATCATCGCCGGCACGGTGACCAAGAAATTCGCCCCCATCGTCGTCCGCCTCTACGACCAGATGCCCGAACCCAGGTGGGTCATCGCCATGGGTACCTGCGCGATTTCCGGTGGCGTTTACAACACCTACGCCGTGGTTCAGGGATCGGAGTTGATCGTACCCGTGGACGTGCACGTTCCCGGTTGTCCGCCGAGGCCCGAGGCGCTCATGCACGGCGTCCTCCTGCTGCAGGAGAAGATCCAGGGATCCAAGGTCCTGAGAAAGAGCGTTCCAGAACACGCCGGGGCCGAATAGAGGTGGGCGAGCCGGCAATCGACAAGAAAATCAAGCGTCGTTTCGGCGAGCGGGTACGCGACGGAGGACTCTCCCACGGGATGCGGGTCGTCCTGGTCGATCCCGAACATGTCGTCGAATTGTGTCGCTTCCTCAAGGATGATCCCAAACTTCGATTCGATTTTTTGTCGGACATTTGCGGCGTCGATTACTACCCGGAAAAGGACCGATTCGAGGTCGTCTATCACCTTTACTCCGTCCCCTTCAATTGGCGGCTGCGGATCAAATGCCGGATCGGCGACGTGGCGAGAATTCCATCCGTCGTGGGCGTCTGGAGAACCGCCAATTGGCACGAACGCGAGACCTACGACATGTACGGAATCGTTTTCGACGGACACCCCGATCTGCGGCGGATTTACATGTGGGAGGAGTTCGACGGATTTCCCATGCGCAAGGATTTTCCCTTGCGGGGGTACAAGGATGCCTTAAATCCGTTCGGCGAGGAAACGGCGCCGCCGGGCCCGACCGCTGGCGGCGATGGCTGAGCCGCGACGGGCCCGGCCCCATGCGATCGGGCGAGCGGGATGACGGAAGTCACCGTACTCAACGAGCAAGAGGCCGCCGGCAAGAACAGTCGGGAAGTCCTCCTGAACCTGGGTCCCCAGCACCCGAGCACCCATGGGGTTCTTAGGCTTGTCCTTGAATTGGACGGCGAGTACGTCCACCGGGTAGATCCCATCATCGGTTATTTGCACCGGGGTACGGAAAAGCTCGCGGAAAACTTTACCTACACCCAGATTTTTCCCCTCACGGATCGGCTCGATTATCTCTGCCCCCCGTCGACCAACCTTGCCTTCGCCCTCGGAGTCGAACGCCTTCTCGGCATCGAGGTGCCGGAGCGGGCCCAGTACATCCGGGTGATGATGGCGGAACTCGCGCGCATCTCCGGCCATCTTCTCATTACCGGCGCCCTGCCGATGGACCTGGGTGCCATGACCGCACTCCTATACACGATGCGGGAGCGGGAGATGGTCATGGACCTTTTGGAGATGATCTGCGGGGTGCGGATGCACACTTCCTACTGCCGGGTCGGCGGCGTGCGCGAGGACCTGCCCGAGGGTTTCACCGAAAAGATCAACGAATTCTGCGAAATATTTTCCAAGCGCATCACGGATTACGAACGTCTTCTCGGCAAGAATCGGGTTTATTTGCGGCGGACGAAGGGTGTCGGCACAATCGCCGCCGAGGACGCGATCGACCTCGGGCTGAGCGGACCCAACCTGCGGGCCTCGGGGGTGGACTGGGACATCCGCCGGGACGAACCGTACGAAATCTACGACCGTCTGGACTTCAACGTGATCGTCCGGGAAAACGGCGACTGCTATGACCGTTGGCAGTGCCGCGTCGACGAAATGAAGGAAAGCGTGCGGATCATCGAGCAGTGCATGGCGGAGATGCCGGACGGACCTTTCATGGTCGATCTGGCGGGAATCAAGTTCCCGGTGGACAAGGAATTGCTGCGGCGCTCGATGGAGACCCAAATCTATCACTTCGAGCTGTCCGCGTACGGCTTCAAGGTCCCCAAGGGCGAGGTCTACGCCTGCGTCGAGGCCCCGAAAGGGGAACTCGGCTTCTACATCGTCAGCGACGGCAGCGCGAAACCGTTTCGTATGAAAGTGAGAGCCCCGTCGTTCGTCAATCTTCAGGGTCTGTTTGGGACCACGAACATGAATTATCTTGCCGACGTGATCGCGGTGCTGGGAAGCCTCGATCCGGTGATGGCCGAGGTCGACAAGTGACCACGCAGACCGAGGTCGTGCCTATGGACCTGAGCGAAGGGATCGAAAAGATCGCCAAGCGATACTCGACCCGGCGCTCGGCGATCATGCCTTCCCTTTTTCTTGCCCAGGAAAAATACGCCCAGCTCACCGGAGAGGTGATGCGGGAGGTCGCGGAAATTCTCGACGTGCCCGAGATTTGGGTTTTCGAAGTCGCGACCTTCTACGCGATGTACCACACCGACCCCGTCGGGAAGTATCACATCCAGGTTTGTACCAACGTATCCTGCCTCCTGCTCGAAGCCGAGGACCTCCTCGCCCACCTGGAAAAAAAACTAGGGATCGCCTGCGGCGACACGACACCCGATGGGCGCTTCACGCTGTCGAGCGTGGAATGCCTGGGGTCCTGCGACACAGCGCCGGTCATGCAGGTGAACAACGACCCCTACCACGAATACCTGAGCCAGGGGCGGATCGACGAGGTCCTCGACGAACTCGGGCGCGAGGAAAGGAAATAACCTCGGATCCGATTCCGGGACGGTGCACCGACATGTTCGAAAAAGTCCTGCTCAAGAATACCGACAACCCCGACGGCCATCGAATCGAGGCCTACGAAGCGACTGGCGGCTACCGGGCGCTGGCCAAGATCTTGCGGGAATACGAGCCGGACGAGCTGATTCAGCTGGTCAAGGATTCGAACTTGCGGGGTCGGGGCGGGGCCGGTTTTCCCACCGGGGTCAAATGGGGCTTCGTCCCCAAGGACCCGACGCGCAAGAAATACCTCTGCTGCAACGCCGACGAGGGCGAACCCGGTACCTTCAAGGACCGGATCATCATGGAAAAGGATCCCCACCAGATGATCGAGGGCCTGGCGATCACCGCCTACGCCATCGGCGCCGCGACGGCCTACATCTACATTCGGGGCGAATTCGTCCTCAGCATCGAAAGAACCGAGGCGGCGCTGGACGAGGCTTATCGCAAGGGATACCTCGGCAAAGGTATCCTGGGCACGGACTTCAACCTCGACATGTACGTGCACAAGGGGGCGGCCGCGTACATCTGCGGCGAGGAAACGGCGATGCTCGAATCGATTGAGGGGCGCCGGGGGCAGCCTAAGCTGAGGCCGCCATTCCCCGCGGTCGAAGGCCTCTATGCCAGTCCGACCGTCATCAACAACGTCGAGACCGTGGCCTGCCTGCCCCACATCGTCGAGCGGGGCGCCTATTGGTTCCGTGGAATTGGCCCCGACGCGAGTCCGGGTCCGAAGCTCTTTTGCCTCTCGGGCCAGGTCAAAAAACCTGGGGTTTACGAGCTGCCCATGGGCATCTCGATTCGGGACCTGGTCGAGGAACACGCCGGCGGGCCGCGCTCCGGGGGCCGGATAAAGGCAGTGATTCCCGGCGGTGTTTCGGCGCCGATGATCCCCGAAAGTGGCCTCGACGTTGGCATGGATTTCGAATCGCTCGCCGCCGCCGGCTCGATGCTGGGGTCGGCCGGCGTGATCGTCCTGGACGACACCGCCTGCGTGGTTCGAGTCGCCTCCCGGATCAACGATTTTTTCAGCCATGAATCCTGTGGCAAATGCACCCCCTGCCGAGAAGGATTGGATTGGACCGGAAAGATTCTGCACCGCCTGGAAGCCGGTCAGGGAAAACACGAGGATCTCGAACAACTCGAATTGTTGTGCGACGGCATTTTCGGCAATTCGTTTTGCGCCTTGGGTGACAGCGGTGCTTGGGCCTTGCGCGCCGCGCTCAAGCATTTCCGGGAAGAATTCGTGCGCCACATCGAGGACGGATGCTGTCCTTTCCATTGACGCCAGGCCGAATCGAAGGAGCCTAAATTGGTCAAAGTGACGATCGACGGAAACGATCTCGAAGTCGCCGCCGGCACCTTGATTCTCGAGGCGGCGGAGAGCCAGGGCATTTCAATTCCCACCTTCTGTTACCTGAAGCGGCTTGCGCCCTTGGCTTCCTGCCGAATGTGCCTGATCGAGGTCGAGGGTTTTCCGAAGCTGCAGCCCGCCTGCGCGACGCCGGTCGCGAACGGCATGGTCGTGAGGACGGACAACCCGCGGGTCGCCAAGACGCGGGAATCCATGCTCGAGCTCTTGCTCGCGAATCATCCCCTCGATTGCCCGATCTGCGACAAGGGCGGCGAATGCGAACTCCAGGACACAGTCGTCGCCTACGGCGCCGAGGAGACTCGTTTTCGCGATCGCAAGCGGGTCTTTCGGAGCAAGGATCTCCTCCTCAACTCGGTCATCATCTTCAACGCCAACCGCTGCATCCAGTGTCAGCGTTGCGTTCGGGTCTGCGAGGAGGTGGTCGGGGCGGTGGCCCTGGGGACGATCGAGAAGGGCATGGACACCGAGGTGACCGGCTTCGAGAACAGTCTTGCCGGCTGCGATCATTGTGGGAACTGCATCGAAGTTTGTCCGGTCGGGGCGCTGATGAGCAATCCCTACCGCTACAAGTCCAGACCCTGGGACCTCGTCGAGGTCGATACCGTCTGCGCCTATTGCGGGACCGGATGCCAGTTCACCGTCGGCACGCGGGACGGCCGGCTGTCCCGGGTACGCTCGAAATACGAGAGGGGCGTGAACGGAGAAATGCTTTGCGTGAAGGGACGGTTCGGTTTCGATGTCATCGACGGCAAGGACAGAATTCGGCGGCCGATGATCCGAAAGCGCGGCGAACTGGTCGCGGTTTCCTGGAATGAAGCCGTCGGTTACCTAGGCAATCGGCTCGAGAAGGTTGTCGAGAAAGGTAGCGGCCGGATCGGCGGACTGGTCTCGCCGAGGTTGACCAACGAGACCCTTTACCTGTTCCAGAAACTGATGCGGACAGCCTTTCGCAGCAACAACGTCGATTCCTCGAGCCGTTGGTCCGGCGCGACGCCCTCGGATCAGGCGTTGCCCCCGGGTGATCGAAGGTCTTTACAGTAGGCGTGCCCTCCACGAAGTCCTCGAAGCCGACTGCCTTCTCGTCGTCGGCGCCAATGTGACCGACGACAACCCGGTGACCGATTACCTGGTCCGGGGCGCGGTGCGGAACACCGGAAACAAGTTCTTCATGGTCTCGGCGCGGCCCTCTCGACTCGACGCCGAGGCCGCCGCCTTCCTGCGCCTTCTTCCCGGCGGCGAAGCGTTCCTATTTTCTGCCCTTGCGCGAGGGCTGAACGCGGACAAGGCAAGGCGAAAAATCTGCGCGCCGGCTTTCCCGATCTCAAAACCCGTGGCAACGAGATGACCAAATCGGTTGCTCCGCCCGCGACTTGGGGGGATTTCCTGAACACCGCGATTGCCGCTCTGGCGAACGCGGAATCGGTGACCGTTCTGATCGGAGGTGACCCGTTTCGGGCGGGCGAAACCGAGGCGGCCCTGGGTTGGCTTCGCACCCTGGCGCGAATTCTCAAGGCCCTGGGCAAAGAAGTTTGGGTGCAGTTCCTCTTTGACCGGCCCAATCAGTTGGGCGCTTGGGAGTTGGGAGCGCTCCCCGCCATGCTTCCGGGTTGGCGAGCCATCGGTGACAACAAAAACCGGGCCGTCTTCGAGCGGGAATGGGGCACCCCGCCGGCGACCAAGCCGGGGGCGGATTTCGGACGGATGCTGAGTTTGTGCAAGGCCGGAAAGATGGACGCGCTCTACGTCGTCGGTAGCGATCCCGTCTTGTCCACTCCCGACGGCGGACTGATCGACGCCGCGTTGGCGAAGCTCGGTTTCCTGATCGTTCAGGACTCCCATCTCAGCGAAACCGCGGCCCGGGCCGACGTCGTGCTCCCGGCCGCCGCCCACGGCGAGGAATCGGGAACCTTCACCAACAACGAGGGCCGGGTACAAAAGGTAAGCGCGATTCGGCGACCGGCCTTCGAGGCCATCCCCCACGGCGAGATATTCGCGCGCCTCGCCGATGCCCTCGGCCACGCTCTCGGGTCGTGCGCCCCGGAGGCGGTTTTTGCCGAAATCGCGCGGCTGGTTCCCGCCTACCGGGGAATCGATCTCGATGATTTCGGCCACGAGGGCGCCCTGACGGCGGCGCCGAGGCATAGCGCCGAAGGCGATCTGGAGATGCCGCCCGTCCCGGCCCCGAGAAAATCCGCTGGCCTCGAATTGGTCACGGGCGATTGCCTATTCCATTCAGGATACCTTTCGCGCCATTCGAATAATCTGGACCGGCTCGCGGCCCAAGCTTATGTGGAAATGAGCCCGCGCTTCGCCGGCAATCTCAATCTCGTCGATGGGGATTTGGTGGTCGTCAAGTCCCGCCACGGCAACGCGAAGGCCCGGCTCAGGATCAACAAGCACTTTCCGGACGGGGTCGTGTTCATGCCCGAGAATTTCCCCGAACCCCGCCTCAACCGGCTGCTGAAGCAAGGCGAATACCCGTGCCCCGTGGAAGTCGCGAAAGCGCGGCAGGCCCGCGATGGCAAGAAATCCGCCGGTGGCGCCACCCGACAATCGCATGCTCCAGAATCCGCTGAAATCACTTCGCCCGCATAGGCGGTTCCGCCGTTGGCCGCATTGGCGTTTCAGCTGGAAGCCGGGGTTTCAATCTTGGTCTGTCATCTTGTCGCCTTGATCGTCGGACCGCCGACGGGCCCGTCGAGAAAGGATATTGAGACCTTCGACGAGCCCTGAAAATGCCATGGCGGCATAGATGTAGCCCTTGGGTACATGGGCGCCGAAACCTTCGGCGATCAACGTCGTCCCGATCAAGAGCAAGAATCCCAGGGCAAGCATTACGACCGTCGGATTGGCGTGAATAAAGTTTGCCAGGGGACCGGCGGCGAACAGCATGAGGCCGACAGCCGTGATCACCCCGATCACAATGAACGGCACATGAGGAGTCATGCCCACGGCGGTGATAATGCTGTCCAAGGAAATTACCAGGTCCAATAGCAGGATCTGTCCGACGACGGCGGCAACGCTAGCGGAGGCCTTGGCGGGGCCGAAAACGTTCGGGCTCGGGTCCGGATCCAATTTTTCGTGGATTTCCTTGGTTGCCATCCATACGAGAAACAGACCGCCAACGATCAAAATAAGATCACGCCACGAAACGCCGTGGTCGAATAGGGTGATTATCGGCTGTGTAAGCTGAAGGATGAAGGCCACCGCTCCAAGTAGAACCAGCCGCAAAACCAGCGCGCCAGAAATTCCCAGGCGCCGAGCGCGTGGACGATGGGCCTCGGGAAGCGTGTTCGTGAGAACTGAAATGAAGATCAGATTGTCGATTCCGAGCACGACCTCCATCACGACGAGCATCACGAGGGCTGTCCAGGCGGTCGGATCGGCGGCGAGTGAGACGAAGGTTTCCATGATCGACGAGATCCGACTTTATCGGTGCGGGATGAGAAAAATCAAACCGTCCAACCTGGGCCGATCATATTGCGTTCCCATGGCAACATCATACCGGCATTGCACGTGTTTTTGGGAATTTAGGCCATTGTGTATGGGGTCATGCGGTCGCCGCGCGCGAGTCTCGATCCTCGCGCTGGAGGGTCGATTAAGGACAAGGCGTCCCGGAGTCCAGGTTTCCGGCCAGCGGGCGGTTCCAGGAGGCCGCCCGTCTGCTAATCTATCGGTTCGCGAAAATGAGCTTGTCGGGGAATTGCGCGATATGAACAGGGCGGAAAAACGCCGGCGGAAAAAAGAGGCGGAAAAAGCGTCCAGGAAATTAAAGCGTGGAGGCGCGGCAAATCGTGCGACCGAGCAACGGATGCTGTCGATCCAAAAAGCGCTTGACCTTGCGGTACGTCACCACGCCGCGGGCCGCTTGGCACGGGCCGAAAGTATTTACCAAGAGGTGTTGCTCGCCGACCCCTCTCAGCCCGTCGCCTTGCATATGATGGGTGTGATCGCCCTTCATGTGGGAAAAAACGGTGTTGCCGTCGAACTCATCGCGAGGGCCCTCGCCAACAAGCCCGATTACGCCGCGGCGCGCAACAACCTGGGTATCGCGCTCCGGAACCTCGGGAAGCTGGACGATGCCGTGGCGAGCTACCGCGAGGCCCTGGCCATCAAGCCCGATTACGCCGCGGTGCACAACAATCTCGGCAACGCGCTCAAGGACCTTGGCAAGCTGAATGATGCCGTGGCGAGCTATCGAAGGAGCCTCGCCGTCAAGCCCGATTTTTCGGAGGCGCATTACAACCTCGGCAACGCGCTCAAGGATCTGGGGAAACCGGATGATGCCTTGGCCGCCTACCGCGAGACCCTCGCGATCGAACCCGATCACGCCGAGGCGCTCAACAATCTCGGCAACGTGCTCAAGGATCTCGGCCGTCTTGCCGAGGCCAAGGCCGCGTTCGACCGAGTATTTTGCATAAAGCATGGAGGACCCTGGTGGAACGCCGCGACATTCACCGATGACGATGGCGCGTCACCGGTGGCCGCAGCAGTGGTCACCTCGACTTTCAAGCTGCGCGATAATATGGATCAGCTCGAGTACCTTATCGCCAAGGGCCGAATCGACCCTTCGTTCCAACGTTTGGCCGACCGCTTTCGCGCGGTTCTCGCCGAGATACAGCCAGGGCCCGAGTCCGACACCAAACTGACTCCCAGCCATTTGGCGTGTCTCGGCTCCTCCTTCAATCGGGTCGTTCACTATGGCGAGGCGCCACGCATCGGCCCGGGCGCGGTCAACGGGTCGCTTGACTTCAAGGGAATCGAGGAGCGTTATCTTTCGTCTCCGGTGTCGGTTACGACGTTGGATGACTTTCTCACGCCCGAGGCGTTGCGAGGGCTGCGTGATTTTTGCCTCGAGTCGACGATTTCTTCGCCTGCGACGGCACCAAATTCGTGAGTAGCGATCTCGCCAGTGGGTTCAATTGCGACCTCCTCTACCAGGTGGCCGAGGAGACGAGGGCGCGCTTGCCGAGGGTTCTCGCCGGTCACCAACTCGCCAATATGTGGATCTATCGCTGTAACAACCAAAGCGAGGGCGTGGCCGCGCATACCGACGAGGGCGCGGTGACCATAAATTTCTGGATCACGCCCAACGACGCCAATCGGGTTCCCGATCGCGGCGGTCTCATCGTCCATACCAAGGAGAGGCCCGACAGCTGGGACTGGCGCTACTACAAAAGCAAGAAATACACCCCGGCCGTCAGACGGGAGATCGCCGAATTTCTTGCCGAAGCCGATACCGTCACCATCCCCTATCGCGAAAACCGGTCCCGCTGGATTCACATCTCAAGTGCAACACCGAGGTTTATGAGGAAGGCCTCGGCGGGAGTTTTGAAACCGAGGCATTTTCTGGGTGTGGAATTGAGGCACCAGGTGAGGTCGTCGACGTCACGGGGTGTGTAGTCGGTGATGTTGGTTTTGCGGGGCATATCTCGTCGGAGTAAGCCGTTGGTGTTCTCGATGGTGCCGCGCTGCCATGGCGAGTGGGGATCGCAGAAATAGGCGTGTAAACCGAGTTGGTTCTCCAGTTCGCGATGGCCGGCGAATTCGGAGCCGTTGTCGAAAGTGATGGTCTGGCGGGCGCGGTCGGGAAGGCAGCCGAGGCTCGCCTGCACGGCCTCGCGGGTTTCCCGCGCGGTTTTGCTTTCCAAACAAGCAGTGAGCGTGAAACGAGTCATGCGTTCACACAGGGTCAGCAGGTTGGCCCGCTGGGTGCGGAACTGCATCAGGTCTCCTTCCCAATGCCCGAATTCTTAGCGCGAGGCCACGGTTTCCGGGCGTTGCGCGATCGGACGGCGGTTGGGGATCGGTTCCCGGCGGCGCTTGAAATAGCGCCGTCCCTGCCCCCGGGTTTAACCCGGGGCAAGAAACGATACAGCCTTTCCGGGCGCACCTTGGTCCGGTAGATGAAGCGGTAGATTGTCTCGGGGCTCACGGTGTGCTCTGATCCGTCGAGCTTGAGCCTGCCGGCAATCTGCTCCGGCGACCATCCCTTGAGCGAAGTCGGTCGCGGACCCAGTCGCCGAGCCGGCTCAGGCGCTCGATCCGCGATACCCTCCGACACCGCGATAGGGCGATACGTTCCGCCGATGCTGCCTTGTAGCCGCCCTTGGGCAGCGAATTCCGCTTCAACTCACGCCAAATGGTGGTCGGGTGCCGGCCCATCAGGCGAGCAATTTCGCGACGAGATTTACCGGCTTCATGAAGCCAGTAAATCTCAATTCGATCGTCAAATACGAGCTGATCATATTGTGTTCCCATAGCAACTCCAGATCATACCGGTGTTGCACTTGGTTTGTGAGTTTAGGGGGCTTTGTTCCACTCGAACCTTTTCCACAAGTCGGACCAGATCCACTTCAAGGACGGATTCGAGAATCGCAGAATGAACATCACCTTGCTCTTCGGCAAGCTCGAAGGCTGAACAGGGGATAAAGCGTTTCAGTCAGGTGGGACGCGTTTCGAGCGAATCCGGCAAAAATCCCCGAATTGGCTCGAACTCGACAAGATCAAGCCCCAAAATTCAGCCGCCGCGGGAGCCGCTGAAATCCCCCTGCCCTCGCGGTCTCAGCGTCTGTTCGAAAATGCGCGTCCACGCATTTTTTGCGTCTGTTCCGGCCCTCTCCCCCTCCCGGCCAGCCACGAGAGTATGCTGATATGGGTGGCCGGGAGGGGGAGAGGGCCGGTGCCGCGAGTTTTCGAACAAACTGTCAGCGCCAGGCAACAGGAACAATTTTTAGTCGCGGTTGAGGGTTCGGGATGAGTGGGATCGTGCTCGGTGCACGGGGTTCGGGGAGCCCCGAGCTTGCCTCGACGACGTCATGGGGACTGCTCGAAGCCACCGGACGGCGTTTTCGGATTCGACAGGCACACCGGTCCGCCCGCGCCGCTCGGCGGCACGTCCCGGTCCGGGGGAGAGGCGTGCTGTCTCAGGCGATGGGCGCGGTCATGATCGCGTCGAGGGCCTCCTGCGCCCGGGCGGCATAGTGCCGGTTGGCCTCGGGCAGATAACGGAAGCGTCCGTCGCAGCGCACGATGGCGATGGCCGCGTTGGTCAAGCAGGCGAGATTTCTGGGCAGGTGACGCACGTAGGCCCGGCATCGGTCTTCGTCGTAGGTGAAGTCGCGCACGTAGTGCAGGCGGTTCTCGATATGCCAGTGGTTGCGCACCAGTTCGAGCAACTCCTCGGGTCCGGCGCGCTCTGCGCCGAGCGAGGTGAGGCTCCAGGTCACCTTGATGCTGCGCTTGCCGGTCTTGAGGATCTCGCGTTCGCGCTCGATGCGCATGGCCTGGCGTCGCCCGTGGAGGTTGGCGTAGCCGTCCCACTCGGCAGCGGAGAGGTCGACGACGGCGCAGCGTCGGCGCTCGATGCGGCCATGGCCCTTGTCGACGGTTTCGTGCCAGAGCGCATCGCTGAAGTCGATCGCCTTGAGGTCTTCGAAGATCATCTCCTGGTTGTCCTTGACCGCGCTCATCACGTAGTCGGCGCGACGCCCGAGCAGGCAGCGCGCGGTCTCGTGCTGAGCGTGCATCGCGTCCATGGTGACGATCCGGCCTGTGAGGTCGAGGCCGCTGGAGAGTTCGCGCACGGCCGGGATTTCGTTGCTCTTGCGGTCGACCTCGACCTGCCCGAGGACCACGCCGGTGTCGTGCTCGACCGCCGCCACCATCATCCTGCGCCCGTCTTCGGTCTGCTTCGAGGCGCCGCGCAGATCCTTTCCGTCCATGGCGACCGGCGCGTGCGCGCTGCCATGCTGGCCGGTCCACTGGCTAATCGCGTTGTCCAGGGTCTCTGGCGGCAGGGCGGTGAGGGTCTTGTGGAAGGTGGTGATCGCGGGCGGGGTGTAGCGCTGTTTGGAAGGGCTCCAGAACGCACCCACCGCCTCGAGCTGCTCCTGGGAGAGCAGGGCGGCGAACTGGGCGAACGCGTTCACCCCCCGGTATCCGGCAAGCCGGGCGGCGACGGCGATCACCAGAATGGTGTTGAGCGCATAGCGCTTGCCCCGGGCATGGCGGTACTCGGGCACCTCACCCAGACACTCGAACAGGCTGCGCAGCCGGGGCGCGGCCATCGGCTCGGTGTGCTGCTCGGCGTTCCAGTGTGCCGGCATCCCGGTACGGCTCAGCGCCTCGGGGGCGCCGTCTGTCAGTCCGAACACGAAGACCTCCTTGGGCTGACCGTGGTGGCGCCAGCGCGCTGCCCCTCCGGGCTCACGGGCAAAGCCCCGCGTCAGCCCCAGAGAGCGCCAGTTCGACGCGCGGTAGCAGGTGCCGGCAAATCGCGAGACGTCCACGAACGTCTCCGCCAGAAGAGCCGGATATCCGTGCACCGCCTGGATGTCCTCAGACAGCCGCCGCAGGCTCAGCCCCAGCACACGGGAGGCCAGGTTCGGCACTCGGCCAGGCGTCAGAATGACGAAGCGCGAGTTGTTGGCGATCAGATGCAGACGCCGGAACTGCTGCTCGGCCGACCACCCGATCCAGCGATCACGCGCGCCCAGCTTGAACGCGCCGGGCTGCCAGCCGATCAGTGCGAGCCAGGTCTCGCCATGCACCGCGACATGGCGCAGGCCCTTGCCGATGACGCCGTGGAACGCCAGGTAGTGGTGCTGCTCCACCAACCGGTCCCAGCGCCGGTGCTCCTGCGCGCCCCAGGTCGGACGCACCGTGACCGCGCGCAAATCAATGGACGAATCCGAGACCGGCAGCGTCGCCATGACCGGCACACTGCCACACCGAGAATGAAATGGCCAGCGCCGCGATCACCTCACCCTGATCACTGGGCGGACAAAAAACTAGCCCTGCGCCAGGCAATCTCGTAAAGCGAAACGGGATCGGGGATGCCCTTTAACACCCGAGGTCCGAGTTCTGTCGCCGGAAACTGCCCGTTTAGGCCATCAATCACGACTTTGGAGATCGCGATGGCGTTGGCGGCCGCCTCTTGGCAAATCCGAGCAGCCATCTGAACGGTCACGCCGAAAAGGTCGTTGTTGTCCTCGATTGGCTCGCCGGCGTGGATGCCAATTCGCACTCGCAACCGTTCGCTGCTGGAGCGACTGAAGTCATCAAGGGATCGCTGAATCGCTCAGGCGCTCGCCACCGCCGCGGCGACGTTGTCGAAGGAGGCCATGATCCCGTCCCCAGTGTGTTTCACCTCGCGGCCACCCTCGTCCCGCTAGGCTCTTCGGACGATCGAGTCGTGAGCGCGGACCATCTCCACGGATCGGACATCTCCTAGCCGGGAGGTCATGCCCGTGGAATCAACAATGTCCGTAAACATCACTGCTCGAAATGCAGCATCAGGCGCGGATTCGCCACCGGGATCGACCGCTGGGGGATCGGACACCCGCCCTAGAAAAGCCTCGACCGCCGAAAGATCGACCGGGATCACATCTTTCGCCACGTCGCCGTGGGCCTCGTCATGGACCCGCATCGCGGTTTCGATGTCAGGTGAATCGATCAGGCAGAAGCCTGTCCCCCGCGCCTCGTCGAACCAGTAGGTCAGGAACCGTACGCCGTACCGGACTTGGACCTCGAGGTCCTTGCGGTGCGCCTCGGCGATGTCCGCCGCGGTCAGCCCCCTCATATCGTGTCGATCAAGGAATATCGGCATCTGGCGTCCCGAGAAAATGGCCTGTACCCGCAGGATACCACCAAACATTGGCACAAAACCACTAGCCTCGCCCTCTCGTCGGCTCCTGGCCGAGAAGGTCTCGGCTAGATCAATCGAGCCATCTCCGATCACGGCTGCTTCACCCCCTTGAGCCGACGTCGCGGTCTTCTTCGACCGCGCATCCTCGGCCCCCACCCGATCCAGCGAACGGCCGAAAAAAATCCCTGACCGCGCGGAGGTATCCTCGCCGGGTGCTGGCCGCGAAACCGCGGACCGTCATGTCCTGCGCCGGCGCAAAGGGCTGATAACTTTGTCAGTCATGCTCCTGTCTTGAGAGTGGTTCGGGAAAACCACAATCCTCAACACAGGACATCCCGTAAGACCTCACCACCCGCACCCAAAAACTACCGCCAGAGCGGTTTATACCAACCGCCCTTAACATTGACTTGTGCGAGCCCACGCTCTGAGGCCGATGGCCATGATCTTCCAAGGTTGGTCGGTCAGGTTGTTCCAGGCTTGGCAAGAGGCCTCGACGATGGCTTCATAGGAGTCGAAGACACGATTGGAGAGCCAGTTCTGGCGGAGGTATTGCCAGACATTTTCGGCGGGATTGAGCTCCGGGGACTTGGGTGGCAAAGGCACGAGGGAGATGTTCTCCGGGATGCCGAGTTTGGCAGTGGTGTGCCATGCGGCTTGGTCGAGCAGCACGACGGCATGGGCGTTTGGGGCAACGGCCCGGCTGATTTCCTCGAGATGCAGGTCCATGGCTTCAGTATTGGCGCGCGGCATGACCAGCGCCGCGCCCTCACCGCGCTCGGGGCAGATGGCGCCGAAGAGATACGCCGAAGAGGTCCGTAGGTCCTTGACCTGGCGCGGGCGCGATCCCTTTGGGACCCACTGGCGCACCAGGCTGTTCTTCTGGCCGACGCGCATTTCATCTTGAAACCAAACCTCGATGGGCGTGTCCGGTGGCTGTGCCGCTACGATTTTCGCCAAGTGTTCGGGAAAACTTTTTTTTAAATTCCTCCTGTGCCCGCGCATCCTGGCCGACGTGGCGCGGGCGCGCGGAAATATGCGAGAACCCGAGCGCGGCCAGCAGCTTGCCGACGCTCCGCTCGTGATAGTCCACGCCGAAGCGCGTTCGGATCAGTTGCTTGAGATCGATGCAGCGCCAGCGCACGACCCCATCCCGTTCGGGATCGGGACCGGCCTCGATAGCCCGCGAAAGCGCCGCCATTTGCGACGGCGTCAACCGACGCAACGCCCCGTTCGGCTTGCGGTCGATCAGACCGGCCGGACCTCCCGCGTTGAACCGGTGAACCCAGTCCCGCAACGTCTGCCGATCCATGCCGCCAATACCCGCCGCGCACGCTCGATCCATCCCATCGTAGATGGCCGCCATCGACAAAAGCCGTCGCGCCTGGTTCCCATCATCGCTCCGTGCCGCAAGAACACGGACTCTTTCAGCATCAAAGTCGTTTCGCAAAGGAATCGTTGGCATTGAACACACTCCCTTGTTGCCAACAACCTTGAATCACACAAAACCTAGCGTGTAAACCTTTGCGCGAGTCAAACTCTGGGGCGGTTGGTATGAGTTTAATGGTCCGCTTACTCGGGCCTCGATACCCGAGACAGAGATGGAGCAAATTGTACAGCAGATTCGTGCCCACCCCGAGTTCCTCGACACGAATTTTGTAAGGGATGCGTACAGGTCGTTCGGGTTGGACGTCATGCCCGATCCGTTCAATTCCGATGTGTTGGCCCCAATAAAAAAAGCCCTGGTGTCGGAAGAACCACTGTCCGTTTTACGCCTGGGCGACGGTGAAACGAACATGCTGACTTATGGTGCCTACGCCAATACGCCCAACCTCGATCGCTATGCTTTCTCGGCCCATGTCGCTGATCAAAAGGATTCATTCCATATCGATAAGCTTTGGATGATCGTCCTGCGGGACCTGATGTTGGACGCGGTTCATAGGGCCGATATCGTCGGTGTCGTAGGATTGTGGCGGTCAGGAAAAACCGAATTTAAGGGGGCAATGTCCCGGCTGATGTTGAAAAAGTGAGGTAGGCGTCATTCGCCTGGAACCGTTAGGCTCTGGGTGTTGAATCCATCAAGGAGAACGACGCCATGACCAAGACTACACGGAACAGCCGCCTTTCGAAACTGTTGGAGATCCCGCTTCCTCTGTTGCCGCCGGCCTTGCCGGAGGCTTTTGATGATCTGCGCATGAGCGTGGATCGCTTTTGCCTGTTGGCCGGGGTGGAGACCCTGGGCGAGATTCTGGACGAGGATAGCGAGGTGCTCTGCGGAGCGCGCCACGCCCGCACGGCCGAGCGGCAGGGCCATCGCTGGGGGACAACCCAGAGCGAGATTGCCTATCACGGGGGCAAGGTGAAGCTGACGCGCCCGCGGGTGCGCGATCTTGCGGGCAAGGAGATGAGCTTGCCGAGCTGGGAGTTGCTCTCGGACCCGGCGCTTTTGCAGTCCTGGGCGATGAACATCATGCTGCTTACGGTTTCGACCCGCAAGTACGCGCGCGCCGTGCGCCTGCCCGGCGAGGCCAGCGGCGACTTGCCGGCACGCGCGGGCGATGCGACCTCGAAGTCCGCGGTCTCGCGGCGCTTCGTGGCCATGACGCGCAAGAAGCTGAAGGCCTTCCTGGCCAGCGACCTTTCGGATCTCGATCTCCTGGTCATCCAGATCGACGGGCTGCACGTCGGCGATCACGTGTTGCTGGCAGCTATTGGCATCGACGGCGCGGGCGAGAAGCATGTTCTAGGCCTGGCCGAAGGTGCCACGGAGAATGCCGCCACGGTGCAGGCGCTGCTCGACAACCTGACCGCCCGCGGCCTCGACCCGGAAGTGCCCCGGCTCTTCATCGTCGACGGCGCCAAGGCGCTCTCCAAGGCGATCAAGCGGACCTTCGGGCCGGTGGCCGCCCTCCAGCGCTGCCAGGTCCACAAGGGCCGCAACATCATCGAGCGCCTCGACGAAAGCCTTCATGCCGGCGTCAAGAAGGCGCTCAGGCAAGCCTGGGACCAAGACGATGCCGAGAAAGCCGAACGCCTCATGAAGAACCTGGCGCGCCGCCTGGAGACCGAGGCCCCCGGCGTTTCGGCTTCCATCCTGGAGGGCCTGGATGAGATCCTCACCGTGATCCGCTTGGGCCTGCCGCCCAAGCTCAGGCGCTCCTTGGCCTGCACCAACGCCATCGAGAATGCCTTGGGAACGGTCAGGATGGTGCAGCACAATGTCAAGCGCTGGCGCAACGCCGAGATGGCCTTGCGATGGACCGCCGCCGGCCTCCTGGAAGCCCAAAAGACCTCCGTCGCCTCAAGGCCTACCGGCAACTCCCCATCCTCAGAGCTGCCCTCGAGGATCACGTGAAAAAGGCAAAAGCGAAAAGCGCCATTGAAACCATCAAAGAGGCCGCCTAGCCTCGAAGCCCAACCATGCCTGCCTCGCCTTTTTCAACAGAGCATGGGACATCGCCATCGGCGCGGCACTAGGGGTATACAAATACATTCGAAGTATTTTTGGCGACAAATACACCACGGATCATGTTCGGCTGACTTTGGGGACCTATATTCTGATCGGCCTCGAGTTCATGGTCGGTGAGGATATCATCGAGACCGTGATCAACACCGATCTTGATCATTTGATCGAGTTGGGCATGATCGTCATCATCAGAACCGTGCTTGATTTCTTCTTGAGCCGTGAAATGACGCACTTGGAACACCATATCAAGGAAAAACACGGCGAATAGTTCGATTCGGCCGAAGTTGTGTCACGGTGGAATCCAGAACGACCGGCCCGAAATCCAATTCGTCGCCCGTGAAGAACGCGTAAGCGGCTAATGTTGGTAGGTCTTTCGGTTTGGCGAAGTAATCGGATTTGCAAGAAAACGGGTTTTGGGCCTGAAAAGCTTGTGATTTGAAATAATTTATTTTGGGGATTCCCTTCCGTTGCGGAACGTGATTCTCTGCTCCCGTCGATTGGGATTGGAGAACTGTGATGAAGCCATCGCGCAAGGTGTCATCGGGAATAGAGGACCTGTTCCGCTCGCGGTTCGAAAACATCATCAACCTGCGCCACGAGTTGGTGGTGTTGGGGGGCCGGATCGCGTGGACTTTCTTCGACGAGACCTATGAAGCCTTGTATTCGGAGGAGGGTCGGCCGGGGGTCCCGACGCGGTTGATGGTTGGGCTGCACATCCTCAAGCATATGTTCGATCTCTCGGATGAGGAGGTCTGCGAGCGCTGGGTCTACGACCCATACTTCCAGTGCTTCTGCGGCGAAGAGTACTTTCAGCATGAGCTGCCCATGGAGCGCTCGTCGATGACCCGGTGGCGGGACCGGATCGGTCCGGAAGGTTTGGAGAAGGTATTCCAGGAGAGCCTGGCCGTGGCCCACCGGGTGGGGGCGCTGCGGGAGAAGGACCTCGAGCGGGTGATGGTGGACACCACCGTACAAGAGAAGGCGATTGCCTTTCCGACCGCCGCCAAACTGATGCAACGAGCCCGCGAGCGGCTGGTGCGACTGGCACGGGAGCACGGCATTGCCCTGCGTCAGTCCTATACCCGCCTGGGCAAGAGGGCGTTGATCATGCAAGGCCGCTACCGCCATGCCAAACAGCACAAGCGGGCCAACAAGGCCCTGCGCAAGCTCAAGACCTATCTCGGGCGCACCGTCCGCGACATCCGCCGCAAGACGGCCCAGGAGGAGAGCCTACGGGATACCTTCCGCCGCCCCTTGTGGCTGGCCGAGCGGGTGTCGACCCAGAAGCGGCGCGACCCCTTGCCCAAGGTCTATTCGCTCCACGCGCCCGAGGTCGAATGCATCGGCAAAGGGAAGGCGCACAAGCCGTACGAGTTCGGCTGCAAGGTCTCCGTGGCGGCGACCAATTCCCGCCCCCCCGGCGGCCAGTTCGTCGCCCACGTCAAGGCCTTCCACGGCAATCCCTATGATGGCCACACCTTGAGGCAGGTGATCGAAGAGATGGAACGCTGGACGGGGATATCGGCCGAGCGCATCTATGTCGACAAGGGATACCAGGGCCACGATTACCCCAACAAACACCGCGTCTTTAGATCAGGCCAGAAACGCGGCATCACGCCGACGATCAAGAAGGAGCTCAGGCGGCGCTCCGCCGTCGAGGCCGTGATCGGACATCTCAAGAGCGATGGCAGGCTGGGGCGCAACTTCCTCAAAGGCCGCGACGGCGACAAGATCAACGCCATCCTCGCCGGCGCCGGCTACAACTACCGCCTTGTCCTCAAATGGCTGAGGCGTTTGTTTGTCCAAATCCTGGCCGCGCTCCTCAGCGACATCTCGCACCCCACCGCAAACCCAATCGCCGCTTCAGCTTGAAATCAGGGTTCTTCACGGACGACTAATGAGGAGCCGTCGTATGGATGAAGTGACCACGATTGATCTCGCGAAGAATGTCTTTCAGGTCCACGGTGTCGATGCCGCGGGTGCGACGGTGATCTGCTGGCAGCTCAAACGCAGCCAGGTTCTTCCTTTCTTCGGGAAACTGCGGCCCTGTTTGGTCGGGGCCGAGGCCGGCGCCACCGCGCATCATTGGGCCCGCGAGATCGGGGCCTTGGGTCATGAGGTTCGGCTGATGCCGGCCGTGAAGGCGTATGTGAGGGACGACGAACTTGCCATGGCCGCGTTAACAGGCCAAACACATGGCGGCACCCTTTGCGTCCAACCCAAATTCACCCTTGCCAATCGGGAGCCGGTCGCGGGTGGGAGGCGGGTAGCCCCCCGCGCGGATCCCGGCGGGCGCTGCTGATCGTTGGGACCGCCTTGGATGCGGGCCAGGGGGCGGTTGCCCAGGCGATGCGAATGAGACTCCCGTCAGCGCTGAACGCCGCAATTCCCATCGCTGGTGCACCAATCCTTGGCCCAACGCTTCATCTTCTCGCGCGTTTCCTCCGATGCGGGCGTGATAATCCATTGGCCGGAGGTGTTGTTTCTGACCTTGACCAGCCCCGCACTTTCGAGCCGTTTGGCCGCGCGCATGACATCCATCCAAGAAATCTTGGTCGCGTTGACCAGCGCGGTGATGACGATATCCGTGTCCGGAATGCGGCAGATGATGGTTCGCCGGACCGGATCGGAATGGGCTCGGACCACGGCCTCGACCTCTTTCATCCAGGTTTGGACGATCTCCGCGAGGTCGGGATCCTTGTCCCATGGATAGGGCTGGGCAGCCGTCGTTTTGGCCAGGTGCGCCAGAAAAATGGCGCTGACAAGGAAAACAATGGGATTTATCCGCTTGACTTTCCCCCATTAACTTTCTAGCATCCCTTCCCATCGCCAAACCCTTCGACGCCTGGCCCATGCCGGGTCGCCCGTGCTTGCGCGGGAATCCTCAAAGCGTTGAAGGTTGTTTGGCGACCGGCCCGGCACCCGCCGGGCTGGCACCCGAGCGATTCGGAGAAGACATGAAAGCCAGACATTTTGCTGCGGCGGTTGCCGCTGCGTTATTACCGATTCTTGCATCTTGCGGGGGAGGCGGAGGAAATAGCCAAGCCGCCCTGAATGAGCCGGCATCGATATCGTTTCCGAGGCAAGAGAATTTGCCTTATCAGATTAGCGGTTTGCCTACGCCAACCCCTGGAACCGTCAAGCAACTGCCGGTGTACCATGATGGTAAAAACATCTTCGCCGGCGTCGACCAGGGACTGGAGCATATCGGCGGTTTGTCCGTTGCCGCCACATGGGGCGCAACCAGCATCCGGCACGGGCGATTGAACGATGGCGCTGGTAGAGAAACGCTGGCCGCCTATCTCTCCGAGGCCGCGATGCCGTTAGAGAAATATACCCCAAGCCCAACGGTGAGGGTCATAGGGGGCGCATCTCCGTCCGACGTGAGACGCGTTACCGCCGCTGTGGGATTGGTCAACGCCGCGTTGCCGGCTTCGGCGCGGGTGAGCATGGGCTTGCCGCTGGCTGACTTCTCCCTTCTCGATACAGTGAATTCCGAAGGGAGGCGGTTCGTCTCCGGGGAGGAATTGGGCGGAACTATTCACATCGAATTCCTTCCATGCTCGGCTTACTACAATTGCGGAACGTCGGGCGGAACGGCCTGGAACCACCCGTCCGGCGACGGGAGCATAGACAACTCGTACATACAGATGAACCGGGGGGCGCCGGCCCTCGGAGATGAGCGGAACGCGATTACCCTGCTGGCCCACGAGATGCTTCACGCGCTTGGTTTAGGGCATGTGTCCGCCCAATTCGACACCATCCTCGAAGCGACGAATGCCATTTATCATACCTCTCAGAACGACCAGCAACCCACATCGATTCTGTATCCCGTGGACCGGGAGGCCCTAAGGGCCTTGTATGGCCGATTGGAGATCGGTGACGGACCTACGGACTTCGGGCCATGGAATAGCACATCAACGCATGTCGTCGGCGTGGGCGAAGATGCGGCGTTCGGCGTCGCCTTCCGCAACGGATACGCCGAGCCGTGGGCCTATGGGATTCAGCCTGGAATGGACCTGGCGGACAATCCCGAGTTGTCAGGCACGGCCACATGGACCGGCACCCTGCTAGGCTTCACGCCCAATGTCGAGGCCGTTGCCGGTGATGCACAGTTGGGCGTCAATCTCGGAACCATGAAGGGCGCGGCAGACTTCACCGCCCTTGAAAGCTGGCAGTCCGGCATGGCCCCCGGCGAAGCCGGGAGCGGCGTGCAATGGGGCGACGGGGACTTGGGCTACGCCGTTGACGTGCGCGGAAACACCTTCGTCAACACCGGCGGAGATGACGGCGTGCTGACCGGCATCTTCACCGGCGCATCCCATGAAGGCATGGCCGGGACGCTTGAGCGAGACGATCTGACGGCGGCCTTCGGAGGCAGCCGCTAGAGCTTATGGCGGGAGCATGGCATGAAGCGCGCCTCCCCGGGCGTCCATGCTCCCGCCGCCAATTTTTCGGGGCGGAACTGCGCTTGCAATCCCGCCCCGAAAGTTATATGCGTCCGATTTCTAGTCTTTTGCGTGGACGGATGGTAATCGCCCCCTTTCGGTGGGGGCGCCATGCTTGACGGAAAAATGGGAAGGGTTTAGGTCTTGCCTGTCCGCGTGTCCCGTCAAGCACAACGCGGTTGAAAGAGCCCCGGTTAGAACTACAATTCTGCCGGGGCTCGCTTTTATAAAGCTAATCCTCTTTGGTGTCTATGACCGCGCCGCGCTCGAAAGCCCGTTATCGGCAATCAACGCCTTGTAGGTCAGCCTTTTCCCAATCCCACCGGCCAGCATGGATGCGATCCGGTCCATCGTGTGCCGCTCGCAAGAGCCCTGATTGAGCCGGAAGGCGAATTCATCGACGTAACGGGGCAAGTGCTTGGGGCTGACGTGGTGATAGACGCCCTTCAAGCCGCGTTTCAGCACGGCCCACACGCTTTCAATGCCGTTGGTGTGAACGTCTCCGCGCACGAATTCCTCGGCGCTGTGGTTGACGGTTTCGTGCTTGTAGAGCGTGTCGCCCAGCCCGGAATACGACTTGTGATCGTCGGTGTGAAGCGTGGAACCCACTTGTACGTTCTCGTGAATGGGAGTTTGGACTCCCTCCTTACTGGTTTCTTCGATGGCCATGGCTACCGTGTTTCCGCCGCGCTGGCGCATCCCGAGCACCGGAGTTTTGCCACTGGGGCCGCCGCCGGGGTGAGACTTCTTGTTCTCGTGCTTGTTGCGTTCCTTGCCGCCAACATAGGTTTCGTCAATCTCGACGATGCCGGAAAGTGGCCCACCGGTGTCCTTGCAAGCCTCGCGCAGGCGTTGGAGCATGAACCATGCGGAAGGCTGCCGGATGCCTAGTTCCTTCGACAATTGCACAGACGATATGCCCTTCCGCGCAGTGACCAGCAGGTATTTCCCGTAAATCCACTTGTGAAGGGGTATATGCGAGCGCTCCATGACGGTCTTGGTGCGCACGGTGAACACTTCCATGCAAGCGTTGCAGCGGTAGTAGCCGCCCTTCCGGGTGCCGATACGCTTGCGCTCACAGCAATGCGGGCATTCGATGCCGTCCGGCCAACGTTGTTGCTCCATGTAGGCCCGGGCAGTATCTTGATCGGGAAACCGCTCGAACAATTGAATGAGGCTGATTGTGGATTTGCTCATGACTCGCTCCTTACGTTGGGGCCAAGTCTAAACGACGCACGTTGGAAAGTCAAGCGGATAAATCCCAAAACAATTGCTCCGGTTTTCGAGGTCGAGGGAGCCATTTTCAAACGCCCCTTGATTGAAAGAATTTGGAGAGGCGCAAAGGATCCCTTTCGGCTAGTGCATCGACCCAAACGGAGGCGACAGCCGAAGTTTGGAAAGTTGATGCATCGACAAAGGCCTGGTGCACGGGGGCGTGAACGAAGTGAATGCGCCGGTGCACCAGGTGGCGAACGCTCCGGAAAAATACCTACTGCCGCGCCACGGGCGGTTACCACGCGCTTTCGAACGACTCGCCGCAATCTTGCGCACCTTACTCCCTCGCGATGCCGGCACCAAGATCGCTTGACGGCGACAGGGTGCGCGATCGCGGCCCTGTACATCAGCGATACAGAATTCGTGACAGGCTCTTTCGCCGCCTCGGTCGATTTCGACGCTTCGACGCACGCCATTCTGACACGGGGGGCACCCATCGGCATGATCTTTACGCCCAGTGATCATCAATCGGATCGACGTCCTCGGGCTCTTCATCGAATCGAAAAATCAGACCCCAGTTTCCGCTTACCTTGACCGAGGTGAAATTTTCACCCTTCAACGAGTGAAAACGCAGACCCGGTAAGTCCCTATCATCTGGCTTGGTCGCGGGGACGATAATGGGTACACTCCGTCGAAATCGGACCCCTTGAAGCACTCCCATGCCGCGATACAACGCCCAGGAAAACGAAGCCAAGTGGCAGCACGAATGGGACATTCGCGGCACTTTCCGGGTCGGCGACCATCCGGGCCGCAAGAAGTATTACCTCCTGGAGATGTTTCCCTATCCGTCGGGCCGGATTCACATGGGGCACGTGCGCAATTACACTCTCGGCGACGTCGTCGCCCGCTATAAGCGGGCCCTAGGGTTCAACGTCCTCCATCCGATGGGCTGGGATGCCTTCGGGATGCCGGCGGAAAATGCCGCCATCGAGAACAAGGCGCACCCGGCCGAGTGGACCCACGGCAACATCGACACCATGCGCGGCCAACTCAAGACGATGGGGTTGTCGTACGATTGGTCGCGCGAACTGGCGACCTGCGATCCCCTCTATTACCGCCACGAGCAGGAGATGTTCCTGGCCTTCCTCGAAAAGGGTCTGGCCTACCGCAAGGAGGCCTGGGTCAATTGGGATCCGGCGGAGCGGACGGTTCTGGCCAACGAGCAAGTCATCGACGGCCGCGGCTGGCGCTCGGGCGCCCTGGTCGAGAAACGCAAGCTGCCGCAATGGTTTCTGCGCATAACCGCCTACGCCGACGCGTTGCTGGAAGGTCTCGCGGGCCTCGACCGCTGGCCGGAGCGCGTCCGCCTGATGCAGGAGAACTGGATTGGACGCTCGGAGGGCCAGCGGATCACCTTCCCGCTCGACGGACGCGATGACCGGCTCGAGGTCTTCACGACCCGCCCGGACACGATCTTCGGAGCCAGCTTCTGCGCCGTTTCCGCCCATCACCCCTTGACCGAGGAGCTGGCCCGGGACAACCCGGAACTCGCTGAATTCGTGGCCGAATGCAACCGCCTGGGAACCTCGCAAGCCGTCCTCGAAAAAGCCGAGAAGAAGGGTTTCGATACGGGCCTGACGGCGGCGCATCCCTTCGAAGACCGCCCCCTGCCGGTATTCGTCGCCAATTTCGTCCTCATGGAATACGGCTCCGGCGCGATTTTCGGCTGTCCCGCCCACGATCAACGGGACCTCGATTTCGCGCGCGCCCATGGCTTGCCCGTCAAGCCCGTGATCGCCCCGCCCGGGGTTGCCGCCGCCGATATGACGATCGCCGAGGAGGCCTACACCGAAGACGGAGTCGCGATCAATTCCGACTTTCTCGACGGCCTCACGGTCGCCGAGGCGAAAAGCGCCGTCGGCCAACGCCTGGAGGAGGCCGGCAGGGGCGAACTCGCGACAGTATACCGCCTGCGCGACTGGGGCGTTTCGCGCCAGCGCTATTGGGGATGCCCGATACCGGTGATCAACTGCGACGCTTGCGGCGTGATCCCGGTGCCGCGGACGGATCTTCCCGTGTTGTTACCCGACGACGTCGATTTCGAGGCTCCGGGCAATCCTCTCGCCCGCCATCCGACTTGGAAACACCTCGCCTGCCCGGGCTGCGGCGGCGACGCCGAACGGGATTGCGACACCTTCGACACTTTCGTTGAATCCTCGTGGTATTTCGCCCGCTTTACCGGCGATCCGCCGGATCGTCCCTTCGACCCGAGGGCCGTCGACTATTGGCTCCCGGTGGACCAGTATATCGGTGGCATTGAACACGCCATCTTGCACCTGCTCTACTCGCGTTTCTTCACCCGGGTGTTGCACGATTGCGGCTACTTGGGCGTGAAGGAGCCTTTCTCCGGGCTTTTGACCCAGGGCATGGTCTGCCACGAGACCTACCGCTCGAAAGACGGAACCTGGCTTTTTCCCGAGCAGGTGCGGGCCACCGAATCGGGCGCCCACGTCGACGCGGAAAGCGGGGCTCCGGTGACCACGGGCCGCTCCGAGGCCATGAGCAAGTCGCGCAAGAACGTCGTCGATCCCGAGGCCATCATCCGCGACTACGGCGCCGACACGGCGCGCCTGTTCATGCTTTCGGACAGCCCGCCCGAGCGCGACATCGAATGGACCGACGCCGGGGTCGAGGGTGCCTGGCGCTATCTCAACCGTTTGTGGCGGCTGGTCACCGAGCCGGCGTCCCCGTTGCCGCCGGCGAATTCGGCGCCACCCAGCACCTTTGGGGAAGCGGCGTTCAAGGTTCGGCGGGCGTCGCACCAGACCATCGCCGCCGTCACCGCCGACCTCGACCGCTTTCATTTCAACCGCGCCGTCGCCCGCGTCCGCGCCTTGACCAACTTGGTGGCCAAATTAAACGGCGAGGTCCCCGGCTCGGCCTGGGCCCTGCGAGAGGGCCTCGAAACCGTGGTCCGCCTCCTTGGCCCGATGACCCCGCACCTGGGCGAGGAACTCTGGGCCCGGCTCGGACAAATGACCATGTTGGCGGACACTCCTTGGCCCGAACCCGACCCGATCTTGGTCAGCGAGGAGACGGTGACCGTCGCCGTCCAGGTGAACGGGCGCTTGCGCGGCACCCTCGAACTCGCCCGCGACATCGACAGGAAGGACGCGGAGGAAGCGGCACTGGCCAATTCGGCCGTGGTCCGAGCGATCGCCGGAAAGCCCGTACGGCGGGTCATCGTGGTTCCGAACCGGATCGTCAATGTCGTGGTTTAAGGCTGGCGTGGCGATCCTGGCCCTGGCCCATCTCGCCGGCTGCGGTTTCAGGCCGATGTACGGTGAGGGCAACCGGGAAGCGCTCGCGGCATTGGCCGCGATCAAGGTCGAACCGATTCAGGATCGTATCGGGCAAATCTTGCGCAATAACCTCCTCGACCGGCTCACGCCTTTCGGTGAGCCGGCCCGGCCGCTCTACCGCCTCAACGTCGAAATCTCGGAATCGCAGAGAGGTTTGGCGATCGAGGAGGACGACGAAACGACCCGCTTCAATTTGCGTATCTCCGCGAGTTTCAAGCTTTTCGACGCCAGCACCGGCGCCGCGATCTATAACGGCTCCACCCGCGCCGTGGGCAGTTACAATGCCGTCCAATCGGATTTCGCGACGCTGTTCTCCGAACAGGATACCGCCCGCCGAGCCGTCGATGTCGTCAGCGACGAGATTCGGACCCAGCTCGCGGCCTTCTTCTCCCGTCGCCGGGAATGAAAATCGTTTCTTCCCGGGTCGACGCCATCGTCCGCCAGCCGCCCCGCGAGGTCCGCGCCTTCCTGCTCCACGGTCCGGACGCCGGTCTTGTTCGCGAACGCGCCGAGAGCTTGTCGGGACATCTCGTCGATGACCTGGCGGACCCTTTCCGGGTCGCCGAAATCGGGCCGGCGACACTCCGGGACGACCCCAGGCGGCTCGCCGCCGAGGCGGCGACGCTGTCGCTCACGGGAGGACACCGCCTGATCCGGGTGCGGCCGGCGGGCGATCGGGAAAGCTCCGCCTTCAAGAGTTACTTCGCGGACAAGGCGGCAGACGCCGTGGTCGTCGCCGAGGCCGGCGAGCTGCCAACCAGGTCGACCTTGCGACGACTTTTCGAAGCCGATCGGACGGCGGCGGCCCTGCCCTGTTATCCGGATGATCCCGGCCGGCTCGGCGCCGTCATCGACGAAACCCTGGCCCGCCACGGTCTGACGGCGGAGCCGGCGGCGCGGGCCTATCTTCAATCGGTTCTCGGCGCCGACCGGGGCTTGACCCGGGGCGAGCTGGAAAAACTGGCGCTGTATATGGGCCCAGGGAAACGCGTCGGCGAAAGCGACGCCATGGCTTGCGTCGACGATGCCGCGGCGGTGACCCTCGACGCCATCGCCATCGCCGCCGCCGACGGCGAACTCGCCGAACTCGACCGGGCCCTTCAACGGGCGCTGGGCCGGGGAACCGCCCCGACCAGCGTCCTCCGGGCCCTCGCCCGGCACCTCGAAAAGCTGCACCGGCTGGCCGGGTCGATCGCCTCGGGTCAAACCTCGGATCAGGCCCTTAGAGCCTTCCGCCCGCCACTTCATTTTCGGGCCCGCGACGCCCTGGCCCGCCAGCACCGGCACTGGCCCCCCAAGCGGACGGCACGGGCGCTCGAAATCGTGATCGCGGCGGAGATCGCCTGCAAGGCAACGGGCGCGCCGGTGGAATCACTCTGCGGCCGGGCCCTCATCCGCATCGCCCGAAGCGTGAAAAAAGATCCGGCTCCCGTCAGGAGATAAGCGCCGTTCGCCATACCGAAATGCCCCCTCTCAAATCGTTTCCCGGACACGTTCCGTTGACAAAATCGAAGTCTGGGGCTATCGGCCCGAATCGGGGTGCTAGTCCGAGGATCACCGCGGTCGGACCAGCGCTTATCCGATCCCGGTGCTTTGGGCCAAGTTGTTCAAGAGGCCTCCGAGATTCCTCGTGGCCCAGCCGCCAAACTTTTTATCCAGGGTTTTCATGGCGTTTATGTAGAAGCGCGTGTGGTCGATACGACCCCCTCCGTATCCCATCTTCAATGCCAGTTTGGCCATCAGGCGCATCACACTGATCAGCCCGGCCGGAAAATCAGTCGCTCTTTGCAGCGAATCGAGTCCATTGGGACCGGTGTCGAAGATCAGCCTATCGGCATTCTCGATCGAGACGTTCGCCAGCTCCGACATCGCGTGTACGACAAAACTAATACCAACCGCCCCAGAGTTTGACTCGCGCAAAGGTTTACACGCTAGGTTTTGTGTGATTCAAGGTTGTTGGCAACAAGGGAGTGTGTTCAATGCCAACGATTCCTTTGCGAAACGACTTTGATGCTGAAAGAGTCCGTGTTCTTGCGGCACGGAGCGATGATGGGAACCAGGCGCGACGGCTTTTGTCGATGGCGGCCATCTACGATGGGATGGATCGAGCGTGCGCGGCGGGTATTGGCGGCATGGATCGGCAGACGTTGCGGGACTGGGTTCACCGGTTCAACGCGGGAGGTCCGGCCGGTCTGATCGACCGCAAGCCGAACGGGGCGTTGCGTCGGTTGACGCCGTCGCAAATGGCGGCGCTTTCGCGGGCTATCGAGGCCGGTCCCGATCCCGAACGGGATGGGGTCGTGCGCTGGCGCTGCATCGATCTCAAGCAACTGATCCGAACGCGCTTCGGCGTGGACTATCACGAGCGGAGCGTCGGCAAGCTGCTGGCCGCGCTCGGGTTCTCGCATATTTCCGCGCGCCCGCGCCACGTCGGCCAGGATGCGCGGGCACAGGAGGAATTTAAAAAAAAGTTTTCCCGAACACTTGGCGAAAATCGTAGCGGCACAGCCACCGGACACGCCCATCGAGGTTTGGTTTCAAGATGAAATGCGCGTCGGCCAGAAGAACAGCCTGGTGCGCCAGTGGGCCCCAAAGGGATCGCGCCCGCGCCAGGTCAAGGACCTACGGACCTCTTCGGCGTATCTCTTCGGCGCCATCTGCCCCGAGCGCGGTGAGGGCGCGGCGCTGGTCATGCCGCGCGCCAATACTGAAGCCATGGACCTGCATCTCGAGGAAATCAGCCGGGCCGTTGCCCCAAACGCCCATGCCGTCGTGCTGCTCGACCAAGCCGCATGGCACACCACTGCCAAACTCGGCATCCCGGAGAACATCTCCCTCGTGCCTTTGCCACCCAAGTCCCCGGAGCTCAATCCCGCCGAAAATGTCTGGCAATACCTCCGCCAGAACTGGCTCTCCAATCGTGTCTTCGACTCCTATGAAGACATCGTCGAGGCCTCTTGCCAAGCCTGGAACAACCTGACCGACCAACCTTGGAAGATCATGTCCATCGGCCTCAGAGCGTGGGCTCGCACAAGTCAATGTTAAGGGCGGTTGGTATAAGCCCTTGTTGATGCATCAACTTTCCAAACTTCGGCTGTCGCCTCCGTTTGGGTCGATGCACTAGTCGGGCTGAGCGGTTCGCTAGTCGTGACTGCGTTTCGGCTTGTCCGCGCCGACGGAAAACCGGGTGCCAACTAGTGACCACGTGCCAAAATTAGATAAACTTGATTAACAAACAGCGAATGCCACCGTGGGTAATCCCTGGCGCCGAAATTACACCGTATTCATGATTGCGGGCGTCAACGCGATCGCGCCGAGTTCACCAAGGCCGCGAACCGGCGCGAAACCCTTTCGAAGGCTCATTAATCACCCTGTCGTTCACACGGCCAATGGCCATGACCCCGTGTTCGACCGCGAAGTAGAAGCCACCGATACAAACGGGCTGACAGCGACTACCCGCGCGACCCTCGTGGCTACGTCTATCTCGCCTGGGGTCGATATCATCTCGATCGGGGCATCGTGAAGCTCGGGATCAGATCGAGTCCCGACACTCGGACCAAACGTTTCAACACTTTCGCTCTTCCCACGGACCGTGCCGCCATCCAGTGGAAACGCCGGGTTGATGACAGTCGGGCCGTGGAGAAAGAAATCTTCGAAATTCTCGCCGCCTTCCGCGTCGATGGGACGGAGCTTTTTTCCTTCCGCCAGACGAGGCCGTCCGGCTGGTTGAGCAGGCGATCGAGATCAATGCTTTGATTCCAGCGAACGATATTGAGAAGGCAAAGGGATGAGGGTCTTAGGCACCCCAAACCTGGAGGACCACGTATGTCGGCCACCAGATAATCGTGAGGACAATAATCAGAGCCCAACCCATAACGCTGAGTGGCGCCCTATTTATATCTATGATTTTGGCGATGAAATTGCAAAATTTATCCATGCTCCAAATAAAACGAACAAAAAATCCAGATAGCGCATAAAGCCAAATCCAGACAGAAGTTAAATAGGTTGAATAGAGAACTGATGCAAACAAATTTTTGTAATCTGCCCATTCAAGAAAAAATATATCTAAGTATATTCCTAAGAAAGCAACATATATATATCCGAACTTTTCTAGAGGCAATGTCCCGGCTGATGTTTAAAAAGTGAGGTAGGCGTCATTCGCCTGGAACCGTTAGGTGTTGAATCCATCAAGGAGAACGACGCCATGACCAAGACTACACGGAACAGCCGCCTTTCGAAACTGTTGGAGATCCCGCTTCCGCTGTTGCCGCCGGCCTTGCCGGAGGCTTTTGATGATCTGCGCATGAGCGTGGATCGCTTTTGCCTGTTGGCCGGGGTGGAGACCCTGGGCGAGATGCTGGACGAGGATAGCGAGGTGCTCTGCGGAGCGCGCCACGCCCGCACGGCCGAGCGGCAGGGCCATCGCTGGGGGACAACCCAGAGCGAGATTGCCTATCACGGGGGCAAGGTGAAGCTGACGCGCCCGCGGGTGCGCGATCTTGCGGGCAAGGAGATGAGCTTGCCGAGCTGGGAGTTGCTCTCGGACCCGGCGCTTTTGCAGTCCTGGGCGATGAACATCATGCTGCTTACGGTTTCGACCCGCAAGTACGCGGGCGCCGTGCGCCTGCCCGGCGAGGCCAGCGGCGACTTGCCGGCACGCGCGGGCGATGCGACCTCGAAGTCCGCGGTCTCGCGGCGCTTCGTGGCCATGACGCGCAAGAAGCTGAAGGCCTTCCTGGCCAGCGACCTTTCGGATCTCGATCTCCTGGTCATCCAGATCGACGGGCTGCACGTCGGCGATCACGTGTTGCTGGCAGCTATTGGCATCGACGGCGCGGGCGAGAAGCATGTTCTAGGCCTGGCCGAAGGTGCCACGGAGAATGCCGCCACGGTGCAGGCGCTGCTCGACAACCTGACCGCCCGCGGCCTCGACCCGGAAGTGCCCCGGCTCTTCATCGTCGACGGCGCCAAGGCGCTCTCCAAGGCGATCAAGCGGACCTTCGGGCCGGTGGCCGCCCTCCAGCGCTGCCAGGTCCACAAGGGCCGCAACATCATCGAGCGCCTCGACGAAAGCCTTCATGCCGGCGTCAAGAAGGCGCTCAGGCAAGCCTGGGACCAAGACGATGCCGAGAAAGCCGAACGCCTCATGAATAACCTGGCGCGCCGCCTGGAGACCGAGGCCCCCGGCGTTTCGGCTTCCATCCTGGAGGGCCTGGATGAGATCCTCACCGTGATCCGCTTGGGCCTGCCGCCCAAGCTCAGGCGCTCCTTGGCCTGCACCAACGCCATCGAGAATGCCTTGGGAACGGTCAGGATGGTGCAGCACAATGTCAAGCGCTGGCGCAACGCCGAGATGGCCTTGCGATGGACCGCCGCCGGCCTCCTGGAAGCCCAAAAGACCTCCGTCGCCTCAAGGCCTACCGGCAACTCCCCATCCTCAGAGCTGCCCTCGAGGATCACGTGAAAAAGGCAAAAGCGAAAAGCGCCATTGAAACCATCAAAGAGGCCGCCTAGCCTCGAAGCCCAACCATGCCTGCCTCGCCTTTTTCAACAGAGCATGGGACATCGCCTTTCTAGAGGCTCCTCCTGCACAATTAGCATAACTAATAGCATAACAGAGATAGCTAGCATTAGTATTGTTGTTGTTATTGCGGAATCTACCAAAACCCAAGCAAATACCTTAAATTTTGAATTTTCTCTAGACATTCTATTTACAATAATCCGGGTTTCCCATAATGAAAAATAATCCGGCACAAGATTCATAGTCAGCGGGATCTAAGCAAGTCGAAATAAATTTTCCTCTTGAAGTTCTATATCGAATACTAAAAAGATTATCGCTCCTATTAGAATAACTACCGAAATTGAGGCTCCGCATGAGCGTACAAATCCAGGCCTGAATTTTCCCTTGTTCAGGCGTTTCCATGGAATGAATACGCGATCAAATACATCAATAAATGTGGCAGGCCAGATTATGCCTTTCTGCTCCGAAGAGTCATTTTCCGAGCCAATCATCCAAGTCGAAATCCTTTGACGCACTTCATCTTTTAGGACGTGCCCGGTCGCGTTAAAAAGCAGCCAGATAAGGCCGGCGATCCCGCGGTAGGTCAACAGGGTGTTGACGAACGAATTATCCATTCTCAGCGATCCACCTGTCTGAATTGGTGCCTAGTGTAGGTGCTTGCTTCCGCAATTGAAAGTCGAACCGATACGCCGCGCCCACCAATCCCCGCCCCCTATGAATCCCTTCCGGAACGGACACCCATGACACAACGAACGCTTCTCCTCGATGGAGATATTTCGGCCTATAGGTATTCCGCCACAGCTGAACAGCCTACCAATTGGGGTGATGGCATCTGGACGCTCCATGCGCAAGAAGGCCCCGCCATCACCGCTCTTATGGATCACCTCGATACCCTTTAGAAAAACCTGAAGGCCAATCGGATCATCGTCGCGTCATCCGATCCTGAGCAGCGCAATTTTCGAAAAGAAATTTATCCCGCTTACAAGGAGAACCGCAAAGATACGCGAAAGCCAATGCTCTTCAATACCCTCAAGGATATGATGCGGTGCGAGTATCTCGTGGTCGAGCGCCCTGGTCTGGAGGGTGACGATGTGCTCGGCATCCTCGCCACCAGTCGCCCTGTCTTCAAGAATTTCGGGGGCGTAGGCGAGCCGGTCATCGTCTCGATCGACAAGGACATGAAGACGATCCCGGGGATGCGCTATGGCTCGGATGGGTTCTTCAGAGTTTCCAAGTCTGAAGCTGATCACCACCATCTGTTCCAGACGCTTACCCGCGATGCTACCGATGGGTACCGGCCCTCGGCACCATCTCGCGGGCTGGATTTCGAAGTTCGGCAAGTCGCCCGCCGGCGGCCGGGGCTAGGTCGACAACGGGTCCGGGGGTGGATTAAGGGCCGGAACGTTGACAGTGGCGGTGCCGGGAGTATAGTCGCGCCTCGCTTGGCCCCTTTGGGGGCGGGCCTTTTTCATTACCTGAAATTCGATCGATGTACGCTGTAATCCGCACTGGCGGCAAACAATACCGAGTGACCCGCGACAACGTCGTGCGGGTGGAAAGGATTCCGGGCGAGGTCGGCAGCGTGATCGACCTTGACGAGGTCCTCATGCTCGACGACGGCACCGACCCCAAGATCGGGACCCCTATCGTCGAGGGGGCCCGCGTGGTGGCCACGGTCGTCGATCAGACGCGGGCGCAAAAAATCATCGTGTTCAAGAAGAAACGCCGCAAGAAGCATCGCAAGCGCCGCGGCCACCGACAGGAACTGACGGTTCTCCGCATCACCGACATCGTCGCCTCCAGAAAGAAACCCGCCAAGGCCGAAAAGGAGGCGCCGAGCGAGGCGGCGAAAGCGAAGGCCGCCGAGCCAAAAGAGACGACGGCGGACAAGGCACCAGAAACGAAGCCGAAGGAAACCAAGGCGGCAAGGACGAAGACGCCGAAGGCGGAGGAGACAAAAGCCGCCACGGCGAAGGCAGCGAAGGCCGAGGAGAAAAAGGCGGCGCCGAAGGCGAAAGAACAGAAGGATTCGGAATAATGGCCCACAAGAAAGCCGGTGGCAGCTCGCGGAACGGACGCGATACGATCGGTCGCCGCCTCGGCGTCAAGAGGTATGGCGGCCAGGCGGTGCTCGCGGGGAACATCCTGATCCGCCAACGCGGAACCAAATTCTTTGCCGGCGTGAACGTCGGCATGGGCCGCGATCACACCCTGTTCGCGAAAGCCGACGGCTTCGTCCAGTTCGGCAAGATAAGGGGTCGGCGCGTGATCTCGGTACGGCCGGAGGCATAAGGGTTGGCGTGGCTGACTGGGCGACTGTTTTCGCCCTAATTATTGAAATCCGGCTCTCCGCGCGCTTGAATCGGGTTCTGTTTTCGCAGCGACCGTTCCGAGGGCGCCGATGAAATTTCTCGACGAAGCCAAGATTCATGTCCGCGCCGGTGACGGTGGTGCCGGCTGCGTCAGCTTCCGGCGTGAAAAGTTCGTCGAATTCGGAGGACCGAACGGCGGCAACGGCGGCCGCGGCGGCGACGTCGTCGCCCGTTGCGTTCCCGGCCTCAACACGCTGATCGATTTCCGCTTTCGCCAGCACGTGCGGGCGGCCAACGGGCGCGCCGGCGCCGGGCGCGACCGCGATGGGGCCGGCGGCCGCGACGCCGAGATCAAGGTTCCGCTCGGCACCCAAGTGTTGACCGAGGACCGCAAGGTTGTTCTCGCCGACTTTATCCATCCCGGGCAGACGGCGGTGCTCGCCCGGGGCGGCACCGGCGGCTATGGCAACGCGCGCTACAAATCCTCGACCAACCGAGCCCCCCGCCGGGCGGGCCCGGGCCGCTCCGGGGCGGAAGCCTGGCTCTGGCTGCGCCTCAAGCTGATCGCCGACGTCGGCCTTGTCGGCCTTCCCAACGCTGGCAAATCGACCTTTCTCGCCGCCGTCTCGCGGGCCCGGCCGAAGGTGGCCGATTACCCGTTCACGACCCTAAGCCCCCAGTTGGGATTGATCGAGGTCGACGGCGACGCCTTTGTCGCGGCCGACATTCCAGGGTTGATCGCGGGGGCCCACGAAGGCTGTGGACTGGGTGACAAATTCCTGGCCCACATCGAGCGCTGCGGGTGCCTGTTTCACCTCGTCGACGGAACCGCTGACGACGTCGCCGCCGATTATCGGGTCGTCCGCCAGGAAATTGAGAGATACGGCCGTGGATTGGCCCAAAAGCCATTCCTCGTCGGCCTCAACAAATGCGACGCGCTGACGCCCAAGGCGATTGCCGAGCGTCGGCGCGCCCTGAGCCAGGCGGTGGCAACGCAAGGGGATGCCCCCGAATCGGGGAACCCCGTCATGACCCTGTCGGCGGTGGCCGGGACCGGCGTTTTTGAGGTCGTCCGCGCGCTACACCGGTTGATCGCGAAGGACGAAACCGAAATTGGGGCCCAGCGCCTGGCATGACCCCGCGGATCGATCAAGTCCGGCGGATCGTCATCAAGATCGGTTCCGCCCTGCTCGTCCACGACCGCGACGGCAATCTCGATCGGGCCTGGCTCGAGGCCTTGGCCGACGACGTGGCGGCGTGTCGCGGGCGCGGTCAGGATGTCGTAATCGTATCGTCGGGAGCGATCGCGGTCGGCAGACGGCGGCTCGGGCTGCCGGCGCGACGATTGAAATTGGAGGAGAAGCAGGCGGCGGCGGCCATTGGCCAGATCGGCCTTGCCCGCGCGTACCAGGACGCGCTCGCCCGGCACGGCGTCGCCGTGGCGCAGATATTGCTGACCCTGGGTGATACCGAGGAGCGGCGGCGATACTTGAACGCCCGCGAGACGATCGAGACCCTGCTGCGGCTTGGCGCGGTGCCCGTGATCAACGAAAACGATTCGGTAGCCACGGCCGAAATCCGCTACGGCGACAACGACCGCCTCGCCGCCCGTGTCGCCCAGATGGCGAGCGCCGAGGCCCTGATCCTCCTGTCCGACATCGACGGCCTCTACCAGGCCGACCCGCGCCGGCACCCAGGGGCACGCTTCGTTCCCGAGGTTCGCGCGATTACGAGGGGGGTCGAGGACATGGCCGGAGAAGGCGGAACCGCGGACGCCTCGGGGGGCATGGCCACCAAGCTCCTGGCGGCCAAGATCGCGGTCGCGGCCGGTTGCCACCTGGTGATCGCCGACGGTCGGCCACGCCATCCCTTGACCCAGATGATCGAGGGCGCCCGCTGCACCTGGTTCGTCGCCGAGGCCAATCCGCGCACCGCGCGAAAGAACTGGATCGCCGGGAAGCTCGATCCCGCGGGATCGATCACCATCGACGACGGCGCCTTGCGCGCCCTGGACGCCGGCAAGAGCCTGTTGCCGGCGGGAATCATCGCCGTGGCGGGCGCTTTCGAGCGCGGCGACCCGGTCACCGTCAAGGGACCGGACGGGCGCGAGGTGGGACGCGGCCTGATCTCCTATTCGGCCGCCGACGCAAGCCGAATCGCGGGACACAAAAGCCGTGAAATCGAGCGGCTTCTCGGTTACCGTGGGCGCGAGGAAATGATCCACCGCGATGATCTGGTTCTCTCCCAGGAGGGGCGCGGCGGGAGGAAGGGAAGCGACACGGAATGACCGCTTTGAGATCGACCCGTCAAACGGAACTCGCCGACGAGATGGCGTCCCTGGGAGCCGGCGGACGTGCCGCCGCCGGGGTTCTCGCCTCGGCGACCAGCGAATCCAAGAACGCCGCGCTCAAGGCGGCCGCCGAAGCGCTGAGAAACTCGGCACCGGCCATCAAGGCCGCGAACGCCGAGGACATGCGCGCCGCCGAGACGGCCGGCGTCGGTTCCGCCATTTTCGACCGGCTCATGCTGAACGACGATCGCATCGCGGCGATGGCCCGGGGCCTCGAGGAAATCGCGGCGCTGACCGACCCGGTGGGCGACGTGATGGCCGAGTGGACGCGGCCGAACGGATTGCGTATTCAGCGCTTGCGGGTTCCTCTCGGCGTGATCGGGATCATTTACGAATCGCGGCCGAACGTAACCGCCGACGCGGGTGGATTGTGTTTGAAATCGGGGAACGCGGTCATTTTACGGGGGGGGCGTGAAAGCTTTCGCTCCTCGACGTCGATCATGGGCTGCCTGAGCGACGGCCTCGAAGCCGCCGGGTTGCCCGCGGCCAGCATTCAACAGGTGCCGACGAGCGACCGCGCGGCGGTCGGCATGATGTTGACCATGACGGAGAGCATCGACGTCATCATTCCCCGGGGCGGTCGCGGCCTTATCGAACGGGTGCTCGCCGAATGCCGAATCCCGGTTCTCGGCCATCTCGAGGGAATTTGCCATGTTTACGTCGATGCCGGCGCCAACCTCGACATGGCCCGCAGGGTCGTGTTCAACGCCAAGATGCGGCGAACCGGTATTTGCGGCGCGGCGGAGACTCTTCTGGTCGATTCCCGGGTCGCCGAGGAATTCCTGCCCCACCTCCTGGCACCCTTGATGAAGGCCGGTTGCAAAATTCGCGGAGACGCCCGAGTCCGGGCCGTTTCGCCTGCTGTCAAGCGGGCCGGACAAGAGGACTGGGACACGGAATATCTCGACGCCATCCTTTCGGTTCGGGTCGTTGACGGTGTCGAGGGCGCCATTGCCCACATCGCGCGCCACGGTACCCACCACACCGAATCGATTGTCACCGCCGACCCCGCCGCGGCCCATCGATTCCTGCAACAGGTCGACAGCGCGATCGTCATGCACAATGCGTCGACCCAATTCGCCGACGGCGGCGAGTTCGGGATGGGCGCCGAGATCGGAATCGCGACCGGAAAGCTTCACGCCCGCGGTCCCGTTGGAGTCGAACAGTTGACGAGCTTCAAATACGTGGTCCACGGAGACGGCCAACGACGCGGTTGATGTTCGGTGGCCCGAAAACGGCGCGTCGGTCTACTCGGGGGATCGTTCAACCCCGCCCACGACGGTCACCGCCACATCAGCCTCTTGACTTTGAAATTTCTCCGTCTGGACGAAATCTGGTGGTTGGTGACACCGCGAAATCCGCTCAAATCCCCGCTCGGCCTGAGACCTTTCGAGGAGCGGCTGAAAGGCGCCCAGTCCTGTTCCCGGCACCGACGGATCCGCGTCAGTGACCTGGAAGCGCGCCTCGGTACCCGCTATTCCGCGGCGACGCTCGAACGATTGACGGCACGCTTCCCGAGAATCAATTTCGTCTGGATCATGGGCGCCGACAATTTGGCGCAAATCTCCCGCTGGCGCGATTGGACCCGAATATTTGCCTTGGTGCCCGTTGCGGTTTTCGATCGGCCCACCTATGCTTATCCGGCTTTGGCGGGTATCGCGGCACGACGGTATGCTTTCGCCCGGGTGGGTCCCCGCGGCCGATCACGGTTCGCGGTGCGCCCATGCCCGGCGTGGACCTTTGTTCGCGCCAAAACCCATCGGGCCTCGGCGACGGCGATCCGCGGTTCGCAGGGCGGACAATGACGCGATATTCGGTCGCGAAATCAAGGAGTAACTGATAGTTACGACAAACGCCATGTTCTCCGATCCCCTTGCCCTGGTCACCGCCATAACGAACGTTCTCGATGGCGGCAAGGCGGAGGAAATCCTGGTCGTCGATCTTGCCGGGCGGACAACGATCGCAGATTACATGATCGTCGCCAGCGGCCGCTCCGAACGCCAAGTCAGCACGCTGGCCAAGAAACTGATCCTGACCCTCAAATCGCTCGGGCACGGGTCTCCGGGGGTCGAAGGCATGCCGAAGGCGGATTGGGTATTGATCGATGCCGGCGACGTCGTGGTTCACCTCTTTCGCCCTTCGGTGCGGGCCCTGTTCAAACTGGAGAAGATGTGGACCGCGCCCTTGAACGGCAACGGAATCGACGCCACCGCGAACCGGGCGTTGAGGGCCTAGCTCGAAGGATTTTCGGCCGACGTTGAAATTGTTCGCTTTTTCCCCAATAAATACCCCCGTTGAATTCAGAGGCGGAATCGAGTTTAAGAGGACATGCCAACTAACTATTTGCTAAGACTTCGCGGTGCTATAATTAATTTAGATTGCTGATGATTGGGGGCGCGGGTCATTTTCCCGCCGATGCTTGTGCAAGGTTGAGTCTATGTTCGAGAAACCTGGCGACAGGAAAGCCGATTCGCCGTCCGGCCCCGTTGTTCTCTGTATATTGGATGGGTGGGGATACCGGGCCGAGGCGGAGGACAACGCGATCGCCCTGGCCGATACGCCGTCGTGGGAGCGGTTGCTCACCACGGCACCACACAGTTTCCTGAACGCCTCGGATCGCGCCGTCGGTCTGCCCGATGGCCAGATGGGCAATTCCGAGGTCGGCCACGTCAACCTCGGGGCGGGGCGCGTGGTGATGCAGGATTTACCCCGAATCGATGCCGCGGTCGCGGACGGATCCCTGGCCGGGAACCCCGTTCTCGGCGAATTTGTAAGCCGTTTAAAGTCCAGCGGCGGATGCTGTCATCTGATGGGACTTCTCTCGCCCGGAGGCGTTCACAGCCATCAGGACCATATCGCGGCCCTGGCCCGGGCGGTGGCCGAACGCGGTGTCCCCGTCGCCCTGCACGCTTTTCTCGACGGACGCGATACACCGCCCCGCAGCGCGCCCGGGTACCTGAGGCGATTGCAAAACGATGTGAACGCCGCTCCGGGCGTGCGCGTCGCCACCGTCAGCGGCCGCTACTACGCCATGGACCGCGACAAACGCTGGGAGCGGGTGACGCAAGCTTACGACGCCCTGGTATCGGCCCGGGGAACCCCGGCGACGAACGCCGACGCGGCGATCGCGGCGAATCACGCCGCCGATGTCGGCGATGAATTCGTCGTTCCGGCCGTAATCGGAGATTACAGCGGCATGAAGGACGGCGACGGCATCATGATGGCCAACTTCCGCGCCGACCGGGCGCGCGAAATTCTGACCGCGCTTCTCGATCCCGATTTCGACGGCGTCGAGCGGCGCATCCGCTTCGCCACCGCCTGCGGCATGGTTTCCTACTCGGAATCGCTGAACCGTCTCATGACCGCTCTGTTTCCGCCGCAATCCCTGTCCGGTACGCTCCCGGAGGTGGTTTCGGCCGCCGGTCTCCGCCAACTGCGAATCGCCGAAACCGAAAAATACGCCCACGTCACTTTTTTCCTCAACGGCGGCGACGAGAAAGTATTTCCCGGCGAGGAACGCATCCTAGTACCTTCGCCCAAAATACCGACCTATGACCTCAAACCCGAGATGTCGGCCTTCGAGGTCACGGCGAAACTCGTCGAGACCATCAAGGACCACCGGTTCGATTTGATCGTCGTCAATTACGCCAACGCCGACATGGTCGGCCACTCGGGTGATCTCGCGGCCGCGATCCGCGCGGTCGAAGCGCTCGATACCTGCCTCGGCCGTCTGATCGATGCCGTCATCGCGACTCGGGGATCCCTGATCGTCACCGCCGACCACGGCAACGCGGAATTGATGCGCGACCCGGTAACCGGACAACCCCATACGGCTCATACCTCGAATCCGGTCCCCTTCGTGCTGCTGTCCCCTCCCGGGCGCAATCACTCCGTCAAGGACGGCTGCCTGGCCGACGTCGCGCCGACGGTTCTCAACCTACTGGACCTTCCCCAACCAGCGGAAATGACGGGCCGCACCTTGATCGCGGCGACGTCCGCGGTGTCGGTCCATGCCTGAGCCGAACACGCCGCGGCTCATCGCCGCCATCGCCGCGACCCTGCTCCTCGCGGTAGGCCCCACCGGGGCCAGCGAAAAGGACGTGACCGAAAAGCTGCAATCGGTCGAGAAGGCGCTCTCGCAAGGCCTCGATCAGGCGAAGTCCTTGGATTCTCGGGCGACGATCCTGGAACGGGAAGTTTCTGCCCTTCAGGCCCAGCTTGTCACTCACGCGCGCGCATTGGGGGACCGGGAAGCGGAACTGGAAACCATCGAACGGCACATCGCCGATCTCAGGCGCCGGGGCACGGGAAAAAGCGGTGGCCCAATCGCGAAATCGCGCCAACCTGGTCGCGACTTACGGTGCCCTGCAAAAATTGCATCGACAGCCGCACGATCTTTTTCAGCTTTCCCTGGAATCGGTGGTTCAGAGAAGCCGGGCGAGCCTTTTGTTGGGTGGCGCGGCGAATTTACTGGAGCAAGAAACCGACGAATTGGTGAGCGAACTGGAGATTCTGACGGAAATCCGCCATGAAATCGCCTCGCAACACGCGCGTCTTGCCGAGGTTACCGCAGCCGTCGCCCGCGACCAAGAGCGCCTCGACGGGCTCGTGCGGCAAAAATCGGCGTTGCAGCGGAAGACGCTCGAGATAATGCAGCAAAAGACGGCAAAAATTCAAAAATTAGCGCGCGAGGCAAGCGACCTCCGGGCCCTGGTCGAAGGGCTTTCGGTACCGCCGCCCCCGACGCGGAGGCCGCCATCGGCGCGGCCAAGCCTCACGGCCGCGCAGGAATCCAACTTCGCCAAATCAGCATGGGCGTTCGTCGCCGCCCGGGGAACCTTGCCGATGCCAGTACACGGTCGTGTGGTCGGCACATTCGGCGAGACTACCAACGGTGGCGAGCGACGAAAGGGAATCACAATCGAAACCAGACCGGGCGCCTCGGTGATCACGCCGTACGACGGCCAAGTCGTCTTCGCCGGTCCCTTTCGGGCCTACGGCCAACTCTTGATAATTGAACACGGCGAAGGGTACCATACGCTTCTGGCAGGATTTTCCCGAATCGACAGTGTTCTGGGCCAATGGCTTCTGGCTGGTGAACCGGTAGGCGGAATGGGTAAGCCGGCCAACGGCAAACCGGTTCTGTATGTCGAGCTCCGCCGCGCGGGTATTCCGATCAACCCTCTACCCTGGCTCGCGGCAAGCATAAGAAAGGTGAGTGGATAATGCGAATTGGTTTTCTCGCGGGCGCGACCGCGTTCCTCGTCTGGTGCCAAATTCCGGGGGTCGAGGCGGCAAGCACCGAAACCTACCGGCAGCTCAATCTGTTCGGCGACGTGTTCGAACGCGTGCGCTCCGACTACGTCGAGAGCGTTGGCGACGACAAATTGGTCGAGTCCGCCATCAACGGCATGTTGAACTCGCTGGATCCGCACTCGAGCTACCTCAATGCCGATAACTTCGAGGACATGCAGATCCAGACGAAGGGCGAATTCGGCGGCCTCGGCATCGAGGTGACGATGGAAAACGGCCTGGTAAGGGTCGTCTCCCCCATCGACGATACGCCGGCCTTCGAAGCCGGGATCCAACCGGGCGACCTGATTACGCATCTCGACGGCGATCAGGTTCTCGGTTTGACGCTTGGAGACGCCGTCGACCGCATGCGGGGACCCGTCGGCACCGATATCGCGCTGACCATCCGACGCGAAGGAGCGGATGCAGCGATCAAGGTCTCGATAACGCGCGCGGTCATCAAGATCCAGTCTGTGCGCTCGCGCCTGGAAAACACGATCGGTTACCTCCGCATCACCTCGTTCAACGAACAAACCGACAAGGGTTTGAAACGGGCCATACAAAAATTGAAGCGGGTATTGGGCGCCGACCTCGAGGGATTGATCTTGGACCTTCGAAACAATCCCGGCGGCCTTTTGGATCAGGCCGTCGCCGTGGCCGACGCCTTTCTCGAAAAGGGAGAGATCGTTTCGACCCGGGGCCGGCGCGGAGACAGCACCCAGCGTTTCAACGCCCGGGCCGGTGACCTGGCCAATCGAACACCGATGGTGGTTCTGATCAATGGCGGGTCCGCCTCGGCCTCGGAGATCGTCGCCGGGGCGCTGCAGGATCATCGCCGCGCCATCATCCTAGGCACGAAATCCTTCGGCAAGGGTTCGGTGCAAACAATCATCCCGCTTTCCGGCCACGGGGCCATCCGCTTGACGACGGCCCGTTATTACACACCATCGGGAAGATCGATTCAGGCGTCCGGGATCGAACCCGACATCGTTGTTGAACCCGCCCGCATCGAAAAGATCGATGTCGCCAATAGACGCCGCGAGGCCGACCTGCAAAATCGTCTCGACAACGCCGACGTGGAAAGATCGTCAGACGACGAGGGAGAAGACGAACCTGACGATGGCAGATCGGAGGCGGCCAGACAGGACTACCAACTCGCCCGGGCGCTCGATCTCTTGAACGGACTGAATCTCTTTCAGGTCAAGGTCTTGAACTAAGGCCGAAAAAAGGTCCGTGAGACGAAGCGCATCGTGAACGCGGTTCCAGTCAACAGAACTAACGGCGGTTTTGGCGCGTTTGCGATAACAGCTTCGGTTCTTGTTGCCGCGTTCGCCGGTGCCGTTGCGTGGTTGGCGACGCTGCCACCCCCGCCGGCGATGGAGCCGCCGGCTATTGTTGTGCCCATCGCTCCCTTCGGACCCCCGAAATCGAGCGAAGCGGCGGACGAGGTCACGCCCGCGGACGACCCCGGCATTGAAACGCCTTTGCCGCCGGAACCCAGTACCAACGTGGCGGAATCCTCCCCGGTACCGCCGGTCGCTGAATCGTCCTCCCCAGACCAGGCAAGCCCGAAGGAAAGCCAAGCGCTGGTTCCCGAGGGGCCTCCCGAGGAACCGCCGGAGCTGACGACGACGACGCCACCGGTGTCCGCGAGCACGGCCGGCACTTCCGACTTACCAGCCGCGGAAGCGGCACCCGAAGTTGCCGGCGAGACCTCGGTCACCGCCGTGGCCCCGGAACCGGAGCCGGAGCCGGAGGTGGTCGCGGCGCTGGCTCCTGAATCCGCCGCCACCCAACAAACCCCTCTTGCCCCGGACGATGCCGCGGGTGCCCCGGAGGAAGCGGCCCCCGCCGCGGCCGAGGAACCCGATCGCGAAGTCGAGCCGGCCGTAACGACGCCGCTCACCTGGATCGCCCACGCTCGGCCCTACGACCAACGCGACGAGCGTCCCCGGATCGCCATCGTAATCACCAGCCTCGGATTGAGCGAGGGTGCGACGACGGCGGCCATCGAATTGCCCGGCGGCGTCACCCTGGCATTCGCGTCGTACGCCCAGAAACTCCAGGAATGGATAAATCTGGCGCGCGCCGCCGGGCACGAGGTCATGCTCGATCTGCCGATGGAGCCGAACAATTATCCGAGCCTCGATCCCGGTCCCCAACCCCTCTTGACCTCGATTTCCCTCGACGAAAACAATTCGCGGCTTCAGTGGCACCTGGGGCGAGCCACCGGATACGTCGGGGTGACGAACAACATGGGTTCGCGCTTCACCAGTTCCGCGCCGGTATTCAAACCGGTCATGGCTTCACTCAATCTGCGCGGTCTCCTGTATCTCGACAGCCGAACTTCAAGTGGTCCGGTTGCCCGCACGATCGCCGCCGACCTCGGCATACCCCACGTCGTCAATGACCGATTCCTCGACGATAAAGCATCACGGACCGAGATCGACAAACGGCTCGCCGAAATCGAGAGGATCGCCCGGCAAAGTGGAGTCGCCGTCGCCCTTTGCCACGCCTTTCCGATCACCTTGGAGCGGCTGGCGGCGTGGATCCCGACACTGGCGGCCAAAGGACTTGCCCTGGCCCCGGTCAGTGCCGTCGTCAAACAGGTCGAACGCGGATGAGCGAAACTGGAGTAGGCGCCCTCCCCTATCGCCTTGGCGTCGGAATAATGTTGCTGAACCAGCACCGGGATGTCTTCGTCGCACGGCGTCTGAATTCGCAGGCCGAAACCTGGCAGATGCCGCAAGGGGGAATCGACCCGGACGAGAGTCCCCGCCAGACCGCGCGGCGCGAAATGGCCGAGGAAATCGGTACCGACAAGGGCGACATCGTTGCTGAAAGCCGCGACTGGTATGAGTACAACCTGCCGGAAGAACGTATCAGCTCGACCTGGCAAGGTCGCTACCGTGGCCAACGACAAAAATGGTTCGTGGTTAAATTTACCGGTGTCGACGCCGATATCGACATTGCCACTCCGAACCCCGAGTTCGTGGCCTGGCGCTGGGTCACGGCAAGCCGTCTTCCCGCGCTGGTCGTCCCCTTCAAGCGCCCGATGTATTTGCGGATCATCGAGGAATTCCGATCCTATCTGGGGTTATGACGGCAACCCCTCGCGGGCCGTGCCCGACATACTTGTCGATCATCGCCTGAAGCGAAGTAATGTCTCCCGTGCTCATATCTTGCGCGCCGCTCACAACGCCCCGGGCGTCGCGATCATGAAGCGGGTTCTCCTGTTGATTCCGAATACCTCCTACCGGGCCGCCGATTTCATGGCCGCGGCGGAACGTCTTGGAATCGAAGTCGCCGTCGGATCGAATCATCGCCAGGCGCTCGAGGACTGGTCGCGCGGGGGGGCGCTGAGTCTGGATTTTACCGAGGTCGATATCAGTCTGCGGCGGATCGTGGATTTCGCGCGGGCGCGGGGGCTGTCGCTCATCCTCGCCACCGACGACGAGACCACCCTAGTGGCGGCCAAGGCCGCGGCCGCGTTGGGGCTCCCGCACAACCCTCCCGAGGCCATCGCGACCTGCCGCGACAAGGTCCGGCAAAGAACGGCCTGGGCCTCGGCCGGACTTCCCACGCCGAGATACCGACGGATCCCCGTGGACGGCGATCCCACCGTTTTCGCCGGCAAGGTTTCCTTTCCCTGTGTCTTGAAACCGGTGTCGCTTTCCGCCAGCCGCGGCGTCTTGCGCGCGGACAACCCGGAAGCGTTCGTCGCCGCCCACGCCCGCGTCGCGAAGATCATTCACGCCGCCAACGGGCAAAACGGGACAGCCACCGAGATGCTTGTCGAGGACTATATTCCCGGCCGCGAGGTTGCCGTGGAAGGTCTGATGGACGACGGTCATCTGCGGCTCTTGGCGCTTTTCGACAAGCCCGACCCGATGATCGGTCCCGCGTTCGAGGAAACTCTTTACGTCACGCCTTCGCGCCTGCCGGCCGCGATACAAACAGCGGTGTTCGAGTTCACCGCGCGGGCCTTCGCGGCGGTAGGCCTGCGCGACGGCCCCATCCACGCCGAGCTGCGGATCAACGACGCGGGGATCTGGCCCCTCGAGGTCGCGGCGCGTTCGATCGGTGGCCTCTGCGGGCGGGTGCTGCGTTTCGGGACCGGCCTCTCACTCGAAGAGGTCGTTCTCCGCCACGCCCTCGGCCCGCCGATCGAAACCCCGGGTCGTGAATCCCGGCCGGCGGGAGTGATGATGCTGCCGATTCCACGGGCCGGGATCCTGCGCCGCGTCGACGGCGTCCTCGACGCTCGCCGGGTCGCCGGGGTGGAAGATCTGACGCTAACGATCCCTCTTGGCGGCACCGTCGTCCCCCCCCCCGAGGGTGACCGTTACCTGGGCTTTCTCTTCGCCCGCGCCGATACGCCGGCGGCGGTCGAGGCGGCCCTCCGAGAAGCGCATGGGTGCTTGAGTTTCCAGATCGAGCCAGCGTGAGTCGGGACCGCGGAAGGGAAATCCGATAAAAAAGATTATCCAGGCGATCCTGCCGACGGCCGCCGTAAACGCACTGAGGTCGTCGGCGCAACGCCACCGCTTGGATCGGATCCCCCGGGTTGCGGCCGATTCGTCGCGCCTGCGGCCGTCGGGATCGATTCCACTGGAGGAGATTTTCAGCCGGCCGGATATCGGGAGTGATTGGATCCGCGCCGTTGACGACATCTCCGAGGTCTTCGCCTACGTCGACCGGGGAGGCGCCATCAACCCGGGCGACCGCCGGGCGCTTTTTTATTTGATCCGGTATTTCCAGCCGCGAAACGTCCTTGAGGTGGGCACTCACGTGGGCGGCTCGACCCTGCATATCGCCGCGGCGTTAAAGGCCGGAAACGGCGCCACGCCGAAACTGACCACGCTCGACATCGACGACGTCAACGACGAACGCGTGCGACTGTGGGAATCCCATGGTGTCCGCGAGGCGCCGAGGAAGAATATTGCCCGCATCGGATGCGCCAACATGGTCGAATTCGTCGTCGCCTCGTCGCTCGATTTTCTCGCCGATCGGGGCCCGACATTCGATTTCATATTCCTCGACGGCAGCCACGACGCCGCGATCGTTTACCGAGAAATCCCGCTGGCTCTTAAAGCCTTAAAGGCGGACGGCTGCCTTCTGCTCCACGATTTTTTTCCGGGTGGGAAGCCGCTGTGGTCGAACGGCGTCGTCATTCCCGGCCCCGACCTTGCCGTCCTCCGCCTGCGCCACGAGGGCGCGGCCTTGTCCCCGTTGCCCCTGGCGGATCTGCCCTGGGCGACGAAACTGAATTCGCGCCGCACCAGTCTGGCGTTGCTGGTGAAAGCTTGAGAGACGTTCTCGCCGCCCGTTTTCCCCTTGAGCGTCACTTTTCGGCGCTCACTTGCTGGCGTCGCGCGGCGGGTATCTAATAGTTGCCCTTTTCGGACGGAGAGCCGTGATGCCGCCGACCCCAGCCATTCCCTTCATCGACCTGCAGGCCCAACGATCCCGTATCGGCGACCGGATCACGGCCGCGATCGAAGCCGTGCTGAGCCATGGACAATTCATCCTTGGCCCCGAGGTCGCGACCTTCGAATCTCGGCTTGCAGCCTTTTGCGGGGTCGGGCACGCGATCGGCTGCGCCAGCGGCACCGACGCCTTGCTGCTGGCCCTCATGGCCAGGGGGGTGGGCCCGGGCGATGCCATCTGCGTGCCGGCATTCAGCTTTCCGGCCGCCGCCGAAGTGGTCGCGCTGCTCGGCGCGACGCCCGTTTTCGCGGATGTCACGGCGGCGGATTTCAACCTTTCGCCCGACAGTCTCGCCGCTGCCTGCGAGACGGCCGAGCCGCGGCTATCCGGCGTCATTCCGGTCGACCTTTTCGGCCAGCCGGCGGCCTACGAGGCGATCAACGCCATCGCCGAAAAATACGGGCTATTCGTTCTCGGCGACGCGGCCCAAAGCCTTGGCGCCAGCCTGCACGGCCGCCGCACGGGCGCTTTGGCGGAAGTGACGGCGACGAGCTTCTTCCCGGCCAAACCATTGGGATGCTACGGCGACGGCGGCGCCGTCCTGACCGACGACGAGGCGACCGCGAAATTAGTGCGTTCGCTGCGCATGCACGGTCAGGGCGCGAATAAATACGACAACGTCCGCATCGGCATCAATGGCCGCCTCGATACACTCCAGGCCGCGATCTTGATCGAAAAACTGGAAATTTTCGGAGCTGAAATCGTCTCCCGCGAAGCGGTCGCCCAACGCTATGCCGACGGTCTCTCCGACGTTGCCGCGGTACCGAGGGTGGGTGCCGGAGCCAGCTCGGTTTGGGCCCAATACACTCTTCTGCTGGACAACCGCGACGCCGTCGCCACCCGATTGCGGGCGCGCGGGGTCCCCACCGCCGTTCACTATCCCATACCGCTCGATCGTCAACCGGCCTATCGCGAATTTCCACTGGCGCCGGGGGGGGCGCCGGTGGCCCGCCGCATCGCCGCCCGGGTGCTGAGCCTACCCATGCACCCGTACCTGGAGCCGGCGACCCAGGACCGTATCATCGAAGCCGTGCGCGCGGCCATCGAATGACGGCGGCTGAACCCACGAGGTCGCACGTGAGACCGGAGACCTCAACACTCCGGATCATGCACGTCATCACGGCCCTCGGCATCGGCGGCGCCGAGACGATGTTGAGCGCGCTCGTCCTGGCTAGGGCCGCGTCGGCCCCTCCCGACCGCGTCGTGAGCCTGGTTTCGGGCGGCGCCAATTACGAACGCCTCGCGGCGGCGGGAATTCCGGTCAGCGGTCTTGGCATGAGACGTGGGCGCCTTGACCCGAGGGCAATCCCGCGACTGGCGAAACTCATTGAGGACGCGCGGCCGGACATCGTTCAAACCTGGCTGTATCACGCCGACCTGCTCGGCCTCCTTGCCCTGCGGTTTTCGGGAAGGCGGCGCCTCACACGTCTGTACTGGGGTGTTCGCTGCTCCGACATGGACCCGCGGCATTACGGCCTGGGCCTCCGGTTCACGGTTGCCGCGGGCGCTCTTTTGTCACGCCTGCCCGACGGAATCGTCGCCAATGCCGAACGCGGGCGTGCCTGGCATCGACAGCGTGGTTATCGGCCACGCCACTTCGCCGTAATCGACAACGGGGTCGACACCGACAAGTTCCGGCCCGACGCAAGTACTCGGAGCCGAATTCGGACTCAACTCGGAATCTCGGCCGACGCGCCGGTGATCGCCTTGCCGGCGCGGGTGGATCCGATGAAGGACCACGCGACATTCATCACCGCGCTCGAACGCTTGCCGGGCACGCTGGCGCTCGTGATCGGGGATGGCACCGAGTACTTGCCCGAGCGGCCAGGTCTCTTTCGCCTCGGCCGTAGAGACGACGTAGCGGAGCTCCTCACGGCTTGCGACCTCATCGTCTCGAGCTCGGCTTTCGGAGAGGGTTTTTCCAACGCCGTGGCCGAGGGTATGGCCTGCGGCCTGATCCCGATCGCCACCGATGTCGGCGACGCCCGGCGGATCATCGGCGACACCGGCGCGGTGGTCCCACCGCGGGCGCCGGATATTCTGGCGGCGGCCATCGCGAGCACGCTGGAGCAACCCGAACTGGCGCGGACCCAACGCGGACGCCGGGCTCGGACACGGATCGTCGAAAATTTTTCGCTCGGCCGCGCGGTGGCGGCCTTCGGAACCCTTTATCGCCAAGGAATGACAGACGGCAATCCCGTGCCTTATACCAACCGCCCTTAACATTGACTTGTGCGAGCCCACGCTCTGAGGCCGATGGACATGATCTTCCAAGGTTGGTCGGTCAGGTTGTTCCAGGCTTGGCAAGAGGCCTCGACGATGGCTTCATAGGAGTCGAAGACACGATTGGAGAGCCAGTTCTGGCGGAGGTATTGCCAGACATTTTCGGCGGGATTGAGCTCCGGGGACTTGGGTGGCAAAGGCACGAGGGAGATGTTCTCCGGGATGCCGAGTTTGGCAGTGGTGTGCCATGCGGCTTGGTCGAGCAGCACGACGGCATGGGCGTTTGGGGCAACGGCCCGGCTGATTTTCTCGAGATGCAGGTCCATGGCTTCAGTATTGGCGCGCGGCATGACCAGCGCCGCGCCTTCACCGCGCTCGGGGCAGATGGCGCCGAAGAGATACGCCGAAGAGGTCCGTAGGTCCTTGACCTGGCGCGGGCGCGATCCCTTTGGGGCCCACTGGCGCACCAGGCTGTTCTTCTGGCCGACGCGCATTTCATCTTGAAACCAAACCTCGATGGGCGTGTCCGGTGGCTGTGCCGCTACGATTTTCGCCAAGTGTTCGGGAAAACTTTTTTTTAAATTCCTCCTGTGCCCGCGCATCCTGGCCGACGTGGCGCGGGCGCGCGGAAATATGCGAGAACCCGAGCGCGGCCAGCAGCTTGCCGACGCTCCGCTCGTGATAGTCCACGCCGAAGCGCGTTCGGATCAGTTGCTTGAGATCGATGCAGCGCCAGCGCACGACCCCATCCCGTTCGGGATCGGGACCGGCCTCGATAGCCCGCGAAAGCGCCGCCATTTGCGACGGCGTCAACCGACGCAACGCCCCGTTCGGCTTGCGGTCGATCAGACCGGCCGGACCTCCCGCGTTGAACCGGTGAACCCAGTCCCGCAACGTCTGCCGATCCATGCCGCCAATACCCGCCGCGCACGCTCGATCCATCCCATCGTAGATGGCCGCCATCGACAAAAGCCGTCGCGCCTGGTTCCCATCATCGCTCCGTGCCGCAAGAACACGGACTCTTTCAGCATCAAAGTCGTTTCGCAAAGGAATCGTTGGCATTGAACACACTCCCTTGTTGCCAACAACCTTGAATCATACAAAACCTAGCGTGTAAACCTTTGCGCGAGTCAAACTCTAGGGCGGTTGGTATTAATGTTTGTTCGAAAATGCGCGTCCGCGCATTTTTTGCGTCTGTCGCTCTCCCCCTCCCGGCCAGCCACGAGAGATTGCTGATAGGGGTGGCCGGGAGGGGGCGGGGGCCGGCGCCGCGAGTTTTCGAACGGACTGTTAGGCCTGATCCTTCAGTTCCGACTTGACGGGCGCGGTTTTTTTTCTAGCCTCGAGACTATCGAGCAGGGAGGAGTACCGCGTTCATGTCGCTTTTCGACATCCTGGCGATTCTGTTGGGTCTGTCGGCCGGGTTCGGCTATCTCAATCACCGCTATCTCGGCCTGCCCCATAACATTGGCCTGGTCGTCATGGCGCTGACCGCTTCCTTGACGGTTATCGCCATCGATTTCGTTTTCCCCTTCTTCCAGGTGGGTCCCACGGTCGCGGCGGCATTCGCCGAGATCGACTTCTACGAAACCCTGATGCACGGAATGTTGAGTTTCCTGCTGTTCGCTGGCGCCATGCACGTCAATTACGCGGATCTGGCTAAAGACAGGTGGGCGATCGGTTGGATGGCCACGATCGGGGTTCTGATCTCCACCTTCGTCGTCGGAACGGCCATGTGGTGGGTCCTGGCGTTTATTGGCCACCCCCTCCCGTACGCTTGGGCCGTGGTGTTCGGTGCCCTGATCAGTCCAACGGATCCGGTCGCGGTCTTCGGTGTCCTCAAGACGATCAAGGTGCCGAAGTCCGTGAAAGCGAAGATTGCCGGTGAATCGTTGTTCAACGACGGCGTCGCGGTCATCGTCTTTGCCGTGGCCTTGGGCGGGCGGCGGGTTGAGTACGGTCCGCTGGAGGTCGCCGAGTTGTTCCTCGCCGAGGTCGTGGGCGCCGCGGTTCTGGGTATTGTCGCCGGTTACATCGGGTATCGGGCCATACGGGCGATCGAGCACGCCACGATCGAAATCCTGATCACCCTGGCCCTGGTGACCGTCACCTATTCGGTGGCCGACCATCTCCAACTCAGTGGCCCGATCGCGGTCGTGGTCGCCGGTCTTTTCATCGGTAACCACGGATTGAAATTCGGCATGACCAAGGCCAAACGCGACGATCTGCTGAAATTTTGGACGGTGACCGACGGGATCCTCAATTCCATTCTATTCCTGCTGATCGGTCTCGAGGTCCTGATTATCCGCTTCAGTGTCGATTACGTTGTCGCGGGTTGCTTCGCGATTCCTATCGTCCTGCTGGCCCGCTGGATCAGCGTCTCGTTGCCCATATTCCTGCTTCCGAAACGCCGAACGTACACCTCTGCCGCAGTGCCGGCGCTGACGTGGGGTGGTCTGCGGGGCGGAATTTCCGTGGCTTTGGCACTGTCACTGCCGGCGTCGGAGACGAAAGCGCTGATTCTCGCGATCACCTACAGCGTCGTCGTATTCTCGATTATCGTCCAGGGACTCACGGTGAAGCACGTCGCCGAGCGGACGCCGCGCTAGACCGCGCGCCAAGGGTTCCGCGCCCGCACATCTCCCCGGGCCAGAATCGACCCGCCAAAATTCGACTCGGTCGATTTTTGAACCGGATTATCCCCTTGACGCAGGTACAGAGAGTCCCTGTACATGCCGCCATCACGAACCGCCACAGATAACGACAAATGCATTGTTATCGGGTGTCTCCAAATTTCGACGCAATAATTAGTCGTCCGTGAAGAACCCTGATTTCAAGCTGAAGCGGCGATTGGGTTTGCGGTGGGGTGCGAGATGTCGCTGAGGAGCGCGGCCAGGATTTGGACAAACAAACGCCTTATACCAACCGCCCTTAACATTGACTTGTGCGAGCCCACGCTCTGAGGCCGATGGACATGATCTTCCAAGGTTGGTCGGTCAGGTTGTTCCAGGCTTGGCAAGAGGCCTCGACGATGGCTTCATAGGAGTCGCAGACACGATTGGAGAGCCAGTTCTGGCGGAGGTATTGCCAGACATTTTCGGCGGGATTGAGCTCCGGGGACTTGGGTGGCAAAGGCACGAGGGAGATGTTCTCCGGGATGCCGAGTTTGGCAGTGGTGTGCCATGCGGCTTGGTCGAGCAGCACGACGGCATGGGCGTTTGGGGCAACGGCCCGGCTGATTTCCTCGAGATGCAGGTCCATGGCTTCAGTATTGGCGCGCGGCATGACCAGCGCCGCGCCCTCACCGCGCTCGGGGCAGATGGCGCCGAAGAGATACGCCGAAGAGGTCCGTAGGTCCTTGACCTGGCGCGGGCGCGATCCCTTTGGGGCCCACTGGCGCACCAGGCTGTTCTTCTGGCCGACGCGCATTTCATCTTGAAACCAAACCTCGATGGGCGTGTCCGGTGGCTGTGCCGCTACGATTTTCGCCAAGTGTTCGGGAAAACTTTTTTTTAAATTCCTCCTGTGCCCGCGCATCCTGGCCGACGTGGCGCGGGCGCGCGGAAATATGCGAGAACCCGAGCGCGGCCAGCAGCTTGCCGACGCTCCGCTCGTGATAGTCCACGCCGAAGCGCGTTCGGATCAGTTGCTTGAGATCGATGCAGCGCCAGCGCACGACCCCATCCCGTTCGGGATCGGGACCGGCCTCGATAGCCCGCGAAAGCGCCGCCATTTGCGACGGCGTCAACCGACGCAACGCCCCGTTCGGCTTGCGGTCGATCAGACCGGCCGGACCTCCCGCGTTGAACCGGTGAACCCAGTCCCGCAACGTCTGCCGATCCATGCCGCCAATACCCGCCGCGCACGCTCGATCCATCCCATCGTAGATGGCCGCCATCGACAAAAGCCGTCGCGCCTGGTTCCCATCATCGCTCCGTGCCGCAAGAACACGGACTCTTTCAGCATCAAAGTCGTTTCGCAAAGGAATCGTTGGCATTGAACACACTCCCTTGTTGCCAACAACCTTGAATCACACAAAACCTGGCGTGTAAACCTTTGCGCGAGTCAAACTCTAGGGCGGTTGGTATTAGCCATTTGAGGACAAGGCGGTAGTTGTAGCCAGCGCCGGCGAGGATGGCGTTGATCTTGTCGCCGTCGCGGCCTTTGAGGAAGTTGCGCCCCAGCCTGCCATCGCTCTTGAGATGTCCGATCACGGCCTCGACGGCGGAGCGCCGCCTGAGCTCCTTCTTGATCGTCGGCGTGATGCCGCGTTTCTGGCCTGATCTAAAGACGCGGTGTTTGTTGGGGTAATCGTGGCCCTGGTATCCCTTGTCGACATAGATGCGCTCGGCCGATATCCCCGTCCAGCGTTCCATCTCTTCGATCACCTGTCTCAAGGTGTGGCCATCATAGGGATTGCCGTGGAAGGCCTTGACGTGGGCGACGAACTGGCCGCCGGGGGGGCGGGAATTGGTCGCCGCCACGGAGACCTTGCAGCCGAACTCGTACGGCTTGTGCGCCTTCCCTTTGCCGATGCATTCGACCTCGGGGCGCGTGGAGCGAATAGACCTGGGCAAGGGGTCGCGCCGCTTCTGGGTCGACACCCGCTCGGCCAGCCACAAGGGGCGGCGGAAGGTATCCCGTAGGCTCTCCTCCTGGGCCGTCTTGCGGCGGATGTCGCGGACGGTGCGCCCGAGATAGGTCTTGAGCTTGCGCAGGGCCTTGTTGGCCCGCTTGTGCTGTTTGGCATGGCGGTAGCGGCCTTGCATGATCAACGCCCTCTTGCCCAGGCGGGTATAGGACTGACGCAGGGCAATGCCGTGCTCCCGTGCCAGTCGCACCAGCCGCTCGCGGGCTCGTTGCATCAGTTTGGCGGCGGTCGGAAAGGCAATCGCCTTCTCTTGTACGGTGGTGTCCACCGTCACCCGCTCGAGGTCCTTCTCCCGCAGCGCCCCCACCCGGTGGGCCACGGCCAGGCTCTCCTGGAATACCTTCTCCAAACCTTCCGGCCCGATCCGGTCCCGCCACCGGGTCATCGACGAGCGCTCCATGGGCAGCTCATGCTGAAAGTACTCTTCGCCGCAGAAGCACTGGAAGTATGGGTCGTAGACCCAGCGCTCGCAGACCTCCTCATCCGAGAGATCGAACATATGCTTGAGGATGTGCAGCCCAACCATCAACCGCGTCGGGACCCCCGGCCGACCCTCCTCCGAATACAAGGCTTCATAGGTCTCGTCGAAGAAAGTCCACGCGATCCGGCCCCCCAACACCACCAACTCGTGGCGCAGGTTGATGATGTTTTCGAACCGCGAGCGGAACAGGTCCTCTATTCCCGATGACACCTTGCGCGATGGCTTCATCACAGTTCTCCAATCCCAATCGACGGGAGCAGAGAATCACGTTCCGCAACGGAAGGGAATCCCCAAAATCAATTATTTCAAATCACAAGCTTTTCAGGCCCAAAACCCGTTTTCTTGCAAATCCGATTACTTCGCCAAACCGAAAGAACTACCAACATCAGCCGCTTACGCGTTCTTCACGGGCGACTAATTACGAGACAATTCCTCACCTCAGACTGCCAGTCTTCGTCATCAAAATTCTTATGAATCTGATATATCACCTGGTGATCAGAAATATAACCAACCTTTACATATGCATTCGTCATATTGACAATACAATTTGACCAAGATATTTCGTGCAAATCCGGGAATGTATTCTTAAATTTATCTATAATTCTTGTGGCCGACTTCTCTGTGACAGTATCGGGAACATCTGGAGAATGACCTATCATTATTATGCCGGGGTGTCCGCACGGTATATGCTTGGCATTTTCATCTGCCATACGGGAATCAAAAGTAACAATTACTCCATCTTTCCTCGTATATATAGCGAGCATATTCGGGTCTGGAAGACCCTTATGCTTAGTTGGATAGCGCTTTACTTGCGCTAGTTCCCGCCTCTTGCAGGTTCTTAAAAGACCGCGCGCTGAACTACATTCATCGAATTGGAAAATTGTCACTTATCTAACGGGCGATCAAGGTGAATTGCCAGACCTCGAAGAAGATTAACCAATTTTTCTCGGTCACGCTTATATTCCCTACACAACTTAAAGATAGATTTTCCGTCCGCCAATTCGCCAAGAACTTGGGAAATTTTAAACCGTGTTCCTGCCAAGACTGGCGTTCCCCCGCCCTTTTGGGGATTAATTTCCACAACTTCATTTAGGATGTGCGCAGCACTGACAAGCCGGCTGCTCAACAGAGCGTCACCAGAAATCGATTTGTTGTGGCCGGATATGCCGTAATTCTCGACTATTGCTCGCATATTTCTTTGCCATTCTCGAATCGGAAAATTAACCTGCATCCCTGACGCGCGCCTAATATCTTTACGTATGTCATTTTCAACTCACTCTTGCTCCGACACCGCAGGCTCGTATTTCTCGAAGAGAATCTCTTCATTCCTCATCACGTTCTCCGATTACGATCGTAGGCCATGGCAATTGTTTCAAATTATTCTTTAGAGTATTCTCTTTAATTTGCGCTCTTTCGCATGCCTCTTTCAATTTTTTGATATCTCGGGAATCTAGGGCTAGTAAAATTTCTCTCTGGTTTGATCTGTCGAAATAACGAATCGATAAAACATGACTGATTTGAAATTGCTTAATCTCGCGCGCATCATCATCAAATATTGGCCTGATATCAGAAACAATGTCGGTATTATATAGAACATTTTGGTGTTCATATGCAAGCCGTATCCCTTTGTGAACAATACTTATACCAACCGCCCCAGAGTTTTGACTCGCGCAAAGGTTTACACGCCAGGTTTTGTGTGATTCAAGGTTGTTGGCAACAAGGGAGTGTGTTCAATGCCAACGATTCCTTTGCGAAACGACTTTGATGCTGAAAGAGTCCGTGTTCTTGCGGCACGGAGCGATGATGGGAACCAGGCGCGACGGCTTTTGTCGATGGCGGCCATCTACGATGGGATGGATCGAGCGTGCGCGGCGGGTATTGGCGGCATGGATCGGCAGACGTTGCGGGACTGGGTTCACCGGTTCAACGCGGGAGGTCCGGCCGGTCTGATCGACCGCAAGCCGAACGGGGCGTTGCGTCGGTTGACGCCGTCGCAAATGGCGGCGCTTTCGCGGGCTATCGAGGCCGGTCCCGATCCCGAACGGGATGGGGTCGTGCGCTGGCGCTGCATCGATCTCAAGCAACTGATCCGAACGCGCTTCGGCGTGGACTATCACGAGCGGAGCGTCGGCAAGCTGCTGGCCGCGCTCGGGTTCTCGCATATTTCCGCGCGCCCGCGCCACGTCGGCCAGGATGCGCGGGCACAGGAGGAATTTAAAAAAAAGTTTTCCCGAACACTTGGCGAAAATCGTAGCGGCACAGCCACCGGACACGCCCATCGAGGTTTGGTTTCAAGATGAAATGCGCGTCGGCCAGAAGAACAGCCTGGTGCGCCAGTGGGCCCCAAAGGGATCGCGCCCGCGCCAGGTCAAGGACCTACGGACCTCTTCGGCGTATCTCTTCGGCGCCATCTGCCCCGAGCGCGGTGAGGGCGCGGCGCTGGTCATGCCGCGCGCCAATACTGAAGCCATGGACCTGCATCTCGAGGAAATCAGCCGGGCCGTTGCCCCAAACGCCCATGCCGTCGTGCTGCTCGACCAAGCCGCATGGCACACCACTGCCAAACTCGGCATCCCGGAGAACATCTCCCTCGTGCCTTTGCCACCCAAGTCCCCGGAGCTCAATCCCGCCGAAAATGTCTGGCAATACCTCCGCCAGAACTGGCTCTCCAATCGTGTCTTCGACTCCTATGAAGCCATCGTCGAGGCCTCTTGCCAAGCCTGGAACAACCTGACCGACCAACCTTGGAAGATCATGTCCATCGGCCTCAGAGCGTGGGCTCGCACAAGTCAATGTTAAGGGCGGTTGGTATGAGTGGGTGGTCGGGGTCGATAAGTTTTTTAATAGCGCCCTTTGAACTCATCCACCTTTCAGGTAATTTTCTTTCCATTCAGAATCTGCCTCTTTGTTTAAATTTTCTGTTATCGCATCAAAGAGTTCTTCTACCGACATCCCAGACCTCAGCCGCACGTCGTGGAATGACATTATCTCCGTAACAATGTCACGCGCGTGAACGGCAGAAATATCGGCGATTCGGGAAAACTCTCGCGCAATGGTCGTAGTTGTCCGTTCGCTGGTCGCTAACCCTCGGATCGCCTGATCTAATATTGACAACTTATCGGAGTTGGTCGCAATTAGGCCAATCGGTCCATATGACTTCTTTGGAACGCTAATTTGGCCAACCACGCCGTGCCTCCTTGGCAATCTGCGCCCCGCTGGACACTGGTGACCGTGGCCAGCTTTCTGTGGGGCACATGACGAATTTTGAATAGCACAGCGGAGGAACCATTGCCTAGGGGAGATCGTCTACTTGCGTCAATGGGACAACCGCGTTTTTGAAGGTGGTCTAGACGCTTTCGCGGGCGATCTTGTCGCGGAATTTCTCGAACCACACGAGGTCGGTTTCGATCTGGGCGATATCGTGGTCGAGCCAATCGAGAAAAATGCGGCTGCCGTCGCGGCATCCCTGACGCAAATCCAGCAGGCGCGCCAGTTCCGCCTGGCGCAATTCGACAAGCGCCTCGGCCTCGTCCCGCTGTTCGTCCAGGGCCAGAAAATGGAGGAACCGCAGCTTGAGAGCCAGAACCAGCTTATTGAAATCGCTTACCGGAATACGAATGTGGGCGCGCAACAATTCGCGCAATGCCGACATACCGGTTTCGCTGATCCGTAATACAAAATCACCCTCGCTATCCCCTTCACCGACCGTCTCCATCAATCCCTCGAATCGCAGGAGCTCGATCGACGTCGCCATGACTTCCAGCGTCGGTCCCCAATAGCGGCTGGTAAAGTGCCTCACCTCGTTCGCCAACTGGGCGTACGTGCGCTCGCCATGGGCGAGGGTTCCGAGAACCGCCAGGCGGACCGCCTCCTTGGGCATCAAGGATTGATCGCGAAACATGCAGCCGTATCTCCGTTCAAACAACCCACGGCCAAGGTTTGACCGTTAGGGTAAATATAGTCTTACCACCCCATTTTGTCCAGCGCCGCGCCAGGTGAAGGATGCCGGGCGGCTACTGGCGGTGGAGCCACCAATTGTCTTCGTTGACCGAGTAGATCGGTTGATAATGGCGGACCGATGTGGTCGCCACGACCTGTTCGATCTGGTTGTCGAGAAGATAGGCCTTGCCGTTCGAATAGGCGATCAGGACGGCGTGGGCGACGCGCAGGTTCAAATCCTGCAAAACCAGAATCCGCAGATTTTCATTTGTCCAACCGAGGGCCCGAAGCGACATATATTTCGCGATCGCGTAATCCTCGCAATCGTCGTTCCGGTTCATGAATTGACGCGGCGTGGCCCAATAGTCGGGCACCAGGTAATTTCGCGGGTCGGCGATGTACGGCGCGCGGTTCATGAATCGATTGACTTCCTCGAGCTGGGCTTTCTTCCCCTTGCTCCGCAGCGGTGTCAGAAATTTTTCCCACTCCTCCAAATGATAAGTGGTGAAGAAGGTTTTCTTGCACGATCCCTCCGGGACGTCGAGTTCCTCGAAATAGCGATCGACCACACCGGTCCATTTGGGAAACGGTTTCAGGTTCTTCGACCGTACCTCCTTGCTGCCGAACAAGGCCGGATAGCCGGCATTCGCCGGCCCGCAGTCAACGGCCTGGAACGCCAGCGCGGCCAGAAAAGCCACACCGGAAGCGGCAACATTTCGGACACCGGTAAATCGCATCATCCATGCCCTAGTGCACCGGCGCATTCACTTCGTTCATGCCCCCGTGCACTTATACCAACCGCCCTTAACATTGCCTTGTGCGAGCCCACGCTCTGAGGCCGATGGACATGATCTTCCAAGGTTGGTCGGTCAGGTTGTTCCAGGCTTGGCAAGAGGCCTCGACGATGGCTTCATAGGAGTCGAAGACACGATTGGAGAGCCAGTTCTGGCGGAGGTATTGCCAGACATTTTCGGCGGGATTGAGCTCCGGGGACTTGGGTGGCAAAGGCACGAGGGAGATGTTCTCCGGGATGCCGAGTTTGGCAGTGGTGTGCCATGCGGCTTGGTCGAGCAGCACGACGGCATGGGCGTTTGGGGCAACGGCCCGGCTGATTTCCTCGAGATGCAGGTCCATGGCTTCAGTATTGGCGCGCGGCATGACCAGCGCCGCGCCCTCACCGCGCTCGGGGCAGATGGCGCCGAAGAGATACGCCGAAGAGGTCCGTAGGTCCTTGACCTGGCGCGGGCGCGATCCCTTTGGGGCCCACTGGCGCACCAGGCTGTTCTTCTGGCCGACGCGCATTTCATCTTGAAACCAAACCTCGATGGGCGTGTCCGGTGGCTGTGCCGCTACGATTTTCGCCAAGTGTTCGGGAAAACTTTTTTTTAAATTCCTCCTGTGCCCGCGCATCCTGGCCGACGTGGCGCGGGCGCGCGGAAATATGCGAGAACCCGAGCGCGGCCAGCAGCTTGCCGACGCTCCGCTCGTGATAGTCCACGCCGAAGCGCGTTCGGATCAGTTGCTTGAGATCGATGCAGCGCCAGCGCACGACCCCATCCCGTTCGGGATCGGGACCAGCCTCGATAGCCCGCGAAAGCGCCGCCATTTGCGACGGCGTCAACCGACGCAACGCCCCGTTCGGCTTGCGGTCGATCAGACCGGCCGGACCTCCCGCGTTGAACCGGTGAACCCAGTCCCGCAACGTCTGCCGATCCATGCCGCCAATACCCGCCGCGCACGCTTGATCCATCCCATCGTAGATGGCCGCCATCGACAAAAGCCGTCGCGCCTGGTTCCCATCATCGCTCCGTGCCGCAAGAACACGGACTCTTTCAGCATCAAAGTCGTTTCGCAAAGGAATCGTTGGCATTGAACACACTCCCTTGTTGCCAACAACCTTGAATCACACAAAACCTGGCGTGTAAACCTTTGCGCGAGTCAAACTCTGGGGCGGTTGGTATAAGCCCTTGTTGATGCTTCAACTTTCCAAACTTCGGCTGTCGCCTCCGTTTGGGTCGATGCACTAGCGGCCATCATCGATCCCGCCGCCAACACTCGCCGAAACGACGACCACGAAAACAAAAAAGAAATTAGAAAACCTGAACCAGTCTAACACATCCCAACGCGCCCAGCGAACGCCGGCCTTCCCATGCGTACGCGCTTGCTTTTGGCGTCGCGGCTCCGCTACGATCATTTTTCATGAATGGGTAGCATGGAAGGTTAGGTTTTGGGGGAAACGCGTTCTTCAGCCGCGAAGCGTGGGGGAATCGGCGGTTTGCGCATGGTGATCCTGGCCTCGGTTGCCCTGGCGGCGATCGCCGGGATCAGCATTTTGTGGGTGCTGCAATTCGTCGCCGCGGAGCGCGAGCGCGACATGCATGCGTGGCAAGTGCGCATGGGCATCGTCGCCGACAGCCGTGTCGGCGCTGTCGATGATTGGCTCGACCGCCAACGCGCGCACGTGCGCGAGCTCGCCGACAACGCCTCGCTCCAGCTCTACATGACCACGTTGTTGTCGCTCGCCGAGGGCGACATCGATCAGGCCGCCGAAGAAGCCGCCCAACGCGCCTATTTGCGTACTCTGCTCACCGCCAGGGCCGAGGCGTTCGGCTTTTCGGTACCGCTGCGCGGGCCCCAGATCAACGCCAACGTCGAACGCCTCGGCGTCGCCGGTCTCGCTCTCGTCGATAACAACGGCAAGGTCATCGTGGCCACCGATGGAATGCCACCCCTGGGCACGGACCACCTGGACATGCTCGTCGGCAGCCGCGGCAAAGCCGGGATTTTCGATATTCACATCGGCCTCGGCGGCACGCCCAGCATGGCGGTATTTGCTCCCGTGTTCGCCTTACAATCCGACCACCTGCCGACGGAACCGCTCCCCTCAAACACGCCCTGGCGCTCGACAACCCCGATCTTGCGGCGGCTTTCGCGGTCGGCACGCCAGGGAGTTTCGGGACAAAGCACGATTACCGAAACGAAGAAGTCTTGGTTCTCAGCCGCAAAGTACCCGGCGTCCTATGGGTCCTGGCGCACAAGATCGACACCTCGGAGGCCCTGGGGCCGATACCGATGCCCGTCTGGGACGCATGCTGGTGGTCTTGCTGGTGGTTATTGCCGCCATCGCGACCTCGCTTGTCGCCGCCTGGTGGCAGGGAACCTCGCGCCGCGCCACCGAGGCCGCGGAACGGGCCGAGAGCCTGGCCCGCAAAAACGAAGAGGGGAAGAACTTTCTCCAACTCGTCACCGAAAGCCAGCCCACGGAAATGAGCATCATCGACAAGGAGGGCACGTATCAGTGGGCGAATCGCGAAGCATGGTCGAGCCACGGACTGACGCTCGAACAGGTCGTCGGCAAGCCTCTGGCCGCTGTCGTCGGCCCCATTCCCGCCAAGGAAATCATGCGGATGATCGCGAAAGCGCTGAACGACGGCGGCACCAAGGTCAAGACCCACAAGGTCGCGCGCGGGGAAAAACATACACCTTTCAATCCCAGTTCATTCCCTTGAAGACCACCGAGGAGACCCCCGATCGAATCCTGATGATTTCACAGGACGTCACGCCGACCCTCTAGGAACGGGAAAAGCGCGAGCGCATCATGAACCAGCTCATCAACACGCTCGTCGGCGTCGTCGATCGTCGCGATCCGCACTCATCCTTCCAGTCGCTCCGTGTCGCCGAGGTCGCCACGGCGGTCGCGGCCGACATGGAACTCGATCCGGTGGAGGTCAAATCGGTCGAGATCGCGGGTCGTTTGATGAATCTGGGAAAAATCCTGGTTCCGGAGCACCTGTTGACTCGGGCCGGATCGCTGACCGACGACGAACTGAAACAGGTCCGTGCCTGCATGCGCAACGGGGCTGATCTGCTCGAAGGCGTGGAATTCGCCGGCCCGGTGGTCGAAACCCTTCGCCAGTTGCAGGAAAATTGGGACGGCAGTGGTGCGCCCGCCGGTCTTAAGGACGAGGAAATCCTCATCACGGCCCGTGTCGTCGCGGTCGCCAACTCCTTCGTGGCGATGGTCAGCTCGCGTTCGTACCGGGCGGGGATCTCGTTCGACGAGGCGATGGAGAGGCTCTTGTCCCAGAAGGGAACGATCTTCGATCAGCGGGTCGTTCTCGACTTGGCCCATTTCCTCGATAATCGAGGGGGCCGAGAGGCCTGGGCCCACTACGGCAAGGCCCCCAGCTAGTGTTCCGACTCATTTAAACGGTACCCTTCTTCACCTGATTGAGGGTGTTCCGAGCTCGATCCACTTTTTTGAGGATGTCTCGGGCGGTGGCGGTCCAGGCGAAGGGTTTGGAGTTCTCGTTGTGCTTGGCGAGATAGTCGTCGATGGCCGCCTCCAGTTCGGGGACGCTCTTGAAGACGCCCCGGCGGATGGCGTTTTGGGTGATTTCGGCGAAGAAGCGTTCGACCTGGTTCAGCCAGGAGGCCGACGTCGGCGTGAAGTGGAAATGGAAGCGGGGGTGCTTTTCCAGCCACGCCTTGACCTTGGCATGCTTGTGGGTGGCGTAGTTGTCGACGATCAAGTGGATGTCGAGCCGCTTCGGCGTCTTGCGGTCGAGCCGGCGCAGGAAACGGAGGAACTCCTGGTGCCGGTGCCGCTTCATGCATTGGCCGATGACCGTGCCGTCGAGCACGTTGAGCGCCGCGAACAGCGTCGTCGTGCCGTTGCGCTTGTAATCGTGGGTCATGGTGCCGGCGCGGCCCTTCTTTATCGGCAGGCCGGGCTGGGTGCGGTCGAGAGCCTGAACCTGGCTCTTCTCGTCGACCGAAAGAACCAGCGCCTTGTCCGGCGGGTTCAGGTAAAGCCCGATAACGTCCTCCACCTTCTCGGCGAACCTCGGGTCGTTCGAGACCTTGAAGATGGAAATCAGATGCGGCTTCAATCCATACTCGGCCCAGATCCTCTGCACACTGGTATGGCTGATTCCGACGGCCTTGGCCATCGTGCGAACACTCCACTGGGTCGCGTTCGGCGGTGCCTCCCGCATCGTCTTCGTCAACACCAGCGATTTCACCGCGGCGCCCAAGGGGGGCTTGCCGGACCCCCGGTCCCGATCCCGCAACAGTCCGTCGACCCCTTCCTCGAGGAAGCGTTCCTGCCAGCGCCACACCGTCGGCTTGCTCTTGCCTACTTGACGCATGATCGCCATCGTCCCGAGACGATCCCCGGACAGAAGCACGATCCGCGCACGCCAGACATGCTTCTGGGGGGTATTCCGGCCCGAAACCAGCCGCTCCAGTCGGCTCCGGTCGCCAGGAGATACCCAAATACAAGCGGTTGTTCCCATGCAGGCATAATCGCATAGTTCCAGTCCCTTGGGGATCTTTTAAATGTGACGAAACACTAGCAAAACCAACCACGGCCCCGCCACGCAGCGGATGGCGCACGCCCATGGGATGGGATTTTGCCGCTTAAAGCGTGCCCTCGCGCTGGGCGCGCTTGCGCGCCATCTTGCGGGCCCGGCGAACGGCTTCGGCTGCCTCGCGGGTACGTCGCTCGGAAGGTTTCTCGTAACTGCGGCGCATCTTCATCTCGCGAAAAATGCCCTCGCGTTGCATTTTCTTTTTGAGCGCCTTAAGTGCCTGATCGACATTGTTGTCGCGGACCAATACGTGTACCAAGAAAAACCTCGCTTGTTGGATGGGCGGTTCATATCATAGGGCCATCGGTTTGTGAAGACCGGCGCCACGCCCGATATTACAAGCCTAATTGATAAAGAAATGGCAATATTGAAAATCGCGCGCATGGGCCATCCCGTATTACGGCAACCGGCTGTCGCCGTCGCCGACCCCAGCGCGCCCGAAATCAAGATTCTGGTGCACGACATGCTCGAAACCATGGCCGATGCCGAAGGGCTGGGCCTCGCGGCGCCCCAAGTCCACGTCGGCAAACGGTTGGTGATTTTCCACCTGCCGCCCGCGACTGACGCCCCCGAGCCGGAAGGGGCGAGTGCGGTGCGGGTTCTCATGAACCCGATCGTCGAACCCTTGGACGAAGAGCGCGAGGAGGGTTGGGAGGGGTGTCTCTCGCTGCCCGGTCTCAAGGGAGTCGTGCCCCGTTACCGGCGTATTCGCTACCACGGACTGACCCCGGGCGGCGGCACCCTCGACGAGGTCGCGGAAGGATTGCATGCCCGTGTCGTGCAGCACGAATGCGACCATTTAAATGGCATATTGTACCCGATGCGGATGACCGATTTGTCGAAGCTGGTTTTCGAATCCGAAATGCGGCACGTCGGCGCCGCCCATTGACCGCGGCAAGAGGGTTATGAATCGTCGCCAAGAACTTCTGGAAGCCGCGCTGCGGCACGTACCGTTCGTTGGCTGGACCGATGGCGCCTTATGGGCCGCGGCGACCGATCGCGGCCTCGATCGCGGAACCGCCCGCCGTCTTTTCCCGAGTGGTGGCCACGGAGTCCTATCATTCTTTTGCAAGGAGGCCGACCGTCGCATGATCGCGGCGCTCGCGGAGCGCGATCTCGCATCGATGAAGATTCGCCAGCGCATTGCCACGGCCGTCCGGGTACGGCTCGAGCAGAATATCGAACATCGCGAGGCAATTCGCCTGGGCCTCGCGCACATGGCCTCGCCCCGTCGCGCCGGCGAGGGCCTTCGCTGGTTGTATCATACGGTCGACGCCATGTGGCGGGCCGCCGGCGATACGGCCACCGACTTCAATTTCTATACCAAGAGGATGTTGCTCGCCGGGGTCTACACTTCAACGCTCGTGTACTGGTTGGACGACCACTCGCAGGATTGCGGCGATACCTGGGCCTTCCTCGACCGCCGCATCGAGGACGTGATGCAAATCCAAAAATTCCGCGGCCGGGTGGAAAAACTGGTCCCGGACCCGAGCCCCCTATTCCGATTCCTGCGACCGCATCGCTGGGCCGGCAACCATGACGGAAAATGATTCGGAACTGGGGACAGTATATTAATTTTTTGAGTTAGGCGATTCGGACTTACTGTTTCAGTTAAATCTTTAGGGCGTTTCCGAGAAGTGAAGATCTCGGATATACATCCGGTCCAAGGACCTTCTCGTTTGGCCGTGGATAGACGCGGCATCGGATTGTTGGTGCTATCGTCACCGAACCTCAAGGCCGCAAATGCACCAGCGGGAGACCAGACTCCGCCGCCCGCGGCGAACGCGTTATCCCTTGGCCTCCTCGCGATTTCCCGAATGCAAGAGCCCGGCCCCCGCTCGGGGGTGCGGACATGAAATCGAAACGATCCGCGCTCTCCGAATAAGGCTGTAGAAGGTTATGAGAACTAACTCAATAAATAGTATACTGTCCCCGGTTAAATTAGGGGGGCGCCGGCCGTTTCGCGGACGGTTTCCTTGGTGCCCGCGCGTGGAACCAAGACCCCGGCCTCCTTCAGCTTCTTGATGAACCGTTCCAGCGTCGCGAAGGTCCGCAAAAACCCTTCCGGCGGCATGACAAGGCGCCCCTTGATGAAGGGGACCGGGCGTCCCTCGTCATCGTGCTTGCCGCCGGAATAGCTGACCAGATCAACCCGTACCATGCCGCCTTCCAAGCGGATTTCTCCGACCATGTCGGTAAAAATGTCTTCCGTCATGCGCTCCGTCCTTCTTCCATCGTCCCGTCCTTCTTCCATCGTCATTGGGCGGGCGCGCATTCAACCCGGATCTCGCCCCCGTTTCCTCGGTTTCTCGGGAGCCGCGGCCCACCTGTCCTCGATCCGCCCTTTCCGGCGACGTTTTCTCCGGATCGAGCGAACGGATCATCGTTCCCCAGGCCAGCAAGAGTCAATGACCCCTTTCGCCGCCGCTGAATCGGCGTTCATGGCAGATCCCACCCTGGTGCCGTGCGCACGCCCGATCAATGCTCGTCGAGGAGCAGAAACTCTCGGCCAGCCTTGACGCGATCGTCTCCGTCGTAGGCGGTGATATCGGCGGTGGCATAAGTATCGGGCCAGTCCCGTGGCAAATACGATCCCGTCCCGACGATGTCGACGGGAGGGTCGAGGCGCCCCACGGTCCGACACTTTTCGACGCTGAAGCCCGAGCTGGCGACGATCCTGACCTTGTAGAACCCAGCCTCGTCGAGTTGGTCGCGGAGATGAAAGATCGCGGCGGCGGAAACTCCGGGACCGACGAGCCAGCCGAGTTCGCGTTCGCCGCAGTGCCGGCACGCCTCCGGCCCACCGTGGCGGGCGAGCACGGCCCGGGATGTTTCGCTGTCCAAGCCCTCGACAAAGCGGTCGCCATCGGTATCGATCCGTACCGCCAGGCGACCGGCCTCGGCATAATCGCGAAAGCGGTGGCAAACCGCGAGTGATACCAACCGCCCTTAACATTGACTTGTGCGAGCCCACGCTCTGAGGCCGATGGACATGATCTTCCAAGGTTGGTCGGTCAGGTTGTTCCAGGCTTGGCAAGAGGCCTCGACGATGGCTTCATAGGAGTCGAAGACACGATTGTAGAGCCAGTTCTGGCGGAGGTATTGCCAGACATTTTCGGCGGGATTGAGCTCCGGGGACTTGGGTGGCAAAGGCACGAGGGAGATGTTCTCCGGGATGCCGAGTTTGGCAGTGGTGTGCCATGCGGCTTGGTCGAGCAGCACGACGGCATGGGCGTTTGGGGCAACGGCCCGGCTGATTTCCTCGAGATGCAGGTCCATGGCTTCAGTATTGGCGCGCGGCATGACCAGCGCCGCGCCTTCACCGCGCTCGGGGCAGATGGCGCCGAAGAGATACGCCGAAGAGGTCCGTAGGTCCTTGACCTGGCGCGGGCGCGATCCCTTTGGGGCCCACTGGCGCACCAGGCTGTTCTTCTGGCCGACGCGCATTTCATCTTGAAACCAAACCTCGATGGGCGTGTCCGGTGGCTGTGCCGCTACGATTTTCGCCAAGTGTTCGGGAAAACTTTTTTTTAAATTCCTCCTGTGCCCGCGCATCCTGGCCGACGTGGCGCGGGCGCGCGGAAATATGCGAGAACCCGAGCGCGGCCAGCAGCTTGCCGACGCTCCGCTCGTGATAGTCCACGCCGAAGCGCGTTCGGATCAGTTGCTTGAGATCGATGCAGCGCCAGCGCACGACCCCATCCCGTTCGGGATCGGGACCGGCCTCGATAGCCCGCGAAAGCGCCGCCATTTGCGACGGCGTCAACCGACGCAACGCCCCGTTCGGCTTGCGGTCGATCAGACCGGCCGGACCTCCCGCGTTGAACCGGTGAACCCAGTCCCGCAACGTCTGCCGATCCATGCCGCCAATACCCGCCGCGCACGCTCGATCCATCCCATCGTAGATGGCCGCCATCGACAAAAGCCGTCGCGCCTGGTTCCCATCATCGCTCCGTGCCGCAAGAACACGGACTCTTTCAGCATCAAAGTCGTTTCGCAAAGGAATCGTTGGCATTGAACACACTCCCTTGTTGCCAACAACCTTGAATCACACAAAACCTAGCGTGTAAACCTTTGCGCGAGTCAAACTCTAGGGCGGTTGGTATAAGTCGGTCACCTCCCGCCCGAAGTAATCGACCAAGACGGTGAGATCGTCCTCGGGGAAGGTTTCGGCGAACATTTCGGCCGCCCGGACGGTCGAATTCGCGTAGCCGATCAGGGCATGGGGCATGGTCCCCAGCCCCCGGCGCTTGCCGAAATAATGCGCCGTCGCATCGTTGGCATTGCCGATGAAACCGACGGCACCGGCCGTCTCCCTGGCCACACGCGATCCGACGCTCGCCGCGTAGGCCATGGCCTCGGCCATTTCCGATCCGGCGCAGTGGCGCGCGTCCATGGCCAGAAAAGCGGCTCACGGCAAGGCGGAACACATCAGAAAGGCGTTCCGCGCCGCGATGCAGGCGGGGCCCAACCGTTGCAACAACAAGGTTTCGAGGTCGACGAGCTGGACCATGGCTCCGCTTAGGCGGATGAGCGGCACCCCCGCCTCGACCCGGTCACCCTCCTCGTGACAAAGAGAAATGTCGACGGCGGCGCCACGGATCTCGGCGATCCGCTCCAACCAGGAAACCATGAGACGCGGCGCGAAACAGATCGGCCAGCGCATGAAAATACTGTAGGTAACGCGCTGATCTCCGTGGCGGACCACGATTTCCTTGGTTCTGAGAAAATAGTGGTCGGTAAAGCACCGAATTTCGGCCTCGGGACTTCCCTCCGGCGACGCCGCTTCGCCGGCGATTTTCCGCTTCTCTCCCGTTCGCGCAGCCACTTGTGATCCGCCGCCGGTATTCGCGCTACGAGACCGCCGCCACGGGCGTTGTTGCCGCAGCACGTTCCTTTTTCAGTTCTTCCGCGATCAAGAAAGCCAGTTCCAGCGACTGCGAGGCGTTGAGCCGCGGGTCGCAATGGGTGTGGTAGCGGTCCGCGAGAGCGTGATCCGTGATCTCCTGGGCCCCCCCCGTGCATTCCGTGACGTCTTTACCGGTCAGTTCGCAATGAATACCGCCGGCATATGTCCCCTCGCCCCGGTGAACGTCGAAGAAGCGCTGAACCTCCAACAGAATTCGCTCGAAGGGGCGGGTCTTGAATCCGGTCGACGACTTTATGGTATTGGCGTGCATCGGATCGCAAGCCCATAGCACCAGCCGGCCTTCGCGTTCGACCGCGCGCAGCAGGGGTGGCAAGAAGGTGGCCACCTTGTCGGCGCCCATCCGAACGATTGCGGTGAACCGGCCCGGATCGTTTCTCGGGTTCAGGATCTCGGTGAGTCGAAGGAAGTCGTCTACTTCGAGCGCCGGTCCGATCTTGACCCCGACCGGATTGTGGATTCCACGAAGGAACTCGACGTGCGCGCCGTCGGTCTGACGAGTTCGCTCGCCGACCCAGAGCATGTGCGCCGAGCAGGTGTACCAGTCACCGGTCGTCGAATCGACCCGCGTGAGCGCCTGATCGTAGCCGAGAAGAAGCGCCTCGTGAGAGGTGTAGAAATCCGTGGAACGGACTTGCGGCGCGGTGTCGCCGGTAATCCCGCAGGCTTCCATGAAGTCCAGCGACTCGCTTATTCGCTTGGAGATGTCGCGATAGCGCTCGCCCTGGGGACTTTTCTCGACGAAGCCGAGATTCCATCGATGGACCTGGCGGAGATCGGCATAGCCCCCCTGGGCGAAGGCACGCAAGAGATTCAACGTCGCCGCCGACTGGGCGTAGGCCTGAATCAGCCGCTCGGGGTCGGGCACCCGGGCGGCGGTGGTAAATGCCATGCCGTTGATCATGTCGCCGCGGTAGCTCGGAAGCTCCTCGCCGTCCTTGACCTCGACATCGGCCGAACGCGGTTTGGCGAATTGACCGGCCAGGCGTCCCACCTTGACCACCGGCAGATTGGCGCCGTAGGTCAGGACGATCGCCATTTGCAGCAGGACCCTGAAGGTGTCGCGGATATTATCGGCGTGAAATTCAGCGAAGCTTTCGGCGCAGTCACCGCCCTGGAGCAGAAAGGCGCGGCCCTCCGTCGCAGCGGCCAATTTGGCCCGCAAACGTCGAGCCTCCCCCGCGAAAACGAGGGGCGGCGAACGTTGGAGACGTGATTCGACACGCTCTAAGTGAGCCAGGTCCTTGTATTCGGGTTGCTGCCGGATGGGTAATCCGCGCCAACTTTCCGGAGACCATGATTTCGTCATGCCGATGTTCGTTTCCGTCGCAAGTCCTCGCGCATGGCGGCCGGTTTATGCCAACGCCGCCTTGCGTCAAGACCATGGCTATACGCCGCCCGGGAATATTTTTCCACCTTCATTCGCTGGACCGGCGGCGAATACTTTGTCCCGACGACGAACGGTCCAGATCAACGACGGTCACACCGGAACGCTGGCACACCCCTCGGTCGATTTGACACGCATCGTCACGAACTCCTCCGCCGCCGAGGGATGAATCCCGACCGTCGAGTCGAATTGGCGCTTCGTCGCCCCGCACTTCACGGCGATGGCGATTCCCTGAATGATTTCGGCGGCGTCGGGACCGACCATGTGGCAGCCGACGACACGGTCGGAACCGGGGTCGACGATAAGTTTCATCAGGGTCGATTCGTCGCGGCCGCTCAGGGTGTGCTTCATCGGCCGGAAGCTGGATTTGTAAACCTCGACGGTGCCGAATTCCGCGCACGCGTCGGCCTCGGACATGCCCACCGTGCCGATGCTCGGCTGACTGAATACGGCGGACGGTACGTTGATGTGGTCGGGGCGCGTCGGCGTATCGTTGAACAAGGTATCGGCGACGGCATGGCCCTCCCGGATCGCGACCGGGGTCAAATTGATTCGGTCGGTACAGTCGCCGACGGCATAGATGCTCGGCACCGACGAGCGCGAAAAATCATTGACGACGACGGCTCCTTTCGGGTCGAGCCGCACGCCCACGGCGTCCAACCCTAGATCCCGCGTTTTCGGCAATCTTCCGGTCGCGAACATGACAATGTCCGCCTCGCACGACGTTCCATCTGTCAGCACGGCCCGCAGACCGCCGTTCACCGGCGCGATTTTCTCGACATTGAGGTTAAAACACAGGTCGATCCCTTTTTTCTTCATCTCCGCCGCCAGGGTGCCGCGGACGTCGGCGTCGAAACCGCGGAGAAAGAGCGGTCCCCGATAAACCTGCCTCACCCACGCGCCCAGGCCATGAAAAATGCCGGCGAACTCGACCGCGATATAGCCGCCGCCGACGATCACCACGCGGCGGGGAAAACGATCGAGGAAAAAGACCTCATTCGAGGAAATCGCGTGCTCGCCGCCCGGAATGCCGGGTATCGTCGGCCAGCCGCCGCAGGCAACCAGGATGTAGTCCGCCGTGTAGGCCTTGCCACCGACGGTGACCTCGTTGGCTCCGGTGACCCGCGCGGTCCCCTCGATCAAATCGACCCCCGACTTTTCGAGCATGCTCCGATAAATGCCGTTCAGGCGCCCGATCTCCGTGTTCTTGTTCGCGATCAAGCTGGCCCAATCGAACTCGTGGGTGCCGGGGCTCCAGCCGAATCCCCGGGCGTCCTCGAAGTCCTCGCCGAAATGGGCCGCGTAAACGAGAAGCTTCTTCGGCACGCAGCCGACGTTCACGCAGGTTCCGCCCAATCTACTTTCCTCGGCGACCGCGACCCGGGCCCCATGGCCGGCCGAAATTCGGGCCGCCCGAACGCCTCCGGATCCGGCACCAACGACGAACAGATCGTAGTCCGACTTTGCCATCCGTCGGCACCTCCCGTACCTGGTAACGCTTTTTGCGGCCGCCGCTCGGGTTGCGCCAAAACCCACCTGGCCAAAACCCACCTGGACTAATTCGTGACGCCACCCATGCAAACGTATTTGACTTCGAGATAGTCCTCAATGCCGTAATGGGAGCCTTCGCGCCCGACGCCCGATTCCTTGACCCCGCCGAAAGGCGCGACCTCGGTCGAAACGATGCCCACGTTGACGCCGACGATGCCGTACTCCAACCCCTCGGAGACGCGCCAGATGCGGCCCATGTCGCGGCTGTAGAAATACGAGGCAAGGCCGAATTCGGTGTCGTTGGCGAGCTGAACCGCCTCGTCCTCGGTCTGAAATCGAAACAGGGGCGCCAGGGGACCGAAGGTCTCCTCCCGGGCCACCGCCATTTGCGTATTGACGTCGGCGAGCACCGTCGGCTCGAAAAAAGTGCCCCCGAGAGCGTGGCGTCCACCGCCGACGAGAACACGGGCGCCCTTCGACAAGGCGTCGCCAATGTGCTCCTCGACCTTCTCCACCGCCTTGGTGTCAATCAGGGGACCCTGGACGGAGTCGGCCTCCATCCCGTCGCCGACCACCATCTTGCCGACCTCGCCCGAAAACTTCTCGGCGAATTCGTCGTAGACGCTGTCCTGGACCAAAAACCGGTTGGCGCAAACGCAGGTTTGTCCGCTGTTGCGGTATTTGGAGGCCATGGCCCCGACCACCGCGGCGTCCAGATCAGCGTCGTCGAAGACGATGAAGGGGGCGTTGCCGCCGAGCTCCATCGATACCTTCTTAACGGTCCGGGCCGACTGCTCCATGAGCAACTTGCCGATTTCGGTCGAACCGGTAAACGTGATCTTCCGCACCGCCGGGTTCCCCGTGAGCTCGCCGCCAATCGCGCCAGAGGATCCGGTGATCACATTGAAGACACCCTTGGGCACGCCCGCCCGCTCCGCCAGCTCGGCGAGCGCCAAGGCGGAGAACGGCGTCGCCGTGGCGGGTTTGCAGACCATCGTGCAGCCGGCCGCCAGGGCCGGTCCGGCCTTGCGGGTGATCATGGCGGCCGGGAAGTTCCAGGGGGTGATCGCCGCCACCACTCCGACCGGCTCCTTGGTGACGACGATCCGGCGGTCGCTCAGCGGCGGCGGGATCACGTCGCCATAGGTGCGCTTCCCCTCCTCGGCGAACCATTCGATGAAAGCCCCCGCGTAACCGATTTCGCCGCGTGATTCCGCCAGAGGCTTGCCCTGCTCGCAGGTCATCAGGACCGCCAGGTCCTCCTGATTCTGCATCATCAGCTCGTACCAGCGACGCAGGATCACGGCCCGTTCCTTGGCCGTCTTCGCGCGCCAGACGGGAAACGCCCGTTCGGCGGCGGCGATGGCGCGCCGGGTCTCGGTCTTGCCCGCCTTCGGAACGGTGCCCAGGTTTTCCCCGTCCGCCGGGTTGGTGACCGGAATGGTTGCCCCGTCATCGGCGGCACACCAAGCGCCGTCGATGTAACACTGCTGACGAAACAGGCGGGGATCGTCAAGATTCATGGTTGCTCCTCCCTAGGCACGGACGCCGTCAAAGGTCATTCGGGGCCCGATTCGCGGCGAGTATAGCGACCGGCATCGCCTGTGTGAACGCCCGTCTCGCGCCGACACCCGGGGTTTTCCTAGCGTCCGAGTGCGCCGATCCGGCGCGAGGCATCTTGAGCAATACTTGGCCATCCAGTAAAACGTCGGACGGTGGTGCGCCATGCCTTCGTCGCGCAAGGGTCGCCACTTGCTTCGGTACGGACCGAATGGGCGTTGCCCCACTCGCCGGGCCACGAAAGCCGGGCCCGCTCAACGGCAAGTTCCGACGAAAACCACATGACTCGCGGGATCCTTATCGTTTCCCCTCGGGGGTCGCGCAACTAAGGGGTATCGCATGGACCTGATCCGGATTCGTGGTGGCCGGCCGCTCCGCGGCGCGATCCAAATCGGCGGCGCCAAGAACGCGGCCCTCCCCCTGATGATCGCCAGCCTACTCACCCCGGAACCACTCGTCCTGCGCCGGGTTCCCGAGGTCGCGGACATCACTTCGCTGGGCAGTCTGCTGCGCCGCCTCGGGGTATCCCTGGACGTCGGCGACAAGCGGGAGACCACCGAGGCGCGAACGATGTCCCTTTGCGGCGAAACGATCACGACCACGACGGCGCCCTATGATATCGTCCGCAAGATGCGCGCCTCGATCCTGGTTCTGGGCCCGTTGTTGGCGCGCTGTGGCCAGGCGCAGGTGTCGTTGCCCGGTGGCTGCGCGATCGGTAACCGTCCGGTGGACATTCATCTCAAGGCCCTCGAACAGCTCGGGGCGACGATCGAGCTCAGCGATGGCTATGTCGTCGCCGCGGCGCCCCATGGCCTACGTGGGGCGGAAATTCGGTTCCCCCGGGTTTCGGTTGGGGCGACGGAAAACCTCTTGATGGCGGCCTCTCTCGCCCAAGGCCAGACGGTATTGACGAACTGCGCCCGCGAGCCGGAGGTCGGCGACCTCGCCAACTGCCTGGTGGCCATGGGCGCCCGCGTCGACGGTATCGGGAGCGACCGTCTGGTGATATCCGGGGTTTCCGCGTTGCACGGAACCGAGCACGAGGTTCTGCCCGACCGAATCGAGGCCGGGACCTATGCCATGGCGGCGGCGATCACCGGCGGCGACATCGAACTCGTCGGGGCCCGGCGCGAGCTCATCGCCACGGTCGTCGCGAAGTTGACGGAAGCCGGCGTATCCTTGCGGGACACCCCCAACGGTTTGCGGGCCCGGCGCAACGGTGAAGTGGTTCAAGGGGTCGACGTGATAACTCAGGAATTTCCCGGCTTCCCGACCGACCTTCAGGCCCAGATGATGGCTCTGATGACGACGGCCGATGGCGCCTCCATGATCACCGAGACCATCTTCGAGAACCGCTTCATGCACGTGCCCGAATTGAGCCGCATGGGGGCCCGGATTACGGTCCATGGCGCCTCGGCGCTGATCCGGGGCACGCCGACGCTTACCGGGGCCCCGGTCATGGCCACCGACCTGCGGGCCTCGGTCTCGCTGATCATCGCCGGTCTCGCGGCGGAGGGAGAAACGATCGTCACCAGGGTTTATCATCTCGACCGCGGATACGAAGGGATCGAACGCAAACTCGCTGGCTGTGGCGCCGACATCGCCCGCGTCCGCGATTAACGAGCCTGGGGATCGAGCTTTGACGAAGGACAAGGGAAAACTGGTCATGGCCTTGCCCAACGGCCGCATCCTCGACGCGGTCGCGCCGATCGTCAGACGGGCGGGCATCGCGCCGGAATCGGCGTTCGACGATCCCCATGCCCGGCAACTTCGGTTCGCCACCAACGACCCGAAAATCACGGTCATTCGGGTCCGTAGCTTCGATGTCGCCACCTTTGTCGCCTTCGGTGCCGCCGAGATCGGAATTGCGGGACGGGACGTTCTCATGGAGTTCGACTATCCCGAGGTCTACGCGCCCGTGAATCTCAACGTCGGACACTGCCGGCTGGCGGTCTCCGAGCCCGCGGAGATGGCCGACGAGGACGATCCCAGCCGCTGGAGCCACGTTCGTATCGCCACCAAGTACCCAGCGGTCGCGCGTCGCCATTTCGCCGCCCGCGGGGTTCAGGCGGAATGCATCAAACTCAATGGCGCGGTCGAACTCGCGCCCTCGCTGGGGTTGTGCCGACGTATCGTCGATCTTGTCGAATCGGGCGCCACGCTGCGGGCCAACGGTCTGATCGAAGTCGAGCACATCGCCGACGTCAGTGCCCGGTTGATCGTAAACCGCATTGCCCTGAAGACACGCCCCTCGGTGGTCGGCGAGTGGGTTCGCCGGTTTCGCGAGATCGTCGATTGAGCCGATCCGAAAACGATCCGCCGTACATGTCAGACGACTCCGAACCGCTGGTCCACCACATCGTCGAAATCAACCTCGACGAACGCACGATCGGTCGTTGTACGCCCGAGATCGAACACGAGCGCAAGGTCGCCATTTTTGATCTTCTCGAAGAGAACCAATTCGCCCTCTTGAATGGTCGCGAGAGCCCGTACCGGCTGAACCTCAAGGTTCGCGAAAGCCGCCTCGTGGTTCAAATAAACTCGATGGACGACGAATCCCTGGAACAGATCATCGTCCAATTAACCCCGTTCCGCGCCATCATCAAGGACTACTTCACCATCTGCGAAAGCTATTTCGAGGCCATCAAGCACGCCACGCCGTCGCAGATCGAAACCCTGGACATGGGCCGCCGCAGTCTTCACGATGAGGGTTCGGAAATGCTCCGCGAACGTCTCGCCAAGAAGGTCGACGTCGACTTCAACACCTCTCGCAGGCTGTTCACCTTGCTATGCGTTTTGCATTTGCGCGGTTAGTGTCTGTTCGAAAATGCGCGGAGGCGCATTTTTTGCGTCTGTTCCGGCCCCCTCCCCCTCCCGGCCACCCCTATCGGCATACTCTCGTGGGTGGCCGGGAGGGGGAGAGGGTCGGCGCCGCGAGTTTTCGAACAGACTGTTAGGCGGGTCATGGACGCGCTTCCCGGCCACGTCCTGTTCGCGTGTACTTACAACGCCGTCCGCTCGCCGATGGCAGAATCGATCATGAATCGGCTTTTCGGAAATCTCACCTGGGTCGAATCGGCGGGTGCCAAGTGCGGCTTGCTCGATCCCTTCGCCGTCTCCGCCATGGCCGAGGTCGGTATCGACATGAGCCATCACCGCCCCAAGACCTTCGACGATCTGTTCGACACGTCATTCGACGTCATCGTTTCGCTGTCGCCCCAGGCGCACCACCGAGCGATCGAGTTGACCCGCACGATTTCCTGCGAAGTCGAATATTGGAACACCATGGACGCCACCATCGTGGAGGGAAACCGCGACACCCGATTGGACGCTTTTCGCAACGTGCGCGACACCCTTACCCGCCACATTCAGGATCGTTTCACGACCGGGCCGCCGCCGGTCGTTTGAGGTCGCAAGGAGCCGCTCCCGGAACCCGACGTTCGCGGGTAAAATCCCTTGACCGGGCCTGCATTCGCGCCCATCCTCTCTCGCTTCGTGAAACACCTTCGAGGAGAAAGCATGGCCAAGGAGGCCGCGATCGAGTTTCCCGGCACTGTTACCGAACTCCTGCCGAACGCGATGTTTCGCGTCAAACTTGACAATCACCACGAGGTTCTTGCCCACACCTCGGGAAAAATGCGCAAAAATCGGATCCGTGTTCTCGCCGGCGACCGCGTGACGGTCGAGATGACGCCCTACGATTTGTCAAAGGGCCGCATAACGTTTCGTTACAAATAGTTCCGCCTCCCGACCATGGCGCGCAAGACGTCCTTCGTTCTTGCCTCCGGTTCGCCGCGCCGTCTCGCGCTGTTGCAACAGATCGGTTTTATGCCCGACACCGTCGACCCTCCCGAGATCGACGAAACGCCCCTGCCCGGCGAACATCCGGGACGGCTCGCGGCACGGTTGGCGGAAGCCAAGGCGCGGACCACGGCCGAGCGGCGCCGGAACGCGGTCGTGATGGGCGCGGACACCGTCGTCGCCCGGGGACGGCGGGTCCTGCCCAAGCCCCGCGACGCCGCCGCCGACCGTGTCTGCCTCGAGCGCCTGTCCGGCCGCCGGCACGTCGTCTACGGTGGCGTCTGCGTGATCAACGCGGCGGCCAAGGCCCATACCCGGCTGGTCGCCACGACCGTCGCCTTCAAACGCCTCTCGAAACTCGAAATCGACTCTTACATCGAATCGGGCGAATGGACCGACAAAGCCGGCGGCTACGCGATCCAGGGCCGCGCGGCGGCTTTCGTCCAATCAATCAACGGTTCCTATTCGAACGTCGTCGGCCTGCCCCTGTACGAAACCGCGAATCTGCTCATGGGCCTCGGCATTCGGGCGACGCCATGACCGATACCCCGATTGGCCACCCCGCCCGCACCCCCATCGCCCCGGGAGGACCAACCATGAGCCAGCGCCGCCGCGAAGACGGCGGCGGTCCATGCCCGACCTGCGGCCGCCCGGCCGTGAAAAAATTCGCTCCCTTCTGCCGCGCCCGCTGCGCCCGCGTCGACCTCGGCCGCTGGCTCGGCGGCCGCTACGTCATCCCCGGTGAAACCACGAACCCGCCGCCCCCGGACAATGACGACGAGCCCCCGCGATAAACACGGCGAACCGCGCGCCTCGACCCTCTGGACAGCGCGCGAACGGATTATGTATAAGCCGATGTCTCTCTCGGCGCCCAGGTAGCTCAGTTGGTAGAGCAGCGGACTGAAAATCCGCGTGTCGGTGGTTCAATTCCTCCCCTGGGCACCATTAATTTTCTTCTGTAATTCAATAAGTTACGCTTGATTCGAAAGAAGTCGTACGCGGGCCGATTCCCGTAGTGGTACCACAGTGGTACCATCTTCGTCCGCAAAGGCGGTCGAATTCCTTCAGTTGCCGTGGGCGATAGCGCGACAGGATGCCGTGTTTTAGCGCGTTGAACCGAGTGATCTCGGTGCCGGTGCTCTCCTCCGACAACACCTTAACGGTTCCGTTCATGACCCGATTTTAACGCCACACCATTTGCAAGAGCCAGGGCATCAACGGCTTGATTCCGACGCCTTTCGTACCAGTCCGCCCAACAGCGACCGTGAAGCCATGTTTGTCCATTTCTACTGGTCCCGAAAGGGAGGACCACCGCACGGCTGTCCACATCGTCCTCGCCGCACCGGGCACAGCGTCCAGGATCGGATGGGACTCGATTTCCATTCAACCATTCAACAATGCGGCGTTCATCGGCGCCGGTGCCATCCTGGTTGCCTGTTGCGATGTCGGGAGCGGTCATATCAATCTTTTGGGCAACATGGGCGTCATGGGCAACAGGCTTCGGAAACACTACGTTATCTGGAGGTTTCAAAGCGTCATCGCCGGTTGCCTGTGGCGACTTGACTTGGGCAACATGGGCAACAAATCCACCTAGCCGCGAATTCGCCGTTGCCCCCGTTGCCCCTTCGATTTCAATTTGGGCAACATCGGTGCTTGCTCTAAAACCGTGCATTTCCTTCGCGTTTTCATCGGTTGTTGCCCTTGTTGCCCCGGTTTCGGATATATCTTTGTCTCGCTTTCGGTCGAAGGCGGCGAACCAATCACGCATTATCGTCGCCTTCAAGAATGGAAGCGGATAATCGGTAGCAACGGGTGGTGCCACGGGAGCCGGGCAGCCGGTGCCGACTCTGCGGCTTGCCGTCACTGTCCGGGATCAGTAACTTCCGCTCAACAAGCGCCCGTGAAAGTATCCCCGAGTCGAATCCCGCACACACTTCCGAACGCCAGACTTGGGGCATCACGAAATATTCGATGCCCCCCTCACTGACGAGCTTGCGGAACCCGGCCCGGCTATGGGTCGGACGATTTGATTCTTTCTCATCCCAAGGCGTGAATCGGCCATCGCCGTGCCGTTCGATGAATTGCCGTACCTGGGCCACACCCTCACTGATCTCCGCCGGTTCGATATTGCCGCGCGCGTCCGCCACGCCCGGAAACAGGTCGCGGCTGCGTTTGATGCTTCTCCCCGCTCCCAAGGTGCGATATTCAGTTTTGTCGCTAGCTCACCAGCGGCGGCCACCAATGCGAAACGGCCCGCGACTCGGCTAATCTGTCCGTCGGCACCCGCCGGGCAGTGTTCGTTGATAAAGTCGTTTTTGAATCCAGCGACAGCTTCGCGAACACCGTCCAATTTGCCCGAAATTTCAGCAAGGAAAGCACGGCCCGCCTGCCCGTAGTTTTCACTGGCGGCCTTTAGAAGGTGCCGAGCGAAGGCATCGGCATTCGGGAACTCATGCAGGTTCTCGAACGGCCCAAATCCGGCACCAGCGTCGGCGGGAACATCGATCACGCGCACAATTTGCCCAGCTGCGACTTTTCGGCCTCGCCCGTCCTCGGCTACTTTGTCGGCTATGCCAATCTCACCGCTCGATATGAATATCACGCGCCATTCGGCGGGCGCCTTGCCTTCGCCTCCGCGTCTGGCTCTTGCCTTGCCGGCGCCGTTCGCCAGCATGTAGGCTGAGGCGCCAGCCGCTTTCGGGTCAATCTGCGATAGCTCGTCAAGGCAGAGCAACCCATCGCTATGGGCTTGGGCAACAGCCTCCAGCCCATTGTCGGTCGCGCGCCATTGGCGCACGTATCAACCCGAACAACGTGCGCGACCGCATCCTCTCGGAAGAGGAAACAGCGACGTTGTTCGCCGCTGCGCACGGGTTCACTGATTACGTCCGGCCCTTTTTTTCGTCCTATATCACACGGGTATGCGGCTCGGGGAAGCGTTGGCACTGGAATGGTCGGATTTCCAGCCTCAGCATTTCCGGATTGTAATTCGTAAGTCAAAATCGGGCGAAGGACGAAAGGTACCATTACGCCAGGATTTGGCCGAAGAATTGATCCGCTGGAAGCCGGCTGCGGGCTGAAGTCGGTGGGTGTTCCCAGGCCGCTATGATTATTCAGTACCAATGAACAACATCCGCGCCGGATGGCTCCGCCTGCGTACGGCGTCCGGCGTCAGCGGACTTCGCCCGCACGATCTGCGCCACAATTTCGTTAGCATTCTCCAGGCGCGCGGCATTTCTGATTCGATCATCATGTCGATCACTGGCTACAAAACCCACGTCATGTTGCACCGATACTCTCACAGCACTGACGTACTTCGGATGCAAGCCGTCGAAGGTCTCCCTGCCCCTCAAGCGACCAACGTTGGGGGCGATGTAATCTCTATCTCATCACACAAAGACAAGAAGCTTTGATCCGGAACGGGTGAATCTCGTTCTGCGTTCACACTGAGGATTTCTATTCGATCCCTTTTTAGGGCCGTGCGCACGTTCCGGACGGGTCCCCCCTGCATCTCGACCCTGACCCCGTTCCGCCACCCGTCGCGGAAATATCCGCCTAAAATCCCCCATACGCCTAGAAAACGTAGCCTTTCCCGACGTAACCACGCGTCGCGCTTTAACTCTTAACCGGCTGATGTTATATTATAACCTATGCCATCCATTAGCACGACTGCCCTCCGTTCCCGCAGGTACCGTGACCGGCAACGTCACCATAAAACGGTCGTGTCACTCGATGTGGGTCTTGAAATGCTGGTTTATCTTACCGGGGTCGGCGTCCTCGACAGAGCCGACTTGTTGAGTCGCGACGCCATCGCCAAGGCCATTACGGATGTCGTTCAGTCATACTATCTTTTGCGACAGCGATTAGGGCGATGACGGTTTGCCACCTGGGCCGGAAAATCCGCGTTTTATAGGCAGCTAAGGGCCCCAAAGCGGACCTAACGAAAGGGAATTATATATCGGTATTGACGGATCGCGTCAATCCAGGTAAGTTGATCGTGCTTGCCGAGTATATTGCGAGCGACTCTGTGTCGGGTCGCCCGCGAATAGAAGACCTTTACCGGAAATAATCGGGAACTCACGTCGCTCGTGTGTTGCTCGGCAAGCCGGCCCGGCAATCCCGCCGGGGTGTTCCTTCGCCATAGGAAGGCTGCCATGCCGGTCAAGATAGTCTTGAAGCATACCTTCGCCGCTTTGTGTTTCGCCGGACTCTTGGGTTTCTGCTACCACGCCGGTCAGGCTGCAACCGCGGGCGAAATCCGCACTGAGATTGAGCGCCTGGTGATCGATACATGCGTCAGAACCATAGCCAGAACGAGCGCGGATCGGACTCCGGGTATTTCTATCGAGGAAATGGTCAGGCTGATCAAGATTGTGAACGCAAAGACCTATGAGCAAGTCTATGCCACTCTCTTGCCAATGGTACGCGGGCTGAATCGCGAACAGCGGGAGGAGATTTATGATTTCGGGCTCAGACAATGCCTGTCGGGAGCAAAGCGCTAGGAATTGAAATTCACGCGCTGATTTGGTAGACAGAGAAAGCCCCGGCAGGAACCGGGGCTTTGTATCAACCGTCGCGTTACCGCGCGACCGAGCTTGGAATTGCTGATCAGGCGATTTCAAGCATAGGGATTCTTTGTCCTTCGGTCAAGCGGCAGGACTAGTTTTTTGTCCGCCCAGTGATCAGGGTGAGGTGATCGCGGCGCTGGCCATTTCATTCTCGGTGTGGCAGTGTGCCGGTCATGGCGACGCTGCCGGTCTCGGATTCGTCCATTGATTTGCGCGCGGTCACGGTGCGTCCGACCTGGGGCGCGCAGGAGCACCGGCGCTGGGACCGGTTGGTGGAGCAGCACCACTACCTGGCGTTCCACGGCGTCATCGGCAAGGGCCTGCGCCATGTCGCGGTGCATGGCGAGACCTGGCTCGCACTGATCGGCTGGCAGCCCGGCGCGTTCAAGCTGGGCGCGCGTGATCGCTGGATCGGGTGGTCGGCCGAGCAGCAGTTCCGGCGTCTGCATCTGATCGCCAACAACTCGCGCTTCGTCATTCTGACGCCTGGCCGAGTGCCGAACCTGGCCTCCCGTGTGCTGGGGCTGAGCCTGCGGCGGCTGTCTGAGGACATCCAGGCGGTGCACGGATATCCGGCTCTTCTGGCGGAGACGTTCGTGGACGTCTCGCGATTTGCCGGCACCTGCTACCGCGCGTCGAACTGGCGCTCTCTGGGGCTGACGCGGGGCTTTGCCCGTGAGCCCGGAGGGGCAGCGCGCTGGCGCCACCACGGTCAGCCCAAGGAGGTCTTCGTGTTCGGACTGACAGACGGCGCCCCCGAGGCGCTGAGCCGTACCGGGATGCCGGCACACTGGAACGCCGAGCAGCACACCGAGCCGATGGCCGCGCCCCGGCTGCGCAGCCTGTTCGAGTGTCTGGGTGAGGTGCCCGAGTACCGCCATGCCCGGGGCAAGCGCTATGCGCTCAACACCATTCTGGTGATCGCCGTCGCCGCCCGGCTTGCCGGATACCGGGGGGTGAACGCGTTCGCCCAGTTCGCCGCCCTGCTCTCCCAGGAGCAGCTCGAGGCGGTGGGTGCGTTCTGGAGCCCTTCCAAACAGCGCTACACCCCGCCCGCGATCACCACCTTCCACAAGACCCTCACCGCCCTGCCGCCAGAGACCCTGGACAACGCGATTAGCCAGTGGACCGGCCAGCATGGCAGCGCGCACGCGCCGGTCGCCATGGACGGAAAGGATCTGCGCGGCGCCTCGAAGCAGACCGAAGACGGGCGCAGGATGATGGTGGCGGCGGTCGAGCACGACACCGGCGTGGTCCTCGGGCAGGTCGAGGTCGACCGCAAGAGCAACGAAATCCCGGCCGTGCGCGAACTCTCCAGCGGCCTCGACCTCACAGGCCGGATCGTCACCATGGACGCGATGCACGCTCAGCACGAGACCGCGCGCTGCCTGCTCGGGCGTCGCGCCGACTACGTGATGAGCGCGGTCAAGGACAACCAGGAGATGATCTTCGAAGACCTCAAGGCGATCGACTTCAGCGATGCGCTCTGGCACGAAACCGTCGACAAGGGCCATGGCCGCATCGAGCGCCGACGCTGCGCCGTCGTCGACCTCTCCGCTGCCGAGTGGGACGGCTACGCCAACCTCCACGGGCGACGCCAGGCCATGCGCATCGAGCGCGAACGCGAGATCCTCAAGACCGGCAAGCGCAGCATCGAGGTGACCTGGAGCCTCACCTCGCTCGGCGCAGAGCGCGCCGGACCCGAGGAGTTGCTCGAACTGGTGCGCAACCACTGGCATATCGAGAACCGCCTGCACTACGTGCGCGACTTCACCTACGACGAAGACCGATGCCGGGCCTACGTGCGTCACCTGCCCAGAAATCTCGCCTGCTTGACCAACGCGGCCATCGCCATCGTGCGCTGCGACGGACGCTTCCGTTATCTGCCCGAGGCCAACCGGCACTATGCCGCCCGGGCGCAGGAGGCCCTCGACGCGATCATGACCGCGCCCATCGCCTGAGACAGCACGCCTCTCCCCCGGACCGGGACGTGCCGCCGAGCGGCGCGGGCGGACCGGTGTGCCTGTCGAATCCGAAAACGCCGTCCGGTGGCTTCGAGCAGTCCCCATGACGTCGTCGAGGCAAGCTCGGGGCTCCCCGAACCCCGTGCACCGAGCACGATCCCACTCATCCCGAACCCTCAACCGCGACTAAAAATTGTTCCTGGTCAAGCGGCAACCCGCAAGATCGAGGTGTATCGCATGAAGGCTTCAGAGGGTGAAAAAGACAGTCCGCAACCGGCACCGCCACCTCCCCCTCCGCCGGAGCCATCACCGCCCCCGCCAAGCAGGGAAGATAGGGGCGATGTCACGAAAGGTGGATGAAATACCCATGGGCTATTTGGACGGCTACGCTGACTCCAAGGGAAATTGTGCTAGCTGTTAGAAAATAGGACTTCCACTTTATTGCGGATGAGTTGGCTTTGATCGATTGACGGTTAGCTTCGGCAATCCAATCGACTGATTTTTCGTAGGAATAGTCGGCTAGTATCTGCTGTGCCCGTTCCGGTTTGGCGCCTGTTTCATACTTTCTTGGCCAAATGGCGAGTATCGCCAAAAAACCGGTCAGGGCGAATGGCGCGTAGACTATCAGCGTTTCGGGAGTGACCTGTAGATTCTTCGGCAAAAGAATCGCACAAGCCGCAAACACAATGCTTGCCTTGGTGGTAACCACACGCATAGCCTCGTCCAGGCATTGCAACCCTCTTTGCGATAACTCCAGATTCAAGATAGCGGCTTCCCTACTCACGCCCGAGCACCGCTAGCCAGCCCGTTATCGGCGATCAGCGTCGCGTAGGTCAGCCTCTTGCCCCGCATCCCGCAAGCTAGAGAGTCCATTTGCGCCAGCGTGCCGCTCTCGCGGATGTTGTGACGCCCGGAGAACTCGGCGATGTACCGGCTCAAGTGCTTGGGCGAGAATTTGTGATAAACGCCTTTGTGCGCCCGCTTGAGCATAGCCCAAAAGCTCTCAATCCCGTTGGTGTGTGCCATCCCTGAGACGAATTCCGATACCGAGTGCTTGACGCTCTCGTGCGGGTTAGGGATGCCTCCGTAGGCCGCCGCGTCATCGGTGTAGACGGTGGCGCTGGGTTCCGCGTTATCGGCGACGAAGCCTTGCAGCGTGGCCTTGTCGGTGTCCGTTACCACCTTGGCCGCAACCCTCTTGGTGGCTCGGTCCTTGGCCCCGACAACCGCCGTCATATCGACGGGGCCGCGTCCCTCGGAAGCCTTGCGCTCGGTGTTTGATTTGTTCTTGCGTTTACCGCCGAAATAACTCTCATCGATCTCCACCGGGCCGGAAAACGGCGGCTCGTCGTCGTCGCGCTCGAAAGCTTTGCGGATACGTTGCAGCATGAACCATGCCGTCTTTTGAGTAACGCCGATGTCCCGATGCAGCTTCATCGACGATACACCCTTCAAGCTGGTCAGGTGCATGTAGATGGCATAGACCCACTTGCGCAGGGGCAAGGGCGATCCCTGCATGACTGAGCCGGTTTTGATTGAGAAATAGGACCGGCAATCGGAACACCAGTAAGGCATATTGCCGTGGCTGGCTTTGCAGGTGCGCTTTGATTTGCAGTGCGGGCACTTGCGGCCATCCGGCCAAATCTTGCTTTCAAACCAAGCCAGCGCCGCGTCGTCGGTCGGAAACATGTCCGCTAACTGCATGACGGTGACGCCTTCACGATTTGATTTTCCAGGGGCTTTCTTGGTCATTTCCAATCTCCGTTGCCGATGATTGGAGTGTAGCGAATATTTTAGGCTTTGTCAATACCGATATATAATTCCCTAACGAAAGCCGCGCGTTTTAGGCGGGATGTGGCTAAGACCGGTAGTCCTGGATCACCGCCAATCACGGCCGATCTACCCTCAAGAGCCGTCGATCCGGCGTTTTTCGACCGCTTAACCCCCGATTGCGGTCGTCGCGAGTGGCACCGAATTTCGTCCCTTCGTGACCCGAAGGAGCCAATCAACGATTAGCTATTAAAAGCAGCGATTCTCCCGCATTCTAGGTGTGAAACAAGAAGTGCCGCAACGGATTTAAGGTTGCTCCGAACTCTGGGATCGGAAAAGATTACCTGCCGAGGTTTCGGTCAACGACTCGCTGGATGCTCAGCATTGGGTCTATACTTTTTTTGGATTGGAAGCTGCTAAAAATGTCTCAAGTTCTTCCAAACGGGGTTCAGATGTTTGAATTGCCCCCCAGAATTTTAGATGCCACGGATGTTGGCTCACCAATACCTGGTTCGAACACGGGGAACATTGGTCGAGGGCGCACAACTTTCAACCACATCAAGTTTAAGCGTGGGTTATTTGGGGTCACCGTTCTTGATTCTGCCTGCGAAACTACGACCTCACGAACTTCCGCTCTTGATGCGGTGGACGGCTCCCGCCACCGGCATCGTAATGTGCCAAAGTGCGGTGTCACGCGATGGGCCGAGAATGACTGGTTATGACCCCAGGCGAACCGTATGAGTAGTCACCGAATTGTCTCAAAATACGTATCGGTAGGCGTCGCAACCAAGGCGCAGGGAAGCTAGCCTGATCGTTGATGCTCCACTCAGTGTGTAACGCAAGCATGAGCAACGTAAGCGCACACGACAATCGCGGCAACAACCAACAACAAGGAGAGAGCAGTGAAGAAATTTGTGTTTTTGACTTACGGGTTTGAAAAGCCCACGCCAGAAATCATGGCAGCATGGAATAAGTGGTTCGAGTCAATCAAAGACAATATTATCGAAAAGGGCCATTTTCCTCGTGGTCGAGAAATCTCGAGAGCCGGAACCAAGGATTTGACACTGGGACGTGACTCCATCACCGGCTTCATGATCGTGAGCGCCGACAGCCTTGATGATGCAGAGAAGATGGCGCAAAGCAATCCGTACATATCGAGCATAAGGTTCTATGAAGTGATGTCGGAGTAGACTTGCCCTATTCGCAGGGCACACCGTATTCTGGCTCGCCTATGGCGTCTGTCCCCTACGCGCTAGAGCACCTTGTCCACGCATCTGAGGGTGGTGCATGAAGGTGGCACCGTGGTGACGGCGTTGTTGCCGTTTTTTTGACAGACCGTAAAAATCCACTGGAGCGTAGCCCACCCGTCCAGGGGTCGCGGGACGATGAATCAAGCGGGTTTTAGCTGTCAGCTCGGAAGCCGGTTGGGGGATGGGCGGGGTTAGCGCTGGACTCCGCACGAGTCGTCGTTGGCGCACCACTTTTCCGCCCACCGGCGCATCATCTCCTGGGCCGCGTTGTTCTTGGGGACGATCATTTTAAAAAAATCAACATTCTTGATCTCGACAAGACCCATACGGCTCAGCTCTTGGGCCCCCTTCCAAATACCAATTTCGGAGATTCCCAGGGACCTCCCCAGGTCCGTTACCTCGACCCCCCGATAGGGGACCCGGCAAACGATCTGCCGGAGCACGGGGTCCATGTCGATCCGGAGGCCGAGCACCTGCTCGTTCAACTCTTCGCCAATTTTCTTGCCGTACGCCTTGATGTTACGGAGCAATTCAGCCAGGTCCTTCTTGTTCCCCGGGTTGATCGATGCCACATCCTTGGCGTCGGCCCCGATGCTCGTCATGAGCACGACGATGAGGATCATTGTGTACCGAGAGACGGCGATGAATCCGACGCGGAAAGTTCGGCAAAAATGGCGAAAGAGATGGATAACAAGGTGAGACTGAGCGCTCGCGGCCGGAATGTCGCGGAACCGGACTCCTATTCGTTGTGCGCCCCGAGAACCACGCCGGAAAAGCCGAAACGGACGCACGTCAGCCTGCATGAGCAACTTGCCCCCGCCTATCGCCAATGAGACGGATGTGACTCCCGCGATCGTGTACCGAACGACCGTGTTCAATTCATATAAATAGGACCTCGGGGTGCATTTGTCGCCCCCGGAACGCGGTCGTTCTTTCTCGGAATTCTATAACCGACTGCCCCGCCGTCGTGGCGGGTAATGCCAATCACGGCCGAGCGCGGCACGGATCGACCGCCATAGGCCCGAAATTTGCGCTGACACCCGCTAGCAGCCTGTTGACGAAGTCGGTGTGGCGTGATTCGTTGTGATGAACGGAATGTAGGGGGGATTTGGGCGATGTCGATGGGTCGTCAGGAAGCGCGGCAGGGTGATCTGATGGTGACGTGGTCGGAGATGCCGCGCTCGCCGGGGCACGTATTTTACGACCGGCTTCAGGAGGTTTTGCTCGAGGCTGGTTTCGACGCTTTCGCGGAAGCGGTAGCATGGTATAGCGGTCCTTGCGTCCCTTACCCTGCTCGACCCGGATCACCTGGCGCTCAGAGTCGATGTCCGTGACCTTGAGGGAGACCACTTCCGAGGCCCTGAGGCCGGCGCCATAGGCTACCAGCCAACGACGGCGGCACTACCCCCAGCACCGGAAATTAGAGACGGAATGGCAGCTTTCTCTCTGGCTGCGACGGCTTAACATCTGGCAGCGGCCGTGCCTGGCGTGTGACGGATTCGTCTCAAATTGACCCAGAGCGGACCCAATGGGAGCCGCTTTTTTGTGCGGGTCGTGACCGAAAACGATCAATGGGTACCAGCCTGAAAGAGGGAGCGCTGCGAAGATGAGGGAAGAAGAGGAGCAAGGTTATGGTGGAATAATGACCTGATGTCCTTCCAAGTGTGGGCTAATACAAACCGCCCTTAACATTGACTTGTGCGAGCCCACGCTCTGAGGCCGATGGACATGATCTTCCAAGGTTGGTCGGTCAGGTTGTTCCAGGCTTGGCAAGAGGCCTCGACGATGGCTTCATAGGAGTCGAAGACACGATTGGAGAGCCAGTTCTGGCGGAGGTATTGCCAGACATTTTCGGCGGGATTGAGCTCCGGGGACTTGGGTGGCAAAGGCACGAGGGAGATGTTCTCCGGGATGCCGAGTTTGGCAGTGGTGTGCCATGCGGCTTGGTCGAGCAGCACGACGGCATGGGCGTTTGGGGCAACGGCCCGGCTGATTTCCTCGAGATGCAGGTCCATGGCTTCAGTATTGGCGCGCGGCATGACCAGCGCCGCGCCCTCACCGCGCTCGGGGCAGATGGCGCCGAAGAGATACGCCGAAGAGGTCCGTAGGTCCTTGACCTGGCGCGGGCGCGATCCCTTTGGGGCCCACTGGCGCACCAGGCTGTTCTTCTGGCCGACGCGCATTTCATCTTGAAACCAAACCTCGATGGGCGTGTCCGGTGGCTGTGCCGCTACGATTTTCGCCAAGTGTTCGGGAAAACTTTTTTTTAAATTCCTCCTGTGCCCGCGCATCCTGGCCGACGTGGCGCGGGCGCGCGGAAATATGCGAGAACCCGAGCGCGGCCAGCAGCTTGCCGACGCTCCGCTCGTGATAGTCCACGCCGAAGCGCGTTCGGATCAGTTGCTTGAGATCGATGCAGCGCCAGCGCACGACCCCATCCCGTTCGGGATCGGGACCGGCCTCGATAGCCCGCGAAAGCGCCGCCATTTGCGACGGCGTCAACCGACGCAACGCCCCGTTCGGCTTGCGGTCGATCAGACCGGCCGGACCTCCCGCGTTGAACCGGTGAACCCAGTCCCGCAACGTCTGCCGATCCATGCCGCCAATACGCGCCGCGCACGCTCGATCCATCCCATCGTAGATGGCCGCCATCGACAAAAGCCGTCGCGCCTGGTTCCCATCATCGCTCCGTGCCGCAAGAACACGGACTCTTTCAGCATCAAAGTCGTTTCGCAAAGGAATCGTTGGCATTGAACACACTCCCTTGTTGCCAACAACCTTGAATCACACAAAACCTAGCGTGTAAACCTTTGCGCGAGTCAAACTCTGGGGCGGTTGGTATTAAATGGTACAGGAGGCTTAGCGGCGGTGGTTCAGGGTTCTCGATCTATGGGGATTTGACGGCGGCGGGCAGACTGTCAGAGGCTGTGGGGTCTGTTGGCAGCCGTGACTCTGGCCAGCCGCGACGCCGAGGAGGCGGGTTGGCGACGGATTTGCGGCGATGCGAGCGGGTCTTGCTGGGCGATCCGCGGGTTTGCGCTGGACTTGAGGTGAGCGGCGCCGTGGCCAGGGATAACCGGCATCATGCACGCTTCTCGAAGGGGCGGTTGTCACGGTCTTTAAGCCTGGCTCGATGGCGGGGCGCGGGGGGCGTATACAGGCGCGAAGGTCTCGATGATGATCATGGGTCCGCCGCAGCTGGGGCAAGGCGGTGCGAAGCTCTGGATCTCCTGGTGATCGTCGCTCACCTCGGGCACGTCTTGGGGTGTCGGGACGGTGAGGAGCTTGCGGGCCCTTACCAGGTTTTCGGTGCGGGCGCCGTTGGCGAAGAGGCCGTAGTGGCGGATGCGGTGAAAGCCCGAGGGGAGGACGTGGATGAGAAAGCGGCGGATGACCTCGTTCGCGGCCAGGGTCATGACCTTCTGGCGGGGGCCGTTTGCTTTTCCGTCGTGGTAGTCTTTCCATTTGAAGGTGACGCCGGTGTCGTCGAAGCGGATCAGGCGGCTGTTGGCGATGGCGACGCGGTGGGTGTAGCGCGAGAGGTAGGCGAGCACCGCCCGGCGAAGGGGCGCTTGGCTTAGACGACCCACTCGATCTTGCGTAACGGTGCCAGATAGCCGGCGAAGGCCCGCGCATTGTCGAGCCGCGCATGATTGCCGAAGAAACACAAGCCGCCAGCATCAAAGGCCGCCGCAAGTTTTTCCAGGAACAGCCGCCGGAACAGCCGCGAGAGCACGCGCACGGGGAGAAAGAATCTGGGCCGGCAGGAGACCCAGTGTTCGCCGTCCGGCGAGATGCCGCCACCGGGCACGATACAGTGGACATGGGGATGATGGGTCAGCGTCGAACCCCAGGTGTGGAGCACGCTGGTCAAACCGATGCGGGCGCCGAGATGTCTTGGGTCGGCGGCGATGGTGATCAGAGTCTCGGCGGTGGCCTTGAACAGGATGTCATAGATGGCCGCCTTGTTCTGGTAGGCAATGTCGGCGATCGGCCCTGGCAGGGTGAGACGACGTGGTAATAGGCGACCGGCAGCAGCTCGGCCTGGCGCGCCGCCAGCCAGTCCTTGGCCGCCGCCCCCTGGCACTTCGGGCAATGGCGGTTGCGGCAGGAGTTGTAGGCGATGCGGGTATGGCCGCAGTCTTGGCAAGCCGCGACGTGGCCGCCGAGCGCCGCCGTGCGGCAGCACTCGATGGCCGACATCACCTTGAGTTGGCCGAGGCTCACATGGCCGGCGTTGGCTTGACGCCAGGCAGGCCCATGGCTGCGGAAGATATCCGCGACTTCCAGCCTTTCCCGCAGCATGAAGCCGCCGGATCAAGCGGGCGGCTTGACCTTCAGCCTGTCCAATGGACTCTCGACCTCGCGGATTGTCTTGGTGGCGACCTGGCTATACAGCGCCGTGGTGTTGAGCTTCGAGTGCCCCAACAACACCTGGATCACGCGAATATCCACCTTCTCTTCCAGAAGATGGGTGGCGAAGCTGTGCCGCAGCGTATGCGGGGAAACGCGCTTTTCAACCCCCGCCGCGTCCTTGGCGGAATGGAAGGCGCGGTTTACGTCCCTGTCGTAGTACGTTTTCCCTTTGACGAGAAACGCCGCCGGGTGAATGCAAATGCCGCGTGGCCAATCCGGAATAACGCGAGCGTTACAGGTTCCGGGACGGTGGCGGGAGATTAGACCAACGATAGTTTACGGTTGTAAGAATTTTTTAAACGTTTCGTGTGATATTGCCGACCTCGGATGCGTGAGAAAGGAGTTCCGGCGTCAATTTTTGAAACGGGTTCCTGGCCTCGCCATCATGTTTCTGGCAAATTCATTCGAGGTCTTAAAGATGATAACCATCGAAAAGATATTCTGGAGCATCTTTAGTCTTCCCGATTGCGATTGGCACGATAACGAATTCGGAAATTTTGTCTCATCGGTGACTTTCCTCTCCAAAGTGATTTTCACAATGGTTGCGTTTCGCCTATACATGCACGCGATCGGGTGGACCCCTTTCTAGGCGTTCGATTCTTACTGATCAGGGCTTCCCCGGACGACTCCAGCCGACCGATCCAACCACGTTTTTTAGGCCTGGAACGGCAGCTTGTGGCTACAAACTGCCGTCCGGAGCAGGTGCTGGCGACGACCGCAATGCCTCCCAGCCCGGATATGGCACCGAGCGGCTGCGGAACTCCTAATCCCTAAGGCGGTGCCAGGTAGGTGCCGCCACCAGGCCGGCATGGACACCGCGCCGAACTGATCCCACATGTAGGACTGTCACTCTTGACACTCCTCCCTACTCCCCGCCTTGGTGCGGGGATTTTTCACGATGTGTGAGGGAAGACACATATGAGTCCGGGAGACGACCTATAATCCCGGTCTCCCTATCAGCACCTGGCCACGCTTCGGCGGGAATATTTTTGTCCTGGGATCGGCGGATCCCGGCGACGCCTGATTTACACCCGGAATTGGATTGGTACCGCAGGGGGGTGAAACTAAGTGATTAACGGCGAAGGCCGAGATTTGTAGGATCGGGAAATCCCAAGTTTTCCGGGCCTTTCGTGATAGGCGGTGAAAAAAAATGAAGGGGATTCTCGGTTGACTCTACCGTATGCTCGGGATATTCGCTTCGGCTGAAACCCTGCGGGCATGTTGTCTTGCCGGCCAACGTGCTCGACGGCACGGTCATCGGCCAATGCATGAAGCGGCACCGGCACCAGGAGTTCCTCCGTTTCCTGCGCCGGCTCGACCGCAAGACGCCGAAGCGGCTCGACATCAACTTGATCGTCGACAACTACGCCACCCACAAGCATGCCAAGGTCAAGGCGTGGCTGGAAAAGCACCCCCGCTTCCATTTCCACTTCACGCCGACGTCGGCCTCCTGGCTGAACCAGGTCGAACGCTTCTTCGCCGAAATCACCCAAAACGCCATCCGCCGGGGCGTCTTCAAGAGCGTCCCCGAACTGGAGGCGGCCATCGACGACTATCTCGCCAAGCACAACGAGAACTCCAAACCCTTCGCCTGGACCGCCACCGCCCGAGACATCCTCAAAAAAGTGGATCGAGCTCGGAACACCCTCAATCAGGTGAAGAAGGGTACCGTTTAAATGAGTCGGAACACTAGTGCATCGACCCAAACAGAGGCGACAGCCGAAGTTTGGAAGATTGATGCATCGACAATGGCCTGGTGCGCGGGGGCGTGAACGAAGTGAATGCGCCGGTGCACTAGATGGGGAGCCCGCCGCCGCCGATCAATCGCCAAACAACGAACAGACCACCGGCGACGATCGCGACGCCATAGGGAAGATATTGCTCGGAAATTGACTGTTGCGCGTCTTCTGGTTCGCCACAGCGCGCCAGACGCATCCGCGCGTATTTCACCATTGCCAATTTGCCGAATCCGAGCATTCCGCCGACAATCGCGGTGACCAGCAGGAACTCGACCACAATTTCCGGGCCGGCCCAAAGCGACGTCGCGGCCAAAATTTTGACGTCACCACCTCCGGTGATCCCCAAGGCGAAAAGCACCGCCCCGGCGGCAAATACCAAGGTGAAGACGACCACGGCGCCGAGCCAGTCGACCGGTTGGTCGCTCATCAAAACGTAAGCCGGATATAAAACCACGATCGCCAACGAAATTCGATTGGGGATGAGGAACCGCCGGACGTCGGTTACGGCCGCCCAAACAAGAAGACCCGCGAAAAGCAGGAGAGTCAGGTGACTAAGGAAATGATCGACAAACATTTTTCATCACCCGGCCACGTCGGTCGCTCCCCCAACCTAGTGCACCGGCGCATTCACTTCGTTCACGCCCCCGTGCACCAGGCCATTGTCGATGCATCAACTTTCCAAACTTCGGCTGTCGCCTCCGTTTGGGTCGATGCACTAGCCCGTCGATACTTCGACCGGGGTCCCGTAAGGCAGGAACGGGACACGCTCTCGCGCGCCCCGTGCTCCCTTCCGGGTTCTGATACGCGGAAGACGCGGTATCAGCCGGCGGATCCCAACTTATCAGTTACATCAGTAAACGTCGCGACGAGACCATCGCCGAGAGTTCCGAGAGCGGCAATCGTGGCTACCGCGACCAGAGCGGCGATCAGGCCATACTCGATGGCGGTCGCACCGGATTCATCCTTGAAAAGGCTAAGCAAGCTGTTGATCATAGTACAGTTCCTCCTGACGTGGAAGTTCGAATGCGGCGATAATGAACGCTTCGAGTTAAAAAATAGTAAACAAGAAACAGAAAAAATACATTTAATTATTCATATAATTTGTTGCAAATTTATTCAATAGTATCAACATTGAAATATAAAATATATATAATGCCATTTAATATAAGAATTACTTCCCATATGGGGTCTCCCTGGGATCAAGCGGTGCTCCGATCGCAACCCGGGGGCTCGGAAATCGACGGGCGTTATGATATGCGTCCGCGCGACGCCCCCGGAGATTGCTGATGCCCGCTGATCGTTCCGCCGCCGCGAATTCCCTCGAACTCTTGGTCCGCCTGGTGGAGGACGTTCGCGCCAAGGGGGCCGAGGCGGCGGATGGGATCGCCTTCGACAGCGCAAGTCTCAGCGTCTCCCAACGTCTCGGGAAGTCGGAGGGCGTCGAGCGGGCCGAATCGCTGGATATCGGGTTGCGTGTCTTCAAGGGTTGCCGCCAGGCGATCGTATCTTCCACCGATCCTTCCGCCGCGGCACTTGACGAACTCGTCGCGCGTTGCCTGGCGATGGCGGCGGCGGTGCCGGAAGACCCTCACTGTGGCCTCCCCGACAGCGCGCTACTGGCGCGCCGCTCTCCCGAACTCGAACTCGGCGATGGTGTCGAGCCGGCGTCCGAAATTTTGATCCAGCGAGCCGCCGAGGCCGAGGACGCGGCTCGCGCCGTGCCCGGAATTACCAATTCGGAGGGCGCCGAGGCAAGTTGGAACAAGACGACGGTGACTCTAGTCTCAAGTCACGGTTTTCAAGGCCATTACACGGCCTGCCAGCACGGAATCGCGGTTTCGGTGGTCGCCGGTGGGGGCACGGATATGGAACGCGATTACGATTATGCTTCCAGCCGCTTCGCTTCCGACCTCGACGCGGCGGCGGAACTCGGCCGCCACGCCGGCAAGCGCTGCGTCCGGCGGCTCAATCCACGCAAGGTTGAAACGGCCAGCGTCCCGATCGTGTACGAGCCGCGTGCCGGACGCAGCCTGTTGAGCCATTTCGTCAGTGCGATCAGCGGCCCGGCAGTTGCCCGCGGCACGAGTTTCCTCAAGGATTCCTTGGCCACGAGGGTATTTTCCAAGGATGTCGAGATCATTGACGACCCGCACCGGCGGCGTGGATTGCGCTCCAAGCCGTTCGATGGTGAGGGCGTCGCGAACAAGCGGCGGGAAATCGTCGCCGACGGCGTCTTGCGTAATTGGCTGCTCGAAAGCCGTTCGGCGCGCCAACTCGGTCTCCCGACCACCGGACACGCGGCCCGTGGAACCTCTTCGCCGCCCTCCCCGGCCCCGACCAATCTTTACCTTTCCCCGGGTAAGGCGACCCCGACGGAGTTGATGTCCGACATTTCCCACGGCCTTTATGTCACCGAGCTCATCGGCATGGGAATCAATCCGGTGACCGGGGACTACAGCCGCGGCGCCGCGGGGTTCTGGATCGACAACGGCGCGATCGTCTATCCGGTGAGCGAGGTCACGGTCGCGGGCAACCTCAAGTCCATGTTCCGCGAGCTAACTCCCGCCAACGACCTCGTTTTCCGCTACGGCATCGATACCCCCACGGTGCGAATCGACGGCATGACCGTCGCCGGTATCTGAGCCGCTTGCCGATGCCGCCGGATTGGCTCGAATCCGACCACCGACTTTTGGTCGAGGCGACCCGCGCGGCCGGTGCGCTGGCCCTCCGCCATTTCGGCGACGCGGACATGAAAACCTGGGAAAAGGAACCCGGCCACCCGGTCAGCGAAGCCGACATCGCGGTCGACGACCTGCTCCGCGATCGGCTCCGAACCGCCCGCCCGGACTACGGTTGGTTATCGGAGGAATCGGCGGACGACGGCGAGCGGCTGCGAACCGAGAAACAATGGATCGTCGACCCCATCGACGGTACCCGCGCCTTCCTCAAAGGCCGGCGCGAGTTCTGCGTCGCCACCGCCCTGGTCCGCGACGGGCGTCCCATCTCCGCGGTCGTGTTCAACCCGGCCACCGACGAGTTTTTCGAGGCGACGAAAGAAGGCGGCGCCTGGCTCGACGGTCGGCGAATAAAGG
>CBDCME010000038.1:0-70962 GCA_965218865.1 Alphaproteobacteria bacterium
GGTTCCCGTCCACGCACCCGGAGCGAACCACTAGATGATTGATTTTGCGGATCAACTACCCTTGGAAACCAAGTGTTGAAACCGATCCACTAACCCTGACATTCCCGAACCGCGTCCTCGCTACCCTTGTGATGATCGCGAAGACGTCTTTTGTGCCGGCGAAGCTGTTTGTTAAGGTGCTCGACAGCTTCGGTGAAACTGCCATTGATATCGTCGCCCTTCGCTTCGCATTCCATCATGATCCCCTTTCCGACGTGGACCGATAGATGCGTCCGGATCATGGGTCCCTCACGGGAAAACGCCACATGACCCTCGATCGCCTTATCGAAATATTTTTCAACCTCGCCAAGGAGCCGGTCGCTCACGTAATTGCGCAGGGCACCACCGACATCGATTTGCTGGCCCGTTACCGAAATTTTCATCGCCCTCACAACTGACTAACGCGTAATCACCGGACAACCAGCCACGTGCCCCACGGGCAAACTGCTCCTGGAGCATTGTCTAGGGGTTTTCACCGGAGGGGCCGGAACATAATTCGCCGTTCCCAAACCTGTCAATACCCCCGTATGGTGTCTAAACCAGTTCCGCGCACGAGCCACGGCGGAACCCCCTCAAAGTGACATCCGCTTTTCGCGCCGACGTTGGATGGAGGACGGAATATGCGTCCCCTCGCGATATTTGGCGACCGTTCGACGGGCAATGTCAACCCCTTCGCTCCTGAGTGCCTCAACAATCTGATCGTCGGAAAGAATTTTTCCCGCAGATTCCTTGCCGATGAGCTCGCGGATGCGGTGGCGAACCGATTCGGATGAATGTGTTTCAGTGCCGGCGACACTGTTCAGGGCCGTGATAAAAAAGTATTTCAGTTCGAAAATTCCACGCGGCGTGGTCATGTACTTGTTAGTCGTCACGCGGCTGACAGTACTTTCATGCATTTCGATTGCGTCAGCGATATTGCGCAAGATCAAGGGACGTAAATATTGAACACCACGGGTGAAAAACGCTTCTTGTTGTTTTACCAGTTCAGTCGATACCCGTAATATGGTGTTGGCGCGCTGGTCGAGTGCTTTTACCAGCCAGCTCGCGGACTGAAGGCGCTCCGCCAAATAATCCTTTTCAACCTTGGTCTTTGCCCGGCGGCTCACCCTTGCGTAGTAACGCCGATTGATCAGGACCCGCGGCAGCGTGTCGTTGTTGAGTTCGACCGACCAAGATCCGTCGGAACTTTGACGAACGAACACATCGGGAACGATCGCCTGCACCACGGTGTCGTCGAAGACAAGGCCGGGTTTGGGATCCAGGGCCTTGATTTCGGCTATCATCTCGTTCAGATCCTCGGCGTCGACGGCACAGCGCCGCATCAGCTCCCCGGTTTCGGAGCGCGCCAGCAAATGCAGGTTGTCGAGAAACGCGACCATTGCCGGATCGAGCCTGTCCAGCTCTCGCAATTGCAAGCCCAGACATTCCTTCAAATCCCTCGCGAACACGCCCGGCGGATCGAAGATTTGCAGTTTTTCCAAGGTCGCCTTGATGGCGGCGAATTCGCAGCCAAGACGCAAGGCGACATCGTTCAAGTCGCCGTTTAGATATCCCCTTTCATCAACCATATCGATAAGGTGGGCACCCACCATTTTTTCGATCGGATCAGCGAAATCGACGTGCAGCTGATTCAGGAGGTGATCGCGCAAGCTTTCCTGACGGCTGAGATAACGATCGAGGCCCATGAAATCCCCACCGGCGCCATCACTGGGGCGTGCCTGAACACTCGGGCTCACGTTCGAACTCCAAAGATTATCGTAGTCGGCGGTCAACTCGCTGGCGACGACCGCGTTTTCGGGATCGAGCGCCGCCTCGGCGGCCGATTCAGCCGTTTCGCCGGGGTCCCGTTCGCCATCGCCATCCTCGGGCTCCAGCAACGGGTTTTGTTCGAGTTCGCTCTTGATGTAGTCGCTGAGTTCCAAGTTCGATAGTTGCAGCAATTTGATCGCTTGCTGCAACTGCGGCGTCATGACAAGTGACTGGACTTGCCGAAGATCAAGTCTCGTGGTTAAAGGCATTTTTGGACAAACTTAAAGGCTGAAACGCTCGCCGAGGTAGAAACGACGAACGTCCCGATGGGCAACGATTTCCGATGGTGCCCCTTCCATAAGCACGACGCCCTCGTGGAGGATGTAGGCGCGGTCGATGACGTCGAGCGTTTCCCGCACGTTGTGATCGGTGATCAAGACGCCGATTCCCCGATCCTTCAGGTGGGCGGTGAGATCGCGAATGTCGCTGACCGCGATCGGATCGATTCCGGCGAGTGGTTCGTCCAACAGCATGAAGCTTGGACGGAGCGCGAGAGCGCGGGCAATCTCGACCCGCCGGCGCTCGCCACCCGAAAGCGCGAGCGCCGGCGTGCGCCGTAAATGGGTGATCGAAAACTCGGCCAAGAGATCGTCGATCATCGCTTCGCGCTTCTCGCGAATGGGTTCGACCACCTCGACAACCGCGCGGATATTGTTTTCAACGGTCAGACCGCGAAAGATCGACGCCTCCTGTGGCAAATAACCGATGCCAAGACGCGCCCGGCGGTACATCGGCAAATCGGTGACGTCGTGTCCGTCGAGGGATATCGATCCCGAATCGGCGGCGATCAAACCGGTAATCAAGTAGAAGCATGTGGTCTTGCCAGCCCCGTTGGGACCCAAAAGGCCCACCACCTCACCCCGCCGAAGCGTTAGGCTGACGCCTCTCAACACCGGCCGTTTGCGATATCGCTTGCCCAGGTTGCTGGCGACCAGCCCCTCGTTCTCGGCCACGAGCCGGGGTTTGTTCGGCGACTCCTCGGCCCCTTCCGACGCGCTCCCGGGCGGCTTCGGTTCCAAGCAATGATTATGTTCGAGTTCCGTCATTCGCTTCGACGACCTTCCTACTCCGACTGCTTGGGCACGAACAGTCCCTTGACTCGACCGCTCCCACCGACGGGACCGTCACTCGATACTCTGCTCTCTCCCGTCGTCAGGTTCAACTCCACTCGGTCCCCGCGGATGACGTTGTCACCCCGGGTCAGGACGATCGACCCGACAAGCTCGACCACGCCGTCGACGACGTTGTAAACCCCCTCGTCACCGGATGCGGTCTCGCTCGGCGAGGAAACGAAGACGTTGCCTTCGGCCTCGATGCGCGAGATTTCCTGGTTCCCCTCGCCGCCGGTTTCATAACGAACAACCAAGGTATCGGCCCTCAGGTTCATCTCTCCTTGAACGGCATCCACGTTGCCGCGAAAAATCGCCACTTGGTTCTCGCGCTGAACCTCGAGGGTATCGGAGGTGATCGCGATCGGTAGGCTCGAATCGTGGCCACGATCTCCGACCCCCTCTGCCCGCGCGACCGCCACGCTCAATATCCCGGCGGCGGCAAGACACCATACCGTGCCGGCCGCCTGGCGCCAAGCGGATCGCGACCGGGCCGGAGCCATCCTGGATCAGGCCCCCGCCCCGGGATAGAGAATGAGCCGTACGTGGCCCAGGAAAAAGAGTGAATCGCCGCGATTACGGATGCGAAAGCCATCGGCGTTCAAAATACCCAAGGGACCTTGCCCCTCGACCTTGGCATTCCCGTCCGCGTCGTGCGTCCGCAAATCGATCCGGGCCTTTTCGGTGTGAAACTCATACCCTTGGTCCGAGTAGATGCTGACCTCGTCCCGAAGCAAGAGAGTGTCCTTTTCGCGATTGAGAATTCCCCCTTTCGCGGCCAGGGCCAACCAGTCGCCGCTATTCAGGAGAACGTCCGCCTTGGGCGAATCCAGGGTGTAGCTACCCGGCGCCTCGGGAATTTGGACCACCGAATCGGCCGTGATCGTGTACGGTTGCGAATTCGCATCGGTTCCGAAGTAGCGAGCCTTGGTCATGTAGATGGTATCGGATTCGTCGATCCCGAGGTCCGTGAAATCGACCGAAAAGCCGTCGTCCCGGCCGCTCAAATACGGCCACATGACGACCAGCCCGGACAGAACCAGGGCGCCAAGCGGAAGCACCAACTTCATCAACCCGACAAAGCGGCTGTAACCGGGGCCGGCGTCGCGCTCCGCGCTCCCATCGCGGATAGCCTCGACGAGCCGTTGCCGGGCCGTGGGGGCATCGGGGCCCGAAACAGGGGCCGCCGGGGTATCCGTTTCGGGTCCTGCGCTCATCGTACCGATCAGCCTCCGGTTTTGCCACGCAATGATCATTTATAACCTATCAACAAAGTATGATCGAGGGACGCCAAAAATCAACTTTCGATGAGCCGTCGCCATTTTCCTAGTGCATCGACCCAAACGGAGGCGACAGCCGAAGTTTGGAAAGTTGATGCATCGACAAAGGCCTGGTGCACGGGGGCGTGAACGAAGTGAATGCGCCGGTGCACTAGGATGTTCGAAAATGCGCCTCCGCGCTTTTTTTGCGTCTGTTCCGGCCCTCTCCCCCTCCCGGCCACTCACGAGAGTATGCTGATATGGGTGGCCGGGAGGGGGCGGGGGCCGGAACGGGAAGAGGGCCGGCGCCGCGAGTTTTCGAACAGACCGTCAGTGGGCGAAAATATCGATCTCCGGCCAGCCCTCGAGATCGAGCGCGGCTCTCGTCGGCAAAAACTCGAAACACGCGGCCGCCAACGCGCCGCGGTTCTCCCGCGCCAACATTTCGTCGAGCCTTTCCCGCAGGCGATGCAAGTACAATACGTCGCCGGCGGCGTATTCGCGCTGCTCGGGGGTCAGCTCTTCCGCCCCCCAGTCGCTCGACTGTTGTTGCTTGGCCAGATCGACGCCGAGGAGTTCGCGGCACAAATCCTTGAGGCCGTGACGATCGGTGTAGGTGCGAACCAGCCGCGACGCAATCTTGGTACAATACACCGGCGCGCAAACGACCCCCAAATGCTGGCGAACCGTGGCGATGTCGAAGCGGGCGAAATGGAAAAGCTTGGTCACCGTCGGGTCTTCCAGGAGCGCCTTCAGGCGCGGCGCGTCGTAGCCGCCGGGCCCGAATTGGACGATATGGCAATTGCCGTCGCCGGACGAAAGCTGGATCACGCAAAGGCGGTCCCGCAGCGGATTCAAACCCATCGTTTCGGTGTCGACGGCGACGACGCGGCCGAAATCGGCCGCCTCGGGAAGGTCACCCTTGTGATCATAAATCGCCATGACCGTGACTTATCTCTTAGTGTTTGTTCGAAAATGCGTCCGCGCATTTTTTGCGTCTGTCCCTCTCCCCCTCCCGGCCACCCACGAGAGGTTGCTGATAGGGGCGGCCGGGAGGGGGAGAGGGACAGCGCCGCGAGTTTTCGAACAGACTGTTACGCAACAATAATCTTAAAGAAATTCGAACCGATACCAATCATGCGATGAAGTGCCACCTAGTCGGTCGGAAAATTATGGGGCCCCGGCGAGGGTCTCAAACAAATTTGCAGACATCAGGGTACGCAAGCGGAGCGGCTACATCAACAAGGAACTCAACCGGAAGCGCCGCGAACTGCCCGAAAAGGACGGTCAGGGGTTCGATTCCACCCGCCGCACCTTTGCGGAACTCATGTAGGGACCCGGCGTGCCCGTCGATACAACCAAGTTGTTGGTCGGGCACAAGCGGACGGACATCACCCACGGCCTATATTCCAAGGGAGCATATGTCGATCTTCGGGGAGCGATGGAGAAGCTGGAGTATCCAGCGGACGTTGTGGGGTTGATCAACGGAGACCAGCCTTAAGGCCCGGGAAGCCCTTGAAGAGCTTTACAACGCCATTGACGCGCTTAAGTGAGGTGGCACACAGCCGATATTAGAGCCGATTCCGACCGGTCTGAGGTCGCAGTTCCTCACCTTCTGTTCGTTGACGTCCTCCGCCTGATCGACGATCTCGGGCCTGCCCCGCTGCCGCCGTGACGGCGCTCGATGCCTGGCAGCACTCAGATCGCGTTGGTTCCCGTATACGAGTCGGCTGCCTCCCAACCATGCTCTCACGTGGGAGAAAACACACAGCGCCCGGCCCGCATTTTGCCCCAACAACCTCCGAACCGCAGGGAATACCATGCAATACCTGAGATCGGAACGGATTTGGCGCCAAAATCCTCTCGTGCTACCGTTCCGGCTCAATAGGCAGAGCCATCGGAGAATTCCCGGCTGGAAGCCTCGCGTCGTCCCACAGTTTTTTAAACCGCCTTTTTCGAAAATGGGCGCCAATTCACACGGATAGCTGCGATAAATGCGTTTGGTCGTAATAATCTGTATAGCGGGATTCGTTGCTTCATTGATCACGATTATTTCTTTCTTTAGCGGCGTCGATTCGGTCCACGAATTTGGTAAAAATACAAGAGGCGATAACATCATAGCTGCTGATCAATCGAATGTTTCAACGGCTCGAAGTTTGGGAATTTGGAACGGCTGGGCCGAGCGTACGGACGGTTGGGGCGGAAAGACTCGGGATACGGTTGTCGGAGAGGTGTTCTGGAACCCGTCAACGGGCGAGATTTTTTCGGAGCTAAGAGTGGGGTCCGAGTATGGATCGTATGCTCGGACACTTCGAGGCATATTAAACACATCAAATTTGTCTGTGAATTTCTCGATGAAAGGCATTGACGTTATGAAAATTAGGGGAACTTATTCTGGTACTATAATCAAAGATTTGAAAACCATTCGAGCGAGAAGTAAGCATTACTCATTGTATATGACAGAAGTAACGATGACACAATAAGGACTTTCTCGAAGGATGATAAAAGGAGTACCCCGAGGCGGGAACAAAGCGCACCCCAATCATTTGCGCAGTTTGGCGGCTCAGCCGAGATTCTTTCCTACCGGCGGATCAATGCCTACGGCTGAGAGCAGCCTATGTCACCTGTTCAAGCGCCATTACCGGGAGCTCAAGTTTCTGCGCCTTGTGCAATCCTTAGGATGTGCATTTTGCACAATTCATCGCCCCTATTGGGTTGGCTCGGCTCACTCAATCACCGAGGGGATGATATTCGGGCTGCCGTAGGAGGAAACTATGGGGCGGCTCAGGGGTAACCAAGGCCAACTGTGGGGGGCATACGCGTCTCCCCTTTCCGTGGTTCGTCCTAGCTACTGCAAGCGATGCTAGGCTTTGCCACAGGACCCTACGCGCCCGCCCCAGGGTGCTCTCAGGGGTTGTCCCCGGCGCCTGATTGGCGTCACCTCGGACGGTCAAAGCTGAACCTTTGCTTTGGTCAGGCCGGCGACAGATCGTTACATTCGTCTGTCTCTCTGTATCAGTTTTTTTCGTCGGCACGCCTGCGCCATTGCCGACGGCGACCTACCTACGGGAGAGGGCGATACTCTGGTTGCCTGGAAACTGAATTCGTCTCTGAAATCACGAGCGGTACCATGGAGTATGGGCGCTGTCTAAATCGGGATGATAATGGCGGTGCATATTGGGGCCACTGGGGGGAGTAAAATGGCTCCAGTTCCGTCCGCTTTACCCTAGGAAACAGCCGGGAATTGGGCGGCCTGTGGTTGACTGAGGTTGACCCTTTCTGGAAGTTTGTTGGACAAATCCAAATTCCCGGAAGACGACATCGTCATGGATGGAATTTGTTGGAAGTGGTTGAGCATTGTTATAGAGTTCTCATCTGTCTTATACGGCGAAGAATTGGATGTCTGACGAACAGCCTGGCGTCGGCTTGAGCAACAAGCAAGCCCTCGAAATTTGGCAAGCATTCATTCGTAGACTGGGCGAAATAGTGAATATGGATATCCAGAAGGATATCGACGGGGTGGATGATCTCGATTTGTGGGAACAGCTTGAAGTCCGAGCCTATTGGGGTAAGTGGGTCAAAAATGATCCTGATTACGCACTTTCCTCCGCGGATTTGGTATGGCACAAAAAGTGAACATCCGGTGGTTTTTCAGGAGGTTTGCGATGTCGAGGAATGCGGTTCAGTTGGGGTTGAGTTTGGGGCGGTTTCGTGAACTTATACCAACCGCCCTTAACATTGACTTGTGTGAGCCCACGCTCTGAGGCCGATGGACATGATCTTCCAAGGTTGGTCGGTCAGGTTGTTCCAGGCTTGGCAAGAGGCCTCGACGATGGCTTCATAGGAGTCGAAGACACGATTGGAGAGCCAGTTCTGGCGGAGGTATTGCCAGACATTTTCGGCGGGATTGAGCTCCGGGGACTTGGGTGGCAAAGGCACGAGGGAGATGTTCTCCGGGATGCCGAGTTTGGCAGTGGTGTGCCATGCGGCTTGGTCGAGCAGCACGACGGCATGGGCGTTTGGGGCAACGGCCCGGCTGATTTCCTCGAGATGCAGGTCCATGGCTTCAGTATTGGCGCGCGGCATGACCAGCGCCGCGCCCTCACCGCGCTCGGGGCAGATGGCGCCGAAGAGATACGCCGAAGAGGTCCGTAGGTCCTTGACCTGGCGCGGGCGCGATCCCTTTGGGGCCCACTGGCGCACCAGGCTGTTCTTCTGGCCGACGCGCATTTCATCTTGAAACCAAACCTCGATGGGCGTGTCCGGTGGCTGTGCCGCTACGATTTTCGCCAAGTGTTCGGGAAAACTTTTTTTTAAATTCCTCCTGTGCCCGCGCATCCTGGCCGACGTGGCGCGGGCGCGCGGAAATATGCGAGAACCCGAGCGCGGCCAGCAGCTTGCCGACGCTCCGCTCGTGATAGTCCACGCCGAAGCGCGTTCGGATCAGTTGCTTGAGATCGATGCAGCGCCAGCGCACGACCCCATCCCGTTCGGGATCGGGACAGGCCTCGATAGCCCGCGAAAGCGCCGCCATTTGCGACGGCGTCAACCGACGCAACGCCCCGTTCGGCTTGCGGTCGATCAGACCGGCCGGACCTCCCGCGTTGAACCGGTGAACCCAGTCCCGCAACGTCTGCCGATCCATGCCGCCAATACGCGCCGCGCACGCTCGATCCATCCCATCGTAGATGGCCGCCATCGACAAAAGCCGTCGCGCCTGGTTCCCATCATCGCTCCGTGCCGCAAGAACACGGACTCTTTCAGCATCAAAGTCGTTTCGCAAAGGAATCGTTGGCATTGAACACACTCCCTTGTTGCCAACAACCTTGAATCACACAAAACCTGGCGTGTAAACCTTTGCGCGAGTCAAACTCTAGGGCGGTTGGTATTAGCGAGGAGAAATGTCGGGCGGTGGTATTCGGCTGGCGCTGGCCGAAGGGTTTTGTTTGTCCCCGCTGTGCCGGTGATCGCTACAGCGAGCACAAGAGTCGGCGGCTGTATCAGTGCAGCGGCTGCCATTACCAGGTGTCGTTGACGGCGGGGACGATCTTTCATGCGACCCACCTGGCGCTGATCGTATGGTTCGAGGCGCTCTACCTGATCAGCCAGTCGAAGAAAGGGATTTCCAGCCTCGAATTGGGGCGCCGGCTCGGGGTCAGCTACAATACGGCGTGGAAGATGCATCACAAACTGATGCAGGTGATGCTTGAACGCGAGGAAAACAAGCCGCTGGGCGGCGAGGGCAAGCGGATCGAGATCGACGACGCCTATCTGGGGGGCGCCCGGCGCGGCGGTAAGCGGAGCCGTGGCGCACCCGGCAAAACGCCTTTCGTGGCCGCCGTGGAAACCACCGCCGAGGGTCGGCCGCACCGGCTCAAGCTCACCCGGGTGAAGGGCTTCCGCAAGGCAGAGATCGAGAAAATGTCGCGCCGCGTCTTGACCCCGGGAAGCACCGTCGTCAGCGACGGCCTGAGCTGCTTCACCGCCGTCACCGCGGCTGGCTGCAGCCATTATCCCGCCGTTACCGGCAGCGGACCCCAGGCCGCCAAATGGGCCGCCTTCAAATGGGTCAATACGACCCTCGGTAACGTCAAGAACAGCCTCCGCGGGACCCCATCCGTCCCAAGCACGCACCGCGATACCTGGCCCAGTTCGAATACCGCTTCAATCGCCGCTACCGCCTGGACGAGATGATCCCCCGCCTCGCCTGGGCCGCCCTACGCACCCCGCCCATGCCCTACAACCTCCTCAAACTCGCGGAGCAAAGTGCGTAATCAGGAAACCTATTTGGCGTTCTGCAAGCGGATGGCCGAATACAAAGAGCCTAAGGCTGCTTTTATGCTGGGCATAGAGACGTTTGGAGATCAACTGGGAATTTCGAGCGCTGATCTCAAGCCTGACGTGGCACGTCGGCTTGATTGGTATAAACGCCGCCTTGCTCAAGACTTCGAACGTCAGATTAAGCAAGACATGCAGTTGCGTGGTGTTTCATCTCCAATCGAGCAAATCTTCTTGATGCAGTGGCGGTTCCTTGGAATCGAAAGAAAACATGGATTGAAGCTACTTCCACAAAAGAAGATTGAAACATCAGACGCCACGTATAAAATCGACTTTTATGTCACTGACCCTGAAGAAAGCATAAAACTAGCGATCGAGCTGGAAGGGGCATGATTTTCACGAAAAGACTAAACAACAAGCAGCAAATGACAAACGTCGTCAGCGTGCCATCACGTTCTCAGGGTACACGGTGTTGAGATATTCAGGCTTTGAGGTGTGCCGTGATACCTCGAAGTGTGTTCACGAAGTCATCGATTTAGCAAACAGACTTACTCGAAAATAAAGCTGATTACCGAGAAGGTACGTCCATGTTTCCTTGCCAAGGTGATTCACGGGCGAGTCTAATGTTGGCTACAGGCCGCCGATCGGGACGGGGGCGACGACCCTCTCTCAGGAAGATGCGTACGACGCGTACGCGGTCAGTCGAGTACGAATAAGTGCGATAGGTCCAATTCCGGGTACCGAAGTTCCCCCATCGCATCCGACAGGACGCTCAGCGTGAATCCCTGACCGTACCGCACCGACATGCCGCTCTCTTTGTGTCCCTGGAGCGCGTTCATTACCGACGTGGAGATTCCAGAATTCCGACACGCATCCTCGAACGTGTGACAAAATTTATCGCTTTTGGAAGGACGGAGAGGGGGTACGTGGCGGGAGGACATTCGGCCTCCGCTCGCCAGTCTTTGAAAATCAACAATAAATGTGGTGCCCAGGAGAAGATTCGAACTTCCACGACCATACGGTCACTAGCACCTGAAGCTAGCGCGTCTACCAATTCCGCCACCTGGGCCCGCCAGCGAAACGTGAGTAGCGGTGCCGAAGTCGAATGTCAACGGGCTCCCTCACGGCGGGTCGACATTTCGCCAGGCCTCGCCGCCGACCGCGTTCGCGGGCGCTGGTTCCGGGGGTCGGGCCCACCATGTTATCCGGCGCCAGGCGATGTCCCATGCTCTGTTGAAAAAGGCGAGGCAGGCATGGTTGGGCTTCGAGGCTAGGCGGCCTCTTTGATGGTTTCAATGGCGCTTTTCGCTTTTGCCTTTTTCACGTGATCCTCGAGGGCAGCTCTGAGGATGGGGAGTTGCCGGTAGGCCTTGAGGCGACGGAGGTCTTTTGGGCTTCCAGGAGGCCGGCGGCGGTCCATCGCAAGGCCATCTCGGCGTTGCGCCAGCGCTTGACATTGTGCTGCACCATCCTGACCGTTCCCAAGGCATTCTCGATGGCGTTGGTGCAGGCCAAGGAGCGCCTGAGCTTGGGCGGCAGGCCCAAGCGGATCACGGTGAGGATCTCATCCAGGCCCTCCAGGATGGAAGCCGAAACGCCGGGGGCCTCGGTCTCCAGGCGGCGCGCCAGGTTCTTCATGAGGCGTTCGGCTTTCTCGGCATCGTCTTGGTCCCAGGCTTGCCTGAGCGCCTTCTTGACGCCGGCATGAAGGCTTTCGTCGAGGCGCTCGATGATGTTGCGGCCCTTGTGGACCTGGCAGCGCTGGAGGGCGGCCACCGGCCCGAAGGTCCGCTTGATCGCCTTGGAGAGCGCCTTGGCGCCGTCGACGATGAAGAGCCGGGGCACTTCCGGGTCGAGGCCGCGGGCGGTCAGGTTGTCGAGCAGCGCCTGCACCGTGGCGGCATTCTCCGTGGCACCTTCGGCCAGGCCTAGAACATGCTTCTCGCCCGCGCCGTCGATGCCAATAGCTGCCAGCAACACGTGATCGCCGACGTGCAGCCCGTCGATCTGGATGACCAGGAGATCGAGATCCGAAAGGTCGCTGGCCAGGAAGGCCTTCAGCTTCTTGCGCGTCATGGCCACGAAGCGCCGCGAGACCGCGGACTTCGAGGTCGCATCGCCCGCGCGTGCCGGCAAGTCGCCGCTGGCCTCGCCGGGCAGGCGCACGGCGCGCGCGTACTTGCGGGTCGAAACCGTAAGCAGCATGATGTTCATCGCCCAGGACTGCAAAAGCGCCGGGTCCGAGAGCAACTCCCAGCTCGGCAAGCTCATCTCCTTGCCCGCAAGATCGCGCACCCGCGGGCGCGTCAGCTTCACCTTGCCCCCGTGATAGGCAATCTCGCTCTGGGTTGTCCCCCAGCGATGGCCCTGCCGCTCGGCCGTGCGGGCGTGGCGCGCTCCGCAGAGCACCTCGCTATCCTCGTCCAGCATCTCGCCCAGGGTCTCCACCCCGGCCAACAGGCAAAAGCGATCCACGCTCATGCGCAGATCATCAAAAGCCTCCGGCAAGGCCGGCGGCAACAGCGGAAGCGGGATCTCCAACAGTTTCGAAAGGCGGCTGTTCCGTGTAGTCTTGGTCATGGCGTCGTTCTCCTTGATGGATTCAACACCCAGAGCCTAACGGTTCCAGGCGAATGACGCCTACCTCACTTTTTCAACATCAGCCGGGACATTGCCCGGCGCCAAACCGAACCGAAATACAACAACAGGAACCAAGCGATATAAAACTCCTGAAGTTCACTGGCGCGGAAATCCATCGGCGGCGCCAAGGATAGATCGGACCACTTGGCCACCCGCTCCGGCAATTTCACGAACAGGACGAACAGCGCCGTGGGAAATACGATTCCGGTCGGCCAGAACCAGTACCGCCAACTGGTGGGCGCCGCGGCCGCCGGGCCCCGGGCGCGGGTCCACAAGGGATAGCCGATGCCGGCCAAAAAAATCCCGAGCTCGAGAACGAATCGCGGCTTCTGATCGAACCAGCTGCTCATGTTGTGAAGGTTCGTTTCGGCCTGGTCGTTCAACACTCGGATGCTCTCGGGAGTTTGCCAACCGAAAAAATGCTGGCCCCAACTTGTTTCCTCGCCGGCAACGTAAACACAACCCAGCGTGCCGGCGATCATCCACCAGCCGAGCCAGGGCGCGGGCAATACGCGCCGGCGCCGGAATATCAGCGTCCCCAGGATCGCGGCCAACAGGTATACCGCGGCGGTGGGGATTTCGAGAATTCCGGTTTCCGATTCAATCCAACGGGAATAGACTCCCGAATCGAAAGCCCGGGCCGCGATCACCACGACGACCATGATTGGCGGCGCCACAGCCACCACAAGGGATGCAAGTCCGCGCCCCCCCCGCTAGCCGTTGCCGGTATCGGGCGCCGAATTCGGGGAATGAAACATTCGAATTACCCGCGCCTCCGTGCCCGCCAACCAGAGACCCCGCCTCGCAACCCGTCAAGCGAAATTCCGCTTCCGCGAGGTCTGGAACACAGGATCATGGTAGCCGGCCACGAGCTCCGATCCAAGTTTCGCCAATTTGTGGCGCCATCACGAGCCGTCGCCGGTTAGCGCCGGATCGAAGCTCCGGCCAGGCGGGCCGTGAAGTAAGCCCCGGCCCCCAGGGCAACGCCCGCGGCATTCGCCGCCAGATCACCCCATTGTGTCGTCCGGGAAATGGAGAAAAACTGAATCATTTCACTTACGCAAGCGAACAGTAGCAGCCACAGCACAATTATTCCGAAGTTCATCCTCCGATATCCTACAAGCACAAATATAGACAACAAAATATGCGATGTTACATGAACAACGTCTTGTGAATCAAAAACAGTTTTTGTTAGCACAAGATCTTCGTAAAATTTTGCCAACTTACCAATTTCCTGTTTTTCCTTCGCTTCTTTCTCTGTCTCGCCCTGGCGTGCACTCTCGCCCTGGCGTGCACTCTCGCCATTTCGTGCCGCCTCCAACCGCTGGGTTGGTTTCTCCGCTTCGGTTCCAGCGCCCTCCACGAGCGCGGCGTCGTACCAGCCGCCGATCCGGGCCTGGGCCCCGCCGACAAGGTGCGACAACCGCGGCTGCGGCATCAACGCCGCGGCCAGAATCAACCCTCCCATGGCCACCGAAATATAGACCGCGAGGTTAGCCTTGGGCGCGAAGACGAGTCGTCGGACAAGCCAAATCGCGGCCAAAATCCAAGCCCCCGCGAAGGCCCATCTCAGGACCATGAACAGCCTCGCCTCGGCGACATCGTCAACCGCGATATTGCGAACGGCGAGGGATCCTTCCGGCCCCCCCAAGTAGACGATGAACTGCATATTCGCGGCTTCGGCGGCAATCGGGAACACCGACTCGTAGCGCCGCCAGTCCGCGGTTCCGGAAGCCTCGACCAATTTATGCGGCAGGTAGCGAAGCTCCTCGAAATTTCTGTCGAAACTGCGCATCATCACGTGCGCCCGTTGCCACCATTCGGTGCCCCCGCGCACCTCCCGCAGGCGAATGTCGGCGCCGACCCTAAGATGGGTAAAGCGCTTCGGTCAGGGCACGAATTGGTTCAAATACGCATATCCGGTCTTGTCACCGACGGTCAGGACCGCGGCCCGGGATTCAGCTTCCTCCAAGGCGACGGCGCGGCGATTCGCGCGCCAGTGGGCGAGACCTTTCTCGAACGTCGGATTCGACAGAACCCGAGGCTGCACGGTCAAGAATCGGGCATCAGTAGAAAAAAGCCCGGCCGCCACCAGGCAGAGAACGACGATTCCCGCCCGCCAGAAGCTTTCCCGGCGTGTCATCGTCGGGTCGCGGTTCGACCAGCCACGGATCAGCCTCGCAAGATTCCGGGATCCCCCGACAATCGGAGAATACGCCCGACATCTGCCGCGACCAAGCGTCGCGAGCAAGAAAAATTACCGCAAAATGTGATTCAAGAATTCGCTAGTCGCCCGTGAAGAACGCGTAAGCGGCTGATGTTGGTAGCTCTTTCGGTTTGGCGAAGTAATCGGATTTGCAAGAAAACGGGTTTTGGGCCTGAAAAGCTTGCGATTTGAAATAATTGATTTTGGGGATTCCCTTCCGTTGCGGAACGTGATTCTCTGCTCCCGTCGATTGGGATTGGAGAACTGTGATGAAGCCATCGCGCAAGGTGTCATCGGGAATAGAGGACCTGTTCCGCTCGCGGTTCGAAAACATCATCAACCTGCGCCACGAGTTGGTGGTGTTGGGGGGCCGGATCGCGTGGACTTTCTTCGACGAGACCTATGAAGCCTTGTATTCGGAGGAGGGTCGGCCGGGGGTCCCGACGCGGTTGATGGTTGGGCTGCACATCCTCAAGCATATGTTCGATCTCTCGGATGAGGAGCTCTGCGAGCGCTGGGTCTACGACCCATACTTCCAGTGCTTCTGCGGCGAAGAGTACTTTCAGCATGAGCTGCCCATGGAGCGCTCGTCGATGACCCGGTGGCGGGACCGGATCGGGCCGGAAGGTTTGGAGAAGGTATTCCAGGAGAGCCTGGCCGTGGCCCACCGGGTGGGGGCGCTGCGGGAGAAGGACCTCGAGCGGGTGACGGTGGACACCACCGTACAAGAGAAGGCGATTGCCTTTCCGACCGCCGCCAAACTGATGCAACGAGCCCGCGAGCGGCTGGTGCGACTGGCACGGGAGCACGGCATTGCCCTGCGTCAGTCCTATACCCGCCTGGGCAAGAGGGCGTTGATCATGCAAGGCCGCTACCGCCATGCCAAACAGCACAAGCGGGCCAACAAGGCCCTGCGCAAGCTCAAGACCTATCTCGGGCGCACCGTCCGCGACATCCGCCGCAAGACGGCCCAGGAGGAGAGCCTACGGGATACCTTCCGCCGCCCCTTGTGGCTGGCCGAGCGGGTGTCGACCCAGAAGCGGCGCGACCCCTTGCCCAAGGTCTATTCGCTCCACGCGCCCGAGGTCGAATGCATCGGCAAAGGGAAGGCGCACAAGCCGTACGAGTTCGGCTGCAAGGTCTCCGTGGCGGCGACCAATTCCCGCCCCCCCGGCGGCCAGTTCGTCGCCCACGTCAAGGCCTTCCACGGCAATCCCTATGATGGCCACACCTTGAGGCAGGTGATCGAAGAGATGGAACGCTGGACGGGGATATCGGCCGAGCGCATCTATGTCGACAAGGGATACCAGGGCCACGATTACCCCAACAAACACCGCGTCTTTAGATCAGGCCAGAAACGCGGCATCACGCCGACGATCAAGAAGGAGCTCAGGCGGCGCTCCGCCGTCGAGGCCGTGATCGGACATCTCAAGAGCGATGGCAGGCTGGGGCGCAACTTCCTCAAAGGCCGCGACGGCGACAAGATCAACGCCATCCTCGCCGGCGCCGGCTACAACTACCGCCTTGTCCTCAAATGGCTGAGGCGTTTGTTTGTCCAAATCCTGGCCGCGCTCCTCAGCGACATCTCGCACCCCACCGCAAACCCAATCGCCGCTTCAGCTTGAAATCAGGGTTCTTCACGGACGACTCGCTAAGGTGGCGCCCAGACGGCCCTCGAAATTGCGCCGGACCTCGCGCGGATCCGCCAGGAATTCGACCCCGATAATATCAGCTTTGCGCCATCGCGCGACAACGTCGAACTGACCGATCCGGTTGACACGGAGCTTGAATTTGGAGATGTCCTTCGGACTCCCATCGTTGAATCGAATTCGGGCGCCTCTGGCCGAGATATCGAGGACCATGACATCGATCAGCGCGTCGGGATGCGCAACCACCCCCGTTAATAGCGTTCGAACCCGCTGAAAGCGGCGTTTTTCACGGAATCTCTTTGATTTCGCGGCGCCGCGAGTCGTCTCTAGAGGTTGTTTCGGGCCTGAATCTCGGCGCCAGTGTCGAATTGGTAGCCATATCGGTATCCATCAGGGCAACTCTACCGAAAGTCCTCAGCGAACGTTATGACCTATAACAATTGTTTCTTAAAAAAACGATTTCGCCTTTTGGTAAAGGATGGCAATGTCCCGGCTGATGTTGAAAAAGTGAGGTAGGCGTCATTCGCCCGTTAGGCTCTGGGTGTTGAATCCATCAAGGAGAACGACGCCATGACCAAGACTACACGGAACAGCCGCCTTTCGAAACTGTTGGAGATCCCGCTTCCGCTGTTGCCGCCGGCCTTGCCGGAGGCTTTTGATGATCTGCGCATGAGCGTGGATCGCTTTTGCCTGTTGGCCGGGGTGGAGACCCTGGGCGAGATGCTGGACGAGGATAGCGAGGTGCTCTGCGGAGCGCGCCACGCCCGCACGGCCGAGCGGCAGGGCCATCGCTGGGGGACAACCCAGAGCGAGATTGCCTATCACGGGGGCAAGGTGAAGCTGACGCGCCCGCGGGTGCGCGATCTTGCGGGCAAGGAGATGAGCTTGCCGAGCTGGGAGTTGCTCTCGGACCCGGCGCTTTTGCAGTCCTGGGCGATGAACATCATGCTGCTTACGGTTTCGACCCGCAAGTACGCGCGCGCCGTGCGCCTGCCCGGCGAGGCCAGCGGCGACTTGCCGGCACGCGCGGGCGATGCGACCTCGAAGTCCGCGGTCTCGCGGCGCTTCGTGGCCATGACGCGCAAGAAGCTGAAGGCCTTCCTGGCCAGCGACCTTTCGGATCTCGATCTCCTGGTCATCCAGATCGACGGGCTGCACGTCGGCGATCACGTGTTGCTGGCAGCTATTGGCATCGACGGCGCGGGCGAGAAGCATGTTCTAGGCCTGGCCGAAGGTGCCACGGAGAATGCCGCCACGGTGCAGGCGCTGCTCGACAACCTGACCGCCCGCGGCCTCGACCCGGAAGTGCCCCGGCTCTTCATCGTCGACGGCGCCAAGGCGCTCTCCAAGGCGATCAAGCGGACCTTCGGGCCGGTGGCCGCCCTCCAGCGCTGCCAGGTCCACAAGGGCCGCAACATCATCGAGCGCCTCGACGAAAGCCTTCATGCCGGCGTCAAGAAGGCGCTCAGGCAAGCCTGGGACCAAGACGATGCCGAGAAAGCCGAACGCCTCATGAAGAACCTGGCGCGCCGCCTGGAGACCGAGGCCCCCGGCGTTTCGGCTTCCATCCTGGAGGGCCTGGATGAGATCCTCACCGTGATCCGCTTGGGCCTGCCGCCCAAGCTCAGGCGCTCCTTGGCCTGCACCAACGCCATCGAGAATGCCTTGGGAACGGTCAGGATGGTGCAGCACAATGTCAAGCGCTGGCGCAACGCCGAGATGGCCTTGCGATGGACCGCCGCCGGCCTCCTGGAAGCCCAAAAGACCTCCGTCGCCTCAAGGCCTACCGGCAACTCCCCATCCTCAGAGCTGCCCTCGAGGATCACGTGAAAAAGGCAAAAGCGAAAAGCGCCATTGAAACCATCAAAGAGGCCGCCTGGCCTCGAAGCCCAACCATGCCTGCCTCGCCTTTTTCAACAGAGCATGGGACATCGCCCTTTTTACGTTCCATCTCTGTCAGTCACCCACCATCTTGATGATAAGCCGGTTAATGGCAAGCAATCCGATTGCGGCACAGAAAATAACTAGGAAGAAGACCTCATAGACGTTCAAGGGGATCAGAACGTTGTCAATCGCGTTCTTTGCGTAGCCTCCTAGAAAACTCCCCAAACCGGTGGCGGAGATCCATACCCCGGTTGTAGTACCAGACTGCTGACGTTCTGCGTCAGTAAGATGCCGCCGGAGGAGACAGCATAAAAAATGCTAAATCCCGCATCGCGCAGTGATTCCCTACAATCATAAAGCCTCCCTTGAAGGGCTAGAACAGGTGGCCAATAAAAGCCATACCCCAGCGCCACGAAAGCAAGGCTAAAAGGGAGCAGGGATTCTATGTTCAAGGACAACAGTATGCACCCCAACACCAGGCATAGAGACGCCAATAGGATAGAGATGGAGTATCGTTTTAAGTAAGAGGAGGCGTAGCCTCCTAAAAGGGGAAGTGCGGTCGCGATCCCTAGAAAAACACCATATGCTTCAGTGGCATCCGCCTCGCTATATTGATGCTCACCTGTGAGATACAAAGGAAATAAGCTTACCACTCCCCAGAAACAGAAATTTTGGAACAGAGCAGTAATGCTTAACGTGTACATCCCTATAGGATGCTTTTGTCCTGATTCCATAGGATCTCAGAAAAACTCCGGGGTTTTGGACAGGGGCGTTTTGGACAGGGGCGTTTTGGACAGTGGCGTTTAGGCAGCGACGACGCCTCCGCCGATGATCTGACGTTTGACAAACCATAGTTGGAGCAAAGGCAAAATTACCCACTGCGCTACGGGAGAAACCCCGACTCCTATGACCGGTATCATGGGCATCAACTCACCATACTCCCACAGATTTAAGGGGCCGGTGGCAAGAAGCTCAAAAACAATTGTGATTACCAAACCAATTGCAAGAAAAGCTACGACACCAGAACTATTCATCAAAATTATCCACATTCGTGATCGCGTGATCAGGCATGCACCAACAAATGCGACGAGCGAGATTACGACGTCTCCAAAAGTCGCCTTTGTACAGTGAAGAATTATTTCGTAAGGATGGAAATCAGCAGTTCCTGCAAACAACGGCATCTGCAGCAGTTCCCAAACAAAATTCAGCAGGAAGGCGAAAATCGAAATATGCAACTCTGGGGCATTGAGTATTCTGTTTGTGTTGATTGATGTCATTGTCTGAATGCCTTTATCAGGTGCTACGGCGACGGTTGTACGTGGTGTAAGTGCCGCTACGTCGTTCGCGCGTCTGTACTACCGTCAATATTGGCTTCCAGAAGCACGCGAAGTGCTCGCCCCCGCCGCCGCCGAGATCGCAGAAGGCAATGACTGCTCTCCGGCGTCGTCGCGGCCCGGCAGCCGCTCTCGGACATCGCTTGACCGACCATTGCCTACCAAATCACCTGAGAGGATGGCCGCAAGTCTACGGGGGGGTGTTCTCCGCCATGGGGCGAGTTTAGCGGCAGCTATTCAGCGAATCTAGGTGCAATAACGAGAGGGGCCATATGACGGCTCTTGGCTAGCTCCTGCCGTCCGGAGCGGGTGCTGGCGACATGCCTCCCAGACCGGATATGGCACCGCTTTACGCTACTAATACCAACCGCCCCAGAGTTTTACTCGCGCAAAGGTTTACACGCCAGGTTTTGTGTGATTCAAGGTTGTTGGCAACAAGGGAGTGTGTTCAATGCCAACGATTCCTTTGCGAAACGACTTTGATGCTGAAAGAGTCCGTGTTCTTGCGGCACGGAGCGATGATGGGAACCAGGCGCGACGGCTTTTGTCGATGGCGGCCATCTACGATGGGATGGATCGAGCGTGCGCGGCGGGTATTGGCGGCATGGATCGGCAGACGTTGCGGGACTGGGTTCACCGGTTCAACGCGGGAGGTCCGGCCGGTCTGATCGACCGCAAGCCGAACGGGGCGTTGCGTCGGTTGACGCCGTCGCAAATGGCGGCGCTTTCGCGGGCTATCGAGGCCGGTCCCGATCCCGAACGGGATGGGGTCGTGCGCTGGCGCTGCATCGATCTCAAGCAACTGATCCGAACGCGCTTCGGCGTGGACTATCACGAGCGGAGCGTCGGCAAGCTGCTGGCCGCGCTCGGGTTCTCGCATATTTCCGCGCGCCCGCGCCACGTCGGCCAGGATGCGCGGGCACAGGAGGAATTTAAAAAAAAGTTTTCCCGAACACTTGGCGAAAATCGTAGCGGCACAGCCACCGGACACGCCCATCGAGGTTTGGTTTCAAGATGAAATGCGCGTCGGCCAGAAGAACAGCCTGGTGCGCCAGTGGGCCCCAAAGGGATCGCGCCCGCGCCAGGTCAAGGACCTACGGACCTCTTCGGCGTATCTCTTCGGCGCCATCTGCCCCGAGCGCGGTGAGGGCGCGGCGCTGGTCATGCCGCGCGCCAATACTGAAGCCATGGACCTGCATCTCGAGGAAATCAGCCGGGCCGTTGCCCCAAACGCCCATGCCGTCGTGCTGCTCGACCAAGCCGCATGGCACACCACTGCCAAACTCGGCATCCCGGAGAACATCTCCCTCGTGCCTTTGCCACCCAAGTCCCCGGAGCTCAATCCCGCCGAAAATGTCTGGCAATACCTCCGCCAGAACTGGCTCTCCAATCGTGTCTTCGACTCCTATGAAGCCATCGTCGAGGCCTCTTGCCAAGCCTGGAACAACCTGACCGACCAACCTTGGAAGATCATGTCCATCGGCCTCAGAGCGTGGGATCGCACAAGTCAATGTTAAGGGCGGTTGGTATAAGACGAGGGGGTCGAAAAATTTCGTTGCCGGTGGAGATCGGAAAATCGGCGCGGAGGACGGAAACCCGTCAACCGGAGACGCGGCTTACCGAGCCCCTTCGACGACGGCCAGGTCCCTCTTAAGGCGTCGCCGCAATACCACCACCCGGCGCTGGCGGCTCCAACCCACCAAGCACAACGCCGCTTCCTTGCCCTGCCAGCCCTTGCCGGCATCGCGCCAACCGCTCTCGCCCATCGCCTTCTCGATCAGGCGCCGCACGTTGCCGGTCGCGCGGAGCTTGAACAGATAGGCCAATCCCTCTTGCTCCGCCCGGCTCATCACCGCCTCGGAGCCCCATGCCGCATCGCCCCGAACAAGCGTCGGCCAACGCCCCGGCCTGAGACGCTCCAGCAAGGACCACAGCGCCGGCATCGCGTGCTTCGGCGTGTGTTCGTTCCCCGCCGCAACCTCGACCTTAAGAACCAAACGAAGCTCGGCCAACAAATGACCACTTGCGACGTTTGCATAAGCTGTTGCCGCTATTTCCACCCCGGTCAGGAAAACGCCGTCATCACGATCGAAGACCGTATGAAAATAATCCTTCTGTTGGGCACTATTAAATTCAAGTGCTCCGACGAATACAACCTTCCCCTTTAAATCAATCTCGTTTTGAGAGTTATTGTTTTGCTTCAAGATATCAGTATACGCGTAATTATCGATCGTACCGGCGACGCCATAATAATTGATCGGATAAGAATCCTCTCCGGCATAAAGGTCGATGATCGCACGCAACCGGTCGGTTTCCTCTGACGCGTCCATGGAATCTAGAAACGAGCGCAGGCAAACCGACATTTCTCGGTCATCAAAAAACTGGCGTCGCAGATCTTGTATCCAACAATTCAATTTTTCCGCTTTCGGGAACGAATCAAGACAGTTTTCAGGGAAGGTGAGGCCGTTGATCCCCCGAGACTTGACTTGGTCAAGGAACGTCTTGAACGCGGAATGAGCGTGGAACTGTAGCGTTACCGACGGCAAGGTCGGAAGGGGGTCCTTGCGGGCCATGGGCTTGAACGTCCAGAAATCATTGACCCGTGGTTCTTTAGTCGTCCGTGAAGAACCCTGATTTCAAGCTGAAGCGGCGATTGGGTTTGCGGTGGGGTGCGAGATGTCGCTGAGGAGCGCGGCCAGGATTTGGACAAACAAACGCCTCAGCCATTTGAGGACAAGGCGGTAGTTGTAGCCGGCGCCGGCGAGGATGGCGTTGATCTTGTCGCCGTCGCGGCCTTTGAGGAAGTTGCGCCCCAGCCTGCCATCGCTCTTGAGATGTCCGATCACGGCCTCGACGGCGGAGCGCCGCCTGAGCTCCTTCTTGATCGTCGGCGTGATGCCGCGTTTCTGGCCTGATCTAAAGACGCGGTGTTTGTTGGGGTAATCGTGGCCCTGGTATCCCTTGTCGACATAGATGCGCTCGGCCGATATCCCCGTCCAGCGTTCCATCTCTTCGATCACCTGCCTCAAGGTGTGGCCATCATAGGGATTGCCGTGGAAGGCCTTGACGTGGGCGACGAACTGGCCGCCGGGGGGGCGGGAATTGGTCGCCGCCACGGAGACCTTGCAGCCGAACTCGTACGGCTTGTGCGCCTTCCCTTTGCCGATGCATTCGACCTCGGGCGCGTGGAGCGAATAGACCTTGGGCAAGGGGTCGCGCCGCTTCTGGGTCGACACCCGCTCGGCCAGCCACAAGGGGCGGCGGAAGGGATCCCGTAGGCTCTCCTCCTGGGCCGTCTTGCGGCGGATGTCGCGGACGGTGCGCCCGAGATAGGTCTTGAGCTTGCGCAGGGCCTTGTTGGCCCGCTTGTGCTGTTTGGCATGGCGGTAGCGGCCTTGCATGATCAACGCCCTCTTGCCCAGGCGGGTATAGGACTGACGCAGGGCAATGCCGTGCTCCCGTGCCAGTCGCACCAGCCGCTCGCGGGCTCGTTGCATCAGTTTGGCGTCGGTCGGAAAGGCAATCGCCTTCTCTTGTACGGTGGTGTCCACCGTCACCCGCTCGAGGTCCTTCTCCCGCAGCGCCCCCACCCGGTGGGCCACGGCCAGGCTCTCCTGGAATACCTTCTCCAAACCTTCCGGCCCGATCCGGTCCCGCCACCGGGTCATCGACGAGCGCTCCATGGGCAGCTCATGCTGAAAGTACTCTTCGCCGCAGAAGCACTGGAAGTATGGGTCGTAGACCCAGCGCTCGCAGACCTCCTCATCCGAGAGATCGAACATATGCTTGAGGATGTGCAGCCCAACCATCAACCGCGTCGGGACCCCCGGCCGACCCTCCTCCGAATACAAGGCTTCATAGGTCTCGTCGAAGAAAGTCCACGCGATCCGGCCCCCCAACACCACCAACTCGTGGCGCAGGTTGATGATGTTTTCGAACCGCGAGCGGAACAGGTCCTCTATTCCCGATGACACCTTGCGCGATGGCTTCATCACAGTTCTCCAATCCCAATCGACGGGAGCAGAGAATCACGTTCCGCAACGGAAGGGAATCCCCAAAATCAATTATTTCAAATCACAAGCTTTTCAGGCCCAAAACCCGTTTTCTTGCAAATCCGATTACTTCGCCAAACCGAAAGAGCTACCAACATCAGCCGCTTACGCGTTCTTCACGGGCGACTCTTTAGGCAATGGAAATGGCGCGTATCCCGCGCTACCCGCGGCGATCTTGGGTGTCGGAAGGAACAATACCGTGATATCCGCGCCAGATTCGTGTCTATCTTCGAGACTATGGACCAAGACGACCCGTCGTGCGCATTTGATGGCCACGCCGAGGACCTCATCATCGTCGGGAGGCTGCCGTGTTTTCCCACTCTCTTCGTGGATCACCTGCTCCCATTCTTCGACCGTCAGCGGTTGGGAAAGCCATTTCAAGGATCCCCGCGCCTCGTGATCGCGTCTCTCGGCCGCGAAACGATTCGAGAGGTTGGCACACACGCGGTCCTGCTCGAGATAGTCACCATTCTCATGAAGTCGCGCCAGCTGGTCCTGTGTCTTGGCGTCCTCCGGATCGCCGTTTTCCGGAAAAAAACATCGAACACGATGACCGAAGCGCCCAATTCGACCAACCTATCGATGAGGCGTGCATGAACGATGCGCGGCCAGTATTTCACATTATCGGGCACGTCGAGTGCGTCCGCCGACCCCTTATCGATCCTCACGATCGCGACGTCCGATGGCGCTTCGATCGGTCCACGAATTCGAAACATCGTGTGAAGACCGACGCTACGTTCAAGCGCCGAACCCCATGGTGATTGGGCAAGAACGGCACCGATTACGCCCAGGGCCAAGCCAAATATCAAGGCTCGGCAAACGCGCTTCGTCACGATGCTCTCACCCCTCAACGCGCCTCCCCCCTGGCATGTGCGTGCCCACCAATCGAATCCATCATCGGCGACCTATCTAAATCCATCTTGTCTCCCACGCATTCGGTTTATCACCGGCCGACCCCCGCCCGAAACCGGGATTGGCGGAGGCCGGCGCCGGGTCTCGCAGGCGCTAGTCTTGGCCGCCAGTCAACGCGTCTTTCCGCCGGGAAAGAGGTCGTAAAACCGCTTCAGAAATCGTGATTTTGCTTCCCCCGGCGGCATCGGCGCGAGGTCGATCCCCTCGGTTCCCGGCCCCTGGCCGAAGAAACGCCGGGCTTCCTGGCCGCTGAATCCGGCGAGCCGCCGGGCCTCGACATGGGCCGCGGCCCGGTCGGCGCGCTTGACAAGCCTGGCCAGTTGCGGCGGCAGGATTGTCGGCAATTCGAAACGGATGTGGATGGCACTCTGAAGGCGCTCCTCGAAGGTCTTGTAATCGATACTCAGGACGGCCTTGAAGGGTGTGATGAGATCGCCGATCACGTATTCCGGCGCGTCGTGGAGCAATGCCGCGAGGCACCATTTACGGGGCGCCCTGGTGCGGTAGCGGCCGAAAAGCGTTTCCACCAGAAGCGAATGCTGGGCCACGGTGAAGGCCCAATCGCCGGAGGTTTGGCCGTTCCAGCGGGCGAGCCTCGACAAACCGTGGGCGATGTCCTCGATCTCGATGTCGAGCGGGGAGGGATCAAGGAGGTCGAGCCGACGTCCGCTCAACATTCGCTGCCAAGCGCGTGGCGCCGTCATCTTCCCCCCGCGTGCCTCCAGAATCTGTTATTTACGCGCCGATTCATCGCCCCCGATGACGCCTTCTCCGAGAGTGTGTCCGACAAGAACTCGGATTCGCCACCCGTTCCTTTTCCGATCGTCCGCCACTTGGACTGGCCTCCCCGCCGTGATCTCGGTTCCCCAAGATAAATTGGCCGTTCATGCCGCGTCAAACGCCCAGGCGCCACGGTCCTGCTCGCCATGAGATGATCGTGGCGACGGCGTTCGATGACTTCATGACGTCACCCCGCCCGCGCTCTCATCGTGGGCGCTATGGATCAGTTCGCCGAGGGCGCGAAAATCGGCCTTCCGGGCGGAGGAGCGACGCCACAACAGGCCAACTTTGCGGGCCGGCGTGGGGGCGGCGAAATTCTTGACCGCGATGGTGCCTTCTCTCGGCAACTCGACGGCCAGCGAGAGGGTCGGCAACAGGGTCATGCCGAGACCGTTCGCGACCATGTGGACCAGGGTGTTGAGGCTGGTGGCGCGCAAATCGGCGTCGTCGAGGCCGCGCGACAGGCCGCAGACCTCCAGGGCTTGATCCCGCAAGCAATGACCGTCGTCCAAGAGCAGGGCCGCTTCGCCCTTGAGGTGGTCGGGGCGGACGATGGTTCTGGCGGCGAAGGGATGGGCCGCCGGCACCGCGAGCACGAAGGGGTCGTCGAACAGGGCAAGGTCCTCGAGGTCGTCGGCGGCCACCGGAAGCGCGAGCAGGGCCAAGTCGATCTTTCCGCTCCGCAGGTGCGCGACCAAGTCGGCGGTCTTGTCTTCGCGCAGATATAGTTTGAGTCGCGGGAAACGCTCCCGAACCCGGGGCACGAGCCAAGGCAACACGTAGGGGACCGATGGTCGGAATGACGCCGAAGCGCAGGGGCCCGCTGAGAGGGTCGCCCTGCTGGCGGGCGTACTCCACGATTTCGTCGCATCGCCGCAGGACGTCGCGGGCCCGTCGATCGATCTCGACCCCGACCGGCGTTAGCACGACCCGCCGCCGGGTGCGTTCGACGAGCTGCACCCCCAGGGTCGCTTCCAAGGCCTGGATTTGCGTCGTCAGGGCGGGCTGGGTGACGTGACAGCGTTCCGCCGCCTTGCGGAAATGGAGGACGTCAGCCAATGCGGCGAAGTAGCGAAGCTGGCGCAGGCTCAACATTGATAATTATTCGTGATCGATGCCGCCATAAATCGTAATTCGGCATAATCAATCGCGATTTGTCAAATTATCCTCGAATCCTTGCCGGCGGCGCGGGGGTTAGAAGGGATAGAAGATGTCGAAGAGTTGTTGTCCGTAGGGCGGCTGCTGGACGTCGGTGAGCTGACCCCGGGCCGCCGTAGGTGATGCGGGCTTCGGCGATCTGATCGTGGCGCACGGTGTTTTCCGAGCTGATGTCCTCGGGCCGGATGACGCCGATGACCTTCAGTTCGCGAACCTCGAAGTTGACGCGAACCTCCCGGGTTCCCTGAATCGCCATGTTTCCGTTCGGCAGCATTTGGGTGACGATGGCGGCGATCCGCAGGTTGATTTCGTCGGTGCGGGTAATCTCGCCCTGGCCGTCGACCTGGGATTCCCTGGTGAGATCGACAAGAGCGTCGGCGTCAACTCCCCTGGGGAAGAGAACGTCGAGTTCGTCCTCGAAGCCCAGGAAGCCGCTCAACGAGGCTTCCTCCGAGTTGTCCCGGGTGCGGGTGGTCTGGTTGTCGATTTGGGCGTCGTCCTCGATCTCGATGAGCACGGTCAGGATGTCGCCGATCCGACGCGCGCGCTGATCGAGGAAAAAGGCACTGGCGCCTTTTTGCCACAGCGAATTCGGATGGCGGCGGACTCCTTCCGGCGCCGGCATCGGCAGGCTGATCGGTTGATACTGGGGTTGCAGGACCGGGTTCTGGATGGTCGTGACCTCGGGTGTTTCGCCGACCTGGGCGACCCGTTCGGCGATGCCGGCGCAGGCGCCGAGGTAACAAGCGGCCGTCAGGACGGCGGCGCGGACGCCGAAGTCGCGCCGCGCGCGCGTGGGTTCGGCCGGTCTCATTGTTCTGCCGCCATGAGGTAGTTCTGCCGCACCGTGACCACGCCCGAACCGATGATCACCGCGTCGACGACGAGTTGGCTCTTGACGTTGCGCACTCGGACGGTATCCCCCATGGCGCCCTCGTCGATGGCGCGGCCACCGGCGGTGAGAAGCATGCCTCGGGTCCGAAAAACCATGGTCACGGGCGCGCCCTTCTCGACCACCAGCGGGGCCCGCAAGTCGACCGCCCGAATCGGCCGGCCGGCCCTGAGCCGGATGCGCGGCGACATGCCGACGAGTCCGCCGAGATCGGTGACGGTTTGCGCGTTGACGTGGTCATTGCGGACCTCGACCCACTCCAGATCTTCCTGGGCGATAATTCGGCCTTTGTCGATTCGGTGCGCGGGAACCGGGATTTTCATCACCCGGACCGCCCGCCCGCTGACGCCGAGGCGCGTCGCCCCCCGGTTTCCCGCCGCGGCCACGACGGTGGCGCTGAAGCGCCCGGATCGCCGATCGTAGGCCAGGCCGTAGACCTCGAGGTCGTTGGATGTTTCCAAGAGCACGTGAAAGGCCAGGTTGGGATTGGCGAGGTCGACCCTGAGATCGCCGACCCCGGCCTTCTCCACCAGGGCGTCTCGAATCGCTTCCTTGATTTCGCTCGTATCGATGCGCTTGCCGCCCCGCCGCACGACCACCGATCCGATGGAGGACACCGGCCCCAGGGCAACGCCTTTCGCGCGCGCGACGGCGTAGATGTGGGCGGCGCTGAAAACCCGTTCCTGGCCGGGTTCGGGCGACCGGGCGATCGCTACCGAAGCGGCCGGCCCGGCTCCGTCGATCACGTCGCCAAGGGTGATGATCGCGCCGGTTACGATTGTTTCGCCGCGCAAGCTGGGCTGGGCCCAAGCGGGACCCGTTGCGATCAGCAGCCCGACCCAGCAAATCAGAATATTTCGACTCATTTTCTTTCGCCTATCGCAGCTGGTTGGCCGAGTGCATCATCTCGTCGGAGGCGGTGATCACCTTTGAGTTCAGCTCGTAGGCGCGCTGGGCGATGATCAGATCGGTGATCGACTGCACCGCGTCTACGTTGGAGGTCTCGAGAAAGCCTTGCTGCACGTTGCCGAAACCCGGCGACCCCCGGCGTTCCCGTCGTTGGCGGCCCCGAAGACAGCGTTTCCAGCATGAGGTTTTCACCGATGGCTTCGAGGCCGGCCTCGTTGGCGAAGGCCGCGAACTCGATCTGGCCGACGTTCTGGGGCGCGACTTGACCGTCAACCTTGACCTCGACCTCGCCGCTGGCGTTGATGCTGACGTCGATGGCACCCCCTGGAATGGTGATGCCGGGATTGACGACGAAGCCGTCGGCGGAGACGATTTCTCCGTCCGGGCTTAATTGAAATGTTCCAGCGCGGGTGAAAGCGGTGTCACCGTTGGGCAACTGGACGCTGAAAAATCCGATGCCCTTGATGGCAAGGTCGAGGGTGTTTCCGGTCGAGATCAGGCCGCCTTGCTCGGTGATGCGGTAGACCGCCGCCGACTTGACGCCGACCCCGATCTGAACCCCGGACGGAACGATCGATCCGGCGTCGGACGAGGCCGACCCAACCCGCCTGAAATTCTGATAAAGCAAGTCCTGAAATTCCGGCCGTTGGCGTTTGAAACCGGTCGTCGTCATGTTCGCGACATTGTTCGAGATCACGTCGACGTTCAGTTGTTGAGCCAACATGCCCGTCGCGGCAATGCTCAGAGACTTCATTATCGTTTTCCTTTCGTGACTGCGTCGTCATCCGTCGACAGATGTCTATTGCGGATTGGTCGCCAATACTTCGATCGAGTTGCGGGCAAGCTCGTGCTGGTCATCAAGCAGCGACTTGGTGTTCTGATAACTGCGTACAAGCTCGATCATGCGGGTCATTTTGATGATCGGCTCGACGTTCGAATCTTCGAGCATGCCTTGCAGGATTTTGTAGTCGATCGCAGGGAGCGGAACTTGTTCGGTCGTGTACAAGGTGGCGGCCATCCGCGTCAAAAGGTACGGATTCTCGAAAGTGACGACATCGATCCGCCCGATCACGCCGTTTGCCGACGAGACGGTCCCGTCGTCCGCGATGGTGACATCGATGTCGCCAGGGACCGTAATGATCGGCTGCCCGTCCACCGTGAGCACGGCGTGGCCGTCCGCCGTCACAGGGTGCCGGTGGTGTCGAGTTGAAAGTGTCCGTTTCGCGTGTAGCTCACTTCGTTCGGCGTATCGATGCGGAAATAACCGTCGTTGCGGATCGCCAAGTCGAACGGATTGCCTGTTCCCTTGAGCGTCCCCTCCGTCAGGTCGGGCACGCTGGCGATGTCTTGGACGAGGGACATCTGTTCGGCCTCGTCCACGTCCTGAAGGTACTCGCTGAAGACGACGTGCTCCGCCTTGAAGCTGGTCGTGCTCGCGTTGGCGATATTGTGGGCGACAACGTCCATCTGCTGCTGCAATGCCATCTGATGCGATATCGCGACGTAGACGGTATTTTCCAACATGAGGCAAATCTCCTGGCGTAGCCGTTCAGGCGGCGTCGGTGTCCCCGGCGCCTTTGGCCGGACCAATTCGAAAACCAGTACGCAGATGCCGTGCCAATCGCCAAAACCCGTGGAAGTCCTGGGATTTCGCGCCTCCGTGGGGGTTTGTAATGGCGCCTGTCCTGGCAGGGATTGCCGGGCAGATGTTGCCGAGCGGACGATTGGATCGCGGTCGGCACCCTAGTGCACCGGCGCATTCACTTCGTTCACGCCCCGCGCACCAGGCCATTGTCGATGCATCAATCTTCCAAACTTCGGCTGTCGCCTCCGTTTGGGTCGATGCACTAGTGTTCCGACTCATTTAAACGGTACCCTTCTTCACCTGATTGAGGGTGTTCCGAGCTCGATCCACTTTTTTGAGGATGTCTCGGGCGGTGGCGGTCCAGGCGAAGGGTTTGGAGTTCTCGTTGTGCTTGGCGAGATAGTCGTCGATGGCCGCCTCCAGTTCGGGGACGCTCTTGAAGACGCCCCGGCGGATGGCGTTTTGGGTGATTTCGGCGAAGAAGCGTTCGACCTGGTTCAGCCAGGAGGCCGACGTCGGAGTGAAGTGGAAATGGAAGCGGGGGTGCTTTTCCAGCCACGCCTTGACCTTGGCATGCTTGTGGGTGGCGTAGTTGTCGACGATCAAGTTGATGTCGAGCCGCTCGGCGTCTTGCGGTCGAGCCGGCGCAGGAAACGGAGGAACTCCTGGTGCCGGTGCCGCTTCATGCATTGGCCGATGACCGTGCCGTCGAGCACGTTGAGCGCCGCGAACAGCGTCGTCGTGCCGTTGCGCTTGTAATCTGGGGTCATGGTGCCGGCGCGGCCCTTCTTTATCGGCAGGCCGGGCTGGGTGCGGTCGAGAGCCTGAACCTGGCTCTTCTCGTCGACCGAAAGAACCAGCGCCTTGTCCGGCGGGTTCAGGTAAAGCCCGATAACGTCCTCCACCTTCTCGGCGAACCTCGGGTCGTTCGAGACCTTGAAGATGGAAATCAGATGCGGCTTCAATCCATACTCGGCCCAGATCCTCTGCACACTGGCTGATTCCGACGGCCTTGGCCATCGTGCGAACACTCCACTGGGTCGCGTTCGGCGGTGCCTCCCGCATCGTCTTCGTCAACACCAGCGATTTCACCGCGGCGCCCAAGGGGGGCTTGCCGGACCCCCGGTCCCGATCCCGCAACAGTCCGTCGACCCCTTCCTCGAGGAAGCGTTCCTGCCAGCGCCACACCGTCGGCTTGCTCTTGCCTACTTGACGCATGATCGCCATCGTCCGAGACGATCCCCGGACAGAAGCACGATCCGCGCACGCCAGACATGCTTCTGGGGGGTATTCCGGCCCGAAACCAGCCGCTCCAGTCGGCTCCGGTCGCCAGGAGATACCCAAATACAAGCGGTTGTTCCCATGCAGGCATAATCGCATAGTTCCAGTCCCTTGGGGATCTTTTAAATGTGACGAAACACTAGCCGCCGATCGCTTTCGGTGCTCACGGTAACGTCGTTCATGACGCAGTTTGTCGATCGAACTTCGGAAACATCCCCTGTTCGAAAATGCGCTTCTGCGCATATTTTGCGTCTGATCCGGCCCTCTCCCCTCCCGGCCACCCATATCAGCATACTCTCGTGGGTGGCCGGGGGGGGACTCCCCACCATTGAGCAAGGGCGAAATGAGAGGTGGTCACGCTGCCGGAGTGAGGCGGCGTTGGGCTTTTTTTTGAGCATGGGATGGATCGAAGAGGGTTTGATTTCTGAGCATGGCGCAGGCGACGGCAAGCAGTCTATCGGCGACGGTTCTCAGCGCTCTGGCGTGGCCGTGTCCCCGGGCCCTAAGGGCGGCATAGCGTTGGCGGCTGATGGGATCGTGTTGGATGGCGACGCGGGCCCAGTGGTAAAGGGCGGTTCGCAGCCGAACGTGGCAGGCCTGACGCATGATGACGAGACAGCGTTTGCCGCTCCGGCGGGTAACGGGGGCGGCGCCGGACAGGTGCGCAGGCCTGGTAATTTCTTTCCCGCAGGGGCGTCGAGGCTTCTGCGAGCAGCGTGGCGAGGACGGTCCTCCCGATTCCGGGCATGGAAAGCAGGATGTCCACGTCGCGCTGCTCGGATTTCTGCCCCGAGGCGCTGTCCTGTTGATCGGCGATGTGTCGGCAGAGGCCGTCGATGCGGCTTCGGGCCTGCTTGACCTGGCGGTTGACCAGGCGCAAACGCTCGGCCAGGGAACCGATATGAGCGCAAGCGGCGGCGATAGTTCCCGGCGCGACGGTGAGCGGCTTTTGGCGCAAGAGGCGCAACACTTCAGGCGCGTCGATTTTGCGGATGCGGTGGGTTTTCAGCAGCTTGGCAACGGTATTGGTCCGGATGCGCCGCGCCTTCTCGGGAGTGGGCGCCTTCTTCCACAGGGCGAGAAACCACTCGCTGGCGACATCGTCGCTGACCTCCAAGGCCTGGGGATAATAGCGTCTCAACTGTTCGCGCAGGTGGTTGGCGAGGCGCACGCGCTCCTGGCCGAGGTCCTCGGCCCAGGCGCGAATATTCGCGCAGTTCGATGATGGCGGGAGCATCGGCCTTCAAGCGACGAAAGCAATGGCCGTCGGTGCGCAAGGAATCGCCGAGGACATGGGCGTCGCGGCGGTCGTCCTTGGCGCCGGCGACGGTGAAACGATCGCGAAAGCGGTCGAGCTGCTTGGGGTTGATACTGTGAATGGCGAAACCCCGCTCCAGCAAGGTATCGACGACCGCCCCATGCGGGACCTCGATGGAGACGGCAATCCTCTCCGGCACACTGCCACTCTTTTTCGTCAGCCACGCGCACAACTCGGCCAGCCCTTCCCCGCTGTGGGCGAACGACCTTTCAACGACGATGACGCCGTTACCATCAAGAAGGCAAACCTGGTGCCTCTCGGTCGCCCAGTCAATGCCAGCAAACCAATCAAAGTTCATCGCCTTTCTCCTCTCTTGCCTCGGACCGCCGCGACGCCGAACATTCCCTGTACTGGCGCTCACAGGCGCAACTCCCCACCGGCTGTCCGCCGCGGCCGTCCCTCCGGGGCACGCGTCCCCCCCAGGTGCTCGAAACACAGGGAGCAATGGGTCGCTCCCAGAAGGCTCGTCCGATCCGAAAAAATGACACGATCAGATCTTCAGCTGACCGCATTTTGTGGATAACGCTCCGCGTTATCCACAAAACAACAACCACATCAACTTTCTATGTTCGAGTGGTCAACTTAAATGGTACAGGATTCGAGGCAAGGGATCGGATTCGATGACAGGCGCGCGGGTGGGGCGTCAGGCAGATCACGAACAGTTTGATCCCGATCCCCGAGTTAGAGAATAGTCTCAGCTACAAATTGTTCTTGTCGTGATATTGATTGTCTCTTTGAACCCTCGGCCGTTTTGACCGACGGCCAAACACGGCCGCTATCCCCCACCGCGCCTACAGTTCAAAACGCGCGCTTGGCGAATCAAATAACAAGACGCCAACGGATTTCGGGAGGGCTTGCGTGGACGACCGAAAAGCCTGTTATAGTGGGCCGGGAGACTGGCGCGGACGGACCCCTCGCCAACTCGGTCAGATCCGGAAGGAAGCAGCCGTAACGAGTGCTGGTCCGGGTCGTCGCTCAGCCTCCCGCTCCGCTCCCGCGACCGGCTTCACGCCCCATGACCGCAACCTTGAGCGAAACCTCTTACAGGGTGCTCGCGCGAAAATACCGTCCGACCGTGTTCGCCGAATTGGTCGGCCAGGAGGCGCTGGTACGGACGCTCTCCAACGCCGTGACCAGCGATCGGATCGCCCACGCCTTCCTCTTCTCAGGCGTGCGTGGTGTCGGAAAGACGACGACGGCGCGCATTCTCGCGCGGGTCCTCAATTGTATCGGCCCGGACGGAGAGGGTGGCCCGACGCTCACGCCCTGTGGCGTCTGCGCCGAATGCCGGGCGATCGCGGAGGATCGCCACGTCGACGTCATCGAGATGGACGCCGCAAGCCGGACCAGCGTCAATGATATTCGCGAATTGATCGATGGCGTGCGCTATCGGCCCGCCACCGGGCGCTACAAGGTCTATATCATCGACGAGATTCACATGTTGTCGATCAATGCCTTCAACGCCTTGTTGAAAACCCTCGAGGAGCCGCCGCCGCACGTGAAGTTCATTTTCGCCACCACCCAAATCCGCAAGGTTCCGGTGACTGTTCTGTCGCGTTGCCAGCGCTTCGATCTGCGACGGACCGAGGCCGATGTCCTGGCCGACCATCTGCGATCGGTGGCCACGCGGGAAGGGGTCGAAGTGACGCCCGAGGCCTTGCGGGTGATGGCGCGCGCGGCCGAGGGATCGGTACGCGACGGGCTTTCCATTCTCGACCAGGCGATCGTCCACGCCGACGGCGAGATCGGCGCCGATCGGGTTCGAGAAATGCTCGGTCTGGCCGATCGCGGCGCGATCTTCGATTTGTTCGAGGCGACCGTCGGCGGGCGGATCAAGGATGCCCTTGAACTCCTCGCCCGCCAGTACGCCGACGGCGTCGATCCCGTGCTGGTCGTACAAGACTTGCTCGAATTCACTCACTGGCTGACGCGGGCGAAGATCGTGCCCGAGGTGACCCGGGATCTCTCGGTTTCCGAGAGCGAGCGGGTGCGCGGCCGGGATTTCGCCACCAAACTGAGCCTGCCGGATCTGACCCGGACCTGGCAGATGTTGCTCAAGGGGTTGGCCGAGGCCCAGGCCGCACGCGATCCCTTAGACGCGGTCGAAATGGTGTTGATCCGCTTGGCCTATGCCGCCGATCTGCCGTCGCCGGCCGAGGTCGTGCGGGTGGCGCGGGAAGGTGGCAAACCGGTTTCGTCACGGTCGCCAGCCGCAACGGCCGAAGGACACGGGCAACGCCGCGAATCCGCCGCCGAGCCGAAATCGACGGCGGCCGCGCGCGAGGCCGAGGATCACCCCGTGGTCGCGGCGGTATTGGAGGCGTTTCCGGGGGCGCGGGTTGCCGGCGTGCACCCGCGGGAGCGCCCTCAGGCGGGCCCGAGAACGGAGGTAACATGAGATGACCAATCTTGGCAAGATGATGAAACAGGCCCAGGAGATGCAGGCCAGAATGGCCGAAATTCATGAGCGCCTGGCAAATCTCGAGATCAGCGGTACATCCGGCGGCGGCATGGTTTTGGCGACCCTCAGCGGGAAGGGCGAGTTGCGGGCGCTGAAGATCGATCCCTCCCTCGCCGATCCGGACGACGTCGAGGTGCTCGAGGATCTCATTGTCGCCGCCTGCGCCGACGCCAAGGCCAAGGTCGAGGCCCGGGTCGCCGAGGAAATGGCGAATTTGACCGGCGGCATAAATTTGCCTCCCGGTCTCAACCTTCCGTTTTGACGGCCGGCCTCGAACCGGTTCTCGCCGATGATGATGGGAGCGGAGATAGACGCCGTCATCAAGCTTCTCGCGAAGTTGCCGGGCCTCGGGCCACGTTCGGCGCGGCGGGCGGCGCTTTATCTGCTCCATCGGCGGGAGACCGCGCTGGTCCCCTTGTCGGCGGCGCTGGTGGCGGCGGCGGACAAGGTTCGCGCCTGCGGCGAATGCGGCAACTTCGATACCGTCGATCCCTGCGCCATTTGCCGCGATCAGCGGCGCGACCCCGGTCAGATCTGCGTCGTCGAGCAAATCGCCGACGTCTGGGCCCTGGAACGCGCCGCCGTGTACCATGGCCGCTACCACGTCCTTGGCGGCACCTTGTCGGCCATCGACGGGGTCGGTCCCGACGATCTCAATATCGCCAAGCTCGTCGCCCGCGCCGGCGCGCCGGCCTGCCGGGAAGTGATCCTGGCCACGAGCGCCACGGTCGACGGTCTGACGACGGCCCACTACATCGTCGATCGTCTGGCCGAACGCGAGGTCGAGGTGACTCGATTGGCACGCGGGATTCCCGTCGGCGGTGAACTCGAGTACTTGGACGACGGCACGCTATCGGCCGCCTTGAAGGCCAGGCAACCATCGTGAAACCGGTTGGGCTCGGATGCTCTCGAAGGATTCCTCGCCGCCACTTCGCGGCTTGAAATCGGGTCGTGACGCCCCTAGCTTACCCAGCGTGGATTCGTTCCGCCCGAAAATGAGGTAGACTGACGAGCATGGCGCGCCTCCCGATCATTGTCGCCCCCGATCCCCGGCTCAAGCGGAAGTCCGAGCCGGTGGCGCATGTTGACGACGAAATCCGCAAGCTGATGAGCGACATGCTCGAAACAGTGTACCGGGCACCGGGGATAGGGCTGGCCGCGATCCAGGTCGGCGTGCCCAAGCGGGTCCTCGTGGTCGACGTTTCGGACAAGGACGGACCGCGCGCGCCTTACAAAATGGCCGATCCGGAACTGACCCACATTTCCGATGATCTGGTGACCCAGGAAGAAGGGTGTTTGTCGTTTCCCGACCACTACGTCGACGTCAGGCGTCCCCGCGTCATCACAGTTCGTTACCTCGACGAGAACGACACCTGGCGCGAGCTCCGCGCCGAAGGCCTATTGGCGACGTGTATTCAGCACGAAATCGATCATCTCGACGGCGTCTTGTTCGTCGACCACGTATCGACGATCCGCCGCGATATGATCCTCCGTAAGCTGACCAAGGCGCGTAGGGCGAAGGATCTGGAAAGCGTCTAGGCGGGTGACGCGTCTGCGCCTCGTTTTCATGGGCACGGCGGAATTCGCGGTGCCGACAATTCAGGGTCTGATCGATGCCGGGCACGAGATTGTCCGCGTCTATACCCAACCGCCCCGGCCCGCCGGCCGCGGCCGGCGGCCACGCCGATCGGCCGTGCACGAGGCCGCGGCACGGGCCGGCATCGCCGTCGCGACGCCCGCGACCCTCAAGGGCCCCGAAGCAATCCGGGAGCTGGCGGAACTCGCGCCGCACGCCTGTGTCATCGCCGCTTACGGGCAGATCCTGCCGGAGGCCCTTCTCGAGGTCCCGCCCCTCGGCTGCCTCAACGTTCATGCCTCGCTCCTGCCACGCTGGCGCGGCGCCGCCCCCATTCAGCGCGCCATCCTCGCCGGCGACGCGGAAACTGGCGTCACGATCATCCGCATGGACGCGGGAATCGATACGGGACCGATGCTGTCCTGGGACCGCTTGCCGATCGCGCCCACGGCGACCGCCGGCGCGCTTCATGACAGTCTGGCGGAACTGGGGGCAAAACTCTTGGTGGATGCGCTCGACGAGCTGGCGGGTGGTCGTTTGACGCCGACCCCTCAACCCGGCGAAGGCGCCTGTTACGCCCGCAAGTTGCAGCCCGAGGAGGGCCAACTCGACTGGCGCCGACCGGCGTCGGATCTCGATCGTCTGTGGCGCGGGTTGAGTCCGGCCCCGGGGGTGTACTTCGTTTGGGAGACGGCACGGATCAAGGTCCATGTTGCCACGGTTACCGACCTCGGCGGCCCGCCGGGTTCGCTGCTCGCGAACGACTTCACCGTGGCTTGCGGCGACGAGGCCCTGCGCCTGGATCGGGTCCAACGTCCCGGTGGTGCCCGCGTCGGTGGCGCCGCCTATCTCCGGGGCGCGCGTATCCCTCTCGGTAGCGTGTTGCCGTGCCCCGCTACAAGCTGATCGTGGAGTACGACGGCGGGGGCTTCGTCGGCTGGCAGCGTCAGGAAATCGGGATATCGGTTCAGCAGGCACTGGAATCCGCGGTGGCGGGATTTTGCGACGAAAAAGTCACGGTTCAGGCGGCCGGACGCACCGACGCCGGCGTCCACGCCCTCGGCCAGACGGTTCATATGGACCTCACGAAATCGTGGTCGCCGGACGTCGTTCGCGACGCTGTCAATCATTATCTGAGACCGGCCGCGATATCGGTCCTCGAAGTCACGCCGGTGGGTTCCGACTTCGATGCCCGGTTTTCCGCCCGCGCGCGCTCCTATCTTTACCGGATCGTCAACCGCAAGGTTCCCCTGACGCTCGAACGTGGACGGGCCTGGCAGGTGCCGCCGCCGCTCGACGCCGAGGCCATGCACGCGGCGGCCCAATGCCTCGTCGGCCACCACGACTTCAGCAGCTTTCGCGCCAGTTCGTGTCAATCGGCGTCGGCGCTGAAGACGCTCGATCAACTTACCGTCGAGCGTAACGGCGAAGCGATTTACATCGCGGCCCGGGCCCGCTCGTTCCTGCATCACCAGGTCCGCAACATGGTCGGTAGCCTGAAACTCGTCGGCGAAGGCAAGTGGCGGGGCGAAGACGTCGGCCGGGCCTTGGCGGCACGGGATCGGCGGGCCGCCGGCCCCACCGCCCCGGCCGAGGGCCTATATCTGGTGGAAGTTCGTTATTAGGTGGGGGTGCGAAACCTTGGACAACCGAGTGCCGGAGCCGAGTCCCTCGCCGGGCGAGGAAAACCTGGAAACCCTTTCCGGGCGTGTCGAGGGTATGGTCTTCCAGAATCCCGAAAATGGTTTCACGGTGCTGCGGGTAAGGATTGGCGGCCACGGCGGGAGCGTCACCATCGTCGGCCACGCCACCGCGATCACGGCGGGCGAGTACGTCCGTGCCAGCGGGAGATGGGTCGAGGACCGCAGGTTCGGCCGTCAGTTCAAGGCAAAATATCTCCGCCTCGAGGTCCCCGGGTCGAAAGACGGGGTGCGGAAGTATCTGGCCTCCGGCATGATCCCGGGAATCGGTCCCGGTTACGCGAAGAAGCTCGTACACGCCTTCGGGGCCGAGGTTTTCGACGTCATCGAGCAAACCCCCGAGCGCTTGCGATCCGTACCCGGCATCGGTCCCCGATTGCGGGACCGGATCGTGCGCTCGTGGGATGGCAAGAAAGCGGTCCGAGAAATCATGGTTTTCCTCCACCAACACGGCCTGGGATCGTCCATGGCGCTGCGAATCTACAAGCACTACGGCACCAACGTGATCGCCGCGATCTGCGCCAATCCCTATCGCCTGGCCCGAGAGGTCCGCGGAATCGGCTTCACCACCGCCGACGCGATCGCCGCCTCGATGGGCATTTCCAAGACGGCGATGAATCGCGTCCGGGCCGGAATCTCCCACGCTCTGACCGAAGCCTCGGGTAAGGGCCATTGCGGCCTGTCCCTGGATGTCTTGCTGCCAAGGGCCGTGAAGCTGTTGGGGGTCGCGGCGGAAGTGGTCGAGCAGGCCTGGGGCCAGGAAGTCGCCGCCGGCGCTGTCGTGGTCCATGAAACGGGTGGGCGCCGCTGCGGATTTCTGCCGGCGCTTTTCCGGGCCGAACGGAATATCGCGGCCCGTCTGCACAGCCTGCGCGACGGTCGCCCGCCCTGGGACTCGATCGACACCGACAAGGCCATGGCGTGGCTCGAAAAAAGGCTCGCCCTGAGACTGGCCGGGGAACAACGCGATACGGTCCGCATCGCCTTGTCGGCGAAGGTCTTGGTCATCACCGGTGGTCCCGGGGTCGGAAAGACAACCCTGGTGAACGCGATCCTCGCGGTTCTGAGGGCCAAACGGGTCACCATCGACCTCGCGGCGCCGACCGGCCGCGCCGCCAAGCGGCTGGCGGAAAGTACCGGAATGAAGGCCAAGACCATCCACCGCCTTCTCATGATGGATCCGCGCGAGGGGCGCTTCCGCCGCAATGCCCGGACGCCGCTCGAATGCGAGGTCCTGGTCGTCGATGAAGCTTCCATGATCGACGTCCATCTCATGGACGCCTTGGTGAGCGCGGTGCCCGATTCGGCGGCGCTCGTTCTCGTCGGCGACGTCGATCAACTGCCCTCCGTCGGGCCGGGCCAGGTGCTGGCGGACATCATCGCTTCCGGCACGATTCCGGTCGCCCGCCTGAGCACGGTGTTCCGCCAGGCGACGGTTAGCCGGATCGTGGTCAACGCGCACCGAATCAACAACGGTGAGCTGCCCCAATTGGAGGCCGGACAGGCGCCCGAGGATTTCTATTTTGTCGAGGTAAGGGCGGCCGAGGACGGGGTGGAGAAAATCTGCCAGATCGTCAAGCAAAGGATCCCGAGCCGATTTGGCCTTGATCCGGTGCGCGACGTCCAGGTGCTGTGTCCCATGATTCGCGGCGGTTTGGGGACCAGAAACCTCAATGCCGTTCTCCAGGCCGTATTGAACCCCGACGGGCTGTCGGACAAGTCCGCGGGGAACTTTCGCGCCGGCGACAAGGTTATGCAGATCGAGAACGATTACGACTGCGACGTCTATAACGGCGACATCGGCTACGTCGGCGGTATCGACGCGAGCGACAGTCGAATGACGGTCGAATTCGACGGCCGTCCCACGACCTACGGCATCGACGAACGCGACCAACTGCTCCACGCCTACGCGATAACGATCCACAAGGCCCAGGGCTCGGAGTATCCCGCGGTTGTCGTCGCCCTGACGACCGAGCACTACCCGTTACTCGAAAGGAACCTGGTCTATACCGCGGTTACCCGGGGCCGAAAACTCGTCGTCGTCGTCGGCCAGCGCCGGGCCCTCGCCATGGCCGTCAAGAACGCCCGATCCCGGATTCGCTGGTCGAATTTGCGGGCCTGGCTCGAAACCGACGGCACCGAACCGGAATAGCCGCTCGTTTCTTATTCTGTGGGGGACGAACTTCGCTTGAATGTCGGCTTATACCAACCGCCCTTAACATTGACTTGTGCGAGCCCACGCTCTGAGGCCGATGGACATGATCTTCCAAGGTTGGTCGGTCAGGTTGTTCCAGGCTTGGCAAGAGGCCTCGACGATGGCTTCATAGGAGTCGCAGACACGATTGGAGAGCCAGTTCTGGCGGAGGTATTGCCAGACATTTTCGGCGGGATTGAGCTCCGGGGACTTGGGTGGCAAAGGCACGAGGGAGATGTTCTCCGGGATGCCGAGTTTGGCAGTGGTGTGCCATGCGGCTTGGTCGAGCAGCACGACGGCATGGGCGTTTGGGGCAACGGCCCGGCTGATTTCCTCGAGATGCAGGTCCATGGCTTCAGTATTGGCGCGCGGCATGACCAGCGCCGCGCCCTCACCGCGCTCGGGGCAGATGGCGCCGAAGAGATACGCCGAAGAGGTCCGTAGGTCCTTGACCTGGCGCGGGCGCGATCCCTTTGGGGCCCACTGGCGCACCAGGCTGTTCTTCTGGCCGACGCGCATTTCATCTTGAAACCAAACCTCGATGGGCGTGTCCGGTGGCTGTGCCGCTACGATTTTCGCCAAGTGTTCGGGAAAACTTTTTTTTAAATTCCTCCTGTGCCCGCGCATCCTGGCCGACGTGGCGCGGGCGCGCGGAAATATGCGAGAACCCGAGCGCGGCCAGCAGCTTGCCGACGCTCCGCTCGTGATAGTCCACGCCGAAGCGCGTTCGGATCAGTTGCTTGAGATCGATGCAGCGCCAGCGCACGACCCCATCCCGTTCGGGATCGGGACCGGCCTCGATAGCCCGCGAAAGCGCCGCCATTTGCGACGGCGTCAACCGACGCAACGCCCCGTTCGGCTTGCGGTCGATCAGACCGGCCGGACCTCCCGCGTTGAACCGGTGAACCCAGTCCCGCAACGTCTGCCGATCCATGCCGCCAATACCCGCCGCGCACGCTCGATCCATCCCATCGTAGATGGCCGCCATCGACAAAAGCCGTCGCGCCTGGTTCCCATCATCGCTCCGTGCCGCAAGAACACGGACTCTTTCAGCATCAAAGTCGTTTCGCAAAGGAATCGTTGGCATTGAACACACTCCCTTGTTGCCAACAACCTTGAATCACACAAAACCTAGCGTGTAAACCTTTGCGCGAGTCAAACTCTGGGGCGGTTGGTATTAGGCCTGCTCAGGCTTCACTCGCGTTACAGCCCACACGCTCGCTCAACCACCCAAGGTGGCCTTTGTCACAGGGCTTCGATCCCGCCAGTTACCCAACGAAACCGCCTGTCAGCTACTCGATTAAATCGGCTACTATCAAGGTGGAACCTACCTCCACTGGCAACACGCGCCTTCGGGGCGCACTGAATAATGGCGGCTAACTGGGTGTCCATCGCGTCAAGCGGATGTCGTGTCATCGAGAGCAAAGCCGCAATCGAAAGCACAAATTCGATCTACTCCGGTCTCCTGCGCTTGGCCGACCTCATCTCCATGAAACCCAATCTGACGATCCCCCTCTACTTGATCACCCCAAGTGCGCGGCGGGAATAGGTAAAAACCGAGCTAAACGAGAGAATCGCGGTGCTGTCCTAAATTGAGGAAGAGTGTCCTACGATGAGGGCTTTGATTCTGTTTCATTGCCGGACGCGTTTTCGATCATGAGTGTCCCCAGCTTAATTTCAAGGTCGCCTCGATAAGCGCGGACACGAAGAGGTCCTTCTTCGTTAAGGACTAGGGGAGCGAGCACAACCGGGATTCTAAACGTTAAAACTGGGTCTTTGAATTTTCCCTCCGGTGGCGCGGGGAGATTCCTCGCCATTTCAGTTGGGAGGTCGGCAGACCATATAGGTTCGTCGTCCGGGTTTCCGGGGGCAAAAATACTAACTTTAACAGCTTCATTGCTCTCACCGGGTCGTTCAAAATACGAGATATGGAAAGCAAACTTTGGCATCATGACAGGGAGCGGCTTGTGGACGCTCAAGATAGAGGAATAGATGCCTACTAAGCTGAATTTCCCATTTATTTCCGGTCGGATATCGTCACAAAAAATCGTATATCCGTAAGGCGTCTTCTGTTTGGCAACCTTCATCTGCTACTAACCGAATAGTACACGGGCTCGTCATCGTCTCCCTGAGGTGATCCGGTGGGCGGACTGTGATCGTGAATATAGGTGATTACCCCGCTCGTCTTTCCTTGTTCCGCTGCATGTGCTTGTCCTGCTAACCGTCCCACATCATAGCTTCTTCGACTCAAGGACGCCTTCGAATAATTAGACATTCTCCGGAACCAGTCTTCCCATTCAGGTATATCAACAATGAGGGGAAGGTCGAAAGCAGCAGCCATCTCTAGCAAAGTTTGTAACGATACTTTGCCGTAATCCGGGTTTTCGACTCTTGATATAGCCGCCTGTGGCTTTCCGGCCCTGCGACCAAGTTCTTCCTGAGACCACCCCCGATCTTCCTGCTCGCGGAGCGCACGAATCATTAACGCGATCCGCGTCCTAACTTGGTCCGCGACAAACTCATCGCGAAACTCCTTATCGGTTAGCTGGCGGACAAACCTTTCACTCCAGGGCAAGCCATAAAGCATCTGTTCGGTCCTCTTCCTGTTCTGCCTCAGCTTTTCGGGATAGGGCGATTTGACACGATTCTTTCGGTTTGAATTTGCTTCCGACCTCTCGTGCACAGAAAAGAATTGTAAACTCGTTAGTTCCTGACCTATACCCCAATGGACGGTGCTGAATTTTGTTAACAAGAAACCTTATTCCACTTAGACCCTTACAGTCACCATGTAGCGTCTTGTACAGTTTACTGTGCCATTCTACATACGGTAAGTTCGCTAACGTTCGTAGACGTGATGTAAATTTTGCCTGTACGCGAGTATGTTCGTGTTTAAACCATTCTCGTATCTCGTTGGTGCCATCGGGGCATAGATAGCAGCGAAAATCCCGAAGAACCGCCATCACCCTATATCAAATTTGTTATAGGATCACTAATTTTCTGCTGACTGATACATAACATTTTTGTTATAATCGAGCGCTGAGGCAAGGAGGAATTGTCCCCATAATTCGTGCGAATACGGAATCGATGATCTCGAAGTCTCATTTGTCCCCCGGAATTTTAGTGGGCCAGAACACCGAACTTACAATCCCGAGACACGGGATCATATCCCGTCCGAGGGACCCATTATACCGGGGTAAGCGACTGTCGGACCACTTGCGCGACCGAGAGACCTACTGACAATATGTGTAGCAAATTCACGGTGGTCGGTGGCGGGTTGTCCTATTTTCAAGGCCCGAGTGTCCGAACTAGGGCTGAATGAGAATTTCCGAGAATTGGATCAATGCCGCGCCGTGCTCGCGACGTGTCCTCATGATAGGATAATTCCTACCAGATTTTGTGCAGAATGGTCAAGGATATTTCGAGAAAAATATTCTTTCGCCCATGAACTCTACTGTTTTATGTTGATTATCAATAATTTAAAGAATTCTCGCGGAATCCATGGTGGGTGCTGACCGAAACTCGGAATTCCGGATGCCTGACAAAAATAGGCGCCCCTACAGAGGAATTTTCCAATTTTCGGGCAAGGCCGAAGTTTTCGCGACCTACCCTGTACCGTCGTCGACGTCCGGATCCGCGCTTAGGCGCCGAGGAGCCGACAATTCGGTGACGATTCCGTGCAGGGTGCGCACTTCATGGGCGTGGAGGCCGGCGCGCTGGAAGATGTTGCGGATGTTGCGCACCATAGCGGGACGTTTCTCGGGCGGGAAAAGGAAGCCGCATTCGTCGAGTTCGCGCATGAGGTGGTCATAGAAATTTTCCAGCTCGGCCTGGGTCGCGCTCTCGGACGGTTCGCAAGCTTCCCGCTCGGCCACCGGCGCCTGGGCGGTCTGGAACCATTCGTAGGCAATGACGACGACGGTCTGGGCCAAATTCAGCGACGCATAACGGGGATTGATCGGAATCGTCAGGATCGCGTCGGCGCGGGCCACGTCGTCGTTGTTGAGGCCCGTGCGCTCGGGTCCGAAGATGACGCCGCAGGCCTCGCCGGCGGCGAATCGTCCACGCATGTCCACCGCCGCCTGGCAAGCCGTCACCGTTGGCTTCAACATGCTCCGGGGGCGCGCCGTGGCCGCGAAGAGGCGATGCAAATCGGTGACCGCGGCGGCCGTTGTCTCGAAAATGCGGACTTTGTCGAGCACTTCGGTGGCCCCGGCGGCGGCGCTGACCGCCTTGGCGTTGGGCCAACCGTCGCGCGGCCGCACCAGCCTGAGATCGGTCAGGCCGAAGTTGAGCATGGCGCGGGCGGCGGTCCCGATGTTCTCACCCAACTGCGGGTCGACGAGCACCACGGTGGGTACGCCGCGAACACCGGGACGGGTATGGTCGCTCCCGGCCATCAGGCCGGCGCGCCGTCGCGCAGGAGTTTGAATTTGATGCTGTCGAGGAGGGCGCTGAAGGACGCGTCGACGATGTTCGGGGAAACGCCCACCGTGAACCAGGGCTCACCCTTTCGGTCCGCGCTTTCGATCATGACGCGGGTCACGGCGCCGGTGCCGACGTTCGGGGTCACGACGCGGACCTTGTAATCGACGAGCCGCCAGTCCTCGAGATAGGCGGAGTAGACACCGAGGTCCTTGCCCAAGGCGTGGTTCAACGCGTCGACCGGCCCGTTTCCCTCGGCCACCGACATGCGTGCCTTCCCCTTGACCTCGATCCTGACAGTTGCTTCGGAGACCGTGATCCGTTTTCCCAGGGCATTGAATCGGCGTTCTATCAAGACCCGGTAACTGGTCACCTTGAAGTACTCGGGCACCTCGCCGAGCGCCCTTCGCGCCATCAGGGCGAAACTGGCGTCGGCGCCGTCATAGGCGAAACCCTCGAATTCACGCGCCTTGACGGTCTCCAGCAGGAGCGGAATTTTCGGATGGTCGGCGGGAACGTCGATGCCGAGGTCTCGCAGACGAGCCAGAATGTTGGCCCGGCCCGATTGATCGGAGACCACGATGTGGCGCCGATTGCCGACGGAAGCCGGCTCGACGTGCTCGTAACAGCGCGGATCCTTCTGCACGGCGGCGACATGGAGACCCCCCTTATGGGCGAACGCCGCCGCTCCGACGTACGGCGCGTGGCGGTCGGGAGCGCGGTTCAACAGGGCATCGACGAGGTGGGCGCTTTGGGTGAGCCGCTTGAGCCCCTCCTCGCCGAGCCCGCATTCGTAACCCATCTTCAGGGTCAAAGACGGCAACAGCGAGGTTAGATTGGCATTGCCGCAGCGTTCACCGAGTCCGTTCATCGTGCCCTGGACTTGGCGGACGCCCGCGCGCACGGCGGCCATACTATTGGCCACGGCGTTTCCGGTGTCGTTGTGGAAATGGACACCAAGACGCCCGCCGGGAATTTGTTGCCTGACCGCCTCGACGATCCGGGCCACCGTATCCGGAAGCGTCCCCCCATTGGTGTCGCACAACACGATCCAACGGGCGCCGTGGTCATGGGCCGCCTTGAGGCACGCGAGGGCGTAATCGGGATTGGCTTCGTAACCGTCGAAGAAGTGCTCCGCGTCGAACAGGGTTTCGCTCATCCGAGCAGACGTCATGGCGACGCTGTCGCCGATCATGGCGAGGTTGTCCTCAAGACCGATGCCGAGCGCCACGCGGACTTGAAAATCCCAGGCCTTGCCCACCATGCAGACGGCGTCGGCGCCACTCTGGACAAGGTCGTTCAGCCCCGGATCGTTCTCGGCGCTTCGGCCAGGCCGACGGGTCATGCCAAAGGCGGTGATTCGGGCATGGCCGAGGTCGGGCTTGGCGGCGAAAAACGCGTCGTCGGTTGGATTCGCGCCAGGCCAACCGCCCTCGACATAATCTATCCCGAGGGCATCCAGCTGCTGGGCGATCGCGATCTTGTCGCTGACGCTGAAATCGACTCCCTGGGTCTGCGCCCCATCACGCAATGTCGTGTCGTAGAGGTAAATGCGTTCGTTTGTCATGGCCGATCACCCGGCACGTTTCCAGCGCGTGCCACCCGGCGTGTCCTCCAGGATGACTCCTTGGCCCGCGAGATCGTCGCGGATCCGGTCGGCGGCGGAAAAATCCCTCGCCACGCGGGCGGCCGAGCGCCGGGCGATGAGATCATCGATCATTTGATCACTGATTCCCCTACCGTCGTCAGTTGTCGGAACCCCCGATTCGTCCGGCCCCACCGAATCCTTGAACCATGCGCAAGGCCGCTGCCGCAACAGGCCGAGCACCCCGGCCCCGGCCATGAGGAGGCCCTTGAAACGGGCCTTGGCGGCACCGTCACCGGCCTTGTTCAGGGATTTGGCGTAATCGCGGAGAACCGCGATCGCCAAGGGGGTATTAAGATCGTCCGCAAGGGCAGCGAGGATTTCCCGGGGCGGTGGCGCATCGGCCTCGATCCCGTCGGCCTCTTGAAGCGCCGTGTAGAACCGATCCATTGTCGCCTTCGCTTCGCGCACACCCGTCTCCGTCCAATCCAGCGGCTTGCGATAATGCGTTCCGAGCATCAATAGACGCACCGCCTCGCCGCGGCCGTTGACCCGTGACAACACATCCCGGACGGTCAGCACGTTCCCGAGGGATTTCGACATCTTCTCGCCCTCGACGGTGACGAAGCCGTTGTGAATCCAAAATCGTGCGAACGTGGCGCCATCCTTGGCGCAGGTGCTTTGGGCGCGTTCGTTTTCGTGGTGGGGAAAGATCAGATCCTGGCCCCCTCCGTGGATGTCGAAAGAGACACCCAGGTGCCTCCCGCTCATGACCGAACATTCGAGATGCCACCCGGGGCGACCCCGCCCCCAGGGGCTGTCCCATCCGGGATCGTCGGGCGCCGATGGTTTCCAGAGGACGAAATCGGCCGCGTGCTTTTTGTAGGGGGCGACTTCGACCCGGGCGCCCGCGATCATGTCGTCGGGGCTTCGGTGAGAAAGACCGCCATAGTCGGTCATCGCGGGAACGTGGAAAAGGACATGCCCCTCCGCCGCGTACGCGAATCCCCGTGAAACAAGGCATTCAACCATCGACAGCATATCGGGGATATGGCCCGTGGCCCGTGGCTCGACATCGGGGTCGAGCGCCCCCACGGCAGCCATGTCGCCATGGAATGCGGCGATCGTGCGCGCCGTCAGTTTGTCGATCGGTTCGTCGTTCCTTCGTGCCGCCTCGATGATTTTGTCGTCGACATCAGTGATGTTACGAACGTAGGTGACGTGCGCGTCTCCATAGAACTGACGCAAGAGACGGTAAAGCACGTCGAAAACGATCACCGGGCGCGCGTTACCGATATGAGCGAGGTCGTAGACCGTGGGGCCGCAAACGTACATGCGGACGTTCGCGGGATCGAGCGGTTCGAACGCTTCCTTACGTCCGCTCTGGGTGTTGTGGAATTTGAGGGTCACCCACGTTCACCTCGGTCGGGTCTAGCCGGGCGGCGCGCCATCGGTAGCAGATTCCCCGGTTCAGGTCCACGTTCACGACCCGAGGCCAGCGCCCGAGGCTGGGGACGACCGACACACCTCATCCGCCGCGACCGAATGCGTTGGTGATGGGATAGCGCCGGTCGCGGCCGAAGGCACGATTGGTGATCTTGACCCCCGGCGGCGCTTGACGCCGCTTGTATTCCGCCATGTCGAGAAGCCGCGAGACCTCGCGCACGACCTCCAAATCGTGGCCGCGAGCGGCGATTTCGTCGATGCCCTGCTCCCGCTCGATCAGACAATGGAGTATGTCGTCGAGCGTTTCGTAAGGGGGCAGGCTGTCCTGGTCGCTCTGGTTCGGCCGCAACTCGGCCGTCGGCGCCTTGGTAAGAATCGACTCCGGGATGACCTCGCCCGAAGGCCCCTTGGTCCCGTGGGAAGTGAATTCGTTACGCCAGCGCGCAAGCTCGTAGACCGTCGTCTTGTAAACGTCCTTGAGCACCGCAAACCCACCGCACATGTCGCCATACAGGGTTGCGTAACCGACCGACATCTCAGACTTGTTCCCGGTCGTGAGCACCATGTCCGAGAATTTATTGCTGATCGCCATGAGGGTCAGGCCGCGGACCCGGGCCTGAATGTTTTCCTCGGTAACGTCCGAATCGCGGCCGCGAAAGAGATCCCCGAGCATGTCGTCGAAGGCGTGCACGGCCGGTTCGACTCCGACGGTGCCGAGACGCGCACCCAAGCGGTCCGCGCAGTCGGCGGCATCGTCGAGGGACGCCTTCGAGGTGTAGCGGGACGGCATTCTGACGCAACGGACACGCTCGCCACCCAGGGCGTCGACCGCGATGGCCGTGCTGAGGGCCGAATCGATACCGCCCGACATACCGATGACGACGGCGGGAAAGCCGTTCTTTTCCACATAATCCCGCAAGCCTGTTAGCAGCGCCTGGTAAATGGCCGCCGGCCCGATTTCCGGTTGGGCGACGGTTCCCGGTTCGCACTGCCAGTGTCCGACCTCGTCCCGGGTCCACTTCGTGATCAGCAGATGCTCGCGCCAAGAAGGCGCCTGGGCGCAAAGATTCCGCTCGCTGTCGACCACGAAGGAAGCCCCGTCGAAGACGAGTTCGTCCTGCCCGCCAACCTGATTGGCGTAAACTATCGGCCGTCCCGATTCGGTCGCCCGGGCGATGGCGAGATTCCAACGCAGGTCCGGCTTCTCGATGTCGAAGGGCGAGCCGTTGGGAACCAGGAGAATTTCCGCACCCAGGTCGGCGAGCCTTTCCGAGGTCTCGGATATCCACATGTCCTCGCATATCATCACGCCGAGACTCGCGCCCCGGAATTTCATTGGTTCCGGAAGCGGCCCGGGGGTGAACAGCCGCTTTTCGTCGAAGACCCCATAATTGGGCAATTCGTACTTGCGGCTTATTCCGCTGACGCGGCCATCGGCGAGCAAATACCCGGCGTTGAACAGATCGCCGCCGGCGCGGTACGGCGCGCCGACCAACAGGCCCGGCCCGCCGTCGTTGGTACCCGCCGCGAGCATCGCGATCGTCGATTCGACTTGATCCTGAAACGCGGGCTTGAGGACCAGGTCCTCGGGCGGATAACCGATCAAGGCGAGCTCGCTGGTCACGACGAGATCGGTGTTGTCGTCCACCGCCGCGTCCCGCGCCATTAGAATCTTGGCGGCGTTGCCGCCGATGTCGCCGACGATCGGGTTGAGCTGCGCCACCGCGATCGTCAATCCGTTCCCCATTTCCATCCCATCCGTTTGGTCGAACGTGCCCCGGTTCCGAGCCCCGACCAATCTAACACGCCTCCGCCCGGACACGTAGGTCACGGTGGGTGCCCGAAATGAGCCGTTCCGCCAACCCCTTCCTCACCAGGCGAGAATATGGTTAACGAAGTGGAATTACGCGGCCGAATTGAATAGATTAAGTGTTATAAATATCACATTTCCAAAATTAACCATAATCCCTGAGTTATCCTTAATTTCACGCTTTATATTAACCATTCTGTCAATTGTTCTTGACATCCACTATATTATACTCCAGTTTTAATGTTCTGTTAATGATATAAAGGATTTCCGGAGATGTGCGGCGTTAACGATAATCGGGCGGGGCGAACCAAATCGGACGCATGGCAATCCGCTGTCGGGAAACTGGGCAAATGGGTTCTGATACCGGCGCTGGCCGGGCTTCTTTTCGGTCACTCGCCGGTCGAGGCGATGGAGAACGACGAAGCGGCGATTCATTGCCTAGCCCTGAACATATATTTCGAGGCTCGGGGCGAACCGGAGCTGGGCAAACACGCCGTCGGTCACGTCGTCATGAATCGCGTATCCGATGCGAAATTCCCGGACCGCATTTGAGGTGTCGTCCGGCAAGGGGGCGAACAACGGCGTCATCGCTGCCAGTTTTCCTGGTGGTGCGATGGACGCAGCGACGCGCCCAGGGATCTCGACGCCTGGGAGATCAGCCAGGTCATCGCCGAACGAATTTATTGGGGCTTCGTCGGCGATCCGACCAGCGGCGCGCTCTGGTATCACGCCGCCAACGTTTCACCCTCTTGGCGCCACGATTTTTCCCGCGCCGAACAGATCGGCAAACACATATTCTATCGCCGCGATAGGGAGCGTGTCCTCACGCAAAACAATATAAGATAAGATGTTTCTCCCAATTTGTATGAACCAACACCACAACCCTGCCTTGCGCTGATTTCAAACCCTCCCCGCGATCCTCCAGCGCGGCTTGAAAAATTGGCGGGCGGGTGTCGGCCATTACGGTATGGGAAAGGGGAGCTTGAGAGGCTCTCTTCACGAGATCATGAGCGCCCCACCATGCGGAAGCTCGGGATTTCATAAGAATTAGAGGTGCGGGCGTCCCTGTCGATGGCTCCTGGTGATCATCGCGGATATCGAACTCGCGGGTGATAGCCCCAGCAGAAATTTTCTGAGGTATTCCTGTTCGCGCGCGATCTCCTGGCTCGCGGGGATCCGGTCCCAACCATGCTCGGCTTTCGCGGCGCGCACGCATACCCGGGGTTACGGTTTTTTGGGGCCCAGGGGGCACCCACATGGCGGCCCGTATTAACGACGTGCGAAGAAAGGGAAAACTCCAATTCGCCAAACGCATCGGCGGCCCATGAAGGGCCGCCGCGATACCGATGATTACGCTGCTCGCCGGAGCTTAAACGGTCGTTTTCCGACGCCGCCGAAGTATGCCGAGACCCGCGAGACCCGCGGCGAAGAGTGAAAGCGTCGCCGGTTCAGGCACGCCGCTTCCGTTCGGGCCGTTTCCAAAATCACCGGAAAGCTTCGACGAATCGTTCCGGCTGCCACCCGGCACACCAACGCTGGTCATTCGCACGGCCCACTAGCATTCCGCGCCGCAAGTAAAGAGGTCCAGGGTCAGGTCCGCCGTGCTGTGCGAAAGGGTAAACATGGTCATCTGAATATCGTTCTCCCCGATTCCGTTTGTGCCAATCTCGACTCCAAAATCACAGGGACACGGGTTCAGTCCGGGCTCACCTTCGATGTTGCCGCCGCCAACTTCGAAGACGGTATCAGGCGTGCCATCGGGAATTCCAAAAATGGAATCAGTAATATCGTTGCCCAAGACCGAAAGATCACCTAGTAGAGATTCATCGGAAATGTGAAAGAACGCGGCGCGAAGGTCTCCGATATTGCCGGTTTCGGGCCCGGGGAGCACTTCAATCGTAAACTTAAGTTTTCCAGTAGCGACACCGGATTCCCCATCGTCCGCGATCGTAACCTGCACCTGAGCGTCGCCGCCCGTAAATTCGTCGGCAATGCCGACGATCGTCGCCGCCTGGGAAATTTCCGAGACAGCGAATAGGGCCGCGAGGCCGACACCGGCGACAGCGAATGCTCTCATTCCAGAAATCATTGTTTTACGCCTTCGTTGTTTAAACGAGGGAACCTCCCCGAAATCGTGAGCCGAATGGACCATCCGATTCTTGCGGCCGGGGCCAGTATTCATCTTCAACATACCCCGGAAAATGTCCATCTTCAATTTGCCTCGCGAATGCGGCAGAAAATTGAATGTCGCTGCCCACGACCATGGTGGTCCGAACCTAAACATTGTTACACTCCATAAAAATAAGCAATTATCATGCCATTTTTGTAAAATGCTTTGGGATCAATGGGTAAGCCCAATTTCCGTTGATTCACGGAAGGCAGCACGCCCCGATCTGTAAAGAATTCCGACACATCGGCCGGGGATTCGGCCCGATTATGGCACCCCAGAGCCAGTGTCGGGGCGCTTTTATTCCTAGATAACGGTTTTGTTTCAATATCTTATGAGAGATCGGCAGCACGGATCCCGCGATTGTAAAATTTTCCGACAGTTTCGAAGACCTGAGCGCCGCGCGCCTCTAGATTTTTTTCGATCTCTGTCTTATTTGTCCGTTTTATCAATAGGTTACACGGTAGAAACGGAACCGGGAGAGGTGTAAAATTTTCCGACTCCGCGACGCTCAACCATGCCCTCCCGGCTTAGGGGCCCCGGCCCGACCCAGGATTTCAGCCGCTTGATCCCGGCAATTTTCGAACCGGAATTGGTGACCGTGTGTCATCATCGACGCGATCCGCCTACCTGAATGCACTTCCGTCAATTATAATCCGCTTGACCGTGGATAACGCTTGTGGGGGATATCGCGCCTGGAAATGTAAGAAAGATCAATGACACAGTCGACGAAGTCCCGGACTTCGAATCATTCGCGTCATGTCGGTGATGGTCCGGCCGGGGTTGCATTAATCCTTTATTTCTGCCTAGCGGTTCTCTCCGGAGATCTGGCGTCACCGGCATTTTCGGCGCCCCCGACGGATTCATTGCAGGAATTCTATGAAGACGCGTTGGAACGATTTAACGATGGCGATTACACCGGCGCGATCGTTCAATTGAAAAATTCACTCCAGGGCAACTCGACCGACGCTCAAAGCCGCCTGCTGCTGGGACGCGCCTACTTGGCCGTTGGTGCGGGCGCGGCGGCGGAAAAGGAAATTCTCAAGGCGAGAGGCGACGGTGCCCACCCCTCGTCCGTCATGCTTCCGCTCGCGAAAGCGTACATGCTATAGCGCAAATACGAGCGCCTCGTAAAAGACATCTTCGTCAATGGACAGGGAGTGGAGGCCGCGGCCAAAATTCGTTTGATCCGGGGCAGGGCCCACCTTGCACTGGGCTTGCTGACCGCGGCGACGACGGAATTTTCAGAAGCGACCAAATTGGTTTCCGATTATGTTCCCGGAACTCTTGGGATGGCGCGGGTCGACCTCGCCCGTGGCCAATTCGAGGACGCCGATACTCTCGTGCAAGAAGCCCTCGAACTCGAACCTGGGGAAACCGATGCTTGGTTCGTCAAGGGCGAAATTAAACGGGTGCAAAGGGATTTCTCGGGCGCCGTGACCGACTTCGCCAAGGCCATCGAATTCGATCCGAATAATCTTTCCGCGAGAATTGCCCGGGCCGCCAGCTTGATCGACATCGGTCGCCCCGGCGAGGCGCTGGAAGACTTGGATATTGCCGAATCCGTCGTACCAGGTCACGTTCATTCGCGGTTCTTGCGCGCGCTTGCCTTGACACGCACCGGTGACGTCGCCGGTGGTCGAAGGATTTTTGACGAGTTGTCCTTGTTGGCGGACACCGTCGGCCCCGACGTGGAAAGGGTCGATCCGATAATGCTATACATTGCGGGAAGCACGAACGTCGCGAGACAAGACTACGCGAAAGCATATGATTATCTTGTCCGCTACGTCGATATGGTTCCCCGTGACATCGATGCCCAGGTACTTCTTGGCCTAACCCTCGTCAGGGGGGGCGACCCTTCGGCGGCGATCAAGGTGCTGCGAACCGCGCGGCCAAGGTCGTGCCGGACAACCCGCGTACCTACTCGGCGATGGGCGCCGCCTCCATGCGGCTCAAGGATTATTCCCGGGCCACCCGAATGTTCGCGAAGGCGGCGGGGCTTGCGCCGGAACAGGAATCCCATCGAACGCAACTTGCCCTAAGTCAGTTGGTTTCCGGAAACGTGACCCACGCGGTCTCCGATTTGAATCGCTTCATGATGGTGGATACGGCGGGCCCGGGCACCGGGATCATGCTTGGCATGATACACCTCAAACAGGGCAAATTCGATAAAGCGCTGGTCGTTGCCGAGAAAATGATAGAGCGGGATCCAATGATTCCAGTCTCGTATAATTTGGCCGGCGCGGCCGAGTTTGGATTGGGCGACGCCGCCGCTGCACGAGCGCGGTTCGAGCGCGCCCTGGAAATCGATCCGACCTTTGAACAGGCCATCCTAAACCTCGCCCAAATCGATGCTCACGAGGAGGAATTCGATTCCGCGATAGATAGATACAACGAGGTATTGGAGATCGATTCGGGTGATATCGATGCTTTCATCGGCCTCGCCAAGGCTCATGAGCTAAAAGGCGAAATTGAGATCGCGATCGATTTTCTCGAGCAAATCAAATTCCACGACGAACTGCGCTCGCAAATCCTATTGTTGTCCCTTTACACTCGGAACCAGCGGCATAACGACGCCTTGACCCTGGCGCAAAAACTCAAGGTGCTGTACCCCACGAACCCCAGTGTTTGGGATAAATCGGGGCATGCCGAGATTGCGGCCGGAGAACCCGATTACGCCGCAACCAGTTTTAGACGGGTTGCCGCCCTGACCCCGGATTCCGCCAATGAACTGGTTCGCGTCGCGCGCCTACAGTACGCGGTCGATGACATGGTCGGTGCGCGCGAAACCTTGAAAACGGCTATCGAGGTCGATCCAATGTTTGCGCCGGCCCACCTCCGGCTGGCCGAGATCGAAGCAACCACCGGGAACATCGAGGAAGCGCTTAAAATAGCGTATCGGCTGCAACTAGCGATCCCGGATTCAGCGGCGCCGGATCAGTTGATTGGCGATCTATTGATGCTGGACGAACAGATTTCGATGGCGGCGCAAGCGTACAATCACGCCTTCATGAAGGAGTCGACAGCGCCGCTTCTCGAAAAACTCTACCGAGCTTATCGGGCTGCCGGGAGTGCCCGGAACGCGATTCCCTTGCTCGAAATCTGGATCAGAAACTATCCGGATGACCAAGCGATTTCACGGCTGCTGGCGACAGCCTATGGCGACGTTGGACGCATCGAGGAAGCCATAAAACGGCACGAATCGCTTCTCGAATCTCTCCCCGATGATATCGCGACCGTCAACAACCTGGCGCTCCTCTACCAGCGTATCGGCGACTCGCGCGCCGTTGCCTTCGCCAAACGGGCCCATGAACTCGCGCCCGAACATCCGGCGACCCTCGATACGTTGGGATGGATCCTGGTCGAATCCGGCGACGTGGCGAATGGCATGGCGTACTTGCGGAAAGCGATAGACCGCGCCCCCAATCTCGATGTCGCCCATTTCCACCTTGCTGTCGCGCTCAATGAGTTGGGCGACGTCGACGCGGCGAGGGAGGAGCTTCGGAAGGCGCTCGAATCGTCAAATTTTTTTGACGAAAGAGCCGAGGCTGAAAGCTTCCTCAAGCGGTTGTCGAGCGAATGATCGAACACCATTCCCCCCGACGCCGCGAGTTTTCGGAAAGACTGTTCGCGAGCGTGACCTACGTCCGTATTGATGTTAAATTTTCCAGGTGTCGTTCCATGTCGGGGACGAATTACGCACGGCAGTAATGATTTCGACTGGATGTGCCCGAATTGTCTCATCGTTATACTAAATTTGTACTTGGCCGGACCGTATGACGAATTGGTGGTTTCTCCTCGTTTTGGGCCTAATCGGTTTGATGGGCCTCGCGGCGTGCGAGGACGCCGGAGAGCTTACCGAAGCTGATTATATCGAGCGCGGAACCGCGCTCCGGGATGACGGGGACCTTCGCGGCGCACTGATCGAAATGAGGAATGCGCTGAGCGCAAATCCAAAAAGTTCGGATGCGCGATATCATCTGGCCGAAACCCACCTTAAGCTCGGAAACGGCCCCGCCGCGTACACTCTCATCCGCGATTTGCTCGATCGCAACAACATTGAGGAACGCCTCGTAAGACCCCTTGGCGACTCCTTTCTACTGATGGGCCAATACGAAATGGTCCTCGATCTGTTCAGGCCCTCGCGAACGGACCCGCCGCAGAGACGGCTCACAAACAATGTATTGCGTGGCAAGGCCTTCATCGGTCTCGATCAGATATCGCGCGCAAAATACGCCTTTCGAGCCGCCCTAAAGATAGACCCGAATTCGGTGGAATCTCTTGTTGGCCTTGGTCATGTCGTTTTGCAAGAAGGAGACCATGAACACGCCGAGAGGTTTCTCGCGCGCGCCCGGCAGCTGGCGGCGGACGACCTCGACGTCATGTTGCTTGAAGGCAGCATTGCATTCACCCGAAGCGATGGCGCCCGGGCGGAATCCGCGTACCGCGACGCTGTCGCGAAGCGGCCAGACTTGCCGGCTCCCAAGGTTGGGTTGGCCTGGGCTCTGTTTGCCAACAACAAGAACGATGAGGCGAAAGAACACTTGGAATCCGTTATTACCGACGTTCCTCACTATCCGTCAGCTAACCATTTGCTCGCCAGCATAGCCTACAGTGAAGGCAATTTCGGGGCGGCGGAGGAATACGCGCAAAACTCCCTGAAATCCCGAGTGAACCATATTCCAAGCCTGTTGATCGACGCGGCGGCAAAGACCGCCGGCGGAAAACATTGGGCGGCGAGGAATGCCATAGACCATGTCCTCAAGATATCGCCGCGAAACAAAACCGAGCTGAAAATGTTGGCTCAGACCCAACTTCGTGACGGCGCCATCAACGAGGCAATCTCGACCCTGAGGGACCGCGGTCGAGATTTATCCGGACGACCTCGAACTATTACGTCTCATAAGCTCGGCTTCATTAAAGAAGGGCGACCTGCTGAAGGGATTGTTTTACCTGATGGACGCGGCCGAGTTCGCCCCGGCCGACCGGACGATCGCATCGCAACTCAAGATGACGCGGATCGCCATAAATGTCGAGGATCCGGATCTTGGTGCGCTCAAGGACATGATCGAGGCCAACTCCGGTGTCCCGCATGGGGAACTGGTCCCGATCGTCCAATACTTGGTGACCAGCAGGTTCGACGCCGCTATCCAAGAATCACGGGGTGTTCAGGCACGCTATCCGCAATCCATCATCGGTTTCGTTCTCGAGGGGGTTGCGTGGTTCTCGAAGGGGAAAATCGGTCCCGGGCGCGAGGCGATCGAGAAAGCTCTGGATATTCGTCCGGGCGATCCCGGCGCTTGCCACGTTCTGGCGCACGTCGCGGTTAAGCAGGGACGAATTGACGAAGCGCGGGGGTATTATCGGGATGCCCTGGAGAATAATCCCGACGACCTCGCGACGCTCATGCGATTTTACCAGCTTGAATTATCGGCGGGTGACCGCGGCGCGGCAAAGGCGATATTGGAACGAGCGCTGAATTCCCATCCTCACGCGGTCAATCCACGCATCGAACTGGTGAGAATGTTGCTTGACGACGGTGACACGGAGGCTGGTTTGAGGGTCGCGCAAGAGGGCCTGGAAATTACGCCGGAGTCGGATGCCCTGCTCGTTGCCGTTGGAAAAGCGCACATGGACGGGCAGCAACCGGCGGAAGCGATGGCAATTTTCCAACAAGTAGCCGTACGACTACCCGGTTCGATCGAAGGAAATTTCCTACTTGCCCAAGCGGCGATAGCCGCGGGCGATTCCGATATTGCCAAGGGCGCCCTCGACATCGTCCTATCGGAAAAACCAGACCACCAGGCCGCCATGGTGCTGCGAACCGAAATGGCCTTGAACGAAAATGATCTCGAAACCGCCAGGCCCCTGATCGCCCAACTTGATCGCATTGCACCGGACTCAGAATTGGTGGTCAATTTCAGAGGTCGCCTCGCGGCGCCCGAAGATCGGGCCGACGACGCCATCGCCGAATTGGCGCGCCTGGCCGAAATCACCCCCACGACGAAGGCGATCAACAAGGTAGCCGACGCGCAGCTGCTCGCGGGCCACCCGGAAGATGCCATCGCAACCCTGGAAGCATGGCTCGTGGAACATCCCACCGACGAGGTTACCCGTTTTCGGCTGGGCGACATTTACATCGCCATGAGTAAGTGGTCCGAGGCAAGAGATCGGTACGCCAAGGTGCTCGAGCGAATTCCGGACAGCGCCATGACCCAAAATAATTTGGCCTGGGCCTTGGTTCAATTAAACGAGACCGACACGGCGCTCGTTCACGCCCGGCGCGCCAACGAGCTCGTTCCCGAAAACGCTGTGATCGTCAATACGCTAGGGTTGGTCTACCTGCGGCGGGGCGAGGCTGGCGAGGCGGTTGCCCATCTTGAGAAGGCTACCCAACTGAACCCGATAAATCCCGATTTCCGGTACCACTACGCCCGTGCCCTCGCCGAAGTGCAGCGGCTGGAGGAAGCACGGAATATTCTCGAGGAAGTTATTTCCGACCCAACACCGTTCCCCGGACGTCAAGCCGCGAAGGCCCTGTTGGCGACAATCCCCCAGCAATAGGCGTCACGCTTAGAGCGTTCCAAGGCGTTCTTGTTGATCAGTTCTCCCGCGAAAGCCAGATTCGGGGCAATGTCCCGGCTGATGTTGAAAAAGTGAGGTAGGCGTCATTCGCCTGGAACCGTTAGGCTCTGGGTGTTGAATCCATCAAGGAGAACGACGCCATGACCAAGACTACACGGAACAGCCGCCTTTCGAAACTGTTGGAGATCCCGCTTCCGCTGTTGCCGCCGGCCTTGCCGGAGGCTTTTGATGATCTGCGCATGAGCGTGGATCGCTTTTGCCTGTTGGCCGGGGTGGAGACCCTGGGCGAGATGCTGGACGAGGATAGCGAGGTGCTCTGCGGAGCGCGCCACGCCCGCACGGCCGAGCGGCAGGGCCATCGCTGGGGGACAACCCAGAGCGAGATTGCCTATCACGGGGGCAAGGTGAAGCTGACGCGCCCGCGGGTGCGCGATCTTGCGGGCAAGGAGATGAGCTTGCCGAGCTGGGAGTTGCTCTCGGACCCGGCGCTTTTGCAGTCCTGGGCGATGAACATCATGCTGCTTACGGTTTCGACCCGCAAGTACGCGCGCGCCGTGCGCCTGCCCGGCGAGGCCAGCGGCGACTTGCCGGCACGCGCGGGCGATGCGACCTCGAAGTCCGCGGTCTCGCGGCGCTTCGTGGCCATGACGCGCAAGAAGCTGAAGGCCTTCCTGGCCAGCGACCTTTCGGATCTCGATCTCCTGGTCATCCAGATCGACGGGCTGCACGTCGGCGATCACGTGTTGCTGGCAGCTATTGGCATCGACGGCGCGGGCGAGAAGCATGTTCTAGGCCTGGCCGAAGGTGCCACGGAGAATGCCGCCACGGTGCAGGCGCTGCTCGACAACCTGACCGCCCGCGGCCTCGACCCGGAAGTGCCCCGGCTCTTCATCGTCGACGGCGCCAAGGCGCTCTCCAAGGCGATCAAGCGGACCTTCGGGCCGGTGGCCGCCCTCCAGCGCTGCCAGGTCCACAAGGCCGCAACATCATCGAGCGCCTCGACGAAAGCCTTCATGCCGGCGTCAAGAAGGCGCTCAGGCAAGCCTGGGACCAAGACGATGCCGAGAAAGCCGAACGCCTCATGAAGAACCTGGCGCGCCGCCTGGAGACCGAGGCCCCCGGCGTTTCGGCTTCCATCCTGGAGGGCCTGGATGAGATCCTCACCGTGATCCGCTTGGGCCTGCCGCCCAAGCTCAGGCGCTCCTTGGCCTGCACCAACGCCATCGAGAATGCCTTGGGAACGGTCAGGATGGTGCAGCACAATGTCAAGCGCTGGCGCAACGCCGAGATGGCCTTGCGATGGACCGCCGCCGGCCTCCTGGAAGCCCAAAAGACCTCCGTCGCCTCAAGGCCTACCGGCAACTCCCCATCCTCAGAGCTGCCCTCGAGGATCACGTGAAAAAGGCAAAAGCGAAAAGCGCCATTGAAACCATCAAAGAGGCCGCCTAGCCTCGAAGCCCAACCATGCCTGCCTCGCCTTTTTCAACAGAGCATGGGACATCGCCAGATTCGGCGACAGTCTCCCGTGTCTCGTCATTCGGGACAGCGCTGGTGGTCAAGGGTGTCTTGGCGAGGGTCCGGGGGAGCCTGGACCCGCACGGCCCGCAAGTACTCCCGGTATGATGGTGGTCATCCGTCAGAGCGGACCGACAGGACACCGTGATAGGTCTCTCGACCGTACCGCGGGGTGCGCATCGTCGGTTGGAACTCGAAGGCGATTCCGTTGCGGCTTATGCCGTTCGAGACTTTCGATTCTTGCGCCGATACAGCGAGAACAACGCGACCAATCCGGTGGCGGTCATGGCGAGCGATGTCGATTCCGGGATATCCGTCGAGGGATCTCCACCACACTTGGTCAAGCGAACATCGTTCAAATTAATCTTATCGGCAATGAGCTGGGTGCAACCCACGACGTCATTCCAGACGATCTCGCCACCCACCATGTTGAGGGTCCCAAAAGGCGATCCCGTTTACGATCATATTGTCAATTGAGAAAGTCCCCTGACCGGCTGTAGTGTTGAGTGAGGCAAAAATGACGTTGCCCAAGCCAATTCCGCCGTCCCCGACGACCATGTTGCAGTGGCTACATAAAAAATTGGCGGTGTCCGGAACTCTGAAGATGGCGATTGCGTCGGCGGGACCGTCGACAACAAAATTCATGTTTTCCATCAAGAAATCGTGAGGCAGGTCCTTTCCAGTAGCGATGAGGTCGACGATGTTCAGCCCGGACATGAGTTCGAAGGTAAAGACGTCATCCGAGGCGTCAAGTTTGGCATCGGCTCCGAAATCCAAGGTTTTGTTCGTGGCCGTACCTGGCGCAAAGTTAGCCGCGTCCAAGCCTGGAATGATGAATTTCGCGCCGGTTGTCGCGTCGAAGAGGTCGACAAGCAAACCGCTGCCGGTCGCTTCGAAATCAAAGTCCTCCGTAACCCCCGGGAAATTGTTGGCTGCATTGATTTCCGTGGTCCCGACGGCGTCGTTAGCCGTCACCTGCACACTATCTGCGGGAGGACCGTCATCGAAGGTATTCGGAAATTGGTTTGGGTCGTTAAAGAACGAAGGTGAATTTGTTATTATGCAACCCTTTTTACCGCCAGAATTGAGGTCGGCATTGTCGATTTTATCATTGGCACATCGGATGCCGATAGCGGGGTCCGCGTATACCCCGGTATTTGAGAGGTCCACCGTGCCGTCAGGATGAGTGGCGGCCACGTTGCCACTAAAATCAATCCTTAGGACGATCGGAGCTATGTTGCCCGGAAGCACTGGATGGCCGGACCCCATATCGGGTCCGAGAAATTTGTTCGATTCCGGTGGTATCGTGTTCTTGAGCGCGCCGATTTCGAAATTCGAAACCTTGACTGGAACGGCAACTTCGCCGGACCCCGTACCGATCAGAAGATAATTGCCGATTTCGCTGACATTAAGGGGGTCAAATTCGTCGGCCATGGCGACCCGTGGAACCAAGGCCACGATCGCGACCGCGGAAAACAGTTTTGCAGCTGAAAAAATCCTACGCATTTTCATTCAAACTCTCCGATCCTCGGCGCCGTCATCACTTTGCCGCGCATGTACTCCCCCAACACCTGAATATTGGAGGCTACAACATATTCTAGCAAATTTCATGTCGAATTTAAAAAATGTCGCCTATCCAATGACTTAACCGTTTTGACCCCGCACCGTTGACGACAAACTGTAAAATCCACCGACAGTTCGTCGTCGGAATCTTGCCCGGAGATACTTGATAAATGATTTATAATCAATGGTTTACCGGCAAACGCCGGGCGCTGGGCGACTGTAATGAAATCCGACACTTTTCCGATTTTCACCGCGCATATTCGGCGTCTCGACTCGCAATTAGGGGACTTGCACCGGAAATGTTTGTTTTTTTTCAGGCACTTAAGGAAAATCATTGGTCCTGGGGGAAACTGTAAAATTTTCCGACACTCGCCAACCGGATGTTCACGATTTGGACCAGGAAGTGGGCGGAAACCCTGCTTGACGTCGTATGAAAACCAGCGCTCGTTCTTCCCCCGGGGCCACGGCCCGAGTGCATTCAAGCCACACAAGATACGGATCCGTTCCCGCTCACAGTCTGTTCGAAAACTCGCGGCGCCGGCCCTCTCCCCCTCCCGGCCACCCATATCAGCATACTCTCGTGGGTGGCCGGGAGGGGGAGAGGGCCGGAACAGACACAAAAAATGCGCGGACGCGCATTTTCGGACAGACTGTCAGAAATTGTGCATGGAGATGAATTCGGAGACCGAAATCTTGCCATCCCCGTCCCGGTCCCTGGAAAGAAAATGCTTGTCGTGGCTGTTCATGAATTCGGCCTTCGACAGCGAGCCGTCCTCGTCATCGTCCATGGCCCCGAAGTGCTTCGCCAGACGGCCCCCCATGTCCTTCCCCTTGGGTCCTGGCGTTCCCTCGGCCGACTTCGTATTCATCATCGATTGGTCGGGCTCCGCGGCCATGGTTTCCTGCGTCTTGGCCGCCGGATCTCCCCTCATTTTCCGCCTCATGTTCAACATCGCCGCGTCGTGTTCTTCGCGACTCACATTTCCATCTCCGTTGCTGTCGGCCGTGGCGAAATGGTCCGCGTGATGTTGGTTGGCCTCATCCCCGTCGATGAATCCGTCGTGGTTGAAATCGACCGTAGCGAAAATTTTCATCATCTTCACCCGATCGGGCGCCGCCAAAACCGGCAGGCCGACTAACAACGCTAAAATCAGGATCGACGGCAGAAGCACATTCCTGTTCATGGAAACCTCGCTTTCCTCCAAGGTGTATTCCGCAATTGCATCCCCATTGCGTTTACCGTGGCCCGGTGCGCCTGATCGGACCGCCCGGCCAAATTACGCGCCCTGACACCTGGCCGCAACAGGCCGACGTGAAGGTCGGGGGAATTCGGCGGATGATCGCGGTAGCGTGAATACCATTGGGGTTGAGCACGGAGCACCGTTTCGATACGAGAATCGAACATATGTTCTTGGTGTTGCTCGAATTCGGTATGATTTGCAAACCTCATCGTCGACGCTGTCAGGCAAAAATCGGCATGGTCGACGGCGGCTGGTGGTTCGGCGTCCGATCCCTGATTTGCGCCGCCGTTCTCGCCTGCTGCGCGCCGCAAGCCCCGGCGCCAACCGAAACGAATCAGGGCGTCCGCGCAACGACGAGCCTGACGGCGCTCCAGCGCGCCGCCAGAAATGGGGATTTCGCGGCCGTGAAAAATCTCGTCGAGGAGGGAGACGAGGTAGACAGAGCCGACGCGGCGGGCTGGACGGCCTTACACCACACGGTCTTCGAGGGCCACGAGAGGGTGGCTGCGTTCCTGCTTTCCCGCGGCGCCAAGGTCGAGGTCCCGGACACCGATGGCTGGACTCCCTTGCATACGGCGGCGTTCAACGGTCACGCCGCTATCGTCGAATTGCTGCTCTCCCACGGCGCCGACATCCAGGCCCGGGACCTCGACGGCGACACCGCGCTGGTGCTGGCACGTTTGCGCGGCCATGGCGCCATTCGCGAAATGCTCGTCGCCTAGGGTGCCCGTCACGAGCGGGACCCGGAAAATAGCGCGAAAACGGCCACCCCCGGGTTGGAGCCGTTGCGGCGGCCGGCCAACCTCGAACGGCTTTCGATCATCAGGGGATACCAACCCGGGAAAACCTCAATGGAGGCCTTCTACAGCGATGGTAGGTCCGTCCTCGATCCCTTTACCGGACTGATCGGAATCGTCGGAATCCAGCAAACCAGAAACACGACTCGGTACGTTCTCGGCATCGAGACGGAAAAAACCCGAGACGAGAAGAGACCATCGGCCGCCGACAAGAAAAAGCGCGGCGAAATCTTCGACCGGATCCGCGGCGGAGCCGGCGAAGGGAGGACGCGGGCAATGTCCCGGCTGATGTTGAAAAAGTGAGGTAGGCGTCATTCGCCTGGAACCGTTAGGCTCTGGGTGTTGAATCCATCAAGGAGAACGACGCCATGACCAAGACTACACGGAACAGCCGCCTTTCGAAACTGTTGGAGATCCCGCTTCCGCTGTTGCCGCCGGCCTTGCCGGAGGCTTTTGATGATCTGCGCATGAGCGTGGATCGCTTTTGCCTGTTGGCCGGGGTGGAGACCCTGGGCGAGATGCTGGACGAGGATAGCGAGGTGCTCTGCGGAGCGCGCCACGCCCGCACGGCCGAGCGGCAGGGCCATCGCTGGGGGACAACCCAGAGCGAGATTGCCTATCACGGGGGCAAGGTGAAGCTGACGCGCCCGCGGGTGCGCGATCTTGCGGGCAAGGAGATGAGCTTGCCGAGCTGGGAGTTGCTCTCGGACCCGGCGCTTTTGCAGTCCTGGGCGATGAACATCATGCTGCTTACGGTTTCGACCCGCAAGTACGCGCGCGCCGTGCGCCTGCCCGGCGAGGCCAGCGGCGACTTGCCGGCACGCGCGGGCGATGCGACCTCGAAGTCCGCGGTCTCGCGGCGCTTCGTGGCCATGACGCGCAAGAAGCTGAAGGCCTTCCTGGCCAGCGACCTTTCGGATCTCGATCTCCTGGTCATCCAGATCGACGGGCTGCACGTCGGCGATCACGTGTTGCTGGCAGCTATTGGCATCGACGGCGCGGGCGAGAAGCATGTTCTAGGCCTGGCCGAAGGTGCCACGGAGAATGCCGCCACGGTGCAGGCGCTGCTCGACAACCTGACCGCCCGCGGCCTCGACCCGGAAGTGCCCCGGCTCTTCATCGTCGACGGCGCCAAGGCGCTCTCCAAGGCGATCAAGCGGACCTTCGGGCCGGTGGCCGCCCTCCAGCGCTGCCAGGTCCACAAGGGCCGCAACATCATCGAGCGCCTCGACGAAAGCCTTCATGCCGGCGTCAAGAAGGCGCTCAGGCAAGCCTGGGACCAAGACGATGCCGAGAAAGCCGAACGCCTCATGAAGAACCTGGCGCGCCGCCTGGAGACCGAGGCCCCCGGCGTTTCGGCTTCCATCCTGGAGGGCCTGGATGAGATCCTCACCGTGATCCGCTTGGGCCTGCCGCCCAAGCTCAGGCGCTCCTTGGCCTGCACCAACGCCATCGAGAATGCCTTGGGAACGGTCAGGATGGTGCAGCACAATGTCAAGCGCTGGCGCAACGCCGAGATGGCCTTGCGATGGACCGCCGCCGGCCTCCTGGAAGCCCAAAAGACCTCCGTCGCCTCAAGGCCTACCGGCAACTCCCCATCCTCAGAGCTGCCCTCGAGGATCACGTGAAAAAGGCAAAAGCGAAAAGCGCCATTGAAACCATCAAAGAGGCCGCCTAGCCTCGAAGCCCAACCATGCCTGCCTCGCCTTTTTCAACAGAGCATGGGACATCGCCATGGACGCGTTACCGGATCCATAGTTCGACCGCGATTATCGTCTGCGTCCTGACTTTCAGGGAAGCCATACTCTTTTCCGTGGATTGCCCCGATCGATAGGCGAGTTATCGGACAGCCTCGTTTAGCGTTTCCTGCGAAGCAGGACATACAGCGCCCCGCTTCCTCCGTGCCGCGGCTGGGCCGGTATAACGGCCAGGACACGATCGCGCAACGGCGCCTGGTCGAGCCATCGCGGAACCATTTGCCGCAGTACCCCACCCTCGGCCCGGCCAAGTCCCTTGCCCGTGATCACCAAAAGGCAACGCTTCGAGGCCTCGTGTGTGGACATCACAAACGCGCTCAGCGCCGCGTGGGCTTCCTGCTGGGTCACACCGTGCAAATCGATTCTCGCCTCGATCGGGTATTGCCCGCGCCGCAATCGCTGGGCGCTGCGCTTATCCAGTCCAGGCGCGGCGCCCGATCGGCGTGGCGGGGGGACCGAGATCGGCTCGCGCCGTAACCGCGCCTCCGCCGTCGAACCGCCGGTTTCGGCGGCCGGTGCGGGGGGTGCGGTGGATTGTGGCCCGGCGCCGCGCCCGGCCAGCGGTCGTACGTCGCGCACGACCTCGCGCCAGAGGCTGAGTTCGTCGTTGCCGATGCCCTCCCCGTGTCTTCCGGGCCGCGCGACAGGGGGTTTACGGGCGGCCATCGACCAATACGATGTGCAGGTACCGAGGTCCGTGGGCGCCGATCTGCATCGTCTGCTCGATGTCGGCGGTGCGCGACGGTCCGGTAATGAAATTCACGTTTCGGGGCATGCCTTTTCCTCGCGCCCTCAGCCGCGCCCAGGCCTCCTCGTAGGTTCCGACGATCCGCTTCGCCATCAGGATCACGACGTGGGCCAGCGGCATAAAATTCAGCGTCGTCGGACTCGCGGGGCCGGACAACAACATCAGTGTACCGCTCTCGGCGATACCCGCAAAGGCGCCGGTAACGCTGAAGGCATCTTCGTCCTTGGCCTTGCCACGACGGAGATCGAGGCGTTTCACGTAATGCCAGGGGATTGCTTCGAGATCGGGATCGGGCGCCAAAACGCCCCGATTCGGCAAATCGTGAGCGCTAAGGAATTCCGCCAACGTTCCCGGCGCCGCGGCAAGGCTCGCCACCGGGGTAACCGTGGCCGCCGCCTCCTTCGCCATGGCCACGAACAAGTCCCGCCTGCCCGATACATTCAGTTGACCCCGAGCGGGGACGACCGTCGCCACGGGTTCCAGCAAGCGGGACTCGATCACCGCCCGCTGCTGCTTCGTCAAGGGGCCGCGGCCGAGCGCGCCACGGACGGCATCCAGGATCCGGCGGCGGGACTCCTCGTTACCTTCTTCCATCAGCCCCTCGTGGCACGCCCGCACCGCGCCCAAGCCCGGTGGAATGTGCCGCCCTCGGGCGCCGGCATGTCGCGCCCCTCGGTCCACGCGGTGGCAAGGGGAAGGCGTCGGAATGCTCCTCGTCGCCGTCCCGCGAAGGCCAGAACGCGGCTCGCCGCCCCGGTGATCGCCTGGTAAAGACGCGGCCGCGCCGCGAGCCAAGCCCAAGACGCGAGGAGGGTTCGTTGACGCGGTGGCGCAAGATGCCGCTCAAATCCCCGTTGACGCCAGGCGCGCAACATTTTCGGCAACGGAATACGCACCGGGCAGATGCTCTCGCAGCGGCCGCAAAACGTCGAAGCCTCGGGCAGGTCGTGGGCCGCCGCCAACCCAGCCAGGGCCGGGGTCAGCACAGCCCCCATCGGACCCGAATATACCGAACCGTAGGCGTGCCCTCCGATCGCCGCGTAAACCGGGCAATGCCCGAGGCAAGCCCCGCAACGGATGCAGCGCAGAATTTCCTGAAATTCGGTGCCGAGCAAAGCGCTGCGGCCATTGTCGACAAGAACGACGTGAAAGGCCTCCGGACCGTCGAGATCGCCCGGCCGCCGGGGGCCGGTCGCGAGGGTCGTGTAGGCGGTGGCTTCCTGCCCCGTCGCCGAGCGAGTCAAAACCCGCAGGATCGTCGCCGCGTCCTCGAGTGTGGGCACCAGCTTCTCCAAACTGGCGAGGACGATGTGCATGGCGGGCAAGGTCTGGGTCAGATCACCGTTGCCCTCGTTCGTCACGATCACGGCGGAACCGGTTTCGGCGACGAGTAGATTGGCCCCGGTGATCCCGACCTCGGCGCTCATAAATCTCTGGCGCAATACCGCCCGCGCCTCGCGCACCATGGCTTGCGGGTCATCGTGAATTTTGGCGCCGCCCTCCCGCGCGTGGGCGGCGGCGAAAAGATCGGCCACCTGCTCGCGAGTCTTGTGGATCGCCGGGGCAATAATGTGACTCGGCGGCTCTCCCGCGAGTTGAATGATGTATTCCCCAAGGTCCGTTTCCACGGGTATGATCCCGTTCGCCTCGAGATGGGGATTGAGGCTGATTTCCTCGACGATCATCGACTTCGCCTTGGTTACGGTCCGGGCGTTGGCGGCGCGGCAGAGCCGCAGCACCGTCCGACGGGCCGATTCGGCGTCCGGGCACCAATGGACCTCGCCACCGGACTCGACCACCTTGGCCTCGAAGCGTTCGAGGTAGAAATCGAGGTGCGTCAGCACCTCGTCCTTGATGGCGCGGGCGGCGTCGCGCAAGGCGTCGAATTCCGGCATTCGGGCCACCGCCCGGCGGCGCTTCTCGACGAACCCTTCCTTGAGGCGGAAGAGCGCGGCTTGCAATTGCTCGTCGGCCAGGGCGCGGGCAACGCCCGCGTCGAACGCCGCGTCGACCGGCAAATCCGCATACCCCTCTTCCCGCATCCGCTCGATCAGTTCTTCGCCGGGGCGCCGATAGGCGGTGAACCGGTCATGCCGGCCAAGACCTCGGCGAAATGGCGCACCCGCACCTCGGCGCCCTGCCGCCTGAGCCGTCCGGCGATGTTGAGCAGGCAGCCGAGATCTCCGGCCAGTAGCGTATCGGCACCGGTGGCCATGATCGCGGCCGTCTTCACCGAAACCATGCGCAAGGAGATGTCCGGATACTTGACACAGAAAGTTCCGCCGAACCCGCAACACTCCTCCGCACCCGGCAATTCCATCAGCCGCAGGCCCCTGACGTTATTCAACAACGCGCGGGGTTGGCGCTGGACGCCGAGCTCGCGCAGACCGGAGCAGCCATCGTGATAGGTCGCGGTGCCATCGTAACCAGCCTCGACGGCACCAATTTCGAGGACGTCGGAGAGAAAGCTCGCAAGTTCGTGAACCCGCCCGGCGAGCGTCGCCGCTTTTTCACGCATCTCGGCGTCGTCCACGAACAACGCCGGATAATGCACCTTGAGCATGGCCGCGCAGGATCCCGACGGCACGACCACGTACTCCGCCCCCGCGAAGGCGGCGATGACCGCCCTGGCCAAGCGCCGGGCGGTGACTCGGTCACCGGCGTTGTAGGCGGGCTGACCACAACAGGTCGCGAGCGGCGCCGATACGGTGCAGCCCGCGTTCTCGAGCAACCGGACGGCTGCGAACCCGACGCTGGGGCGAAAAAGATCGACAAGACAGGTGGCAAACAGAACCACCCGCCGTCCGCCGGGGGGCGCATCTTCATTCGACGGGTTGGCGCTCGCCGCCATGCCTTTTCGACCTCTTCGGATTGGCCTAAATTCGCGATCGCGGCACGGCCGTGGGACCGGTGCGAGCGCGTGGACTCGCCACCGGCACCCGATCCCCCCGACCACGGCGTTGCCAACGCCCGGCATACCATTGCCCAAAGCCTAGGTCTAGGCACCGACGTCACCGCCCGCAACGGCTTTCGGTAACAGGATCGCGTAGCGCCCCCGATGTTTCATCCGACCGGCTATCGACTCGGCCTCGGCGCCGTGCCCCCAAAAGACGTCGCCCCGAACCACTCCCTTGATGGCCCCGCCAGTATCCTGGGCGACCATGAGACGTTGCAAGCGGATGTCGGGGCGCTCCTTCTCCGCCACCGGCACCATGGCGTCGAGCCATACAGGAACCCCCAGCGGCACGAAGCGCGGATCGACGGCGAGACTCCGCCCGGCCGTAAGCACGGCGCCCTGGGCGCCGATCGGGCCGTCGCCCTCGATAACCCTGAAAAAGACGTACGAGGGATTACTCGCGAGCAACGCGGGAATCTCGTCGGGGTGGCGATCCATCCAAGCCCGGATCGCGGGCCAGTCCGCCTCCTCGGGCGACAAGGCACCGCGTTCGACGAGCTCTCGACCGATCGAGACATAGCGATGGCCGTTCGAGGCGGCGTAGCCGAGCCGCAGGACCGATCCGTCCTTAAGGAGCACCCGACCCGATCCCTGCACGTGCAACAAGAACGCGTCGATTGGATCGTCGACCCAGACGATTTCCGCCGACTGGCCGGTCAAGGCTCCGGCATCGATCGCGCCGCGGTCGGGATACGGCCGCAAGGACCCGTTGACGACCCGGCCGGCGGTCCGTTGGCCACGAAGATCGGTGCGAAATTGCCCCAGGTCGAGCTTGACGAGATCGTCGGGTGGACCGTAGAGCGGCACCTTGAATTGCCGGTCGGCGCGGCGCGCGCCGCGCAAGAGAGGTTCGAAGTAGCCGGTAAACAGGCCCTTTTGACCCTGGCGGCCGTTCACCCAATAGGGGACGAACCAGGTAACGAAAAATTCACGCGCCGCGGCGTCGCTGTCGGTCGGGACTCTCTCCGCTGCGGCGCAGATAGGCCGCCACTCGGCCGCCGTCCCGGCCAATCCGTCGTCGCCGACCACGTGCGCGTCGGGAAGCCGGGTTAGGAGCGCACAGGATCGCCGTAGGGCGGCCAGCGCCGAGGCCTGCCGATCGGCCTGCCATCCGTCGAGATCGGCGAAGGTCGTACGGACAAACTCGGCCCGTTCCGGGCCCGTGGGTTCGGGGGCGCAGGCTGCGAGGACGAAAACGCCGAACCCCGCAATGGTTGCGAGAACACGGTGCATCACGGGGTGCCGCGGATTGGCTGCTGAATTCGAGTCGGCGCCGGTCCTAGTCGTCGCCGCGCGTGGCCGCCAATTGCCAATTGGGATCGTGCGAGCGCGTGTCGCGACCAAAAGTCCACAGATCGATAATTTCGGTCGGTTCGCCGGGATCGCCTTCAACTATTCGGTCGGCCGAATCACGCTGTAGATTGATTTGATCACTGACGAAGCGGACCGTGACCCGGGCCATGCCACCGCGAAGCCCAGCTTCGACGATTTCGCTTTCGCGCACCCCCACCAACGTTGTTTCGAGTTTTTCCCCGGCCGTTGTTCGTTCCTCGATGGCACCGGAGAATAGTTCGTAAACCGAATCGTTCAGCAACGGCCGCAATCGGGCATTATCCGCCGCCGCGAAGGCATCGACGATCATCTCGAAGGCGGCACGGGCGCCCTGGACGAATTCCACCCGATTGAAATTGGGATCTTGTTCCTTGATCCGTTTGAGGCCCCGCGCCAGCACGGGATCCTGGACGTCCGAAAAATCATCGTCATTGTGCGCCGCCACCTTCTCGCGCTCGGGCAGGCGAACGACGTTTTCCGACGTCTCGTCGGCACGCCGGGGCGACAGGGAAT
>CBDCME010000039.1:0-42952 GCA_965218865.1 Alphaproteobacteria bacterium
GCTTAGAATTCTCACTATATTAGTGAGTTAGCGGGCGAATCTCGAGGAACCCGATTTATCGAGGAGAGTGTTGGATGCCAACAGGGATTGAGTGCGGCCCACCCTGGACATAAGGAGCGTGGATACATGAGTCGAACACCCCGACCAATTGAGGCACTGCTATGTCTGTTCCATGGTGTTTTCGTTCGTCGCCACCGACATTTTCTGTCCCCACTCTTGTTCGCCGTCGCGTTGGCTTTCGCGACTTTTCCAGGCCCAACGGACGCCGCCGAATTAGAACCATCCCCGGCGGGAGACGCATCCGGAGCGCCACCGCACCAGCTTGCGCAAAGCGAAGACGACCTAGATGATGAAATCACCTTCGACGATGATGAGATCACCTTCGACGAAGAAGAACCGACCACGGACGAGGATGAAGTTGAGGCTGTCGCCGAAGACTCGGTGTCGGCCGAGGACCAACACGCGGCTCTGTTCGCGGAAAACCGGTATCCATTCCGCGGGAACGTGCGCCACTTGCCACCCGAAGCAATATAAGGAATGGGGCCGTATCCCAACATGCCTATTCGCAGCTCAGCCCTGTCTATATGTCGTTGAACAACAAGATCAACGAGTTGGCCAATGGCTCGAACGGTGATTTCTGCCTTAGATGTCACAACCAGGTGGGCGCCAATCTGGGTGAAAACTCGTTCGATTCCAATCTGACGCGACATCCGACGTCACGCGAAGGCATCACCTGCGTGGTCTGCCACCGCATCAACAAAAACTATAATAAGGCAAGCGGCCGACTGGCTCTCGTGGAAGGCGGATTAACCGAACCCGTCTTCGGACCCAAGGGCAACGAGGAACTGGCGCGGGTCCTTGACAACTCGCACATCTACCGGGGGGTCGTCACCGATCCCGAGGAATCCGGTCGCCAGATTCACAGAGTGGTCGAGCAGTTCGCAAATATATCGTCGCCCACGTGCGGCACCTGCCACGACGTGACGCTGTTCAACGGGTTTCGGCTCGAAGAGGCTTTCAGCGAATACCGGGTTTCACCCGCGGCGGCGCGCGGCGAAACCTGCCAGGATTGTCACATGGGCAAGATTCAGGGCGTGGCGTCGGGCTATGAATTTGGCCCGGCGGCGATGATCGGCGATCAGGCAACCGAGTCCCGCAAGATCACCAATCACTTTTTCGCCGGTCCCGACTATTCGCTGATCCATCCCGGCATCTTCCCGCACAACGCCGAGGCGCAGCAGATGGCGACGTTGGAGCAATGGCTGGAGTTCGACGTTGACGCCGGCTGGGGCACCGATGCGTTCGAGAAGACCGACCCCCGCCCCGACAAAAGTAAGTTTCCGGCGCATTGGCGGTCCATCCAAGCTCGCCATGATGCCCGCAAGATCATTGATGAGCAGCTCGAACGTCTCGACTGGGCAACCGAACAGCGGTTCGAGGTGCTGCGAAACGGCTACGGACTCGGCAAAATCGTCACCGAGCGCGCGGACGCGGGTGGCATCGAATTCAGCATCCAGCTGAAAAACCTCACCGACGGCCACAACGTGCCGACGGGCTTTACCGGCGAGCGCTTGATCTGGCTCGAGGTAACGGTGACGGATGGCGAGACGGCAACGTGGTCTTCGTCTCTGGCGACCGCGATCCGAATGGCGACGTGCGGGACGGTCATTCCGCCTATGTGCATGCCGGCGAAATCGAACTGGACCCCTATCTGTACAGCATCCAGTCGATCTTCGTCACCCAGAACGGCCGCGGTGGCGAGATCGAGCACGTGATCCCGATTCCCTATCCGGTGACGGCCCTGCCGCGGGTGCTGCCATCCACGGTATCCTTGGTATTCACCGGCGAGCCGGCGACGGAGCACAACCACAAGAAGGGTATTAATCCGCTCGGCGTGCGGTGGGCAAACTATGTCGTGGACGGTGATGCGTTGACCGGCAAGGGCCCCTATCGAGCGGTGGTCAAGCTGATCTCGCAACCAATCCCGATCAACCTCGTCGTGGCCATTCAAGACGTCGGATTCGACTACGGAATGACGCCGCGAGAGACTGGCGACGCCGTGATCGCCGGGGCGCAGGTACTGTGGGAACGTGAGCGGGAATTCGACATACATTGAGCTTGGCCGCAACGCGGCGAAGTTAGGTAAATTGGGGGAGAGTTGAAAATGGACACTTGCCGCTGGCGTGGCCGTCATCCGTGGTCGCGGTTGGCTGTTTTCGCGTTCATGATTGTCGGCTTGGCTGGTTCCTCCGCGTATGCTGATGAGGGCGGACACTACGGCGGCTAGGTACGACTGGTTCTGGCCGCTCGGCGAACCCGTGCACGTCGAGGCGTTGAAGGACGAATACGTTCCGTTCCAGGGCCTCGGAGAAATTCCGGACCGCCCGGGCCTGGCGCTGGAGGTCGGAGACGGTTTCCTTGATACGGGACAACTCGACGCCGGTTTCGAGGTTCCTCTCATAGGTGCTGTCTGGCAACCGCGCCTGTGGACCTACTTCATAAACCGCTTGACGCTGCAATCGTTCGACGACGGAACCCGTGGCAATAAACGGGAGACCGAGATCGCCAACCGTTTGGATCTCTTTTTCAACCTGCAACTGACCGGAACGGAAAAGATTCTTCTGGGTTTCAGGCCGACCGACAACAATGAGCCGGATTGCTTCACCCGCTATACTTTTAGCGGCGCTACCAACGACGATATCGACGACGAAACCAACATCGACATCGAGAACTTGTTCTTCGAGGGCGACATTGGCAGCCTGGTGCCGAATTTGGATATCGGGGGCTTCAAGCCTATCGATTTTGGTTTCACGGTCGGCCGCCAACTCTTCACCTTCCAGGAAGGAATCCTCCTCAACGATACGCTCGATTCGGTCGGCTTTGTCCGCAACAACATCCCTTTCCCACACACGTCGAACCTGCGGATTTCCGGAATGTGGGGGTGGGACCGGATCGATCGAAACGACGACAACCGCGGTGCGGATCCCAATATTTACACGTTGTTCACCGCCGTCGATGCACCCGTCAGCACGTTCAACCTGGACATGATCTACATCAATGACAACGCGCCCGACGATACGGGAGACGCGTTCTATATCGGCGGCGCGGCGATCCAGCGAATTAAGGCCTTGGGCGGCATGAGCACGGCATTCCGTGTCAACAGTTTATTTGCCTTGGACGAAGAGGTCGCCGGCAACGTGGTGGGCGACGGCACGTTGTTCACGGGCGAATTCTCGATCACCCCGGTGGGCTCGAACGATATCGCCTATTTCAATCCGTATGTGGCGGTCGGAAACTTTACCCAGGCCGGGCGAGAGGTGGTCCTCGGCGGCCCCCTGGCCAACACGGGGGTCCTCTTCGCGTCGCCGAATCTCAGCACCTATGGCGCCGAAATCAATCCGTTCGTCAATGACGACTTCGGATTCGCCGTCGGTTATCAGGCATTTTGGGATGGTCGCCGGCGAAATCTGGTCCTCGAATTGGCGACGAAGAAGGATTTTTCCGGGGCCGGAAACGATGCAATTGGCCTCGGCTTCCAGTTGCAGCAGGCGCTCTGGCAGTACGTTCAGCTACAGTTCGAGGGATTCCAAACCTTCAATGACTCCCAGCCCAACGGGTCGGGTGGACACTTCGAGATTCTGGTCGTGTATTGATCCGTGACGGCGGGGGTCCTCTTCGCGTCGCCGAATCTCAGCACCTATGGCGCCGAAATCAATCCGTTCGTCAATGACGACTTCGGATTCGCCGTCGGTTATCAGGCATTTTGGGATGGTCGCCGGCGAAATCTGGTCCTCGAATTGGCGACGAAGAAGGATTTTTCCGGGGCCGGAAACGATGCAATTGGCCTCGGCTTTCAGTTGCAGCAGGCGCTCTGGCAGTACGTTCAGCTACAGTTCGAGGGATTCCAAACCTTCAATGACTCCCAGCCCAACGGGTCGGGTGGACGCTTCGAGATTCTGGTCGTGTATTGATCCGTGACGGAAGTTGGCGGCGGCCATACTGAGCGCTCACCCGGAGAGATTGGAAGCGCAAGACAATGATGGACGTGTTGTTTGGAACGACCATTGTCCAATTCGTCGGCGCCATCATTATCGCCACGGCGCTGGGCGATGTCCCATGCTCTGTTGAAAAAGGCGAGGCAGGCATGGTTGGGCTTCGAGGCCAGGCGGCCTCTTTGATGGTTTCAATGGCGCTTTTCGCTTTTGCCTTTTTCACGTGATCCTCGAGGGCAGCTCTGAGGATGGGGAGTTGCCGGTAGGCCTTGAGGCGACGGAGGTCTTTTGGGCTTCCAGGAGGCCGGCGGCGGTCCATCGCAAGGCCATCTCGGCGTTGCGCCAGCGCTTGACATTGTGCTGCACCATCCTGACCGTTCCCAAGGCATTCTCGATGGCGTTGGTGCAGGCCAAGGAGCGCCTGAGCTTGGGCGGCAGGCCCAAGCGGATCACGGTGAGGATCTCATCCAGGCCCTCCAGGATGGAAGCCGAAACGCCGGGGGCCTCGGTCTCCAGGCGGCGCGCCAGGTTCTTCATGAGGCGTTCGGCTTTCTCGGCATCGTCTTGGTCCCAGGCTTGCCTGAGCGCCTTCTTGACGCCGGCATGAAGGCTTTCGTCGAGGCGCTCGATGATGTTGCGGCCCTTGTGGACCTGGCAGCGCTGGAGGGCGGCCACCGGCCTGAAGGTCCGCTTGATCGCCTTGGAGAGCGCCTTGGCGCCGTCGACGATGAAGAGCCGGGGCACTTCCGGGTCGAGGCCGCGGGCGGTCAGGTTGTCGAGCAGCGCCTGCACCGTGGCGGCATTCTCCGTGGCACCTTCGGCCAGGCCTAGAACATGCTTCTCGCCCGCGCCGTCGATGCCAATAGCTGCCAGCAACACGTGATCGCCGACGTGCAGCCCGTCGATCTGGATGACCAGGAGATCGAGATCCGAAAGGTCGCTGGCCAGGAAGGCCTTCAGCTTCTTGCGCGTCATGGCCACGAAGCGCCGCGAGACCGCGGACTTCGAGGTCGCATCGCCCGCGCGTGCCGGCAAGTCGCCGCTGGCCTCGCCGGGCAGGCGCACGGCGCCCGCGTACTTGCGGGTCGAAACCGTAAGCAGCATGATGTTCATCGCCCAGGACTGCAAAAGCGCCGGGTCCGAGAGCAACTCCCAGCTCGGCAAGCTCATCTCCTTGCCCGCAAGATCGCGCACCCGCGGGCGCGTCAGCTTCACCTTGCCCCCGTGATAGGCAATCTCGCTCTGGGTTGTCCCCCAGCGATGGCCCTGCCGCTCGGCCGTGCGGGCGTGGCGCGCTCCGCAGAGCACCTCGCTATCCTCGTCCAGCATCTCGCCCAGGGTCTCCACCCCGGCCAACAGGCAAAAGCGATCCACGCTCATGCGCAGATCATCAAAAGCCTCCGGCAAGGCCGGCGGCAACAGCGGAAGCGGGATCTCCAACAGTTTCGAAAGGCGGCTGTTCCGTGTAGTCTTGGTCATGGCGTCGTTCTCCTTGATGGATTCAACACCCAGAGCCTAACGGGCGAATGACGCCTACCTCACTTTTTCAACATCAGCCGGGACATTGCCCACCCTCCGGGCACCACAAATTCTGAATCCTGACATCCACCATCGCCCCGCGGATGCTTTCGGGGACCGATTCCGCATGTTGCCTACGTCAGTCATCGCTTGACGGGGGTTGCGGCGGTGATCCATATGGGGTGATGTCATCGTTGGTTTCCGGCGCCGTGATTCGACGCGGTTTGGACGCGGTTCTCGACGCCGTTCTGCCGCCCCGCTACCTGGCCTGCGATACGATCGTCGCGGCCCCGGAGTGTTTGTGTCCGGCCTGCTGGTCGGGAGTGGATTTCGTCGCCCCGCCCTATTGCGCCCGCTGCGGCTTTCCCTTCGAGTACGACCTCGGCCCCGACGCGATCTGCGCTGCCTGCGCCCGCGGGCCACGCGCCTACGAGCGGGCCCGGGCGGTGATGTGTTACAGTGACGTGGGGCAGCGGATGATCATCGGCTTCAAGTATTACGACCGCACCTTCGCGGCGCCGACGTTCGCGGCCTGGCTCTTTCACGCCGGAAAAGAACTGCTCGCCGAGGCCGGCGTGATCGTGCCGATGCCGTTGCACCGATGGCGCATGTTCGGGAGGCGCTTCAATCAGGCCGCGGTCTTGGCTCTCCGCTTGGCCGACCTCAGCGGCGTCCCGGCCGTGCCCGACGTGTTGCGGCGGGTGCGAGCGACCCCCAGCCAGGTCGGCTTGATCCCCTAGGAGCGGGTTAGGAACGTGCGCGGCGCCTTCACCGTGGCGCCCCGCCGGCGCGATCGGATCGCCGACCGCAGGGTGCTCTTGATCGACGACGTTCTCACGACCGGCGCCACGGTCGAGGAATGCGCCAAGATCCTGAACCGCGCCGGCGCCCGCGCCGTCTCGGTGCTGGCCTTGGCGCGGGCGCTCCCGTCCAAGGACAAGTCAACCGTGGGCGATGCCCCTCCCAAGAAAGGTCCCGCCGTGGCCAAGATCGAGATGTATACCTCGTCGCCCGTGAAGAACGCGTAAGCGGCTGATGTTGGTAGCTCTTTCGGTTTGGCGAAGTAATCGGATTTGCAAGAAAACGGGTTTTGGGCCTGAAAAGCTTGTGATTTGAAATAATTGATTTTGGGGATTCCCTTCCGTTGCGGAACGTGATTCTCCGCTCCCGTCGATTGGGATTGGAGAACTGTGATGAAGCCATCGCGCAAGGTGTCATCGGGAATAGAGGACCTGTTCCGCTCGCGGTTCGAAAACATCATCAACCTGCGCCACGAGTTGGTGGTGTTGGGGGGCCGGATCGCGTGGACTTTCTTCGACGAGACCTATGAAGCCTTGTATTCGGAGGAGGGTCGGCCGGGGGTCTCGACGCGGTTGATGGTTGGGCTGCACATCCTCAAGCATATGTTCGATCTCTCGGATGAGGAGGTCTGCGAGCGCTGGGTCTACGACCCATACTTCCAGTGCTTCTGCGGCGAAGAGTACTTTCAGCATGAGCTGCCCATGGAGCGCTCGTCGATGACCCGGTGGCGGGACCGGATCGGGCCGGAAGGTTTGGAGAAGGTATTCCAGGAGAGCCTGGCCGTGGCCCACCGGGTGGGGGCGCTGCGGGAGAAGGACCTCGAGCGGGTGACGGTGGACACCACCGTACAAGAGAAGGCGATTGCCTTTCCGACCGCCGCCAAACTGATGCAACGAGCCCGCGAGCGGCTGGTGCGACTGGCACGGGAGCACGGCATTGCCCTGCGTCAGTCCTATACCCGCCTGGGCAAGAGGGCGTTGATCATGCAAGGCCGCTACCGCCATGCCAAACAGCACAAGCGGGCCAACAAGGCCCTGCGCAAGCTCAAGACCTATCTCGGGCGCACCGTCCGCGACATCCGCCGCAAGACGGCCCAGGAGGAGAGCCTACGGGATACCTTCCGCCGCCCCTTGTGGCTGGCCGAGCGGGTGTCGACCCAGAAGCGGCGCGACCCCTTGCCCAAGGTCTATTCGCTCCACGCGCCCGAGGTCGAATGCATCGGCAAAGGGAAGGCGCACAAGCCGTACGAGTTCGGCTGCAAGGTCTCCGTGGCGGCGACCAATTCCCGCCCCCCCGGCGGCCAGTTCGTCGCCCACGTCAAGGCCTTCCACGGCAATCCCTATGATGGCCACACCTTGAGGCAGGTGATCGAAGAGATGGAACGCTGGACGGGGATATCGGCCGAGCGCATCTATGTCGACAAGGGATACCAGGGCCACGATTACCCCAACAAACACCGCGTCTTTAGATCAGGCCAGAAACGCGGCATCACGCCGACGATCAAGAAGGAGCTCAGGCGGCGCTCCGCCGTCGAGGCCGTGATCGGACATCTCAAGAGCGATGGCAGGCTGGGGCGCAACTTCCTCAAAGGCCGCGACGGCGACAAGATCAACGCCATCCTCGCCGGCGCCGGCTACAACTACCGCCTTGTCCTCAAATGGCTGAGGCGTTTGTTTGTCCAAATCCTGGCCGCGCTCCTCAGCGACATCTCGCACCCCACCGCAAACCCAATCGCCGCTTCAGCTTGAAATCAGGGTTCTTCACGGACGACTACCTCGCCTTTCTGCCCCTTTTGTTGGCGGGCGAAGAAGCTTCTGCACGACAAGGGCGTCGGGTTCACCGAAATCAACGTCACGGGGCAAGCGGCGAAACGCGAGGAAATGACGCGCCGCGCCGACGGCCGCCGCACGGTGCCGCAGATATTCATCGACGGCGTCGGAATCGGCGGCCACGACGAACTGGCGGTGCTCGAACGCTCGGGCGAACTCGACCGGCGGCTGGCGCCGCGGTGACGTCGAAATCGCTCACCGTCGCCTGCGTCCAAACCAACAGCGGGGGCGACATGGACGCCAATCTGGCCGCGGCCTTGGTCCGTGCCGCCCGGGCGGCCGGGGCCGAACTGATCGCCCTGCCGGAAAACGTCGCCTTGATGAGCCAACGCGCCGAGGTCATCCGGGCTCACGCCGCGGCGCCCGACGCCCACCCCGCGGTCATCGCCTTCCAGGCGCTGGCGGCCGAAACCGGGGCCTGGCTACTGGTCGGCTCGTTGCCCCTGCGCGGGGCCTCGGGCGGCCGCGTCGCCAACCGTTCCCTGTTGCTCGACGACGGGGGCCGGATCGTCGCCTCCTACGACAAAATTCACCTGTTCGACGTCGATCTTCCGAACCGCGAATCCTACCGGGAATCGGCGACCTTCGAGGCCGGAAAAAGGGCCTGCCTGGCCCCGACCCCGTGGGGGCCGCTCGGGATGACGCTGTGCTACGACCTGCGATTTCCCCAACTTTTCCGTTCGCTTGCCCAGGCTGGGGCGGGCCTGATCGCGGTGCCCTCGGCATTCACCAAGGTGACCGGCGCCGCCCATTGGCACGTTCTGTTGCGCGCCCGGGCCATCGAAACCGGCTGCTTCATCGTCGCTCCGGCCCAGTGCGGCGCCCATGACGACGACCGCCACAGAGCTACGGCCACGCCCTCGTCGTCGACCCCTGGGGCGAGGTTCTCGCCGACACGGGGGAAAACGCCGGCTATATCACGGCGGCGCTCGATTTGATCCGCGTGAACACGGTCAGAAAAATGGTCCCCAGCCTCCGCCACGATCGCGACTTCGGTCCGCCTTGCGGGCGCGATTGATAAAATTTTAATCCAGCCCGATAAAAATGCTATTTAAGCGGAGGTTTCGCGGTCGCCCCCGAGCGGAGAGAGGAGCAAGCAGGTGATTTTGTTCGATCTCAAGTGTGGCAACGGACATACGTTCGAGGCTTGGTTCCGCCACGGCGATAGCTATGAAGAGCAAGCCGCCGGGGCCAAGATCAGTTGCCCGCTTTGCGGCGACGACGAGATTTCCAAGGCCCCCATGGCGCCCTCCGTGCGCCGCGCCGGGAGCGGCGAAAAAACCGACGAGGCGGTGAGGACGATGAAAGTCTTGCGCGGCCTGCGCCACCACGTCGAAAAAAACTTCGACAACGTCGGCGAGCGGTTCCCCGAGGAAGCGCGCAAGATTCATTACGGCGAGGTCGAAAAGCGGAACATCTACGGCCAAGCCACGGTCGACGAGGCCCGCGGCCTCGACTCCGAGGGAATCGATTTCGGCCCCCTCCCCTGGTTTCCACCCCACGACAGCTAGTGCGTCGACCCAAACGGAGGCGACAGCCGAAGTTTGGAAAGTTGATGCATCGACAAAGGCCTGGTGCACGGGGGCGTGAACGAAGTGAATGCGCCGGTTCACTAGGGCCATCCGGCAACCGCCGGTTCGCCGGAAGCGGTCAGCCAGTCGATTTTACTCGGGACCACGTCGCGGAGTTTATTGCCCGTGCTTGGCCCGGATCGCCGCCGCGCGGGTTTCCATTTCTTCCGCCTCGGCGTTGCGATCCATTTTTCGCAAAAGCGCGGCGAAACGATCTAGGGTGATGACAACGTCCGGATGGTCCTGGCCTCCGGTTTTCTCGTAAATGGTCAGGGCGCGCCTGTAGAGCGGCTCGGCCTTCTCGCGGCGGTCCTGCGCTTCGTAGAGCGCGGCCACGCCAATGAGACCCGTGGCGTAAAGCTGATGTTCGGCTCCCAGGTTTTTCTCGACGATCCCCAGAGAGCGCTTATACAGAGGTTCGGCCTCGCCGTAGCGGCGTTGTGTCCAGTAAAGCGCGGCCAGGTCGTAGAGGCTCTGTGCGACATCGAGATGATCGGGGCCGAGCGCCACCTCCCGAATCGCCAGGGCACGCTGGTACAGCGACCCAACCTCTTCAATTTGGCCTTGCCGACGGTACAGGTTGGCCAGGGCGCCAAGTAACGTCGCGGTCTTGGGATCGTCGGGCCCGAACTCCTCCTCGGCGAGCGCCAGCGTCCGTTCCATGAAGGGAATGGCCGCGGCGTATTTGCCCTTTTGGTAAAGCGCCTGGGCCTGGTTGTATTGCTCCTTTAGGGTGTCGGTTTGGGCGCTCGCAAGCCCTGGCCACAAGACAGTAAGCAAAAACAGCGCCAGCCATACCGCGGACACGGCTTCCGCAATTCTTCTCACGATTTTGCGCACCTGGTCCTCCTCGCGACGCATCTTCCGTGCCGCGCTTCCGATTGATCTTCGAAAGTGTACGGTCCAACGCTCGCGTACGCAAATAGCGGTGTTGCGCCGCGTCGGTTCAAAGGCGGCCCGTCACGGTTACTGTTGGGCGTACTTGGACCGGATCGCCTGTGCGCGGAATTCCATCTCTTCCGCCTCGGGTTCGCGATCCGACATTTCCTGAATCATGGTGATCATTGCACGCATTCCGGCAAGGTCCGGATGATCCGCGCCTTTGGTTTCCTCGAAAATAGTCAGGGCGCGCTTCAACAGCGGCAAAGCCTCTCCGTACCGACGCTGTTTCATGTAGAGAACGGCCCGTTTGTAGAGAGTTTGGCCGACATCGCGATGATCGGGACCGAGGGTCTCCTCCTGGAGCGGCAGGGCCCGCTCAAGCAGCGGTTCAGCCTCACCATAGCGGCCCTGTGCCATGTGAAGGTTGGCCAGATCGTAGAGAGTCTGGCCGACAAACCGATGCTCGGGGCCAAGGATCGTCTTGAAGATCGCCAGCAAGCGCTTGTAGAGCGGCACCGCGTCTCCGTACCGGCCCTGCTTACTGTAGACTGAAGCCAGTTTGCAGAGAGTCCGGGCAACATAGGGATGATTGGGTCCGTACACCTCTTCCTGAACCGCCAGGGAACCCCTATAAGCCTGCTCAGCCTTTTCAAACCTATCTAGCAAATTATTCCACCCGGCGTCATTATGAAGCTGTAGCGCTTTGTCTTCATCGTAGGGCGCGAGCGCCCCATAGAGTTCACCAATGAAACTGGCGCCCACGGGACCGAGTAATGTCAACATGGCGAGAAGGGCAGGATCGGACACCACCTCAAAGATCTCCGACTCGCGTTCCATGAACTCGACCGCCTCGATGCATTTGTCCAACTGGGCGGATGCATCGATCCAGTCGATTTTTTCCGTTGGGGCGCCGGATTGAGCGGCGGCTATCTTGGACGAATGAACCGGTAGGGTGAGGAGGATCAGACAAACCGCGCCGCGAGCTACCCACCTACAGCTCACGAATTCGCACATCCAATTGCCGCGGCGACGCATGTCCTCGGCCCGGTGACGTGTCGATAATTGTACGGACAAACGCTTGCCCCCGCAAATGGCGGTGCTGGATCAACGCAATGCACGGCTTGGCCGCTCTTCCGTGCAGCCGCCACGTAGTCCGCCACGCGAATGGTTTTATTTCGCGGGCTTGATTGGGATGACCGTCGCCCGGGATTCCAACTCTTTCGCCTCGGCGTCGCGACCGGTTTGTCGCAGAAGGTCGGCGTACTTGCCTCTTATCATCGCGACGTGCGGATGCTTGGGGCCAAGGGTTGTCTCGAAGATCGCCAGCGCGCGCTTGTAGAGTGGCTCGGCATCTCCGTGGCGGCCCAGCGCTCTGTACAGCTCGGCCAGGTTGTTGAGGCTGGTGGCGACGGAAGGATGATCGGGGCCAAGGGTTTTCTCCTTGATCGCCAGCCAGCGCTTCATGAGCGGCTCGGCCTCGTCATAGCGGCGCTGCGACATGTACAGGACGGCCAGATCATTGAGCAATTTTAGGATTGCCGGAGCGTCGGGCTCGAATTCCTTCTCGCCAAGCTCCAGCGCGCGTTCGGCGTAGGGAATGGCCTCGGCGTATTTGCCCTCTTCCATAAGGTTCTGGGCCCGGTGGTATTCCTTCATCAGGGCTTCGGACTGGGCCGCGACAAGTCCTGGCCACAAAACAGTCAGCACAAACAGCGCCAGCCAAACCGCGCGCCCAGCTCCCGCAATGATTCTCACGAATTCCCGCACCTGATCCTCCCCGCGACTCTTCCGCGCGCGGTTCCCCATCGATTTAGTGTACGGCCCTTAACGTGCCCACGCAAATAGTGGTGTCGCATCAACGCAATGCATTGCTGCCGCGCCCTTCAGTGAAACCGCCGTGGGCGCGCGGGTGTCACGGATTCTCCTAGCCCTCGCTTGGCCCGGATCGCCGCCAGGCGTGATCCCATCTCTTTCGCCTCGGTTGCGCGACTCGTTTTTCGCAAAAGGGTAGCGAATTCTTCGAGCGTCGCTCCAACGTGCGGACGATTTGGGCTTAGAGTTTTCTCGTAAATTGTCAGGGCGCGCTTGTCCAGTGGTTCGGCCTCCGCGTGGCGGTCCTGTACTACCGGCCGATATCGGTGAAAGCGTGATGCCTTGTCCGAGCGCCGGATGCGGGAAATCCGCACGTCCGGTGCGACGAGCGGCGACTGGAAGGAGCCATGGCGTGGACCGAGGCACCGGCGAAAGCCGCCGGACCACGGCCACTCCCCACCGCCACCACCGACGACACGGGCTCGCCAGGACAGTTAACCCTTGACAGTGTAAATCGCTTGGTCATTGCCGCGGCAGGGCGGCCCGTTCACGGGGGTGCAGCCGATTGAGATCGTCAATCTCCGCGTCCCCGCTCGGCGACAGGCGTTCCGTCGTTCGTTCCCAGCGGTGCAGGACCCCCTTAAACCGGCGGACACCTTGTGGCCCCCAAAGGATGCCACCACGGCGCTCGCGACGGGGCACTGCGCGCCAATGATTGAATTTCCGATCGGACACTTCTCTATTCTTGTGCCGTTTCACGTGGGCTATCCGTTGGTCCGGCTCAACGATGGCCGTTCGCCCGGAAACACGGCCGTGGCTGATCGGGCGATCAGGTTGGCCGGCCCGGTTCTCGGCAAGAGCAGGTCGTTCGTGGCTAATCGGGGCGAGCATGCTCGTCGGGGAGTTCCTTGTCCTCTCCATTGTTGTGGCGCGCCAGCAACTCGACCGTCGGACCGACGGCCGGAGCGAACTCGCCGAGGTGGTAGTTGTGACAGGTCAGGCAGCTGTCGGGGGCCTTGCCGGCGCGGTGACAACGGGCGCAAACGCCTTGTTCCAACGGCTTAAAATTGCTTTCGAATTCGGTCGGGTCCCGGTCCTTGAAACCCCCCGCGTATTTCGCCGCCGGCTTCAGATTGTGGCAGGTCATACAGCCCTTCTCGCCGAGCAGACTGAAGTGGGGAACGTGAAAGTAGCGGGTGAAGGAATGGCTATGGGGCTGGGGACGCATGCCGCGCCAGTTGACGACGAATCCCGTGTCTTGGACGCTGTCGACGTAGTGGCATTTCACGCACATCCCAGGGCCTTTCTCGCCCGCTAGTCTCTCGAAGATCTGCTTCGCCCAACCCTCCGACCCCGCCGTCGGCGCGGTCAAATCCAGCCAGCCGCGGACGAAACCGTCGGCGTGCGTGACCGGACGGTAACGAAGGGTGAAGGTGTTGTCGTCTCGATACCAGCCGCCCGCCGCGGCCCATTTCCGCTCGCCCGCGATTTCGACCTTGATCACGGTTTCGGCTGATGGGTGTTCGTCTGTGTCCTCGTCATTTTCTTCTTCGTCGTCCGTAATATCGATGTCTTCATCATCACCAAAATCGATCTCTTCGTCGTCGCCGATATCGATCTCTTCGTTGTCGCCAATACCGATGTCGTGGTTCGATTTTTCGCCCTCGGACGCCGTTTCTTGGTCGCGCGCAGGCGGCAAAATTTTGCATTCGACGTCGCGTTGGCACGGAACCTCGCTCATCAGAGCCGGAAACCAATTCCTCTGTGCAACCTCGACCAGGCCGCTCGGCAACAGACCGGTCAGTCGTGCCACCTCGACCGTCGTCAGCTCCCGTTCGAAGGCTTGTTTCAAGCGTGTTTTGAGCTCCGTTAAACCGCGTGTACGCAGATCGAACAGCAACCCCTTGACGCTCCAAGCCAGTTTTTCGACGGCCGCTATCTGGTTCTCGTCGGCGCCGTGGAATTTCTTCAAACTGAGTTCCTTCAATTTGAGATTCTCGAGAATTGACTTCGCATTCTTATAGTTTTCGTCGCTTGAGAGCAGCAGATCCATGAACGGGGTAATCCGACCCGCCGCATGCTTGGGCCACTCGCCTATCGCGGCCCCACGGTCCCACAGCATAACCAAATCCAATCTCGGAACGCCGATCACCGCGATGGCATAGTTGTCGCTCCGCCCGTCGCCTTCGACCTGGCCACCGTGGCAGGCGACGCAAACGGTCTCGAACGGCTTCACCAGCATAAGCTGGCCGGCTCGATCGAGTTCGTGGCAGTCCCAGCATGGCCCGGGCGCGTGATCACTGAGCTTCTCGTCCCGAAAATGCTTATCCATGTGACTGATATGGTCGAACTGGATGCGGGTACGGCGCAAATAGGGATATTTGGCATACTGCGGATGGCCCTCGGAGAAGCTCATGAACTGAGCCTTGTGGCAGGTCACGCAGCGTTCGTTGGAGATGGCCGTGAGATCGAAATCGGCCCCGCGATGCTCCCGGTGACAGGTTCCGCAGACGAAGGAACGGTCTCCCTCGCTCGGGGGTCCGAAGAAAGGGCGATGTCCCATGCTCTGTTGAAAAAGGCGAGGCAGGCATGGTTGGGCTTCGAGGCCAGGCGGCCTCTTTGATGGTTTCAATGGCGCTTTTCGCTTTTGCCTTTTTCACGTGATCCTCGAGGGCAGCTCTGAGGATGGGGAGTTGCCGGTAGGCCTTGAGGCGACGGAGGTCTTTTGGGCTTCCAGGAGGCCGGCGGCGGTCCATCGCAAGGCCATCTCGGCGTTGCGCCAGCGCTTGACATTGTGCTGCACCATCCTGACCGTTCCCAAGGCATTCTCGATGGCGTTGGTGCAGGCCAAGGAGCGCCTGAGCTTGGGCGGCAGGCCCAAGCGGATCACGGTGAGGATCTCATCCAGGCCCTCCAGGATGGAAGCCGAAACGCCGGGGGCCTCGGTCTCCAGGCGGCGCGCCAGGTTCTTCATGAGGCGTTCGGCTTTCTCGGCATCGTCTTGGTCCCAGGCTTGCCTGAGCGCCTTCTTGACGCCGGCATGAAGGCTTTCGTCGAGGCGCTCGATGATGTTGCGGCCCTTGTGGACCTGGCAGCGCTGGAGGGCGGCCACCGGCCCGAAGGTCCGCTTGATCGCCTTGGAGAGCGCCTTGGCGCCGTCGACGATGAAGAGCCGGGGCACTTCCGGGTCGAGGCCGCGGGCGGTCAGGTTGTCGAGCAGCGCCTGCACCGTGGCGGCATTCTCCGTGGCACCTTCGGCCAGGCCTAGAACATGCTTCTCGCCCGCGCCGTCGATGCCAATAGCTGCCAGCAACACGTGATCGCCGACGTGCAGCCCGTCGATCTGGATGACCAGGAGATCGAGATCCGAAAGGTCGCTGGCCAGGAAGGCCTTCAGCTTCTTGCGCGTCATGGCCACGAAGCGCCGCGAGACCGCGGACTTCGAGGTCGCATCGCCCGCGCGTGCCGGCAAGTCGCCGCTGGCCTCGCCGGGCAGGCGCACGGCGCCCGCGTACTTGCGGGTCGAAACCGTAAGCAGCATGATGTTCATCGCCCAGGACTGCAAAAGCGCCGGGTCCGAGAGCAACTCCCAGCTCGGCAAGCTCATCTCCTTGCCCGCAAGATCGCGCACCCGCGGGCGCGTCAGCTTCACCTTGCCCCCGTGATAGGCAATCTCGCTCTGGGTTGTCCCCCAGCGATGGCCCTGCCGCTCGGCCGTGCGGGCGTGGCGCGCTCCGCAGAGCACCTCGCTATCCTCGTCCAGAATCTCGCCCAGGGTCTCCACCCCGGCCAACAGGCAAAAGCGATCCACGCTCATGCGCAGATCATCAAAAGCCTCCGGCAAGGCCGGCGGCAACAGCGGAAGCGGGATCTCCAACAGTTTCGAAAGGCGGCTGTTCCGTGTAGTCTTGGTCATGGCGTCGTTCTCCTTGATGGATTCAACACCCAGAGCCTAACGGTTCCAGGCGAATGACGCCTACCTCACTTTTTCAACATCAGCCGGGACATTGCCTCGCTCGGGGGTCCGAAGAAAGCACGGGCGACGTGCACGGAAAACGAACCGGATGGGTTGGAGGCCAATGCCGCCATCTCGGTGTGGGACGCCAGCTCCTTGGGCGAAACGCTGTGCGGGCTCAAAGCGTCCTCGCCGAGTTGGTGGCATTTCAGGCACCGTCGACTGTCCTCCTCCACCATCGACCCGGCGCCAGCCCGATGCCCCCCCTTCGAACGCGCGGTGGCAAATCTCACAGCTCGACAGCTCGGCGTGCTGCGAGGTCAGGCGTCCGGGATCGACGAAAAACTTGCCGCCGCCCGCGGCGGTCAACACGAGAACGAGGCCGATCGTGATCGAGAACACCCATTTTGTCGCCGCGCTCCGTTTGGCGCGCCAACTCCAGACCGGCCGGCATTTCACGATCTCCCGGCAGCAAGTACCGTCCGGCAAAGGTCCTTCCTTGCAAAAACCTCCGGCGAACTCCGAGCGGGTACATCGCCAGCGCGATTCGTCGAACTGAGGCTTGCATTCGTAGGTGGCTCTGCAGTTTCCTCGTTTGTCCGGGCCGATCCGGCAGGGTCCTCTCGCCCCGAGGCGGCCGCATACCCATTTCTGGGTCGGGCGAAGGTAATGACTTTCGCGAAACGAAAATTGCTGAACCGGCGCCACCATCACACGCCGCCGGTGAACGCGTAGACCAGCACCAGATGGACCACGGCCAAGACGATCATTCCATAGGTAAGCGGAACGTGGACGAACAGCCAGCCCTTCAGGGTTGCCTGCAGTGCGTAGTGATAATCGAGATCGTCCTTCTTTTCGATCAGCTCACGCAGCTTCTTGGCAAACTCCCGCTCCTTGTCGTTCAAGTAACGGTCCATCTTCTTGATTTCGTTGATCATGTTGAAAAGGCCCCGGCGCGAGCCCCGGAATTGGCGTATCAGATTTCGGGGTCCGCCAAAGAACGGGGCCAGGTGGTCGGCATAATAGTCGGCGATCGTGGAGGAGCCGGTCTCCATCGCGCACTTCAAGGCCAATTCCTCGGCCTCGCCGCGCAATACAGCGATGAAAACGGGGATCCGTTCGAAGATGACTTCCTCGCCGCGCTGAGTCAGCCGTTTCGCAAGCCGTCGACTAATACCAACCGCCCCAGAGTTTGACTCGCGCAAAGGTTTACACGCTAGGTTTTGTGTGATTCAAGGTTGTTGGCAACAAGGGAGTGTGTTCAATGCCAACGATTCCTTTGCGAAACGACTTTGATGCTGAAAGAGTCCGTGTTCTTGCGGCACGGAGCGATGATGGGAACCAGGCGCGACGGCTTTTGTCGATGGCGGCCATCTACGATGGGATGGATCGAGCGTGCGCGGCGGGTATTGGCGGCATGGATCGGCAGACGTTGCGGGACTGGGTTCACCGGTTCAACGCGGGAGGTCCGGCCGGTCTGATCGACCGCAAGCCGAACGGGGCGTTGCGTCGGTTGACGCCGTCGCAAATGGCGGCGCTTTCGCGGGCTATCGAGGCCGGTCCCGATCCCGAACGGGATGGGGTCGTGCGCTGGCGCTGCATCGATCTCAAGCAACTGATCCGAACGCGCTTCGGCGTGGACTATCACGAGCGGAGCGTCGGCAAGCTGCTGGCCGCGCTCGGGTTCTCGCATATTTCCGCGCGCCCGCGCCACGTCGGCCAGGATGCGCGGGCACAGGAGGAATTTAAAAAAAGTTTTCCCGAACACTTGGCGAAAATCGTAGCGGCACAGCCACCGGACACGCCCATCGAGGTTTGGTTTCAAGATGAAATGCGCGTCGGCCAGAAGAACAGCCTGGTGCGCCAGTGGGCCCCAAAGGGATCGCGCCCGCGCCAGGTCAAGGACCTACGGACCTCTTCGGCGTATCTCTTCGGCGCCATCTGCCCCGAGCGCGGTGAGGGCGCGGCGCTGGTCATGCCGCGCGCCAATACTGAAGCCATGGACCTGCATCTCGAGGAAATCAGCCGGGCCGTTGCCCCAAACGCCCATGCCGTCGTGCTGCTCGACCAAGCCGCATGGCACACCACTGCCAAACTCGGCATCCCGGAGAACATCTCCCTCGTGCCTTTGCCACCCAAGTCCCCGGAGCTCAATCCCGCCGAAAATGTCGGGCAATACCTCCGCCAGAACTGGCTCTCCAATCGTGTCTTCGACTCCTATGAAGCCATCGTCGAGGCCTCTTGCCAAGCCTGGAACAACCTGACCGACCAACCTTGGAAGATCATGTCCATCGGCCTCAGAGCGTGGGATCGCACAAGTCAATGTTAAGGGCGGTTGGTATAAGGTAAAGCCCAATGACGCCGCTTGCGGCCACGGCGATGAAGAAAGTCGCCAGCAGACCCTCCAGCCATCCGTTCGGGATGCGCGGGATCACATGAAGCGGGAACAAAATGATCGTGGTCAGACCAAGATAGATGTGAAACTGAAGCCAGGTCGCGGCGGTCCCGATGGGCAGCATGATGATCTTGGTACGAGCGTTGTAGCCCGCCAGCAACAGCACCGAGCCGAGCAGAAGCCAGCCGGACAAAAACTGTTCGTGGTACAACGCCATCCCGTAGGCCTGATGAGCTAACAGCAAAGCCGCCGTGGTCACGATGACGATCGAGACATTCCGCAAGCGACGCGAGACGAACGTCATTACCGCCCAAGCCACTCGGCGAGTGATGCAAGATTGCTCATGTGGGCGCGTTTCAGGGCGTCATGAGGACAGGCCCGCTGACACGCCGGCCCTCCCGGCTGATCGATACAAAGGTCGCACTTCGTCGACTTTTCGATGGTCGTGTTCGTCGCCTCGTCGCGAATAAAATTGCCTTTGTCATTGCGCACCTCGACCATGCGGATGTTGTCGTAGGGGCATGAATTGGCGCAGATCGAGCAGCCGATGCAGGTATCGTCGTTGATCACCACCTGACCGGCCGAGGAGGACTGGTGGATGGCACCGGTCGGGCAGCCGATCATGCACACCGGATCGGCGCAGTGCATACAAGCATTGGCGACCATGTAGTGATCGTAGCGCCGGCCGTGGCGGTTGAAGCGGGGATTGTTGTTGTGTCCCTTGGCGCAGGCAACGACGCATGCGTCGCATCTAACGCAACGGTCGAGATCGATCAACATGGTCGCGCTGCCGTTGATGAAGCGATACTCGACCAGAAACTCGAGCATGCCCGCGTCAAGGTCCTTGATCCCCCTCGCCTCCGTTCCCGCCACGCTGGTGATCCGGGGCCATGCGTCACCGAAGCGGTTCAGCTCCTCGGCCGAAAGATTCGGCAGTACCAGTTCCTCGATGATCCACGTCGGCACGCGGAGAATGTCCGTATAGCCCAGCGCCCGAACACTGAACTGCAGCGGTTTTGTATCCTTGTTACGCCAGTTGTGGATGATCTCTTGGAGGCCGAAGACGCTGCCGCGGCCGATATAGTGCAGGGTCCTATGACCGTTGTTGACGGACTTGCTGACCCTGGCGAAGTCCGAGCGCACCAGCAACAAACCATCCGGATAGTCGCCTTCTCTCACGATCACCGGTTCACGGGCAAGGCGTTCCTCATGCGGCTCCTCGACCATGCGCTTGTACGAGGTGTGCCAGTCGAAATGGCCGTAGGTCTCGAACAAGGTCTCGTCGGCGATCTTCTCGATTACTTCGTCTTCGAGATGAGCAAACATCGGCGTCGCCTGAAGGTGCGTGGTGAGGCCGCGCATCCGGTATAAGTGGTCGACGTGCCGGCGGAACTCGTCGTCCTTTCGGCGGAAATCCCTAAGACCCTGCCAGCGTATTTCCAGCAGTTCCGATTCGCCCGCCGAAAATACCGACGCCGCGCGTTCGGTCCGGCCGAGGGCGGCAAGTTCCCCGAGCATCTCGCCCTCGCGCAGCACCGCGGTGCGATGCTCGTCCAGAACGGCCGGGACGTCCTGCAAGAAAATCCGCGCGTATTCATCTTTGCCGCGCCTGCCGGTGCCGGAGCGGTTGCCGTAACGACTGTGGTCCCTGAACTCGGGATGGTCGGAATTGCGCCAGAGCTGACCAAAGGCCTCCGCCAGCCCTTTTCTTCGCTCCGGCGTTCGCCCGAGCATCTCCTCCGACAGTCCCCCCGGCGGTAGCACGACGCGGACCTCGCCGGACACCACCAGGAATGCCGAATTGCCGTAGTCCCCGACCCGCACCACGATGTCGCCGTCATTGTAACGGATCAACCGGGTGTCGTTCTTGATGATTCCCGCCAGTGACAGCGTACCTTTAAAACGCTGCGGGTCCATATTGCAGAACGGCTTGAGCGACAGGACGCGTTCGACGTCGTCGTCCGTCACCTCTGGCCCAAAAGGACTGTCCCAGCGTTTTGGACGCTGGATGGTTACCGTTTCGGTCATCACCGCTTCCCCGTACGGGGTACGGGCCTATTTATGCACCTTACCCTTGTACTTGTCCGGAGCCGGCAACAGGGCGTCGATGCCGGAGAACTGGCTGCCGTCGTGGTTGGCCGCAAGCTTTTTAGCTTCCGTCGCAACCTCATTGGCCGCCGTCGTCAGCGGCCCCTCGCTGTTGAGCTTCAACTTCGCCTTGTCGGCGATCGCCAGAATGGCGGTGATCTCCGGTGCGTCCACGACCTCGGCGATCTGCTGAATCCGTTTTTTGGCCACCTTGGTCCGCTTGGCCATGGTTTTAGCGTAATTGGCGTTCTTGGTTGCCTTGGCGACGCCGCGCAAGGCGAATTCCAGATCTAGGATTCGGCCGACGATGTACATCATCCGCCGACGCTCGAGTGGCGCCTCGCCATTCTCCTTCGTGTACTGCACGTTGTGGCGGACCTCGCCCTGGCTCCAGCGTACCAGCTCGAATTTGCTGCCGGCCGGGTGACCGCCCTTGTTGACCAGTTTTTCGTTGGGAACGGTGTGGCAGGAATAACAGTTCTGCGCCAAGGCATAGAGCCGCACCGGCCGGATCATGCCCGCCGCCCCCGATTTCTCGAGGCGATCCTTTTTGTTCGCGGGGTCCTCGGTCTCTCGGGTCACGCCCTTGCCGCCGTAATCGCTGTGCACCTTGATCCAGTCCTTGCCGGCGCCATGGCACGACTCGCAAGTGATGCCAGCGATCGGCGTGACCTCGCCGTCCTTGATGGCGGAGGTAAAATGGCAGGTGAGGCAGTCACTATCTTCCCTGATTAAAAAAATTCCCATGGCCTCGGCGATTTCCTCCGCCTTTTCACTACGCGGCATGTTGTTAAAGGTCGTGTAGTGTTTGGTCTTCTGCCAAATAGGTTACGAAAACTTGTGGCATTCTCCGCAAGCGTCCGGACCTTTAACAAGTGCCGGATCAAGGCGCAGTTCCTGCGCCGACGCTGGCGACGGATTGTCCACAGCGCCCAGAACTAGGCCCAGCGTCAAAGCGGTCGTTCCGAGATGACGTAACAATCGATCCGCGAATGCCGTGTTCCTCATAATACCAAGCCTCCATTTACCAATGCGGCGCTAGGCGACAATAGCTTCCGTCGTTCGCCCGGTTCACGCGTCCAGGGTCAAGTTGCTCTTGGGTACCGCGATGCATGCCAAACAGGAGGTGTCCTCGTGTGATGCACCCGGCGTCTTGATGTGGTCGAACTCTCCGCCCTTTACAGCGGTGACGCAAGTACCGCAACTCCCGGTCCTGCAACCGTATTCGATTTCGATATCGTTCTCCTCGGCGAGGTCCAGGATGTTTTCGGCCGACCCGTCCCATGTCAAGGTCTTTCCCGACTTGGCGAATTCGATTTCGATCGCCGCCGCGCCGGCCGCCGGCGTCTTCTTGGCGGCGGGTTTGGCCTTCTTGACGCTGGCGGGTCCGAAGGCCTCGAAATTCACGTGCTTTTTCGGAACGCCCCAATCATCGAGCCCCTCTGTCAACGACTTCATCATCGGCGGAGGGCCGCAAATGTAGAACTCGTAGTTGTTCGATGGCAGTACCCGTTTGAACAGATCGACGCTGACCCATTCAGCATGATGGTAATCGACCCCCATGGTGTCGACACCCTCTCGGGCAGAGTCGTAGCAGACATGCAAATGCACGTTCTCGTGCTCAGCCTCGAGCTGGGCCAAGTGTTCGCGCATGATGTGCTCCGAGCCGTTCCTGATGCCGTAGAACAACCAAGTTTCGCGATTGGATTCCGCGTCGCAAATGGCGTCCAGCATGCTGAGCACCGGAGTCAGGCCGATGCCGCCGCCGATCAATACCACGGGCGTATGACTGGACAGATCGAGATAGAATTCGCCTGACGGCGCTTTCACGTCGAGGATGTCGCCTTCCTTGAGTTTCGTGCAGAAGAAGTTCGACGACAAACCGGGTGGGGCCGTCGGGGGGGGCCTTGGGCGGCGGGTCCAGCCGTTTGATGCTGACGCGGTAGTAACTCCTTTCGAAGGGACTGTTCGACAAGGAATAACACCGAATGAGCGGTTTCTCCCGAACGTGCAAGCGCAGGTTGAAGGTCAGATACTGGCCCGGATTGAACCGCGGTATCTCCTTGCCGTCATGGGGGACGAGATAAAAGGAGCATATTTCGCCCCCTTCCATCACCTTGCGGCTGATGCGAAACTTGCGCAGGCCGGACCAAATCGACGTGGCTTTGTCGCGTTCCAGTTGGCTGTGCAGCGTCTCGGCCTCGACGCGCCGCTGCAGGAGCTGAAGCGAGAGGTCATGTTGGTCCCGGGCAAAAACGGCTCCACGCCATGACGAGTAGAGAAGCACCGCGACCTGGTACAGCGCCGGGCAATGTCCCGGCTGATGTTGAAAAAGTGAGGTAGGCGTCATTCGCCTGGAACCGTTAGGCTCTGGGTGTTGAATCCATCAAGGAGAACGACGCCATGACCAAGACTACACGGAACAGCCGCCTTTCGAAACTGTTGGAGATCCCGCTTCCGCTGTTGCCGCCGGCCTTGCCGGAGGCTTTTGATGATCTGCGCATGAGCGTGGATCGCTTTTGCCTGTTGGCCGGGGTGGAGACCCTGGGCGAGATGCTGGACGAGGATAGCGAGGTGCTCTGCGGAGCGCGCCACGCCCGCACGGCCGAGCGGCAGGGCCATCGCTGGGGGACAACCCAGAGCGAGATTGCCTATCACGGGGGCAAGGTGAAGCTGACGCGCCCGCGGGTGCGCGATCTTGCGGGCAAGGAGATGAGCTTGCCGAGCTGGGAGTTGCTCTCGGACCCGGCGCTTTTGCAGTCCTGGGCGATGAACATCATGCTGCTTACGGTTTCGACCCGCAAGTACGCGCGCGCCGTGCGCCTGCCCGGCGAGGCCAGCGGCGACTTGCCGGCACGCGCGGGCGATGCGACCTCGAAGTCCGCGGTCTCGCGGCGCTTCGTGGCCATGACGCGCAAGAAGCTGAAGGCCTTCCTGGCCAGCGACCTTTCGGATCTCGATCTCCTGGTCATCCAGATCGACGGGCTGCACGTCGGCGATCACGTGTTGCTGGCAGCTATTGGCATCGACGGCGCGGGCGAGAAGCATGTTCTAGGCCTGGCCGAAGGTGCCACGGAGAATGCCGCCACGGTGCAGGCGCTGCTCGACAACCTGACCGCCCGCGGCCTCGACCCGGAAGTGCCCCGGCTCTTCATCGTCGACGGCGCCAAGGCGCTCTCCAAGGCGATCAAGCGGACCTTCAGGCCGGTGGCCGCCCTCCAGCGCTGCCAGGTCCACAAGGGCCGCAACATCATCGAGCGCCTCGACGAAAGCCTTCATGCCGGCGTCAAGAAGGCGCTCAGGCAAGCCTGGGACCAAGACGATGCTGAGAAAGCCAAACGCCTCATGAAGAACCTGGCGCGCCGCCTGGAGACCGAGGCCCCCGGCGTTTCGGCTTCCATCCTGGAGGGCCTGGATGAGATCCTCACCGTGATCCGCTTGGGCCTGCCGCCCAAGCTCAGGCGCTCCTTGGCCTGCACCAACGCCATCGAGAATGCCTTGGGAACGGTCAGGATGGTGCAGCACAATGTCAAGCGCTGGCGCAACGCCGAGATGGCCTTGCGATGGACCGCCGCCGGCCTCCTGGAAGCCCAAAAGACCTCCGTCGCCTCAAGGCCTACCGGCAACTCCCCATCCTCAGAGCTGCCCTCGAGGATCACGTGAAAAAGGCAAAAGCGAAAAGCGCCATTGAAACCATCAAAGAGGCCGCCTAGCCTCGAAGCCCAACCATGCCTGCCTCGCCTTTTTCAACAGAGCATGGGACATCGCCCGGAGGGTGGCGAGGTTAATCGTCGCACCAGTCCTGCAACTCCGAATCCAGGAAGCGGTCGGCGATGTCTCCCTCGGGCACCCAGCATTTCTCGCGCTTGCCGAAGAGGCGATAACGGCGGGAGGCAAGCCAATCGTAGACGGCGTCCCTGAGCGGTTCGGGAACGACGAGGAAGATCGAGAGCAAGGGCCACAGCCCGTCGAGTCGTTTCGCGGTTTTGAGCGCCGCCGTCGATTTGTGAAAATTGCGCTTCCCCAGAACCAGAACCATCGAGCCGTCCTTCGAGAACTGAGGACCTAAGAGGCTTTCCGCCACCGGCGACTGCAAGGGAACGAAGCGAAAGCGCTTGCGCGAGTCATGCTTGACGACGAAACCCACGGTGCGCGAACACAATTGACAGACCCCGTCGAACAGGAGGATGGGACGCTCGTGCTCGTTAAACCTGCCCACGATATTGTCCGGGCCGCGCCGGACCGCCCGTATTGTCTTCCTGCCCTTTTCGATTTTGCGGCCCGGATGCGGGTCTCCACAGTCGGCGTCCAGGGAGCAATATCTCAAGGCCCAACGCTGGAGTATTTTCGCGCCCTTTCCCGGGGCGGCCTCGACCGTGGTGATGCCGGTATCCCGTTCGATCAGCCGCACCAGTCCCCATAGGCGCAGGATTTCGACCCGACGCATGATCTGATCCACTGGCTCGTACAGGGCCGAGCTCAGGGTTGTGGGGGTATAATTTTCGTGGGCCAGACGGCATACCAACTCTCTCAGCACGCCGTCCGCCAGCAGGACCACGAGCCGATCGAGTTCCATCGCCACGGGGGTGCCTGCGCCGGGATCGGCGGCCGTACCGCCATGGGAGTCGTCGGCACAGACGGCGGCGAAAAGAAAGGCGAGGGCAAGGAACTTCATCACCGGGTTCGCGCCTTCCGTGCTTCCGTCGGTCGCTCACCGACCGTGGCCGATCGTACCACGGAAGCAAAACCGAGCGCGGAAGTTCGCGGAAATTCGAGACGATGCCGCGGCCGAAGCTCCCAATCCCTTCTTCCGCCAGGGAATCAGCGCTGCCTGGAAAGATGAGATGGTGGCCGAAAACGTCCGCGCGGTCCTCGCTGCCGCCGCCGAGACGAGGGAGAAATTCCCCACCCTCCGAAGGCGCGGCCGGCGCCGAATCACGCTCTCGTCTAGAGGGCCCGGCACCGGAACGCGGTCAATCGGTTTCTGCTATGTTTCGGACGTCGTTTTCCGTTAACATCCCGAAGAATAGCGAAAGCCATGGAACCGCAGTTGTCATCGCCGCGAATTTCGAACTTGGAATGGGGCCGGATCGAGGTCGAGGGCCAGGGCGCGTTCAAGGACGCCAAGCTCTTTCCCGGCGGCGCCCGGGAGTGGGATTGGCGCGAAACCGGAACCCATCACATCCCCGGCATCCAGCCCGGGGACGTGCGCGAACTCCTGGAGCACGGCGCGACCGCGCTTGTCCTCTCAAGGGGAATTTGGGAACGGCTGCAAGTGTGTCCCGAAACATTGGCGATGTTGCGGGAATCTGGCGTCGCCGTACACGTCCTCCAAACCGAGAAAGCGGTCAAGCTCTACAACGAGCTTTCGCGCCGCGAAAAAGTCGGCGGCCTCTTCCATTCGACTTGTTGAGGGTCGGTTCGAAAATGCGCCTCCGCGCATTGTCTGTTCCGGCCCTCACCCCCTCCCGGCCACCCATTTCAGCATACGCCTAAGGGTGGCCGGGAGGGGGGGACACCGAGGCCGTCGATTTGACAGTCCGCCCTTCTTGAATGGCAAAGCGGGCGACCGAATCGGGGCCTGATCGGGTCCTATCGTCTAAAGGTGCTACTGTGGCGAACCCGCCATGAAGCGCCTCGCCCTTGTTTTAGCCTGTCTTCTTGTCGCCGGGCCGGTGCGTGCCGAAGGCCCCATTTTCCAAGTTGGCCCCGCAAGCACAGTGGCCCAGGAATTCGACCGCCTGGTCGCCCTCTTGGGGGACGAGGTTCTCAGGGAGCTTGTCTGCCGGCTTTCCCACGAACGCACCACCCCGGGGAGCTTGGGTACTGCGCTCCACCTCCCCAGCGACGAGGTGATGCGGAGGATCGATGTCCTGCGCGGATGGGGATTGGTACGCACGTTGACGGGTCATTCTCTCGACACGATCGTCGAACCCTCCCCCGGCACGGGTGTGGCAACGCTCCGGCGTTGGGCGGCCAGATATTGCGCCGAGGGCACGGCCTGCGGCAGACGAATGCCCAAGGAGGATGTCCGAAAGGACCGCGATTCCGGGAACCGGGCCGCCGGTCTTGGGGGCCGAGAGGTCGTTCAAACTACGCCCCGCCGTTTGAAGATCACGATAGGAAAGCTCCAGCTGTTGGTCGAGCTTTTCGACACCCCTACGGCAAACGTCATCTATGGGGGCCTGCCGTTCAAGTCCAAAACCCAGCTCTGGGGAAACGAGGTTTATTTCTCGACCCCCGTTCAGGTCTCCTCGGAAGCCGACGCCAAGGAAGACATCAAGCCCGGCGAGCTCGGGTTCTGGGTCGAGGCCAATGCGATCGCGATCGCTTTCGGACCGCCGCGGATGTACAAGGGAAAGGAAATCCGCCTGGCCGCGAAAACCAATGTCTGGGGCCGTGCCGTCGGTGACGTGCGTCAGTTCGCCGGCGTTTTCACCGACCAAACGGTCACGGTCGAAGCCGTCGAGTAGGGACCGACAGCGCCCTGATCCAACCGCGGCGGATCGCCCGTTCGGAGTCTTCGGGATATAACTTCTGTTCGAAAGTTCGCGGGGACGGCGAAGCCCGTGCGGGAAATTCGGGCTTAATTCCCCATCTCTTCCATGATCTTATCGCCCATTTTTTCCATCTCTTCTCCGGCCTTCTCCATATCGTCCTTGGCCTTCTCCATATCGTCCTTGGCCTTCTCCATGGCCTCGTCCGCTTCCTCTCCCGCCTTTTCCATCGTCCCCTGTTCCTCGCAAGACCCGAGGCCCAAGGAAAAAGCGAGCACGAGTCCCGCCACCAACGATTTTCCCTTCAATCCATGAAATTTCATGGCCTTCACCCTTCCTGATTGATGCTTCGCGGAGGCAATATACCCACTCTCACCGAGGAATATAGACACCGATCCCGTTCAATGCCATTTGAATTCTCGAATGGCCTCGTTCTCTGGTAGGGGCCGCACCGCGGTCGGTGATCCGCGCCCTGGACCCCAAACGGTAAAGAGTTGAGGTATTAAGAGGTAACAGTCCTGGCAACCCGGAAGCCCAAGCTGTTAAACCGGGCGGAGGAGCCGAAACAGAACCGATACGCGGAACGCATGTCACTCGGATCGGCGGTCCAGGAGCCGCCACGCAAGACACGGCGATTACAATCTCCAGACCTCCAGGCACCCCCGCCCTCCGGTACCCCTTTAAAGCTGTCGTTCCAGCAGTCCTCGAGCCATTCCCAAACATTCCCCGCAAGATCACAGTGACCATAAGGACCATCGCCCGGCGGATAGACACCGACTGGCGTCGATTTTTCCACATTGCGCCCAAAGTTCGCCCGCTCTGGATCCGGTTCCTCGCTCCCCCAAGGGTACTCGCGTCCGTCCGGCGTTGCCGCCGCCTGCCATTCCGCTTCGCTGGGCAGGCGGATCATCCATTGGTTGTCGCCGCTCCGCCAACGGCAATAGGCGCCCGCCTCGTGCCAGGACACGCGCGTCACCGGCCAGTTCGTATGTTCGAGCTGCCGGTCCCAATCATCCGGCTCGCCCCAACCTTCATTTTCGCGCAACCACCAGCCCTCGTCGTCCCAGTATTTCCGTTCGTGGTAGCCGCCGGCGTCCACGAACGCTTGGTACTCCGTCACCGTCACCAGGTATTTCCCGAGGCTCACCCCGTCCGTGTCCGGAACCTCGATAAAATTGTCTCCGGCGAGCCTTGGATCGCCGCCCCGGCCCAGCGCATCGGCCGCCGCGATGCGTGTTTTCAACGACACCTTCGCCGCGCCCTCTCGTTCAAAGATGGGCAGGATGCGATCCCGCAGCTCCTCGTGCAGCTTCTTGATTTCCGGCGGAGGCTTGTACTGATAGGCGGTCATGGGGCCGAGTATCCGGCCCAGAATGCCGAAAACGTGGGCATCCTTCGGCAACGACGGCCGTTTGCCGCGCATCTCGATCACGCGCCGAAGCAGCAAGTCGACCCGTCCGCCCCCCCTTCGTCGAACAACACTCCGGGCAGAAGGTCCACCGTTTCCCGCCATTGCGGGTCGTCCAGGCGTCCGCGGACCACGGGCCACCAGTTCTCCGCGCCGTCCTTGTCCCGGCGCCACGCCAGCTCCTGCGCGGCCAGGTATTCCTGAAAGGTCAGGTGCCAAAAGTGGAGCTTGCCCTCCGCCGGTTCCTCGATGATGCCGCTCCACAGGCATTCGAAACGAAGCCAGTCCCGCGCCCACCGGATGCCTCGTTCGTTGGGAAAGTGCCGCTCGACCAAGAGTAGGACCGCCTCGGCAGCCGCTTCGAAATCGGCGGTGGCCAGCTTGGTCCCCTTCGTCTTGCCCATCATGTCGAAAGCCAACGCCGCGAGCGCTTCGCGGGCAAATTGGTCGGTAAAGCCCGCCGCTTCCCGCTGCACCCGCCGCGCCGCGATCAGCCAGCGGATCACCGCCCGATAGAGCCGCGCTCGGCCCTCGGGCAGATTGCCCTCGTTCCAGTGCACCACGCACAGACAGGTCAGCATCACCGGGTTGGCGGCCAGGCGCCGCATCGTCGGCCGGCCGAGGACAGCTTCGGTGATCCGGTCGCTCTTCTCCCCCCCGTCACCCTCCGGCCGTTCGCCGATGGGGAGGTTGTGCAGCGCCGCGACCCAGCGTTCGATGAACTCTCGCATCTCTTCCCGGCCGAAGTCCTCGATGACCGCGTGGTGGAAGCGCATCTGCCGCACGGCCTCGGCGCCGAAGGGCCGGCTCGTCACCACCACCGGCGTTTTCTTCCAATGCCGGCACGCGTCGCGGAAGATAGCGAAGACGCGCTCCCGCAGATCATCGTCCGCCACTTCGTCCAACCCGTCGAGAAGCAGTATCGCCTCGCCACGCTCGAGCCGCCCTTCCCAATGTTTGCGCCATTCGTCGCTGTCGTCGGCGTTGGCGGTGCCGGCGAGAAGGTCGCGCAGCCGGCGGCGGTCGTCGGGATTCTTCTTTCGCTTGGTTTCGGCCAGCAGTCTCGCCAGTTCGGAGAGCCGGAGGAACAAGGGCGCGGGCGCCTTGGCGCGGCTCTCCATCCCCAGGTACCGCTGTCGCCACGACGGACCGTCGGGGCAGGATTTGTCGAGAAGGTCCCGGGCCAGCATGGTTGCCACCAATCGCAGAAACGTGGTTTTACCGGCACCGGGTTGCCCTTCGATGAGCAGCAAATGGTGCCGCGATATCAGCTCGGCGAGCGACGCCGGTTCGGAACGGCTCGTAAGATCCTCTGACGTGTCCCGGCTGCGCAGCACCGTGTAGAGCTGTTCAATGGGATAGCGCGACGCATCCCTCGTCCGCCCGACGCCGCTGCCGATACCGCTGATCTCGATGTGACCGGTACGGTCGAGCAATGCCTCCAGCCAGGCGACGATTTCACCGGTGGCGAGGGCGGGCGCGGGGATATCGGAGCGGGGAAGGATGGGGCAGCCTTCCTTGTCCTCCTTGAAATCCGTGTCCCACAGGAACACCTGCCGACCGCCTTGGCTGGCGCACTTAAACGGCCGTACCTTCACCGTACCGGCCGCGCCCAGCGATCCCCAGGCGTAGCCCATCTCGCGTTTTTCATTTCGTGTGCCGTACTGCTTCAGCCCGAAAAGCGAGGGAGCCTGGAAGAAGCAACGGAATGGGCCACCCGATTCAGAGACCGCCTGAGAGACGCCTTTGTGCATGTGCCCGTGAAGGCACAGGAGGAAGTGGTCGGGATGATAAATATCTTCCTTGAAACGTTTTTCTGATGCGGACGAGAGCCAACGCGAGTCCGGCGGATGATGCGTTAGGAGAAGGTTCTGTCGGCCGTCGAGAACGTCCGACGGTGAAACGGAGCCGTCGCCAGCAAGCGCATAGTGGAGTTGCTGTTGGTACAGCTCAATCTTTCCTTCGAAGTTCCCCTCCGTGTACTGGACCCAGGCTGAATTCAAACCCACCACGGTGAGCCGTCGGCGACCCGGGAGGTTAACGAAGACGCTCAGATCGCCAAGGAAGTGCGAGCAGCGAAACTCAACATCCCGCCGTTTCGCTAAGCGCGGAAGTACGCTTTTCTCCAGCCAATGTTGGTAGTTTCCGAATAAGGGTTTGAAATAAACAGCATCTCCCTTCTCCCAAAGCCTGTCCCGCAAGGAAGCGAGGGAGCGGTGGTCGGGGTCCTTCCAAAAATTTTCCAAAATATAGAAGGGAGCATTGTCCAAGTCGTTCTGGCGAACCAAGTCATGGTTCCCGGGCACCGGGATCACGAGGGGATCGATTTTCTGTCCGGCTTCCCGAAGCCAGCCGATAAGCTCGTCCAAGAAATCGTCGAATAGATCAAACTGATTTTGTTGTGCCGAATCGGTGAGATCGCCGGTCACAAGAATCATGTCGATGGGCCGGAAATGCTCCTGAATGCTCTCCTTGATCTCGCTTTGCACTTGCCGCCTCAACTCCTTCCCCCGGCATCCCATGTGCAGGTCGGAGATGTGGAGCCAGTTGATCGGTTTCGGCGCCATGGTCGCTTTCCTCGTTCGTCGTGCGATCCTAGGTCGATCCGCGATGAATTAAAAGGTAGGGTCGCGGTGGACGAAAGGTGTTGAAGGCGCGAGGGAAATTCCGACGTATCGCGAGGGATTCTCGGATTCTGGAGGGAAGACATGGCGAGTGGCAAGAAACGGATTGTCTCCGTGGACGATATGGTGCGGATCGAGCACGAGGTGCGGCAGCTCGACGACAGGCTGAACGCGTTGTTGAAACGTTCCACCCAATCGAACATGTATTTGCGCAATATTCTTTACGTTTTATCAGGGATTCTGGGGCTTCTTTTCGTCTCGGTTATCCTGCGTTGATTTTTTCCGGTGCTCTCCGGGCGTCCCCTTCCGGGAGTCCGGGTCGAGATCCCACGGGGGCGGGAGGAAACCGGGGATCCGGGTTCTTCCGGCGGCGGAAATCCGCCAAAATCGGCGTTGGATCCGGCCTATCGAGGTCGAATCCGGCCCTTGTCGCGCCCGGCGCGACCAGGGCCGGATAAGTTGTCGAAAGCGCCGCGTCCCGTCTTGGGCGGTTTTGGTTCGCCGACGGGCGAGAATCGAGTTAAGAACACATTCGTAATCCGGGTCTGGAGGTCCGTATTTGACGGGTGGTCCCCTTTACGACCGAGTTTCGAACCACTAGAGTCTTGATATTATGGATCAACTTATGCCAACACTCGGGAACCAAGTGTTGGGGTCGATCCACTAAAGGAGGCGGTGGATTTAGCAATGAAACAGCTATGGATTGGGTTGGCACTTTTGCTCGGCGCCTGCGCGGTGCATCTCGACTCCGAGGTTGCCCTGGTCGGAGAACCGTCGAAACCATATTGCTCTCATATCGCGGGCACGGCGCCCGGGAGCGGTGGCGAGGCCATCGGGAACAGGGGTCCGGAAGACATCACCATCGATGCCGCGACGGGCATCGCCTACATCTCGGCCTTCGACCGGCGGGCCTTCATCGAGGCCAAGGGCGAATTCGAGGCCGTAACCATTCCGGTGGTCCAAAGGGATCCCGAGACCTTGGCGCGGCTGAGCCTGGGGGGAATCTACAGTTATGATCTGAACCAAATGATGGCGGGCCGCGGGCCAACCAAGATGCGGATCGTAGGTCCCAAGGACAGCAAGGACTTCGGCGCCAATTTCTATCCCCACGGCATCAGTCTCTACGCCCCGCCCTCGGGGGAAAAGCGCCTGTTCGTCATCAACCACCGCTGGGACTCGGCAGCCCTCAAGGTCCAGAGCGACGTCGAGGTTTTCGGGATCGACGATTCACGACCCGACGTTCTGCGGTATATCCGCACGATTCCGCAGGCCGATGCGAGCTGGCATCTCAATGACCTCGTGGCCGTCGGCGAGGACGAGTTCTACGCCACCAACAACCCGCGCGCCGGTAATGAAGTGTCGCGGGGTTTGGACATGCTGGGGAACGCATTGATCAAGTTGGGGGCCGGTAACATCGTTTGTTACACCAACAGCGCCTACGAAGTCGTGACCGGCGAAGTCCCCTACGGTAACGGCATCGCCCTGGGGCCGGATTCCACGACCATCCTGGTCGCGACCTCGTTGAGCGGCGAGCTTTTGACCTTCACCAAGGGACACGACGGATCGCTGACGCCGATGCGGCATCGGACCCGGCGGCTGGGGATGATGCTCGACAACATCGAGTGGAGCGATCGTGGCAAATCGGAGCTTCTGATCGGGGCCCATGAATCGGTCGGCCGTTTCGCCTTGACCCACGATTGGGAAGCGGTCCACTCTCCGGGCGTGATCCTCAAGCTCGAATTCAACCAGGATGGTTCCAGCGGTCTTGCCCGGAAGCTGTTCGACGGCGACGATTACATCGGGGCCAATGGGGATCGGGGCGAAGAGTTCGGCAGCCCAAGTGTCGGCGCGCTGTTCGAGGACAACCTGATCGTCGGCTCGGTGTTCGGACGCGAATTCCTGGACTGTCACATCGCCAATCGTCCCGCGCCGAGTTGATCTGACGGAGCCGTCAACTTCCCGCGGTGGGTAGTTCGGTGACTGGCGATCGCCCTGGGATTCATCGCCGAGGTCGAGCCGCGCCCCGAAATCTCCGAGTTCCCAGACCCGCCGCGATCCCCGGGTGAATCCGGTTTCCCTGTCCTCAACTTGATGACACCGAAAGGCGTCCTCGGAGATGGCGACCGTGGCGAACCGGGTTTCGCCGACCGACCGGGGTGACGACACCGGTCCCTTGGTTTCGCCGGCCCCAAGGACGCCGTCGCATGGTCGCGCGGCGCGGCTACACCCGACATCTTGTGGCGATGATCGTTTCCGGCGGCCAAACCGGTGTCGACCGGGCGGCGCTGGACGTTGCCGTGTCGCTCGGCCTCGCCCGCGGCGGTTGGTGCCCCCACGGCAGGCGCGCGGAGGACGGCCGGGTTCCGGATCGTTACCCCCTGGCGGAAACGCCGTCGCCGGTTTCGCTTCAACGTACGCTCTGGAATGTCCGAGACGCGGATGCCACCCTGATTCTGGCTGCCGGACGCTTGCGCGGGGGCACCCTCCTGACGTTCCGGTTCGCGCGCCGCCTCGGGAAACCGTGTCTGGTGCGCGATCCCTTCGCGACCCGAAACCTCGCGGCCGCCAGGGATTGGTTGGGGCGCCATCGGGTGCGGGTTCTCAACGCCGCCGGGCCGAGGGCCAGGCAATGCCCCTTCATCCACCGTGCCGCGGCCATCTTCCTGGCGCGGATTCTCGCCTCCGCCGGGGGACGCCACCCAGAGGTCCACCAAAAATCAACCATGGGGTCGAAAAGTCATTTTCTGCCGCCGAGAAGGCGCGAAACACCCCCCGCGTGATGCCGTGATGTTTGGGCGGCGAAAACACCGAAAACGTTCGCTGGAATTGACATCTGGCAAAGCGAATTGCATAAATTACGTTTACAGTTGTGAAACGATGGGGTTCTAGGTTGGACAACAATGGTAGCATTTAGGGTGGGTCACAATGTTACGACGACGGGAACTGATCGGCATGCTCGCGCTTGCCGGCATCTTCACTGTATTTCCGGCCTTCGCGCGCTCTCTCCACGAGGCGGTGGCCAAAGGCAACATCAAGCTCATTCGTCGCCTGGTAAACAGGGGCGATGATCTCAACGCCAAGGACGACCGCGGGAATACGCCGCTGCACGTCGCGACCATGCGTGGTCGGCGCGAAGCCATGGACCTTTTGCTGTTTCTCGGCGCCAAGATAGAGGCCAAGAACAACGCGGGCGCCACGCCCATGCACGTCGCCGCCGGAAACGGTCGTCTCAATCTGGTGAAACTATTGCTCGCCAAGGGCGCCGACATTCGAGCCCGGACCCTGACCGGGCACACGCCCCTGCATGAATCGGCCGTGAATGGCCGCCTGATCGTCAGCGAGGTTCTGGTCGGCGCGGGCGCCGACCCGAACGCCCTCAGCCACCTCCACGCGACCCCGCTTTTCCTGGCCGCGCGCGCGGGCCAGGCACGCGTCGTCGAGGTTCTCGTCGCGGCCGGAGCGGACATCAGTATCGCCGACAAGGGCGGCACCTCGGCGCTGGAAGTCGCGAACAAACGTGGATTTCACGAGGTGGTCCGGATCCTAATGGCCCAGGAAGCTTTCCTCTAGGGAGAGACGAAGCCCCCTCGCCAGAACCGGCGTCGGCCAGCCGCGGCCGCTTACTTGCGTCCTCTCAGTGTTTGTTCGAAAATGCGCGTCCGCGCATTTTTTGCGTCTGGCCCTCTCCCTGTACCATTTAAGTTGACCACTCGAACATAGAAAGTTGATGTGGTTGTTGTTTTGTGGGTAACGCGGAGCGTTATCCACAAAATGCGGTCAGCTGAAGATCTGATCGGGTCATTTTTTCGGATCGGACGAGCCTTCTGGGAGCGACCCATTGCTCCCTGTGTTTCGAGCACCTGGGGGGGACGCGTGCCCCGGAGGGGCGGCCGCGGCGGACAGCCGGTGGGGAGTTGCGCCTGCGAGCGCCAGTACAGGGAATGTTCGGCGTCGCGGCGGTCCGAGGCAAGAGAGGAGAAAGGCGATGAACTTTGATTGGTTTGCTGGCATTGACTGGGCGACCGAGAGGCACCAGGTTTGCCTTCTTGATGGTAACGGCGTCATCGTCGTTGAAAGGTCGTTCGCCCACAGCGGGGAAGGGCTGGCCGAGTTGTGCGCGTGGCTGACGAAAAAGAGTGGCAGTGTGCCGGAGAGGATTGCCGTCTCCATCGAGGTCCCGCATGGGGCGGTCGTCGATACCTTGCTGGAGCGGGGTTTCGCCATTCACAGTATCAACCCCAAGCAGCTCGACCGCTTTCGCGATCGTTTCACCGTCGCCGGCGCCAAGGACGACCGCCGCGACGCCCATGTCCTCGGCGATTCCTTGCGCACCGACGGCCATTGCTTTCGTCGCTTGAAGGCCGATGCTCCCGCCATCATCGAACTGCGCGAATATTCGCGCCTGGGCCGAGGACCTCGGCCAGGAGCGCGTGCGCCTCGCCAACCACCTGCGCGAACAGTTGAGACGCTATTATCCCCAGGCCTTGGAGGTCAGCGACGATGTCGCCAGCGAGTGGTTTCTCGCCCTGTGGAAGAAGGCGCCCACTCCCGAGAAGGCGCGGCGCATCCGGACCGAGACCGTTGCCGAACTGCTGAAAACCCACCGCATCCGCAAAATCGACGCGCCTGAAGTGTTGCGCCTCTTGCGCCAAAAGCCGCTCACCGTCGCGCCGGGAACTATCGCCGCCGCTTGCGCTCATATCGGTTCCCTGGCCGAGCGTTTGCGCCTGGTCAACCGCCAGGTCAAGCAGGCCCGAAGCCGCATCGACGGCCTCTGCCGACACATCGCCGATCAACAGGACAGCGCCTCGGGGCAGAAATCCGAGCAGCGCGACGTGGACATCCTGCTTTCCATGCCCGGAATCGGGAGGACCGTCCTCGCCACGCTGCTCGCAGAAGCCTCGACGCCCCTGCGGGAAAGAAATTACCAGGCCTTGCGCACCTTGTCCGGCGCCGCCCCCGTTACCCGCCGGAGCGGCAAACGCTGTCTCGTCATCATGCGTCAGGCCTGCCACGTTCGGCTGCGAACCGCCCTTTACCACTGGGCCCGCGTCGCCATCCAACACGATCCCATCAGCCGCCAACGCTATGCCGCCCTTAGGGCCCGGGGACACGGCCACGCCAGAGCGCTGAGAACCGTCGCCGATAGACTGCTTGCCGTCGCCTGCGCCATGCTCAGAAATCAAACCCTCTTCGATCCATCCCATGCTCAAAAAAAAGCCCAACGCCGCCTCACTCCGGCAGCGTGACCACCTCTCATTTCCCCCTTGCTCAATGGTGGGGAGTCCCCCCCGGCCACCCTTAGGCGTATGCTGATATGGGTAGCAGGGAGGGGGAGAGGGCCGAAACAGATGGAGGATGGCCATGAAGTCGCTTGCGATCGGCAGTTTTCTCGCCGCCTTGGCGATGTTCGTTTGGGGTTGGATGTTTTGGGACACGCCGGCCAGTGGCGAGGTATTTTCGGACCTCGGCGCCGACCAGGCGGCCGAGCTCGGTGCCGCGCTCAACGCCGCGTTACCGGCGGACGGCACCTACGTGCTGCCGGACCCGGCCGGCGGCGATCAAGAGACTTTTGCCCGCCAAATGGCAACCGGGCCGCTGGCGGTCGTGTATTACCGCCGCGCCGGCGCCCAGGCGATGGACCCCGTGGTGATGCTGAAAGGCTTCCTCCACACGCTGCTGACCGCGGCGATTTTCGGCTTCATCCTCCACGGCCTCCGCGACAAGGTCGTCGCCTATTCCGACAAGGTCAAACTCATCGCCACGATCGGCCTCGGCGCCACCATCTGGGCCAACCTCGCCGACGCCATCTGGTTCCACCAAAGCTGGTCCCACCACCTCTGGATTTCCTTCTACAACCTCGTCGCCTGCCTCATCGCCGGCCTGGTCCTGGCGCGGTTTATCAAGACGTCAAAGAGCTAAGGCGGCGATCGCGAGGAGCCCGGTCTAATGACCACTGCCTTGTTGACATGCTGTCCCGCCTCCCCGATCACCTCATCAGCCAGGTCAACCAACTTCTGCCCTGGAATTGGACCCCAAAAACGCGCTGCCTGACAAGCACAGTTCCCCACGACAACCGGCGTACGTGTGTGGACGTGTGTGGACGCCCCGTTGGATGCAAGCGGAATCTGAACCTTGGGTGACATGTGGTCAGGTGCTGACGCTTACATATGATGCAGCCATGAGCGACTCGATGCCCATCGTGCTCAAGCTCCAGGCCGACGCAGCAAATCGGGAGGTGCCGGTCTGCTCATCCCACGGTATCGAATTTGTACCGTTGCGTATCGGCGCTGAGGTTCCTGTCCAGGAAGACCCGTCGTGCTGCCCGATTTGTTTCTCGTTCAACCCGGCGGGGAAGGTTCTGTTGGGCACAAAACCGGGAACAGTCCCAAATGTTGGGGAATTATATAGTTGACTAGCGTCCGTTAGTCCCTTACATTGGGAATCAGGAGGACGCGACATGGCGAAAGCACCAGGAAGATCAGAGCGAAACGGCATTACCATCAAGGAATTGATGGCGAAATTCCACAGCGAGGAAGCCGCGCAAACGTGGTTCGAGAGCAAGATTTGGCCTGATGGCCGCAAGTGCCCGCGCTGCGGTAACTCAGAGACGGTGGAATGCGGCCACGGTCACCCGATGCCTTATCGCTGCTATGCCTGCAATCGCTATTTCAGCGTCCGCATAGGCACGATCCTCGAACGGTCGAAGCTGGGCTATCGGGATTGGGCAATCGCGATCTACCTGCATTTAACAAGCCTCAAGGGCGTTTCCAGCATGAAACTCCACCGCGACCTGGGCATCACACAAAAGACGGCCTGGTTCATGCTTCAACGTATCCGCAAGGCATTCGAGGACGATGACGACTGGCCATTCGGCGGACCCGTGGAAGTGGACGAAACCCACATCGGCGGGAAGCGCCGCAACATGAGCAACGCCAGGCGCAAAGAGGCCACAGGACGCGGGCCGGTGGACATGACAACGGTTATCGGAGCGCGCGACCGGGAAACAAATTCAGTCCGCGCAGAGGTGATCGGGATAGCCGACAGGACGGCGCTGCAAGGCTTTGTCCGCGCCAACACCACACCCGGAGCCACCGTCTACACTGACGAAGCCGCCGCCTACAAGGGACTGTCCGAGTTCGATCACGAAGCGGTCAACCACTCAGTATCCGAATTCGTCCGGGGAATGGCCTCGACCAATGGCATAGAGAGTTTTTGGGCAACCCTCAAGCGGGCGCACAAGGGCGTCTACCACAAGTTCAGCCCAAAGCATCTACAGCGGTATGTTGCCGATTTCGCCGCCCGCCACGGGGCAAGAGGGATGCACACCCTTGATCATATCGGCCTGGCCGCTTCCAAAATGGCCGGCAAGCGGCTGATGTACCGCGATTTGATCGCGGATACCGGACTGGCTAGCGGGGCGCGAGCCGCCTAACACGAAAGGGCCAGCTGTCAGGCTGGCCCTAGGCAAATTCATGGCGCATTGGCCAGGAATTTATGCGGCCTTGCGGTAATTGTTCGGATCACTCCCATCTATGTTTATTGGGCTTGAATCGGCAGTTGAAACACATTGTGACGCTGTCTTCTCGACGCTGCGATCATCCAACTCCAGGCCGAGCCTCTCTGCAGCCAGCAAGCGCACGACGGCTTCGGCATTTTGATCAATCGGCTTTTCCCCCCTTTCCCACCTGCCAATCGATTGCCGATCTTTATGTAGTATCTTGGCTAGTTCGTCCTGGGTAAGACCCATTTCGGTGCGCACAAAGCGCAACTCCCTACTGGACATGCCACGCTCCGAACCAATGATTGTCTTGGCAATCGCTTCGTGTAGGCCCTTGATGTTCTTGATCGTGTAGGTTTGCTCGCCCCCATCATCCGTGATAGGGCTAACTCCGTGCACCAACACGTTGGAAAGGCCGCATTCAGTGTAATGGTAGGGGTCCATGATGTCTTGCTCCTTCAAGTTATGCAGACTCGTCGGCCCACATGACCGATACGACTTTGATCCGGTCAGACGGCTCTCTAGTTATGATTGCAATTACGCAGACCCGCCTATTCCCGGATGAAGGGCACTTTGACACCACTGGGTATTTGTACATTCCGCGCGACGCCTCTGACGCCCCTTCATAAACAAATCCATTTTTCAATGCATAAATCACATCTCCCATAATTATGTCGCGCTGGTCCATTCGCTCCTTAGCGTGCAATGTCCAGATAAAGTCAAGGTGGGTCGATTCCGCTATGCGCCTGATCGTCTCGGTGGCTTTTTCAGGGCTCAATGGAATGGTCACGACACGCTCTATGTATCACTGTGATACATCGTGTCAACAAAATTAAATAATGTTTTTCCTGTCTGCGCAACCTCACTTTCTAGGATTGATTGTACCTGTGTAATGGCTTTCGCTCGAAGTTTGCCGCCATCCGCTACGGATAATTGATGTGTGCCTGCCAGTCAACTATATAATTCCCAAATGTTGCATGTCTCCTCTAATTCAGCCGCCTGAACCGGTTAAGGGAAGCAGGTTCGACGAAAGTGAAATTTGTTGTTGTCAGACCCATTGTGATTACGATATTTAGGCATGGCTATCGCGTTTAGCTACTCATTTCGCGCGCCGGTAGACCGATCGACTGAAGGGAACAAGGGTCTATTGTACGCGGCGTCCCACTTGCCAAGCAGGCGAAAAAGCCTCAGGAGACACCATGAATTCCCAGTTAGAGTCCTTGCCAATCGGTTCGATTGTCGCCTATGCCGGCCAGCTCAACAACGCTGCACTGATGAGCATCGGTTGGTCCATCTGTAATGGCACCCAGTTTCCGATCAAGGATTATAAGAAACTCTTTGACGTGCTCGGCACAACAAATGGTGGAGATGGCGATACCTACTTTAATCTACCTAATTATCAGGGACTATTTCTAAGGAGCCTCGACCCGACTGGAAATATCGACAAGGGAGCATTTAATCGCACCGCGCCCGCGAGCGGCGCGGCAAGCGGAGAAAATGTTGGCAGTCTCGAAGGATTCGCGACGGCCTGCCCCCAAAGCTCGCCGTTTCAGGCTCAAATTCCCCATATTCCCAAAGAAAAACACCGCGCCTATACCGGAACAGAGGTGGAATTGGTCAAAAAGACGCCTCATAGCCAGCAAGCATTCTCATCGACTGGCAGTGGCGACGCTGAAACTCGCCCCATAAACGCCTATGTTAATTTCATCATTCAGATCACAACGTCGGCCTTGATGCCGGTCGGCTCCGTCATCCCGTTCGCCGGCGATATTCAAAATTCAAACCCAGCGTCAGACGGAAACTATTTGTATTGCGATGGCAATCTACTCGCGCAAAGTGCTCAACCCACGCTATTCAACGCAGTCGGCTCGGTGCAGCTTTACGCCACCGCCAAGCCAATTAGTCCATTCCAAATCAGTATGGAATACCGCCCAGATAGCAAAGACAGCGACCATTGCGATGGACATGACGAATCAGAATTCAATTCCGCGAGCACCAATATAAACTTGACCGATATCGGAGGAGACAAGGAAAGCAGACCCGTCAACGTATACGTCGACTACTACATTCTGTCCGCGAAGGATACGGGCAAGACGGACATCTTCCCGGTCGGCGCGATCATTGCCTTCGCGGGCAACGCAGTACCCTCTGATCAAAACTGGTTGCCCTGTACAGGCGGCTTAAATTCGGCGACCAGCCCACAATACGCGGCACTCTACGCGGCGATCGGCAATGCATGGGGCGGTGATTCAGCGAGTTTCAACCTCCCAAGCCTGGCAGGCATGTTCGGCCGGGGTACAAACAACGGGACCGGACGAGACCCGGATGCCGACTCACGCACAGCGAATAATACCGGGGGCCATACCGGAGACCTCGTTGGCTCTCAGCAGTCCTACTCCACTGAGAAACCCCAAGGTAGCGCCATCTACGCATCGGTCGATGACCTACCGACCAAGGATGCCGACACCGCTGTGGCCATAGGTGCCAATGAAGTGAAAGGCTGGAACAGCGGCACCACGACTTATGACGTCACTGGCGGCGGCGCTGAAACGCGCCCAACCAACGTGAACGTCAACTATTGCATAAAGTACGCTTTATATAGCTAGCTGGCTGTACTGAAGCTAACAATTTCTGTCAACCTTGCGATGGGAGTGAAGCGATAATGATCAGAAAGAAAGACCTACACACCTTTTACGAAGTAGAAGATATCATGATCAACTCCGTGAACATCGGAACAACAATCATTTCATACGAAGTCAGGCAGTACATCGATGTAAGAAACCTGAAGGAGTCGAGAGCCTACCAGGTCCTCTGCACCCAGCGCATCGTAATACCGAATGGAACCGAGTTTAGCCTGATGCCGCAAACGGACAACGCCTACAACAACTATCCAGTTCTCTTGGAAAACAAAGTCTCCCTAAATTGTGGCAATGCCGGTCTTATCCTACAGAGCTACTCACCAAAGACTATGAATACTGCGGTCGTAACAGCCCCCTTAACCAGGGTGACACCAACACCACCTCTTCATCACAGCAATATACGATTGGGTCATCGACCTCGCAATCGAATACTTTCGGCGGCTCCGTATCCCTCGGCTTTATGGGCGAGGCCCCGACGGGCGGAGCGTCCGCCGATTTCCAACACTCCGCGACACGCGGACGGAGCAGGTCAGAATCCCAAGGCGAGGACCAGGGAGAGAGAAGCGACACCAGCTCTGACGACACGATCAGCATCAAGGATTGGGGTTCGTATGCCTTCGTGAACGACGACAATCAGATTCCGACTTGGATTTGGGGCCAAGAATTCCCGTGGAACGCCATTCAGTACCGATACTGTCCATCCGGCGAAAAGGTGTCCAACCAAGTCCTACTACCGTCGTTCGTTCAGGACAGGCTCATGACGGCTTCTTCCACCTCAGGCTCGGACAATATCGCCAACCCGCCAAGTCATTTGTCCCTATTCGGTATCGACTTCACGATGAAAGCACTCTGGATCGTCACGCCAGCGGAATTCACAGCAGACGAGGAAATCACCCTAAAGCACACCCTGCATTACTCGACGGGTTCTCACACTGTCGAAAATACCACTCTGACCGTTACCCTGGACGCGGCGCCGGAAGAGTACAAGTATACATCCGACAATGTCGATTTAACTCTGCTAGACCTCGATCCCATTGTGGAAGCCAACGCAAACAATGGCGCCGTCGTGGGCTTCCTAGCCAACAAGTTCCTTGTCGCGCCAGCCCCGACAGCGACATTCTTGATCGTCAGCGGCGACAACAACATTAGGGTGACAGGAACGGGGTTGGATGCACCAACGCCCGGGTCGGCCATGGTTTCAGCGTTACCTAAGGGATCGGCCACCATATTGCTCGATTTCAAGATCCTGGACGTCGACAATAGCTACACTCTCTATTTCAAACACTGGAAGACTGTGGATAACGGTTGCGTGCTCACGATCAACAATGACACGGACAACCAGATCGTCAAGCACGTCGCCGCACTCGAAGCGGAAGGGGGCGACAACAATTTTATGGGTATCAACCTGAGAAACAGGGACTATTCATCGATTGATTTATC
>CBDCME010000040.1:0-8777 GCA_965218865.1 Alphaproteobacteria bacterium
TGGCGCAATTGGTGCCCGAGCGGCGGCCGAAACTGCCTTGGCTCGAACCCACTCAAAACGACGGTGTCAAGACGGTTCGCTTGGCGTGCGCGCTCAAGCATGAGGCGCCCGGACTGATGGCGCGATTCATCGTCCAGACCGAATCGTACCACCACTACGGCGACGATGGCCGCGGGCTGTTCTGGACTGAAGGCGTATTCTTGAAGGATCAAACTTACGGCAACGATACCCTGGTGACGGTCGATGGCACCGAGCGGCCAATCGTGAGTATTACCATTCACGGCTCGCAACCAGGTTGGTTCTTGGGCGAGATTTACCGCACCCTTGATGAGCTTCTCAAATTCTGGCCGGGACTCGAAAAGACCTACGAGGTTGTCTGCCCCAAGGTGCTGGATGACGGCGGCCTATGTAGCGGACGTTTCGGGTTCGATTTTTTGGTCGCGGAACCCAAGGAGCATCCCGACGATAACCAGGTGTGCCAAGTCTGCCGTAGCCGCTGGAAGCCGCATCAGTTGCTGTTCGGCTTTGACGGGGTCAGGCAACAGCGCGAGCAACAACTGCATCCCGCGCTTGAGTATTCCCTCGCCAAGCAGCAGGCGCCGTGTCCAAGGTCATTCACCTTGGCGCCCGCCGATGGCCCCTGGTACGATCCGCGCACGTACGCGAAATCGATCACCGGGCAGAAGCTCCGCCTCACACTGCGATCGGAACATTCCGGCACGCCGGTAATATCCAAGGAGTTCACGGTCAAACCGGGGTGGGTCAAATGGTTTGGTCCGCTAGCTCGGTTGACGGCCCTGGCTTTGTCGGGTGTGGCTCTGCCCCTCACCGGGGATGCGGCGAAAGAACTGAAGGAAGCGGCAAATTTCATGATGTAGATCGCCGGCATTCCCGGCGGCCATGACCTTGACGAGGAACACAAGCACGGTCTCCGGCGTGACGCAGGGGCCTCTTGGGTCTCGGGCGCTGATATCGAGGTCCTCCACGAATTTCTCAAGGAGCTCAAACTGGCGCCGAGGTTCGGCGGAATGAAATTCGCCAAGATCAGTAACAAGGGTTACCTGTGGGTTTCGCCGGAAGAAGCGGAAGCCCACGCCGAGGAAGTGCCGGTCCTTGCCTATGTTCCCACGGAATAGCGGCGGCGAGGGAGTGCTATCCCCCCGCCACCTCATCGAGATAGGCGGTTTGAAAGTGCCGTGTCACAGGTCCGATTTTTCCGTCGCCGATGGTGTTGTCGTCGACCGCGATCAAGGGTTGGACGCCGATCAGGCTGTTGGTGAGGAAGGCTTCCTCGGCCTTGCCGATGTCTTCCGGCGAGAGCGTCCGTTCGACGGCGGGTAGGTGTCGGGCGAGGACCAGGGCCCGGGTGATTCCCGGGAGCGGTCCGTCGGCCAGGGGGGGCGTGCAGGCGATCCCATCGATGACGAGGAACAGATTGGCGGCGCTGGCTTCGGCGAGGTTACCCGCGAGGTTGCGCAAAAGCGCTTCCTCGGCGCCGCGTGAGTCCACTTCTTGTCGGGCCAGGATGTTTTCCAGGTAGTTGAGGGTCTTGAGCCGGGCGAGGGGGGAGTGTTCGTTTCGACGCACCTCGACCAGGCTCGCGTGTATCCCCCTGCGCCGTGCCTCAGCGGCGGGCGCGGCCGTGATCATCAGCGTCGGCGAAGGGTTTTCCGGGGGCTGTATTCCTCGGGGTCCGGGGCCCCGCGTCAGGGTCACTCGCAGAGCCGCGTCGCCCCCGCCGAGGCCGTTGGCGGCGAGGGTTTCGTCGAGCGCGGCGGCCATTTCCTCGGTTGTGATCGGGAGCGGAATGCGGAGCGTTTCGGCGGCGTTTCGGAGGCGATCGAGGTGGGCCACGAGGCAGGCAATTTTGCCGCCATGGGCCCGCAGGGTCTCGAAGACGCCGTCGCCGAGCGTGAAACCACGGTCGCTGGGATCGATCCGCGCCGCCGCGGGCGGCAACAGCTTGCCGTTCAAATAGATCATCGTTCCCCGCCGCCGGATCATGATTTTCCCTCGAGGAAATTCCGCAGCAAGCGGTGTCCGCATTCCGACCGTACCGCTTCCGGGTGGAACTGGACGCCCACCACGGGATAGCGCCGGTGTCGGAAGGCCATGATTTCGCCTTCGCCGCCGCGCGCCGTGACCTCGAGATCCGACGGCAGGTCGTCGCTGTCGACGAGAAGGGAATGATATTGGGTCACGCGCAGGGGGTTCGGCAGGCCGCTGAAGACTCCGCGGCAATCATGGTTGACGAGCGCGGTCGTGCCGTGCCGGGGGCGGGATGCGCGGACGATGCGGCCACCGTGGACCTGACCGATGCACTGGTGACCCAGACAGACTCCGAGCAGCGGAGTGGTTTTGCCGAAGCGCCTAACGGCCGCGTTGGAGATCCCGGCTTGGGCGGGACCGCAGGGGCCGGGAGAGATCACGATATGCGACGGCGCCAGGGCCGCGATCCCGTCCAGGTCGATGGCGTCGTTGCGGACGATCCGGCAGCCCCAACCCAGCCCGCGGAGGTATCGGGCGATGTTGTGGACGAAGGAATCATAATTATCGATCAGGAGGATCATCGGCCGCGTTTCCAGGATCGAGGCAGGCGAACAAGCACCGGCCCTTGGCCAGGGTTTCCTCGAATTCATCCCCGGGATTCGAATCCGCGACGATGCCGCCCCCGACCTGAAACGTCGCGACGCCGTCCTTGAATGAAATGGTCCGGATCACGATGGAGGTGTCGAGAGCCCCGTCGAAGCCGATATAGCCGATACTCCCACAATAGGGTCCGCGCTGGGTCGGTTCCAATTCGGCAATGATTTCCATGGCCCGAATTTTCGGCGCGCCGGTGATCGATCCGCCCGGAAAGCTCGCCCGCAAGAGATCGGCGGCGGTGGTGCCGGGCCTCAGCTCACCGACGACCGTGGACACCAGATGGTGAACCGAGGCGAAGGATTCGAGTTTGAAAAGCTGTGGCACCTCGACGCTGTGGTGGTCGCAAACGCGTGAAAGGTCGTTACGCAACAGATCGACGATCATGACGTTTTCGCAGCGATCCTTTTCACTGGCAATCAATTCCCGGGCCTGGGCCCGATCCTCCTTGGGGGTCTTTCCCCGCGCTCGCGTTCCCTTGATCGGACGTGTCTCGACCCGGGATCCCCGCAAGCGCAGGAATCGTTCCGGGGAGGACGAGGCGATGGCGAAATCCTCGCCTTCAAGATAGGCGGCAAAGGGGGCCGGGTTGATCCGCCGCAGCCGCCGGTAGACCTCGAAGGGGTGCACGCTCTCGGCGAGGCGCGACTGATACCGCTGCGACAGATTGGCTTGGTAGATGTCGCCGGCGCGGATGTATTCGATGATTTTTTCGACCGTTTCTTCGTAGGCTGTCCGGGTGAAATCCGAAATCCATTCCGAGCCCATGGGGATTCGCTTTCTTGTCCGCGGCCGTCCGCTCCCCAGACGAGCCCGGAATTCCTCGATACGCGAGCGGGCGCGGGCGTCGCGGCGGGCGGCGGGAAATCCGCTCGAGATGATCCAGGCCCGTGATTCCTTGTTGTCGAAGGCGACGACGACGTCGAAGAATCCGAGGACCAGGTCGGGGAGATAAAGATCGTCCCGCTTCGCCCGCGGCAGTTTTTCGAGATGGTGACACAGATCGTAGGCGAAATAACCGGCGGCCCCGGTTTGAAACGGGGGCAACCCCTCGACGGGGGCCAGGCGGAAGCGTTCGAGCTCTCGCCCTAACGATGCGAAGGGGTCGCCGACCTCGTCGACGCCTGCCAGGTTCACCAAGCCGTTCTTGGCGCGGAGGACTTGGAAAGGATCGGTGGCGACGAAGCTGTAGCGGCTGTACGGGGAATCCGCCAACGCACTGTCGAGGAAAATCGACATCGGTCCCTGGGCCAGCTTCTCGAACGCCGAAACCGGATCAAGGTAACGGATTTCATGGGCCAGGGGATCCGGGGCCATGGCTATCGACGCTCCGACGGGCATTCTGCCACCGCTTGGAGGGAGCGGACCGGCGTTGCCGAGCGAAAACACTTGCGTCGGCGCGGATGTCGTGGCGCTATCATGCGCGGCCGACGCCCACCGCAAGGCCGCGCGCTCGGCCGTTCCGGTGGCACCCCGGGGAAGCGGTCTTTCGGGCCGGCGTTACCGTCACCTTCGCGATTGAACATCTTACAAGCAATATACACGTGGGCTGGCGGGGGCCGGGACCTATCCCCAGGGGCCCCTTGGGCCGTGCATCCGCCGCAGGCGCCGAACCCGGTTCTCCGTCGACGGGTGGGTCGCGAACAGGTTGTCGAGCAGATGGGCGTGCAACGGGTTGATGATGAAGAGACGCGCCGTCGCGGGATTCCTCTCGGCGGTCTCGTTGTCGACGAGCCTCGCCGACCGGTCGAGCTGCGCCGCCGCCAGCACCAGGATTGTGCCGACCGGGGGATTGCGGTTGTTATGCCCGCCGAACAACCAGGCGATGTGGGCCAGCATTCCGATCGCACCGGCGAGGGTGGCGGTGATCGTCATCGTCAAGGTGTCGCGGTCGTGCGCGAGTTCGTGGGCCATGACCCCGACGATTTCATTCCGCTCAAGCTGGCGACGCAGTCCGCTGGTCGCGGCGACGGCGGCGTTTTCGGGGTTGCGGCCGGTGGCGAACGCATTCGTTCCCAGGGCCAACATGAAGGCGACGGCCATGCCGGTCTCGCCACCGAGCGCATCACCGATGGCGAGGAACACGGCCGTGCGGGCGAAATTCATGTTCGGGTTTTGGTGGCCTGTCCAAGAACTATAAGCTAAGAATGTAGGCGATCACGGCGTGGGTTCAAGCGGGCCGATCAAGGCGGATCGCGCGGGCCCTCGGTGTTTTGACGTAAATGGGGCCGAGGTCGATGAGCGAGCAAAAGAGCAGCCTCGAGGACGCCGCTTCCGAGACCGAAAAGTCAGCGCCCGAAAAGCAGCCATCGAAAGCACTTAAGGAAATCGGCGGGCCCAAGGGACTCGAACTGAACCGGTACGGCGACTGGGAAAAAGGCGGTCGCGCCATCAACTTCTAGCTGCCGCGGAGTCAGGGACGGCCGCGAAGGGCGGCGACGAAGAGGCTTGCCCAACCGGCCATGAAGGCGATGCCGCCGAGCGGCGCCAACCCGGAAAGGGCACGTGATCCGGTAATACCCAAAAGGTAGAGCGAACCGCAGAAGAGCACGCTGCCGGCGACGAATGCCTACCCCGCGAGGGCGACGAATCAAGATCCGGGGGAAGGACCCCGTCCCGCCAACCAGGCCACGGCGAACAACGCGAGGGCGTGGTACATTTGGTAGCGTGTCCCGGTCGCGAAGGCGTGGAGGTTCGCGCTGCTTCCCTTCAGGGCGTGCGAGCCCAAGGCCCCGGCGACAACCGATACGAATCCGCTCGCGGCCGCGAAGGCGACCCAAAATCGGCGACTCATTTCCCGGATCCGCATGGCCAGGGCCCTAACGACCCGACCGGTCCATGGCAAGCGAATTCAACGCCAGTGGGGGGGTGGCCGGTGGCGCGGACGCCACGTCGTCGGGGTGCTGGCGAGATCGAAGTCGGGAGGCCGCAGGCGGCCAAGGCAGTCGGGTCGAGGCCGTCGAAACGGGTGTTTCAAGAATTCGGCGACGATTTCCTCGGCGCATCGGTGGCTATCGAAAACCCCATGACCGGTACCCGGAAAGGTGAACACATGGGCAAAGGGCAGCGCCGCCGCGGCTCGCCTGGCTAGGGAAGGGGGCGTGATGGGATCGTAGGCGCCGGCAAGCATCAGGGTTGGTATGTCGCTGGTGACAGGGGTGTTTTCGACCGCCGCCGCGCGCTCGGCGGGCCAGAGCGGGCACAGGACCAGGGACCAGTGCTGCATGAGCCAGCCAGCGAGGAAGGGGTACCGCGCCGCCGCCGCCCGCACCGCCGCCGGATGCTCGAACGGAAACTCTTCATGGCAAGTGACCGACAACGACATCCCGTCCGCGAAGTCCCGGTAGGATTCGTCCATGTAGAACGGCTGGGCCAGTTCCTCCAAGGGGCCATAGTCGCCGTTGGCCGTCGCGGTGATAAGGATGGGAAGCTTCTCGACCAGCACGGCGTCGTGCAAGGCGCCGAACACCAAGTCCAGGAAATAGACGTCGTCGACACGGACGAAGAGCCGGGGCCAACTCCGGTTCTTCCGCAACGCCAGTTCCTTCGGTTCCGACGCCAGGCGGCGCAACGCCGCTTTGAAGCGTTCCTTCAGTTCCGGAAAGGCGACGGCGCAACGGCGCTCGGCGGTGCAGTCCTCGAATAGCCGCGACAAGGCGGCCGCGAACTGCTCGGGTAGGGAAACCACGTCAAATGCCTCGGGCGGAAACACCGAATCGAGGATCGCCGTTCGTATGCCCTCCGGGTGATAGCGCATGACGGTAAGTGCCAGCCGGGAGCCGTAGGAAATTCCGAGCAGGGTCCATTCATCGTACCCCAGGGCGCGCCTCAACGCCGCCACGTCGGCGGCGCTCTCGCGGCTGTTGTAGGCGGCAAGGGCGTGTCCGGCGGCCAGCAGACGATCGCGGCAGGCGCTCACGGCATTCCGCGACGCAGTGACCGAATCTCCCGCGACGCCGGGCGATTCCGACGCCCCGGCCCAAACCCGGGGATCGGCCAGCTTCGGACAGTCGATACGAGGCTGCGCCTGGCCGGTTCCCCGCTGGTCGAAGACGACGAGATCGTGACCGGGGGGAAGATAATCGATCCATTCCCACCAGCCGTCGATCTGTTCTTGAGTGGCGAGATAACTCGGTTGTCCGGGGCCACCGGTCAAAAAGACGATGGGTTCGCGGAGAGGGCTCGTTCGGGCCCGTTTGAAGACGACCACGGGGAGGCGCGAATTTCGGCCGGTCGGTCGGTCGCGCCTCTCCGGCACCGTGAAATGGCCGCAAACGGCGGGACGTGCCTTGGAAACCCGGAACCAACAGGTTTCAGTCTTGAAGCGTTCCGGTTGATAGGCCGATGCCGCGTCCGCCTGCCAGGCAAGAGCAGCGACGGCGAGGCCGATCAAGGGTGGGGAAAATCGTCTCATGTGCCGTGACCGGTCGTCTGATCCGGTCCATACTGCGGCCGGAGTGGGGCTGAATGCAACGGCGACGACGGGCATCGGGCCATTGGGGTGCGGAGAAGTGAAGGGTTCGGGTTCATTCACGGGCGAGGGGCGGCTAGGAGCCCAGGTCGCGGCGCTCGGCGGCGTACATGGGCACGCCGAGCTCGTCGTGGCTGCGGCCAAGAACGCCGGCGGGCGGCGGGTGAACGGGGCCGACGGCATCAAGCATCTGTTTCACCGCCAGCCTCTGCGCCTGTTTTTCCCCCATCCGTCGCCGGAAGGGTCGTTCACGGCGGTGCTCGGAAACATTTCCGGGGGGATGGTGGGTGGCGACCGATACACGCTGTCTCTGGAGGTGGAGGACGAGGCCTCGGTTCTTTTCACCGGTCAGGCGGCGGAAAAAGTCTATCGTTCGGCCGGGGACGAGACCACGGTCGAAGTCGACGTTCGCCTCGGCTCGCGGGCCGCGCTCTACTGGCTTCCCCAGGGCACCATTCTGTTCGACGGTTGCCGACTGCGCCGGCGAACGACGTTCGATGTCGCACCGGAGGCGCGCTTGCTGGCCGGCGAAATCGTCATGTTCGGCCGATCGGCGATGAGGGAACGGTTGCGGCGCGGCCTATTTCACGACGATTGGCGCGTACTCCTCGACGGCCGCTTGATCTGGGCGGACGCCTTTCATATCGCGGGCGATTTACGCGCCGGCCTCGACCACCCGGCGACCCTCGGTGGCCGCCCGCGCCATGGCTAACTGCGTTTACGTCGCCCAGGACGCCGCCGCCCGGCTCGAGACGCGCGCCGGGTGCTCGCGGATACGGCGGCGGGGGTGCGCGCGGCCGCCACCGCTTTCGAGGGGTTGTTGTTGATCCGTTGGTTGGCGATGATGCCGCCGCGCTGCGCCACGGATTTGCTATTTCTGGAGTCGCTTTGGCCGTGAGATCGACGCCGAAAGCGCGCGGCCATCCTCGATTTGGCACATTTGAAACTTTGGCCGGGGAGGGTCCATTGAGGGCCGGAAAGCGAACCGAATACCTGGATCCGTTGTTGAAATTGCAGTCCTGGTTGTCTCCGGCCTTTCCCGTCGGAGGATTCAGCTATTCCCACGGCCTCGAAAATGCCCACGAGGAGGAGCTTGTCGGCGACGCCGAGACGCTCCGGGTCTGGCTCGATGGTATCTTGACCCACGGATCCGGGCGTGCCGACGCTATGCTCCTTGTCGCCGCATGGAGGGCCGCCGACGGCCACGCCGCCCTGGCCGAAATCGTCGGTCTCGCCGCGGCCTTGCGCGGTTCCGCGGAATTGATGCGCGAGACCGAAAACCAGGGCAAGGCGTTCCTAGCCACCGTACGTGCCGCCTGGCCCCATCCCCGGCTCGATGAATGGCACCAACAATTAGGGCGCGATGGCCGAAATCCGGCGCTTCCGGTCGCGGTTGGGGTGGTCTCGGCCATCCATGCCGTTCCGGCCGATCTGGCCGCGCCTCTCTACCTGCAGGCCTTCGCCGCCAGTGTGATCTCGGCCGGCGTCCGCCTGATACCCCTGGGACAAACCGAGGCCCAGCGGATTACCGCGGCCCTGGCCCCGACTGTCGCATCCGTGGCCACCGAGGCGCTGGCCGCCGACCCGCGCGATCTCGGATCCGCGACCCTGACCGTGGATCTCTGCTCAATGCGCCACGAAACCCAATACACCCGCCTGTTCC
>CBDCME010000041.1:0-34775 GCA_965218865.1 Alphaproteobacteria bacterium
ATCTCGGTGGGTTCGAGGGTGGTGGACATGAGAAGTCTCCTTTCGGGTGCTGAAGGGAAATGGGCCGGCTCTCCCGGATCGCCTCGGCCCCCTCGGACAAAAGCCGTCCTCGAACTCCGGGAGGCGCGCGGCGTCCCGGGGCGGAGAACGGAAGGCCTATTCGACGTGGCGCAGGAACGCCGGAATCTCTTCCGCATCGTCTCCTTCGGGTTCCGGGCCGGCGGAAGTGCTGTCCTCGAAGCCCACGGTCCGGATGATGACCCTGGGGCCGCCATCGGCGGTGGGCACGGCGTTGAACGCGGCGATCTCGGCGGCGAGGTCTCCGAATTCGCCCGCGGGAGCGGGTTGCGGTTCCGGCGGCGCGGTGCCCTCGGCGGCGCGTTCGCTCCCGGCCTGTCCTTCCGGCGTGGCCGTTGCGCCGGCGTCCGTTCCGGCCGTCCCGGATTCAATGGCGTTATCCGGCTCCGGGCCGCCATCTCCGGCCCGGCCCTCGGAATCGTCATCGCCGCAAGCGTCGAAGGCTTCGAATGCCGGGCGGGGTCCACGCCAGGGCCTTGGTTCGCGCCAGGGACGTGATTCCGCACGGAACGCTCTCTCCGACGGCGAAAGCCCGTTCCATGGCTTTCGCCAGCTCCGGCTTCCTGCTCTTGGCGTGGGCCTGGGCCCAGGCCGGACCCAGGGCCGCGCGGGCGATCTCGAGAATTCGCGCCTTGGTTATCCGCGACCAGAACAGATCGGCCGAGGGCCTGAACCGTTCCGCGAAGTCGATGTCGAGACGGGCTATGGCGGCTTCCAGCTCCGGCCGGACGGACGGCTCGAAGGCGAGCTGGCCGATCACGGTCCTCGCCACGCACGAGGCGAACAGGCGTTGCTTGGCGGATTCGGAAAGGGCGCGAAGCTTGGCGAAAGCGTCTCCGTCGTCTTCCTCGTCCATCCAGCCGAGGGAAAGCGCGGCGCGGTCCTCCGCCAACAGGCGCTCGCGCTCATCGAACTCGGGAAAGCCATCGCCGCTTCCGCGCCCCATGGGCCGGTCGACGGTCTCGCGCACGGCGATGTCCAGGGCATCGGCACGATAGCCGTTGGCAAATACTCCGCGGGCGAGCTGGAACAGCAACAGGTCGAAGGCGGCCCCGAAATCCTCCGCCAGACGGGACTTGACGATGCCGGTCCTGACCGCGCGCAGATCGTCGGCGAGACCGGCGCCGACCCCGACCCGCTTGCGCGCCACCGCCGCCGGATCGGGGGGCGCCGCGGGCGGGGGCATGACGGCAGAGGAAAAAGGATCGCCATCTTCGGAAGAGGTCCGTCCCGCCTCGGGGACGTCTTCGGGCTTCACCAGGCCCTCCTCGACGCGGAGTTCTCCGTTATGCCCGATCGTGACGAGACAGCCGGCCACGGCCTTGCGCTCGGGATGGTAGGCGGCGCGGGTGTTGATCGCGGTTTCGAGTTCGCCGAGGCGCTCCTCGATGGCTTCGCCCTCGGCAATCAGCTCGTCGGTCCAGTCGTCCTCGTCCAGATTGGCGAGTTCGTCATGGCGCGTCCTCAGGCGCTCGATCTCGGCGCCCTCCTCCTCCGTGGCCTCCCCCGGCTCGGGGTAGACGCGCCCGTAGCGGGGGACGTGGCGTTCCAATCGATCTCCAGGACCGCCTCGGCCCACTTCCATTCGGAGCGCGGACCGCGCGCCGCGGCTGCGAGCTTGTCCATGGCGAGCTTGCGCAAAAGCTCGGGATCGTCGAGCCAGATTCCCCGGTCGTCGTCCTCGGCGAAGAGGTCGCGGGTGACCGTGCCGCCCGCCGCCTCGTAGGCCTCGACGCCGACGAAGCGGGCGACGCCGGACGAGCCCCGGACCCGGCCTTCGGTGAGCATGCGTTTCACCTGCCAGGCCGAGGGGCCGGTGGTATTGCTCCTTCGCTTCGTTCCAGACCGCGAGCTGCCGGCCCCGGTCGGCGGTGACGGCGAACGCCGTCAGGGCCTCCAGGTCCAACTCGCCCGCGCGGTAGGCGTTCAGGATCTCCGGCGCCACGCCGCCCAGCCGCAGGCGCTTCTCGACGGTGCGCTCGGAGACCCCGAATCTCGCGGCGATGTCGGCCACGCGGGAACCGGCCCCGGCCAGGGCCTTGAACGCCTCCACCTGGTCGGCCGGGTGCATCGCGGCCCTGACCGCGTTCTCGGCCAGGGACAGCTCGGCCTCGCCGGCGGCGTCGTTTGTCATGCGGCAGGGCACGGGGAAGTCCTCGTCCAGGGTTCCCTCGCGGGCCAGGGCCTTCATGGCGGCGAGCCTGCGGCCTCCGGCGATCACGGCGTAGCGGCCGGTGCCGTCGGCGCCGGGGCCGAGGCAGCGGGCGACCAGGTTCTCCAACAAGCCGTGGGCGGCGATCGAGGCCTTGAGTTCGGCCAGGGCCCGCTCCCCGGCGTCTGTCTTGCGGACGTTGGCGGGGGAGAGTTCCAATTGGCTCAGGGGAATGGATCGGATGACGGGTTCGGACATGGCAACCTCCAGGATTGGAAAGGCCGCCCGTGGGGCGGCCGTCGATGAAACACAGGCGATGGATGGGCGTACTTTCCCGGGCGCCCCGGTCAGGCGGCGATGAAGCCCCGCTCGCGGGCCTCGGCGGCGTATTCGGACAGGCTCTTCGCGGCCCGGAAACGCAGGTCGCGCTCGATGCCGAGGCGGCCGGGTCCCCGGACCGCCGCCAGCTCGGACAGGCGCACGCCGCCTAACTCCGGATGGCCCAAATCGCAAAGGCCGAAAGCGATATCGTGGTCATCGGAATGCAATTCGCTGAGCAACCACGTCCCCGTGGCCCAGGGGCAGAACAGTTTCACCACCGGGGCGAAGTCCCGGGTGTCGCCATCGCGGGCGATATGGGCCGCGTTGACGCGTCCGTTCTCGAGCATTCGTTGGCGTTGTTCGTTGGTCAGAAGTTGCATCGTCCGTTCTCCTCGTTCTCCGGTTCGCGGGGCTGGCGGCGGAAGTTTCTCTCTCCGCCACCGGCCCCTCACCTCTCTGAGGCCGGACTCTCCCTTTCTTGGCAGCGCGGTGCGAAGGAGAACGGTTGTTGACGCGGCGCGGGGGCGTCGTCTAAACCCCGGCCATGGGCCACACGCGGAAACAACTCGCCCATCTGGCGGCGCTGTTGGACGGACTCCGGCCGAAGGGGAGTGGAATGACGCTCGGGGAGTTCGACGGATGCGCCGCCGGGGTGATCGTCTGTCCAGAAACGATCCCGCCTTCGGAATGGCTGCACCTGGTATGGGGCAATGCCGTTTTCGGAGATACCCGGGAGGCGGAAACTGCCGCCGGGGCCGTGATCGGCCATTACAACCGGGTGGCGCGGGACCTGGAGCGCGATTTCAAGCTGTACGCGCCCGTATATGAAATCGACGACGCCAGCGGCGAACTTCTATGGGAACCGTGGACCGACGGTTTCGAGCGGGCGATGCGGCTGCGCGCGGACGCCTGGGAGAGGGTTGTCGAAAGCGGCGGCGAGGCGTCGGTGGCGGTCAACATGATCCTGGCGATGAACGACATCGACCACGGCCGCTCCGATCTGACGGAAAACACGATAGACGAAATCGACCGGACGGCTTCGGAGCTGATCCCGAATTTCGTCCGCATTCTAAACGCCTGGACGAAATCGCGCGGGCCGGGCGGCGGCTGGCCTTCGGCGCCCCAAGGCCCGGCGTTCTTCGGGCGCAAGGCGGGCCGCAACGAGCTGTGTGCGTGTGGCTCGGGGCGGAAGTACAAGCGTTGTTGCGGTGCACACTGAGAGCGCCGCTGGCTTCGTGACAAACGCGTCGCGGATAATCGGCGCTGAGCGGACGGATTAAAGCTCCGGCGCGACGGTCAAGTCTTGGAAGGCCCCTGTCCGATGGCGCGGACGCGGAAGCCCCGGCCCTTGATCACGGCATCGTCGCCAAAGCGGTCGTACAGCCGGTCGAGGGCCATCTCCAAGTTGGCGGCGGCAGCATCGCCGTCATGAAAAAGGTCTCCCTGGAAGGGGGTTCCCGCTTCCTGGAGGCCGTGGGCGCCGATGCCGATAAGGCGAAAGAAGCGGCCGTCGGTCTCGCGCCGGAGCAGCGGCTCGGCCGCGCGGAACAGCACCTCGGCGGAGCGGGAGGGTTGTGCGAGCCGGCTGCTTCGGGTGATGAGGCGGAAATCGGCGGTCTTAAGCTTCAGGGCGACGCCGGTGCCGTTCAGTCCCGCGCGTTTCAGCCGGCGCGAAACTTTTTCCGAAAGCCGCCACAAGATTGGGCGCAGCCGGGCAAAATCGGCAAGGTCGGCATCGAGGGTGATTTCCGAGGAAATGCTTTTGGGTTTACCGCTCGGGTCGACGGCGCGCTCGTCCTCGCCCCTGGCGCAGCGATGGAGACGGCGGCCAATCTTCCCATAGCGGGCCACGAGATCGTCCTCGGACATCCGGGCGAGTTGACCGATCATCGTGATGCCGTCCCGTGCGAGACGGCGTTGCATGGCTCTTCCGACACCCCATAGCAGGCCAACCGGCTTTCCAGCGAGAAAATTGCGCGCCTCGGCACGGCCGATGACGGCGAAGCCACGCGGCTTTTTGAGATCGGAGGCAATCTTGGCGAGGAACTTGTTGTAGCTTAAGCCGATCGAAACCGTGATCCTCAGTTTTTTCTCGATGTCGCGGGCCAGGCGCACCAGCGTTTCCGCCGGGGGCCCCCGGTGCAGCGCTTCCGTGCCGCTCAGGTCCATGAAGGCCTCGTCTATGGAGAGCGGCTCCACGAGCGGCGTCAGTGTTTGCATCATGTCGCGCACCTCGCGGCCCACGGCGGCGTATTTCGCCATGTCGGGCTTGACGACCGCCGCTTCGGGGCAAAGCTTCAGGGCCTTGAACATGGGCATGGCGGAGTGCACGCCGTAGCGGCGCGCGGTGTAGCACGCGGCAGCCACGACGCCCCGGTGGCGCCCGCCCACGATTACCGGCTTGTCCGCCAGCTCCGGCCGGTCGCGCTTCTCCACCGAGGCGTAGAAGGCGTCGCAATCGAGATGGGCGATGGCGAGATCGAACAGCTCGGCATGGCGCAGGATGCGAGGCGAACCGCACTCGGGGCAGTTTCCGGCGCCGCCGGTAGAGTCATGTCCGCAGTCTCTGCAAAGCGCCGGCATGGCCATTGTCCGAGGCGGAACAGTCGGGTCCAAAGCAGCATACGCCGTTTCCCGCGCTTGGGCGAGAGGCAGCGAGTCTGCGATAGTAATCAGGAAGCGGCACTGAACTTTGGCGGTTGCTCCACGTACGTACTAGCGAAAAAGGGTTGGCGAACTGTACCTGTTCAAGGACGAGTAATTCGCGCGAACGCCTATTGTTGTGGCATGATCGTAACACCCAACCTCTCAATGGCGAGGGTTCGTACGTGCTGACGGAAGAAGAACGAGACAAGCTGGTCTCGGAGCTTGCCGCGCGGCCCGGACACGAGAAAGTTCGCGCGCTGCTTCATCGGCTCCTTGTCGACGGGCTTGGAGCCGACAGCAGGGACATCGATTTCGAGAAGCCGGCGCCCGAGGTGCATGGGCGTATCGACGCCTTGCTCGGACGGACGGTTTTCGAGTTGAAGTCCGATCTGAGGCGTGAACGCAAGGATGCCGAGGAAGGGCTGGCGCGATATCTGTCGGAACGTGAGGGGCGCTCCGGAGAAAAGTTTGTGGGCATCGCCACCGACGGTGCCGACTTCACCGCCTATTTTCTCAAGAACGGCGCCGTCGTGGAGGTGGGGGCCTATCGCACGGATCCGGCCACGTCCAGAGACCTGTTGCCCTGGTTGCAGGGCGCGGTCGCCATCGGAGAGGGACTTCCGCCGGATCCGGCTACCGTGAAGCGGGAGTTCGGCCGGGAGAGCCTGGCCGCGAAGCGGGCGCTGGACGATCTCGGCGAGTTCTGGGATCGCATCGGAAAAACGCCAGAGGGGCGTTTGAAGCGGGAGTTGTGGAATAGACTCCTGGGGATTGCCTACGGGGCCGAAGTGGGCGACGATGGCTTGTTTCTGCAACATACCTATCTGGCGGTCGTCGCGAAGGCCGTGGCCTGGGCCGCGATGATCGAGGCGCCGCCCGAGAACGCGGCCGCGCTGCTGTACGGAACCGGGTTCTCGGACCTCGGCATCACCGGGCAGAGCGAGCCGGATTTCTTCGACTGGATGCTCGCTAGCGAAGATGGCGGGGAATTGGTCATGCGGATCGCGGGACAGGTCAACCGGTTCCGCATGCGCGACATTCGCGTCGATATCCTCAAGGCGATTTACGAAAGCTTGATAGACCCCGAGACCCGCCACGATCTCGGCGAGTACTACACGCCGGACTGGCTGGCCGCCCGCGTGGTCGCGGCAACCGTGAATAATCCGCTTGAACAACGGGTCATGGACCCGGCCTGCGGCTCCGGAACGTTTCTGTTCCACGCGGTGCGGGCCGTGCTCGACGCGGCCGGAGGCGCCGGCTTGTCACCGTCGAAAGCGGTTCGCCGCGCGGTCGAGTTGGTGGCTGGGATCGACATTCACCCCGTGGCCGTCATCTTCGCCCGCGTTACCTATCTGCTAGCGTGCTTGCCGGTGCTGCGAAAGGAGCACCCGGGCAGCATCGCCTTGCCGGTCTACCTCGGAGACGCGCTACAATGGAACTTGGCCCGAACAGGCGAGAAGGGGAAGCAGCTCGATCTTCTGGCCAGCGACGATGTTTTGGAGATATTCGTTCCGGCGTTCACGTTACCCGAGCCGAGGCCCCGGCGTCTCGGGGAGGCGAGGCTGCGTTTCCCGGCCGGCGTGGCATCCGATGCGGGAGCTTTCGATCATGTGTTGAATATAATGATTACGTTTGGCGCGGGTTCGAAGCCGGCCGCCAGCTTCGCGGCATGGATGGACCGGGAAATAACGTTGCCAATAGAAGACCGGGAGGTTCTCCGGGAAACCTATGAGGTCATGCGCCGCCTTCAGAACGAAGGCCGGAACCATATCTGGGGCTACGTGGCGCGCAACCTCGCCCGGCCTGTCTGGCTGTCGAGCGAAGGACAGAAGGCCGATGTCGTGATCGGTAATCCGCCGTGGTTGGCTTACCGGCATATGAAAGGAAGTTTGCAAGACAGATACAAAAAGGAAGCCGTGGCCGCGAGAGTCTGGTGGTCTGGAAGGGGCACTTCGGCAAATGACCTCTCTGCGTACTTCTACACGCGCGCGGCTTCGCTCTACATGCGCCGGATGGGACGGATTGCTTTGGTCATGCCGTACGCCGCGATGACGCGCCAGGCCTACCGGGAGTTCCGCAAGGGCAGAGTCGCGCGGTATGGGCATGTCGAGTTTCGCCTTCGTTTCACGAATGCGTGGGCATTCGGACCGGATGTGCAGCCGATTTTCCCGGTGCCGAGCTGCGTGTTGTTCGCCGAAGTTCATGGCGAGCCGCTGGCTGCGGCGCTGCCGAAGGAGGTGCGGAAATTCGCGGGCGTTTTGCCGATGCGCGATGCAGATCGGGTCGAGGCGGAAAGGACGTTGAAGGAAACGGCCGCATTCTGGCCCACGGAGGCCTCCGAGCTGGCGGGATCGCCGTATCGGCGCATGTTCCGCAATGGTGCGACCCTTTGGCCGAGACGCTTGGTCCTTGTCGAGCCGGTGCCGGTTTCTGGGAGGCTCCCTCCCAACCCCGAGTTTCCGCTCGTCCGTGGGCGAACGGGCAATCAGGACAAGCTACCATGGAAGTACGTTTCCCCGCCTCAAGGCACGATAGAGAAAGAGTTCCTGCGGCCGGTGCTGCTTGGTGAGTGCATCGCCCCGTTCCGAGTTCTGTCGCCACAACGAGCCGTCATTCCCTGGGATGCGGAGTGGCCCGAATTGTTGTACGCGGAAATGGCCGAGGCCCGTGGATACCCGAAATTGGCTTCCTGGCTCGAAAAGACTGGGATGCTCTGGAATGAGAACGGTAGGGGACGAAGGTCTTTTCTGGAGCAATATGACTACTTCGGTCAACTTTCGGCACAGTTTCCGATAGGGCCGATCCGCGTTGTGTACACGAAGGCAGGCACCAATCTCGCGGCGGCGGTGGTTCGGGACGGGAAGGCGATCATCGATCAATCGCTTTATTGGGCAGCGGTGGAAAGTCTCGAAGAAGCCCGCTATCTCTGCGGCATTCTCAACAGTGAAGCGTTACGCGCCGGCGTGGAACGCTATCAATCGGAAGGCCAATGGGGTGCGCGACATTTCGATAAGTATGTCTTCAATCTACCGATTCCGCGTTTCGACGAAGGCGATGCGCTTCACCGCGCGCTTGCCGACGCCGCCGAGACGGCGGAAAGGGTTGCGGACGCCGTGGCGAAGACGGAAGGCGAGTATTTCACAAAGATACGAGGGCGAGTACGTGCCGCGCTTGCGGGGCACGGAGTCGCCAGTCGACTGGAAATTTTGGTGGCTGAATTGTTCAACGCGGCATTAAGGACGCGCCGGGCAAACCGACCTGCTCCGGCACGGAGCGCTCGCGTTCGAATGTATTCGACGTGATGTTTCGGCGTCGCGAACGATGCCAATTGTTTCCATTAAGGCGAACCGCTTCATCTTGACTGACTCCGTCTTCCGGTGACCGATGTACAGCTCTCAATACAGGCCTGGTCTCAATACAGGCATGGAAACTGGCTCAACCCATTGGAATCGTGTAAGATAAGAATGCCGGCTCCGCATGGATGCGAAGCCGCGAGATAACGGCAGGGAAAGAAGGGGGACGGAGCATGACAGGTAAGGTTCGGAGAGCCGGAACGGGCGCGGGTGGCGCGGTATCGGTCGCCGGGAGCCAAAGTCCGGGCCGGGATGCGCCGCTGCCAGCCTCACGGGGGGAGGCGGCCGAAGAGACAGGAAACGAGGCGGTGCGCGGCGAGTTGGATCGCGTCGCCGCGAGGACCGGCCTGCCGGCGGTCGACGTGCGGCGGTGCCTATTCCATTCGGACGCCTATCGGGCGAAGGTCGCCGCCGCGACCGCAACCGATGAGGAGGCGTTGATCGACGAGATGATGCCCGGAAGGCGGGCAATCGAGGATGTTTTCGACGAGACCTTCGCCCTGAGTCAGGCCATTGAGGAACGCCTCGACGAAATCAAGGCTGCCGCTGCCGCCGGCACCCTCTTGCGCCCTGAAGACAAAGCCGTGGACGAGACCAAGGATACGTCGGCTTTCGCCCAGGCCGACGAGAATCCGATGGATGGGGAGCTGGAATATGTCACCGGGAAAACCGGCATGCCGCTGGCCGCTGTGCGGCGGTGTCTGGTGGAATCGGCTTTGTGCAGGATAGATCACAATCTTGCGGAGGCTGAACGTAACGTTGCGTTGATGCGGCATTGATCCGGGAACGTCAAGGTGATGGTGGATGACGGAGACGGGTCGATGGCGGAAGGGCAAAGGAGATGGCCGGGACGGACGGGAAGAAACGGCGGCCGTTGCTTTATGTAAAGGCATACGTGAGCGCGGAGGAAAAGGCCGGGATTTGTGCCGCCGCCGCGCGTTTGAGAATGCCGGTGTCCGAATACGTCCGGCGCGTCATGACCCGTTTCGAGGTGCCCGCGAGCCGGATCGACACCAACGCGATTGACAAGCTGATGAAGGTCAACGCGAACCTGGCGCGGGTTGGGAACCTCCTGCGCAACGAGCTTGACGCCCTGGGCGCGAGCCGGGTTTCGCCCGGGTTCATGGAGAGGGTGGAGAAGCTTCACGACGAAATCCGCGAGACCCAAGGGATGATCCGAGCGTGTGTTCTGGACATCTCCGGCGGGGGGAGCGAACGCGCTTCGGGATGATCGCCAAGAAGATCGAGCGCCGCTGCAAGGACAATTTTGGCCGCCTGGCCGAATACATCGCCGCGGCCAAGGACAAGGGCGAGAAGCTGGCCGGCCTGTGGACGGCCAATTGCGGCGAGGACGAAACCGACCTCGATCTCGCCATCGCCGGGGCCGAGGCCACCCAGGCGCTCAATACCCGGTCCAAGGCCGACAAGACCTATCATCTTATAATCTCGTTCCGTCCGGGGGAGCGCCCCTCCCTCGACGGGATGAAGGAGATCGAGCGGTCGTTCGCGAAGGCCCTGGGCTTCTCGGAACACCAGCGGATCGCCGCCGGCCACGAGGACACGGAGAACTTCCACATGCACGTGGCGTACAACAAGGTGCATCCCGAGACGCTGGCCGTTCACACGCCGTGGAACGACTACCCGGCCCTGGAGAGGGCGTGCCGGGAGGCGGAGAGGAAATACGGGCTTTACGTCGACCTTGGTAAGACCGAGTACGGCGGCTGGTTCAATCGCCGGGACATCGCGGACCCGGCGGCGCGGGACTTCGAGGCGCGCACCTGGCGCCAGTCGTTCCAGAACCACGTGCTCGACAACAGGAAGGAGATCATCGGCATCGCCGGGAAGTCGCGCTCCTGGCGGGACCTGCACGAGGGCCTCGCCGGCCTCGGCATCGAGATCAAGCCCCGGGGCGCCGGCCTGGCGCTGAAACGCCGCGACGGCCCGGGAGCGGTGAAGGCGAGCCTCGCGGACGCCTCGCTCTCACGCGACAGGCTGGTGGAACGTTTCGGGCCGTATCGGTCCATGGATAAAGCGGCGGCGCCCAGGGCGCGGCGGCGCTACCGGGCCGGGCCCCTGGGCCGGCATCCCGGGGCCTCGCGCCTGTGGCGGACCTTCGCCGGACGGAAAAGGCGCCCCAAAACATTGGCCGGAAGGGTGGCGGCGGACTGGAAGCAGTTCTTGATGAACGAGGCCTACCGCGACCCGCTGGCCCTGGTGGTGGTGCTGGCCTACAAGGAGCTGTTCCGCGCCGTGGCGGGAGGCGGCCCGGCCCGGCTGCCCCGGACCCTGCGCCCGGCGCTGAAACACTGGATGGACGCGGGGAAGTGGGCGGACGGAAAGGCCGGGCCGTGGTTCGGGGAGAAGGGAAAGGCGCGCGGTTTGGGGCTGAAGGAGGACGGGAACGGCAACCTGCTGGTTCCGTTCCGCGACAGGGACGGCCACGTGTGGGCGCTACAGGTCCTCAAGCCCGACGGCAAGACCACGGCGGTCGGCGATCCCGGCCGCAAGGGACTGCTGCACGTCATCGACCCAGAGGGGAGGATCGGGAAGGCGAAGACACCCCCGGCGGTGGTGCTGACCGGCGATCTCGCCTCCGCCGCCGCCATACGGGACGCCTCGCGCGTGCCGGTGGCGGTGATCCCGGCGGGGGGAGACGTTAAAGCCGCCGTGAAATCGCTGCGTGCCCGGCGCCCGGATTGCAATGTGGTTGGCGCCGGCGATGGTTCGTTTGCACAGCGCGCCCGCGCGGCGGAGATCGGGGCCGTGGAAGTGAAGGAATGGAACGGTGCCGGGACGGAAGCGGTGAAACCGCGTGATCTGAGGGCGCGGCTCGCGCCCCTGGTGGGCGACAAGGCGCAAATAGCCTGGTCGGAACTCAAGGACGCGCCGTGGGCCAACCCCGGCAACGCGCCCTGGCTGACGAAGAACGGCGTGCGCGGCTTCGGCCTCAAGCTGACCCCGGACGGCGGCGCGGCCGTGCCGCTGAAGGACGTCCGCGGGCGGCTCCGCGACGTCAAGTTCATCTCTCCGGACGGCGCCTCCCGGCGCGCCGGCGCCGACGGGGATTCTCCCCCGCTCATGCACTTGATCGACCCGGCCCGCCGGGTCCGCGAGGACGCCATAATCGTCGCCGGCGATTATCTCTCGGGCGCCGCCATCCACAAGGCCACGAGGCTGCCCGTGGCGGTGGCGGAGGGGCCGGACAAGACGATGGATGTGGCGCGGGCGCTGCGGGAGCGTTACCCGGACACGAAACTCGTCGTCGCGGCGAACGAGGAGCAAACGGAATCTCTGAAGGACGCGGCCGGGGAAATCCGCGCCGCTCTCGCCTTTCCTCCCGGGAACGCCAAATCCTTCGCCGGGGTGGCCTGCGAGCCGGACGCCATCCGCGACGTTCTGGCCCGTCCGGCCGGAGACGCGGTGTGGCTACGCTGGCGGGAGGCGGAGCCGATGGGAAACGATTCCGGCGATCCTCCCCGGGGGCTGCCGCCCGGGCTTCCCGTGGACAACCTGCGCCGGGACAAGAACGGCCGCGTACTGGTTCCCCTGACGGACGCGAGCGGGCGCGTGTGGGGCCTGCGCGCGCTGGACGCTAATGGCGAAACCGCCGAGCGCCTGGCGTCGGGAAGCCCCGAGGGTCTGATGTTCGAGACCGGCGGGAAGGAACCCGGCGCCAAAAGCGACGCCATTGTCGCCGGGGACCTGGCCTCCGCCGCCGCCCTCCATCGAGCCACGGGCCGGCGGGCGCTCTGCGCCTTCGAGGCGGACAATCTGAAGGCCGTCGCCGAGGCGTGGCGGCGCAAGCACCCGAAGGCGGAGATCGCCGTTGCCGTATCGGAAGGCGGCGAAGCCAGGGAAGCCGCCGGGGCCGTGAACGGCAAGCCCGTCATCCCGCCCCCGGCGAGAAAAGGCCAGGCCGGGAGGACCTTCGGGGAGCTGTGGCGCGACCCGTCCCGGCGCCCGGAGATGAAGCGTCATCTGGCCCGGGCGTTGACCCAGGGCCGGGAGCGCGCCGCCGAAAGCGGCATCGAACGCTGAGGCGAAGCATCGGCCCGCAAGCAGGGTGAGCGCCGTGGCGGCAAGCGCCGGCGCGCGTGATCGGGCCCGGCCGTGGGTCCGCCCTCGCCGGTTTTCGCGTGGATATTCTGGTTAAAGAAAATGGCTCAATTCGCGATTCGTAGGCGCGGTTTTGCCATGGCCGCGGCCAGGCAGGCTCTTGGGGGCGGGCGATCGGCGAGTTCGATGAGATGAAACCACCGCAGGTAGCTGTCGAGATACTTGGTGGCAATGCCCCGGAAGCGTCGCAGGAAGCCCTTGATCTGGCTGTGGCGAGAGTTGACCGTCTGAATGTGCACGGCGCCGCGCACACGTTCACCGGCGCTGCGGTTGATGGTCTCGTGGGGGATTGCGAGTGCCGCCGCGACGGGGGGATAGCATCCGTTGGCGTCGGAGACGAGCAAGGCGTCCCGGGCGATGACCGGCTCCAGAGCCTCCGTCACGGTCTTGGCGTTGAGGATCGGCAAGGTGCAGCTGAGGGTCTCGCCGGCGCGGTCGGCGGCCACCAGGATCGGCACCTGCTCGCGCGAGAGGCCGCGTTTGCGGGCTTTGCCGCCGCGCCGGCGCGGCTGGCGGTCCAGCTTCCGCTCCCCCTTCCGGCTCTCGAGCACGAAGGTCTCGTCGGCCTCGACGATCCCGCGAAGACGGTCCGGCGCTTGACGGTGAGCCTTGAGGAAGCGGTGCCGCCAGCGGTGAGCCGTGCTCGGCGCAATCCCGCATCGCTCGGCGGACTCCACAATCGTCTCCCCTTTGGCCAAGGCCTCGCCGAAGGACAGCCAACGCTCCTTGTGGTGCAGGCCGGACAGCGCTGTGCCGGTGAGCGCGCAGAATGTCTTGCCGCAGGCCTTGCACCGGTAGCGCCGCAGACCGCGCGCCTTGCCCCGCGAGACAGCGCCGGCGCTGGCGCAATGCGGGCAGCGCCGCTCTTCGTCCACACCGATCTCGATCGCCGCAAGCGCGTCCTCGCCCTGCGGCCGTCCCGACAGCGCCGCCGTGACCTCCTGGCGCTGCGCCGGCGTCAGATCGTCCACACGTGAGAACCAATCCCGATATCGATCCTGATCCATCCTCTCGCCATCCCGAAACAAACCAGGAACACCATAGCGCCGTGCCTACGAATTGCCAATTGAACCAACAAAATAGGGCCGCGCGGCAGGGGAACGAAGATTGGGCGCGGCGCCGGCGACACTACGGGGGATTGGGGCGCGCGGCGCTTGGAAGAACCGCGCGCTCTTGCGGCGCCGTCCGCATTCTGTCTCCGTCCGGGCGCCAAAACAACGTTTTGCGCCTCCGAAACAGGCGAAATCGCGCTCTGCCCGAAGCCCGCGATACGTTTCCGGGCGATATTTGGGGCGATCTTTCCGCTTAATTCGCGCCGCCTCTCCGTCCGCCAATGCGGACGCCGCAAATCGACCCTCCCTTTTACCGCGTTGAGCGCCGCAGGCGCGAATAAGCATCCGCGGACGAAGGTCGTGGGCAATGTGTGGGCCCACATTGCCTATCCTGCCATCACACGGCAGGAGAATTAAGTTGATCAGGATTGATTTTGGTTGATTTAAGTTGATTCTAGTTGATTGCCTTGATGAATCAATGGGTTACGGAAACAACCGAACGTGGTAAATCCCGCGACAACCCTATGAAATCCGGGGAAACAGCCATCGGACGGTGGGAGATAGCTGGAATCCGCTATTGAATTTAAGCGTCATATCAATAAGTTGTAACGCACCGTTGGCTAGTTTGTTCTTTTTCGTTCTTTGCCGGGCTCGTTGTTCTTTTTCATGCTTTTTTGTGCGTTTTTGTTCCTCCGCTCCCGCTCTTTTGTTTCCCGTTCGAGGTTTCTTTTGGGAATTGTGTAGCAAAATCCGCAGCCGCGCTCTCAAACGCGCCGCAGCTTCCACCTTTGATTGAGTTCGTCCACCGTAGGCTCACGATTTTCACTCTTTGATTTAGGTTTGGCGGGATGCGCCATGATCTGACGCATGGCGTCCTCCACGTCCGGTAGCGTGGCGGGGTCAAGGGCAGTCTTGGCGAAGGCGACGGGGTCTGGTCTGGCCGAAGTGGTTTTCATACCTGCATCTCCAATTGAGATTTCCGAAACTGTTTGACAGTCTGCATGGTCGGCGGACAATCAATGTTAGCCCCCTCGATGATTTCATAAGCGGTTAAAATCTGAACTCTGTCGTACTCCTTGGGTGGCATGTCCAGTCGCTGTTGATACCGAAGAGGTTTAGGCTTCTTTGCCGCTTCCTCCATTTTCTCCGTAGGCTCCACATCCAGGATCAAAATCCCTATGTCGGCCCCTTCGTTTTTCATGGTTCCGATCAGTTCTCTGACGTGCTCAGGCTTGCGTTGCTTGCCTGTTTTGACAGAAAAGATCACGCGGCCCCACTGGTCGCGCCCACCCTTATCCAATCCAAGGTGAATATCCATGTCGCCATCGACACCCCCGTCCCCAGACTTCCGAGGGTTGGGGAGACCATTGACGCGGCGGATCAACCAATCCTGCTTCTCATAGGCGTTGAGGCGGTTGTATTCCGCCATTGTCTGCGGACTACCCTCTACGAGATCGTAATGAATTTTCTGATACTGGCCGTGTTTTCCGAGCCGATTCTCGATTTCATCAATTGCCGGACCGCTTATGTCGATCCCGATCCACCGCCGTTTTAGCTGGTGCGCAATTTCAATTGCCGTTCCACATCCACAGAACGGGTCGAGCACAATGTCATCCTCTCTGGTCGACGACTGGATGATCCGCTCAAGAAGTTGGTTCGGCTTCTTTGTTGGGTAATCGGTGGCCTCGCGCTTCCGCACGATGTCGGTGATTACGTCTTGGACGGACACGCCTTTAGGCTGATCGAGATACGTCTTGCGCCGGGGGATTCCTCCGACCTTCTTGGGCCAGTGAATCTCGTTGTTCGCATCAAGTTCGTCCAGCCGATGCTTCGGGAACTTCCATATGTCCCGGATGCCGCGCCATTCGTAGTCGTAGCCGCCACCTGACAAGCTTCGGGCTTGCAGGGGAGAATCCATGTACCGGCCGCGCTCATCTTCCCAGCGGTATTTCGTGGCGATATAATGCTGATCGTAGGGAACCCGCGCCTCACCGGTCCAAGTGAACTTGTCCGACATGGTGTAGAACAGGATCGTGTCGTGGATTTTACCCCACCGCTTCGCGTCGTTGTGGGAAGTCATGCGCTTCCATACGACTTCGTTGCGGAAGTTCCCAAATCCGAAAATCCCGTCCATCAATACCTTCACATAATGGCTCACCGTGGGATCACAGTGCATGTAGATCGAGCCTGTTGGCTTGAGCACTCGCTTGAGCCGCATAAGCCGCTGAGTCATGTACATCAGATAGTTGAGAAGCTTCTTCTCGTCCGACGAACTTTGCTCCAGCATGTTTACCCACAAAAGGATGAAATCCTTGAACGCCTTCGCGAGTTCCCATTTTTCAAGCTCGGATCGGAAATCCAGCACGAGCTGGCGCGTGCTGTCCGTGAAGTCCCACATGTCGTGATACGCCTTCTGTTGGGCGGTCACGCCATCCTGCTGAAACAACATCGAATAGGTACGGTTGGAATTGAAGGGGGGGTCAAGGTAGACCAGATCAACTAGCACACCCTGTTTGATCAGGTCATCTATGACCGTCTTGCAATCGGCCCTGTAAAGCCGGTTGCAGGTCACGCAATCAAGTCGCGGTAGCGGATGCGCTTGCCGCCGATTGCCTGGATCAGCGCGTCCATGCGGTCGATGGTATCGATCTTCACGTCGCCATCGTTGAGCCGCATGGCCGCTTCGTTGATGTAGCGGTGCAGGTGCTTTTCGGAGACGTGGTGCCAGGTGCCGTGGATACTGCGTTTCAAGACGGCCCACACGCTTTCGATACTGTTAGTATGCACATCGTCGCGCACATACTCGTTCGCGCTGTGGCAGACCGACTCGCGACGATACGGGAGGCTCTGATAAATCCTTGAATCGTCGGTATGGATCGTGGCTCCAGCGCCGACGGTATCCTTGGCAAACTCGGTTGCAGTCTTTCCGTCGGCGTTAGCTACTGGCTTGGCGACTGTCTTTCCGCCTCGTTCTCTCGCACCCATAACCGGAACCTTGCCCGCCGGTCCTCGCCCCGCACACTGTTTTTTGCTCGCGTGCTTGCTGGTCTCTCGCCCACCGATATAAGCCTCATCCATTTCGACAACGTTGTCCAGACGGAATTTGCCGCCCGCGCAAGCCTCCCGGATGCGGTGCAACATGTACCAGGCAGTCCGATACTGAACACCGAGCTCCTTTGAGAGCTGCATGGCGCTTACGCCCTTCCGGGCCGTCATGACGCTGTAAATCGCCACGACCCAATTTTGCAACGGCGTCTTGGTCGAGTGCATGATGGTGTTGGTCGTTACGGTGAAGTGCTTCCGGCAATGTCCACACCAGTAGGTGTGCGGCTTGCTCTTAGGAGCGCCGATCTTGTCCCTCGCCCCGCAATGAGCACAAGTCGGCTCACCAGCCCAGCGCACCTCTTCCAACCACGCTGTGCAGATTTCCTGGTCCGGGAACTTCCGCAGAAGTTGAACTATGCTGATTGTTTCCACAGTCCCTTTGGGCTTGGGCATTTTCTGTCTCCGTTATATGCGGAGAATAATATGTTCTTTTGAATCAATGGTCAAGCGTTATTTGCGGATTTTACTACACAATTCCCAAAAAAATGTACGACGCCAAAACGGTTCCCGAGGAAATCCTGCCGGTGCTCGAACTTTTCATGATCACCTTGGAAAGCGAGTTCAATCACAACAAGGACATCTATAACAGCCTCGAAATGGATTACGGCGGCGACGCCCTCGACGATCAAGTCCTCTCGATCTACCGGCGCGTCACCAACGCTTCCGTCGATTACGCCGAGCTAAAATTCCAACCCAAAAAACTCTCCCAATAAAACTCAAACAAGGGGACAGTTTACCGATTTCAGATCCGTACAAGAATCTGCCTTATACCAACCGCCCCAGAGTTTGACTCGCGCAAAGGTTTACACGCTAGGTTTTGTGTGATTCAAGGTTGTTGGCAACAAGGGAGTGTGTTCAATGCCAACGATTCCTTTGCGAAACGACTTTGATGCTGAAAGAGTCCGTGTTCTTGCGGCACGGAGCGATGATGGGAACCAGGCGCGACGGCTTTTGTCGATGGCGGCCATCTACGATGGGATGGATCGAGCGTGCGCGGCGGGTATTGGCGGCATGGATCGGCAGACGTTGCGGGACTGGGTTCACCGGTTCAACGCGGGAGGTCCGGCCGGTCTGATCGACCGCAAGCCGAACGGGGCGTTGCGTCGGTTGACGCCGTCGCAAATGGCGGCGCTTTCGCGGGCTATCGAGGCCGGTCCCGATCCCGAACGGGATGGGGTCGTGCGCTGGCGCTGCATCGATCTCAAGCAACTGATCCGAACGCGCTTCGGCGTGGACTATCACGAGCGGAGCGTCGGCAAGCTGCTGGCCGCGCTCGGGTTCTCGCATATTTCCGCGCGCCCGCGCCACGTCGGCCAGGATGCGCGGGCACAGGAGGAATTTAAAAAAAAGTTTTCCCGAACACTTGGCGAAAATCGTAGCGGCACAGCCACCGGACACGCCCATCGAGGTTTGGTTTCAAGATGAAATGCGCGTCGGCCAGAAGAACAGCCTGGTGCGCCAGTGGGCCCCAAAGGGATCGCGCCCGCGCCAGGTCAAGGACCTACGGACCTCTTCGGCGTATCTCTTCGGCGCCATCTGCCCCGAGCGCGGTGAGGGCGCGGCGCTGGTCATGCCGCGCGCCAATACTGAAGCCATGGACCTGCATCTCGAGGAAATCAGCCGGGCCGTTGCCCCAAACGCCCATGCCGTCGTGCTGCTCGACCAAGCCGCATGGCACACCACTGCCAAACTCGGCATCCCGGAGAACATCTCCCTCGTGCCTTTGCCACCCAAGTCCCCGGAGCTCAATCCCGCCGAAAATGTCTGGCAATACCTCCGCCAGAACTGGCTCTCCAATCGTGTCTTCGACTCCTATGAAGCCATCGTCGAGGCCTCTTGCCAAGCCTGGAACAACCTGACCGACCAACCTTGGAAGATCATGTCCATCGGCCTCAGAGCGTGGGCTCGCACAAGTCAATGTTAAGGGCGGTTGGTATTAGATACAAAAACCGACGCCGTTTCAATCGGTTGAACAACATCCGCCGGCGCCTCGCGTAATTTGGGATAGGTTGCAACCTGGAATTTTGCAACTCCGCATAGTCGGGTTATAATTGTGCCAATAAATGAACCCGACAGTTCTCCAGAAAAGGGAACCGGAGCTTGAGGGAGGGGAGATGCCAGAGAACGGCAAATCGAACCTTCGGCCCAGGCGGCAGGCGACAAGCCTGATCGGCGTTTCCCTTATTAATATTGCCTTAATCGCCGGCCTATTTGCCGCGTTTTATTTCTTTTTCTTGGGCAATAAGCGTGAATATATCGCCCATCGGAATTTCCGGATATTGGACGAAGTCGGTCGCCAGTTTAACGACAGACTCGTCCATTTCCGTGCCCTCTTTCAGTATTTTCGCATCACGGGGCTGGAAGAGTACGAAGATTACGTCGTTGACAATAAGAAGCCCGGGAATCTACCCGAGGTACCAACCCTTTGGAATCATATTGTCCGACAGCACGAATTTCTCGGTGCGTTGTGTGGGTGGGGATCCGACGCAAACCCAAGAGAAACCAACATGGATCAGGGAGATACCGACACAGTACTGACACCGAGCGAGATTACAGATTATAGTAAATCATAGCCGGGTCTTGTAAAGAAATGGAAACAATCCAAAGAGGTTAGCGCCCGAATACTGAGCCTTGAGAGCGGGTCGCATTATCAGAATTTGTGGGTCGAGCCGGCGGATCCTCGCGATCTTGGAATTTGCTATTAAGGTACGAATTCCAAGGAGAAAATCGCCGATGATGTGGTTTATCGATTCGTCGGGCCGCCGGGGGCAATAAAATTACAAACGATAGATTGCCGCGACGCGAGCGACCGGTGGTTCGGCAAACTCGTCTCATACCACAGGAAGACCCGCGAACGGAACATCCGAGACAAAGTAGACTTGTGTGCGATCGCAAAAGATTCAGGGCGATGTCCCATGCTCTGTTGAAAAAGGCGAGGCAGGCATGGTTGGGCTTCGAGGCTAGGCGGCCTCTTTGATGGTTTCAATGGCGCTTTTCGCTTTTGCCTTTTTCACGTGATCCTCGAGGGCAGCTCTGAGGATGGGGAGTTGCCGGTAGGCCTTGAGGCGACGGAGGTCTTTTGGGCTTCCAGGAGGCCGGCGGCGGTCCATCGCAAGGCCATCTCGGCGTTGCGCCAGCGCTTGACATTGTGCTGCACCATCCTGACCGTTCCCAAGGCATTCTCGATGGCGTTGGTGCAGGCCAAGGAGCGCCTGAGCTTGGGCGGCAGGCCCAAGCGGATCACGGTGAGGATCTCATCCAGGCCCTCCAGGATGGAAGCCGAAACGCCGGGGGCCTCGGTCTCCAGGCGGCGCGCCAGGTTCTTCATGAGGCGTTCGGCTTTCTCGGCATCGTCTTGGTCCCAGGCTTGCCTGAGCGCCTTCTTGACGCCGGCATGAAGGCTTTCGTCGAGGCGCTCGATGATGTTGCGGCCCTTGTGGACCTGGCAGCGCTGGAGGGCGGCCACCGGCCCGAAGGTCCGCTTGATCGCCTTGGAGAGCGCCTTGGCGCCGTCGACGATGAAGAGCCGGGGCACTTCCGGGTCGAGGCCGCGGGCGGTCAGGTTGTCGAGCAGCGCCTGCACCGTGGCGGCATTCTCCGTGGCACCTTCGGCCAGGCCTAGAACATGCTTCTCGCCCGCGCCGTCGATGCCAATAGCTGCCAGCAACACGTGATCGCCGACGTGCAGCCCGTCGATCTGGATGACCAGGAGATCGAGATCCGAAAGGTCGCTGGCCAGGAAGGCCTTCAGCTTCTTGCGCGTCATGGCCACGAAGCGCCGCGAGACCGCGGACTTCGAGGTCGCATCGCCCGCGCGTGCCGGCAAGTCGCCGCTGGCCTCGCCGGGCAGGCGCACGGCGCGCGCGTACTTGCGGGTCGAAACCGTAAGCAGCATGATGTTCATCGCCCAGGACTGCAAAAGCGCCGGGTCCGAGAGCAACTCCCAGCTCGGCAAGCTCATCTCCTTGCCCGCAAGATCGCGCACCCGCGGGCGCGTCAGCTTCACCTTGCCCCCGTGATAGGCAATCTCGCTCTGGGTTGTCCCCCAGCGATGGCCCTGCCGCTCGGCCGTGCGGGCGTGGCGCGCTCCGCAGAGCACCTCGCTATCCTCGTCCAGCATCTCGCCCAGGGTCTCCACCCCGGCCAACAGGCAAAAGCGATCCACGCTCATGCGCAGATCATCAAAAGCCTCCGGCAAGGCCGGCGGCAACAGCGGAAGCGGGATCCCCAACAGTTTCGAAAGGCGGCTGTTCCGTGTAGGCTTGGTCATGGCGTCGTTCTCCTTGATGGATTCAACACCCAGAGCCTAACGGTTCCAGGCGAATGACGCCTACCTCACTTTTTCAACATCAGCCGGGACATTGCCAAGATTCAGAGGATAATAATCCCGAAGTCGTATCGAAAATCACAGAGTATATTCCTCCCGAGATTTCTCGGTTGATCGATTTGTTTGAAACGAGGGACAAATACAAATATAAGAAGAAAGATATATTCTCTGGTGTATTTCAAACCGTGCCGGGTCTTTTGCTGCCGCCCTTGGCTGCGGAATTGCCGATTGGTGATCTCATCAGCACGACCCGGACGGAACAGGTTTTCGATGAACTTGCGATTGCCTTGCCGGAGGGACGCGTCATTTTGGCTTCCGCCGGTATTTCGGCCCACCTCCACGATTTGGAGCCCATCCTAATACCAACCGCCCTTAACATTGACTTGTGCGATCCCACGCTCTGAGGCCGATGGACATGATCTTCCAAGGTTGGTCGGTCAGGTTGTTCCAGGCTTGGCAAGAGGCCTCGACGATGGCTTCATAGGAGTCGAAGACACGATTGGAGAGCCAGTTCTGGCGGAGGTATTGCCAGACATTTTCGGCGGGATTGAGCTCCGGGGACTTGGGTGGCAAAGGCACGAGGGAGATGTTCTCCGGGATGCCGAGTTTGGCAGTGGTGTGCCATGCGGCTTGGTCGAGCAGCACGACGGCATGGGCGTTTGGGGCAACGGCCCGGCTGATTTCCTCGAGATGCAGGTCCATGGCTTCAGTATTGGCGCGCGGCATGACCAGCGCCGCGCCCTCACCGCGCTCGGGGCAGATGGCGCCGAAGAGATACGCCGAAGAGGTCCGTAGGTCCTTGACCTGGCGCGGGCGCGATCCCTTTGGGGCCCACTGGCGCACCAGGCTGTTCTTCTGGCCGACGCGCATTTCATCTTGAAACCAAACCTCGATGGGCGTGTCCGGTGGCTGTGCCGCTACGATTTTCGCCAAGTGTTCGGGAAAACTTTTTTTTAAATTCCTCCTGTGCCCGCGCATCCTGGCCGACGTGGCGCGGGCGCGCGGAAATATGCGAGAACCCGAGCGCGGCCAGCAGCTTGCCGACGCTCCGCTCGTGATAGTCCACGCCGAAGCGCGTTCGGATCAGTTGCTTGAGATCGATGCAGCGCCAGCGCACGACCCCATCCCGTTCGGGATCGGGACCGGCCTCGATAGCCCGCGAAAGCGCCGCCATTTGCGACGGCGTCAACCGACGCAACGCCCCGTTCGGCTTGCGGTCGATCAGACCGGCCGGACCTCCCGCGTTGAACCGGTGAACCCAGTCCCGCAACGTCTGCCGATCCATGCCGCCAATACCCGCCGCGCACGCTCGATCCATCCCATCGTAGATGGCCGCCATCGACAAAAGCCGTCGCGCCTGGTTCCCATCATCGCTCCGTGCCGCAAGAACACGGACTCTTTCAGCATCAAAGTCGTTTCGCAAAGGAATCGTTGGCATTGAACACACTCCCTTGTCGCCAACAACCTTGAATCATACAAAACCTAGCGTGTAAACCTTTGCGCGAGTCAAACTCTGGGGCGGTTGGTATAAGGAGGACAGGAAACGGAAAGGCGAAAGAGAAAGCCGCATTCGAAGACGAAGGTTGGAGAGCGCCCATTTCTAGCTTCGGTCTGACGGCCACGGGCCGAAACGCGGATCACCATTCGGAGTTTTCCGAACTCAATATCGGAAAAGACAAATATTTTTTGTTTGTCCATCCCGTCCATCCGTCACTTTCATCAGTCGAAGAGGCGAATGAACCAAACGGCAAAAGGACACTGAAAGACGATGACGTTCTGTTCATGATCGGGCTCGTGTCCTAGGGCCGTTTCCGCAAGGACGTGGCGTCACTTCCCCTAAACGTCATTGCCATCATCATCATCGTGTTTCTTGCCGGACTTCTAACCTGGCCCTTTCTCCGACTGATCTTGAGTCACCGGCAATCGCGCCTCACTTGGCTGGACGGACATGCGCTCACCTATAGCCTGATCTTCGCTACGGTCTTGGTCACCTTGCTCTTGATCAACGTGCCACATTATTTATGGATGATCGATCAATTCGATGCTGCCGCAAAGGCAATCGCGGCCGATATAAAGAAAGATTTCAAGGATGAACTGACCAGCGAACTTGAACAAATTGACAGACAAATCAGCAAAGTTATTCAGGTAGGTTTACATAATGTAAAATCCGTTTAGATTACAGGAAGCAATGAAAACGATATAGATGCATGTCACATATTGAAGAATCTATATTTGAATCTCTATAAAGATACCATAGAACCAGAGGATATCTTGAAGAATGGTCTATTTTCTTGTTCTTATGGTAACGGGGAAGTCGAAAATTATCTCGAACAGGAACTTATTTTTATGCTCGATAGACGTGGCACACAATATTTTCCTTCGGTGACCTATCGGAACACTGGAACGCAATCTATTTTTGTTCCGAACCGAGAATATTTCAAACGATCGCGCGATGGACGATTATGGTCCACTGCTACCTTCATTACGTGTGACGGTAGGGAGGCATGTGACGGTAAGTCAACATGTGACTCGACATGTCAACGAAAGGCGACGGATGACGTTAGGGATAGGAAGTTGCCACCGTCGTTTTTCTTGCAACGAATCATCACCTTGGATCACGGGTGGCCGCTCACGGCACTTTCAGTACGGCTTACCGAGGAACTTTGCGATTCCTTGCAGGGAGAATTGAATCAAGAATGCAAGAAAATAATTCAGGATCGTGAAAATGGCCCATTTACGTTCGTTGTCCTCAAGCGATTTCAGACTTTTCTCGCGCCGGTTTTGCCGCCTCACTTCGGGTTTGCCGTGATCGAAGACGAGACCGGCCGGATTCTTTACCACGCGGATGATTCACGTGTTTTGCTAGAGAATTTTTATGACGAAGCAGAACGGAACAACAAACTCCTTACGTCAATCCGCGGGCGCCACGCGGATCAGTTCACCGCCTCCTATAACGGAAAAGCGCATCGGTTTTATGTCACTCCGATGAAGGGTCTGCCATGGTCCCTGGTCGTTTTCTACGACCTTTCATTGCCGCGAACGCTGAATTTCGACATGGGCATGACGGCGTCCCTCGAGGCTGTTACTTTATGTGTCCTTTTTGTTTCTCATCGCCATCGGGGTCACCGTTACAGCGCATGTCTTCGGCTCGCAATCCCCGTGGTCTTGGCTCTGGCCCGACCACAAAAGTCACCGCCATTACCGTTTGCTGCTGTGCGCCGAGCCCGCGCTGGCGGTCGTATCTTGTGTTGCCGCTTCGCTTCGTGATGGATGGTGGTTGCTAGCCGTCGTCCTTCCCGTTCCGCTCATGTTGATCTCGTTGCTTTTGTTCGTTCTCGTTGCCGGCAGGAGAACGGGCCGATGGATCCGCGTCATATTGCGGTTCGTTTTTGCGATTTCGACGGCCATCTGGGCGATGGGCATCGGTTTGATACCCAAGGAAAATACGGATCAAAACGATGTCTCCGTGATGTTAATCGCCATATCGATATTTATTTTGTTTGTTTATTGGTTGGAAGGGTGGTCCACAAAACTCGGAAAATCCGATGAAGGAGATCGGACTGATTTCCAACTTGTCTATTTTGGAGTTGGATTTTTCACATTGATCACTCTGACCGTGCCTGCGTCAATCGCCATTCATCGCGACAGCTTCAGCGCACAGGCCGAAAAACTGACCAAGTACCGCCAGTTGGAAATCGCCCGCGCGGTGGAACGTCGCCAACTCGTTTATCGCGACGAGCTTCGGCGTCTTCGGCCGGACGAGTTCAAAAGGGATGCGAACGTCTTGCCTCCAATACCGCATGGCAATGCGCCGCTCGCGGGCGTCTACGCGCGACCGCTGCCCGCGGAGTGGCCGAACTCAATTTGTTCCGGATGCGTCGCGAGGATTTTCGACCATGAAGAGTCATTTCCTATACCCCAATGGATGTCGTTGTGTGACCTTATACCAACCGCCCTTAACATTGACTTGTGCGATCCCACGCTCTGAGGCCGATGGACATGATCTTCCAAGGTTGGTCGGTCAGGTTGTTCCAGGCTTGGCAAGAGGCCTCGACGATGGCTTCATAGGAGTCGAAGACACGATTGGAGAGCCAGTTCTGGCGGAGGTATTGCCAGACATTTTCGGCGGGATTGAGCTCCGGGGACTTGGGTGGCAAAGGCACGAGGGAGATGTTCTCCGGGATGCCGAGTTTGGCAGTGGTGTGCCATGCGGCTTGGTCGAGCAGCACGACGGCATGGGCGTTTGGGGCAACGGCCCGGCTGATTTCCTCGAGATGCAGGTCCATGGCTTCAGTATTGGCGCGCGGCATGACCAGCGCCGCGCCCTCACCGCGCTCGGGGCAGATGGCGCCGAAGAGATACGCCGAAGAGGTCCGTAGGTCCTTGACCTGGCGCGGGCGCGATCCCTTTGGGGCCCACTGGCGCACCAGGCTGTTCTTCTGGCCGACGCGCATTTCATCTTGAAACCAAACCTCGATGGGCGTGTCCGGTGGCTGTGCCGCTACGATTTTCGCCAAGTGTTCGGGAAAACTTTTTTTTAAATTCCTCCTGTGCCCGCGCATCCTGGCCGACGTGGCGCGGGCGCGCGGAAATATGCGAGAACCCGAGCGCGGCCAGCAGCTTGCCGACGCTCCGCTCGTGATAGTCCACGCCGAAGCGCGTTCGGATCAGTTGCTTGAGATCGATGCAGCGCCAGCGCACGACCCCATCCCGTTCGGGATCGGGACCGGCCTCGATAGCCCGCGAAAGCGCCGCCATTTGCGACGGCGTCAACCGACGCAACGCCCCGTTCGGCTTGCGGTCGATCAGACCGGCCGGACCTCCCGCGTTGAACCGGTGAACCCAGTCCCGCAACGTCTGCCGATCCATGCCGCCAATACCCGCCGCGCACGCTCGATCCATCCCATCGTAGATGGCCGCATCGACAAAAGCCGTCGCGCCTGGTTCCCATCATCGCTCCGTGCCGCAAGAACACGGACTCTTTCAGCATCAAAGTCGTTTCGCAAAGGAATCGTTGGCATTGAACACACTCCCTTGTTGCCAACAACCTTGAATCACACAAAACCTAGCGTGTAAACCTTTGCGCGAGTCAAACTCTAGGGCGGTTGGTATTAGGCGACCTTCGACCCAAGAGGGGAGCGACGAGGGTGCAAAGTGCGACGAGCCAAGTGGTGACCGTTGTCGTCGCAGCCCGGCTGATTGGATCAACCGACAGTCACCGAAGTTCAACGCCATCAACGCGAACCTACGGTATTTCTATGCTAGGCGGGCGAGCGATCACCACTGGACCTGGTCCACCGGAGGGGATCTCGGCATAGACAATCCGGTCCCGATCGGGGATTTTCTTAGGGGCCATTGTCGGAATTGGTCCGAGATTACGGAGAATTGGCCCAAAATAGACACGACGACGAATAGAAATAAACATTCAGGCTCCGAGAAATGGGAAAAGGACGACGTAAGTCGCCCGATGATTGGGTTCCTTTACGGACTGACCAGGTGGGGCGAGCAAGACGATCGGACTGCATTGGCTATGGCATTTCGACCGTTCCCGAATTTTGCTTTTGTCGGGGAATGGTATGATGTTGTCTTCTGGCTCGTTTTGATCGTCCTTGCCGGTTTGGTCCTGATCGCATATTTGCGATCGCTTGCGAAACACCTCCTCGCGTTCGATCTCCCGCGGGCGGGAGACATTTCCGAGATACTGCCCAACAAGCCTTCCAACGAAGATCTTGCGAAGTTGTTCGGGATTCCTATGCTGAATACAGGTGACATGGCGAAGGGAGTCAAAGAAAAGATTCACTTCCTGCTCCAGCCGCGACTGACGTTGGCCGAAGAACTTTCGGAGAGTGTACGGGCGATAAAGAAGTTTTCCGAGCCGAAAATAATCTCCTGTTGCGATATCGTCTGCGATGAAAGAGGCAGGAACGGTGCGTTTTCCTTCCTTTGGAAACAAATATCAGACAACGCGAAAAACAAACGTAGAATTCTGATCCTTACCGACGTTGAGTTAATCTTCAACTATTCCGACAAACGCCGAGTTGTTTTGGATTTCATCGAGTCGGCGTGGGAAGAAAAATACGTCGAGCGCCTCTTGATCTTCTCCGAACTCGATCCACTGTATCGGCTCGGTTCCGATGCCTGGTCGCAAAGGCGCCAGAAAAACGAGGCGGACGAGGCGAAAAGAATCGAGGAGGTCGCCTGCTGGACCGCCGTTTTTGGGAGAAGCAAATTCCAGAAATGCCGGGTTCCGGCCGAGACCGGCAAAAATACCGGTGATACACCCCAAAAACGGCTTTCGTTGCTGGAAAAGGAGGATAGCGCCTGGGAGGACACCAAGATTTTCGAAACAGATCTCATACCAGGAAATCTGCGGAAAAATGGCGGATTTGACCAGCGAATACGTCATGATGAAGAGCTTCGTGAGTGTTGCGAAGAAGAGCTCTGTAAGCGCTTTGTCAGTGAAACGCAGCTCGTGGAAACGCTTGCCGAACTGGAGACGGAATTTTATCGAAGGCTATGGGTCGCCTGTAGCCGCGACGAGAAGATTCTGCTGCATAGAATGGTCCGGGGCGATCTCGCCAATCCGAAAAATCGGGCCACGATTCTTTCTCTCGAAGGGCGCGGTTTGATCGTTCGCCGGCCTGAATTCGCGCTCGCGAATCGGAGTTTCGCGCGATTCGTTCTGAACGCCGAGACCCCGGAAACGATCGCGGCCTGGCGGGCGGAGCTCCCGCGGGGGAGTTGGTCGGTCTGGCGGATTCCGCTCGGCATCATTTTATCCTTTATCCTGTTCTTCGTCGCCTATACGTCCGCGGACCTTTTCAAGGCGGCTCTCGCTCTCGGTCCGATCCTCTTTGGCGCCATCCCGGTGCTTCTCCAATACTTCCCCACCCTGCGTTAAGGCGGATCACAAACGCAATCCGATTAACTCCGCCGACCCCTAAATCCGAGGACAGTATACTAATTTCCAATAAAAATTTAGACCTGAGGAGGCACGCCCGAGTTATCTGCGCCAATGTTCCCGGCGGGCAGGGGGTGTGACCCCCGGCTTCGAATCCGTCGGATGTTTCCGGATTCCCTCCCAGCGGCCACCCCTCTCACACCACCAGCCCCTTGCGCATCATGGTGGCGAGGCGGCGGGCGAAGGCGGGCGGGTCTGGGAGGGGTTCGCCCTCGACGATGCGGGCTTGATCGAGGAGGAGGTGGGCGGCGTCGGCGAGGTCGTCGGCGGCGCCTTCCTTACCGATCAGGGCGGCGAGGGTCCGGATCAGCGGGTGGCCGGGATTGAGCTCGAGAATTCGGGTCGCGGTCTCGCGGATCTGCTGGTGCTGTTTCATCAGCCGGGCGATATGCATGTCGAGGTCGCCTTCGTCGGCGACCAGGCAGACCGGGCTGTCGGTGAGCCGTTCGCTGCCGCGCACGTCCTTGACCGCGTCCTTCAGGGTAAGCTTGAACATGGCGATGAGGTTGTCGATCCCCGGTTTGTCCTCGTCTTCGCCCTCCTTCTCGGGCGCCGCGACCTTGCTCAGGTCGATCCCGCCCTGGGTCACCGATTTGAACGGCTTGCCCTTGTGTTCGCGCACCCGCGGAATCCAGAATTCGTCGACCGGGTCGGTGAAGAGGAGAACCTCGATGCCGCGGGCGTCGAAGGCCTCCAACTGGGGACTCTGGCGCAACGTCTCGGCGTCGTCGCCGGAGATGTAGTAGAGCGCGTCCTGGCCTTCTGCCAGGCGCTCCTCGCATTCGGCCAGGCTGACGAGCGCGTCGCCCGATTTGGTGGTCCGAAAGCGCGCCAGTTCGAGGAGTTCCTCGGCGCGCTCGAAGTCCTCGTAGATGCCCTCCTTCAGAACCGCCCCGAAATTGTCCCAGAACTTGGCGTATCCCTCGGCGTCCTTGGCCGCCTTCTTCTTGACCTCGCCGAGGACGCGCTTGACCAGACCGGCGCGCAATTTCACCACCAGCGGATTTTTCTGCAGCATTTCCCGGCTGACGTTGAGGGGCAGATCCTCGGAATCGACGATACCCCGCACGAAACGGAGATAGCCCGGCATCAGTTCGCTGCAATCGTCGGTGATGAAGATCCGCCGGACATAGAGTTTGATCCCCGGTTTGCGCTCGGGGTCGAAGAGATCGAACGGCCGGCTCGAGGGCACGAATAGAAGGTTGCTGTATTCGAGCTTGCCCTCGACGCGGTTGTGGACGACCAGCCAGGGTTCGTCGCCCATGTGACCGACATGGTGATAGAATTCCTTGTATTGCTCGGGCGTGATCTTGGACTTCGGCCGCGTCCACAGGGCGGACGCGGTATTAATGGTTTCGTCCTTTCCGTCCTCGGCGAGAACGATCGGCAGGGCGACGTGATCCGAATACTTCTTGACGATTCCGCGGATGCGGGTGCCCTCGAGAAACTCGGACTCGCCCTTGCGCAGGCGCAAAACGATGGCGCTGCCGCGGGGACGGGAATCGACCCGCGTCACGGTGAATTCCCCCTTGCCGTCGGAGCGCCACTCCCAGCTTTCCTCCTCGCCCGTCCCACGGCTCGCCACGGTGACCTCGTCGGCGACCATGAAGGAGGCGTAGAACCCCATTCCGAACTGACCGATCAAGGCCATGTCCTTGGCCGCGTCGCCGCTCAGCCGATCGACGAACTCGGCCGTCCCGGAGCGGGCAATGGTGCCCAGGTCGGCCACAAGCTCATCGTGGTTCATCCCAATTCCGTTGTCGGTGATGGTCAGAAGACGCTTCTTCTTGTCGATCGCGATGGTGATCTTGAGGTCGGCGTCGTCGGCCATCAGTTCGGGATTGGTCTGGGCCGCGTAGCGGAGCCGATCACAGGCGTCGGACGCGTTCGAGATCAGCTCGCGAACGAAGATTTCCTTGTGGCTGTAAAAGGAATTGGCGACGATATTGAGAAGCCGGCCGACCTCGGCCTGAAAGGCGCGGGTCTCGCCCCCCGTGGTTTGTTCAGGCATCGTTCTCCTCCCGTTTTTCGCCAACTCTCCAGCACTAGCGTGCATATGAGTCAAGTTGCTTGCGCGTTCAAGCCTTGGCGGGGCAATTTTGACAAAACCTGGAATGGTGACAAGACTTGCAAAGGTCGTGGATTCGGCCAAACTCGTCGGCCGAACGACAACGTTGATATTGCCTCAACGGAGGGAGACCTCGCGATGTCCGGACCCCGCCTGACCGCCGTGCTGGGCCCGACCAATACGGGCAAGACCCATCTCGCGGTCGAGCGCATGCTGGGCTATCGCGGCGGCATGATCGGCTTGCCCCTGCGGCTCCTGGCGCGGGAAGTCTACGATCGCGTGGCCCGGCAAGTTGGCCGCGGGGCGGTGGCGCTCGTCACCGGCGAGGAAAGGATCGTCCCGGCCGGGGCGCGCTATTTCGTCTGCACCGTCGAATCGATGCCCGTCAACCGCGCCGTCGCCTTCCTGGCCATCGACGAAGTCCAGCTCGCCGCCGATCCCGAGCGCGGCCACGTCTTCACCGACCGGATCCTGAACGCCCGCGGTCTCGAGGAGACGATGTTCCTCGGCGCCGACACCATGCGGCCGCTGCTGCGGCGGCTCGTACCCGGTGCCAACTTCGTCTCGCGGCCCCGGTTTTCACGGCTCAGCCACGCGGGCCCCAAGAAACTCGCGCGTTTGCCGCCGCGGACGGCCGTGGTGGCCTTTTCGGCTGCCGACGTCTACGCCATGGGCGAAATCCTGCGCCGCAAACGGGGCGGCGCGGCGGTCGTCCTGGGCGCCTTGAGTCCGCGTACCCGCAACGCCCAGGTGGCGATGTATCAGGCCGGCGAGGTCGACTATCTGGTGGCCACGGACGCCATCGGCATGGGCTTGAACATGGACGTCAATCTCGTCGCTTTCACCGAGCTGAGAAAGTTCGACGGCCAGGGCGTGCGCGACCTCACGCTCGCGGAGTTGGCGCAAATCGCCGGTCGCGCCGGGCGCCATCTGAACGACGGCCGATTCGCCACCACGGCGGACGCCGGCGTCCTCTCGCCCGAAACCGTGGCGGCGGTCGAGAACCATCGCTTTGCGCGCCTGCGCGGGGTCTATTGGCGCAACGACCGCTTGCGCCTGACCTCGCTACGGGCGTTAATCCGGAGTCTGGAGGAACCGCCGCCGAGTCGCGGCCTCGCGCGGGCCCCGCCGGCCGACGATTACCGGGCCCTTTGTGATCTCACCGGCGACGCCGAGATCGCTGGGCGCGCCGCCACGCCGGACGGCGTCCGCCTCTTGTGGGAAGTCTGCCGGATCCCCGATTTCCGCAAGGTCCTGGGCGATTCCCACGTCCGTCTCCTGGGCCGGATATTCCGTTATCTCGCCGACGGCGACGGACAACTGCCGTTGGACTGGGTCGGACGCCATGTCTCCCGGCTCGATCGGACGGACGGCGACATCGACACGCTGATGACCCGGATCGCCCACATCCGGACCTGGACCTATGTTTCCCACCGTTCGGGATGGCTTCCCGACGCCCCCTCGTGGCGGCAGCGGACGCGCGAAATCGAGGACCGCTTGTCGGACGCCTTGCACGATCGCCTCACCCAGCGGTTCGTCGATCGCCGTACCGCCTTGCTGATGCGTCGCGGGAAGGACGGCGATGTTCTTTCCGCCGAGGTCGCCGATGACGGCTCGGTCACGGTCGAGGGGCACTACGTCGGTCGTCTCGAGGGCTTTCAATTCTTCCCCGACGCTTCCGCCGGGCATGGCCAACTGCTGCTCAACACGGCCCGTCGGGCCCTGGCGCCGGAGATCGGCGCGCGGGTGAACCGACTTCTCGACGACCGCGCCAAGTCCTTCGCCATCGACAACGGCGCCCGGCTTAGGTGGCACGGCGAACCGGTGGCCCGACTGACGGCGGGTGCCGAGGTGCTGGCGCCGAAGATAGATTTGCCATCCAGCGAACTCCTTTCGGGAGCTGCCCGCGCCCGGGTCCAGGAGCGGCTTGCCGCCTGGCTCGGAGGGGAGATACGGGTCCGCGCGGGGCCGCTCCTGCGGGCCCGTGCGGCGGCGCTTTCCGGCCCCGCCCGGGGCCTCGTCTTCCAGCTTACCGAAGCCCTCGGCACCATCCCCCGGCGCCAGGTATCGCCTCAACTGCGGGCCTTGACCGAGGCCGACCGCCAGACGCTGGCCGGCCTCGGCGTCCGGCTGGGACGCGAAACCGTGTTTTTTCCGTCGATGCTCAAGGGCGCGCGGCCGGCGTTCCGGGCCCTTCTCTGGGCCGTCCACGACGAACGGCGACAGGTTCCCTCGACGCCGCCGCCGGGGTCGGGTTCAGCCGCCCTCGACAAGCCCGCGGCCTTTTACGAGGCGATCGGTTACCGCGCCGTCGGACCGCGCGCGATCCGCGTCGACATCCTCGAACGCTTGTCGGCCCGCCTGCGCCGGGAGGCGCGTCGCGGCGGGATTACCGCCGGCGCGGAATTGGCCGCCCTGTGCGGCTGCCGGAGCGCCGAACTCGACGCCATTCTGTGGGCCCTGGGGTACCGACCGGTCGCCGCCGCCGAAGGGAAGCCGGCGCGCTACGTCGTCCGCAGGAGGACGGCGGCCAAGAACAAGGCGCCCCGGCGGCAGCCGCCCGGCGACCCCGATTCGCCCTTCGCCGAGCTGGCTTGCCTGCGCCGATGAGCGAAGCCCGCCTGCGTCTGGACAAGTGGCTCTGGTACGCCCGATTCTTCAAGAGCCGCTCGTTGGCGGGAAAGCTGTGCGCAGCGGGCAAGGTGCGTGTCAATCGGGTTCCCGTCGCCAAGCCCCACGCCGCCGTCAAGCCCACTGACGTCCTCACCTTCCCCCAGGGAAACCGAATTCGAGTGATCAGAATCCTCGCCCTGGGCAGCCGCCAGGGTCCCGCCCCCGAGGCCCGATCCCTGTACGAGGATCTGGCCCCTCCCGACGATCGAACCAATGCCGCGGCCACGCCGAGGCCTATCGCCGCCGAACGCCCGCGCGGCGTCGGCCGCCCGACCAAGACCGACCGCCGCGCCCTCGATCGGCTGCGGGGGAAGGGGTAGTGGATCGACCCCAACACTTGTTTCCCGGGCGTTGGGATTAGTCGATCCTTCAAACCCTGATCGAGTGGGTCGAAACTCCGTCGCAATCAACCGGGACCATTACTTGGCAGCCGGCGTGGTTGCCGATTTCGAGGCCGATTATCCGAGCCCGGTCGCCTGCTTCATGGACGATACCCCGGCCGAGGCCGCAACAGGGTGACCTTGCCCTCGGGCGAGCCGACCCGAGCCAGGAGGCCGCTCTCGGGCGCGCCCTCGCCGACATGCTCGGCCACCCATTCGCCCTCGAATTCAGCTACCTCGACGAGATCCCCCGGCGGCAAGTTCGAAGACTTCCGCTCCGAACTCCCGCCTCCCTGAATCGCGACGCGTGTCCGATATGGCGAACAAGGCTTGGGCTACCGACCGTCTCTCACGATCCGGTTCACCGCCTCAGCAACGCGTACCGGCGGGGCCGTGCGAGAAAAGTTCAACGGAAAGTGGAGGTGAGACTAGCTGGAAGAGCGCCAGGTGCCGAATATGCTCATCAAGCTGCGGCCGCAATCTTCAGTTCTGCCTACCGATTTCATCCAAACGGGAATTCTCATGGGCGGGGAACAGGGGCAAGCCCAGGCCCCTTCCCCGACGCTGCCCAAACCAACCCGCTCCTTCAACTGAACCCTAATGGCTCGCCGAACTCACCCAAGGCACGAAATCCTAGGACCGAAAAGCGTAAAACGATCCCGCCGCCTAAAATCTTCGTCTCCAGGTCTTGACATGCGCTCGATCCGATCATTAATGTGACATAAAAGTAGTATTGTGCAGCGCTCATACAATTCGCTGGCCCATTAAGAATTTCAACTGGAAAGGTCGCCATGTCCGCAACCTTGGATACCGCGCATCAAAAGCTGTCCGATTTGATGTCACCAGACAATCCGGACGCTGGACCCGTGAATTCCTGCTTTATCGATCGGAAGCGATCGGTGCTCTGTGTCGGCGTCGACGCGGGGCAGGACCTCGACCAAATCAAGACCCGGCTCGAAAAGCTATTGGGCGTCGAAGTCGAGGTCGGACATGCCAGCCTGGAGAGGCACGATTGCGCGACCAAAAATTGTGAGTGCAAGCCGATCTGGGGCGGCATTCAGATGGAAAGCCAGAATGGTTTCGCTGGCACCATCTGCCTGGTGGCGAAGGATCAAGCAGAAAAACTCGGTTTTCTCGTGTCGAGTCATGTGGTGGGGGCGGGAACAACACAGGTATTTGGTCAACCCTCGACCGCAAAACGACTTGCCGGAAGGGTTACCGTCAACCCGCTCTTGAATGGAAGGGAAAGCGATTCGGCCTTTGCCGCGCCTTATACGACGCGTACGGATGTGCAGGAGAAACCGATTTGGGCCGCGGAAAATGTCGCCTATTCGGTAACCGCTTTTGAAACCTCGGACAATACCCCACCTGATACCCCAGTCGCCATGCAGGGTGCGGCACAGGCCGGTCTGAGCACCGGCTCGATTCAATACACCGAAGTGACGACACGAATTGGATTTGAGATATTGTATAATCAGGTACTTGCTACCTATCCCTCAGTCGATGGCGATAGCGGCGCCCCCGTGTTCTCCGATCCCGGTGA
>CBDCME010000042.1:0-36923 GCA_965218865.1 Alphaproteobacteria bacterium
GTGGGCGTCGCTTGTCGCGCATCCAATGGTGGTCCGTACGTGTCGCGCCTGTGCATCCTGAGTAGTTCGTATCCTCGCCACCCGGCCGATGGCATAAATTCGGGGGTCTTTGTGCGGGACTTTGCCCGCGCGTGCACCGCGATCCTGCCGGACAGTTGCGTCTTTACTCATCGCAAGGGGTGTCAGGGTACCTATCGGGATGCCTTCGACGTTATCGAATATCGGTGGCTAGGCAAGGCCACTAGCCTGACGTCGCTGGACTTGCGTTCGCCGTGGGATGTCATGGCTTCGATGAGTCTACTCTTTATGGGTACGTTCAGCTATTTGCGGCTCTGCCGACGACGCGGAATCGCCCATTCCTTCGCGCTTTGGACCGTGCCGTCCGGATTGTTCGCCTGCGTGGCCAGGTGCCTGTTGGGCGTGCCCTATTCGGTTTGGGCGTTGGGATCGGATATCTGGCGTTATGAGCGCCACCCGGTAATGCGCCCAGTATTGCGCCGGGTGCTGAGCGGGGCGAACAGCCTATTTGCCGACGGCCCGGAATTGGCCGCGCGCGTGACCGCCTTGTGCGGCCGACCTTGCGCCTTTCTACCGAGCACGCGCGATTTATCCCTGATCAAACCGCACCTGATCAAAGACGAACGGCCCCGGCCCCGATTTCTTTATGTCGGACGGTACGAATACAACAAGGGTCCGGATACATTGGTCGAGGCTGCACGAATTTATCGCGACGCCGGAGGGGTCGGTTCCTTCCTGCTATGCGGCGCCGGCGCGCTTGAATCCCGTTTGCGCAAAGCCGTCCGCCACCATGGCTTGGACGACCAGGTCGTCATTCAGGGCCTGATCGCGCCCGAAGTGTTGGTCGGTCGCTTGGCGTGGTGTGATTTTCTGGTCATTCCCTCGCGACGGGAAAGCATACCGGTGATTCTATCCGACGCCATGCAAATCGGCACACCTGTCGTCGTTTCGGATGTCGGTGATCAAGGCCGTGTCGTCCGTGAAGGCAATCTCGGCGCGGCGGTGACACCGGGGGACGCGGCGGCTCTAGCGCGAGCGCTACTGACCCATGACTATGATCCGCCCGGCGTATTATACCAACCGCCCTTAACATTGCCTTGTGCGAGCCCACGCTCTGAGGCCGATGGACATGATCTTCCAAGGTTGGTCGGTCAGGTTGTTCCAGGCTTGGCAAGAGGCCTCGACGATGGCTTCATAGGAGTCGAAGACACGATTGGAGAGCCAGTTCTGGCGGAGGTATTGCCAGACATTTTCGGCGGGATTGAGCTCCGGGGACTTGGGTGGCAAAGGCACGAGGGAGATGTTCTCCGGGATGCCGAGTTTGGCAGTGGTGTGCCATGCGGCTTGGTCGAGCAGCACGACGGCATGGGCGTTTGGGGCAACGGCCCGGCTGATTTCCTCGAGATGCAGGTCCATGGCTTCAGTATTGGCGCGCGGCATGACCAGCGCCGCGCCCTCACCGCGCTCGGGGCAGATGGCGCCGAAGAGATACGCCGAAGAGGTCCGTAGGTCCTTGACCTGGCGCGGGCGCGATCCCTTTGGGGCCCACTGGCGCACCAGGCTGTTCTTCTGGCCGACGCGCATTTCATCTTGAAACCAAACCTCGATGGGCGTGTCCGGTGGCTGTGCCGCTACGATTTTCGCCAAGTGTTCGGGAAAATTTTTTTTTAAATTCCTCCTGTGCCCGCGCATCCTGGCCGACGTGGCGCGGGCGCGCGGAAATATGCGAGAACCCGAGCGCGGCCAGCAGCTTGCCGACGCTCCGCTCGTGATAGTCCACGCCGAAGCGCGTTCGGATCAGTTGCTTGAGATCGATGCAGCGCCAGCGCACGACCCCATCCCGTTCGGGATCGGGACCGGCCTCGATAGCCCGCGAAAGCGCCGCCATTTGCGACGGCGTCAACCGACGCAACGCCCCGTTCGGCTTGCGGTCGATCAGACCGGCCGGACCTCCCGCGTTGAACCGGTGAACCCAGTCCCGCAACGTCTGCCGATCCATGCCGCCAATACCCGCCGCGCACGCTCGATCCATCCCATCGTAGATGGCCGCCATCGACAAAAGCCGTCGCGCCTGGTTCCCATCATCGCTCCGTGCCGCAAGAACACGGACTCTTTCAGCATCAAAGTCGTTTCGCAAAGGAATCGTTGGCATTGAACACACTCCCTTGTTGCCAACAACCTTGAATCACACAAAACCTAGCGTGTAAACCTTTGCGCGAGTCAAACTCTGGGGCGGTTGGTATTAGACCGGAACCCCGGCTTTTGCCCGCCATTCGCTGCGCCGGCGGAAGCAGCCGCGCGGTTCCTGAAAATGACCGGTTTGAATCCCGACAACTGTCGTTCCAACGAGGTCGAAACGCCGACTAGGACCAATTGATGCGCGCTCCGTTTCACCGTGCCACCTATGGCAATATCGAACTGACAGCGATCGGCGACGCGCTGCGCGCTGGGCGGCTCGAAGGCGATGGCCCGCATACCGACCAGGCCGTCAGGCTGCTTGCGCGACATCTGGGCCATGATCGCGTTCTCCTCACCACTACGGGTGTCCATGACGAACTTGGACATTGTGGTTTCGCCGCTGCCAGGGTAGCCACTGCAGTCCTAGCCCGAGGAGATGACGATGACTGATGAGCAGCGCACTAATAATGACGATCCAATAATCTGTGCGCTTTGTGGAAAAAACCTGGAAGACGGAAAATGTTTTTATGTAACTGTCCGTTCAGAGCTCAAGGAAAAATTTGTTTGCAAGAGCTGCCTCAAATTTCGAGGACGATACGAGAACTGACCCAATCAGTCGAGTAACGCGTCTAAAAATGTTCGACCGTGTTGTTCAAGCAATGCACACACTCGGTCCAGATGGCGACACGGAGCACATCTCGCAACGGCTCGTAGGACCTGGTTTCGGCCAGTATGCGCGGGCGATGTATCCTCTATGGCTCCAAGCGGTCGTTCGGCGCGTTCGCCAGCCATTGCAGTAAATGGCTTGACCTCGGTCGTAATTTCCTAGTTTAAGGTATTGTTGGCGTGTATCACCTTGGTGTACGGGTCATGTGGTTTTCTACTTTCAAGGCAATTGATGAAAGTCGAAACACCAGCTCTTGCCGTTGATGCTTCGGGCTTCCGCCAATAGGTATATGTCGAGTTTCGCGGCATTATAGTTCCTTATCCAATCTCTCATTTCTTCGAGCACGTTCTTTCCTTGAGGGCCGATCCTCCCAACCTCCCATACCATTACGCGAACATCGGCACGAGCGACGAGGAGTTTTTGAAAGTCGTCAATAACATCCCCGCCTTTTGCCCATTCGCATTCTGCCACCAAGGGAATCGAGCGCATGAATTCATCCTTCTTGTCCGCTAGATACCATAACGCATCAAAAAGCCACTCCCCACCGTGAAAACAGGCTGGAATTCTACCGTCTGTCTTGCAAGGGTCGACGCGAGACGCATAGGTCCAAAGTTGCCGGTCCTCGCCCCAGTCTATCCGGTGCCCGGCCTCGCATAAGGCCGTTAAAATTTCTTTTGTGCCAAGGTTGCGCCACTCAACCTGCTCGGTCAGTTTGTTAAGAGCGCTTTTTGTATTGTTGATGATTTTGTCTATCATGATCGAACTTCCTCATAGCCAGCTTACAAAGCTGGACGATAAATTGCGGAAGATTCCCGCGTGAAAGCGGGCGGCCCAGCATAGGGGCATCCAGCTTCGGGTTTGGCGATAGGGGAAATCCTGGGACTGGTTTTCTACAAAGTCAATGGATTTTCGGCGGCATTAGTCGTCCAGCGGGAGTTCAAAGTTTGTATTCATCTTAGGAAAAACGCGCTGGAGTCGGCGTTTGAATTCTCTCCAAGCTCGATCGGAGGGGTTGGAGTCAATCACAGACTTCATTAGAACGATGACCCCATTTAAATGCTTCTGTAAAGCCGGGTGTCCGATGTTGCGAGTAAGGTATTGGTGGTGTTTGGCGGCCCGTGCGCCTGTTTTGATAGGTGGATTAAGATGTTCTAGTTTTTCCCTTACGCCAGGAGCCAAACGATCCCACACAATGTCATTTGTATAGTGGGCAACCACTTGGGGTCTGTTAACTTTCATTCCTTGCCATTGCCAACCACGCAAACGAAATATCTCCTGGTAAAATTCATCTGGGAATCGTTTTGCCCACTTGGCATGCTCAGCAAGAAGATATTTGTCAAGTATCTCTTGCAGAGCCTTTCGGTCGCGTATCTCTTGATAGCCAGTGGCTTCATCGATCAATGCGGCAATGCCGACATGGGCGAGGCCGCGAATCAACATCCTCGCATGGTCCGCGATATGAAGTTGGCTTTTGGTTAACGCGCCAGCATCATAGGCATCAATGAACACTTCACACACTGTGGGCAATAATTCATCGGCATAACCATATGCCACGCCACCCTTGACCCTGCGGAATTCAATCTGACTTGACGTCACGCCTAACTTATTGGGAATAAACGGTTTCAGGTTCTTTGCCGTCAAAAAAGCGGGCATGTTGACGTCGGCATCATAGTACTTTCGGCCTTTGGCTTGGCGGGCACGTCCAAGTGCTTGCATGAATCCGCTTTGGGTTATCAGGTGCCGTCCGTCCTCCAATACAGCACAAGGGATTTCAACCTTTCCGCCCGCGAGAACGATGACGCCTTCATGGGTTGCTCTTGGTAGTTTCAACTTCATCGTGCCATTCCCAAACCACGGTTGATGGTGAGGTCGAAGGCTGCAAAGGGATCGGCTTTCCGCAGGTTGTAGCGGTAGCAGAATTCATCGACGTACTTTTGCAGGTGACGGCGGCTCACGCTGTGGAACTGGCCGAACATCCCGCGCTTCAACAGCGCCCAAAACCCCTCGATGGTATTGGTATGAATGTCGCCATCCACGTACCAGTCGTCATGCTTGATGACGCTGTGCGGCAGTAGCTTGGACATGTCGAGGTATGCCTTGTATTCGTCCGTGATCAGGCTGGCTTTCGATGTATCGACGCGATCCCGCACGAAAGCCCGCATGTGCTTGGCCTTCATCTTTTCCTTCCGAACCGCCTTTGCCGTGACGTTGCCGCCCCGCTCGACCGCGCCGATTACGGGAGCCTTCTTGGTTCCACGGCCCGGCTTGTGTTGTCCGTCCGGCCCGTCTCCCTTGGTGCCCTTGCGCGGCTTGCCGCCCACGTAAGTCTCATCCATCTCGACGATGCCGGTCAGCATTTGGCGCTGTTCGTATTGCGTCATGGCCTTGCGGATTTGCATGTTGATCCGCCAAGCCGTGTTCTTGTTGACGTGAATGTCGCGGGAGAGTTGGAGCGCGGACAGTCCCTTCTTGGCGTTCAGCATCAGCATGACCGCGAGAAACCACTTTTGCAGCGGCATATGGGTATGATGGAAAATCGTACCCACCGTTACGCTGAACGATGTCTTGCAATCGTAGCAATAATGACGGTGCTGATTGCGGATGGTGTTGTCGCTGTCACAGTACGCGCATTTCGGCGTACCGCCCCAACGGGCTTGCTCAAGGCGGGCGATGCAGGATTCTTGGGTGGGAAAGCGCTCGAAAATTCGTACTATGTTCATGGCGCTAGGCTCCTGGGCTGTTGGTTTAACCTCTTGACAAGATTGAACCTACCACGCCCAGGGCCTATCGTCAATACCTTAAACTAGGAAATTCCGTTTTGCGTCTGGGCCGGCGCCGCGAGTTTTCGAACAGAATGCAAGGCTTCGGACCAATGGCGGCCACGGCACCGACCCGTCCCGAGTGTCTCGGTGCTCCTAGTGCACCGGCGCATTCACTTCGTTCACGCCCCCGTGCACCAGGCCTTTGTCGATGCATCAACTTTCCAAACTTCGGCTGTCGCCTCCGTTTGGGTCGATGCACTAGCAAATGCTAATGTTCCTTTGGCGGGTGCCTATTTGGCGCTCGTCAGCGTGCTCCCGGCGCGGTCGAAGGCGGCCAGGACAGTGCTCTCGGTCAAAAGCTCGGGCAGGACGTAGCCACGGGGCAGCGCGGGGCCGAAAACCGCGTTGAAGGGGATGCCGAAGCGCCCGAAACGCTCCAGATAATCGGCGATCTCGGGGTCCCGCGAGGTCCAGTCGGCGCGCATGGCGATCACCGCCTCGCCGGCCAGGCGTTCGGCCACGGCACCGCGTTCGAGAACCGCCGCCTTGTTGACCTGGCAGGTGATGCACCAGTCCGCGGTCACGTCGACGAAAACGGTCTTGCCCGCCGCCACGTGTTCGGCGATGCGGGCGGAGTCGAAGGGCTGCCACACGGCCCCGTCGATCTTGGCCGGCGACGGCGAGCGACCGAGTTGGTCCGGAACCAGGAGGGCGAGCGCCGCGATCGCGGCGAGCGCCACCCCCAGCGCGCGCCGTCCCCGGCTGTCCGAACGGGACACCAGCCCGAGGGCCCCGATGGCGACGGCCATGAGCAAACCCACGGCGACCGCGGCCTGGGGCCCCATTTGCACCGTCAGGACCGACAACAACCAGAGCGTGGTGAGCGCCAGCAACAGCCCTAATAAAACTTTCAGCTTCATCATCCAGGGACCGGGGCGCGGCAGACGGACGGCGAAGCCGGGAAAGACGGCAAGCAGCAAAAAGGGAAACGCCATGCCGATGCCGAGAGCCGTGAACACGGCGAAGATTTCCCCGACCCCGCGGGCCAGGGCGAATCCGATCGCCGTGCCCAGAAACGGGGCCGAGCACGGGGTCGCCAGCAAGGTGGCGAAAGCGCCGCTGGCGAAGTGCTCCGAAATCCCGCCCGCCGCCCCGTGGCCCCTGGCCCCACCGTTACTGGCCCCACGGTTACTCGCCCCAAGGCTACTCGCCCCAAGGCTACTTGCAAAAGAGGGTAAACGGAACTCGAAGAGACCCCAGAGATTCGCGGCGAAGAGCGTCAGGATCATGACCAGGACGACCAGGAATATGGGTTGCTGGAATTGCACCCCCCAACCCACCGTGGCACCGGTCGCCTTCAGCCCCGAGGTCGCCGCGGCAAGGACCAAGAACGAAACCATGATTCCGGCGGCGGTCGCGAAAAAGCGGGCCGCGATCCGGCCCCGATCCAGACCGGCCATGCCGATCACGCCCATGACCTTCAGGGACAGAACCGGCAGAACGCAAGGCATGAGATTGAGCACCAGGCCGCCCACGAAGGAGAGCGCCAATATCACCGCCAAGGCGCGATAATCGAGGGTGGCGCCGGCCACGGCCGGCTCGGGAACCAGGACCTGTTGGATCGCGCGGGCGCCGTCGATCAGGGTGACCGTGATCGGGGTGCCGGCGAGCGGCGTCGAATCCCGGCCATCGGGCGAGACCATTCGGAACACCGCCTTGCGGCCGCCGTCGACAACGTCGACGTCCGGCGGTCCCACGTAGAGGGGATCGGGCGCCTCGACGAAGAGATCCGGGGCCTTAAATTCCTGCCCGGCGTAAGCAACGACCTGGAGCCGGCGGTCGGCGCCGGAGCCGACGACCTCGGCCCGCCCGAGCCTCGGATCCTGTGGGCCGGGAGGCCGGGGAACCTTGTCCACGAAGGTCGAAATGAGCGGATCGAAGGCGGTCACCGATGGCGTCCCGGTTGGCAGGTCGAGCGCAAGCGACGTTTCGAAGGGGATACAGACCTCGTCGCAAGCGACGTAAGTAACGGCCGCGCGGAGAGCCAGAGGCCGGCCCGGCTCGGCCAGCCGCGCCCGTACCGGCAGGACCAGCTCCTGGTCGTAGCCATGGGTCGCCAAGCCGCCGAATTCGAAGAATCTTTGCGGCCCGGGCCAAGCGATCTCGGTCGCCGCCAGATTCCGCGAATCACGCCAGTCGACCTGGGGGGGATAACCGGCGTCACCGGGGGTTCGCCAATACACCTTCCAACCAGGATCCATGACGAAATGCAAGCCGACCAGGACGCTACCCGCCTCGCCGACGGTCGATGTGGCCGAAATAAGCCGCAGTCGGACGGCTTCCTCGGGCGACCAAGCGCTGGCGCCCGGGGGGGCCGCCCACGCCACCGGCGCGCTGGTCAGCCCTAGAACGAGCACACAAATCCACCGTCTCAATGGGACCTCCAAAATCCGCGCCTTGCCAAAGTGTCGCTCCGGCTCCAACTCATATATACTCTCAATATAGTGCAGTTTTCAGGATTGATTTGTGACATTCATGCGAAACTGGCATCATCTATTCGTGATCGAACCAAGAGGGCCTTGCGATTTCCATGGCCGATAAATCAGGTTATTTCGAGGGTCAACTCCTCGTCGCCATGCCCCAGATGAGCGATCCGCGCTTCATACGCACGGTGATTTACCTCTGTGCCCACAGCGCCGAAGGCGCCATGGGATTGGTCGTCAATAAATTGATCGACGCCGTTACGCTTCCCGATCTCCTGAGTCAACTCGCCATCGAGGCCAGTCCGGCCACCAACCGGATCCGAGTTCATTTCGGCGGTCCCGTCGAAGTGGGCCGGGGCTTCGTCCTCCATTCCGACGATTACGTTCAGGACGCCACTCTGCTGGTCAAGAAAGGTTTCGCCTTGACCGCGACGATCGACGTGCTGAGGGCCATCGCCGGCGGCGACGGTCCCGAGCGCAGCCTGTTCGCGCTTGGCTACGCCGGCTGGGCACCGGGCCAGTTGGATTCCGAGATTCAATCCAACGGCTGGCTCAACGTCGACGCCGACGACGACCTCGTCTTCGGGACCCCCCTCGACAATAAATGGCAGCGCGCGATCGCCAAGCTCGGAATCGATTACGCCATGCTCTCCGGTAGCGCCGGCCGCGCCTAAAATTTTTCCGGGGGATAGTATAATTTTCCTGGGGACAGTATACCGTTTTTATGTGTTAGGCGGATGTGGTTATCGTTGAACCGCTCGCGTGATGCACTTTCCGAACAACAAGTAAATTTCGATCTCGTCATTTCCCGCATCGCTTCGGGAGCCGGCACGAAGGGCGACGGGCCGGCGCCGCGAGTTTTTGTACAGACTGTAAGGAGCGGAAATACTTCAATTAAATAGGTAAACTGTCCCCGTTTTAAGGCGGAGCGAATTTTTTCGTCGGTCCCGGGTTGCAGCCGTAATATCCTAAACTCCGGCTCACGACATCATTTCCCCTGGTCGGTATTTGGTGACATCCCTCGACGAATCGAAACTCAACCGAAAACAAAAGGTCCGCCTTCATTCGGATCGGTTCGCTCCGGTGCGTCGGCTCTGGATCGACAAGAACAAGTATTACTATCGGAACGATCGGAGCTACATGGGGTTTCTCGTACCCGAAGGTGCCAGGGTCCTTGATCTCGGCTGTGGAATCGGCGATCTCCTGGCCGCCTTGCGGCCGAGCCACGGGGTCGGCATCGACGGTAGCCGCGAGATGATCAAGGAGGCCCGCCGCAATTGTCCCGATCTCGTTTTTACGTCGGCGACATCGAGGATCCCGAGTTCATGAACGCATTCGGCGAAGGTCCGTTCAATTTCATCGTCATGTCGGATACGATCGGCGCGCTCGACGATTGCGAGATCACCCTCGAATTGTTGCATCGGTTTTGCACCCCCGAAACGCGCATCGTCATCGCCTATTACTCGAATTATTGGGAACCGATCATCAGGATCGGCGAGATCATGGGCCTGAAGATGCCCAACAAACCGCAGAACTATCTTTCGACCGACGATATCGTCGGCTTGATGAACCTCGCCAACATCGAGGTCATGAGGCGCGAATGGCGGCAACTTCTGCCGTCGCGGCTCCTCGGCCTCGGCATCCTCGTCAACCGCTACCTCGCGACCTTGCCGGGTATCCGGCGCCTGTGTCTGCGGAACTACGTCGTCGGCCGGCCCATGCCGCGCGCTAACCGATGCCTCAAGTCGGCGACGGTGGTGGTGCCTTGCCGCAACGAACGCGACAACGTCGAATCGGCGGTCACGCGAATGCCCGAGATTTGCGACGACCTGGAAATACTATTCGTCTAAGGTCACAGTTCAGACGGGACCCTCGAAGAAATCCAGCGGGTCATGGCGGCTTATCCGGAAAAGGACATCAAGGTCATTCAACAGGACGGGGTTGGCAAGGCCAACGCGGTGTTCCTGGGGTTCGAACAGGCCCGCGGGGACGTGCTCATGATTCTCGACGGCGATCTCACGGTCGCGCCCGAAAATCTGCCCAAATTCTGGAACGCCTTGGTCACCGGCAAGGGCGAATTCATCAACGGCAGCCGGCTCGTCTATCCCGTGGAAAAGCAAGCCATGCGCTTTCTCAATCATCTCGCCAACCGATTCTTTTCGATGATGTTTTCGTGGCTCTTGAACCAGCGCTTCACCGATACCCTGTGCGGCACGAAAGCGCTCACCCGGGTCCAATATCGGAAGATAAAGGCGGGCCGGGAATATTTCGGCAATTTCGATCCCTTCGGTGATTTCGATCTCATTTTCGGGGCCGCCAAACTGAACCTCAAGATCGTTGAAATTCCTGTCCGTTACGTCGGCCGCACTTACGGGGAAACGCAGATTTCGCGCTTCCGCCACGGTTGGCTCCTGTTGCGGATGGTCGCCTACGCCTTTCGAAAGCTCAAGGCAATCTGATCCACGATGACCGGTAAGGCGCCCGCGCAAGACGATCTCGCGACCTTGCGCCAACAACGCGATACCTGGTTGGCCAAGCCCGTGTTGCGCCTCGTCTACAACGATTTCTACCGGCGCATGTCGGCCCATCTGGTGGCCGGGCGAACCCTCGAGGTCGGCGGCGGTCCCGGTGGTCTCAAGGCCTTTCTGCCGGAAATCGTTTCGAGCGATATTCTCCCCGCCGAGTGGCTCGACATGGTTGCCGACGCCCAAAGGCTGCCCTTCGCCGACGAGAGTTTTTGCAACATCTTCCTGGTCGACACCTTGCACCACCTCGAACGTCCGAAAGCCTTCTTCTCCGAGGCGGCCCGGGTTCTCGGCGGCGGCGGAAGAGTCATCCTCGTCGAACCCGCCATCACCCCAGTGAGCCACGTTTTTTACCGTTTCTTTCATCCCGAGCCAGTGCGCCTGGACGAAGATCCCCTAGCCGAAGGCGGTCTGGAGATCAGCAGCGATCCCTACGACGGCAATCAGGCGGTTCCGAGCCTGCTCTTCCTCCGCGACCCCGCGCGTTTCGAACGCCTGTGCCCGAAATTCACCGTCAAGGAAGTGCATTTGTTCGGACTCACCGCCTATCCCTTGTCGGGCGGATTCCGGCGCTGGTCACTATTGCCGCGGCGTCTTGCCGCCGCCCTGCTGAGAATCGAAAAACGTCTCGAACCCCGGATCGGACGCTGGCTGGCCTTCCGCCTGCTCGCCGTCGTCGAATGCCGGTGAGCGGGTCGATCGCCTCGGCGCGGGAATGAAAGAAATCTCGAAAATCCTTCTTATCCTTTCATAGCTGGAGCTATAAACCCGCGCCGGCGGGCCCATCGCCACGAGAGGAAACATACCCCATGCACGAAGGCTCGCAAGGAAACGCGATGCAGGAACAATTTTTAGTCGCGGTTGAGGGTTCGGGATGAGTGGGATCGTGCTCGGTGCACGGGGTTCGGGGAGCCCCGAGCTTGCCTCGACGACGTCATGGGGACTGCTCGAAGCCACCGGACGGCGTTTTCGGATTCGACAGGCACACCGGTCCGCCCGCGCCGCTCGGCGGCACGTCCCGGTCCGGGGGAGAGGCGTGCTGTCTCAGGCGATGGGCGCGGTCATGATCGCGTCGAGGGCCTCCTGCGCCCGGGCGGCATAGTGCCGGTTGGCCTCGGGCAGATAACGGAAGCGTCCGTCGCAGCGCACGATGGCGATGGCCGCGTTGGTCAAGCAGGCGAGATTTCTGGGCAGGTGACGCACGTAGGCCCGGCATCGGTCTTCGTCGTAGGTGAAGTCGCGCACGTAGTGCAGGCGGTTCTCGATATGCCAGTGGTTGCGCACCAGTTCGAGCAACTCCTCGGGTCCGGCGCGCTCTGCGCCGAGCGAGGTGAGGCTCCAGGTCACCTTGATGCTGCGCTTGCCGGTCTTGAGGATCTCGCGTTCGCGCTCGATGCGCATGGCCTGGCGTCGCCCGTGGAGGTTGGCGTAGCCGTCCCACTCGGCAGCGGAGAGGTCGACGACGGCGCAGCGTCGGCGCTCGATGCGGCCATGGCCCTTGTCGACGGTTTCGTGCCAGAGCGCATCGCTGAAGTCGATCGCCTTGAGGTCTTCGAAGATCATCTCCTGGTTGTCCTTGACCGCGCTCATCACGTAGTCGGCGCGACGCCCGAGCAGGCAGCGCGCGGTCTCGTGCTGAGCGTGCATCGCGTCCATGGTGACGATCCGGCCTGTGAGGTCGAGGCCGCTGGAGAGTTCGCGCACGGCCGGGATTTCGTTGCTCTTGCGGTCGACCTCGACCTGCCCGAGGACCACGCCGGTGTCGTGCTCGACCGCCGCCACCATCATCCTGCGCCCGTCTTCGGTCTGCTTCGAGGCGCCGCGCAGATCCTTTCCGTCCATGGCGACCGGCGCGTGCGCGCTGCCATGCTGGCCGGTCCACTGGCTAATCGCGTTGTCCAGGGTCTCTGGCGGCAGGGCGGTGAGGGTCTTGTGGAAGGTGGTGATCGCGGGCGGGGTGTAGCGCTGTTTGGAAGGGCTCCAGAACGCACCCACCGCCTCGAGCTGCTCCTGGGAGAGCAGGGCGGCGAACTGGGCGAACGCGTTCACCCCCCGGTATCCGGCAAGCCGGGCGGCGACGGCGATCACCAGAATGGTGTTGAGCGCATAGCGCTTGCCCCGGGCATGGCGGTACTCGGGCACCTCACCCAGACACTCGAACAGGCTGCGCAGCCGGGGCGCGGCCATCGGCTCGGTGTGCTGCTCGGCGTTCCAGTGTGCCGGCATCCCGGTACGGCTCAGCGCCTCGGGGGCGCCGTCTGTCAGTCCGAACACGAAGACCTCCTTGGGCTGACCGTGGTGGCGCCAGCGCGCTGCCCCTCCGGGCTCACGGGCAAAGCCCCGCGTCAGCCCCAGAGAGCGCCAGTTCGACGCGCGGTAGCAGGTGCCGGCAAATCGCGAGACGTCCACGAACGTCTCCGCCAGAAGAGCCGGATATCCGTGCACCGCCTGGATGTCCTCAGACAGCCGCCGCAGGCTCAGCCCCAGCACACGGGAGGCCAGGTTCGGCACTCGGCCAGGCGTCAGAATGACGAAGCGCGAGTTGTTGGCGATCAGATGCAGACGCCGGAACTGCTGCTCGGCCGACCACCCGATCCAGCGATCACGCGCGCCCAGCTTGAACGCGCCGGGCTGCCAGCCGATCAGTGCGAGCCAGGTCTCGCCATGCACCGCGACATGGCGCAGGCCCTTGCCGATGACGCCGTGGAACGCCAGGTAGTGGTGCTGCTCCACCAACCGGTCCCAGCGCCGGTGCTCCTGCGCGCCCCAGGTCGGACGCACCGTGACCGCGCGCAAATCAATGGACGAATCCGAGACCGGCAGCGTCGCCATGACCGGCACACTGCCACACCGAGAATGAAATGGCCAGCGCCGCGATCACCTCACCCTGATCACTGGGCGGACAAAAAACTAGCCCTGAAACGCGATGACCGAGATCGCCCTGGCGCTGTCCATGGGTTTTTTCAGCATTCTGGTGCTGACGATGGTTTCGATGGGTGCCGGAATCGGCGAATCGAGCGAGGGGACGACGGCGATTCTGACCCTCGTCCCGAGCGTCGAGGCCGCGGGCCGGAGCGACCAGGTCGACGACAACGACACGATCCTCATCTTTTACCAAGGTCAATATTTCGACAAGAATCTGGAGCGCCTGGACCCCCTTCGAGTCGTGCCGGATGGCCGTGTCGTGCTGGCGGTCGATCCGGACCTTCCCATGGCCGCGGTGATGAAAGCCTCCTCCCCCTTCGCCGCCGGCGAATTCGTGGTCGCGACATTGCAAACAATGGAGGAACGAAAATGAAATCCCTGATCACATGCTGCCTCGCCATGAGCGCATTGCTGGGCGGCGCCTTCGATGCCGCGGCCCTGGCGCCGACGTCGCGCATCCTCTCCCGCCAGACGGTCAAGGCGCTGGTGATCGAGGAGGCCGGACGGTCGAACGTCCCGATTGCCCTCGCGCTGGCCATCGCCCACGCCGAATCGGCTTTCGACCCGGCGGCCGAGAGCTACGCCGGGGCCCGGGGGGTGATGCAGATCATGCCGGCGACCGCCCGCTCCGAATACGGCATCGGAGCCGACCTGCTCTGGAACCCCCGCCTCAACATCCGTCTCGGCCTCCACTTCATGGACCGGCTCATAAAGCGGTACAGGGGGCGCGTCGATCTGGCGCTTTCGCACTATAATGGGGGATCCGCGGTCGGGAAATGGCCCCATTCGCGTATCATCCCGGCAACGCTGAGATACGTCAAGAACGTCCAGAAGCTGCGGCGTTACTATCGGGGACAGCTGCAGGGTCATTGAGTCGACATGCAAGGAGCGACAGCCGAATATCTGATCCGCGAGGCCGCCAAGAGCGGGGAACTCGCGGCCGCCCTTGACCTCGTCGGTGAAGCCAGCGCCCGCGGCGAGCGCAAGTTCGCCGCCTTCGTCTGCCGGGACCTGGCCCGGACGGTCGTTTGCCGAGCCTACGCCCCGACCCTGCTCGAGCTCGCCAACCTAGTCGTCGCGGCGGAAGCTTGCGAGCCGCGCCCCGGCCGCTACGAGAGCCTGTTCTGGTCCACCGGCGTCGCCCGTCCCTCGTCGTTTCGCGCCTTCGTCGAGGAGCGTCTATTGGCGCGCGGCGACAAGGGCGGAGACGTCGCGATGACCGACGCCGGAATCACGATCACCTATTTCGACGGAACCTTTTCCATCACCTTCGCGCGGATGCCGTTTTTGTCGGCGATGATGGAGTTTCTCGTCACGGTCATCGGCTACGCCGAACTCGACGACCTTTGGGGCGAGCTTTTCCGCGCCGGCCCGAGCCGCGAACGGGTTTCCAAAGCCGCGAGCCGATTGTCGAAAATGGTGTACGAATACCTTAAGGCCCACTTGTCCGCGGCCCAGGAGCAGCGAAACTTCAACCGCTTGGTATCGTTTCTACGCCAACGCGGCGTCGACGACTTCGGACCACAGGACATCACGGATTCCGTCATCCTGGACTTCTGGTTGGCCCAGGACGGGAAGAAAGGGGGTCTCGACTTCAAGACCTACGCCGCCGTGTTTCGGGTATTTTTACGCCTTCGCCAGGCCCTGGAAAGCAGCCAGGATCTGTCCGCCCTGAAGACGGCAACCGCCATCGGTTCCGATCGGGAGGCGGGCGAGGTCGATCCCGCGGCAATCGCCGCCGCGCTTGAAATCGTGGACGAGCCGGTCGACCTCCTGGCGGCGCTCGCGGCTTCGCCGAACGGGCCCGTGAAATTCCTGACGAATCGGGAGCGCGCGGAATTGACATTGCTGCTCGAATGCGGAAGCCTCGCCGGCACGCTCTTACTTTCTTTTCTGCGCTGCGAGATTTTCGCGCCGACCCAGTCTCGGCTCATCCAGGCCCGCAGGCGAGGATCGCGGGCCCCCGAATTCCGCGACCTGATCGAAAGCGAAGAGGGGCCGGACTTCGAGGCCAGAATGGCGCGGTTCGAAGACCTGGAAAAACAACTGGCGAAGGTTCTCGGAGCCGCTCTTTACGCGCTCCTTAGGGGCCGCCGCGCGGAAGCCTTCGAGATCATCCTCAGCCTCCATTCCAGCATCGACGTCAGCGCCCTCTCGAGATGGCTCACGCGAAGTTCGAGCGGCGGCGCGGCCGTCCATCTGAAGGACGATTATCTCGAGCGAATTTTTTTGGCCCTCGAAAACCCAAAGACGATCAACGACGAAATAGCCCGCGTGGTCGGTGGCGCTCGGCGGGCCTTCCAAGCGATCTCGCGGAAGGGTTTCAACAAGGACGACCTCGACGATGACAAATGCATAGCCGCGTTTGCCAGCGGCGCCGAGCCGTTGCTCCGCATTCGCGAACGCCTCGGGGCCCTGTTCCGCGATTTCGCCCGGACGCGTCCCCCCGGAGGCGATTGGCGGACCCAGTTCACGCTGGACCGAGAAACCTTTCGCGGTCATTTTTGCTTCCTTTACGGAGTCCCGACATGACGACAAGCTGGAAGGCCTATTCGGAACGGCAGCGCGGCCTCGCGCGCCGTACCTTCGAGGCGCTTTGCCTGCGCGACGAACTGGAGTTCCGAGATCCCGGTCCTTTGTCGGAGGAGTCCACAAAGGAATCGCCGCCGGCCGTCTCCTTCAGCGAACTCTTCGAGCTGGTTCGCGATCGGGCTCGCCCTCTCGACCCCGAGAACTCGGCGGCACTCTCGGCCAATCCCCGCCTGGCCGCGGATTTTCGGCGCCTCATCGCCAACCTGGCCCAGTACCAGGCGCCACGCATGGCGGCGGCGAGCACCGGTGAGGTTCACCGTCGCGAGGGGGCCGGTTTCGCGATCGAGTTTCGCGCCTCCCGGGTCGACCGCACGCAGGTTTACGTCAGCATCAGATTGGCCACCGCGGAACGAAAGGCGCCCGAGGTGCTCTTCGTCTCGCGGGCCGGAGGACTCCTCAAGTACCCCTTGCCGCCCCTTTTGGGAGACACGGTCCAGCTGCTCCTGGAAACGGGATCCGAATTGCTGACCGCGCTCCAGGATCCCTCGAGCGAGGTCTTTCTGTATTGACCTCCATCCGGGTCTTCATAGGGACGACGGAGGGAGCCGCGCGGGTACAGAGTATTACCGAGGAAGACGCGGGCGTTCAGTCCGTGATTTGTCTGGACGGCCGGGCCGTCGCCCTGCCCGTGAGTCCCGAGTACGATTCCTTCGTCCGCCGCCCCACCGGTCTGATCGAGGCGGCCTATGGCCACGCCGCCTATCGGATCGACGTTTCCCTCCCGATCGAGGAAGGGCGGAGCTGGCAATTCGGCGTTCTCGCGGCCCACGCCCTCCACGCCGCCCGCCGGCTAGCCACGGGCGACGCGCCCGCCGACCATGTCGTCTGGACGACCGGCGAAGTCGATCGCGATCTCAAGCTGCACCCGGTCGCCCATCTCAGCGAAAAACTGCGCCGCGCCTCGGCGCTCGTCGCCGAGTGCAAGGCTTCCGGCCTGCCGATCACGCTTTACGTGCCCCGCGCCAATTTCGCCGAACTCGATCCCGCTTGGCTGAGGGAACAAGGGTTGGCGGACGCCAAATTCGTTCCGGTCGACAGCGTCACCGAACTCTTCGCGTCCCTGAAATTGTCCTTTCCCCATGTCAAGGGAACACCCCAGCGGGCCAATAAGCAGGGAGGCAGCTTCCGCCGCCTGATGACGTATCTGACCCTGGCCGCCCTGGCCGCCGCCATCGTCGCCTTGATGCGCACTTCCCCGGACGAGACTCCCGGGCCCGGCACGCCCGACCCCGGGGTTTCCCCTCCCGAGGGGGGACTGAAGATCTCCGCCCTGGTGTCGCGCCCAGCCGCGAATCACGATTGCGCCGCCGCGCGGCGCGGTCAGGTCCCCTTGCGTCTGATCAGACAGGCACTGCTTCCGGGTTCGCCGACCGAAACCGCCGGCGCGATTTGTGGTCTCGCCTACGCGGTCGAGACCGAGGAGAACAACGTCCGGCTCTGGATATTCACCGCTCGTTCCGCGCCCCCCGAGGCCCCGGTGACGACCAAGGTTCGGGCCCGGTACGTCTCGGTGAGGCCCAAAGACCCCTATGAATTCACCATGCCGTTGCCCGGAAAACTCGAGCAACGTCTCGTCTTCGAGATCGCCTTCGTGACCTCATCGGACGCGGATTCGGCGCTGGCCGCGAAACTCGAATCCCTGGCCGACAGCCTCGGCGGCACCGTCCGCCCAGCCACCTGGCGCGGCATCATCGAGGAACTCCGCGCCAGCGACGCCCAAGTCAAACATATCGTCCACGAAATCACGCCCTAGCGCCCCCGCTTGGAATTCCGGGTTCCCATCTCTGGATGGGACCGCGTCGATCCGAGCCGAAGGCACGGTAATCCAAGCGGATGGCGTTCAATCTCTCCGGAAAATCGCTCTCGGCCTTTCATAGGTTCGGTACGTACTCTTTTCATGAGGGCAAGAGCGATGATGAGACCAACGCGTATGACGACGGTTCGACTTTTGCGGGGTGTTGGACTAGCCACCGCCGTGACCTTGGCGGTTTTGGCCTGCAACGTCACCACAGGCAACCGGCCGGCCGAAGGGATCGGTTTCCATGAAACCCGTTACCAGGAGGTGGCCGCCATGCGCGACTACCGGAAATGCCGCGACGAGGCGCTGAAGCTCGACGGCCTCGCCCACGCCTCCGGCGACAGAACCAAGTATCTCGCCAGCGCCCGGGTCCTCGAAAAATGTGAATCGGCGTTGGGACCCGAGGCCGCCGGGATCGCGCACGACGAGCGAATGCGCGCCTATGGGCTTTCGATCTTGAACTATCTCCGCGGCGGTGACATGGCGGCGGCTCGGAACAATCTCGACCGCTTCAAGCGGACCTTCGCCGGGAACGATCTCTACTTCGCCGACGGCTCGTCCTTCCGCGAGACGATGCAGGCCCTGCTCGGACAGCGGGCCGATCGTGATTTCGGCCAGTTCTCGATGCTCAACGTCAGCCGAGACCTAAAGGAAGAGATGCGCCGACTCCAATACTGGAACCACAAATAGGGCGAGTTTCGCCGGACACGGAGACCGACAATGACCAAATTGCCCCTGACCGACCCCACCAAGGTGGCGAGAATCTCGCTGTTTGCCGCCTTGCTGACAAAGTCGGCGCTGGTACTCACGGTGCCGTCCCAGGCCCGGACGCCCGACCCATCGTGGAATCCCACGGCCGTGGAGCGGCTCGTCAAACTCCCGGGCGCCTACCTCAAGAAAGCGGTGGAAAACGATTTCGCCGGCTCGGGCCTGGCCGCGACGATCCGCGACACCGAGAGTCTGATCAACCTCAAAAAGCAAACCCTCAGCGACGTTCAAGCCGCCATCGACCAGTCGGACGGGAACCTCAGGATCGAGCTGCAACACCAGTTTCTGACCGAGAAGCGTGCCTTTATCGAACTTGTTGGAAAGCAACAGGAAATGCGGCGCCAGCAACAGGAAACGAAGGTCCGCATCTATGAAAGACTCCTCGATCGCATGGAACGCAACGACAGGGCCCTATCGCCGCAGACCCAGGCCCTGCTCGTCAGGCAGGACGAAGCCCGAACCCGCCTCGAAGGGTCCATTTCCGAAGTCGACCTTAGGGTCTTCAACACGCCCGTTGTCGGTCAAAGCAAATACGCCAAGGAATACGCGTCAAACGTGGTCGCGATCGAACAGTTGGCCGAGGCGGTGAAAGCCCACCCCATGAACTCGCAATCCGATATCGACGGCCAGTCGGCGACGAAAAAGGAATACCTGCGACATCTGATTTCCGAAGCCGACGCCGAGCTCCAGGTCATCGATCAGGAAGAATCGATCGTCGCCTACATGGCCAAGCTTGTTGCCTTGGACGCCATGGCCCTGAGCGAAGTGCTGATCGGCGGCGATCCGTTCGACGACCCCATGATCGACGGAGACGACGGCGGAATCGCGGATTCGGTCGACTTCTTCATCACCCATTGACCACAGGAGAACGCCATGAACATCCGCCAACTTACCGGCCTCGTCGGCCTCGCGACGGTCCTTGCCGTCAACGGTTCCGCCAGCGCCGGAACCTTGGAAAACCTGGAGCGGGAACGCGCGATTGCCCTCGAAATTCTGCTCTCGCCGGAATTGGCTGGGGCCGAGCGCGAGGACCGCATGGCCATGACCAAGGCCCGGCTGGTCGACCTTGAGCGCATGGTCATGCGCGGCGATGAACTCAAGGGAAAGAACACACCTTCCGTCCGCACCGCTTTCGAGAATTACGATCAGACTTTTCTGGTTCACTCCTCGGTGGAAAACAACCGCTCGATTCTGGACCACTGGCTCGAACAGGTCGGGGTCTCGACCAACGCGCTCATGAGCGCCCGCTTCGGAAGACGGTAAGATGCGCGCGATGACGCGAGTCCTCGCAACCGCGAACCAAACCTGGAGCTACATACTAGGCGGCCTGGTCATCGCCATCGTCCTGGTCGTCGCGACGACGACGATGTCGTTTTCGGACATCACGCACTGGGCCTCGAACGTTCTCGGCCTGACCTTCACCCTGCTGCTGGGCGGCCTGGTATTTTTGTGCCTGTTCTGTTGGGTCCGCCTGATCCAATCGCGGGACCAGAGTGCCGCGGCCCCCTGGTACGCGGCCGGGGTCCAGGCCGCGAACGGAGTCGCCACTCTGGCGCTGACGTACACGCTCCTGGGGATCAGCCTCGGCATCGGAAGCCTGGGCGGTCAATCGCTTTCGCCCGAAACCGTCCAGGACGTTATCCGCGAGCTGACGGAACACTTCAGCATGGCGTTCATGACGACGGTGGTCGGACTACCGCTGTCGACCCTCTTGCGCGGGCTGATCGTCGTCACGGGCGTCCAGAGCGCGCGGAACGCCGCCGCGAGAGCCGAGGCAACCCCCGGCGAAACAGGAGATTCCCGATGAAGTTCTTACTCTTCAACATTTTCGTAATCGGCGCGCTCATTTACCTCTTCGCGGCCGACCGTCCGGACTACCACGCCACCGCCGATCGCCTTTTCGACACCGTCGGAAAAGTGAAGTCGGGCGCCGAAATCACGATCGACAAAGCAAAATCAGAATTCGAGACCAACCGCTCCCCGGGGTTGGAGACGTCGGAAGTCGAGGATCGGCTGGACGATGCCTGGTCGCGGTTTCATGGCGAGGTGACCGGGGAACCCGCCGATCACCCGACGACGAACGGTCCCTCGGATTCCGTGCCATAGAAACCGGCATCGGAATTCGATCGCCGGCGCGACGATATCGACACATGGAACACCCTCGCGGACAACACCCCCTGGGAAGAGCGCGGCCTGCCCGCCCCCTCCGATCGCCGCATCCGGGCGGAGGAGCTCCTCCCCGTGGACGACCCCGACGTGGCCCGCCGCCGGGCCGAGGTGCTCGAGGGGCTTGTCGAGTCGACGTCTTCGGCGCCGGTGAAGGCACCCACGAAAGTGGTCCTCGTGGAAGGCGAGGAACTGATGAGCGCCCCGGACAGGCAGCGTGAACTCTACGCGCTGGCCGAGGAAATGGAGCTTCTATTTCTCAATCGGATTTCGCGATGAAACGATCCGGGATCGCGGATTCCGTCTCGCTGACGTTATCGCTCGCGCTCCTCCTGCCGTTGGCGCTCCTCGTCGTCGCCGCTCCCGAGCATGAGACGCCACGGCGAAACGAGCCGCGCTGGTCCCCGCCCAAGACCGTCGAGCCGAACGATTCGCGGCCCCAGGAATCACGCCCGCGCCTGGCACCGGTGGTGCTCCCCGACCCGCCTTCCCTGGTCGGAGAACCAGCGGCCGTCAGGGAGCTAGAGAATTCGGCGCGCCCTCGGGAAATCGTCGTCCGTCACGCCGCCAAACCGGAGCCGCCCAAGGAGGCGCCGGCGTACGAGATCACGCCCCTCGCGCCCGAACACCGGCCGCCGCCGGATAAGGCCTCGGATTCCCCCAAAACGATCACCCAGGAGCCCTCGACAACGCCCAAATCGAAGCACATTCGAGCCGAGCCGGAGGCCCCCGCCGAGGAGACGGAAATCCCACCTCCCGAACAGGTACGCAAGGGTCGGGCGTTGTTGAAAATTCTCGAGCATGGGTCGGGTCCGAGCATCCAGATCGCCTGGCCGGCGTCGGCCGGACAAAGGACAACGATCTATCGTCGATTCCGCGATTGTTACGGTCTCCGCACCGCGCTCATGGACGCCGGCGGGCGCCTATTCACCGATACCGGCTCGCCGGGGATCCCCTGGCCGATCAACCTGGACCATTACAGTGGCTTCATTCGCACTTCGGGCGGGGAACTCGCGAGGGATGAAACGTCCCGCGTACGGGCGATCCGGGCTCGCCACGGCGATCGCGCCGCCGGAGAACCCGTGCGCTTCTTTCCGCGTGGCGTCGACGCGCTGCTGCTCGGCGAACTCAATCGAATCATCGAATCCGACTACCGTGACATCCGGCAAATTCGTGCCCGATACCGCCTCGAGGGAGACCGTGTGTTCGTGGATGGCGTCTTTGGGGACGATCGGCATTTTCCCGGACGTATCGATCTTTCCGCCGCCGCGGCCCCGTCCTGCCGTCTGGCCCGCTCGTGATCCCCCGGGGCGGGATGGTCGTCATGGTCGCCCTGGTTTCCGCGAACCTGGGAGCGGCGGGTTGCACCAAGACCTCGTATGGTTCCTACGACCATGAACCGGCGGCCGTTGCCTTCCTCGAGCGCCGGGTCGCCGTCGAGATCGAGCGCGCGTTTTTCGCCTCGCCGCCGGATTGCACGGTCATCCTACCGACCCGGGGAGGTCTCGATTCCGAAACCGCGGCGGTGATCGAGCGTTCGCTCGGGCGCCACCTCGGCCAACGTCTGCCCAGGGTCATCGGCCCGCTGTCGCGCCGACGCCTGGAACGGGCGGGTGGTTTCGATCTATCCGACCCCGTGGACTGGTCCGACTTCTCACGCCAAACCGGTTGCGACACGGTCCTGGAATCTGAAGCTCACGCCGTACAGGCTGAGTTCTACCTCGTCTGGGCCGAGCACCGCGCCGACCTTGAAGTCACCTTGCGTCGTATCGCCGACGGCATGGTTCTGTGGCGGGCGCGACACCTGGCGGGACGTTCGGACGGGGGCCTGCCGGTCGGCGCCGTTTCGCTGACGATCTCGGCCGTCGAAGCTGGCCGCTTCCACGGCGACGCCGACATCTTGCCCTCTCTCATCGACGATACGGTGAGACGGATAACGGCTTCCTTGCCGGACGTTCGATGAACCCTCGAGGGTAGGATCTCGCGGTGAGTTCGCGCCAACCCGGGAGGATGACGGCGCGCTTTCGGACGACCTCCTGTTCCGGTTCCGCGCGGGGTCGAGAGATCTCCTGTTCCGGAAACGACTCTTCGAGAAGACGAACAAGGTCGCGATTAAGGCACTCGATCAGCTCAATGGTAATTCTGCCATCGGCCGGCGCCCCCGAATCGCGCTGATAGGCGCGGATCGCCGCGCGTGTCCCCGGCCCGAGAATGCCGTCCGCCGTCCCCGCGTCGTAGCCCAATTTCCGCAAGTCCTGTTGCACGCCCCGGATGACGCCGGCGCTCGGCGCCGATTCCAGGGGATCGAGGCGATCAGGTATTTCGATCGGATCATCGTCGGCGGGCGGTGCGGGCGCGCGATCACTCACGGTCAACTCGCTCTCTCCCAAGTTTTCCGGAATCGTGGAAGCCAGGATCCCGCCGCGCCAAACGGCGGCGGTGCCGAAGGCGTCTGCCAGGATCATGCGCACTACCACGATCTTGCCGCGGTCCCAGTAACGTCCCTTCAGGGTAGTCCCGGCGTGGCGGACCCCGGGGAATTCCTCCTCGTAGGCGACCCCCAGAGCGTCGGCGACGCGTTTCTCGAAATAACGGCCAAAGGGCGTTTGTCGCGCGCCCTCCCCGAGGCGGACGCCGCCGAGGCGTAGAGCGTCGAAGTCCGGATGCCCACCGCGAAGGCCGGCGGCGGCGGCGGCGACGGCCTGGCTCAAGACGTTTTCGTCCGACGCCGGTTCAAGGCGTCGTTGAGAAGTCGCCGCGAGCACGGCTCTGTCGCGGACTTCGATAGCCTTGTACGACAGTGCCCGGTGGCCATCGCCCGCGTCACGCATCTCGCCAACCAACAATACCTGGGCGTCGGTGTTTCGCCGCAGGCTCGAGAGGACATTGTCCATGTTTCCGTCCTCCGCCGCGCCGACCTCGCCGGCAAGAGAGACGAGAACGTCCCGTTCGACAAAACGGTATTTTGCCGCGTCCCGTCGGAAGAACGCGGCTAGGAGCGCGTCGTTGTAAGCCTCGCCCAGATGGGGAGGATTCGCGGAGGATGAACGCGGCCATAGGGCGAGACGCAGCGGCTCCTCATCGCGAGTTGGTCCCCGTGTCCACTCGATATCCGAAACGATCTCGGCGGCGAATTTGTCGAAGACTTCCCGATCGACCCGGAACACGCCGTTGTCGAGGTGTGCCGCGGCCGCGCCGAATCAGGCCGTGAAAAAGATCCCCAGCATCAGCTGTCCGGCCCGGTTCGGGAGGGATGTGTTGCTCATCTTCTATGCCTCTCCTGTTCGATCGGTTTCGTTGCGATCACTGATCACGCGGCGTTCTTCAGCGGGCGAACCGCACCCGGGCGCTCTCGACCCGGACGGCACCGAGAAGCTGAAGCGATATGTCGCGGCCCTCGCGGCCGTAGACCGGACAATCGTTGAAGTTGAATCCGATCCATTCGCTCCGCCTGCCGATCGGACCCTGATGGGAGACGACGCGACCATCGACGACCAACGCACCGTGGCCACCGCCATACTGACTCGCCACCTTGAATTCGACGGACTGAATACGGCAGCCGTGGGCTCCTTGAAGACCGATGATCCGATCGAGGTCGAGAGCGCCATAAAACACGGTGTCGTAGCCGACCCGGCTGACCCGGTCCTCGCACGGTTCCCGATAACGATCGTCGGCGTAGCGAACGCGACGGCGGTCGAGCTTCGCGGTAATCTTGCGGATGTGGGCTCCGCCTTCGACCCGAAGCCGCAGACGACCGACGACGACATCGCGTCCCGGCTTCAGAATGACACGCCGGGAATGCCTTACCTTCACGGAATCTAGGACCCGGCCGTCACCGACCAGGCTGATACGCGCCTTGCCGCGCACCCGCCCGATATCGACGACGACCTTCTTCAAACGGCGCCCAGCGTCCTCGGGTCCGAGCAGACGGCGCAGCGGAAACGAGGTGTCGCGTACGTGGCGGTCGATTTCGACGGACGGCTTGAGATTCCGCCGCGCGGGCCTTTCATCCCGGTACCGCTGCGTCCGGTATCCGCGTTGGGTACTCCATCCGCGATCAAAACCACGATCTCCGCGGACGGAATAGCTCACCTTGCCGAAATCCCGTGCGTGAATGGATGTTGCCCTGGCCGTTGCCGCCGGCGATCGCCTGGGAGGAAAACAGAGCCAGCGTGAGAACGGCGATGACCTTGATCGATCGATACATGACATCTCTCCTTTCGCGTTGTGACCTATGCCCGATCATCACTGATCAGCGCCGAAAAAGGCATGGTGGCCCTGTTATTTCTTTTTAAGAATTGCGCCTATCGCGAGACCACTGAAAACCCAGGGTCGACGGGAGTTCGCGGGAATTCCGAGACAGTGGAAAGGGGCCAGGAAATCGCGAAATAGCACCGAACTCGGTTCAAGGGTCGGTCCGGGCAGATAGGAAGGGAAGTGGCAAGGGAATCAGCGAGGAAGAGTGGACCCCGATCTCCGGCGCGATAGTGGCGTTACGGGTGGCGGGTCACCGTCCTAAATGTCCGATTGGTGGTCCCAAGCCGGCCCCGACATCGGACGCCCCGAACCCGCCGCCGCGCGAACAAGATTAAGCCGTCGCGCTCACGTACGTCGGGTGGATGCATTCACGGAATCTACCTGAAATGCTCATCCCTCCGCAACGGCCATTACAATAATTTCCGCGCGGTTCGCTCGATCTTGTAGAGTGCAAGAGCGACACAAAGCGCAAAAATTGGCGAGACGAAAAATATCGTGACCCCGCGACTTTCGGACATCTCCCAGCCAAAAACCACCTAGAGAACATTCCGCAACACAAAGAACGATATGAAATGAGTGCAGAACAGGCGGAATGTTAACTTGTCATCGATAATCAGACCTCGCCGAGTCATCTTATACCAACCGCCCCAGAGTTTGACTCACGCAAAGGTTTACACGCTAGGTTTTGTGTGATTCAAGGTTGTTGGCAACAAGGGAGTGTGTTCAATGCCAACGATTCCTTTGCGAAACGACTTTGATGCTGAAAGAGTCCGTGTTCTTGCGGCACGGAGCGATGATGGGAACCAGGCGCGACGGCTTTTGTCGATGGCGGCCATCTACGATGGGATGGATCGAGCGTGCGCGGCGGGTATTGGCGGCATGGATCGGCAGACGTTGCGGGACTGGGTTCACCGGTTCAACGCGGGAGGTCCGGCCGGTCTGATCGACCGCAAGCCGAACGGGGCGTTGCGTCGGTTGACGCCGTCGCAAATGGCGGCGCTTTCGCGGGCTATCGAGGCCGGTCCCGATCCCGAACGGGATGGGGTCGTGCGCTGGCGCTGCATCGATCTCAAGCAACTGATCCGAACGCGCTTCGGCGTGGACTATCACGAGCGGAGCGTCGGCAAGCTGCTGGCCGCGCTCGGGTTCTCGCATATTTCCGCGCGCCCGCGCCACGTCGGCCAGGATGCGCGGGCACAGGAGGAATTTAAAAAAAGTTTTCCCGAACACTTGGCGAAAATCGTAGCGGCACAGCCACCGGACACGCCCATCGAGGTTTGGTTTCAAGATGAAATGCGCGTCGGCCAGAAGAACAGCCTGGTGCGCCAGTGGGCCCCAAAGGGATCGCGCCCGCGCCAGGTCAAGGACCTACGGACCTCTTCGGCGTATCTCTTCGGCGCCATCTGCCCCGAGCGCGGTGAGGGCGCGGCGCTGGTCATGCCGCGCGCCAATACTGAAGCCATGGACCTGCATCTCGAGGAAATCAGCCGGGCCGTTGCCCCAAACGCCCATGCCGTCGTGCTGCTCGACCAAGCCGCATGGCACACCACTGCCAAACTCGGCATCCCGGAGAACATCTCCCTCGTGCCTTTGCCACCCAAGTCCCCGGAGCTCAATCCCGCCGAAAATGTCTGGCAATACCTCCGCCAGAACTGGCTCTCCAATCGTGTCTTCGACTCCTATGAAGCCATCGTCGAGGCCTCTTGCCAAGCCTGGAACAACCTGACCGACCAACCTTGGAAGATCATGTCCATCGGCCTCAGAGCGTGGGCTCGCACAAGTCAATGTTAAGGGCGGTTGGTATAAGACAATATTTTGTCAAAGTTGGACGTTACCAAACAATCGGGCCGCCGAGGCGAGTGATATCACCCCACCCAGCGCGATCTGACCCGAAAGAGGGTGCGTCAACCAGATTACAACGATAAAGACCGGCACCAGCGGCGCGTCGATGACGGCATTCATTCTGGGGATCGCCATCGTCGAACGCACGATTGCCAGACTGCGGAGTAGCTGATCCGGGCTTGTTCGTGCGTTCGAAGGACAGGGGTACTGATGAAGACCCGGTCTTCCTTCATCAGTTGTAAGGACCAGCGCGGCACACCGTTCAACGTGTTCTTCTCCAGCTCCGAAGTCGAGCGCAACGCGTCCATAGCAGCCGTGAAGAACATAGTCCACCGCTCTTTGACCGGCAACAGGCCCCCGCAATCGTACTGAATCGCTGGTGGCGGCTCACCGCCGATGCTGTGCCCCTAGACCGGTTTTGATGTGGTGGACAGCTCCTGCCACCGGCATCGCGATGTGCCAAAGTGCGGTGCTGTTCCAACGCCATTTTTGTATGGCTGGAACGGCAGCTTGTGGCTACGACCGGAAGATTCGAGCTGTCCGCCGCGAATGCCTGGATCATGTTATCGTCCTGAACGCGGACCACCTGCGGCGCGTCCTGGTTTCGTACCTGGAGTATTACCATAGGTCGCGCTGTCATATGTCGCTGGACAAGGATACGCCGGATGGTCGGCCTGCTCAGCCGCCGGATGCGGGAAAAGTTGTGGCCCTCCCTCAAGTCGGCGGGCTGCACCACCGATACGAACGGCTCGCCGCCTGAGCCGGTTCTGCCCATTTGCCTGGTTCCACCGAGTTGAAACGACGCTGACCACGGACCGCTTACTGAGCGTTGCGCCCGCGTTGACGCGGCTCAAATTCATGCCGCCTGAATTTTGTGGCGACTCGCCACTCGGCGCTACCGAAGGTGACTTGCCCGGAACGAACAGTCGAAGATTTTCGTCTTTCGCATTTCGCCGGATGCGATTTTGAGGACGGACAAGGCCTGCGTCGCGTTCAGAGTACGGAATTGAGGAATCCATCGTTTCCTGTTGACCGCCTGGATGCTCACGGCGTCCTGGACGCGGCCACTTGTGTGGAAACACCTTGCCGCCCCTCGCTGAATCCCCTCCATTTTGGGCAGTAAAACTGACCTAAAAGGGTATTCCGGCTGAAAGATAACTGGCCCATACCTCAAACCTGCACCATTTGCCGTTACACCCAACGGAAAGAGATCGACCACGCCTTGATTGCGCGGCAGTCGATTCGGACCGTTGGGGATCATTTCAACCTAAATTCGGCGGTCAACTGCTCCGCAGTTGGAAAGTAGAACACATGATCAAGGTTCTTAGCGGAAATTCCCGCCAAACTTCGCCTCACCCGATCGGTGAGATGTCGAAAACGGCCAACGCCATGAGAATACGGTAAGAATTGTTCACCTCGTTAATCCAACTGCCGAATTTAGGGTCAAGGGTTATCCGAGGCAGGCGCGTGCGGCGCCTGGCGTCATTCGGGAATTGCGGTCGGATTCGACCTCGATTCCGCTGATTCGGGCATAAAAAGAGCCGCGCCACCTGGGTGGCACGGCCCAGTTTCAGGGAGGAAATGCCCAATCTGGGCAAATCGGTATGAACCTGAGCGGGAAGGGAGGCTCGTACCGCGAAATCATGTTTAAGTGATTTTCGAACGGAATGCAATAAAAAAATGATATCTAACGATTTTTTGTAATCGTTAAGGAATCCGGGGGGTACGCCGCGTTGGCTCGAAATTGGCCTCCGGAAGGTCCTGAAAAAGGGGGGCATGGGGCGCCGCGAGCCACCGTCGGGCGGCGCTGGCACGTTCCTTGCTTGTCATTGGGGTTGCGTGGTGTGTCGTCCGCTTGGCTCGGGCGCCATCGAAGTGACCGTTTCCGGAGGGCAAGAATGGTCATGGCGGGGCGTCGTGGTCAAGAGCGTTGGCCGCGGCGATACTGATGCTGGCCGCCGCCGGCGGGGTCTCCCGGGCTCTCGCGGGCGGCCTCGACGATGCCGTCTGCGCCCGCGCCGTGGCCCGACCGGAAGCGGCCCTAGCGATACCGCGACAGCTCCTGGACGCCATCTCCGTGGCCGAAACCGGCCGCCTCGCCGCCGAAAGGGGGGAAATCCTTGCCTGGCCCTGGACGGTCTACGCGCTTGGCAAGGGGCGTTATTTGCCGACTAATACCAACCGCCCTAGAGTTTGACTCGCGCAAAGGTTTACACGCTAGGTTTTGTGTGATTCAAGGTTGTTGGCAACAAGGGAGTGTGTTCAATGCCAACGATTCCTTTGCGAAACGACTTTGATGCTGAAAGAGTCCGTGTTCTTGCGGCACGGAGCGATGATGGGAACCAGGCGCGACGGCTTTTGTCGATGGCGGCCATCTACGATGGGATGGATCGAGCGTGCGCGGCGGGTATTGGCGGCATGGATCGGCAGACGTTGCGGGACTGGGTTCACCGGTTCAACGCGGGAGGTCCGGCCGGTCTGATCGACCGCAAGCCGAACGGGGCGTTGCGTCGGTTGACGCCGTCGCAAATGGCGGCGCTTTCGCGGGCTATCGAGGCCGGTCCCGATCCCGAACGGGATGGGGTCGTGCGCTGGCGCTGCATCGATCTCAAGCAACTGATCCGAACGCGCTTCGGCGTGGACTATCACGAGCGGAGCGTCGGCAAGCTGCTGGCCGCGCTCGGGTTCTCGCATATTTCCGCGCGCCCGCGCCACGTCGGCCAGGATGCGCGGGCACAGGAGGAATTTAAAAAAAAGTTTTCCCGAACACTTGGCGAAAATCGTAGCGGCACAGCCACCGGACACGCCCATCGAGGTTTGGTTTCAAGATGAAATGCGCGTCGGCCAGAAGAACAGCCTGGTGCGCCAGTGGGCCCCAAAGGGATCGCGCCCGCGCCAGGTCAAGGACCTACGGACCTCTTCGGCGTATCTCTTCGGCGCCATCTGCCCCGAGCGCGGTGAGGGCGCGGCGCTGGTCATGCCGCGCGCCAATACTGAAGCCATGGACCTGCATCTCGAGGAAATCAGCCGGGCCGTTGCCCCAAACGCCCATGCCGTCGTGCTGCTCGACCAAGCCGCATGGCACACCACTGCCAAACTCGGCATCCCGGAGAACATCTCCCTCGTGCCTTTGCCACCCAAGTCCCCGGAGCTCAATCCCGCCGAAAATGTCTGGCAATACCTCCGCCAGAACTGGCTCTCCAATCGTGTCTTCGACTCCTATGAAGCCATCGTCGAGGCCTCTTGCCAAGCCTGGAACAACCTGACCGACCAACCTTGGAAGATCATGTCCATCGGCCTCAGAGCGTGGGCTCGCACAAGTCAATGTTAAGGGCGGTTGGTATGAGTTTATCGTCTCGCCGTAATCGTATATGGTGATCGCTCATTCATTGAGGGACGACATTATGCTGAACCCCACAACAATATTGGGCGAGGCCCTCGGGAATCATTTAGAGGACACCTACAGAAAAACATTTGGGCCCGAGGAGCCGACCTTTCCCGGCAAGCTGAACTTGGTCGCGCGTATGGTGATGGACGTGATCGGCAAGGCGATGTCCCATGCTCTGTTGAAAAAGGCGAGGCAGGCATGGTTGGGCTTCGAGGCTAGGCGGCCTCTTTGATGGTTTCAATGGCGCTTTTCGCTTTTGCCTTTTTCACGTGATCCTCGAGGGCAGCTCTGAGGATGGGGAGTTGCCGGTAGGCCTTGAGGCGACGGAGGTCTTTTGGGCTTCCAGGAGGCCGGCGGCGGTCCATCGCAAGGCCATCTCGGCGTTGCGCCAGCGCTTGACATTGTGCTGCACCATCCTGACCGTTCCCAAGGCATTCTCGATGGCGTTGGTGCAGGCCAAGGAGCGCCTGAGCTTGGGCGGCAGGCCCAAGCGGATCACGGTGAGGATCTCATCCAGGCCCTCCAGGATGGAAGCCGAAACGCCGGGGGCCTCGGTCTCCAGGCGGCGCGCCAGGTTCTTCATGAGGCGTTCGGCTTTCTCGGCATCGTCTTGGTCCCAGGCTTGCCTGAGCGCCTTCTTGACGCCGGCATGAAGGCTTTCGTCGAGGCGCTCGATGATGTTGCGGCCCTTGTGGACCTGGCAGCGCTGGAGGGCGGCCACCGGCCCGAAGGTCCGCTTGATCGCCTTGGAGAGCGCCTTGGCGCCGTCGACGATGAAGAGCCGGGGCACTTCCGGGTCGAGGCCGCGGGCGGTCAGGTTGTCGAGCAGCGCCTGCACCGTGGCGGCATTCTCCGTGGCACCTTCGGCCAGGCCTAGAACATGCTTCTCGCCCGCGCCGTCGATGCCAATAGCTGCCAGCAACACGTGATCGCCGACGTGCAGCCCGTCGATCTGGATGACCAGGAGATCGAGATCCGAAAGGTCGCTGGCCAGGAAGGCCTTCAGCTTCTTGCGCGTCATGGCCACGAAGCGCCGCGAGACCGCGGACTTCGAGGTCGCATCGCCCGCGCGTGCCGGCAAGTCGCCGCTGGCCTCGCCGGGCAGGCGCACGGCGCGCGCGTACTTGCGGGTCGAAACCGTAAGCAGCATGATGTTCATCGCCCAGGACTGCAAAAGCGCCGGGTCCGAGAGCAACTCCCAGCTCGGCAAGCTCATCTCCTTGCCCGCAAGATCGCGCACCCGCGGGCGCGTCAGCTTCACCTTGCCCCCGTGATAGGCAATCTCGCTCTGGGTTGTCCCCCAGCGATGGCCCTGCCGCTCGGCCGTGCGGGCGTGGCGCGCTCCGCAGAGCACCTCGCTATCCTCGTCCAGCATCTCGCCCAGGGTCTCCACCCCGGCCAACAGGCAAAAGCGATCCACGCTCATGCGCAGATCATCAAAAGCCTCCGGCAAGGCCAGCGGCAACAGCGGAAGCGGGATCTCCAACAGTTTCGAAAGGCGGCTGTTCCGTGTAGTCTTGGTCATGGCGTCGTTCTCCTTGATGGATTCAACACCCAGAGCCTAACGGTTCCAGGCGAATGACGCCTACCTCACTTTTTCAACATCAGCTGGGACATTGCCATCGGCAACGGCGACGCACTCTACCATGACGCCCGGCACACCATGCAGGTAACCCTTGTCGGCCAGGAAATCCTGAGAGGCCGGCAACTCGAGAAGATGCTCACACCCAGTGACTGGGTCCATTTCACGGTTGCCCTATTATGTCACGACATCGGATATGCCCGCGGGGTTTGCGCCAGTGATACGGAAACCTCGTATGTGATCGACGACTCCGGGAATCGGGTGACGCCGCCTCGTGGCGCGACCGATGCGTATCTCACGCCTTACCATGTCGAGCGCGGCAAAATTTTCGTTCGCGAGCGTTTCGGTCCGGTTCCATTCATCGATGAGGAACGTGTGGCCAAGGCGATTGAATTGACCCGCTTCCCGGTTCCGGACAGCAGCGATCACCAACAGACGAAGACCGAGGCCGGCTTGGTCCGGGCGGCGGATTTGATCGGGCAAATGGCCGATCCGAATTACCTGCAAAAGCTTACGAATCTCTACTACGAATTTGTCGAAACGGGCACCGACAAGAAACTCGGCCTGACCAATGCCGCGGACCTAGCTGACCAGTATCCGAATTTTTTCTGGAACGCGGTGCAACCTTATGTCGCGGACGCCGTCACATATTTGCAGCTCACTCAGGAAGGTAAGCAATGTATAGCCAATCTCCATAGCCACGTCTTTGCCATCGAGCATCGGCAGTTCCGCTTCGGACCTTATCCTGGAGATAAATGAACGAAACTTGGCCAAACCGAGCTTCCCGTCGCATCCGACCTTCATTCGGGTCTTTTTCGGCTCGGGTGGAGAACCCGCAAAACCAAAACAATTTTGCCATCGACTCTGTAAGTGTTCTTGCATCGCATGACCAGACAGGGCAGGGGACATCACCTTGGTATGCCCGGACAGAAAAATTTATGATGATCAGGAAAAAACACCCACCGGGCGATAACACGGGCAGGGTGGATTTGGCGGCGCTATGACCAACGATGATATTGCCCGTCGGATCGCCGAGGACCCGGACGTAGCGCCCGATATGAGTGAATGGACGGCATCAAATCCCCGGCTGGTCCAACCGCTTGAACCCGCCGAATAGCACGGCGACGGAAATCCGACCCAACGAACGCCGATTTTCATGTCGCCTTTTGAACGACCCTTTTGCGCGGTTTGAGCTTGAGAAAATTCAACGGCTTAAAAAATCGCCCGTGAAGAACGCATAAGCGGCTGATGTTGGTAGCTCTTTCGGTTTGACGAAGTAATCGGATTTGCAAGAAAACGGGTTTTGGGCCTGAAAAGCTTGTGATTTGAAATAATTGATTTTGGGGATTCCCTTCCGTTGCGGAACGTGATTCTCTGCTCCCGTCGATTGGGATTGGAGAACTGTGATGAAGCCATCGCGCAAGGTGTCATCGGGAATAGAGGACCTGTTCCGCTCGCGGTTCGAAAACATCATCAACCTGCGCCACGAGTTGGTGGTGTTGGGGGGCCGGATCGCGTGGACTTTCTTCGACGAGACCTATGAAGCCTTGTATTCGGAGGAGGGTCGGCCGGGGGTCCCGACGCGGTTGATGGTTGGGCTGCACATCCTCAAGCATATGTTCGATCTCTCGGATGAGGAGGTCTGCGAGCGCTGGGTCTACGACCCATACTTCCAGTGCTTCTGCGGCGAAGAGTACTTTCAGCATGAGCTACCCATGGAGCGCTCGTCGATGACCCGGTGGCGGGACCGGATCGGGCCGGAAGGTTTGGAGAAGGTATTCCAGGAGAGCCTGGCCGTGGCCCACCGGGTGGGGGCGCTGCGGAGAAGGACCTCGAGCGGGTGACGGTGGACACCACCGTACAAGAGAAGGCGATTGCCTTTCCGACCGACGCCAAACTGATGCAACGAGCCCGCGAGCGGCTGGTGCGACTGGCACGGGAGCACGGCATTGCCCTGCGTCAGTCCTATACCCGCCTGGGCAAGAGGGCGTTGATCATGCAAGGCCGCTACCGCCATGCCAAACAGCACAAGCGGGCCAACAAGGCCCTGCGCAAGCTCAAGACCTATCTCGGGCGCACCGTCCGCGACATCCGCCGCAAGACGGCCCAGGAGGAGAGCCTACGGGATACCTTCCGCCGCCCCTTGTGGCTGGCCGAGCGGGTGTCGACCCAGAAGCGGCGCGACCCCTTGCCCAAGGTCTATTCGCTCCACGCGCCCGAGGTCGAATGCATCGGCAAAGGGAAGGAGCACAAGCCGTACGAGTTCGGCTGCAAGGTCTCCGTGGCGGCGACCAATTCCCGCCCCCCCGGCGGCCAGTTCGTCGCCCACGTCAAGGCCTTCCACGGCAATCCCTATGATGGCCACACCTTGAGGCAGGTGATCGAAGAGATGGAACGCTGGACGGGGATATCGGCCGAGCGCATCTATGTCGACAAGGGATACCAGGGCCACGATTACCCCAACAAACACCGCGTCTTTAGATCAGGCCAGAAACGCGGCATCACGCCGACGATCAAGAAGGAGCTCAGGCGGCGCTCCGCCGTCGAGGCCGTGATCGGACATCTCAAGAGCGATGGCAGGCTGGGGCGCAACTTCCTCAAAGGCCGCGACGGCGACAAGATCAACGCCATCCTCGCCGGCGCCGGCTACAACTACCGCCTTGTCCTCAAATGGCTGAGGCGTTTGTTTGTCCAAATCCTGGCCGCGCTCCTCAGCGACATCTCGCACCCCACCGCAAACCCAATCGCCGCTTCAGCTTGAAATCAGGGTTCTTCACGGACGACTAAAAAGCGGCCTTTCGGCGAAGGGAACCCTTTTGCCGCGGAGGATTATTTTTCGTGAAATCGACCGAGCGAGCCGCCGTAGGGGTGGAACTCAACGTTTATCGAGAAGTTGAAATTCGACGGCGTTCGCCGGTCAATGGTCTGCTTTCAGGGGCCTGAGCGGTCGTGCCTGGCCAATCACGGAGAAAATTAGCCATGAGCTGCCATTCTAGGCTCACCAAGAACGGCGCCAGACGCGGTTGGCTTAATCATCTCCCTTTACCCCAGCAGGGCGTGCACCCCCGGGTCCGCCAGTATCAAACCGACGACCGCGGCCCCCGCGACGACCGTCAATCCCCAGGCGAGCCAAGTCGCTACCGCGTCAAGCATCCCGGTTCTCCCGGTCCACCCCGTCCGTTCGTTTCCTGCTTGAGAGCTGTTCGTGCCAATCCACCCTCGCCAATTTATCTTTCATGGACAGCCATGATTGGACCGCCGCCCTTACCATACGCCAAGTTCAACCGATAGGGCGGCCCGTGTCTTTTTAAAGAATATCTTCAGTCAGGCAGGCGACGAATCCCTCCTCGAGGGACAGGGTATTCAAATAGCGGCCTATGAAAATGAGCTCGTTGCGGCGGGTTTCGTCGGCCGCCCAAGGTTGGCCGGGCCGGCCGTCGATCATCATGTGGACCCCTTGAAAGACGAACCGCCGGTCCTCGTCGCCGATGTTGAGGATTCCCTTCATCCGGAAGATGTGTTGGCCGTGTTCCTGAGCCAGATCGAAGAGCCAACGGTTGAACTTTTTGGGATCTACGCAGCCATCCCGGGTGATACAGACTGATTGAATCGACTCGTCGTGTTGATGATCGTCCTCGCTCAACAGATCGGGGGCAACGCTGAGGGCATTCTTCAGATCAAAACTCCCGACTCCGAGAACGTGCTGGAGTTCGAGAGCGCATTGCACCGTTCGGAATATTTTCGCGGTCGGGTTCAGCCGACGAACCTTCGTTTCCAAGATCTCCAGATCGCGCGGTTTCACGAGGTCGGTTTTATTGACCAGGATGACGTCGGCGAAGGCGATCTGCTCCTCGGCCTCGTGGCTATCCAGGTGGTCATGGATATGCTTGGAATCGACGATCGTCACGATGGCGTCGAGCGTGGTCCGCGAGGCCACGCGGTCATCGGCCAGAAAGGACTGGATCACCGGTCCGGGATCAGCCAACCCGGTCGTTTCGATGACGATATGATCCAATTCCCGATAGCGGGCAAATATGTCGTCGATAATCCGAATGAGATCGCCACGTACGGTGCAACAGATGCAGCCATTGTTCATCTCGATGATTTCTTCATCCGAGCTCACGATCAGTTGATGGTCGATCCCGATTTCGCCGAACTCGTTTACGATCACCGCGATCTTTTTTCCGTGCTCGGAAGAAAGAATGTGGTTGAGAAGGGTCGTCTTACCCGATCCGAGATAGCCGGTGAGCACCGTGGCGGGGACCTTACCCAACATGTCGCGTTCCTCGATCTAGCTCGAAGGTTGGTCCTGGGTCAGAAAACCGTAATGCCGCCCGATGGCACCATCGCGAGGGGCGAGGCTGTCCCGGACACCGCGGCTTTGGCTGAATTTGTTGGCGTTGGCGGACAATTCGGCGGGTAAGACTGGAAATACTCCAAAACAAGCACAAGGTTGCCGCCAACACGAACGACAGTAATTTATAGGGGTAAACGGACGACTCGTTTCTCTTCATCGGTCTTTCCGAGCAAAAGTTAAACAACCTCCTCGAACTGACGTTTCCTCCGACATAAACCACGGCGCCGTCGGCGTTCGCAATTTCGAACCTCCGCCAAGGGCATTGAAAGATGGCAGCAGCGCGCCGCAGGTTCATCTCACCTCACTCGGGTTGGAAACCCATTGGCACGATTCCTCAATAAACATGCGAACACCATAGACACCGCGTAAAAACAGACTAGTGACCGGTTTTAATTTTGAACCAGACTCACTGAAAAAACCGACGACAGATCGGTCTTTCCCTATAGATTTAATTTCGACTGATATACTTACCAGCCCCGGAAATGACAACCCAAAAAAAACTTGACGCTCATATCTTCACTGACTAGTGTCACTTTTTAGTAGCGGCTCCTGAAATAAAAAACGATACTACCACGGGTAGGGTGAGTGATTTGTTCGTAGGCCCGCGCCGAGGGC
>CBDCME010000043.1:0-244465 GCA_965218865.1 Alphaproteobacteria bacterium
CGATCAGCTCGTCGGTCAGGATCAACTTCGCGGCGCTGATATCGGCGAACGGAACCTCGAGATCGCCGGAATCGATGGCGATACGCACCCGATCTCCATCCGACCCCAAGAGCCGGCCCCGAAACCGCCGCCGTCCGTCGATCCGACTCCGGGTCTCGATATTCGCGAGATGACCGGCGAAGCGCTGATAATCCGCCGGACGGACCAGGGGACGGTCTATCCCGGGCGAGCTGATCTCAAGATCGTATTCGCCCTCGATCGGGTTGGCAACGTCGAGCACGGCCGAGACCACGCGGCTGACCTGGGCGCAATCGTCGATCTTGACACCGGCGCCGTCTCGACGCTCGACCATCACCTGGAGGGTCCGTTTACGGCGGCCGGCCAGGCAAACCCGGACGATGTCGAATCCCATCGCCTCGATCGTCGGCGCCAGCACGCGCGCGATATCGTTCGTCTTATCCACCAAGACGTGGTCTCCACCAGTTCCCAACAAACCAATGCGCCTGTTATTCAACAAAAAGGCGGGCCGCAAGCCCACCCCCGATCGCGATACCAGCCCAAAAAAACAAGCTACCCAGCGATACCGCAATCATAACCCGCCCAAACGTCGCCGCAAGGATTTTCGTACTTGTGTCGGTAGCACATGATTTGACCGGTTTAGGGAGCCCACGAATCAAGCGATCCTGGAACGGTTCCAAGAACGGAGGTGGTGATGGCTCGAACGAGGGTGCTAGAGGAGGTTCGGATCATGCGATTTGAGGAGGTAGAAGTTTTCGAAGCGGCGGCTGATACCAACCGCCCTAGAGTTTGACTCGCGCAAAGGTTTACACGCTAGGTTTTGTGTGATTCAAGGTTGTTGGCAACAAGGGAGTGTGTTCAATGCCAACGATTCCTTTGCGAAACGACTTTGATGCTGAAAGAGTCCGTGTTCTTGCGGCACGGAGCGATGATGGGAACCAGGCGCGACGGCTTTTGTCGATGGCGGCCATCTACGATGGGATGGATCGAGCGTGCGCGGCGGGTATTGGCGGCATGGATCGGCAGACGTTGCGGGACTGGGTTCACCGGTTCAACGCGGGAGGTCCGGCCGGTCTGATCGACCGCAAGCCGAACGGGGCGTTGCGTCGGTTGACGCCGTCGCAAATGGCGGCGCTTTCGCGGGCTATCGAGGCCGGTCCCGATCCCGAACGGGATGGGGTCGTGCGCTGGCGCTGCATCGATCTCAAGCAACTGATCCGAACGCGCTTCGGCGTGGACTATCACGAGCGGAGCGTCGGCAAGCTGCTGGCCGCGCTCGGGTTCTCGCATATTTCCGCGCGCCCGCGCCACGTCGGCCAGGATGCGCGGGCACAGGAGGAATTTAAAAAAAAGTTTTCCCGAACACTTGGCAAAAATCGTAGCGGCACAGCCACCGGACACGCCCATCGAGGTTTGGTTTCAAGATGAAATGCGCGTCGGCCAGAAGAACAGCCTGGTGCGCCAGTGGGCCCCAAAGGGATCGCGCCCCGCGCCAGGTCAAGGACCTACGGACCTCTTCGGCGTATCTCTTCGGCGCCATCTGCCCCGAGCGCGGTGAGGGCGCGGCGCTGGTCATGCCGCGCGCCAATACTGAAGCCATGGACCTGCATCTCGAGGAAATCAGCCGGGCCGTTGCCCCAAACGCCCATGCCGTCGTGCTGCTCGACCAAGCCGCATGGCACACCACTGCCAAACTCGGCATCCCGGAGAACATCTCCCTCGTGCCTTTGCCACCCAAGTCCCCGGAGCTCAATCCCGCCGAAAATGTCGGGCAATACCTCCGCCAGAACTGGCTCTCCAATCGTGTCTTCGACTCCTATGAAGCCATCGTCGAGGCCTCTTGCCAAGCCTGGAACAACCTGACCGACCTACCTTGGAAGATCATGTCCATCGGCCTCAGAGCGTGGGCTCGCACAAGTCAATGTTAAGGGCGGTTGGTATGAGTTGCGAGGAAGCGGCTTCGATACCGGGGGTTTCGCTGAGTACGTTTGGGCGTTGGCGCCGGCGCAGGGGCTTTCTTTGACCGGCGGCTCGGCAAGGTGTCGGCCCGGCGGGCGCCTCACAACGGCCCACAGTTGACTCAATAGTGCTGATCCGGTTACATGGCCGACCATGCACGTCGGTCTTCACCAGTTTCGGGCTGAGACGATCAGGTGGTTTTGCGATGCGGTTTCCGAGGAAGGCCGCACGCGGAACTCGCTTGCCCGCGATCTTTGTACGCTGGAGGGCTGGACCGGTGATCGAGGCGAGTACTGCCTCGGCTCGGCGCGCAAGGCCCTGCCGGTTCTCGCGGACAAGCTCGGGCTTGAGTTGCCGACGGCGCGGGTAGCGTTTTGGCGGGCGGTGTCGCGATGGCGAGCGGACGGCGGATTATCCGGACCTTTCGCTTCGCTGCCGGGTTGCCCAACTGGGCACGGTGACACTGGCGCTGGTGTCGGGGGATACGGACCGCCGGCGTTGGGAGTCCATGATGGCGACGCACCACCCGCAAGGCTGGGCCCGCGCGCCGGGCGGCCAACTGCGCTACTGGGCTTGTTCGTCGGTCCATGGACGCCTTGGCGGTATCGGGTTTTGCGCCGCGAGCTGGCACCAGAAGGCGCGCGACGGCTTCATCGGCTGGTCCACGGACGCGCGAGCCGCGAACCTCTCGAAGATCGTCAACAACCATCGCTTTCTGCTTCTGCCTGGCGTGCGGGTTCACGGTCTGGCCTCCCGGGTGCTGCGACTGGCGACGAAACGCGTGGCGACCGACTGGGAGGCGACGTACAAGGTGCGCCCGGTGATGGCCTACAGCTATGTCGGCCCCGACCATGCCGGCACCTGCTATCGGGCGGCGGGCTGGGAATGCTGTCCTCACCCGACCTCGGGCCAGCCGCCGGGGTCCGGCGGCGGCGCCCTGCCGCGCACGGTGTGGATGAAGCCGCTGGCTGCGGACTGGCGGGCGGTGTTGTGTGCTGAGAGGGCCCGCGATATCCGCGCGGCGCCGGCGCTGCACATGGACGAACGCACGGATTGGGCCGAGCGGGAATACGCGCGCAGCACGCATCCCGATGGCCGGGTTCGGGATCGGATCGTGCGCATCGGGCGGGCGTGGCTCGACCGTCCGGGGGCCGCGATCCCGGCGATCTTTCCGGCCCGCGCGGAGCGCAAGGCGGCCTATCGGCTGTTGTCGAACGGGAGCGTGACCATGGACCATATCCTGGAGCCGCATCAGGCGACGATGGTCGAGCGCTGCCAGCTGGAGGAGGTCGTGCTCGCCATTCAAGACACAACCTCGCTCAACTACGAAGGGCTCGAGGCGACCGGCGGGCTCGTCGCGATCGGCGGCGGCGGCAGCAAGGGGCGTCCGCGGCTTGTGGGCGCATGTGGGGCTGGCGGTCAACCTCGCCGGGCGGCCGCTCGGCGTGTTCTCGCTCGATGCGACCTACTGCGACGGCGACAGGGCGGAGAGCGCGAGTGTGCGCTGGCAGCGCGGACTCGAGCGGGCACAGGAACTGGCCCGCGCCTGTCCGGCGACGCGGGTAGTAACCGTCTGCGACCGGGAGGCAGACATCTGGGCGTTGTTCGTCAAGGCGGCATCGCACGGCGCCGCGTTGCTGGTGCGTGCGCGCCGGTCGACGCGGCGCCGTGTCGTCGTGGAAACAGGCGGGAAGCAGGACCTGTGGGACCATGTCGCCACGCTCCCGCGAGTTGCGGGCAAGACCGTGGAGATCGCCGCCTGCGGCGGCAAGCGGGCGCGGCCCAGGCGCCAGGCAAAGCTGGACCTGCGCGCCGGCTGGGTGAAGCTGGATCCACCGCTGCGCCCCGCCCGTAGCGCCGGGCGCCGGGAGCCGATCGATGCGCTCGCCGTGACCGCCACCGAACCCAATCCGCCCCCCGGCAAGGAGCCCCTGCACTGGGTGCTGCTGACCACCGAAGGCAGTGCGGACGCCGAGACCGCAAAAACCGTCGTCGACTGGTACGAACGCCGATGGACCATCGAGGAGTACTTCCGGGTGCTGAAGACCGGTACCCGTGTCGAGAACCGCAGGCTCGACCACGCCGATGACCTGCGAAAGTGTCTCGCCTTCGATGCCATCACCGCCTGCCATGTCTTCGATCTCGAACGCATGGCCCGCGACAAACCGCACACGCGCGCCGACGAGGTCGTCACCGATGACGAAATCGTCATCCTCTACGTCAGGCTGATCGCTTACGGCATCGCCCGCGCGCGTCCGCCGCCGGACAAGCCCCCGGACATCCGCACCTTCGTTATCGACGTCGCAAAGCTCGCAGGCTTCCATCCACGAACAAGCCAGCCGCTGCCGGGGACCACGCTGCTCTGGAAAGGGTATGTCTACCTGCGAGACGCCGCTCACACATACCGAGCCTTGAAGGAGCTGGACATGATCAAGCACTGAACAGAACTCAACTGTGGGGTGTTGTGAGGGCGGGCGCCGGTCGACGAGGTGGCGCGGGGGCTCGAGTTGTTCGAGACGCGGTATTGCGACTTACTTCCACGAGAAGCTGCTGAGCGAGCCGCGATGAGGGGCCGCATGACTCATTTTCCTCGGTTCGTTGTCGCCAGGGGACGAATCAACCGTCGTCTCCGATTGCAATTGTTTTCAGTCGATGAGCATCTGTTTATTTGTCGGTTTAAGTGTCTCTCTTCGAAAATGCGCGTCCGCGCATTGGTTGCGTCTGTTCCTGCCCGTCACTTGCAGCTGTCATCCTCGGGGCAACTCATAAGTAAGAAATAAAGGAGAGGATATACGCTCGGCTCGATTCTCCACTCTGTGCTAATCCCCGAGATCTCGGCTTGATGGTTTTTCTCGAGCCAACCTTCTCCTATAGTGTCTAGCTGGCTCGGTCGGTGGCGTGATGCATGCTTGAGACGCGGCGTACCAGCCATGAGGGGGAGCATATTTCTCAGCTTTTTCAACGGATAAATTTTTTGGGACTTGAATTCAAGATAATTACGTATGTCATCCATGCTTTTCCAATTCCCACCTTTTAGCGCGCAAAGAATAAGAAAACGATCCTTGCCAACCTCCCCGCGTATCATGCGCTCCCACCATATTTTGAATTTGTTTTCCTCCGTATTCGGCAACCGAAGTTCTCCGCCAAAGTCGCCAAACATGTTGACCGCGTCGAACGGACGCTCCGCGCCGATGTTGAGCTTTCCGTCTCTCTGCTCAAACTTCCGCTTCTTTGCCTCGCCGTCGATGCTCGGAAGAGCTACAAGAGCGGCGACGAACAACCATAGCAGCTTGTGCACCGCCAATTCCCATCTCCACCACTACTGATAATTGGACAACCAAGATTTCCCGGATGACTCCATTTGAACTACACCGCAAAACGCCGGCCTCGGGGGGGGAATGGAGCCCTCATTAGTCACATGGGTCGAGTTCTCCTGTCGTCAATGAATGAACTGGCCCCGTGGGCGCGGCCGAGCAGGTCGTTTTCGTGACCAGGGCCACGAACACTTGGCGCGGTTGACCTAGTGCACCGGCGCATTCACTTCGTTCACACCCCCGTGCACCAGGCCTTTGTCGATGCATCAACTTCCAAACTTCGGCTGTCGCCTCCGTTTGGGTCGATGCACTAGGCAAGGGCCCATGGGGCGCGCGGAATTTCAGGTCGTGCGCTCTCGGAACTGGCCTGAACTCGCGTGGCCGATCTGGTCAAGCGTCTGGTTTGTTTGCATTTTTCAGTCAGGCGCCGATGAAGGAATTTCTCGCTCGGCCAGGGTGGCCCCAGTACAGGATCGCCCGGGGGGTCCGTGGCGCCGGGAGGACCTCGCCGGCAGGTTGTAGCGCGACAGAAATATTTATGAATCGGCGTCAGAAATAATTAAGAATGGCTGGAAAAAGGAGCGGATTTTTCGGGCTGTTTTGGCTTCGAAAATCTATACCGTTTCGACGGTGCTTTAAGGACCGTTTTTACCGTGTCAAATGGTGCAGTGGCGGGGGTAGGACGCGGCTAACCGAATATGCGGCGGAGGTCGGCGCGCTTTAGCGGAAACGAAGGCATGAAACAAGCTGGCGCCGCCGGCCATTTTCCCACGCATTTTGGCCTCATACCATCGCGCACTTCGGAATTTCCAACATCTTCTCTCTATGCTCTCGAAGACGGGCCTCAAAGATGCCAGAGTAAGACGATAACGCTTTCTCCAATTTCGGTAAGTTTGAGTTCACGCTCGGCTCGTCGCCCTCGATAAGGTTGTGTTTTTGGATGAGGCCGTAAATTTTCAAGCTTTCGTCATCGGCCTGGCCACTCCAACGTTTCTCGTCAGACCTTGGATGTTTGTAGGCAGTCACGCAAGCAATCTCGACTGTATTGAGGCATTCACCCAGCTCTCCAAAGATTTCTTGGCGCTTTTTCTTGTCCTGTGGAAAATTGTGCGTTCTGAGGTGGGTTTTCGTATACCTATCCAAATCCGAAAGCGCCCGGCGCATCGGATTATAAACAGTCTCCCTATATTCTTCCCAGACGTGCTGAGCGCGAGTGTGGGATCGCTGCTTACGAAAAACGTAACAGCTGAAACATATGCTACCAAGACCCGTAAAAAATCCTATGAGTCCGGTCCCAATGGCAACAAGAATTCGAGGGTCACACTACTCGGTCATGCGCTACCCGACCCAAACTCATTTGACCGCAGCTAAAGAGTAAAGCCAGTTTTCAGATCAGAATCAGCCTGTGGCGGTCATGAGGGGCTCAAACTCGCAAGAGCACCGCTCCAACCCTTGGTTTATTTGCGGCCGAAGGGCCTCAGGCATATCAAAGTGATACTTTTCAAGCAGACGGTCGTGCCCGAGGGTATTGTAGCTATCACCAAACATGCCACAGAAGAAAGAAGTTGAGATGGCGTAGACATGATCCGGAATACGCACTTTCACGACTCCCTCATCTTTATCGAGATCATCCATTTTGAACTTGTCGCGTGCACTAAGGCCCCGGTCCTTACCGGACAGGTTCCGGACTTTCCCGTTCGACGTATATTCCGAGAGATCAATCTCTTTCATGGGTTCTCGCCTCCAGCGCTTCGTGATCTAGTGAAAATCGCAACGCTACGATCGTCCCCGGAAAAACATCTTCCAGGTCGAAAACATATTTCTCATCTGGCGGAGATTCAAACGACTTTCTCGCATTAAAAGGCTGAACACGTCGTCGGCCATCCGTGCCCTCGCGGTGCACTCCCCTGTAAGGGCCTGAGAAACGGATACAGGATTTCCCAGAAATTATAGTGATCGCGGGCTGGTGGTTTTCGTCGTCTGTACCCCCCAGTACGTTGGTTAGTTGGATCAGTTCCATCATGCCCATACCGCCCCTCCCGGGCAAGGACGATACGCCATCCTGCATCGCGTACAGAGTGGCCAACACATCTCTGCTTGGCCCAGACTTTGAGCGATGACGAGCTATGTACGAATTCAGGTCCTTGCTAATTTCTTTCGAGACCGATGATTGGAGGATGCTCTCGGCGATGGTGGTTCCGAGATTGGCCATGGCCACATGGCAGTCATGCCAAGGATAGTCACGATTTCGTTTATCCGCGTCGTTCGCTTTGCTCCGTGCCATGAACCCGGCAACATACCACTCGCCAATTTCCTCACCAGGACGGCTGTGGCGTTCGGCGTTATCCAGGATTTCAGTAACAATCGTGCTGAGGTGTGGTTTTGCGTGATCAAGGAGTTTCATTGGTGAAGGAAGGGCACCGAGCCATTCGTTGACCGTATCAACCAACTCGTCCGCGACCATCGAGAATTTAATGGCCTTGGCAGGGGTGGCGGTTGGCGTGCCTGGATTTCGCTGTCTCAGTCGAAAGGCCCAAACGTCTTTTTTGTCCTTCAAATCCTGGAATTCATTCATCCGCATGAATTCGCGGAGGCCCACGGCCTCGATTACCTTTTGGACAGGGACACTGATTGTTCCTCCGAGCAAAAATGGCGCCATCCCTTTGCTCATCAGTCCCAAGACCACATAGGGTCCGATGTCTAGAATTTGGTTGTCCCCGAAGTCCAGCCTGCCCGTCCGAGCCTCGCACTCCGCGGCCGCGATGTCGCGCAGTGTGCGCATTGTTTCGTTGGGCGCGTCCACGAATGAAAATCCTTGGAGTCTGAAACTGACGGCCTTTTTCCTCTTAGCTGACGTCATCCAACTCCGCGGGCGTGCGGGGTAAAGGGTGTTAAGGATAAGGTCTTTTTTGTATCTGTATCCGGTCGGAATCATGCCCCGAGTCAGCGTTTTTAATTCAGGGAGGGTGCCCAGTGCTCTCCGGCGTCGTTTTACAAGGCGTCGGATGAGAACGTGCGCTTGTCGGTCGCTGGATCGGTGCTTTCGATTTCGTTGGTAGACCAAACGGCATAAGGAAAAAAATTCTTCCTCCGAGAGTGGTTTGATTACTTCGGAGGTAAGCTTCCGAAATGGCAGCGGCCAGATTTTATCAAGCAATTGACCCATGAGCGTACTTTCACAATTGTCTGCCTCACCGAGGAACTGTGGGGAGATCCCGGTTTTTTGGAAAACCTAGTTAGGTTGTTGTCTAATTCAGGCGTCTCCGTCAATCCCACCCGCAGCAACATTTCTCCACCCCAGCGCGTCTCTCATATCCTGATTCCCAGGATTTCGTACACCTTATAGGTGGCGCCATCGCCGGAATACTTGCTCAAGGTGAAGCGCAGGCGCCGTTCGTCGGCCTTGATCACCGAAATCGTGGTGGTGCCGAGGACGCGGGTTGTTGTGCGGCCGCTGCGGTCCCTGTGCGTGCTCGTGAAATTCTTGGAATAAATCGTGACCGAGGAATCGAGGTCGCGCACCAAACGCGGGCCCACCGGGGCGATGCTCAACACCAGCCAGACCGCGGCGTATCCGCTCAGGCCGGCGAGCAGGTCGATGTCGGTGTCGCCGTTGGCGAGTTCGATGCCATCCGTCGAGGTGAAGAGCCTGCCGCCGCCGGCGGTCTGGAGGCCGGCGGGGGAGACGGCGAGGTCGTCGCGTTCCTGGGCCCGGGCCTCCTCGGCGGTGGCGAACCTGGCGAGGCCGGCGCGGGCGGTGGTGGCGGTGCGCTGGTTGAGCCAGCCGGCGGTGACGGCGCCGCTGCCGCCCGTGCCTTCCACCTCGGCGGAGGTGGCCAGGCGGACGGCCCCGGTCCCAGTATCGGTGGCATCCGGTAGGTGGCTGGAGGCCACCTTGGCGTTGGCGTCGAGGGGGGCGGCGCCGTTGGCCTCGCCCCTGCCGGTGCGCCAGCCGGGGACCTTGCCGTTAGTGTCGAGGTCGCAGACGCCGTCGGCCTGGCCGCGGGCGCCGATGATCGTCTTGAGGTAATCGACGATCTTTTTCATCATGGGCCGGAACAGGGCCGGGCTGTCGCTTCCAGCGTCGGCGTGTTCGCCCGAGAGGTCGTCGGTGGGCCATGCCATGGGGCTGTCTCCTTGTCTCAGGCGCGCACGCCGCGGATCACGGCGTCGATCGTGGCGTCGGCGGGATTGCCGTCTCCATCGAATATCTTGATGCGGGTGGGGTTGTTCTTGTTGTCGAGGGTCCATGACCATCCGGGTCCGACCGATTGCAGGGTGACGTCGACGTCGGTGACGCGGGCCAGGGTGGTGGGCACGGTGCGGCCGGCGGCGGCCGAGCCTTCCCAGTTCGCAGTGTCGGCGTCGAGGAACCTCTGGACGGCGGCGGGGGCGAGCAGGCTGTAACAGAGGTAATCGAGGCGGAGCACGGCGGTGCCGTCTCCGGCGAGCCGCCAGCGGAGCTGGAGATGGCGGGCGGTGATCAGGTCTCCGGCCGCGTGATCGGTCCAAGCCGCGGTGGCGAGGCCCCCGGCGGTATCGGCGGTGCGGTACTGTGGAAGGTGACCTCGCCCGAGGTCTCGCCCTCCCAGGCGATGGAGAAGGGCACCTCGGCGCCGAGGTCGACGGCATCGGTGGTATAGGTCATCCCGGTGACGACAATAAAACAACGGGTTGGAAAATTGACTGCTTCGCTCGGGTCGAGTTTTCAGGGCGGGCGACCCGGTGCGGGTGACCAGACGGCGGCCAAGAACCTCCTCGTCGTGCGGGTTCCCGGCGGCTAGGCTCTGACCGTTCCGGAGGGTTTCGGTCTCCTTATGGCGGTGTTCGAGCGCCAGGGGCCGGATCTCTTGCTCGTGGCCGAGGACGGCGGCCGGATTCTGATCAAGGATTACTTCGCCGTTGCCGAGGCGCCGGCGCTGATGACCGGCGGCGGGGCCGTGCTGGCGCCGGATCTGGTCGCGACGCTGGCCGGACCGCTAGCGCCGGGGCAGTACGCTCAATTGGAGCCGGGAGCGACGGCGGCGCCGATCGGCAAGGTCGAGACGGTCGATGGAATCGTCACGGCGACCCGTGCCGACGGCACGATCGTGCCGCTGACGGCCGACGACCCGGTGTTTCAGGGTGACGTCGTGGAGACCGGGGATGGTGCCACGATCGGCTTGGTATTCAACGACAATACGACGTTCGCGCTCGGCGAGAGCGGGCGGATGGTTCTGGATAAGCTGGTTTATGATTCGGCGCCGGGAGACGGTGAATCGTTGTTTTCGGTGGTCCTAGGGACCTTCGTGTTCATCAGCGGCGAGATCGCGGAGAACAACCCCGAAGAGATGGTGGTGCGCACGCCGGTGGCGACGATCGGGATCCGGGGCACGAAAATGGCGGGAAAGGCGGCGCCGGAATGGGGGGAGAATACCTTCGTCCTGCTGCCCGGCGATGTCCCATGCTCTGTTGAAAAAGGCGAGGCAGGCATGGTTGGGCTTCGAGGCTAGGCGGCCTCTTTGATGGTTTCAATGGCGCTTTTCGCTTTTGCCTTTTTCACGTGATCCTCGAGGGCAGCTCTGAGGATGGGGAGTTGCCGGTAGGCCTTGAGGCGACGGAGGTCTTTTGGGCTTCCAGGAGGCCGGCGGCGGTCCATCGCAAGGCCATCTCGGCGTTGCGCCAGCGCTTGACATTGTGCTGCACCATCCTGACCGTTCCCAAGGCATTCTCGATGGCGTTGGTGCAGGCCAAGGAGCGCCTGAGCTTGGGCGGCAGGCCCAAGCGGATCACGGTGAGGATCTCATCCAGGCCCCTCCAGGATGGAAGCCGAAACGCCGGGGGCCTCGGTCTCCAGGCGGCGCGCCAGGTTCTTCATGAGGCGTTCGGCTTTCTCGGCATCGTCTTGGTCCCAGGCTTGCCTGAGCGCCTTCTTGACGCCGGCATGAAGGCTTTCGTCGAGGCGCTCGATGATGTTGCGGCCCTTGTGGACCTGGCAGCGCTGGAGGGCGGCCACCGGCCCGAAGGTCCGCTTGATCGCCTTGGAGAGCGCCTTGGCGCCGTCGACGATGAAGAGCCGGGGCACTTCCGGGTCGAGGCCGCGGGCGGTCAGGTTGTCGAGCAGCGCCTGCACCGTGGCGGCATTCTCCGTGGCACCTTCGGCCAGGCCTAGAACATGCTTCTCGCCCGCGCCGTCGATGCCAATAGCTGCCAGCAACACGTGATCGCCGACGTGCAGCCCGTCGATCTGGATGACCAGGAGATCGAGATCCGAAAGGTCGCTGGCCAGGAAGGCCTTCAGCTTCTTGCGCGTCATGGCCACGAAGCGCCGCGAGACCGCGGACTTCGAGGTCGCATCGCCCGCGCGTGCCGGCAAGTCGCCGCTGGCCTCGCCGGGCAGGCGCACGGCGCGCGCGTACTTGCGGGTCGAAACCGTAAGCAGCATGATGTTCATCGCCCAGGACTGCAAAAGCGCCGGGTCCGAGAGCAACTCCCAGCTCGGCAAGCTCATCTCCTTGCCCGCAAGATCGCGCACCCGCGGGCGCGTCAGCTTCACCTTGCCCCCGTGATAGGCAATCTCGCTCTGGGTTGTCCCCCAGCGATGGCCCTGCCGCTCGGCCGTGCGGGCGTGGCGCGCTCCGCAGAGCACCTCGCTATCCTCGTCCAGCATCTCGCCCAGGGTCTCCACCCCGGCCAACAGGCAAAAGCGATCCACGCTCATGCGCAGATCATCAAAAGCCTCCGGCAAGGCCGGCGGCAACAGCGGAAGCGGGATCTCCAACAGTTTCGAACGGCGGCTGTTCCGTGTAGTCTTGGTCATGGCGTCGTTCTCCTTGATGGATTCAACACCCAGAGCCTAACGGTTCCAGGCGAATGACGCCTACCTCACTTTTTCAACATCAGCCAGGACATTGCCTGCTGCCGGACGAAGACGGCACGGTGGGATCGGTCGTGGTCATCAACGAGACCGGCAGTTTCCTTATGAGGGAGGCAAAAACGGCGTTCTCGGTGTCGTCGGCATTCTCGTCGCCGCAATCGAGAGTTTTGAGCGACGGGGAATTAGGGCACACGTTCGGCGCCGTCCTCAACGCCTTGCCCTCCCCCGGAAAAAGACAGGGCGAGGTGGATCCCGAGGGGGGTGAGGAGGCGGGCGAAGGAGGCGCGGGCGATATCGCGGCCTCGCGTGGGGGGGACGACGATGACGGAGGAGGCTCGCTCGCGTCGGTCCTGGCCGCGCTTATGGCGTTGGCGGCGCCGGCGGCCGAGGACGATCCGGGTGCTGCCGACGACGATAGCGGCGCCGCGGGCGGTGATTCCGACGAAGTCGTCGAACTGGTCGAAGTGGTCGAAATTGAGGTGGTCGAAATCGAGCCTCCGGCCCCCGCGCTATTCCTTGGTCCACTCCCTTATCTAAGCGTCGCGGACAGCCCCTTCGACCTGGGCGGCCCGGCATTCGCGTTCGAAGACTTCGAGGACGGTGTATTCAATGTTCCCGGCGTCGTCGCTTCCGCGGGCGCGCCTCTAGGCCCGAGCGGCAACACCGATTCAGTGGACGCGGACGATGGCGTCATAGATGGCTTTGGCCAAGGCGGAAATTCGTTCCTCTCCCTCGACGGGCCGGCCGGCATCACCTTCACCTTCGACACCGACGTTTTGGGCGCGCTACCGACCAGCGCCGGAATCGTATGAACCGAAGGTTTTGGTGCGACGACTTTCGAGGCGTTTGGTCCCGGTTTCGTTTCGCTCGGCACCATTGGCCCGGTCTTTATCGCCGATGGGCTTCGCGGCGGGGCGACCGCCGAAGATCGTTTCTTCGGTGTGACCGACCCGAACGGGATCGCCGCCATCAACGTCTTCAACACCGAATTATTTATCGAGGTCGACCATCTGCAATTTAATTTGGTCGGGCCGCTACCGTTGGGCGGAGCCGGTGGAACCGTCGCGACCGATGGAAACGACAATCTTCTCGGCGGTCCTTCGGACGACACCATCGACGGCCTCGACGGCAACGATACCATCAGCGGCGACGACGGATCCGATACCCTCATCGGCGGGCCTGGCCGCGACACTCTCGACGGAGGTTCCGGATCCGACATCTTCCAATTCGTAACGACGGCCGACGTCACCGGGGCCAACAATGATGACGTGGGACTGCGGACAGGCGATCGGATCCTCGACTGGACTCCCGGGACCGATCGCTTCTAGTTCGTCGGCGGCGGCGGTTCCGGATTCGGCGATTTTCCCAGTAGAATCGTCGACGGGGACAATTTTTTCACGATTGCGAACTACGACGGCACAAATGCCGGCGCCAATCCCGGAGTCGATCATTTCGTCTTCGATCCCAACTCGGACACCCTCTATCACGACAACGACTCCACCCAAAACGGATACCAGGTGGTTGCAACCGTCCAATCCGGCGTCGCAGTGACGGCCGCCGACATCGAAGTTGTCAGCGTTTGAATCGCTGGGTGTTCCGACGTCCGGAATCCGCCGACACCGCCGAAATCCCCTCGAAATTCCGTTCTTCAAAACGAGTCAATCCTAACCGGATTCATCCTCTTGCTTCTCGAGGCTCTGAGGGGAAGTACTTACGATCCCCGGCGAGGTTCAAATTGAATATTCGAAATGATCGTTACTCTTTCACCTGTCGTTGCGAATGGTGCTGTTTACCATAAAGAGGGTTCCAGATCGGGAGACTTCCTGTAAGTCAAGGGCTTTATTCCGATGATATTTCCCTGGCTCGCGTCATCCGTCACAGATCCGCTGGGGAGCGATATGTATACTCGCCTCAACTCGGGATTATCTGCCTAAAAACTTAAGAACGCGGGAGGTTACGGAGTGGCATTGGGCCGCTCTGGTGGTGATGTTTTGACGATAGGATGAAAAAATGACCGCGATTGACAAAGCAAGTTTTCAAACCGGACTGCCCGGCGCGGGCGACCAGACGGCGGCCCAGAACATTGTCGTTTTGCCGGCGCCCAGTGGTGACGCGCTGCTCGTTCCGGAAGGGTTTCCCCTGGTCTCGGCCGCGTTCGAACGACAGGGTTCGGATCTTATGCTGGTGGCCAAGGATGGCAGCCACGTATTGATCGAGAATTATTTCGCGCATGAGCCACCGCCGGCGCTGACGACGGTGGGCGGCGCAGTATTGCCGGCGGACCTGGTCGAGATGCTGGCCGGGCCGATGGCGCCCGGGCAATACGCTCAATTGGGGTCGGGCGGCACGGCGGTGCCGATCGGCACGGTGGCGACGATCGACGGCTCGGTGACGGCGACCCGGGCGGACGGGACGGTGGTTTCGTTGGCGCTCGACGTGGACGTCTTTCAGGGCGACGTGCTGGAGACCGAGGCCGGCGCCACGGTGGGACTGGTGTTCAACGACGACACCACGTTCGCCCTCGGCGAGAACGGCCGCATGGTCCTGGACAAGCTGATCTTCGACCCGGACTCGGGCGAGGGCGAATCGGCGTTTTCGGTGTTGGAAGGCGCCTTCGTGTTCGTCAGCGGCCAGATCGCGGCGAACAATCCCGACGAGATGTTGGTGCGCACGCCGGTGGCGACGATCGGGGTGCGGGGAACGAAGGTCGCGGGCTGGGCCGCGCCGGAGGGGGAAGAAAACAAGATCGTGATGTTGGAGGACCTCCCCGGTCTCTGGGGTTCGATCACCGTCAGCAACGAAACCGGACAGATCCTGGTAACCAACCCCAACGAGCCGCTGTCGTTGTATTCGGCCTTCGAGTCACCGGAACAGGTGCCCTACGATCAGGCCGAGTTCGATCAGAAACTCGGCGCCGTGCTCGATTTCTTGCCCGAGGCCCGGGGCCAGAGGCCGGGCGGCGGGGACGGCAGTGACGAGATCATCGGTGCCTTCGGGGCCGACGGCCTGGCCGGAGACCCGGAAGCCGACGCGTTGGGTGGTCCCGACCTTGGTCTGGACGCATTTGCCGCACCAACTGAAATCGATTTACCACCGCTTGTCGGGGTCGTTTCGGAGCCTAACCCTAGACCAATAACCCCGCCCCCAGACGACGGGCGCATTGTTGTCAATCTCACCGGAGAACCTGATTTTTTTGACGGCAACCTCGATGGATTCGATGGCAAACAATTGGAGATCAACGGTCTCGGCGGCAACGACATCATCTTCGGATCTCGTAATAACGGCACCGTGGGTGACATCGTCAATGGCGGGGAGGGTGACGATCAACTCGTTGGCGCCCATTTGGAAGGAGAATTGTTCGGAACCGGCAATTTTGCCGATACCCTGAACGGCGGCCTGGGAAACGACACCCTTCAGGGTTTAGCGGGGAGCGATGTCCTGGATGGGGGCAGCGGCCTTGACGATCTGGACGGGAACGAAGGCAATGACGCCCTCAATGGGGGCGACGACGGCGACAACCTTGACGGAGGGGATGGTAACGACGTTTTGAGAGGTGGCGACGGTTTCGATTTCCTCAATGGCGCCGATGGAAATGACGTCCTGGATGGTGGTGACGGCAACGATAATGTTCTTGGCGGGAACGGAAACGATACCATCCTCGGCGGTACAGGTCTCGGCGACGACACCCTGGACGGAGGCGCGGACGCCGACACCTTGACGTACGCCAGCACGACGTTGGGGGTGGACGTCGATTTATCCGAAAACTTTGCCCAAGGCTTCGACGAAGGGAGCGCCGATATCGGCTTCGACAACATTTTCAACTTTGAAATTGTCATCGGCGGGAGCGGGGGCGACGATATACTTGGCGCCGGTATCGCCGAAACGATCTTTGGCGGTCTTGGAGATGATGATCTCGAGGGTGGCGGAGAAAACGACTCGCTCAGCGGCGGTGCGGGCGACGACACGCTCGAAGGCGGCGAGGGCAACGATACGATCGATGGCGGCGGTGGTTTCGATGGGATATCGTTCGAAGACGATCCCGCCGGCGTCACCGCGAACTTCGCCACGGGCACCGCCACCGACGGTTTCGGCGACAGCGACAGCTTTTCGGGCATCGAGGCCTTCGTGGGCTCGGAATTCGCAGACACCGGGACGGCCTTGGGGTTATCGACAGGCGTGGAATTCTTCGGTGAGGGCGGCGACGACACTCTGACCGGCGGCAGCGGCAACGACACCCTGTTCGGCGACGCGGGAAACGACCTGCTCGCCGGTGGCCCGGGTAACGATTTGTTCGTTTACGAGACCCTCTTGGACACCGCCGACATTCCCAACAACGGCACCATCTTCGACCAAGAACTCTTCGATCACGACCAGGTGGTGGCGTTCGAGAGCGGGATCGATCAATTCGATTTCTCGCCAGCCAATTCGATCCCGGGGGGACATTGGGCCTCGGCACCCTCGTCAACGGGACAAATTTCAGCGACATTGGGGCCGCGATATACGATGGGACGAATGCCACCTCGGCGGACTTCCTGGCCGGTAAGGCGTCGTTCATTTTGGATGGCAGCGGCCACATTTACTACGACCCCGATGGCGTCGCCGCGGGGTACAAGGTGGTGGCGGACATCAACGGAGGCGACAACCCCGTTGCCAGCGATCTCGAAATCGTCGCCGCGGTTTAGCTTGCCCCGGATTGAAGTTCTCTTCTAGAACGCCGCTCCGGGCAGCGGTCGGCACCGGTACGGACCCTTGGAAGGATGGCTGAGGCGCGGCGGGCGGTGTTTCCCGCTGCGACCGATCCCGAGGAAACCGTCCGGGACGCCACCAAGAAAGCGTCGAGAGGGGGTAGGGCACACGAATAGCTGAGGGTGGTGACGGTAGGTATTGGCTAGCTGCCATCGATCTGATGGGCCGTGATGCGCGGCGGCTTACCCCTCAACTCCGGAATCTAGAGGCGGAATGGCGGCTTTCTGGTCGGCCATGACAGCTTAGCCTCTCGCCTGCGCCGCGGGTGACGGTTTCGGCGGGACGTGACCCGAATGTATGGACCTTCGCGGTCACGAGTTACGATCAAAGTGTCGGAATTTTTTACAATACCACCAACCTTGGCGCGGGGCGCTAAGCAATTTATTAATATGGGATAAAATAGCTCAGAAGGGGAAATGATGCTGCCATTCCCACTAATCGCGTCACATCGTCGGAATTCTTTACATCCCTTTCCGTGGATAAAATTCCCCGGAAACCTTGGGGTTTGAGGGGGGGCCGCGCGCCATTCGGTGTCGGAAAACTTTACACTTTCGCCTTGGCGACTCGGGCGACACCGCACTAACCCATTGGAAACATGGTGTTTCTGGCTTTCGGCATGGTTCTTGCTAGAAAATATCGAGAAATGAAGGAGCTGTTTTAGGGATAGCGGAATCGGAGTGAATGGTAAGAGGGGAGAAAAGATGATTTTGTCGATTTCGAGAAACGCGTACTTTGTCATCGCCATGGGATTGATGTTTGGCGCCGTGGCGGCGACGAACCAGGCTCGGGCGGGGGTAGGCATCCCTGACGTCACCGTATCGGATGGCAACGCATCGATCACTTTTGGCGATGACTCCGACCTCAAGACTTTTTCGGTCGGGGGAGTAGATCATCTCAGCGAGAATGAATGGCACCTGTGCTTCGGGGCGCCTGGCAGTTTCGCTTCTCCGTGCGTGAATAACGGCGAAACCGATGGCCCCGATTTCGACTTTGACATCGCCGACGCTCTTGGCGATGCCGCGGTCGTCGGGGACGATGACGCCAATACCATCGTCGCCACCTGGACGAGCGCCGGTATCATAATTGAGGAGACGTTTACGTTGGATGGCAGCGGACCCGGTGCGTTCCTCGATGACACAACGGTGATCACGAACACCGCCGACACCCCTCTCGAAATCACCCTTTTCAAAACCTTCGGCTGGGAACTCAGTGATTTCGAGGACAGCGATTCGGCCTTCTACGACGGGGACGGTACGTTCGTTCAATTCGACGGATTGACGACCGCCACCGTGTCAGCGATCACCCCCTTCGGTTTCTTCGGCTTTTGCGATGAAGACATCGATGATGGGGAATGCGAGCTGGAAGACGACGCAACATTTGGCGTCGCCTTCGACAACCATCTTTTCTTCTCGGCCGATGAAGGCTTCGCGGGAATCTTCGGACCGGGCGACATCGCCTACTCGATTTAGTATTATCTCGTTCTCGCCGCGGCACCGCTACTGGAGGATAAAGGGGGTCCCAATCCTTTGGTAAACGGAAACTCCGTCACGATCTCGTTGACGAACACGCTTGAAGTCCCCGAACCGGCTACCATCGCCCTCTTCGGCGCCGGCCTCGCCGGCCTTGGTTTCCTTAGGCGGCGCAAACAACAAGCCGCCTAGGCGATTGCAATCCAGATAACTTGCGCGGCAGTCCTTCGGGGCCGCCGTTTTCATTTTTGGCATGAGATGCCGACAAGAATGACCGCTCGTGTGCAGGTTTCTCGGACGCCTGGCAGGGCGGTGAGGAGTTGGGCCCGGCGGCTGGTGCGTCTCGAGGCGTCTCGATGGCGAGCAGCTGGCGCGCGCTCTTGGAGCGGGCGCCGTTGGCGAAGAGTGGCGGATGCGGTGAAAGCCGGGGGGCGGGACGTGGATGAGAAAGCGGCGGATGAACTCGTTTGCGGCCAGGGTCATGGCCTTCTGGTGGGGGCGGTCGCACGGTGAAGGACGACTTGCTTTTTCGTCGCGGTCGTCCTTTCAGCGAAAGGTGACGCCGTTCCACAGTCATCTCGAGTCCGAGCAACGGGGTCGGGCTCGGATACTCATGCCTCCCATCGGAATTCATAAGAAAAGGCTGTTGTGGGGTGGGCAAAACCGTCGACGGAGGCGCCGATCCCGTTGCCGCCGATTTCGAAATCGTCGCTTGGGCCTATTTTTCGACCCAGGGGATCGAGGTAATTTGCCCGCCTGTTGGCGCCGACCGCGGCACCAGGCGGCCTGGCCTCGCCGCGGCGCGTTCAAGCGATTGAATCGGGGCTCCGCCACTCGGCGAGAAATGATCGTGGTTCGGTCGGATCAAAAAAAATTGATGACAACAAATTGATCCATCGGCACATTGCACGCGGCGATTCTTGTCGTCCGCTTTTTGACGACAGCCGTGGCTTGGATTCGGGCGCTCATTTCCCAGGCGTTAGGATGGGTCGATCCGAGAAATGGCGACGCTCGTGGCTCGAATCGCGGTCGGGGCATCCGCCAGAATCGACGCAGGTGGCGTTTTTCCGCCGGGTTGGTTGCAGTGTGGCGAGTCGGAGGTAGGCGTGACGAAGAAAATTCCGGAAAAGAGCGAAGCAAACGGAGAAATGACGCTCGTCGGCGTGCTCGTCCACCTTTTGGGTGTCGTCATCGTCGCGATCATCATCACGCTCGCGCTTGGTGGCCATATCTGATCCCCGCGCTTCGGCCCAGAACCGACATGTCTCGTGGATTCCGTAATAATGTCCAGCCAGGGCGCCGCCGCCCGGCTGTCGCGGACAGCCATCAAGGCAGCGCGGGCCAGGAAGAACAATGGATGAAACTCTTGTTCCGCGGGCTGAGTTTCGTTCAGCTCGCGGCGGCTCTCGGTCTGGCCTACATCCACTTTTTCGTCGCCCACGGGGCATTTGGCGCCGAAGACATGGATGCCCAACGCGGTCTTCAGGGCAATAAATTCGCCCTGTTTTGCGCCACCGTGATTCTTGTCGGGTTCGTAAAGGAGTTATTGGTCGTCCGTGAAGAACCCTGATTTCAAGCTGAAGCGGCGATTGGGTTTGCGGTGGGGTGCGAGATGTCGCTGAGGAGCGCGGCCAGGATTTGGACAAACAAACGCCTCAGCCATTTGAGGACAAGGCGGTAGTTGTAGCCGGCGCCGGCGAGTATGGCGTTGATCTTGTCGCCGTCGCGGCCTTTGAGGAAGTTGCGCCCCAGCCTGCCATCGCTCTTGAGATGTCCGATCACGGCCTCGACGGCGGAGCGCCGCCTGAGCTCCTTCTTGATCGTCGGCGTGATGCCGCGTTTCTGGCCTGATCTAAAGACGCGGTGTTTGTTGGGGTAATCGTGGCCCTGGTATCCCTTGTCGACATAGATGCGCTCGGCCGATATCCCCGTCCAGCGTTCCATCTCTTCGATCACCTGCCTCAAGGTGTGGCCATCATAGGGATTGCCGTGGAAGGCCTTGACGTGGGCGACGAACTGGCCGCCGGGGGGGCGGGAATTGGTCGCCGCCACGGAGACCTTGCAGCCGAACTCGTACGGCTTGTGCGCCTTCCCTTTGCCGATGCATTCGACCTCGGGCGCGTGGAGCGAATAGACCTTGGGCAAGGGGTCGCGCCGCTTCTGGGTCGACACCCGCTCGGCCAGCCACAAGGGGCGGCGGAAGATATCCCGTAGGCTCTCCTCCTGGGCCGTCTTGCGGCGGATGTCGCGGACGGTGCGCCCGAGATAGGTCTTGAGCTTGCGCAGGGCCTTGTTGGCCCGCTTGTGCTGTTTGGCATGGCGGTAGCGGCCTTGCATGATCAACGCCCTCTTGCCCAGGCGGGTATAGGACTGACGCAGGGCAATGCCGTGCTCCCGTGCCAGTCGCACCAGCCGCTCGCGGGCTCGTTGCATCAGTTTGGCGGCGGTCGGAAAGGCAATCGCCTTCTCTTGTACGGTGGTGTCCACCGTCACCCGCTCGAGGTCCTTCTCCCGCAGCGCCCCCACCCGGTGGGCCACGGCCAGGCTCTCCTGGAATACCTTCTCCAAACCTTCCGGCCCGATCCGGTCCCGCCACCGGGTCATCGACGAGCGCTCCATGGGTAGCTCATGCTGAAAGTACTCTTCGCCGCAGAAGCACTGGAAGTATGGGTCGTAGACCCAGCGCTCGCAGACCTCCTCATCCGAGAGATCGAACATATGCTTGAGGATGTGCAGCCCAACCATCAACCGCGTCGGGACCCCCGGCCGACCCTCCTCCGAATACAAGGCTTCATAGGTCTCGTCGAAGAAAGTCCACGCGATCCGGCCCCCCAACACCACCAACTCGTGGCGCAGGTTGATGATGTTTTCGAACCGCGAGCGGAACAGGTCCTCTATTCCCGATGACACCTTGCGCGATGGCTTCATCACAGTTCTCCAATCCCAATCGACGGGAGCAGAGAATCACGTTCCGCAACGGAAGGGAATCCCCAAAATCAATTATTTCAAATCGCAAGCTTTTCAGGCCCAAAACCCGTTTTCTTGCAAATCCGATTACTTCGCCAAACCGAAAGAACTACCAACATCAGCCGATTACGCGTTCTTCACGGGCGACTATTGGTATATTTCAATTATGGAGGGAATTCTCTGAAGAAACAAAATCTATGTTTCCAAAACATAAGTTATACATTTGTCATTAATTTCGCCGGCGTCATAATATTGTTTGATTACATAGTGTTTGATTTGATCCTCAATTAAATCGCGATATGAACACTCGGTGAAGACCGGGCGTTGCGCGCTTCCAAGCAACGGGGGGGAAACCGGGTGCCCGAATGAACCCGGTCACACCCGCGGGAGGGTTTCCGCTAGAAGCGTCGTTCGACCAGGAGTTTCTTGATTTCGGCGATCGCCTTGCCCGGATTGAGGCTCTTGGGGCAGGTGTTGGTGCAGTTCATGATCGTGTGGCAGCGGAAGAGCCGGAAGGGATCCTCGAGATTGTCGAGTCGCTCGCCCGTGTACTCGTCGCGGCTGTCGATGATCCAGCGGTACGACTGGAGGAGAATCGCCGGCCCCAGATAGCGTTCCGAGTTCCACCAGTAGCTCGGACAGCTCGTCGAGCAGCAGGCGCAGAGGATGCACTCGTAGAGGCCGTCGAGCTTGACGCGGTCTTCCTTCGTTTGAAGCCGTTCGCGGTCGGGCGGCGCCGGCGAGTCCGATTGCAGCCAAGGTTTGATCGAGGCGTACTGGGCATAGAAGTTCGACAGATCCGGCACCAGGTCCTTGATCACCGGCATATGCGGCAAGGGATAGACCTTGACGTCGCCTTCGATGTCCTCGACCGACTTGGTGCAGGCCAACGTATTGGTGCCGTCGATGTTCATGGCGCAGGACCCGCAGATGCCCTCGCGGCAGGAACGGCGAAAGGTGAGCGTCGGATCGGTTTCGTTCTTGATCTTGATGAGGGCGTCGAGAACCATCGGTCCACAGTGGGCGAGATCGATGACGTAGTCGTCGACGCGCGGGTTTTCCCCGCTTTCGGGTTCGTAACGGTAGATCCGAAAACGCCTCGGTTTTTCGGCTTTTTTCGGCGCCGGATGGGTCTTTCCGGACTTGATCTTCGAATTGCGCGGCAGGGTGAATTCGGCCATTTCAAACGTCCTCGGCGGCTCAGTAGACGCGTGCTTTGGGCGGAACCACCTCGACCTCGTCGGTCAAGGTGTAGAGATGCACGGGCCTGTAATCGATATGGGTCCGGCCGTTGTCGGCCAGCCAGATGAGGGTGTGCTTCATCCAGTTTTCGTCGTCCCGATCGGGGAAATCCTCGCGCGCGTGCCCGCCGCGGCTTTCTTTTCGGTTGTTCGCCGCGTGCATGTTGCAGACCGCTTGACCCAAGAGGTTTTCGAGTTCGAGGGTTTCGACCAGATCCGAGTTCCAGACCATCGAGCGGTCCGAGACGCCAACGTCGGCGAACGACTTGTAAACGGCGTTGATCTTGCGCACGCCCTCCTTCAGGATTTTGCCGTCGCGGAACACGGCGCAGTTGCTTTGCATGACTTTCTGCATGTCGAGGCGGATTTTGGCCGTTGACAGTTTGCCCTTGGCGTGGCGCAGCCGGTCGACCCGGTCGATCGTCGCCTCTCCCGCGTTCGCGGGCAGGGCCGGCAACTTCTGGCCCGGTTTGATGATCTCGGCGGCGCGAATCGCCGCGGCCCGCCCGAAGACGACGATGTCGAGAAGCGAGTTAGATCCCAGCCGGTTGGCGCCGTGAACCGAGACGCAGGCCGCCTCGCCGACCGCCATCAGCCCGGGAACGATGTGGTCGGGGTCGCCGTCCTTCAAGGTCACGACCTCGCCGTGATAATTGGTCGGGACGCCGCCCATGTTGTAATGGACCGTGGGAATCACCGGGATCGCCTCCTTGGTGACGTCGACGCCGGCGAAAATCTTGGCCGTTTCGGAGATTCCCGGCAGCCGTTCCTCGAGCAGGTCGGCGCCCAGGTGATCGAGATGCAAGTAGATGTGATCGTTTTCTTCCCCGACCCCGCGCCCGGCGCGGATCTCCATCGTCATGGCGCGGCTGACCACGTCACGCGACGCCAGGTCCTTGGCCGAGGGCGCGTAACGTTCCATGAAGCGCTCGCCCTCGGAATTGGTCAGATAGCCGCCCTCGCCGCGCGAGCCCTCGGTGATCAGGCAGCCGGAGCCGTAAATGCCGGTGGGGTGGAACTGGACGAATTCGACGTCCTGGAGGGGAAGACCGGCGCGCAGAACCATGGCGTTGCCGTCCCCCGTGCAGGTGTGGGCCGAGGTGCAGGAAAAATACGCCCGCCCGTAGCCCCCGGTGGCGAGCACCGTGATCAGGGCGTTGAAGCGGTGCAGGCTACCATCCTCGAGGTTCCAGGCGACGACGCCCCGGCAGCTCCCGTCCTCGACCATGATCAGGTCGATGACGAAATATTCGATCAGGAACTTGGCGCTGTGCTTGAGCGATTGTTGGAAGAGGGCGTGGAGGATGGCGTGGCCGGTGCGGTCCGCCGCGGCGCAGGTGCGCATCGCCTGGCCCTCGCCGTAATTGGTGCTCATGCCGCCGAAGGCGCGTTGATAGATGCGCCCGTCCTCGGTACGCGAAAACGGGACCCCGTAATGCTCCAGCTCGATGACGGCCGGAACCGCCTCGCGGCACATGTATTCGATGGCGTCCTGATCGCCGAGCCAGTCCGAGCCCTTGACGGTGTCGTACATGTGCCAGCGCCAGTCGTCCTCGCCCATGTTGCCGAGGGTGGCGCTCATCCCGCCCTGGGCCGCGACGGTGTGGCTACGGGTCGGGAAGACCTTGGTCAGACAGGCGGTTTTCAGTCCCTTTTCGGCCAATCCGAAGGTGGCGCGCAGGCCAGCGCCGCCGGCGCCGACCACGACCACGTCGTAATCGTGATCGGTGATGGGGTAGGCTTGGGCCATGGCGCTAGCCTCCGAAGGCCAGGAGCAAGACCGAAACCACGCTGGCGCTGCCGAGGGCGAACGCAAGCATGGAAACGAGCGCCAGCGAGGCCAGTTTCAGCCCCTCGCCGTGAACGTAATCCTCGATCACGACCTGAACCCCGAGCTTGGCGTGGTAGATCCCGGAAACGATGAAGAGGATCATGATGGTCGCATACACGGGGTTGGCTATGGTCGCCTTCACCTCGGCATAGCTGGAGCCGGCGAAGTTGAAGATGAGGGCCACAAACGCGAAACTCAACGGAATCAAGGCCACCGCGGTCACCCGTTGGTGCCAGAAATGGTCGGTGCCGTCCTTCGCGGAGCCGAGTCCGCGGACGCGGCTGAGCGGCGTTCTCAGACTCATGCTTATCCTCCCGCCAATCCGATGAACCAGGCGAACACCGTGAGTCCGCCACTCGTGATCAAAACGACCCAGCCACTCCGGTTCACGGTTTCCATGTCGAAGCCGAGACCGACATCCCAGAACAGGTGCCGGATGCCGTTGCACAAATGGTAGAACAAGCAGCCCGAGAAACCGAACAGGACCAAATAACCGAACCAGGAACCGTAAAACGCCTGCACGAAATTGAAGGGCCCTTCGCCCCAGGCCGCGGCGATGAGCCAGAAGGTCAGGAAAATGGTGCCGATCGCCAGCATCACCCCCGTCCCCCGGTGGATAATCGACAAGATCGACGTGAGCTGGGGCCGGTAGACCTGAAGATGCGGCGAAAGGGGCCGCTCGGACTGGGCCATGAATGCTTCCTCCCCCACGATTGTGGCCGTTCCGTGGAATTCCGAGCCAATTGTACGAACTTATTCGACCGAGTCAATTGGCCTTCCCGAGACCTTCGGCCGCGGCCCGAGGGAGACTTTGAGGCCCAGGTGAGGTGGTTCTGAAATTCGATGCAAATAACGCGTCGCGATGAGTACCGCCGCGGCGCTCGGGTTGCCGCGCCGTAACCCATGTCGGAGTATCCCTGACCGCCGATACCCCAACTACAACGATGGGTAGTGCCTCAGTTTGAAATTTAATCTATCTCCACCGGTCATCTTGCCTTATGCTTAGCGAGAAGCAAAAGAGGTTTCTTAATGGGCCGAGAGAAAGATAGGCTGCTTGAGCGCGAAGAGGCACGATACGCGGCCGCCAAGCGTGACGGGCATACCTGCGCTTATTGCGGGTCTGTGATCCCCTACGGCACCGACCGGGGGAGAACGGAGAATGCCCTGCTTGTGTCGGCGCGCTAAAGGACGATTGATGGTCAAGGGACCACAGGGCCAGAAGCGCCCCGCCGACGTGATCGGCAACGCCGTCAAGGTCATGCGCATCGCCACTGGCGAGGAAGAGGAAGAGTACGAAGACGACGGGAAGAACAAGGCCGCCGCCGAACTTGGGCGCCTGGGCGGCCAAGCTCGCGCTGCGAAGATGACGGCTAAGCGGCGGAAAGAGATAGCTCAGAAGGCCGCGCAAAAAAGGTGGAATGGCACCTAGAAAATTCTTGACCACGTAACTTTTTAAGATCACGATCGTGAACCCAAAAAGTTACGTGAGGCGAAATGACCACAGAAATCCATAGCGACCCACGGATTGTAGATCGTAGGCTCCGGCAGTATTTCGACACTGATCGCCAGCAACTCATTGAAATTATTAAGGCGGCGGTAGCGGCGCGAGCACAAAGTACAGATGATTCCCCCAGGTCGGCCGCTTCTTACTATGCATGGGCTGCGGCTACCATGAGATTGCGCCAGATTTTTCGTCGTACGGGTTGGGAAAAGAGCTACGAAGACGGGATCGAAACCGTGATCGAACACGAACGCAAAATACAGATTGCGGTCATGAGCACGGATTCAGCAACGGCGGACATAAACCGATCCCCAAGAAACCGAACTATCAAGGGGCCGGCTTCGGAGAAGGTCGTTGATCTGAACAATCAGTACGAATTGTTCAAGCGAGACGAGATGGGGCCGCACAAGAAGCCGCTGTATTCTCTGTGGTATTTGTGCATTTACGACAACGGAAGCAAAGTTCGTGCCGAGCTTTCGCGCCCAATTGAGTTCACGGCTGGCTATATCTCGAAGTTCAGCGAACGCATCTTCATCTTAAAGGACGGTGATTGGGAGAAGGTTATCCTCGAGCCGCCGGATGATCGGCCAACTCAGGATGATGATCTAAAAATTGATGTCCGCCGCAAGTAAGCATCATGTTCAATCCGTCGCGACTCACGCTTGCGAGGAAGCGCCGACGATTCAGTAAGAAGGAGCTTGCGGAAGCGGTTGGCGTCACGCCGCATTCGGTCCTGCGCTACGAGACAGGAGAGATTGGGCCCACGGATGAAGTGATTGCTCGTCTTTCGGACACGCTCAAGTTTCCTGCGGATTTCTTCTTCGGTGCTGACATAGATGAGATCCACCAAGATGCGGCCAGCTTTAGAAGCCTAAGCTCGATCTCTGCCAAGGACCGGGATGCGGCGTTGGCGGCCGGCAGCTTAGCCTATATCCTGTCCGACTGGGTGGAAGAGCGGTTCGACCTGCCCAGGCCCGACCTGCTTGACTTAGGCGGCGATACGCCAGAAATCGCTGCGCGATCATTGCGAGAAAAGTGGGGCCTTGGGGAACAACCGATCAAGAATATGGCGCATCTCTTGGAGGCCAAAGGAGTGCGCCTTTTTTCGTTGGCAGAAAATACAATGACCGTTGACGCGTTCTCAGTTTGTCGAGGGGAAACCCCGTACGTGTTCCTCAACACCATGAAAACCGCCGAGCGCAGCCGGCACGATTCCGCACACGAATTGGGGCACCTCGTGATGCACCGAGAGGGAGGGATGAAGGGGCGCGCTGTAGAACACGAAGCGAACGAGTTTGCTGCCGCGTTCTTGCTGCCCACGGCCGACGTCATAGCAACACTCCCGCGCGTTCATACACTGAATCAAGTCATAGAAGCCAAGAAGCGGTGGGCGGTTTCAGTCATGGCACTTCTGCACCGGCTGAGGTTCTTGGAGATTATGTCTGATTGGCAATATCGGATGTTCTGTATCGACGCCACCGGCCTTGGATACAGACGGGCAGAGCCGTTTGGCGTGACGCGTGAGCGATCAGTGGTTTGGCAGAAAGTGCTTACGACCCTTTGGGGTGAGCGCATCACCAAAGCCGAAATCGCACGAGACTTGCGCGTGGTCCCCGACGAAATCGAGAACCTTTTGTTTGGCCTGTCTAGCGGCTCGCTTGGGGAACAAGTACCCAAAATGAAACCGCCGCCCCTGCTACTTATTTCCTGATGAACAAAATTGCTTGACACTAAGCATATTAGTGCATATATAAGGGGCATGAACAAATTGCCCTTAAAGACCCGTTCCTTGATCCTGAATATGCTCTGCGAAGGTCAGTCTATGCGGGCGACTGGCCGATGTGAGCTTCAACACCGTCGCCAAGCTCCTGATCGACGCGGGCAAGGTCTGCGCCGATCTTCACGACGAGCTGGTGCAAGATGTTACCGCCAGCCGCGTCCAGTGCGACGAAATCTGGGCGTTCACCTACGCCAAACAAAAGAACGTCGCTCGGGCCAAGGCTGCGCTGGCCAAAGCCGGGGACACTTGGACCTGGACCGCGCTGGACAGCGACAGCAAGTTGATCGTTTCCTGGCTGGTAGGCGGTCGCGACGGCGATCATGCAATTGAGTTCATGGACGATCTTCGCAGCCGTCTAGCGAACCGAGTTCAATTGACCACAGACGGCCACAAGGCGTATTTGGAAGCCGTCGAAGGCGCGTTTGGCGGTGACGTGGACTATGCGCAGCTTATCAAGCTGTACGGCGAGCCCACGGGCCAGAAGGGCCATGAGCGGAAGTACAGCCCTTCGGAATGCACCGGAACACGCAAGCGCCGGATCGAGGGCAATCCCGACCGGGCGGCTGTAAGCACGTCCCATGTTGAACGCCAGAATCTCACGATGCGGATGCAAATGCGCCGATTTACTCGGTTGACCAATGCATTCTCCAAGAAATTTGAGAATCACATGCACATGGTGGCGCTCTACACCGTCTGGTACAACTTTATCCGCATCCACAAGACACTTCGCGTCACCCCGGCGATGGAAGCCAGCTTGAGCAAAACGGTATGGGACATGGAAGACTTGGTGCGGATCATGGACGAGCGCGCACCAAAACCAGGCCGGCCCAAGATCTACAACAAGATTTCAAACTGATGCACTACCCCTTTTTGTCTCCTGTTGACACTAATGAATGACTGCCTTACACTGAACACCCCAGAGTTTGACTCGCGCAAAGGTTTACACGCTAGGTTTTGTGTGATTCAAGGTTGTTGGCAACAAGGGAGTGTGTTCAATGCCAACGATTCCTTTGCGAAACGACTTTGATGCTGAAAGAGTCCGTGTTCTTGCGGCACGGAGCGATGATGGGAACCAGGCGCGACGGCTTTTGTCGATGGCGGCCATCTACGATGGGATGGATCGAGCGTGCGCGGCGGGTATTGGCGGCATGGATCGGCAGACGTTGCGGGACTGGGTTCACCGGTTCAACGCGGGAGGTCCGGCCGGTCTGATCGACCGCAAGCCGAACGGGGCGTTGCGTCGGTTGACGCCGTCGCAAATGGCGGCGCTTTCGCGGGCTATCGAGGCCGGTCCCGATCCCGAACGGGATGGGGTCGTGCGCTGGCGCCTGCATCGATCTCAAGCAACTGATCCGAACGCGCTTCGGCGTGGACTATCACGAGCGGAGCGTCGGCAAGCTGCTGGCCGCGCTCGGGTTCTCGCATATTTCCGCGCGCCCGCGCCACGTCGGCCAGGATGCGCGGGCACAGGAGGAATTTAAAAAAAAGTTTTCCCGAACACTTGGCGAAAATCGTAGCGGCACAGCCACCGGACACGCCCATCGAGGTTTAGTTTCAAGATGAAATGCGCGTCGGCCAGAAGAACAGCCTGGTGCGCCAGTGGGCCCCAAAGGGATCGCGCCCGCGCCAGGTCAAGGACCTACGGACCTCTTCGGCGTATCTCTTCGGCGCCATCTGCCCCGAGCGCGGTGAGGGCGCGGCGCTGGTCATGCCGAGCGCCAATACTGAAGCCATGGACCTGCATCTCGAGGAAATCAGCCGGGCCGTTGCCCCAAACGCCCATGCCGTCGTGCTGCTCGACCAAGCCGCATGGCACACCACTGCCAAACTCGGCATCCCGGAGAACATCTCCCTCGTGCCTTTGCCACCCAAGTCCCCGGAGCTCAATCCCGCCGAAAATGTCTGGCAATACCTCCGCCAGAACTGGCTCTCCAATCGTGTCTTCGACTCCTATGAAGCCATCGTCGAGGCCTCTTGCCAAGCCTGGAACAACCTGACCGACCAACCTTGGAAGATCATGTCCATCGGCCTCAGAGCGTGGGCTCGCACAAGTCAATGTTAAGGGCGGTTGGTATCAGTCTGACGGTAAAGAGTCAGGATTAGGAGGTTCGCTGGGGTGCCGAACGTCCGAATCGGACAACAAGACTCGCGTAAACGGAGCGTCTGTTGGAAAATCAAAGAATATTCATCAGCTACGCGACAAAGGACGCGCGCACTGCAAAAAGGGTCTGTGAACATTTAGAGAACAGTAGATACGAGGTATGGATTGCGCCAAGAAACATACCCCACGGTCAACCCTACCCAAAAGCAATTATAGAAGGAATCGACAGATCAAGCGCGGTCGTTCTTCTACTTTCACGATACTCAAATAAGTCGCGTTATGTGGAAAGAGAAATCGAGCGTGCCGTTTCGAAAAACAAACCAATTCTTACCGCCCAATTGGAGGAACTCGCTCCGTCACAGACGCTGGAGTTTCTCGTTTCACTGTTGCAAATGGTCGACGCATTTTCTGAGCCGGAAGGCGTTTGGCTCGCCAAACTTAGCGAAGCGATCCGCTCTCTGTCGGTTCAGGATAAGCATGACGCAAAGCCCATCCCCACAATCCGACCAGGAAGATGCTCTCAACGAACCGTGATTATCATGGGTGCGATTGTTGTAGTCATTGCAACCGTGACGGCTTTTTTGGCGGGATCATCGTCTCGGTTCGTAACTTGTTCCCCTGGTCAACTACGCGCGTGCTTTGCTGACGGGGGAATATTTGTTTTCGCGGCCCTGATGCTGATTGTTTTAATTTGGCTCAGTTCGTGAACCGTATGCATGGCTTCGCCATGGCTGCGGCCAAGCATGCTCTCGGGGTCGGTCGGTCGGCGAGTTCGATGAGATGGAACCAGCGCAGGTAACTGTCGAGATACTTGGTGGCGATGCCGCGGTAGCGTCGCAGGAAGCCCTTGAGTTGGCTATGACGGCTGTTGACCGTCTGGATGTGCAGGGCGCCGCGTACCCGTTCTCCGGCGGAGAGATTGACCGTCTCGTGGCGGATGGCGAGCGCCGCTGCGGCGGGCGGGTAACAGCGGCTGGCGTCGGAGACGAGCAAGGCATCCGGGGCAATGACCGGTTCCAGCGCCTCCTTCAGGCTATCGGCATTGACGGTGGGCAGCGTCCTGCTGAGCGTTGCGCCGCCACGGTCGGCGGCGACCAGAACCGGCACTTGCTCACGAGAGATCCCGCGCTTGCCGGCTTTTCCGCCGCGCCGGCGTGGCTTGCGGTCCAGTTTCCGGTCTCCCTTCCGGCTTTCGAGCACGAAGGTCTCGTCGGCCTCGACGATCCCGCCGAGCCGGTCCGGGGCTTGCCGGACCGCCTCAAGGAAGCGGTGGCGCCAGCGAAACGCCGTGCTCGGCGCAATGCCGCACCGCCGCGCCGAGGCGCGCACCGTTTCCCCTTGCGCCAGGGCCTTGCCGAAGGACAGCCAGCGCTCCTTGCGGTGCAGGCCCGAAAGCGGCGTACCGGTCAGCGCGCCGAATGTCTTCCCGCAAGCCTTGCACCGGTAGCGGCGCAGACCGCGCGCCTTGCCGCGCGAGACCGCCCCGCCGCTGCCGCAATGCGGGCAGCGCCGCGCTTCGTCCACGCCGAGTTCGATCGCCGCCAGCGAGGCCGCGCCCTCCGGCCGTCCCGACAGGGCCGCCATCACCTCCTCGCGCTGGGCCGGCGTCAGCCCGTCCACATGCGAAAGCCAGTCTCGAAACCGCTCGTGATCCATCTCCTCGCTCCCTTAAACAAACCGGGAACATTCTACCACAATGCATACCAAATGCGAACTGAGCCTTTAATTTTGATCCTGGGTGTCATTTTTTGGTCGAGACTAGCCAGGATTGGCATTCGGACATCCGACGTTCTTGTTGTGATCGGAATGATTGGGGCATCAGCTCTTTTTTTCTAGGCATACGTCTTGACCCCGATGGTCGTGCTGACTGTTTTCGCACTCCTCTATTGCGCGGTTAGGAAGTGGCTGATCCCGCCCTGGTCAACGGCATTGTCGATGTTGATGCTCATCGTAAGCGCGGGGTCGACCTGGGTCGAGGGATACCTTTATCGGCATCTTATTAGTGATAATACGATCGTGATTCTGTTGCCAGATACATCGAGTTTCGGGACCGCGAACGGCGAAAGCTTACTGGAGCGAAAGAGGTTTTACGACGAGATTCTTGGTTCGCTCAGGAATATCGTCCGCACTTCCAATACTGTTGCGGTCCTTCCTGTTTCCCGTCCGTCAGAAGCGGAGTATCAGCAGATTTACAGCAAGGCGTATTCCGACAATCGGTTACTATCACGCTTGTTTGGTGAGGCCGCACTTGGGCTCTGGCCATTCAATACCGTAATTGTGTTTACCCTCCAGCCAAGAAGAACGTGCGGTGAAACGCGGGTGAACATGGACGTGTGGGCGTACACCTGGACGCTCGGCGATCCACCGTTTTGGGCCAGGGGGAAGCTCCGCAGATCCTCGCAGTGGACGGGTTATGACTGGCAATTCACATTAAGTAATCAGGAACGGCATCTTTCATCTCTGATTTTTGGATTAGAATCCCTTTCATTTTTGCAAAAAACACACGGAAACCGGATAGACGATAAGAACTTTATTCTGGTAATGGATGAACTACTCCAGCTTTTTCTATTGTACGAAAGATACAATGGGTCAAATTTGCTCGTCGAAGAGATAAAGTACGCCTTATCTTCGACAGAAATAAATTCGAAACGGATCACAATTGACGCGATTAAAAAGCATCACCAATCCGAAATTTTATCTCGGTTTAAAGATAAGAGATGCCTCACCGAGCAGGAACAAGAGATCAATCGGTTTTCGGCCGAGTTTTGATTGGAACGGATGAAGATGTTTATGAGTACATCCAGGATACGCGTAACTTCATGGCTATTTGGAGCTTTGATCGCGTTGATCTGTTTTATTCCCGCTTTTGGCCTGATCAGTCGAATTTCCGCTCTGCCAGATGTAATCCGCTACGTCCCGTCCGATTTTTCCATGTTCGTGTACTCCGCTAGCATTGGCGAGCTTTGGGATGCAGCCGATGGGCATCTATACGAATACTTCGAGCGTGCGTCCGATTATATCGATCTAAAAGAAAGAGAATCGGAATTCGAACGCGATCAAGGCCCGATAACGCAGTCGGTCTCGGACTTTCTCGGATAGCTCCGCGAGACGGATCTCGAAGTCACGAGCCCCGACGATTTCCGCAAATGGGGGTTGAACCCAGATCGACCGTTGCTGATCACTAGCCGTGGAGCGCCCATGGCCGGAGATGTGTTGGCGATCGTGCCGATCGCTGACCACATTGCTTGTAAAAATTTTTTGATCGACCATCTTGGGGCACCGGCCGTTGGAACATTCAAGCTCCCCGACGCGAAGAATGGGAAACGATTCGAGTTTAATACTTATGACCTTAGCGGCAAACTCGTTCGCTATTTCCCAGAGCAGTACCCGTGCGGAGATGCTTTGCGACGATTCATTCCGTCGGCGCGGATCGGTACGCCACAAAAGTACCTGATTATTGGGAGCGAGGCGGACGACATTCCCGCGGAAATGATGATCTACGAGGTAGCCAAAGACGAATCGGTCTGGGAGGTTACGGGCGAGACCGTTACTGTCAAAGCGAGCCCAACAAACGACAACCCAGTATTTGTTTACGACGCTGGAAACCGCCGGATAGAGGTCATGGCGACCGCCGCGGGACTGTGCGTCGCGTACGTCGATCACAGCACGGCCGCCGCACTAATCTCGAAACCTTCGTTCGCGCTGTCCTCGAACCAGAGCACAACGAGGAAATGTTGGCTTCTATGGATACGCTGGAACTCGGTCTCGGTCATGCCAAATCTGGTTCGTTTCCACCGCAGATTTGGGGCTACGGCAGACAGGTCGGATCGAATATCGTGGGACCCATTGCCTTCGCCCTCGGGTTCGCACCTGATCGGTTAAGCACGAGGGTGTGGTCAAGCGTTGGCTCTCAGGAATCGCGCATACTCCAACAGTTTCTGACCCGTGCCGGCGGCAGGATCGGTCGCGGGACGGAAAGAAGGGCTCCGATCGCCGTTCAATTTTCCGATCCGAGCCTCAGGGCGTACGAGCGTTATGTAAACTGGCTGGTCTCCGACGAACTGATTGCCGAATTCCGAGATGAGCTAGGGTATTACGATGTTGTCTTTGACGTCCTGAAGGAGAATGCCGATTCCGTTGACGCGGCTGAAATGTTTTTGACCGGTGTGCGAGAGACGATTCCCACGGTGGTCCTAACTTTCTCGATGAACCAGCAGGACGCGGAGGAGGCCGTGTTTCGCATACAAAAACGATTCCGACAGCGTCGCGATAAGGAAATCTATTCGTCAGCGATTATCGATTACCTGGGGCCTGCTGAATACGAAGCCAATCGGAACAGACGATTTTCGGAACTTCTCACCATAATGGAAAAGACCTTGAAAGGAGCTTCGACGCAATCCCCAGATGGAACGAATTCGTCAGAGATATCAGAATTGGAGAGCATCGATTTTTCTTCAATGAATTCCACATTTCAGGAAGCACAAATTCTGCGCTCAGAAGATTTTCCTCTTTGGGACCGCCTCGGATCGGAACGCGACTATCAAAGATCCGATTTTGACAACCGTGAATACGTTGAATGTTTGCAATCGCAAACGTTAACTCAGCCCGGTCACGAAGGGTACGTCAACTGCGCGAGCGAAAGGCGGTATCGATATCTTTTTCCCCCGGTATCCGAGAATGATTTTCTGCATCGGGTAAAATTCGAGGGATTGACGGACGCGGATCGTAATGCGCTTGAAGGCGGAGAATTTCGTTCGGTCAGCTTCTACGACCAGAGCGAAAACGTGTTGTGGATCGCGATGGACGCCGAAGTGCTTATCGACGTCCTATTCCGCGAACGAGGGGTGGGGAACCTCAACGGGTATTGGTCCAAGAACATGGAACATACAAAGTTGGTTTTTGAAGGCAGCCCCAGGAGGATTGTGAATGAGCTACGGTTAACTTCCGAAGAGCAAGCTCAGGAGATGGGCATCCGGTTAGCCGAGGATCTACGATCGTATCGGCGGGTGTTCGTTGCGTTGAATGTTTTGGCGGACCGGCAAGGTATCGTCGTCGAGATCGCGGCACGACGGTAAATCGCATATGAATGAAAATTCTCTCTTATCAACTTCAGGTATCGTCAAGAAATACGGGCGCGACGTTTCGATCGAGTTCAACGACCTCGAGCTTCTTTTCGGCGAAGCAGTCCTTATTCTTGGTGGAAACGCGACCGGCAAATCGACGCTGATCAGATTGCTGGCGGGCCTAACACTCCCGACGTTGGGACAAATTCACCGGTCCCGTCACATTCGCGCCGCGCGCGTCGCGTATCTTGGCCAACGGGACGGCTTCTACCCGAAATTGACGCTTGCCGAGAATATTTCCGTGGCCATGAATTTGTATGGTTTGAAAAGTGTCGTGGATTTCCGCTCCCTTGAGTTCTTGTACGAAATCGATTTTACAGCGAATTTACATAGACCGGTGGGGCATCTTTCTGGAGGCGAGCAACGAATTGCAGCGCTCGGTGTGATCCTGTCGGTCCAGCTCGATGGGCTTTTTCTTGACGAGCCATATGGCGGCTTGGCCGAGAATCGGATGAGTACCGTATCCGCGGCGTTGAATCGTGCCGCAGAAAAAATGGCGTTTATCGTCCTTTCGTCGCATCAGGAGCCCCCCGGGTTCACGCACGATCGCGTTATTCGGCTTGCTCCGACAAAATAATGTGGCGCGTTTTCATTAAGGACATTCGCGAGTTGGCGGCCGCCCCAATGCTCGTTGTCTTTCTGGTTGTTTGGCCGTGTGTCGTCCTCGTCGTAGCAAAAAGTATAACGGATTATGAGCCGCGTGTTTCACTTTACGTCGACCACGCCAACAACTCTTTTTACCCTCATTGGACGTCGGTCGTTGGGCAATTGAGGGACATTCCCGAAGTGGAGATCGTGGATCGAGACCGACGGGGCCGTTCAGTTTGGGATTTCCTCGCAGAGGAGAAGATCGACGGCGCTCTGATTTGGCATGATCCTATATTTGTCAACGAAACCCCTGTCGGGTGGATTTTATATATCAATCCAAAAAAGGAACATATGAAACCACTACTAATATCCCAAAATAATACCTGACATATTGATCGGACTGTGCTATACATGGTGCATGGAAGCGCGTGACTTTCGTGGCATTGGTCGGGCGGCGCAGGAGGAACTCCGGCGTCGGGCGATCGTGCTTGTCGAGCAGGGTGGATCGAGCCGGGCCGAGGCGGCCAGGGTTGTTGGCGTGCAGCGGCAGACGGTCAACATCTGGCTCAAGCGGTATCGCGAACGGGGCGAGGACGGCCTCCTGGATGGTCGTCGGGTTTCCGGACGCAAGGGCAAGGGGGCGCTGACCACCGAGGAGGGCCGGCAAGTCCGCCGCTGGATCGCCGACAAGACGCCCGATCAGCTCAAACTGCCGTTTGCATTGTGGACGTCCCGTGCGGTGCGCGAGTTGATCGAGCGCCGGTTGGGCAAGCGCCTTGGCCTGTCGACCGTCCAGCTCTACCTGAAGCGCTGGGGCATGACCCCGCAAAAGCCGCTGGCGCGCGCCAAACAACGCTCGCCCGCCGCCGTGGCCGCCTGGTTGGAGCGCGACTACCCGGCGATCGCCGGGCGCGCCAAGCGAGAGAGAGCCGTCGTCTACTGGGGCGACGAGACCGGCATCTCCAACCAAGACCAGATCGGCCGCAGTTATGCCCCAAGAGGCCAGACGCCGGTGGTTGGCCGGACCGCCAAGAAGATCTCCAAGAGCATGATTTCGGCCGTCTCCAACCGCGGCCTGATGCGCTTCATGCTGTATGATGGGGCGCTTAACGTCGATCGCTTCATCATCTTCCTGCGGCGGCTGATCAAGGACGCAAAGCAGAAGGTGTTCCTGATCATAGATAACCTGAAGGTGCACCACGCCAAGTGGGTCAAGGCCTGGACTCTGAGCCATCGCCACGAGATCAAGCTGTTCTACCTCCCGGCCCCCGAGTGCAACCCGGACGAATACTTGAACAACGATGTCAAGCAGAAGTTACGCCAAAAGCCGCAGCCCGGCACCAAGGACGAACTTGACAAGAATACCCGCGCCGTCTTGCGCGCAATTCAGCGTTCATCGGATCGAGTGCGCGGTTACTTCCGGCCCCACCCGGTCAAATATGCCGCCTGATCGTCAGGTGTCATATTAGGATATTAATAATTCAGAAAATTGCATTCGTAATTCACTTAAGTTTTATCGCGGAAATTGGAAAACCTGAAGTCCTACCTGAACCAGATTTATTTAATGTACCCACAAGCGCCCCATATATCATTAGCGATGTTTCGGCACTGGCAATGTCAATGGAATCGATTGACGGGGTTCAATGGCCCTTGCTCGTGATGGAGCGTGATGGGTCCGACAATGACCAACGTTCGTCGCTCGTACCGCCCCTGGCGGTGATGTTGGCATCATTTACGTCATTCTTGCTTGCCGCGGGAACGATAATTCGCGAGCGGGAAAACGGGACGCTGCCTCTGCTGCTGATGTCACCGAAGATCGGTTGGGAGCGCTTGTTCCTCGGCAAGATCATGTTGCCGCTGCTTGCCGGTGTTGTCGTGCTTCTTTTGCTTACTTCGGTGAGCTACGCCTTGCTAGGGTTCGGAATGAAACCGGGTTTTCTAAGCCCCATCGCGTTGCAGGGAGCCGGGCTCACGGCGATAACATTCCAAGGAATTGTCGTATCCTGCCTTTTGCGGACTCAATTCCAGGCGACGGTCGCCGGAGCCGGGTATCTGATCGCGCTAATATTATTCACGAACGGAATTTTTCTGTTCGGTGAAGAACAGGTATTCATTAGCTTCATCGGAGATTTGCTGCCCGCCACTTCCATGCATCACTCATGGACGGGCTGGATGTATCATGGCGCGGCTGGTGGCGTTGATCCGCAAGACGTCACTCGCGTACTGATCCAACTCACGGTGTGTGCGCTCTTGGCGAGGCTAGGGCGTCGTCCGTGAAGAACCCTGATTTCAAGCTGAAGCGGCGATTGGGTTTGCGGTGGGGTGCGAGATGTCGCTGAGGAGCGCGGCCAGGATTTGGACAAACAAACGCCTCAGCCATTTGAGGACAAGGCGGTAGTTGTAGCCGGCGCCGGCGAGGATGGCGTTGATCTTGTCGCCGTCGCGGCCTTTGAGGAAGTTGCGCCCCAGCCTGCCATCGCTCTTGAGATGTCCGATCACGGCCTCGACGGCGGAGCGCCGCCTGAGCTCCTTCTTGATCGTCGGCGTGATGCCGCGTTTCTGGCCTGATCTAAAGACGCGGTGTTTGTTGGGGTAATCGTGGCCCTGGTATCCCTTGTCGACATAGATGCGCTCGGCCGATATCCCCGTCCAGCGTTCCATCTCTTCGATCACCTGCCTCAAGGTGTGGCCATCATAGGGATTGCCGTGGAAGGCCTTGACGTGGGCGACGAACTGGCCGCCGGGGGGGCGGGAATTGGTCGCCGCCACGGAGACCTTGCAGCCGAACTCGTACGGCTTGTGCGCCTTCCCTTTGCCGATGCATTCGACCTCGGGCGCGTGGAGCGAATAGACCTTGGGCAAGGGGTCGCGCCGCTTCTGGGTCGACACCCGCTCGGCCAGCCACAAGGGGCGGCGGAAGGTATCCCGTAGGCTCTCCTCCTGGGCCGTCTTGCGGCGGATGTCGCGGATGGTGCGCCCGAGATAGGTCTTGAGCTTGCGCAGGGCCTTGTTGGCCCGCTTGTGCTGTTTGGCATGGCGGTAGCGGCCTTGCATGATCAACGCCCTCTTGCCCAGGCGGGTATAGGACTGACGCAGGGCAATGCCGTGCTCCCGTGCCAGTCGCACCAGCCGCTCGCGGGCTCGTTGCATCAGTTTGGCGTCGGTCGGAAAGGCAATCGCCTTCTCTTGTACGGTGGTGTCCACCGTCACCCGCTCGAGGTCCTTCTCCCGCAGCGCCCCCACCCGGTGGGCCACGGCCAGGCTCTCCTGGAATACCTTCTCCAAACCTTCCGGCCCGATCCGGTCCCGCCACCGGGTCATCGACGAGCGCTCCATGGGCAGCTCATGCTGAAAGTACTCTTCGCCGCAGAAGCACTGGAAGTATGGGTCGTAGACCCAGCGCTCGCAGACCTCCTCATCCGAGAGATCGAACATATGCTTGAGGATGTGCAGCCCAACCATCAACCGCGTCGGGACCCCCGGCCGACCCTCCTCCGAATACAAGGCTTCATAGGTCTCGTCGAAGAAAGTCCACGCGATCCGGCCCCCCAACACCACCAACTCGTGGCGCAGGTTGATGATGTTTTCGAACCGCGAGCGGAACAGGTCCTCTATTCCCGATGACACCTTGCGCGATGGCTTCATCACAGTTCTCCAATCCCAATCGACGGGAGCAGAGAATCACGTTCCGCAACGGAAGGGAATCCCCAAAATCAATTATTTCAAATCACAAGCTTTTCAGGCCCAAAACCCGTTTTCTTGCAAATCCGATTACTTCGCCAAACCGAAAGAGCTACCAACATCAGCCGCTTACGCGTTCTTCACGGGCGACTAGGGCTTCTCGCCGTAAAGCGTACGATGTAACGGGTAGCGACCAATCGCACTTTGTTGTCGCGGCTAGTGGGCGATCCGGTTAGGCGATTATGGCATTGTCGCCGATCCGGAAAGAAAACGTCACGCTTGACGCGCCTCGATGACGCCGCGGCGAATGCTGCGCGTGCGCGTGAACAGCTTTTCCAGTTCCTCCGCCTCGCCCCAACGGATCGCTCGTTGCAAGCGCGATAGATCCTCGCTGAAGCGGCCCAGCATCTCAAGGACGGCATCCCGATTGCCCATGAAAATATCCCGCCACATGATCGGGTCGGAGGCGGCGATTCGGGAAAATTCACGAAAGCCACCGGCCGCGTACTTGATCACGTCCGTTTGCGTGCTTTCCTCGAGATCGAACACGGTGCCGACGATATTGTAGGCAATGAGATGGGGTAGATGGGACGTGATCGCCAGGACCTTGTCATGGCGGGCGGCATCCATGATCTCGATCATGCTTCCGGCCCGCCGCCAGAGCTCCGCAACGCGTTCGACCGCGGTGGGATCGGTCCCGGGCGGGGGTGTCAAGATGCACCAGCGCCCTTCGAACAGAGTCTCGAAACCCGCTTCCGGACCCGAATGCTCGGTTCCGGCGACAGGGTGGCCCGGCACGAAATGCACGCCCTCGGGAATCAGGGGACCGATCTCGCGGATCGGCGCCTCCTTGACCGAACCAACGTCGGTAACAATGGCGCCCTTGGCCAGGTTCGGAGCCATCGCCCTTACGGCGGCGGGATAAGCGCCGAGAGGGGTGCAGAGAATGACGAGGTCGGCGTCGCGCACGGCCTCGGCGGGATCAAGCGCGACGCTATCGACCAACCCGAGTTCCGCCGTTTTCGCCAGCGTCTCGGGTGTCCGCGAGCAAGCGACGCTATGCCCGGCCAGACCATCGCGCCGCACCACCCGAGCGAGCGACGAGCCGATCAAGCCGATACCCATGAAAACCATGCGCTGGAAAAGGGGAGCCTCGGCCATGTATCAACCCATGAATTCGGCCAGCGCCGTGACCAGGGCCCTAAGATCCGGTTCGGTGCCGACAGTGATGCGGAGGCACTCGGGCAAGCCGTAATTACCCAACGTACGGGGAATGATCCCCTTGCCGGTGAGAAAGGCGTTCGCGGTCTCGGCGTCGCGACCGGAATTGGGCGGAAAACGAACGAGAACGAAATTGGCCACGCTGGGATAGACCTGGAGGCCCAAGTCGCCGAGCGCGGCCTCGAGCCACGGACGGAAAGTTTCGTTATGGCGCCTTGAGGCACGGGTATGGGCGACGTCCCCGAGCGCCGCGACGCCAGCGGCGAGGGCCGGCGCGTTGACGTTGAAGGGAGCACGCAAACGGTTGAGAATCTCGGCCACCGCCAAGGAGCAATAAGCCCATCCCAGGCGCAACCCGGCCAGGCCGTGGATCTTCGAAAAGGTTCGGGTCATCACGACGTTGTCGAAGTCGTCGACGAGGCCGCGTCCGGATTCGTAATCCGCCGCTCCGACGTATTCCGCGTAGGCCGCGTCGACGACCAGGAGCACGTCGCCGGGAAGACCCGCGTGGAGCCGGCCAAGGGCACTCCTAGAAAGATAACTGCCGGTCGGATTATTCGGGTTGGCCAGAAACACGATTCGGGTTCGCGGCGTAACCCGCGCAAGGAGGGCGTCGACGTCCGCCGTTAGATCGATCTCGGGAGCCATCACGGGTCGCGCCCCGACGGCCCGCGCCACGATCGGATAAACCAGGAATCCGTACCGACTCATCAACACCTCGTCACCGCCACCCGCGTAGGCGCGGGCCAAGAGGCCGATGAGTTCGTCCGAACCGTTTCCGCAGACGATGCGTCGGACGTCCAAGTCGTGATGATTGGCCAGGGTTTCTCGCAACGCCGTTGCCCCGCCGTCGGGGTATCGGGCCAGATGGTTCACGGCTTCGTGGTGGGCCGCCACCGCCCGTGGACTTGGTCCCAGGGCAGATTCGTTCGAGGCGAGTTTGACGATACGGTCAGCTGGAAACCCGTCGATGGACGACTTGCCACCGAAATAAGGAGTGATGTCGAGAATTCCGGGGCGTGGCGTAAGACTGGCCATGGGGACGGTCCTATTTGGCGTCGGTTTGTCCGAGTGGCACGGCGTAACCGCCCAGCCGAACCACACGTTTGCAGTGCTCGCCCATCTTTTCCTCGAAGCGAGCCAGCCGGACGTCGTTGTCGCCGACGAAGTCCGCGATCTCGACCAGATGCAGACGGGAGCCTGGTTCCCTCTTATCTTGCCAAACGGCGATGATGTTGGCGGGCAGGCCCGAGCCGATGATCCTCTCGCTCAGCTTGGCGCGGCTATACTCCGCGCTGGCGTCGACGACGATGAGCGAAGCGTCGTCACCGGTTTTTTCCTGGTCAACTTGGGCGATGGCAAGGGCGCTGAGGTTCTCGAATCGGCCATTGCTGTTATCGACGAACGGCAGCCGCGCGACAACCCGCGGCATGTGCTCTCCGATCATCGGCAGATGACGCCACCAAGGATCGCGATCATCATCCTGCGGAGCCACCAGAACGCCCACCGTCGCCGTGCGATCGACCACCCGTTGAATCACCCGATTGGCCGGCCCGTGGAGACTCATTCGGGTACAGGATCCATAATGGTCACGTGCCAAATCCCAGTAGCCGACGGACTTTTCCGGCGCCTGAACAGCGACCGAGAAGGGTCCCTGAATGGCCAGGAAGGCGGCGACCATCTCACGCCATACCCTGACCACGGCGGAAATCGGCATCGCCCCCTTATGCCGCTTCACCAGGCGACGCAAAATTTCGGCCTCTCGCGCCGGCCGGAAGATCGCGACCCTTCCGCCCCGGCTCTTGGCTTGGCCGATCTTCTCGACGATCTCGGCACGATTCATGAAGAGATCGTGGATTCGATCGTCGACGCCGTCGATCTGGCGGCGCAGGGAGGAGAGAGAAACACGTGGGCGGTTCATGGTTCCAACGAGCAACGGACGTGGACTGGCGCGGGCCCGAAAAAGAGCGGTAGTAGTAGACCCGACTTGACCGAAAATCAAAGAAATTGCTTGCCAAGAATTGTCCCGTTCGGCATCGCCGAAATCTCTGGAGTGCTTAGCGGAGCAATGATTTGATCGGCCCCAACGAGCGCCGAACGGAATGGAACACGAAGAAATCGTTGACACGAGCCGGACCTACAACCTAGCTATGTTTCCCGAACACCAGCAACGGCAGTCCGACACCCGTGAAACGGCTCAACCGAAGTGGCAAGCACGAATACCGACCGCGACAAGCTCTTGCTGCATCCCCATGTTCGACTTGGGGAGAGGTCGCCGTTGCGCCTCGACCGCGGGGTTGATCTGGGCCCCTTCACGGTCGCCTACCGCACTTGCGGTACCCTGAACGCGGACAAGTCGAACGCCATTCTCGTTTGCCACGCGCTGACCGGCGATCAGCACCTTGTCGGACCGCATCCGCTAACCGGTCGTCCCGGCTGGTGGGAGGAAATGGTCGGCCCGGGCAAGACCCTCGACACCGACCGTTTTCACATTATTTGCAGCAACGTTCTTGGCGGCTGCATCGGCACCACGGGACCGATGGACGACGACCCCGCGACCGGTCAACCCTACGGACTGCGTTTCCCCGTGATCACGATCGCCGACATGGTGCGAGCCCAGGCAATGTTGCTCGACCACCTCGAAATACCCGACGTGTTTTGTGTCACGGGGGGGTCGATGGGCGGCATGCAGGTCCTCGAATGGGTCGCGAGTTATCCCGAGCGCGTATTCTCCGCCGTTCCCATTGCCACCTCGGCACGGCACACAGCGCAGAATATCGCTTTTCACGAAGTCGGACGTCAAGCGATCATGGCCGATCCCGATTGGCGGGGCGGCGACTACCAACGATACGGCGTCCGCCCCGTGCGCGGATTGGCGGTAGCCCGCATGGCGGCCCATATCACCTACATGTCGGAAGGGGCGTTGCACCGAAAGTTCGGCCGTGAATTGCAGGACCGAAAGTCACTGAGTTACGGTTTCGACGCGGATTTTCAGGTCGAAAGTTATTTGCGCCACCAAGGGATCACTTTTGTCGACCGATTCGACGCCAATTCCTACCTCTACATCACCCGGGCGATGGATTATTTCGATCTCACCGCCGAGCACGGCGGCGTTCTCGCCAACGCTTTCCGCGGCGTCCGTACGCGCTTTTGCCTGATCTCGTTCACCAGCGATTGGCTGTTCCCGACCAGCGAAAACCGGGACATCGTGCGGGCCCTGAACGTCGTCGCCGCCGACGTAAGTTTCGTCGAGATAGAAACCGACAAGGGGCACGACGCGTTTCTCCTGGACGAGCCGGAGTTTCACGCCACCTTCGCGGGTTTTCTCGAGGGCGCGGCCGAGCACCGGGGCCTAGGCCGGAAATGACCGCGCTGGGGCGAGTTCGGCTACCGTCGGATTTGGAGGTTGTCGCGGAATTGGTCGAGGACGGGACCCGCGTTCTCGACGTCGGTTGCGGCGACGGCAAACTACTCGATTACCTCATCCACCAAAAACTCGTTGACGGGCGCGGCATCGAGTTGAGCCAGCGAGGCGTCAACTCCTGCGTGAGCCAAGGCCTTTCGGTGATCCAGGGCGACGCGGATACGGACCTCAAGGATTATCCCGACGAGGCTTTCGACTACGTGGTTCTCAGCCAAACGCTTCAGGAAACGCGCAACCCTCGGGCGGTGCTCCTCGAATTGAGGAGAATTGGCCGATTCGCGATAGTCTCCTTCCCCAATTTCGGACATTGGCAATGCCGTTGGCAGCTATTGTGGCACGGCCGCATGCCCGTCACCGACATGCTGATGGACGCGTGGTACAGGACCCCGAATATCCATCTCTGCACGATCACCGATTTCTTTGCCCTTTGCGAGAGTCTGGACATTCGCATCCAACGCGCGATTTCGCTTGGCCGTCACGGCGCGCCAAAGGATGTCGGGCAAAAGATAAGGCAGGCCAACCTATTCGGCGTCCAAGCGGTGTTTTTGCTTACGCGCTGCTAGTGCATCGACCCAAACGGAGGCGACAGCCGAAGTTTGGAAAGTTGATGCATCGACAATGGCCTGGTGCACGGGGGCGTGAACGAAGTGAATGCGCCGGTGCGCTAGTGTTCCGACTCATTTAAACGGTACCCTTCTTCACCTGATTGAGGGTGTTCCGAGCTCGATACACTTTTTTGAGGATGTCTCGGGCGGTGGCGGTCCAGGCGAAGGGTTTGGAGTTCTCGTTGTGCTTGGCGAGATAGTCGTCGATGGCCGCCTCCAGTTCGGGGACGCTCTTGAAGACGCCCCGGCGGATGGCGTTTTGGGTGATTTCGGCGAAGAAGCGTTCGACCTGGTTCAGCCAGGAGGCCGACGTCGGCGTGAAGTGGAAATGGAAGCGGGGGTGCTTTTCCAGCCACGCCTTGACCTTGGCATGCTTGTGGGTGGCGTAGTTGTCGACGATCAAGTGGATGTCGAGCCGCTTCGGCGTCTTGCGGTCGAGCCGGCGCAGGAAACGGAGGAACTCCTGGTGCCGGTGCCGCTTCATGCATTGGCCGATGACCGTGCCGTCGAGCACGTTGAGCGCCGCGAACAGCGTCGTCGTGCCGTTGCGCTTGTAATCGTGGGTCATGGTGCCGGCGCGGCCCTTCTTTATCGGCAGGCCGGGCTGGGTGCGGTCGAGAGCCTGAACCTGGCTCTTCTCGTCGACCGAAAGAACCAGCGCCTTGTCCGGCGGGTTCAGGTAAAGCCCGATAACGTCCTCCACCTTCTCGGCGAACCTCGGGTCGTTCGAGACCTTGAAGATGGAAATCAGATGCGGCTTCAATCCATACTCGGCCCAGATCCTCTGCACACTGGCTGATTCCGACGGCCTTGGCCATCGTGCGAACACTCCACTGGGTCGCGTTCGGCGGTGCCTCCCGCATCGTCTTCGTCAACACCAGCGATTTCACCGCGGCGCCCAAGGGGGGCTTGCCGGACCCCCGGTCCCGATCCCGCAACAGTCCGTCGACCCCTTCCTCGAGGAAGCGTTCCTGCCAGCGCCACACCGTCGGCTTGCTCTTGCCTACTTGACGCATGATCGCCATCGTCCCGAGACGATCCCCGGACAGAAGCACGATCCGCGCACGCCAGACATGCTTCTGGGGGGTATTCCGGCCCGAAACCAGCCGCTCCAGTCGGCTCCGGTCGCCAGGAGATACCCAAATACAAGCGGTTGTTCCCATGCAGGCATAATCGCATAGTTCCAGTCCCTTGGGGATCTTTTAAATGTGACGAAACACTAGGACGGCCCTCGACCGGCGCCGATGAGGCCAGGAAAGACCAGGGTGCGCCGGCGCCGCGCGCCGACCAGCTTCGCCGCGTATACCTGCTTTTCCGCCTGGACCAGGATGACGCCGGCGAAGGGTCGCCCCCAGCGTTCGCCCAGGCGCTCCCAGCCGGTCGCCGAACCCAACATCACGCGAGAACGGACCGGCGGCAAATAGAGCGCCGTCGTGGTGCGTTCGGGTATGAACATGCATTCCCGCAAGATTTTGGACAACTGCGACGGACTGAAGGGATGGCCGTGGCCGAAGGGCGATCGTTCCAGCCAGGCCCAGACCCCGCGCCGGTTCGGCGCCACCACCAGCACCCGTCCCCCCACCGCCATGACCCGCCACACCTCGCGCAGCATCGGCCGCAATTGTTCGCTGCACTCCACGGCATGGACCAGAAGCGCGAGGTCGACGGCGTTGTCGGACAAGGGCAAATCGGCCTCGTCGGTGAGGGCCACGAGGCCACGTCCCTCGGGCGGCCAGGGAACGGCGCCCTGCCGGGTCGGCATGAACGCGAATAGCCGCTCCGCCTCACCCAGAAAGGGCCGCAGATAGGGGGTCGCGTAGCCGAGTCCCAGAATTCGCCGGCCCTTGACGTTACGCCACATTTCCCGGATTCGCCGGCGCACGAGGCGGCGCGCCATCTGGCCCAGATGACTGCCGTAAAAGGAATTGAGATCCAGCACGTGGTGCCACATGACGCGGCACTTTAGCATAGACGTCCGCGATAACGATGACTCGGCTCACCTGGCATGCCGAAACGATCGGCGACAACGGCGGCCGGAGCGGGCGCGGTCCACGCCGTGGTTCAAAACACGTGTTGACCGCCGGTTACCATGATTTCGGCGCCGGTCACATAGGCCGAATCGTCCGAACACAAGTAAAAAATCGTGCCCGCGACGTCCCGCGGCACGCCCAGCCGATGCAAGGGGATGCGGGGAATCAGGACCTCGGTTTCGGGCGACAGCATCGCGGTTTCGATTTCACCCGGCGCGACCGCGTTGACGCGGACGCCGAGGTGCGCGAACTCGGCCGCCATTTCCCGGGTCAGGGCCGACAACGCCGCCTTCGAGGTACTGTAGGCGCTGCCGGCGAACGGATGAACGCGATGCCCGGCGATCGAGGTCACGTTGACGATCGCGCCCTGGCCCTTGTGCAGGGCCGCGGCGAACCCTCGGGAAAGAATCAAGGGGGCGAATAAATTGAGTTCGAAAACCGCGCGCCAGTGAGCGGGGTTGCCGTTCAGACATCCGAGCCGTTCCTTGAAATCGGTCTTGGGGGATAGCCCCGCGTTGTTGACCAGGGCGTGAAGCGGACGATCGCCGAGAAGCCCGTTTGCCTCGCTGACGAAGCGCTCGAGATCGGAGGCTTCCCCGAGGTCCGCCGCGATATGACGATGGCGGGAATCACCGACCATGCACTGAGCCGGCACCGAGTCGCGTGAACAGGTGATCACGCTCCAGTCCGCCTCGATGAAACGCATCGCCGTGGCGTGGCCAATGCCGCGGCTGGCGCCGGTCAGGACAACCGTTCGCCCGGGTTTCATACCTTCAGCGGGCCTCGTCTTCCTCGGCGATTTTCGTGATCGCCTCGACGTCGACGTCGTCTATTTGCTCCGGGTTCATGTGTTCCTCCGCGTACTTCATATGCAGGCCGGCGTTGAGGAACAGCCTGAACAGGTCCGAATCGACGTGCTGCCCCCGGCTCATGCGTGACATGATCCGCAGGGTTTCGCTCAGGGTCTTGCCGCGTTTGTACGGTCGGTCGGGCGCGGTCAAGGCCTCGAAGATGTCGGCGACCGCCATCATTCGCGCCGGAATCGACATTTCGGCGCCCGTCAAACCGTTTGGGTAGCCGGTCCCGTTCATCCTTTCGTGGTGGCCGCCCGCGTACTCGGGCACGCGCTGCAAATTTTCCGGAAACGGCAACGCCTCGAGCATCTCGATCGTGACGGTCACGTGGTCGTTGATGATCTTCCGCTCCTTGTTCGTCAGGGTGCCGCGGCTGATGCTCAGATTCATTATTTCCTCCTCGCTCAACAGGCTTTCTTCCTCCCCGTCGAGTCCCCGCCACCGCAGGGCGCCGATCTCCTCGATTCGGGCGATCTTGTCGGGACCAAGAAATTCGCCGCCGATGTTGGCCTTTGCGATGAATTCGAAATCTCCGTCGATATTCGCCAGGCGTTCCTTGTAAACGGCTTCCAGTGCCGCCGGGTCGGCGTCAGCGGCCGACAAGGCCTTGAGATAGTCGATCTCGGCTTCGCGCTTGAGAACCTCGAACCGCAACTTGACGGTTTTGATGCGGTCGTAAATCGTTTCCAATTTGGTCGCCTTGTCGACGACGTACTCGGGGGTCGTGATCTTGCCGCAATCGTGAAGCCAAGCGGCGATGTGTAGTTCGTAGAATTCCTCCTCGTTGAGATCGAAATCCTTGAACGGACCATCGTCGGCCTCGCAGGCCGCTTCGGCCAACATCTCGGCGATCATGGGTGCACGCTTGCAATGCCCCCCCGTGTAGGGAGACTTCCGGTCGATCGCGTCGGCGATCAAGCGGATGAATGAGTCGAGAAGAACCTTCTGCTCATCCAGCAATCGCTTATTGTCGATGGCCACGGCGGCTTGCGACGCCAAGGCCTCTATCAACTGCTGTCGTCCCGGATCGAAGGGAACCACGTTCCAGCCGTTGTGGTCCCGTGCATTGATGAGCTGCAGTACGCCGATCACGTAGCCCGCCCGGTTTTTCATCGGCAGGGTCAGGAACGAGGTCGAGCGGTAGCCGCTTTTTAAATCGAACGCCTTGGTCCCCGAGAAATCGAAACCATCGACGTCATAAGCATCGGCGATGTTGACGGTCTTGCCGCTCAGGGCGACGTGGGTGGCGACGTTGGCGTGGTTGGGGGCGCCCGAATGCCGATCGTGGAGGGGAAGCGGATCGAACGGTACCTTTTTTCCGGTCGTGCCGCCCAAGGCGATATCCAGCGAATCATTCATCACGATCGCGAACCTCAGATACCCTCCCGGGGAACCCTTCTTGTCGTCCTTTGGGCCGGCCTCCTTCTCGTGCAAGTAAATAGTGCCGCCATCCGCGTTGCAGATCGACTTGGCCTCGAGCAGAATCGACTCCAACAATCCCGCGTGGTTTCGTTCGGCCGACAGGGCGATGCCGATCTCGACCAGTCTCCTGAAGCGCTTTTCCCGCCCCCGCGATCCCTTCTGGCGAGCAGTGACGTGCGTGATGTCGAGGTTGATGATGCTGGTCCCAACCCCTTCGGTCCGGTACTGAACGACGAACAGGGTGCGGCCATCGTTCAAATGTTCCTCATAGGCGACGGTGTCCTTGCCGTGGCCCTCGAGCCGCGCTTTCCGCCACGAGTCCGGAGTCCGTCCACGCAAATCGACGACCGCGGATTCACGCAGGGCCTCGAGGAACTCTGAATAGCCGAGCCCCGCCCTGAGCTGCTTCGCGATCGGCCAATAAAGGCTGTAAACCACGGCGTTGCAGGCGACAAGCCGATCATCGGCGTCGAACACCAGCACGCCACCCGGGTGGTTTTCCAGACTGGCAGTCAAAATGTCGGCGACACCGGCGGCCGAGATGCCGCCCGTTGCCCGTGACGTTCCGGCAAGCGAGAGCTCGATGGCGGCTCGTAGTTCCGCCGGAGCCGCGCCCCGCTGCACGTATTCCGCCACCTCGATTTCCGAACCGCGACACAGGTTCTCGGTGTCCGCGTCGTCGGCCAGGACGACGACGGGGATTTTGGCCAGCAACGCAACCCCGCGAATCCGCCGCAGCACCTCCAACCCTTTCGCCGCGCCGTTGGTCAGGTGAAAAACGATCGCGGAAGGTGTCGTCTCGACTTCGGTGCTTTCCCCGATGTCGTCGGACGCCATCGACGACATCGTGAGCATGGTTGGCTCGATTGCCGCCGAGATCAGATCCCGGGCCGAATCATCGGCCGCGACTACGAGAATTTCCACCATCCCAGCCAAAACCTCTAAGCAAGCAATACCCGATCCTTGGTCAACGTACGCGATAATGAAATCGTTTTGACGGGATCACCGCCGCCCGGAGCACAACCGCGTCCAATCCTTGAAAACTGGGATTGGCCGGCCCACCGCCGCCAAACGGGCATTTCACATCGCCGCGTCGGGCACCTTCGTAGATGAGCATCCATGCAAGCTAGCACAAAGGTACTTCGGAAGCCGTCAACCCGACAAGGCGGAAGTTGTCATCGGTGGTGTTACGGAGCCGCTTTCGCTTGGCGACCGATTGGGACCGGTTCCAAGGCGTATCGAGCAGGGCGTCTTCGGCCAGACGACAACATGGGAGTTGGAATCAAGGATACAGGCGCTGAAGCGACCAATCGTCGTTCACGCGGCTGTACAGGAGCCGATCGTGGAGGCGAAACGGCATCTGGCGCCAGAATTCGATCCTCTCGGGTCGGAGACGGAATCCCGACCAGTACGGTGGCCTCGGGATTTTTCCCAGGCCGAACCGCATCGCCGCCTGGGCCACCCGCTTTTCAAGCTCGAAACGGCCTTCCATCGGCCGAGATTGCGGCGACGCCCAGGCCCCGATCTGGCTGTCGCGTGTACGGCTGGCGAAATAGGCTTCGGCCTCGGCCTCGCTCACCGGCGCCACGGGACCTTCGATTCGCACCTGCTTGTCGATCGGCATCCAATAAAAACATAGCGCGCCATGGGGATTGGCGATGAGCTCGCGGCCCTTGCGGCTGTCGAAGTTGGTGTAGACGACAAAACCTTCGGCGTCGAAACACTTGAGCAAAACCATGCGCACCGATGGACGAGCATTGGAATCGGCACTCGCCATGGCGGCCGCGGTGGGTTCGCGCAGTCCGCAACGCGCCGCCTCCGCGTACCATTCACCGAATAGGGTAATGGGGTCCTCTGGATCGGACATGCTCGTTCGGGCTCTTCGGTTGCGAAGCATTAGCGTCCGCTGGTTTCGGTCATCGTCCGGGGGCGCCAGATGGCCCAGGGTATACGCATCGGTCGTCCCCGCGAAGCATCCTCGCGTAAGTCACAAGGACGGAACACCGCGAATTTGACCCGAATCCGCATTCGTGTAGGATGCCACCAGCTACGGTCAGGATTCCTATACGAGGCTCCGATGAGCGGTGCGAGCCAAATTATGGCAGACAAAAGGGGCCTTATTTTGGGAGTTGCCAACGAGCGCTCGCTGGCTTGGGGAATCGCCCGTTCCCTCGCCGAGCATGGCGCCGAGCTCGCCTTCACTCACCAAGGGGCCGCCCTGGGAAAGCGTGTGCTTCCCCTGGCCGAGAGCGTCGGTGCCAATATCGTCATCGATTGTGACGTCGAGGAACCGGCGAGCCTTGACCGAGTTTTCGCCACCCTCGACGAAAAGTGGGAACAGCTTGATTTCCTCGTTCATGCCATCGCTTATTCGGACAAGGAACAGCTCAAGGGACGGTACGTCGACACGACGGCGGATAACTTTGCCCGGACGCTGAAAATCTCCTGTTATTCCTTCACCGAATTGTGCCGCCGCGCGTTGCCCCTGATGACAAAAGGCGGCAGTCTCTTGACGCTGACGTATTCGGGGGCCGAGCGGGTGATGCCGCACTACAACGTCATGGGGGTGGCCAAGGCGGCGTTGGAGGCGAGCGTCCGCTACCTTGCCGTCGATCTGGGCGGCGAAGGAATACGGGTCAACGCCATCTCCGCGGGACCGATCAAGACGCTGGCCGCCTCGGGTATCGGCGATTTTCGCTACATCCTGAAATGGAGCGAGTATAATTCCCCCTTGAAGCGGAATTTGAACATCGGCGACGTCGGCGGGGCGGCCCTGTATCTGTTGAGCGATCTTTCCTCCGGGGTCAGCGGCGAGGTCCATCACGTCGACTGCGGCTACCACGTGGTCGGAATGAAGGCCGTCGACGCGCCCGACATTTCCGTCGTCTAGGGGTACCGCCGGCTGGCAGCAGTGAGCGGAAACAGCTTCGGCCATATGTTCCGATTCACGACCTGGGGCGAAAGCCACGGGCCGCAGATCGGATGCGTTATCGACGGGGTTCCACCGCGAATCCCCCTGAGCGAATCCGATATTCAACCGTGGCTCGACCGCCGACGACCCGGGCGATCGCGTTTCACCAGCCAACGCCGCGAATCGGACCGGGTCACACTCCTTTCCGGTGTCTTCGAGGGCCGAACGACGGGCACTCCCATAGCCCTCGTAATCATCAACGAGGACGCCCGGTCGCGCGACTACGAGGCGATCAAAAAGCGATTCCGCCCCGGACACGCCGATTACACCTATCAGCTCAAGTACGGCATTCGCGACTACCGGGGAGGAGGGCGGGCCAGCGCCCGTGAAACCGCCATGCGCGTTGCTGCCGGAGCGATCGCGCGCAAGGTCCTGGGCGAGGCGATCACCATTCGCGCCGCGGTGATCCGGATCGGCCCCCACGCCATCGAACGCGAAAAGTGGGATTGGGCGGAAGTGGAGCGAAATCCGTTCTGGTGTCCCGATCCGGCCGCGGCCAAACGCTGGGAGGATCATCTCGACGGCGCGCGCAAAGCTGGATCGTCCGCCGGCGCAGTGATTGAGGTCGTCGCCAGCGGCGTCCCAGCCGGCCTCGGCGCGCCGGTGTACGATCGCCTCGACGCCGACCTCGCCAAGGCCCTCATGAGCATCAACGCGGTCAAGGGATTCGAGATCGGCGCCGGCTTCGCCGCCGCCGCCATGGCCGGCGAGGACAGCGTTGATCAAATGCGCATCGAGGACGGCTCCGTAAGTTTCTTGTCGAATCACGCGGGCGGCGTCCTGGGCGGAATTTCCACCGGCCAGGACATCGTCGCCCGCTTCGCGGTCAAGCCGACGAGTTCGATCCGCATCCCCAGAAAGAGCGTCACCGTTGAGGGCGAAGAGGTCGAGATCGTCACCGAGGGCCGCCACGATCCTTGCGTCGGTATCCGCGCCGCCCCGGTCGGCGAGGCCATGTTCGCGTGCGTCTTGGCCGACCACCATTTACGCCACGCGGCCCAGTGCGGCGACAACGTCACCCCGAAGCCATAAACCTCTTGCCTTGATCGGCGCACTCCCGGGGCCGGTGTTGACCGTGGCCACCCGCCTTGATTCCACCTTAACGAGTCGCCCGTGAAGAACGCGTAAGCGGCTGATGTTGGTAGTTTTTTCGGTTTGGCGAAGTAATCGGATTTGCAAGAAAACGGGTTTTGGGCCTGAAAAGCTTGCGATTTGAAATAATTGATTTTGGGGATTCCCTTCCGTTGCGGAACGTGATTCTCTGCTCCCGTCGATTGGGATTGGAGAACTGTGATGAAGCCATCGCGCAAGGTGTCATCGGGAATAGAGGACCTGTTCCGCTCGCGGTTCGAAAACATCATCAACCTGCGCCACGAGTTGGTGGTGTTGGGGGGCCGGATCGCGTGGACTTTCTTCGACGAGACCTATGAAGCCTTGTATTCGGAGGAGGGTCGGCCGGGGGTCCCGACGCGGTTGATGGTTGGGCTGCACATCCTCAAGCATATGTTCGATCTCTCGGATGAGGAGGTCTGCGAGCGCTGGGTCTACGACCCATACTTCCAGTGCTTCTGCGGCGAAGAGTACTTTCAGCATGAGCTGCCCATGGAGCGCTCGTCGATGACCCGGTGGCGGGACCGGATCGGGCCGGAAGGTTTGGAGAAGGTATTCCAGGAGAGCCTGGCCGTGGCCCACCGGGTGGGGGCGCTGCGGGAGAAGGACCTCGAGCGGGTGACGGTGGACACCACCGTACAAGAGAAGGCGATTGCCTTTCCGACCGACGCCAAACTGATGCAACGAGCCCGCGAGCGGCTGGTGCGACTGGCACGGGAGCACGGCATTGCCCTGCGTCAGTCCTATACCCACCTGGGCAAGAGGGCGTTGATCATGCAAGGCCGCTACCGCCATGCCAAACAGCACAAGCGGGCCAACAAGGCCCTGCGCAAGCTCAAGACCTATCTCGGGCGCACCGTCCGCGACATCCGCCGCAAGACGGCCCAGGAGGAGAGCCTACGGGATCCCTTCCGCCGCCCCTTGTGGCTGGCCGAGCGGGTGTCGACCCAGAAGCGGCGCGACCCCTTGCCCAAGGTCTATTCGCTCCACGCGCCCGAGGTCGAATGCATCGGCAAAGGGAAGGCGCACAAGCCGTACGAGTTCGGCTGCAAGGTCTCCGTGGCGGCGACCAATTCCCGCCCCCCCGGCGGCCAGTTCGTCGCCCACGTCAAGGCCTTCCACGGCAATCCCTATGATGGCCACACCTTGAGGCAGGTGATCGAAGAGATGGAACGCTGGACGGGGATATCGGCCGAGCGCATCTATGTCGACAAGGGATACCAGGGCCACGATTACCCCAACAAACACCGCGTCTTTAGATCAGGCCAGAAACGCGGCATCACGCCGACGATCAAGAAGGAGCTCAGGCGGCGCTCCGCCGTCGAGGCCGTGATCGGACATCTCAAGAGCGATGGCAGGCTGGGGCGCAACTTCCTCAAAGGCCGCGACGGCGACAAGATCAACGCCATCCTCGCCGGCGCCGGCTACAACTACCGCCTTGTCCTCAAATGGCTGAGCCTAAATTCTCAAACCAAGTGCAACGCCGGTATGATCCGGAGTTGCTATGGGAATGCAATATGATCAGCTCGTGTTGGACGATCGAGTTGAGATTTACCGGCTTCATGAAGCCGGTAAATCTCGTCGCGAAATTGCTCGCCTGATGGGTCGGCACCCGACCACCATTTGGCGTGAGTTGAAGCGGAATTCGCTGCCCAAGGGCGGCTACAAGGCAGCATCGGCGGAACGTATGGCGCTATCGCGGTGCCGGAGGGTATCGCGGATCGAGTGCCTGAGCCGGCTCGGCGACTGCGTCCGCGACCGACTTGCTATGGGATGGTCACCAGAACAGATTGCCGGCAGGCTCAAGCTCGAAGGATCAGAACACACAGTGAGCCCCGAGACAATCTACCGCTTCATCTACCGGCCCAAAGTGCGCCCGGATGGGCTGTATCGTTACTTGCCCCGGGCCAAGACCAGCCGGGGACGGCGCTACTTCAAGAGGCGCCGGGAACCGATCCCCAATCGCCGACCGATCGCGCAACGCCCGGAAACCGTGGCTTCGCGCGAGGAATTCGGCCATTGGGAAGGAGACTTGATGCAGTTCCGCACCCAGCGGGGCAACCTGCTGACCCTGTGTGAACGCATGACTCGTTTCACGCTCACTGCTTGTTTGGAAAGCAAAACCGCGCTGGAAACCCGCGAGGCCGTGCAGGCGAGCCTCGGCTGCCTTCCCGTCCGCGCCCGCCAAACCATTACTTTCGACAACGGCTCCGAATTCGCCGGCCATCGCGAACTGGAGAACCAACTCGGCCTACACGCCTATTTCTGCGATCCCCACTCGCCATGGCAGCGCGGCACCGTCGAGAACACCAACGGCTTGCTCCGAAGGGACATGCCCCGCAAAACCAACATCACCGATTACACCCCCCGTGACGTCGAGGACCTCACCTGGTGCCTCAACTCCACACCCAGAAAATGCCTCGGCTTCATTACACCCGCCGAGGCCTTCCTCAAAAACCTCGGTGTTGCACTTGAGATGGGAATCCAGCGAGGCGTTTGTTTGTCCAAATCCTGGCCGCGCTCCTCAGCGACATCTCGCACCCCACCGCAAACCCAATCGCCGCTTCAGCTTGAAATCAGGGTTCTTCACGGACGACTAATGAACACTTCGCGGCAGCTCCGGAAATTCGCGATCACGGTCGGTACGTGGTGTTTATCAGGCCATGGCTACGAATAAATCGGGGACTGTGATCCCGCTAACACAAAACCGATGAACCCCCGTCATAGCGGACGCCCGGAATGGAGATTAAAAATCGTATTCATCGACGGCGTCCTGGAAACACGTGGTCGGAATTTTAAGGGGGAACCAACTCGGTTCGCTGTCGTAACAAGGGGGAGAGCGCCATGACCGTTACCGATAGGACGAATTCGAATTCCGGTTCGACGAACACAGACGGCGGGTCGACGCAATCTGCAAGCAGCCCCACCATTTTACAGGCGCAAAGCGGCGAGGCCGTGGTCGTTCCCGACGAGTTTTCCTTGGTGGATGCGACCTTCGATCGCCAAGGACCGGACCTTCTGATACTCGGCCAGGCGGGTATAGGACTGACGCAGGGCAATGCCGTGCTCCCGTGCCAGTCGCACCAGCCGCTCGCGGGCTCGTTGCATCAGTTTGGCGGCGGTCGGAAAGGCAATCGCCTTCTCTTGTACGGTGGTGTCCACCATCACCCGCTCGAGGTCCTTCTCCCGCAGCGCCCCCACCCGGTGGGCCACGGCCAGGCTCTCCTGGAATACCTTCTCCAAACCTTCCGGACCGATCCGGTCCCGCCACCGGGTCATCGACGAGCGCTCCATGGGCAGCTCATGCTGAAAGTACTCTTCGCCGCAGAAGCACTGGAAGTATGGGTCGTAGACCCAGCGCTCGCAGACCTCCTCATCCGAGAGATCGAACATATGCTTGAGGATGTGCAGCCCAACCATCAACCGCGTCGGGACCCCCGGCCGACCCTCCTCCGAATACAAGGCTTCATAGGTCTCGTCGAAGAAAGTCCACGCGATCCGGCCCCCCAACACCACCAACTCGTGGCGCAGGTTGATGATGTTTTCGAACCGCGAGCGGAACAGGTCCTCTATTCCCGATGACACCTTGCGCGATGGCTTCATCACAGTTCTCCAATCCCAATCGACGGGAGCAGAGAATCACGTTCCGCAACGGAAGGGAATCCCCAAAATAAATTATTTCAAATCGCAAGCTATTCAGGCCCAAAACCCGTTTTCTTGCAAATCCGATTACTTCGCCAAACCGAAAGAGCTACCAACATCAGCCGCTTACGCGTTCTTCACGGGCGACTATTTATTATTATATTTTCTGGCATAAGCTTTTCAAGAAAGACCAACATTACAAAGATTATAATTAAATTAATTATCATGCCGATTATAGCACCTATTATAGAACTTATAATAGCACCTATTACGGATTCATCATCTCGAAATTTAGATCGCCATTTCTTTAGAATAGAACGGCCACAGATAGAACATATATCCGCGAGATTAACGTCTAGATTACATTCCGGACAAGTAACTGGAATTAATTCAATGGATCCGCGTTGGCGGGCAAGCCATTCGTAATATAAGTCCTTCCGTTTCAGAAATTTGGGCTTTGCAAACACTGGATTTCATCACCGTGAATGCTGCTGAGGAACGGATAGGTCGTACCGGGGTCGCGTCGGGGCCTTGATCCAGACCCGTTCGGAGCCCCGAGGGGCTAACGCAACGATGCGCCGCTGGGACGATCTCTCCTTCGGCTGTGGCGCGTCACGGGGTGGGTTTGGCCCCCGCCGCAGGCGACTGACTTACCGGGATCAACGAAGGTCGCGCTAGTGCATCGACCCAAACGGAGGCGACAGCCGAAGTTTGGAAAGTTGATGCATCGACAAGGGCCTGGTGCACGGGGGCGTGAACGAAGTGAATGCACCGGTGCACTAGCTACTCCGAATCGATTCGTAGGACGGTGCCCTCGACGCCGGTGACGCGGATTTTGGCGCCAGCCGGTAGGTCGTCGCCCATGACCGTCCAGGTCGTGTCGTCGACCCGGATGGTGCCGCGGCCATCGACCATGGCGGCGTTCAAGGTGAATATGCGACCGACGTATTGCTCGCCGCGGCGGTTGAGGGTCGGCTGGTCGGATCGGGTGGGATGGCGGTGGAGATAGATCCGCCAGGCAATAACGCTGGCGACCGCCAAGACCGCGAAAAGAATGAACTGGACCTGCCACGTCACCTCGGGCGCGATCAAGATCACGAGGCCGACCGTGACGGCGGCGATCCCCAGCCAAAGAAACGAGGCTCCCGGCGCGAAGACCTCGACGCCGAACAGAACCAGGGCCAGGATCCACCAGTGCCAAAACGCGATGTCGGCTAGCGACTTCATTGGCTGCCGGCCCCCTTGCCGAAGCTCTGGCGGGCAATCTCGGCGATGCCCGCTAGGGCCCCGAGAATGCCCGTCGCTTCTACCGGAAGGAGAAAAATCTTCTCGTTGGGCGAAGTGGCGAATTGTGACAAGGCATCGACGTATTTTTGGGCCACGAAATAATTGACCGCCTGGATGTTACCCTTGGCGATCGCGTCCGAAACCATTTGGGTCGCCTTGCCCTCGGCCTCGGCCTCGCGCTCCCGTGCCTCGGCGTCCCGAAAGGCCGATTCGCGGCGGCCCTCGGCGGCAAGAATGGCGGCCCGCTTCTCCCCTTCGGCACGCAGAATTTCCGCTTGGCGCTCGCCCTCGGCCTCGAGTATGGAGGCGCGCTTGTCGCGCTCCGCCTTCATCTGCCGCGCCATCGATTCCACCAGGTCCTTCGGCGGCGCGATGTCCTTGATTTCGATACGGGTCACCTTGACTCCCCAAGGCGCCGTGGCGTCGTCGACGACACTGAGCAAACGGGCGTTGATCTCGTCGCGCCTGGACAAGAGTTCGTCGAGATCCATCGATCCCATGACGGTGCGGATATTGGTCATCGTCAGGTTGAGGGACGCTCTTTCCAGATCGCGTACTTCGTAGGCCGACTTGGCCGCGTCGAGAACCTGGTAGAAGACGACGCCGTTGACCTCCACCACCGCGTTGTCCTTCGTGATCACGTCCTGGGAGGGCACGTCCAGAACCGATTCCATCATGATGACCTTGTGGCCGACGCGATCCATGAGGGGAACGATGAGATTGAGGCCCGGCCGGAGCGACCTGGTGAAGCGGCCAAACCGTTCCACCGTGTATTCCATCCCCTGGGGCACCCGCTTGACGCCGAAAAAGAGCAGCAAGATGCTGAACACCAAGGCAGAAATGACGAAGACGGAAATTTCGGATTCCATGTGTAGTCCCCTTTGAGCGCGGTTCAGCCATCAACCCTGTCCGGAAACCGCTAGCAGGCGGTGCCAGGCACGGGCAAGGATTCCCCGGATGATCGGGCCAGACGTTTGCGCAAGGATCACACGTTTTTGGCCTCCGGGGCCAGTTCGGATTTCGACATTCCGTGTTTCCTCAACTGGTTCCTCAGCTGATCGTGGCTCAGGCCAAGGAATCGCGCCGTGGCGCGTTGGTTGAAGCGGTTGGCGCCCAGGGCCCGCGACAAGAGATCTTGTTCGAGTTCGGCGACGCGGGCCCGGAAGTCGGTGCCACCGGAAAGCTCGGTCTCGGCCGCTACCGCCGGACACCTCGGGGGGGATCCGGGGCGGTACGGAGAATCGAACGGATCCAAAAACAATTCCGAGATCGGCACCGTGCTTGTTGGGGCCCGGTAAACCGCGCGTTCGACGACGTTCTTGAGTTCGCGGACGTTCCCGGGCCATCGATACGCCTGCATCGCCTCCCTCGCGGCCGGGCTGAATCCGGGAAACGAAACCCAGCCCAACTCGCGCGCGAATCTCGAGCGGATCCTCGAAGCCGAGGCCACTGACTGGAAAAAACAACCATGACCCAACGCCGCAAACATTCCTGCCACCGCAGCCGACTCACCCGCGACCCCCACGGGGGAATCGTTCTCGGGGTCTGCGCCGGCGTCGCCGATTTTCTTGGCTTCAACCTTTGGGCCGTCCGCCTGGCCGGGTTCGTGTCCCTCATGGTATTTACGGTGCCGACCCTTGTGGTCTATTTCCTGGCCGGAGCGTTGCTCGAAAAAAAACCGGCGGGTCTTTACGCCAACTCCGGCGAGGAAGTCTTCTGGCGCTGGTTACGGACGGATCCCGGCCGGGCGTTCGATCGCCTGCGGCGTCGGTTCCGCGACCTGGAAGGCCGCCTGCGGAACATTGAGGCGCACGTCACCTCGCCAGCCTTCAAGCTGCAACGGGAAATCGACGATCTTGACAAGTAGAAATCGGTTCCGTGCGGTTGGCCGAACGACCGCCCGCATGGAAGGAATGTTGTCGAGTTCGGCACGTTATTTCGCCGTCATGGACGTGCAGTACAACATCACTGTTGGCCGAAACGTACGCCGCCCGAGAACGCCGGAACGTCGATATCGTGGCCGTTACAAAGAGGGCGGCGGTGTCGGCGATCGGGACGAGTCGCGCATCAGTCAGTTCGCAAGTCGCCTCGGTGTCATCAAGGCCGAGGCGAATGACCCCATGAGCGGATTTTTTTGTTGCCGCGCGCCGTGTTTCTCGGAATCGGGCGCAGACTTTCGGGTATTGGCTTCTAAATGCCGCTGGACATCTTCGCCTCGGCACCGCCGCGCTTCAAGGAACTGCCGTCCACCACCCGCCACGCCGTAAAATCGGGGCAATGTCCCGGCTGATGTTGAAAAAGTGAGGTAGGCGTCATTCGCCCGTTAGGCTCTGGGTGTTGAATCCATCAAGGAGAACGACGCCATGACCAAGACTACACGGAACAGCCGCCTTTCGAAACTGTTGGAGATCCCGCTTCCGCTGTTGCCGCCGGCCTTGCCGGAGGCTTTTGATGATCTGCGCATGAGCGTGGATCGCTTTTGCCTGTTGGCCGGGGTGGAGACCCTGGGCGAGATGCTGGACGAGGATAGCGAGGTGCTCTGCGGAGCGCGCCACGCCCGCACGGCCGAGCGGCAGGGCCATCGCTGGGGGACAACCCAGAGCGAGATTGCCTATCACGGGGGCAAGGTGAAGCTGACGCGCCCGCGGGTGCGCGATCTTGCGGGCAAGGAGATGAGCTTGCCGAGCTGGGAGTTGCTCTCGGACCCGGCGCTTTTGCAGTCCTGGGCGATGAACATCATGCTGCTTACGGTTTCGACCCGCAAGTACGCGCGCGCCGTGCGCCTGCCCGGCGAGGCCAGCGGCGACTTGCCGGCACGCGCGGGCGATGCGACCTCGAAGTCCGCGGTCTCGCGGCGCTTCGTGGCCATGACGCGCAAGAAGCTGAAGGCCTTCCTGGCCAGCGACCTTTCGGATCTCGATCTCCTGGTCATCCAGATCGACGGGCTGCACGTCGGCGATCACGTGTTGCTGGCAGCTATTGGCATCGACGGCGCGGGCGAGAAGCATGTTCTAGGCCTGGCCGAAGGTGCCACGGAGAATGCCGCCACGGTGCAGGCGCTGCTCGACAACCTGACCGCCCGCGGCCTCGACCCGGAAGTGCCCCGGCTCTTCATCGTCGACGGCGCCAAGGCGCTCTCCAAGGCGATCAAGCGGACCTTCGGGCCGGTGGCCGCCCTCCAGCGCTGCCAGGTCCACAAGGGCCGCAACATCATCGAGCGCCTCGACGAAAGCCTTCATGCCGGCGTCAAGAAGGCGCTCAGGCAAGCCTGGGACCAAGACGATGCCGAGAAAGCCGAACGCCTCATGAAGAACCTGGCGCGCCGCCTGGAGACCGAGGCCCCCGGCGTTTCGGCTTCCATCCTGGAGGGCCTGGATGAGATCCTCACCGTGATCCGCTTGGGCCTGCCGCCCAAGCTCAGGCGCTCCTTGGCCTGCACCAACGCCATCGAGAATGCCTTGGGAACGGTCAGGATGGTGCAGCACAATGTCAAGCGCTGGCGCAACGCCGAGATGGCCTTGCGATGGACCGCCGCCGGCCTCCTGGAAGCCCAAAAGACCTCCGTCGCCTCAAGGCCTACCGGCAACTCCCCATCCTCAGAGCTGCCCTCGAGGATCACGTGAAAAAGGCAAAAGCGAAAAGCGCCATTGAAACCATCAAAGAGGCCGCCTAGCCTCGAAGCCCAACCATGCCTGCCTCGCCTTTTTCAACAGAGCATGGGACATCGCCCGAATCGGTCGTGGCCTGGTAATACTTGATGCTCCTTCGCAACAAGCTGTTCCGGCATCCGGTACGCTTTATTGTTTTTGCGGCCGTTGGCGGCGTCGGCCTCTTCGTCCACCTGGCGATTCTCTATCTTGCCCTCCACATGACGACGCTCAACTTCGCTTGGTCGCAAACGGTCGCGATCATGGTGGCGATGACCGGAAATTATGCCCTCAACAATATAGTGACCTACCGGGACAAACGCCTACGAGGCGCCAAGTTCATTTATGGCTTGTTTATGTTCTATCTCGCATGCGGCATTGGCGCCGTCGCCAACGTCGGCGTCGCTTCGTTCCTTTACGGTCGCGACGAGGTTTGGTGGTTGGCCGGACTGGCGGGCGCCATTGTCGGCGCCGTGTGGAATTACGCCATCTCCAGCATTTTCATATGGTCCGATCCGAAAAAGGGGTGAACCATTATCCGAACGCGGCTGGCGAGGTTTCCGACGTCCGCTGGCTACGATGCCGCGGCCAGGAGGGCTTGGGCAACGGAAACGGCGGCTTCCGCCGACTCGCGTTCGCCTTCTTCGGCGTGGGCAAGAGCTTGCTCGGCTTCCTTGAGCCGCTTTTCGGCCGCCCCGCGGTCGATCTCACTAACCTTCACGGCCTCGCCGGCAAGAACGGTACAGCGGGAACGAACGACGTCGGCGAATCCGTCGGCGACAAAAATTCGCTCGGTGTTCTGCTCGCCTTCATAAACGTCGATCACGCCGGGACGCACCGTTGACAGAAGTGGCGCGTGACCGGGCAGGACGCCGAAATCACCTTCGCGTCCGGGAACGACGACCATATCCGCGACCGTGGACAGCAACAGCCGTTCCGGGGTCGCAAGTTCGAAACTGACTTTATCTTCGCTCATGGGAAAGTCCCGATCTCAATCGGCCTCGACCGCCATTTTCTTGGCTTTCTCGACCGCCTCCTCGATCGTCCCGACCATGTAGAAGGCAGCCTCTGGCAGGTGGTCGTATTGACCCTCGACGATGGCCTTGAATGCCGGAATGGTATCGGAAAGCTCGACGAACTTGCCCGGCGTTCCAGTGAAGACCTCGGCCACGAAGAAAGGCTGCGACAGAAATCGCTGGATCCTGCGTGCCCGCGAAACCGTCATTTTGTCTTCTTCGGAGAGCTCGTCCATGCCCAGGATCGCGATGATGTCCTGCAACGACTTGTAAGTCTGGAGGACACGCTGGACCTCGCGCGCGACGTTGTAGTGCTCGTCGCCGATGATGCGTGGATCAAGCATGCGGGAGGTCGAATCGAGAGGGTCGACCGCGGGATAAATGCCGAGTTCGGCGATCTGGCGGCTCAGCACCGTGGTGGCGTCAAGGTGTGCAAACGAGGTCGCCGGGGCCGGATCGGTGAGATCGTCGGCCGGAACGTAGATCGCCTGCACCGAGGTAATCGAACCTTTCTTCGTGCTCGTGATCCGTTCCTGCAGGTTTCCCATGTCCGTGGCGAGAGTCGGCTGGTAACCGACAGCCGACGGGATCCGACCCAAAAGCGCCGAAACCTCGGAACCTGCCTGAGTGAAGCGGAAGATATTGTCGATGAAAAGCAGAACATCTTGCCCTTCCTCGTCGCGGAAATATTCCGCCAAGGTCAATCCGCTGAGACCGACACGCGCGCGCGCGCCAGGGGGCTCGTTCATTTGCCCGAAGACGAGCGCCGCCTTCGAGCCGCCCGATTTATCGAGCTTGATGACGCCGGACTCGACCATTTCGTGATAAAGATCATTGCCTTCGCGGGTGCGTTCGCCAACCCCGGCGAAAACCGAGTAGCCGCCGTGCGCCTTGGCGATGTTGTTGATCAACTCCATGATGATCACGGTCTTGCCAACCCCGGCGCCCCCAAACAGACCGATCTTGCCACCCTTGGCGTACGGCGCCAGAAGATCGACGACCTTGATCCCGGTGACGAAGATTTCCGATTCGGTCGACTGGTCGCTGAATTCCGGCGCCGGGGCATGGATGGGCGCCGTACGCTTGGTCTTGACCGGTCCACGATCGTCGATCGGTTCACCCACCACGTTGATGATCCGCCCCAGCGTTTGCGGCCCGACGGGAACCCGAATCGGTCCGCCCGTATCCTGGACTTCCGCCCCGCGGACCAACCCCTCCGTCGAATCCATGGCGACGGTGCGCACGGTGTTCTCGCCCAAATGTTGGGCAACCTCGAGCACGAGGCGCTTACCATTGTTGTCGCAATGCAAGGCATTGAGGATCGCCGGCAAATCGCCGGTGAACTTGACATCGACGACGGCACCGATGACCTGACTGATCTTTCCTGCAGCTTTTTTCATGTCTTTCCTGCAGCTTTTTTCATGGGTTCGCTCCGGTGCTGGGGTACGGGGGATCTGAAGCCATTACAGGGCCTCGGCGCCGGACACGATTTCGATCAATTCCTTCGTGATCGCGGCCTGACGCGTACGGTTGTAGATGAGGGTGAGATCATCGATCATGTCGCCGGCGTTTCGGGTCGCGCTGTCCATGGCCGTCATCCGTGCCGCCTGCTCGCTGGCCAAGCTCTCGAGCACGGCATGATAAATCTGAACGGCGAGGTTACGCGGCAACAGTTCCGACAGAATTTCGGCTTCGTCGGGTTCGTATTCGTAAACGGCGTCCTGCAACGACGGAGCCGATTCCCCGGCCTGCTCGGTTTCCGCCGTTACGGCGAACGGCACAAGCTGATGAACCCGGACCTCTTGGCTTATGACCGATTTGAAATGGTTGTACAGAACGGTACAAACGTCGAAGGCGCCTTCGTCGAACATTCCGGTGATCCGTTTCGCGATCGTCAACGCGCCCGAAAAATCGAAACCGCCCTTATCGATCTCGGTAACCTTGTCGACGATCAATTCGGCGCAATCGCGCTGCAGGGCGTCAAGGCTCTTACGTCCCAAGCAAAAAAGCTTAACGTCCTTGCCGTCCTCCCGGAGAGCCCCGATCCGGCCCCTCGCCGCCCGAGCGATGCCGGCGTTGAAAGCACCGCACAAGCCGCGGTCCGATGTGGTCACGACGAGGAGGTGGGTCTTGTCGGCGCCCGTTCCGACAAGCATCCGCGGCCCGTCGGTCCGATCGCGCATCGTTTGCGCGACCTCTCGCAGCATCTGGTCCATCCGCTCGGCGTAGGGGCGTGCCGCCTCGGCTCGTTCCTGCGCCCGGCGCAACTTGGAGGCGGCAACCATCTTCATCGCCTTGGTAATCTTCTGCGTCGATTTAACGCTGTTGATTCGGGTTCGAAGCGTTTTGAGGCTGGACATGACGCGAGGTTTCCAGTTAGCGAGGTGGTGAGATTATTTGAACTTCTTGGTGAACGATTCGAGCGCACTTGCGAGCTTGGCGTCGGTGTTCTCACTGATCGCCTGCTCCTTTCGAATGGTGGCCAGCAATTTCGCTTGTTTGGACCGTATTTCGGTGAGCAGCGAATTCGCGAAGCGAACGATGTCCTCGACCGCGACTTCGTCAGCGAAGCCGCGGACACCGGCGAAAATCACCACCACCTGTTCCTCCACCGGCAAAGGCGAATACTGCCCCTGCTTGAGCAGCTCGGTCAGTCGGGCGCCACGGGCAAGGAGCCGTTGGGTCGACGCGTCGAGGTCGGATCCGAATTGAGCGAAGGCCGCCATCTCGCGGTATTGCGCAAGTTCGAGTTTGATCGAGCCGGCAACCTGTTTCATCGCCTTGATCTGGGCCGCCGACCCGACCCGGCTGACGGACAGACCGACGTTGATGGCCGGTCGAATTCCTTGATAGAACAACTCGGTTTCGAGGAAAATCTGTCCGTCGGTGATCGAAATTACGTTGGTCGGAATGTACGCCGACACGTCGCCGGCCTGGGTTTCGATCACGGGGAGAGCGGTTAGAGAGCCCGAACCATTCTTTTCGTTCATCTTGGCGGCACGTTCGAGCAGCCGCGAGTGGAGATAGAAGACGTCGCCCGGATAGGCTTCCCGCCCGGGGGGACGGCGCAACAAGAGCGACATCTGGCGGTAGGAAACGGCGTGCTTCGAGAGATCGTCGTAAATGATCAGAGCATGCATGCCATTGTCGCGGAAATATTCCCCCATCGCGCAGCCAGAATAAGGCGCCAGGAACTGTAGGGGCGCCGGATCGGAGGCCGTGGCGGCGACGACGATAGTGTATTCGAGGGCGTCGTTGTCCTGAAGGGTCTTGACAATTTGGGCCACCGTTGACCGCTTCTGCCCAATGGCAACATAGATGCAATAGAGCTTCTTGCTCTCGTCGTCGCCCTCGTTCACCGACTTCTGGTTGATGATCGTATCGATTGCGACGGCGGTCTTGCCGGTTTGGCGGTCACCGATGATGAGTTCGCGTTGGCCGCGGCCGATGGGTACGAGGCTATCGAGTGCCTTGAGACCAGTCTGTACCGGTTCGTGAACCGAACGTCGGGGAATGATGCCGGGCGCCTTGACCTCGATCCGAGAGCGCTCGACTTTCGTTAACGGGCCCTTGTTGTCGATCGGTTCCCCCAAGGCATCGACGACGCGTCCTAAAAGACCCTTGCCGATCGGAACGTCGACGATGGCGCCGGTCCGCTTGACGATATCGCCTTCCTTGATTTCGCGGTCATCGCCAAAAATGACGACGCCGACATTGTCCTCCTCAAGGTTCAACGTCATGCCCTTGATGCCGCCGGGGAATTCGACCATCTCCCCGGCCTGGACCTCGTCGAGGCCGTAAACGCGCGCGATCCCGTCGCCGACCATGAGAACCTGTCCGACTTCCGCGACCTCCGCCTCGGCGCCGAAATTTTTGATTTGCTCCTTGATGATCCCGGAGATCTCGGCCGCCCGGATTTCCATCATGTAACCCCTTTCATGGAAAGCTGAAGTCTTTGAAGCTTCGTGCGCAGGGAGCTGTCAACCATGCGCGAACCCACGCTAACGACGAGACCACCGATCAATTTCTTGTCCACCCTCGTCGCGACCGCCACCTTGCCGCCGACCACTTTCGTCAAGGTACGGGTGACGGCGGCGATTCGATCGTCGCTCAAGGGTTTCGCCGACACCACCTCCGCCGCCACCTCGCCGCGGTGGGCGGCAAGCAAACGGGAATAAACGGCAATCACGTCGGCGAGAACGAAGAGTCGCCGACGCTGTGACAGGACACCGACAAATCGGCGCGTCAAATCAGCCGCCTTCCCGTGCTCGAGGATCGCCATCATGGCCCGGAGCTGTTCCTCGCGGCTGAACATGGGGCTTCGCACCAGCCGTACGAGGTCGGCATTTTCGGCGAGGACTTGTTTGATGTCGGCAAGATCGGTAGCAACCTGATCAAGCGCTTTTCGCTCGACCGCCAACTCAAACAGAGCCGTACCGTACCTGCCGGCGAGACCGCTTACCTCGCTTCCATCTGTCGCCACTTAATTTTGATCCCCTCGCGCCCCAGACACGTTGAGTTTAATAGGAGAATAATCTTCGCGTCTAAATACCGCCCGCGCTGGAAACGCCCTCTCCGAATCCGGCGGATTGGTAACACAGGACCACTCGCGATGCAACCCGACATCGGCGCCGGAGACGCGCCAGAATCGAACCCGGCGATCATGCTCGGAGGCTACTTCATGCCCCGGTCTTCCCGGAAATTCTGTCGCCAAAACCCTCGCAACGGTGGTGTTTGCGGTTGCCTCGGGTGCACTTCGTCGGCTTAATGACGCCGTTGTTGAACAAAACGGTTTCCTTGGGCACTGGGATTGTCGCTCCGGTTTCCACAATCCAGTGCCGCGAGCCTTGGCCAATCGACGCCGGACCGCCACGCGAGCGCGGAAGTGAAACAGATGTCAAAATCGACTCGGTTGCTCGGGATTCAGTCCCTCATCGATCAATTCTTTTCACCCCACACCCACCCCTATCGAATCCTCGATCAACATATCAGTGAGAATCTTAGAGAAAATCACGCTTTGCTCGAAATCGGTTGTGGTCGGAGCGCACCCACACTTGTCAACTACAAAGGGCGAGCCAAAAAGTTGCTCGGCATCGACGTTGTCGAATTCGAGATCGAGGATCCCGAACTCGAGCTCCACAATACCGACGTCGGTGAAATGAGTGTTATTCAAAGCGGTTCCGTGGATCTTTGCTTTTCTCGCAGCGTGATGGAGCACATTGAAAACGCTGAATCGGCATACGCGGAAATCCAACGTGTCCTCAAGCCCGACGGCAAATATATCTTCCTCACCCCCAATTTTTGGGATTACGCCAGTCTCATCGCCCACCTGACCCCGAACCGCTTCCATGGCACTATCGTCAAGATAGCCGAGGGAAGGGAAGAAAAGAATACTTTCCCCACATATTTCCAGTCGAATACCTATACGCGGATATGCAAATTGTCCAAAGAAAATAACTTTGATATTGCACTATTCCAATACCTTGGGCAATATCCGAATTATTTTATGTTCAGTAAATTCCTGTTTTATTGGGATGCCGGTACGAAATATTCCTGGAGAGGCATCCCAAATTGCATTTTTTGCGGGGTTGGATTTTTTGTATTTTATCCAAACGCTCCTGAAGTGCCGAGCGCGCGAACGCGTTATCGCTCGACCCGTGATTCTGGGCTGCAATCGTCCGCCGGAAGCAGCCCGCACGTCGGTCGTGTCGTAGCAAGCGGCGCCGATTTGGTTTAAAATGGTTTCGGTGCGTACCATCGCACTCGGGCACACTCTGGCGCGATTCCCGCCCGCGTCGGGGCCGATCCGATTTTTCGAAATCTAGAGACGAAATCTCGCGTTCGCTTACCAAAACTTAAGGAGCGCCCGACAACAGTTGGTGGCACGAGGCGGAGACCCGAAGGTGTTGCAGGGAAATGCGTAGTCTACTCGTTGTCATCGTCTTTTTAAGTAGTCGCCCGTGAAGAACGCGTAAGCGGCTGATGTTGGTAGTTCTTTCGGTTTGGCGAAGTAATTGGATTTGCAAGAAAACGGGTTTTGGGCCTGAAAAGCTTGTGATTTGAAATAATTGATTGTGGGGATTCCCTTCCGTTGCGGAACGTGATTCTCTGCTCCCGTCGATTGGGATTGGAGAACTGTGATGAAGCCATCGCGCAAGGTGTCATCGGGAATAGAGGACCTGTTCCGCTCGCGGTTCGAAAACATCATCAACCTGCGCCACGAGTTGGTGGTGTTGGGGGGCCGGATCGCGTGGACTTTCTTCGACGAGACCTATGAAGCCTTGTATTCGGAGGAGGGTCGGCCGGGGGTCCCGACGCGGTTGATGGTTGGGCTGCACATCCTCAAGCATATGTTCGATCTCTCGGATGAGGAGGTCTGCGAGCGCTGGGTCTACGACCCATACTTCCAGTGCTTCTGCGGCGAAGAGTACTTTCAGCATGAGCTGCCCATGGAGCGCTCGTCGATGACCCGGTGGCGGGACCGGATCGGGCCGGAAGGTTTGGAGAAGGTATTCCAGGAGAGCCTGGCCGTGGCCCACCGGGTGGGGGCGCTGCGGGAGAAGGACCTCGAGCGGGTGACGGTGGACACCACCGTACAAGAGAAGGCGATTGCCTTTCCGACCGACGCCAAACTGATGCAACGAGCCCGCGAGCGGCTGGTGCGACTGGCACGGGAGCACGGCATTGCCCTGCGTCAGTCCTATACCCGCCTGGGCAAGAGGGCGTTGATCATGCAAGGCCGCTACCGCCATGCCAAACAGCACAAGCGGGCCAACAAGGCCCTGCGCAAGCTCAAGACCTATCTCGGGCGCACCGTCCGCGACATCCGCCGCAAGACTGCCCAGGAGGAGAGCCTACGGGATACCTTCCGCCGCCCCTTGTGGCTGGCCGAGCGGGTGTCGACCCAGAAGCGGCGCGACCCCTTGCCCAAGGTCTATTCGCTCCACGCGCCCGAGGTCGAATGCATCGGCAAAGGGAAGGCGCACAAGCCGTACGAGTTCGGCTGCAAGGTCTCCGTGGCGGCGACCAATTCCCGCCCCCCCGGCGGCCAGTTCGTCGCCCACGTCAAGGCCTTCCACGGCAATCCCTATGATGGCCACACCTTGAGGCAGGTGATCGAAGAGATGGAACGCTGGACGGGGATATCGGCCGAGCGCATCTATGTCGACAAGGGATACCAGGGCCACGATTACCCCAACAAACACCGCGTCTTTAGATCAGGCCAGAAACGCGGCATCACGCCGACGATCAAGAAGGAGCTCAGGCGGCGCTCCGCCGTCGAGGTCGTGATCGGACATCTCAAGAGCGATGGCAGGCTGGGGCGCAACTTCCTCAAAGGCCGCGACGGCGACAAGATCAACGCCATCCTCGCCGGCGCCGGCTACAACTACCGCCTTGTCCTCAAATGGCTGAGGCGTTTGTTTGTCCAAATCCTGGCCGCGCTCCTCAGCGACATCTCGCACCCCACCGCAAACCCAATCGCCGCTTCAGCTTGAAATCAGGGTTCTTCACGGACGACTACCATGTGCCCGCCACGCTGATATGTGCTCGAAACAACGGGGAGGCTTTCCTGGTCGGCTACGACCCACCGTCCACCGCCCAGCAAAGGCGCGCCTTGGTTCAAAAACTTGGCGAATGGATGCGTGCGCAAGGGGTGGTGCGGTTCGTGGTGATCACTGAATGCTGGATGACGGAACAGAATGAGGGGTCCGGCCACCCCACGGTGCCGCTGCACGGTGGGCAATTTAGAAATGCGTCTTTTATGTTCAGGACAATAAGACCACCGTCCGGCGCCACAACTGCCAATTCCCTCTCGACACATCCTGGGCGAACCTGGTCACCTTGGCCAGATGGTCCCAAGTTAATCTGACAGTCCCTTTGCTAATTACAGGAAAACCAAAAGCCCATCGCACACATCAATAGGGTCATTCCGCCAAAAAAAATCGCATCCAAGTTACCGTCCTCAGTTTCTGGATATTGGTATTTGTGTTCTGGTTGTGGGTATTGGTGTATTTCATCGTTCGTCATTCCTATTGTCTCCTGCCAAACCGCATTTTCTCACAAGCTCCGCAACGCCAAAAATTCCAAAGAGAACAAATCTTTACGGCTAAAAAAGGCCACTGTCAAGGTAACGAGGACCGCTCTTTGAGGCAGTCGGATTTCTAACCCTCGCCGAGGCCTTCTTCACTCACGTCAGGTGTTGCACTTGATCTGTGAATCCAGCGGACCCTTTTTTAAACGGAGGTAAAATGGCAGACGAACAGAGTTACTGGGTATTTATTTTTTCTTTTCTTTTTTCTGTTTTCGTTTTTCTTTTGGATTAAGCTGAGCCTTTTTCTGTTGTTCCCTCTTGCCTTTGTCTTTTTTTCCCTTATCACCCATATCTGGTTCTCCTTGTTTGAATTGGGATTCCCCAGATGGCTCCTCCCAACCCCTTTGTTCGACGTGCGAGCCAGTAGACAACCCCCAGGGAAACGGGGTACCGTTCATACGCTATCAGACTTGACTGTGCCTTGTGCACCTCTCGTTCGAGGCGTTCTTGTTATCAACGTGGTACGCGGGGCACCGGTCTAATCACTCCACGAGAGAGAGATTCTTAGCTGAGGTTTTGCCGGGACGTTCCTGGGCGGTCTCAAACTTCACCCGCTGACCTTCATAAAGAGAGGGGAGACCGGCCGCTTCCACGGCAGTGACATGAACGAACACGTCCTGTCCACCCCCTTCAGGCTCGATAAAACCGTAACCCTTTTGCCGATTGAACCATTTCACAGTTCCAACAGACATAACAAATCCCCCAATGAAAAAACCGGCCCGGGATTTCCCGGACGACACTAGCCGACTGCTGAAAAATCGTAGCACATATGGCGGTCAGATTCCTTTTTTTCCAGCACAAGATTTGCCGCCAGCGAAATGGCAGCTTTTGGCTAGATTCAGCCGAATCACGCTGCTCCGAATCACGGCTGCTCTGCCCTCATGAGCCGACGTTCCCGGCCTTTTCGACCGCTTTAATGCGGAGAACGTTTGGAAGGTCCAGTCCGCCCTAGAGCGCGCCGGTGTCGAGTTCATCCCGTCCGACAATGGCGGGCCGGGTGTGCGGCCTACGAAGAAGGGCGAATAAGGCCCGTGGGTGGCTGCTGATGCGCACCTCGTGGAAGGGCCCCTAACGCGCACCGTCAGCCAAGGAAACGGCAACCATGTCGGGTTCCGGGTCCTTTCACGAGGCTTCGAAAGTGATGCGGGGCGGCTGCGCGGCGCGTGAGGCTGTCAGAAGTTTTTCTAAATTTGGTTTCCCGGATGAAAAACCGGTATATTTCAGAGCGACAATAATCACTCCGGAGGGATCAATGCCAGCAAGTCTGTCCGCAAGTTTAGGTGCCGCGGACCCGATGGCCGATCTCCTCAACATGAAAGACCTGGCCCAGCGCTTGGGGGTACCGGTCAACACCCTCAAAAACCTCATTGAGCGGAGTCCGAAATTTCCGAGCGCGGCTCGAGGCGGCAAGGGACGGCCGTACGAATTTGACGAGAAAACGGTGCGCGCTTGGATTCGAGAGAACGCACCGGCTTTCGCGGCTAACGACGAGCAGTACAAAAGGGACGTCGCCGAGTTTCATCGCCGCGTTTATGGCGACGGAAAAGGTGATCCGTCTGTCCAGTTAGGACCGAGGGACCGTATTTCCCTGGCGAAAGCGGCGAAAGCCGAGGACGAAGTGCGCCACCGGCGGGGAGAACTCGTCGAGATCGAGCCGCTCCTGGCGGAACTCGCGATCATGGTCGTGAAAGCCCGCAACGAGTTGTTGCGGATACCGACGGACGGGGCGCGCTTGTTCCACTTGAACAGACGCCAGCGCGACCGGCTCCGGGACATGATCGAGGCGTCGCTCAAGCGAATCGTGTTGACCCGCTACAATGGAAAGGGCGGCGGCCGAGCCACGACCGACTTCTCCGGTTGAAAATACTGGGGCAAGCCGCGGCCGGTGCGGTCCATTTCGGCCATCAAATCTTCGTCACCGGAGTCAACAACCTCAGCGGCTTTCTTGAGCGAGGTGCGCCCCATGCCGACGTACTGGGCGATCTTGTCTCGGGATTTGCCTTTATTAAGGAGTGCCAACTTGGCACCCGTTTTTCCCGGCCCCTGCGACACCCGCATACGTTCTTTCGCCGCCGATTTTTCGTGTTCCTCGACCGTTCGCTTGATCGCAACGGCCTCGGTCGGCAGAAAATCCTTTCGAACAAAATTCTCGTCCCGCTCGCCGTGAATGATTGCGTCGATATCAATCACCGTCACCGGTATCTCGTCGCGCCCCAGCCGATTGAACGCTTCAAGGCGCCGCCCCGGTCTCGTGTCGGGGCTTTCGTTTTCGGCCGACGCGGAATTATCTGATCCGCAATTTGCTGGTTACAGGTCCCTTGAAATTTTGCCAGTTAGGCCGTGCCGATCTCTCTTTAAGTCTGATCGTCCGGTACCTATTAAAGTACCGACGTATTCCAGGGTTTCGACAACTATCTGATATTACGCAATTATTAAGAGGTGCAACTAGCGTTACTATGATGGCTCTTCCCCAGTATCTGGCCCGGCCTGCCGATCGAGCGCCAAACGGCGGCGCGGATTTTCCATCTGGCCAAGGGCAAGGCCGATATCGGTAAGGCGGGCGGCATCCACAGCCTGTGCCATGCCTTTGCTACCCATCTGCTGGAGGACGGCGTCGATCTTCACACCATCCAGCGACTGATGGGCCACGGCTCGATCAAGACCACGCTGCGTTACTTTCATCTGAGCGAACGGCGGCTGATGATGACCGCATCGCCGCTCGATGCCCTGAGGCTCGACAGACGGGAAATCGCGGACACCTGAGCGGTGTGCCGCGCGCCCGCGGTGGCGCGGCCGAGGTCACGGCAAAGCCCGGAACTCGCTGATATCTTCCGGCGCCACGGCGCCTATGCGCGCCAGATACCAGGCAAGGTTCCCGTCATGACGCCCCAAAAGAACTCAACACCCGGCCTTTGCTCCAGCCCAACAATGACCCGGTCGGGCTGAATTTCATCGCCTCGCCACACCGACTTTCATTCAATCCCCAAAAGCCCGTCGCCGGCCCGCGGCTCAGCGCAATTCGCCTAATGTGCCACTGCGCAGCACATTAGGCGCCATTCATAGTGTAAAATGTTCCGATCCCGAGACCGGGCCATTTTAAGCCCCTTTGCAGACCCAAACATGTGACAAAACCCATGGAGATCTGCCACATGGACGAGCCAAATCCCGATTTTCTCGTCGAGAGAAATCACATCAGACCGGCGATCGTACATCCGGGTGGTTTTCGGGTCGGAATGGGCGGCCATTTGTGGCGCCAATTCCAACCGGGCATCCGGGTTGCTTAAGTACGCCGATATCCCAGTACCGCGGAAGGTGTGATTGCACAGGCCGGGCAATTCTAAGCCGGCGTCTTACAGCCTGTTCGAAAACTCGCTGCGCCGGCCCTCTCCCCCTCCCGGCCACCCATATCAGCATACTGTCGTGGGTGGCCGGGAGGGGGAGAGGGCCGGAACAGACGCAGTAAATGCGCGGACGCGCATTTTCAAACAGGCTCTCAGACCAGGGCGTTCACCTTGGCGGCCATGATGAAATCGTTTTGGTGCAGACCGCCGATCTTGTGGGTCCATAACCGGACCACGCAATACCCCCAGCTGAGCACGAGCTCGGGGTGGTGAGCCTCGGATTCCGCCACTTCGCCGACCCGATTGGCGAAGGCCATCGCGGATAGGAAATTGTCGAAAGTGAAACGACGTTCGACCAGCTTTGCGGCTTCATCGAGCGACCAGCCGGGGGTGTCGCCAAGCAGATGCTCGGCCTCGTCGCGGCTCAGCGGCGCGACGCCGCCCCGGCAGGGGGTGCAGGTTTTCCCGGATAGACTCAACCTCGTTCACCCTCAATTGATCCGCGCGATCCCGGCAGGCCTCGATCGCGAATTTCAGTCGTCGCGATCATCATCGAAGTTGCGCCGAAAATCGCGTTGCGGGAAGAGTTCCCGAGTCATGGACGAGATCAGGCTGCGAAACCGGGGGTCTCGCGGATCGTCGACGGCGGCGAGAGTACCCCGGGTGGTCGAGAGGACATGGGGTCCCTGGCAAAAAACCATGCGGACATGGACGTCCCCCTCGGAGGGACCGACTTCAACCTGATCCGGCGCCGCGCAAGCCGTCCCGGCGCCCACTTTGGCACCGTTGACGATCAGGGCGACGTTGTAATTGGGATTTCTCCCCTCGGCGTTCGAGTCGGTGGTAAATTTCGGACGCCGAACCAGCACGGTGCCGAATAGCCGGGTTCCTTCCGTCATCGCCGACAGCACCAGGGCCTCGAAGGGCACCTCAGATTCGGGGAGGGGGTTGCCGCGAATGAGCGTGTAGAGAGGCTTGCCACCCGCCGCATGGCGAAACTCGGAAGGATCGTACAGACGATCCTGAATGGTCGCGCGAAACTTGGGTTGATCGGCGCAACCCGCGACCAAAATCAAGCCGATCGCGGCCACCAGGCAACGTCTCATGAGCGACCGCCCCGCCCCCATCCGTGGGCTAATCCAAAACTCGATAATCGCATACTCGATTTTCCTTTCTTGCTTCGCCAGTTCAATACGTCATAAACATATAGGTATGAAATCGAGCCACGGCAAATTCTGCCGCGAACCCGGCATATTTTACCCGGCAAGATTTTCCCGGAACCATCCATTTCACGGTGCCGTTGGCTCGCCGCGGCGGCGGCAATTCAAGCCGGAAAATTCCATTTTCCCTGGGAAACAGGGCATTTGGGGCGTTCGAAAAACCGCTAAGTTTTCGCGGCATTTTAGCTAAAACTGCTGGTCCGCTAATTGCTTGGAACCAGGGCGAAGCAACTCTATCGGAGGTATTTCATGCCGATTACATCTCTTGGTTCGGCAATCCCCCCATGCCGGCTGGGGTGAGTTACAGCGCCGGAAACGAAACGGTCCGGGCGTCGTCGACCTACCACGACCGCGAAGCCCAGGAGCAACATGATTATCAGGCCCCGGCTCCGCGAAAGGTCGAGGGACCCAGGCAATCCAGCGTCAGCAATCCCCATCCCATTTCGAGCGAGACCCAGGCGGCGCTTTTCGCGCTCGTTTCACGTAACTAGTGCACCGGCGCATTCACTTCGTTCACGCCCCCGTGCACCAGGCCATTGTCGATGTATCAACTTTCCAAACTTCGGCTGTCGCCTCCGTTTGGGTCGATGCACTAGGCGTGGCGGCCGCGACGCGATCCCCTCGAGGATACGCGTTCGGCCGCCCGCCGCGGACTTCTTGACTTCGACGCCGATCGGACTAGAACCCAGCAGCGGAACTGGCGACGACGGACACCGCGCCCGTCTTTCCGCCCGACGACAAGGCTCTGGGACCAACGGATGCCGAATCGAACGAAACCCAAGGAAGCGTTCGTCCTGTTCGCTTACGGTTTTCGCCCTTTTGTTCTCGCCGCCGGCATTTACGCGGCGATCGTCCTGCCCCTCTGGCTGACGGCCTACCTCGGCGCAATAACATGGAATCCGCCCTGGCCCGCCGGTCTCTGGCACGCCCACGAGATGGTGTTCGGCTTTGCCGTCGCGGCGCTTTCCGGGTTTCTCCTGACCGCGATCCCGAACTGGACCGGAACCCGTCCCTGCGCCGGCGCGCGGCTGGCCTGCCTGACCGCACTTTGGCTCGCCGGACGCATTGCCCTTTGGGTGGGCGGCCCCGCCTGGCTCGTCGCCGCGGTCGATCTGGCTTACCTCCCGGCGCTCGCGGTCTTCGGCGCCACGCCGCTGTGGACGATCAAGGCGCTCCGTAACCGAATTTTCCTGGTTATTCTCGGCCTCCTCACGATCGCGAACGGACTCATGCACCTGGCGGCCTCGGGAGCCGTCGGCGCCAGCCTCGGCGGCGACCTCGCGATCGACGCTTTGGCCTTCATGATCGCCATCGTCGGCGGCCGCGTCATTCCGGCCTTTACGACCACTCTCCTAGCCGACCAGGGCGCCCCGAACCTGGTTCGCGCCAACCCGATCTGGGACAAGCTCGGGCCTCTCTTGGTGGCCGTCCTCGCTGTCGCCGACGTGGCCGCGAACCTGGGGCCGGAATATACCCGCCTGGCCGGGCTGATCGCCCTCTGCGCCGCCTTCGCGAACGGCCAACGGATGCGCGCCTGGGCGACCGGGAAAACACTGCGCGCACCGATCGTCTGGGTCCTGCATCTCGGCTACGCTTGGCTGGTGGCGGGGTTGGCGGCGAAGGGGCTTGCCGGCTTCGGCTGGCTCGATCCGAAGACCGCGCTCCATGCTCTGACCATCGGCGCGGTCGGAACCATGCCGATCGCCATCATGAGCCGCGCCGCCCTCGGCCACACCGGCCGGCCGCTTGTCGTCGCGCCGGCGATCACCCTGGCCTACGTCCTGGTCTCCCTGGCCGCGATAAGTCGAATGCTGGCGCCTCTATCACCGACACCGGCCTTGATTCTCGCGGGCACCGCGTGGACGGCGGCGTTCGCGATTTTCAGCCTCGTCCATTGGCCTATCCTGACCCGGCCCCGGGTGGACGGCAAACCCGGCTAATCCCGGACCAGCGCACCCGCCAGGGGATCGGCGCCGATCACGAACGGATGCCCGAGCAGGAGCACGAAGTAGACGACAAGACTCAACCCCAGGCGCCACCAGCCGAATTCGCGCCAGACGAACCGCCGCCGAGCGGCGGCGATAGCGCTGCCGGTCGGCAAACTGGCCAGAAGCTGGCCCTCCTTCTCTGAACGGTGCCTCAGGCGCTGATTCTTGATCAGAGCCGCAAGGGTGATCACGCCCATGGTGAGGAAGAACAGGACCCGCCGTGAATCGCCGAGGTTGATGAGATGCAGAAACACCCAGATAAATAGCCCGGTACACCCCGGGAAACGGCAAATCCGGTAGATCCCGTGGGGGCTCCGTGGGGCCTCGGGCGTTCCATAGGGCGTCGTCAAGCGCCCCACCACGAGGACCACCGCGAGCGGCATCAGAGCGACGGCGACCCAGGAGCCTCCGGCGAGCGGCGGGTAAAGCGTCGGGCCGAGATCGGATCGGGCGTAGGCCCAGAGGAAGGCGGCCAGGGCCGCCATGGAGACCAGGCTGTAAAGGACGAAGAATCCGGGTTTTCCCAGTCTGGAAATGAGACCGGGTCTGACCGAGGGCGCCGAGGGGACCGCGTGGCTCAGAACCAACACGATCGCGGCGGCGATGAACTCGGGAAAACCGTGGGGCACGCCGCCTCGGCGCCGCCGGGCACGAAGGTCTCGATCAGTAATTGAACCTGAAAGTCGCCCACATCATGTCGATATCGCTGCGCGCCGCGTCGTCGGTATCCGAGTTGAGGTGAGCATAGCGAAATTCGATCCAGATCCTGCCGCCCCAGGGGGTGACGTCGTCGAAACGTTTGTTGATCGCGGTGCTGACCTCCTGGCCGAAATCGGAACCGTCGTCCTCGGCCTCGAAATCATGGTACATCGCCCACACGGTAACGTTGTCGAGGATGCCCTCCCAGGACCCCGAATCCTTGAATCCGTAACTGATCTTTCCGAAGGTATCGATCAGGCCCTGGGCGGGAATGACGACGAACTGATCGGTTTCACCCTGATGGGCATGCCCGGTGGCGAGCGGCGTCTGGAATGCGTTCACCCCGTCGCTCCCCAACACCTCGGCCGCGGCCTTGAGGGTCCAGTTTCCGTATTTCAGCCCCGGGTTGATGATGTAATAGTCGAGGTCGAAATTGGTGGGATTGTTCGTGACCTCGACCTGGTGCGCGTACTCGGCGGCATAGGTAAACGTCAGATCATCAATCCATGGCAGGGGATTTTTGCCCCAGATACGGATTCCCGTCGAATTGTTCGAAAACCGCTGAGTGGCTGGATCTTGGAAGCGTAAATAATAGTTGTAAATCGCGAAAGTCGCGAAATCGTACCAAGAGTATTCCAATCGGGCCAGGTGACTGTCCTGAAGAAAATCGCCCGCCGCGGAATCGTCACCGAAAATCCGGTTCGCGTTTCCCAGATACCCGTAAAGGAATTTCGTATGCGGCAAGGTTGAATTCCACAGCAAGGCCCCATCGAAGGTCTGTTCGTTCTGGCGGAATCCGACGTTGCCGATAAAACGGTCGTTGTCGAGCTTGAGACGGAAGCGCCCGCCCCTGATCTTGGTGTCGAGGATCCCCATGTAGTCGAGGTAACCCTGGTTCAACTCGGTCGTGTCCGGGTCGGCGACGGTGGGAAAACGGCCAGCCAATCCATTGACCGTGTCGTTGAATCTGTCGTTGCCGAGATGGGCCAGGTTCTCGCCCTCGAGATACACCTGGAAGCCGTGAAATTTGCCCGTTTCATAACCGAACCGGGTCCTCAGCACCGAGGCCAGCGCGTCTCGGCCGATGCCCTCCTGGGAGACACGCTCGAAACGGTAACGCATGTCGATCTTGAAGCGCCCGCCGAACAGCGCCTCGCCGAATTGGTCCAGAGGCGATACCGCCCCCGGGGCGGCGTCATCCGAATCTTTCTGAGCATCCGATCCGTACTCTTGAGCCTCACCCGGGCTCGCCGTCAGCACGAGGACGGCCGCCGCGACGGTCGCGAGCGAAAAGGACCATGTTTCGAACAAATTATTGCCCATCGATGTTTTCCCTCATTTGAACTCGGCCACCGACCCTACGCCGGTCGACGTCATCCACACCGCGTCGATGGCCGCCCCGGGGAGGCCTCAAGCGACCTCCGATTCCGAACTCCGTTGGGCAAGAACCTGTTCGGCCAACCGGCCCGTGAGTTCCGCCAGATGATCGTAAACCCAGGTATACGAACCGACTCCGAGCGAAAGCGAGCGCAGTTCGATGATCAGATCGTGGATTTCGGCCTGGGGCATATAGGCTTCGACCGAGTCCCAGCCTTCCCAACCCTCCTTGGCCTGAAAGCCGAGGATCTGGCCGCGTCGGCCACTGATCAGGCCCAAAACCTTGTTGGTAAACTCGTTGGGAATGGCGACGTCGACCCGTAAAATCGGTTCGAGCATGACCGGGTCGCAATTGGGCATTCCCTCGCGCATCGCGACCTGACCGGCCAATTTGAACGCCTGATCGGAACTGTCGACCGAATGGAAACTGCCGTCGGTCAGCGTCACCGATATATCGACGACGGGAAAACCAAGCGGTCCCTTTCGCAAGTAATCACGCACCCCGGTTTCAACCGAGGGGATATATTGTCTGGGCACGACCCCCCCGCTGATGCGTGACTTGAACTCGAACCCGGCGCCGCGGGGCATGGGCTTGATATCCAGGCGAACGTCGCCGAACATGCCGTGCCCGCCGGTCTGGCGCTTGAACCGCCCTTGCTGGGACGTCGGTTTCCGTATCGCCTCCTTGTACGGCACCTTGGGACGTTCGGCCTTGACCTCGAGATTGTACTTGTTGCGCAGCCGGGCGATGGCGATCTGAAGGTGTATCTCGCCCTGGCCCCAGAGCACGTACTCCTGGGTATCCGGATTCTGGTGAACGGATATCGACGGGTCTTCCTCGATCACCTTGGCGACGGCGGTGCTCATCTTGACCTCGTCGTCACGCTTTTCCGTACTGATCGAGAGCGAATACACGGGTGGCAGGGGTTCCAGACGCGGCAGCGCCTTTTCCGGCGGGGCATTGCCCTGAACCAGGGTATCACCGGTTTCGATGCCTTCGAGACGCCCCAAGGCAACGATTTCTCCGGCCCGGGCCGTGTTCAACTTTTCCTGCTGCTGGCCCATCATGCGGTAAACGCTGGCGCAGCGGACTCCATTAAGGAGCGTGCCATCGGAGATCTCTCCGCGCCAGATACGGACCATTGAGAGTTTTCCACCATGAGGCGTTATGGACGTCTTGAGGACCTGCGCCAAGGTGCCGTCGCCGGAAGGGATGTCCTTTCGGGCCGCGGTCACGGCGGCGTCGGGAAACAAATGGACCATGTGATCAAGCAGATGTCCGACCCCGAAATCCTGCTCCGCCGCCCCGATAAAAACCGGAACGATCGCGTTCTTGGCGACGTCCGCCTTGAAATTCTCCTCGATTTGTACCTGGGTCGGCTGGATGTCCTCCAGCAACGCCTCCAACAATCCATCGTCGAAATCAGCGAGTGATTCCAACATTTCCGTGCGTGCCTGGCGCTCGCGGTCGGCGACCGACGGCGGCATCTCGACCCGACCGGACGCCCCCCCGGATTGGTAGGCGTAGGCCTCTTCGCTGACAAGGTCGACATAGCCGGAGACCTCTTCGCCATCGCGGATGGGCACTTGGTGCAGGATGAGGGGGTGGCCGGATACCGCCTGAAGCGCGGGAATGACGTTTCTTATCAGCGGGACGGAACGGTCCATCCGGTTGATGAAAAGGAGGTGGGGAATGTCGTTGGAGTCGAGAAAACGCAAGATCGGCGCCAACATCAGCGCCCGCGCCCCATCGGCCTCGCAGACCACTACCGCGCCATCGACACCCATCAGCGCGTTCCGCGCTTCCGCCGCGCACTCGATCGAGCCGGGACAATCGATAAGGGTCACCTCGATACCGTCGTGGGAGATCGTCGCGGCGGATACCTCGACGCTCATTTGCCGCTCGCGCGCCTCGGCGGAGCCGTCGCCGACCGTGTTGCCCTCCTTGATGCTGCCCTTGCGGGAGATCGCGCCGGAAACGAAGCAAAGGCTTTCCAGAAGCGTGGTCTTACCGCTCAGGGATGACCCGATTATGGCGATATTCGTCCGTGCGGCCATGATTCCTCCCCGCCCGTTGTTCGGCGCATTTTAACTGGCTCGGTCCGACGGCGCGACATCCCGATACGCCGATCACGTATTTTGACGGAAGCCCAGAGAAAACGCGAGTCCGCTTGAGCGGCGGAGCGGGACTAAACGGTGTCCAACACCTGGATGATGGCCGGACCGAGCACGACAATGAAAATTACGGGCAGGAAGAAAACGATCATCGGCACGGTTAACGTCGCCGGCAACTTGGCGGCCTTTTCCTCGGCCCGGGTCATGCGCGCCGCTCGGTTTTCGCGCGAAAGCACGCGCAAACTGACACCGAGCGGAGTGCCGTATTTTTCCGCCTGAATGAGCGCCGTCGTCAAGGATTTGGTGGACTCCATCCCGGTCCGACTGGCAAAATTCTCGAGCGCCAGGCGGCGATCGCCGAGGAACGCGAGCTCCGCCGTGGTCAATCCAATTTCCTCTCCCAACTCGGGCGCGCCCGGACCGATCTCCTCGGCCACACGACTAAACGCCGCTTCGATCGAAAGCCTCGCCTCGACGCAAATCACCATCAAATCCAGGGCATCGGGAAAACCGTTGGTCATCGCGCCTTGGCGCTTCTGGATGACGTTCTGGACGGCGATGTTGGGAACGTATAGTCCGACAACCCCGGCTCCCAGGCAAATCAAAAGCTTGACCTCGAATTGCAAATCCAGATTCTCACCGCCGAAAACGAATATGGCGGCAATCAGGGGAAAAACCAACGGGAGCGCCAAGCGCATGAATACGAAAGTAATAATCGGCGCCTGGCCGCGCCATCCCGCCTGCGCCATCTTGTCGCGAAGTTCCTTCGAACCCAATAGATTATCGAGCTTGAGCCGATCGAGAACGGCCTTCATCAGGTTGACCCGCCCGGCGGCCGCGCGGCACACCCTTTTCGGCTCGTGGGAGGACTTGAGCTGATGGCTCAATTCCTCGCGCCGCTGGTGACCGTTTCGAGGCGCGAGGCCAGATTGTCTCGTGGCTTGAACATCATGGCGACCGCCACCACGGTCATGAAAGCCGCCATCGTCACCAGAGCCAAGACGATGTTCTGCGGATCTGTGATGGCCTCCATCATATGTCGAACGCAATCATTTGTTTCGTGACGAAAACCCCGAGACTCATCATCCCGGCGGCCACGAGAAGCAAGACATGGCCCAACGTATCGTGGAACAGGGTCAATATGTAGTCGCCCGTGAAGAACGCGTAAGCGGCTGATGTTGGTAGCTCTTTCGGTTTGGCGAAGTAATCGGATTTGCAAGAAAACGGGTTTTGGGCCTGAAAAGCTTGCGATTTGAAATAATTGATTTTGGGGATTCCCTTCCGTTGCGGAACGTGATTCTCTGCTCCCGTCGATTGGGATTGGAGAACTGTGATGAAGCCATCGCGCAAGGTGTCATCGGGAATAGAGGACCTGTTCCGCTCGCGGTTCGAAAACATCATCAACCTGCGCCACGAGTTGGTGGTGTTGGGGGGCCGGATCGCGTGGACTTTCTTCGACGAGACCTATGAAGCCTTGTATTCGGAGGAGGGTCGGCCGGGGGTCCCGACGCGGTTGATGGTTGGGCTGCACATCCTCAAGCATATGTTCGATCTCTCGGATGAGGAGGTCTGCGAGCGCTGGGTCTACGACCCATACTTCCAGTGCTTCTGCGGCGAAGAGTACTTTCAGCATGAGCTGCCCATGGAGCGCTCGTCGATGACCCGGTGGCGGGACCGGATCGGGCCGGAAGGTTTGGAGAAGGTATTCCAGGAGAGCCTGGCCGTGGCCCACCGGGTGGGGGCGCTGCGGGAGAAGGACCTCGAGCGGGTGACGGTGGACACCACCGTACAAGAGAAGGCGATTGCCTTTCCGACCGACGCCAAACTGATGCAACGAGCCCGCGAGCGGCTGGTGCGACTGGCACGGGAGCACGGCATTGCCCTGCGTCAGTCCTATACCCGCCTGGGCAAGAGGGCGTTGATCATGCAAGGCCGCTACCGCCATGCCAAACAGCACAAGCGGGCCAACAAGGCCCTGCGCAAGCTCAAGACCTATCTCGGGCGCACCGTCCGCGACATCCGCCGCAAGACGGCCCAGGAGGAAAGGCTAACCCCAACAAACACCGCGTCTTTAGATCAGGCCAGAAACGCGGCATCACGCCGACGATCAAGAAGGAGCTCAGGCGGCGCTCCGCCGTCGAGGCCGTGATCGGACATCTCAAGAGCGATGGCAGGCTGGGGCGCAACTTCCTCAAAGGCCGCGACGGCGACAAGATCAACGCCATCCTCGCCGGCGCCGGCTACAACTACCGCCTTGTCCTCAAATGGCTGAGGCGTTTGTTTGTCCAAATCCTGGCCGCGCTCCTCAGCGACATCTCGCACCCCACCGCAAACCCAATCGCCGCTTCAGCTTGAAATCAGGGTTCTTCACGGACGACTATGTACTCGGGCTCGATTAAGTAAAGCATCCCGCCAATGCAAAACGGGAGCGAACCGATGATCATCGCCGTCGCCCGCGCCTCCGAGGTTATCGCCTTCACCTTATTCGCCATCTGCTTGCGATCGCGCAAAACGGTCGAAAGGTTCGTCAGCGTCTCCGCCAGATTGCCGCCGGTCTGCTGTTGAATCGACAACACTATGGCAAAAAACTTGAGATCGGGGGTCGGCATCCTTTCGTGAGCCTTATCCAGCGCATTCTCCAGCGAGACGCCGAGCTTCTGGCGCTCCGTGATCAGGCGAAACTCGGCTCCGACCGGATCGGGACTTACCCGGGCGATGATGTTGAGGCATTCCCCCAGCGGCAATCCCGACTGAATACCGCGGCAAATGACGTCGAGCCCATCGGCGAAATACTTGGTGAAACTCTGCCGCCGCCGTTTGCCCATCGAGCCGACGACGTACTTCGGCAATCCGACCCCCGCCACGATAGCCACAGGGATCGCTCCCCAAGGATTGTAACCAAGTAAAAAATGAATTGCGAGAGCGACAACGCAAGAACCTCCACTAAACATGAAATATTGCTGCAAAGTTATTTCTAGCCCTGCTTGCTCTATCTGCTCCAAAAGTCTATTTTTTCTTTCTGATCGCTTTTGCTTATCTTCTAACTCTTTCAATTTTTCTTGTATCTGCTTTCGTTTCGGTGCCGAATCCTGCCCTCCTTTTTCCGACCGCACCGCCTTTCCGGTAACCAACGCCACGCGCTTGCGCAGCCGTGCCCGCGGGCCGTAACGGTTGTCGTAGATGAGGAACGTTATCCCCGTCAAGACGATAAAAACGATACCGAACAGCATCACCATGGTATCGCTAAGCGGCACTGCGTTCCTCCAGGGCATCCGAAAGTTCGCGCTCGAGGCCGTAGTAACGGGCCCGTTCCCAAAACTTCGGACGCAAGCCCGTCGGCTGATGGCGGCCGATAATCTTGCCGTCTTGATCCTCACCCATGAACTCGAATAGAAAAATATCTTGGAGGGTGACGACGTCGCCTTCCATGCCGACGATCTCGGTTACGTGGGTGATCTTGCGCGAACCGTCGCGCAACCGTTGGGCCTGAATCACGACGTTGACCGCGGCGGCGATCTGTTGCCGCACCGTCTTGGCCGGCAAGGTAAACCCGCCTTGGGCGATCATGTTTTCGATCCGGCTGATCCCTTCGCGCGGGTTGTTGGCGTGGACGGTGCCCATCGATCCGTCGTGACCGGTGTTCATGGCCTGCAAAAGATCGAACGCCTCGCCACCGCGCACCTCGCCGACGATGATTCGCTCGGGGCGCATGCGCAAACAATTCTTGACCAAATCCGTCATCGTGATTTCACCGGCGCCCTCGATGTTCAGCGGGCGTGTCTCCAGACGCACGACGTGCGGCTGTTGAAGCTGGAGTTCGGCCGCGTCCTCGCAGGTGATGACGCGCTCGCCCTCGTCGATAAACTGCGTCATGCAATTCAAGGGAGTCGTCTTGCCACTGCCGGTACCGCCCGATATGAGGACGTTACAGCGGCAGCGCGCGATAATCGTCAAGACCTTCGCGCACGCTGGAGACATCGCCTTGAAGTTGACCAGGTCGTCGAGCGTGAGCTTGTCCTTTTTGAATTTGCGGATTGTCAAAGCTGCCCCATCGATGTCCAACGGCGGGGCGATGACGTTGACCCGGGAACCGTCCATCAGGCGGGCGTCGCAAATTGGACTCGATTCGTCGACGCGCCGGCCGACAGCGCTGACGATACGCTGGCAAATGTTCATCAACTGGGCGTTGTCCCGAAACCGTATGTTCGTCAGCTCGATCTTTCCCTCGGTCTCGATGTAGACCCTGTTGGCCCCGTTGACCATGATGTCGGCGATATCGTCTCGCGCCAGCAGCGGCTCCAGCGGCCCGAGCCCGAGGACGTCGTTGCATATTTCCGCGACGAGGCGCACCTGCTCGTTGGCGCTCAAAACCAGGTTTCGCATGCCGATGATCTCGGATACGATGTCGCCGATCTCCTCGCGGACCTGTTCCTGGTCAAGCTTGGCCAGCTCGTTCAAGTCGACCGAATCAATAAGATCGTTGAAGACTCCGACCTTGGCCTCGTTGAATCGGACCTTGGCCTCGTTGAATCGGACCTCGGCCTCGCTGTCGACCTCGGCCGGCGCGCCCGGTGCCTTTTTGGGAATCGAAACCGAGGCCGGCTTGGCAACTTCGACCACCTTGCTATCCTTTACCGGAGCAAGGGCTATTTCCTTCATTTCCGGTGTGCCTGATCGTCTACCAAAACTCATTTATCGGTCTTTCTAAGCCACGATGGCAACAACTCCATAGTAGATTTCTTTTTGCTCTTTTCCGGTTCTCGACCGCTCACGGTTTGGGCAAATTCTCGAAAACTTTCAACAATTTTGCTGCCCTTCTTGACCTCGCCGATCATCTGCCCAAAATTGGCGGCGGCGCCGAACAACGCCGCGTCGTGCGGAACGCTCAGAACCGGCTTCATCTTGACCGCCTCCTCGAAGTCCTTCTCCGACAATTCGGTCTTCTTGAACGCGCCGACATGGTTTAACACAAAACGCGCCGGGGAGTCCTCCCCACGTTTTTTTTGCAGTACCTCGATCAATCCTTTCGCGTGACGCAGGCTCGCCAGGTCCGGTGTCGCCGTTATGATGACCTCGTCGGCATCGGAGAGAATTTCCTGCGCCCAAACCGACCAGGAATGGGGCACATCGAGAATCACATACGGTACCTTACGATGCACTAGGCTAAGAAGAATTTCAAATGCGTCGATACTTATCTCGGAGTCCACGGCCAACGACGCGGGCGAAATGAGCACCATCAGGTGATCGTTATGCCGTGGCATGAAGCGATCCAGGAGAACCTCGTCCAGGCGATCCGGTTGCGCCAGGGCGTTATTGATTCCCTGTTGCGATTCGATGTTGAAGGCCAGACCGGCGGTGCCGAAGGGAATGTCGAGATCGAGCAGGGCGACGTCTTCCTTGAAGAATTCCACCATGCTCCAGGCTGTGTTGTGAGCGACGGAGCTACTGCCGCCGCCGCCGTTGGCGCCCATGAAAGCGATCGTCCGGCCCAGTTGCGGCTCCGACGGATCGACGCAGATTTCCGTAATTGTATCGTATAGCTCTTTCGAATCGAGAGGCGGAACGAGGTATTTGCTGACTCCGCGCCGGCTCAACGCCCGGTATACGGATATATCGTTCTCGGCGCCGATAATGACGACTTGCGTGCCCTTGTCGCAGACCTCGGCGATGGAATCGATTTTTCCCATTAAATCGTCGCTTTTCGAGGTTGACTCCAGGATGATGACGTTGGGCGTCTTGCTCGCGGCGTAATGTTCGCGCGCGGCGTCGATACCACCGAGACTGATATCGATCTTCGACTTGGAAAGTTTGCGCCCGCCCAATGCCTTCCGCACGGCCGCCTCTGTCTCTTCCAATTCGAGAAATGCGTGAATTGCAACCCTAAAAATTGTCGTCACCCCTCGATCTTCACGACGGTCTCAACGTCATTGGCCAACCTCGGAGAGCGCGGCCGGTGCAGTGTCTGGCGTTTCGGCGGCGGTCACGACGCCGGCCCGATAATTCTGTATGATCAAACTGCTACGCGTGGCGTTGCGCCCGCTCTTGCCACGGGCAACGACGAGATCAGCCGGATCCGCGACCATCAAGCCAAGGTATCTCTGAGTTGCACAGCCATAATTGTCGTGCACCGTATTACTCGGGTTGAAGCTCGGCGCCCGATCCCAATTATCGCACTCTGGCGTCAGCACCGTAACGTGTTCGTAGCTCAAAACCACGGGAACTTGTTGATCCTCGCTCGCGGGCCAAAAACGCACCACGACCTCGTCGCTTCGCAAGCCGCTTTCCAAGACCCTTTCCTCGACCGTCCTGATACGCGCCAACGTGGCGTCGTCTATACCGTGCTCTCCCCGAGCCGCGTTGATGACCAGCGGTCCATGACCGCGTTCAACATAGGCTACGGAGAAATCGGCGATGGCCGAGGCGTCGGCGGAATCAAGATGAGACCCGTCGGCGGCGAATTCAAGAGGCAGTTTGGCGATTCGGCGCTCGATCTGCAACGGATGCAGGCCGCGCTGGTCGAGGTTGTGGGACGAACAGGCGACAAGAGTCATCAATCCCAAAACAATTACCGCGCAACGCACGCCGATCGGGGTACGAATTTCGTAATGCGCCATTACACTTACTCCATGATGTAACCGACCGGCCCCCGCAGCGCGCCGGTCGGCGGCAATTTTCCGGGACCGGCGTAAACGCCGTGCAAGCGCCCAAGAAGATAAAGGTCGATGTCGCTTGCCGGAGCGAAGCCATCTGTCGGAAGCCGAATTTGGGGATCATCAACGGGCCGAATGAGATACGGCGTCACCGTGACCACCAGCTCAGTTTCGTTCCGCTGGAAGTCGACGCTACGGAAGAGAGCCCCGAGCACGGGGATATCCTTCAGACCCGGCAGCCCGTTGATCATGTTGAGGATGTCGCTCTGCAGCAACCCCGCGATCACCAGGGTACCGCCGCTTGGTAACTCGACGGTCGTTTCCGCGCGGCGAACGGTCAAGGCCTGGACAATGATTGCGTCAAATTCGAGCGCGCCCTGGTCCGATAGCGTGCTTACCTCGGTTTCAAGGCGAATGCTGATCAAGCCCGAATCGAGCACCACCGGCGTGAACAGCAGGGCAATCCCGAATTCCTTGAACTCGATGGAGATCTGACCGTCATCCTGGGCCACCGGTACCGGAAATTCGCCGCCCACCAGAATTTTCGCGTTTTCACCCGAAACCGCGGTGAGATTGGGTTCGGCCAAGGACTTGACCAAACCATCCCGTTCCAGGGCATCGATGAGGGTGGTGATCGTCGTCTGGCCCCAAGTGAATACCGCTTGCGCGGTCCCGAAGGTATCTACGGGCACCCCCACAGACCGAAATCCAGGTTAACGGCCGCGTCATTCGAGGGCGCGAAGATCGCCTGCATATTGATGCCCAATTGCTTGACCACCGACCGCGACATCTCGGAGACGCGAACTCGGATCAGCACCTGTTGTTCACTGAGCATCTTGACAAGGTTGATAATCTGATCGTCGGATTCGGTGAACCTCCGCGCCAGCAAGCGCGCGTTCTCCACCGCCGCGGCACTGCGCAGGGTGCCCGTCAGGACGACGTTCCGGTTGACCGCGGAAACCTTGATGTTTTCCCCCGGCATCAGTTCCTTGTAAGCGTTCTTAAGCGGCGTCAGATCGAGTTCCACGCGGAGTTCGATCCGGGCGATCTGACGACCCTCCTCATCGAAGAAATAGGCGTTGGTGTCGCCCACGTCCTGGCCGAGCAGATATATTTGGGTCGGAGTCTTGATCACGACATCGGCGATATCGGGATTGGTCACCAGCACGTCGCGAACCGCGACCGGCAACTCGATAATGCGTGCCTTGTTAAGAGGCAGGGTCAAGGACAATGATTCAATACCCTCGTCGACGATGTCGACCGACGTTTTCGTCACCGGTGGCGAGATTTCCTCCGACAACGCGGGAGCGCAGATCAGCGTTATGGTTAACGCGAGGCCACAGAGATGTTGCCAGGACCGAGACATCATCGTCAGTCGGGAAAACTCAACGAGGTTGATTCCGCGCCGCGATAGAATTTCACCGCGGATTGTCCGCCACCACCAGTGCGGACCTGGCTAAGGCCACCCCGCATCGCGCGGGCGATTATATCAGCGTTGCCGAGGCTGACACCCAGATCGCTGGTGTATGAATCTCCGATTTCCGGGTATTCTCCGGGATGGACGCCCCGCAGCACCAACGACAAGACCCCCATTTGGGCGCCCAGAGCTAGAATTTCGGCTTGCTTCGGCGTGACCTCCAGGGTTGCCGTGTCGCCAACGGTCGGTTGACCACTCGCCTGGTCGACGACTTGCGCGATCGCCAAGACACGTAGATCTTGGACGATGGTCTCGCTGAATCGCCTGGGATCGATTTCCAGAACCTTGTCCCTATCCTCGAGTTCGGTCAACAGAATGACGTCCACCCGGTCGCCGGGCGAAACGAATCCCGATACCCCCGATACGGGGTCCACGGCGATGCTTAGCGCGCGCATGCCGGGACCCAGGGCGTTGACGAGAAATCCCGGCGCGCCTGGTTTAATCACGTCCTGGGCATGCAGCGGCGTACCGGCACGCAGAGAACGGCGCAGGAAGGCGCCGCGCAGTTCCGTCAGCTGATCGCGTCCCTCGACGAAATGCGACCCCATCTCCGCAACATCGGACGCCGATTGCCAGCGGACATCGGTGTCCTTCAAGAGTTTTTCCCCTCCCAGATCACGCGCCGCGACGAGAACGCGACTGGCCCGCGAGAGCGGCAATGTCCCGGCTGATGTTGAAAAAGTGAGGTAGGCGTCATTCGCCTGGAACCGTTAGGCTCTGGGTGTTGAATCCATCAAGGAGAACGACGCCATGACCAAGACTACACGGAACAGCCGCCTTTCGAAACTGTTGGAGATCCCGCTTCCGCTGTTGCCGCCGGCCTTGCCGGAGGCTTTTGATGATCTGCGCATGAGCGTGGATCGCTTTTGCCTGTTGGCCGGGGTGGAGACCCTGGGCGAGATGCTGGACGAGGATAGCGAGGTGCTCTGCGGAGCGCGCCACGCCCGCACGGCCGAGCGGCAGGGCCATCGCTGGGGGACAACCCAGAGCGAGATTGCCTATCACGGGGGCAAGGTGAAGCTGACGCGCCCGCGGGTGCGCGATCTTGCGGGCAAGGAGATGAGCTTGCCGAGCTGGGAGTTGCTCTCGGACCCGGCGCTTTTGCAGTCCTGGGCGATGAACATCATGCTGCTTACGGTTTCGACCCGCAAGTACGCGGGCGCCGTGCGCCTGCCCGGCGAGGCCAGCGGCGACTTGCCGGCACGCGCGGGCGATGCGACCTCGAAGTCCGCGGTCTCGCGGCGCTTCGTGGCCATGACGCGCAAGAAGCTGAAGGCCTTCCTGGCCAGCGACCTTTCGGATCTCGATCTCCTGGTCATCCAGATCGACGGGCTGCACGTCGGCGATCACGTGTTGCTGGCAGCTATTGGCATCGACGGCGCGGGCGAGAAGCATGTTCTAGGCCTGGCCGAAGGTGCCACGGAGAATGCCGCCACGGTGCAGGCGCTGCTCGACAACCTGACCGCCCGCGGCCTCGACCCGGAAGTGCCCCGGCTCTTCATCGTCGACGGCGCCAAGGCGCTCTCCAAGGCGATCAAGCGGACCTTCGGGCCGGTGGCCGCCCTCCAGCGCTGCCAGGTCCACAAGGGCCGCAACATCATCGAGCGCCTCGACGAAAGCCTTCATGCCGGCGTCAAGAAGGCGCTCAGGCAAGCCTGGGACCAAGACGATGCCGAGAAAGCCGAACGCCTCATGAAGAACCTGGCGCGCCGCCTGGAGACCGAGGCCCCCGGCGTTTCGGCTTCCATCCTGGAGGGCCTGGATGAGATCCTCACCGTGATCCGCTTGGGCCTGCCGCCCAAGCTCAGGCGCTCCTTGGCCTGCACCAACGCCATCGAGAATGCCTTGGGAACGGTCAGGATGGTGCAGCACAATGTCAAGCGCTGGCGCAACGCCGAGATGGCCTTGCGATGGACCGCCGCCGGCCTCCTGGAAGCCCAAAAGACCTCCGTCGCCTCAAGGCCTACCGGCAACTCCCCATCCTCAGAGCTGCCCTCGAGGATCACGTGAAAAAGGCAAAAGCGAAAAGCGCCATTGAAACCATCAAAGAGGCCGCCTAGCCTCGAAGCCCAACCATGCCTGCCTCGCCTTTTTCAACAGAGCATGGGACATCGCCGCGAGAGCGCCGCGCCTTCTCTGGCAGCCTCGAAACCCCGTCCCGGAGTTGACAGACGAGGGCCCGAGTAGCTCGGATCGCCGCCCAGGCCTTGCAATCGTACCGAGGCGCGCTCGCTTTCCACGCCGGAGGCGATGGCCGCATGCTGATCCTCGGGCACCTCGATCGTGAGGACACCCCGATCGGTGTCCACCTCGAGGACCCGCAAGTCGCGATACACGTTCGTGTTTGTGGCGCGCGGTTCGCCGATGCCGCTTCCCGTCAACACCCGCAAGGATTCCGTCACGCCGATCGCGACCCGATCGCCAACAAATATCAGGTCGATCAGCCCTGCCGCCGCGTCGCTGCCGATTTCTACGGTCGCTTTGCCGGGAGCCAGGGCGCGGGCCAGGAATCCCGGATCATCGGGCATCACCAGCACGGCTTCGGTCACCGGCGCGCCGACCTGCAAGTTTTCCGACAAATAGGCACCGCGCGGCCAGGTGCCCGAGGTGTGATCTGCGGACACGGCCCCCTTCGGCAGATTCTCGATTTCGATCGGGCGCCAGTGGACGTGCGAGGGCGAGAGGACGGTTCCGGCGGGGAGATTTCCGGCGCTGAATAGCCCCAGAACCCTTCCGGCGCCAAGACCGGAAACCTCGCCGGCGTGGCGCCAAGCCGCAGCCTGGCCGCCGCTCAGGGCTTCGCTGACCTCGAGGTCCGAGGTGAAAAACCCTCCGTAACTGACGTTCTCGTCGCGCGACAAGCTACGTAGCGACAAGGTCAGTTCACCAAGCACCGTGGCGACCGCCAGGATCTCGGCCTGCTTGGGCGTCAACTCGAGGGTTACCGTCTTGCCCACTTCGGCGTTCTCCGCGAAATCTTCGATCCTCTGATCGAGGGCCAGCACGCGGACGTTGCGCAACACCGTTTCGCCGGCGACCTTCATCGGTGAGTCGACAGCCCCTTGTCCGATACTGGCAGTGGCCAACTCTTGAATCAGAATGACGTCGACCCTGTTACCCGGCAGAATAAACCCCGCGGCGCTGGTTTCGGCGTTGACCGAGATGGCGACGGCGCGCATCCCGGGAGCCAGCGCGCCGGCGAGAAATCCCACTGATTCGCGTCTGAAAACCTTGTTTTCGGTAACCGGTTCCCCGATTACGATTCCACGGCGGACGACGGTACCAACCATTGTGGCCGTGCCGTCGACCCCCCTGTCGTCATCCTTCGACTCGCTTATAAACGACTCGTCGAGGGATTCGCTCGGCCACGGCTGCCAACGCAGATGGCTGGCGTCAAGGGTGGTTCCGGCGGGGAGCGGGCTCGCCGCGACCAACACTTGAACCGCCGCGACGGAGGGAGCCGTGGTATCGCCTTGTCCGTCAGCCGAGACATCTGACTTTGGAATCATGCGGTACATGAAGAAAGCCGTGAGACCGGCGACGAGAGCGGCAAGAGCGGCAAGAACGAGAACAATTGCAATACGCATAACAGCTCACAAACTATGCTATTCCAACGAGACAAGCAAATCATTCCTACAAAGTTTATTATACAACGATTACTACTTGTCAAACTCTGATCGTCGAGCATTTCGATCAGACTGCCGTTTTCGCTCGGTGTTGGAGATAGCCCGTAAACCTTAACCGGCCATTAACGATAAAATGATTTCCGTTCCCCAAAGGGGGCGTGCCCCGAGCGAATCATAAGCCTCGACGGCCAACACGACCTCCCCGGCGCGGGTCGCGGTAAGGATCATGAATTGCCGTCCCTGAAAAAGGGGATCAGTCTGGCGGAAATAGGAATTTGAGCGATCGCCCGGGATCAGGGATTTCAAGGCAAATCCCCGAATCGGCAAATTAAACCGTTCAGTGCCTTGAGTATTGGCCGCAAGATGTGGCCGGCGGCGGCGAGGAGGGCGTTGATCCGATCGCCGTCGGTGCCGAGGAGGTAATTTCGGTTGAAACGACCGTCAGTTTTATAGAGTTTTTGCATCTGTTCCGGCCCTCTCCCCCTCCCGGCCACCCACATACTCTCGTGGGTGGCCGGGAGGGGGAGAGGGCCGGCGCCACGAGTTTTCGAACAGGCTGTTAGGAATTTACCTCTGTTGTATGACGGCGGAGAGAGAAATGCTCAGAGGGTTCTTCGGCGGCGTTGTGGCGATCTTCGCCGCGTTCCTTATTTTATATCTGGTTCACTTCGGATGACGAATGGAGGTTTCGAAAAATAACTTTCGTCAAACAGCGTGACGAAGCAATTTGCGACAGGGGATGGATGGCGTCCCCAAAACGGGAAACAAAATCAGCGGTGTCGATAGCCGTCCGCGATCACGACAGCAAAAAGCCGTCGGACCGCGACCGCGTTCATCGTTAAAAATCCGGATAAACGCCTGTTCCTTGGCAATAATACAAGTCACGATACCCCGCGATCCGCTTTCAACGGGGCTAACCCCAACAACACCGCATCCCGGCTGGCCGGGAGCCCCCACCCGCCGACAACGATGTCGGAGGTGACGCGCTCCCGCAACCGGAACAAAAGGATCATGACCGGCCGCGAGAGCCGGTCATCACCCTAAACGAATTACGGGCCGGTGGTTCCGAGTCCGGCCGTGATTTTGCCGAACAAACCCTCAAGAGTATCACCGAGGGTAGCCACGGCGGCAATAATCGCGACTGCAATACCGGCCGCGATCAAGCCATATTCGATGGCCGTCGCCCCGGATTCATCCTGAAGTAGATTGCGAATTCTCTGAAACATTCTGTAAACGCCTCCTTGGCGAGATCTAACGGTACGAAGCATGAAAGTGCTTGCTCGTGATTGGAACCTCAGTTCCTCCCACTTCGGAAACGAACCACTCGCGACACAACTTAACCAGACGTTTGACTGAGAAGTCCACTGTTCCGTTATGTCGTTAAGCTCCCTCTCACCGAAGCAAGCGTGAGCGGACATTACCACGGCTTGCCCTTATACGCAAGATGGGCGTCGTTGCGTTGGCAAGTATTGGTGACGACAATCTCACTTCGATACCCGCACAAACGAGAGACTCGTACAAGAAAATCCTTTGCTTGCAATGTCTTCGATGGTGGTTAACCATAAAACCGTTGACTCGCCGCACAAACCCTCGGAATGGGGAGAGCCAGAGGAAAGATCGGCGCTCCGACGTTGGAGGTCGAGATCCCCACTCCAACGCCGTCCGGAATCGTTCGTGGCCCGCCCGCTCAAAGACCGACGATATCATCCCTCATGCTCACGAGCGATTTTATGATCGTTTCCCGCTCCACGCCACCGATCCCGGAAGCCTCCAGGGCCGAGGAGAAATGGCTCGCGATGATCCTGAATTCCTCGCTCGTGATGCCCATTCCCTGGTGGACTTCACGCATCCTTTGGCCCGTGTACACGCAAGGTCCCCCGGTCGCCTCGCATACCTGCTCGACCAGCAACCGCTTTAGACGCGAAACGTCGGCTTGGGCAAACCGGCCGCTCACCAACTCGTCGTCGGCAATTTTGCCGACAAAGGTATCCACGACCTCGGTGATCACGGGTATTCCGCCGACGCGGTGATACAGGATTGGAGGCTTTTCGACCGCCTTGTGGCGATCCCTAAATTCCTGGCACGACGCGGCCACGGCGAGTAGCACCACACCAACCGCGATCGCCGACCGTCCCTGCATCTCTTCCCCTTCGGGGTTTCGCGCCCGACTTCGCGCGGGAAGGGGAGATTACCACCCGAACCCGAACCGTGAAACCGGTACGGTTGTGACGCTTCGCTCTCCGACGCCGACGAGATCGTGCGCGTTAGGCCGCTCCACCGCAATTTTCGGTTCCGCGGAAACGTTGAAGGGGACTTATACCAACCGCCCTAGAGTTTGACTCGCGCAAAGGTTTACACGCTAGGTTTTGTGTGATTCAAGGTTGTTGGCAACAAGGGAGTGTGTTCAATGCCAACGATTCCTTTGCGAAACGACTTTGATGCTGAAAGAGTCCGTGTTCTTGCGGCACGGAGCGATGATGGGAACCAGGCGCGACGGCTTTTGTCGATGGCGGCCATCTACGATGGGATGGATCGAGCGTGCGCGGCGGGTATTGGCGGCATGGATCGGCAGACGTTGCGGGACTGGGTTCACCGGTTCAACGCGGGAGGTCCGGCCGGTCTGATCGACCGCAAGCCGAACGGGGCGTTGCGTCGGTTGACGCCGTCGCAAATGGCGGCGCTTTCGCGGGCTATCGAGGCCGGTCCCGATCCCGAACGGGATGGGGTCGTGCGCTGGCGCTGCATCGATCTCAAGCAACTGATCCGAACGCGCTTCGGCGTGGACTATCACGAGCGGAGCGTCGGCAAGCTGCTGGCCGCGCTCGGGTTCTCGCATATTTCCGCGCGCCCGCGCCACGTCGGCCAGGATGCGCGGGCACAGGAGGAATTTAAAAAAAAGTTTTCCCGAACACTTGGCGAAAATCGTAGCGGCACAGCCACCGGACACGCCCATCGAGGTTTGGTTTCAAGATGAAATGCGCGTCGGCCAGAAGAACAGCCTGGTGCGCCAGTGGGCCCCAAAGGGATCGCGCCCGCGCCAGGTCAAGGACCTACGGACCTCTTCGGCGTATCTCTTCGGCGCCATCTGCCCCGAGCGCGGTGAGGGCGCGGCGCTGGTCATGCCGCGCGCCAATACTGAAGCCATGGACCTGCATCTCGAGGAAATCAGCCGGGCCGTTGCCCCAAACGCCCATGCCGTCGTGCTGCTCGACCAAGCCGCATGGCACACCACTGCCAAACTCGGCATCCCGGAGAACATCTCCCTCGTGCCTTTGCCACCCAAGTCCCCGGAGCTCAATCCCGCCGAAAATGTCTGGCAATACCTCCGCCAGAACTGGCTCTCCAATCGTGTCTTCGACTCCTATGAAGCCATCGTCGAGGCCTCTTGCCAAGCCTGGAACAACCTGACCAACCGACCTTGGAAGATCATGTCCATCGGCCTCGGAGCGTGGGCTCGCACAAGTCAATGTTAAGGGCGGTTGGTATCAGCGGGTATTCCGGGTCGCCGGATCACCGTCCTCCCCCGGCCGCGACGGGGACGCGGACAAGCGCCATCGGAGGGCGGTGAGAATGTTCGAGAAATCGTCGGTCCACAGCCCGGCGCCGGAGTCCGGTTCGAGCGGCCGCCAACGGGCGTCCCCAGCCAACATGGATAGATCGGCGGAGGCGCGGGCGAGCACCACCCAGTGGGAGGACAAGATAGCGTTCTCACTTTTTTGTTGGGGCGTCGTTATATGCCGCTGCTGACGGCCAACCAGCCCGGCGTCGACGGCGAGATTGGCGACGATGCCGGAGAGCACGAGGTTCCGGTTCGAGATATGGGCTATGACGCCGCCGCCATCGGCGAGTTTTGCCAGGTAGAGTCCCAGGGCCTCGCGGGTCAACAGGTGGATCGGAATGGCATCGGAGCTGAAAGCGTCGAGGATGATGAGATCGTAGAGAGCGTCGGGCGCCCGCACCAACGCCAGGCGGCCGTCGCCATGAACGACCTCGGTGTCTTCCCCGGCGCACTCGGACATATAGTGGAAGTAACGCGTATCGGCCGCCAGCCGTGTAACCGTGGGATCGATCTCGTAGAAGGTCCAGCGCTGTCCCGGTCGCTGGTAACATGCCGCGCTTCCAGTACCGAGACCGATAACACCGACGCGGGCGGGGTTTTTCACCCCGTCGAGGGCGGCGAATATTTGGCCCAGGGGTCCATTGCGGCTGTAGTAGGAAACCGGCTCGCGCCAACGGGCCGGGTCTCTGTGCTGGGTCCCGTGCAGCGTGTTGCCGTGGACCATCAACATGAAGTTGCCGTCCATCGTGCTCTTCACCGTCAAGACACCGAAGAAGCTCCGCTCTCGATCGATAACGTCGCTCCGAGACGTGTTGAGGGCGGTGGTGGCGAGAATCGCCGCGACGCCGAGGCCGAAGCGCAGGGGCCGGCCGCTGAAGCTGAATCCGGCCAGACCCAGGACCATGAAGAAGAGGAAGACGGCGAGGACTCCGAAGTCGACCACGCGGACCCCGAACAGTTGCGCCGGCAGGCCCAGGATGGCCACGAGCGCCGCCGGAAACACGGCGTCCCGCCAATCCGCGAACCGCTCGCCACTCTTACGCGGGCGCAACAGGCAGGCCAGGACGAGAACCAGCGGGTACTCGTAGACGCCGTCGAAAACGAGCGGCGCGACGAGGACGTTGAACACGCCGCCCAGCATCCCGCCGACCGACATCCAGAGATAGAACTCGGTGAGATCGTCGGCCCCCGGGCGCCGCCTGGCGAGCTGGCCGTGGCAGACCATCGCGGTGACGAAAAAAGCCGCCATGTGGAAGCAAAAAACGACGACTGGCAGACCCCCGAGAAAGCGGAAGAAGAGGACCAGGAGAATCACCAGAAATGGCTGCGCCTTGACCATCCAGGCGTGCTTGAGGACAGGCCGCCGGGCGAAAACCAGGACGAAGGTCAACAGGTACAGGGTCAGGGGAATGACCCAGAGGAGCGGCACCGAGGCGACGTCGGTGGTGACGTGCGAAGTCACCCCGAGAAGAAGGCTCGAGGGGACAAAGGCCAGCACCAGCCAGCGCAGCCGCCGGGACCAATTGATCTTGCCCGGCGCCACCGAGGGCGCGCCTGAGTTGGCGCCGATGGTCCCGGCCGAACCCGCCTTGGCGACATATCGCCGCCGGAGGCTGAATCCGCACGCCCCGATCAGCCCCACGAGCACGGCGTAGGCCGCGGCCCAGGCCCAGCCCTGGATTTCGAGACTGAGAAGCGGCTCGACGGCGACCGGATAGGCGAGCAGCGCCAGGATGCTGCCGAGGTTGCTCGCGCCATAGAGAAAATAGGGGTCCGCGGCGGCGCTGTGGCCGCTGTGCGAAAACCACCTCTGGAGCAGGGGGGCATTGGTGGCGACGGCGAAAAACGGCAACCCCACCGAGACCGCGAACAGCCCGATCAACCAGAAAACCGGCGTCCCCCCCCGCCGGTGGCGTCCAGCCCGTGGCGACGCCGATCGGCAGGGCAACAAGCGCCGTTGCCACGAGGGCGAGGTGGAGCCATACCTGATGCTCGGGGCCGAGATACCGCGTCGTCAGGTGGGCGTAGACGTAACCCAACAGGAGCACGGTCTGAAAGAACAACATCGCCGTGTTCCAGACCCCGGGCGAGCCGCCGAGCAACGGCAACACCATCTTGGCGAACATCGGTTGGACCGAGAATACCAAGAGGGCGCTGAGAAACATCGTGGTCATGAACAGCGGCAGCACACCGCCATCTCCGGCCGTGGCCGTGAGGGACGCCCCCGCGCGGGGAGTCGTGCTTTTCTTCCTGCGTATAACTGTCGGGAAACCGATTCGAACCGCCGAGCGATCTCACCCGGATTTCCCGGATGACTATAGCCGATCGCCGAAAATGGTAGCACACACCGAGTTGGGAGGCGATTCGGGCTCCGGTCGGACACGTTGCATCGCGATTTCGACTCGTCGATGGGAACATTGACCAACGCGACCGCGGTCGAGCAGCGATTCGCGTGGCACGGAAGCTCTCGGTGAGCAGCGAAGACTCTTCGAATGAGGTGATCCCGATCACTGATAATGCAAGCCATTCCGTGTAGAATCCGAGATCAATGGAACGCGGTCGCCGGCCCGTTTTTACGAATGGAACTTTCATGATGAAACCGCGTAATTTGGCTTGCGCGCTGTTCGTCGCCGCCTGCGGCAGCACGCCCTCCGAGAGAGGCGTCACGGGTGCCGGAATCGGCGCCGCGAGCGGCGCGGTCGTCGGCGCGGTAACGGGCTTGACCGTCGTCGAGGGGCCGGGTAGGAGGGGTCGTTGCCGAGCCCCTCCCCCCACAGACCCGAGCGTGCGCGACTGACGCACTCGGTTCCTCACCTGACAGGTTCGCTCACGAAGGTTTGCCATGAGCGCACGAACGTGACTGACGGCAGGGGGTAGCGCTTGAGGATGTCGTTCATCCGGTCCCAGTTCAGGCACCTGCGACGGCTGCGGCGTGTGAGCCACTTCCGCCAAGTGCGAGCGACCTGGTAGCGGAACCACTCCAGACGTTTGCCGTTTCCCGTCAGACCATAGTATGCGTAGTGGCCCCGGATCGCCCGAACGAGGTAGTCATGCTGCGCCTTGATCGGCAGGTGCCGGTTGCTCTTGCACCAGTCCTGCACCGATCTTCAGCGCGCGGGCGAAGCGGCCTTTCGCCGTGATTTGGCGAACGACGTCCTTGCCTCGCAGCGACCGCCCCCAGACGTGGGTGAAGCCGAGGAAGTCGAACGTCGTGGCCGATGCCATCCAGTGACGCCCGTAGGGACGCCTCCGGCGGAAGTCCACATAGCGCGTCTTGGCCTCATGGAGCGTGAGCCCGTATCGACCGAGACGTTTGCCCAGCACGTCAAGCAGCCGCTTGCCGCTCTGGCGGTCTTCGAGGGCGACGACAAAGTCATCGGCGAATCTCACCAACTGGCAGTTGCCGCGCAGGCGCGGCCTCACCTCGTCCTCGAACCACTTGTCCAGCACATGGTGCAGGAAAATGTTGGAGAGAGTCGGCGAGATCACCCCACCTTGGGGAGTGCCAGCGACCGGCCTGTGCAGGGTGCCCTCTTCGAGCACCCCTGCCTTCAGCCATTTGTCGATCATGCGCCTTACGACGCCGTCCTTGATCCGCAGGTCGAGGAATGACCGCAGGTGAGTATGCGAGATCGAGTCGAAGTAGGATTTCAAATCCGCGTCTATCACCCACCGTTGGCGCTGCTCGATGATACCCGCGCGCAGTACGTTGAGGGCATCGTGAGCCGACCGCTTGGGCCGGAAGCCGTACGAGCACGGCAGAAAATCCGCCTCGTAAATTGGCTCCAGCAGCATCAGGATTGCCCGCTGCGCCACCTTGTCTTCGAACGTCGGAATGCCGAGAGGGCGTTTCGTGCCGTCCGCCTTGGGGATGTAGTGGCGTCGCACCGGCGGCGCAAAGTAACGACCCGACTTCATCCGGTCCTGGAGGTCATCGAGATTGGCCTCAAGGTCCTTCTCGTAGTCGGCAGCCGTCACGCCGTCGATGCCCGTCGCCCCATCCTTGCGCGTGCGGCGGTACGCTTCACGCATCCACTCGCCGTCGATGAGGTGGTGCAGGGACGTGAACACCCGATCCGGATGCTCCCTCGCCTGTTCGGCTATCCACTGCTGTTTCGTGAACGTGTTGGTGGAACTCAGGGTTTCCTCCAGCGTTTCCCATCAGTGGCTCTGTTCAGATGACGCCCCGCTTCCCTCCAGCGGGTCCCGATGGCCACGGTTCCCCGCCTTCAGCGGTACTATCAGGACGCTACGACTTCCTGCTCTCGCGTGTCCTTCGGCTTATTGGTTTCGCCAGCCGGCTCCGTGGGTGCCTGTCGGGGTCCGTGTCCGCTTTGAGCGCTCCCGCTGCCGTGCAGGCCCGGCGACGGACCGGGGTCTGGATTTTTCTTGCTGGCAATCCCCTTTCCAGCGGTCTTGCCCGCGGGCAAGAGCAGGATCTCCCAGGTTCCCTGGCGACCCATCCCGTGACTTTGCGCCGGTCTACGACCCCGGACGACCCGTTGCGCCTCGCCAGTAACGGCGCTTCCGGTGCTGCCCCCACACGATTAACAATGAAGGCGTCGTCGCTTCACCGATTTCGAGGCTTCCTCCGCCGCTTCATCACCTGCTGTCTACGCTTCACGACGGGCGTTACCGCACGCCATGCAAGACTCGCTTCCGGCTGGCGGGCTGCGCCTTTGCCGGGCGGGAGTCGAACCCGCTGGATCGCCACGAGAGGTTTCAGTTCATGGCATCCTCCTCTCCAGGGCTTAGCCTGGCGCAATAACCGTTCGGGTCCCGGGGGATCGTAGACCTCCACGGATTTTCTGACTGGTAACTATTCCGCGCATGCGCTACCGTCTCGCGCATGGCGGTTCTCGACGCGGATTTCGGCACCGACCTGACGCCGTCCGAGGGCGGCGACACCCTGTGGTCGCTTCCCATCGTGGCGCCGGCGTGCGAGCCGCTCGATTGGGCGTCTCTGCTTGAAGAGGCAGAGGCGCGCATCGAGGAGGAACGGGGTCGCGCGCGAGTGGCGGAGTTGCGCCGCGAGGAACTGCGCCGGTCGGAGAGGGACGCCCGAGCGCTCGCGAACTCGCTGACGAGGCGGCTCGGCACCTGCCGGTTCAAGCTCAAGGCAGCCGCACCGAAGACCGCGTCGCGGGCTGTGAAGACGTTGGAACGCAGGGTCGAGTCCCAGGACGCCGAGATCTCCGATCTTCGCATCACGTTGCGCAGGTCTCACGAGCACCAGGAGCAGGTCGAGGCGCGCCACCAGGACGAGATCAACTGGCTGAAGCAGGATATCGACCGAGAGCGCTCGCGGATCGCGAAGGTGTACCGCAAGGGCGAGCGCGTGGCCGAGTCGCTGCGCAAGCAATTCGACCGGCGGCTCGCGGCGGCCCAGCGTTTGGTGGAGGCCCGGGAGGGCACGATCGCGTGGCTGCGCGAGCGCAACGACCGGCTGCGTGCGGCGGTCGTGCGGGCAACCGAGCTGATCGCGTCGCTGCGGAAGAAAAATGCCGAGCTGCGCGCCGAGGTGCGGGATCTGAAGGGCGAGAACGCGGCGCTGGCCTTGCGTGTCGAGAAGCTGGAACTCGACCTCGACAAGCTGCGTTCGACCCGGAGCGTCTTGTCCAAGGCACTCTACGGCAGCAGGAGCGAGCGGCAGAAGAAGCCGGGCACCGGGCGCAAGCGCGGCCAGCAGCGCGGCACCGCCGGACACGGGCGCACCCAACGCCCCGGGCTCGGACAGAAGAAGGAAACACGCGATCCGCCGGAGGATGCGCGCGTGTGTCCGCGCTGCGGCAAGCCCTATGCCGCCAACGGCGAGCGCTGCACCACTCTCTTCGAGATCGACATCGAGGCTTACGAGAACACCATCGTCCGGCCGCGCTACCGCCGCGGTTGCGACTGCGCGTCCTCGCCGCGCGAGGTGACCGCGCCTGCGGTGACGCGGCTGTTCGAGACCACGCCCTACGGGATCAGCGTCTGGACGTGCATGCTCTACGAACGGTTCGTCTGCTGCCGTCCCCTGCATCGGGTCGTGGCCTGGCTCGGCGACATGGGGCTGGCGATCTCGCCGGGGACGCTGGCCGACAGCACCAAGCGCTTCGTGCCGCTGTTCGAGCCGCTGGCCAAGTCGATCCTCGCGCACCAGAACGAGGCGGCGCTGCGCCATGCCGACGAAACATCCTGGCGCGTTCAGGCGTATCGCGAGAAGGGGCGCTCGAGCCGGGCCTGGCTGTGGACCTCTGTGAGCCCGGACGCGGTCTACTTCCACATCGATCCCTCGCGCAGCGCCGAGGTCGCGACGAAGCTGTTCGGCTCGACACAGGGCACCGTGGTCCTGGTCTGCGACCGGTTCAGCGCCTACAAGAAACTGGCCCGCGAGCTCGCCGGCAGGGTGATCCTGCAATGGTGCTGGGCGCATCAAAGGCGCTCGTTCATCGACCGCGCGGCGGGGCGTGTGCGGCTCAGGCGCTGGTGCCAGAGATGGATCGAGCGAATCGCGGAGATCTACCGCCTGAACGATGCGCGGCTGGAGCATTACGACCCCGCTCACCCTCTCGAACGCCAGACGCCGGCGTTCGATGCGGCGCACGCCAAGCTGAAGAAGGCGGTCGACGAGCTGTTCGCAGCCGCCGAAGCGGAACTGGCCGGACTGACGGACAGGGCGCGCAGGGCCAAGCCGCTGCGATCGCTCGTCAAACACCGCGAGGGATTATGCGTCTTCGTCGACAAGCCGTTCGTGCCCATGGACAACAACCGCGGCGAGCTCGCCCTGCGCGGGGCTGTCATCGGGCGGCGATTGAGCTTCGGCTCCGACAGCGAGAAGGGCGCCGACTTCACCGCGACCATGTACTCCGTGGCCGGCACGCTGGCGATCAACGGCATCGACGTCCGGCGCTGGCTCAAGGAATGGCTGACCGCGTGCGCGGAGAACGGCGGCAAGCCGCCGGACGACCTCTCGCCCTGGCTGCCGTGGTCGATGAGCGAGGAGCGCCGGCGCGAACTCACGGCGTCGGGATGACCGGCGCGGTCGAGTGCCGCTACTACGGCCGAGACTTCACCGCCGAGGAAATGGCGCTTCTGCGGGCGCTCGTCGCCGGTCCCGCGCAGCTCAGCCGCCGGGCCCTGTCGATCGAGTTCTGCCGGCGCATCGGCTGGCTCAAGCCCGACGGCGGCCTCAAGGACATGATGGCCCGCGTCACCATGCTCGCCATGCACCGCGACGGCCTCATCGAGCTGCCGCCGCCCAGGTGGCAACGGGGCCGGCCCAAGCCCATCGCCTTCGGACCCGACACCGAGCCGCCGCTGTTCCCCGCGCCCACGACCCTCGACGAGGTCCGCCCGCTCGACTTCCGCGCCGTCGTGCACAGCACCCGGGAAAGCAGGCTCTGGAACGAGTTCGTCGCCCGCTACCACTACCTCGGATACAAGACCCTGGTCGGCGCCCAGATGCGCTACGCCGTTCACGACCGCAACGGCTGGCCCATCGCCATGCTCGGCTTCTCCACCGCAGCCTGGAAGCTCGCCCCGCGCGACAACTTCATCGGATGGACGCCCGAGAAGCGTGAGAAGAACCTCCCGCTCGTGATCGACAATCCGAGGTTCCTGATCTTGCCCTGGATCGAGATCCCCAACCTCGGCTCGCACATCCTCGCCATCGTGCGCCGGCGCCTGCCCACCGACTGGACCGAGCGCTACGGCACCACCCCGGTGCTGATCGAAACCTTCGTCGAGATCCCGCGATACACCGGTGCCGTCTACCGGGCGTCGGGCTGGACCCGCATCGGGACCACCCAGGGCCGCGGACGCTACGACAGGCACACGACACGAGCCCAGCCGAAAAAGGACATCTGGCTGCGCTCCCTCCGAAAAGATTGGCGGCGTACCCTCAATCGGTAGAATCACACTCGGGTGCGGCCGAGTGCGGGTAAGCATCTCCTCATCCCCCGGAACCCGAACGGTTATTGCGCCAGGCTAAGCCCTGGAGAGGAGGATGCCATGAACTGAAACCTCTCGTAGCGATCCAGCGGGTTCGACTCCCGCCCGGCAAAGGCGCAGCCCGCCAGCCGGAAGCGAGTCTTGCATGGCGTGCGGTAACGCCCGTCGTGAAGCGTAGACAGCAGGTGATGAAGCGGCGGAGGAAGCCTCGAAATCGGTGAAGCGACGACGCCTTCATTGTTAATCGTGTGGGGGCAGCACCGGAAGCGCCGTTACTGGCGAGGCGCAACGGGTCGTCCGGGGTCGTAGACCGGCGCAAAGTCACGGGATGGGTCGCCAGGGAACCTGGGAGATCCTGCTCTTGCCCGCGGGCAAGACCGCTGGAAAGGGGATTGCCAGCAAGAAAAATCCAGACCCCGGTCCGTCGCCGGGCCTGCACGGCAGCGGGAGCGCTCAAAGCGGACACGGACCCCGACAGGCACCCACGGAGCCGGCTGGCGAAACCAATAAGCCGAAGGACACGCGAGAGCAGGAAGTCGTAGCGTCCTGATAGTACCGCTGAAGGCGGGGAACCGTGGCCATCGGGACCCGCTGGAGGGAAGCGGGGCGTCATCTGAACAGAGCCACTGATGGGAAACGCTGGAGGAAACCCTGAGTTCCACCAACACGTTCACGAAACAGCAGTGGATAGCCGAACAGGCGAGGGAGCATCCGGATCGGGTGTTCACGTCCCTGCACCACCTCATCGACGGCGAGTGGATGCGTGAAGCGTACCGCCGCACGCGCAAGGATGGGGCGACGGGCATCGACGGCGTGACGGCTGCCGACTACGAGAAGGACCTTGAGGCCAATCTCGATGACCTCCAGGACCGGATGAAGTCGGGTCGTTACTTTGCGCCGCCGGTGCGACGCCACTACATCCCCAAGGCGGACGGCACGAAACGCCCTCTCGGCATTCCGACGTTCGAAGACAAGGTGGCGCAGCGGGCAATCCTGATGCTGCTGGAGCCAATTTACGAGGCGGATTTTCTGCCGTGCTCGTACGGCTTCCGGCCCAAGCGGTCGGCTCACGATGCCCTCAACGTACTGCGCGCGGGTATCATCGAGCAGCGCCAACGGTGGGTGATAGACGCGGATTTGAAATCCTACTTCGACTCGATCTCGCATACTCACCTGCGGTCATTCCTCGACCTGCGGATCAAGGACGGCGTCGTAAGGCGCATGATCGACAAATGGCTGAAGGCAGGGGTGCTCGAAGAGGGCACCCTGCACAGGCCGGTCGCTGGCACTCCCCAAGGTGGGGTGATCTCGCCGACTCTCTCCAACATTTTCCTGCACCATGTGCTGGACAAGTGGTTCGAGGACGAGGTGAGGCCGCGCCTGCGCGGCAACTGCCAGTTGGTGAGATTCGCCGATGACTTTGTCGTCGCCCTCGAAGACCGCCAGAGCGGCAAGCGGCTGCTTGACGTGCTGGGCAAACGTCTCGGTCGATACGGGCTCACGCTCCATGAGGCCAAGACGCGCTATGTGGACTTCCGCCGGAGGCGTCCCTACGGGCGTCACTGGATGGCATCGGCCACGACGTTCGACTTCCTCGGCTTCACCCACGTCTGGGGGCGGTCGCTGCGAGGCAAGGACGTCGTTCGCCAAATCACGGCGAAAGGCCGCTTCGCCCGCGCGCTGAAATCGGTGCAGGACTGGTGCAAGAGCAACCGGCACCTGCCGATCAAGGCGCAGCATGACTACCTCGTTCGGGCGATCCGGGGCCACTACGCATACTATGGTCTGACGGGAAACGGCAAACGTCTGGAGTGGTTCCGCTACCAGGTCGCACGCACATGGCGGAAGTGGCTTGCACGCCGCAGCCGTCGCAGGTGCCTGACCTGGGACCGGATGAACGAGATTCTCAAGCGCTACCCCCTGCCGTCGGTCAAGTTCGTGCGCTCATGGCAACCTTCGTGAGCGAACCTGTCAGGTGAGGAACCGAGTGCGTCAATCGCGCACGCTCGGCTCTGTGGGGGGCGGGGCGCAGCAATGCCCCCGCCTACCCGGCTTGCGCCAGGCTAAGCCCTGGAGAGGAGGATGCCATGAACTGAAACCTCTCGTAGCGATCCAGCGGGTTCGACTCCCGCCCGGCAAAGGCGCAGCCCGCCAGCCGGAAGCGAGTCTTGCATGGCGTGCGGTAACGCCCGTCGTGAAGCGTAGACAGCAGGTGATGAAGCGGCGGAGGAAGCCTCGAAATCGGTGAAGCGACGACGCCTTCATTGTTAATCGTGTGGGGGCAGCACCGGAAGCGCCGTTACTGGCGAGGCGCAACGGGTCGTCCGGGGTCGTAGACCGGCGCAAAGTCACGGGATGGGTCGCCAGGGAACCTGGGAGATCCTGCTCTTGCCCGCGGGCAAGACCGCTGGAAAGGGGATTGCCAGCAAGAAAAATCCAGACCCCGGTCCGTCGCCGGGCCTGCACGGCAGCGGGAGCGCTCAAAGCGGACACGGACCCCGACAGGCACCCACGGAGCCGGCTGGCGAAACCAATAAGCCGAAGGACACGCGAGAGCAGGAAGTCGTAGCGTCCTGATAGTACCGCTGAAGGCGGGGAACCGTGGCCATCGGGACCCGCTGGAGGGAAGCGGGGCGTCATCTGAACAGAGCCACTGATGGGAAACGCTGGAGGAAACCCTGAGTTCCACCAACACGTTCACGAAACAGCAGTGGATAGCCGAACAGGCGAGGGAGCATCCGGATCGGGTGTTCACGTCCCTGCACCACCTCATCGACGGCGAGTGGATGCGTGAAGCGTACCGCCGCACGCGCAAGGATGGGGCGACGGGCATCGACGGCGTGACGGCTGCCGACTACGAGAAGGACCTTGAGGCCAATCTCGATGACCTCCAGGACCGGATGAAGTCGGGTCGTTACTTTGCGCCGCCGGTGCGACGCCACTACATCCCCAAGGCGGACGGCACGAAACGCCCTCTCGGCATTCCGACGTTCGAAGACAAGGTGGCGCAGCGGGCAATCCTGATGCTGCTGGAGCCAATTTACGAGGCGGATTTTCTGCCGTGCTCGTACGGCTTCCGGCCCAAGCGGTCGGCTCACGATGCCCTCAACGTACTGCGCGCGGGTATCATCGAGCAGCGCCAACGGTGGGTGATAGACGCGGATTTGAAATCCTACTTCGACTCGATCTCGCATACTCACCTGCGGTCATTCCTCGACCTGCGGATCAAGGACGGCGTCGTAAGGCGCATGATCGACAAATGGCTGAAGGCAGGGGTGCTCGAAGAGGGCACCCTGCACAGGCCGGTCGCTGGCACTCCCCAAGGTGGGGTGATCTCGCCGACTCTCTCCAACATTTTCCTGCACCATGTGCTGGACAAGTGGTTCGAGGACGAGGTGAGGCCGCGCCTGCGCGGCAACTGCCAGTTGGTGAGATTCGCCGATGACTTTGTCGTCGCCCTCGAAGACCGCCAGAGCGGCAAGCGGCTGCTTGACGTGCTGGGCAAACGTCTCGGTCGATACGGGCTCACGCTCCATGAGGCCAAGACGCGCTATGTGGACTTCCGCCGGAGGCGTCCCTACGGGCGTCACTGGATGGCATCGGCCACGACGTTCGACTTCCTCGGCTTCACCCACGTCTGGGGGCGGTCGCTGCGAGGCAAGGACGTCGTTCGCCAAATCACGGCGAAAGGCCGCTTCGCCCGCGCGCTGAAATCGGTGCAGGACTGGTGCAAGAGCAACCGGCACCTGCCGATCAAGGCGCAGCATGACTACCTCGTTCGGGCGATCCGGGGCCACTACGCATACTATGGTCTGACGGGAAACGGCAAACGTCTGGAGTGGTTCCGCTACCAGGTCGCACGCACATGGCGGAAGTGGCTTGCACGCCGCAGCCGTCGCAGGTGCCTGACCTGGGACCGGATGAACGAGATTCTCAAGCGCTACCCCCTGCCGTCGGTCAAGTTCGTGCGCTCATGGCAACCTTCGTGAGCGAACCTGTCAGGTGAGGAACCGAGTGCGTCAATCGCGCACGCTCGGCTCTGTGGGGGGCGGGGCGCAGCAATGCCCCCGCCTACCCGGCCACCCAAACAGCCACACCCCCGCCAGGCTAACCGCCATTCACCGCACAGGCCACCTGCAATGAAAGGAAAATCACCGCCGCCGCAATGGATATGTGGATAACTCGCTGCCGCGAGTTCTCGCACATCTCCACTGCGCAACAACAACAACCATTTCCTCACGAAATTCGATGGTAGACCCTAAGCGACCGATCGGACCATCGGGATTGGCGTTGTTGCCGAACCGACCAAAGCGGCCGTTGCCGCCCCTTTGGGGACCCCAAGAAGTAAAGATTCTAAGTGTCAAGGGGTAACAGTCCTGGCAACCCGGAACCCGCCGTCGTCGTCCCCGCCCTTGCCGCGTACTCCCATTCCGATTCGCTCGGTAAACGGTATTCCTTCCCGGTCTTTCGGCTTAGCCAGCGAACATATTCCTTGGCGTCGGTCCAGTTCACGTTGATTGCTGGCCGATTGCCCCGGCCCGAACCCTCGTCGTCCGGATAATGGAAACAACCGCCCGCCGAAACACAGGCGTGCCATTCCGCAAAGGTCACTTCATATTTGCCCAAGGCAAATGGACGAGGGATCCGGACACTATGCTGCGGGCCTTCCGCGCTGGCGCGTTTCGGTTCGCTTTCCGGCGAACCCATAGTGAAGCTCCCCGCCGGGATCACAACCATCTCCGGGCATTCGGGACAGTCGCGGAATGAGTCGCCAGATTTTAGAGATTTCGGATAAATCCCCACTGCTGGTTGGGCGGGGGTTTGCGCCCGCGCGACCGACATGACGGCGTAAGACGCCATGAGAATCAGCGCTAGTGGAACGAACCTCCGCCCGAATCACCGCACCAGAAGTCCCCCTTTTCCCTGGCATTATAACTCCCGAGGACAATGCCTGGCGCCAAAAAGAAACCCCCGCGCACGGTTACGCAAGCCTAGAGCAACCCGGCACGATCGCCCCTTTCGGCACGAGTAATACCAACCGCCCTTAACATTGACTTGTGCGATCCCACGCTCTGAGGCCGATGGACATGATCTTCCAAGGTTGGTCGGTCAGGTTGTTCCAGGCTTGGCAAGAGGCCTCGACGATGGCTTCATAGGAGTCGAAGACACGATTGGAGAGCCAGTTCTGGCGGAGGTATTGCCAGACATTTTCGGCGGGATTGAGCTCCGGGGACTTGGGTGGCAAAGGCACGAGGGAGATGTTCTCCGGGATGCCGAGTTTGGCAGTGGTGTGCCATGCGGCTTGGTCGAGCAGCACGACGGCATGGGCGTTTGGGGCAACGGCCCGGCTGATTTCCTCGAGATGCAGGTCCATGGCTTCAGTATTGGCGCGCGGCATGACCAGCGCCGCGCCCTCACCGCGCTCGGGGCAGATGGCGCCGAAGAGATACGCCGAAGAGGTCCGTAGGTCCTTGACCTGGCGCGGGCGCGATCCCTTTGGGGCCCACTGGCGCACCAGGCTGTTCTTCTGGCCGACGCGCATTTCATCTTGAAACCAAACCTCGATGGGCGTGTCCGGTGGCTGTGCCGCTACGATTTTCGCCAAGTGTTCGGGAAAACTTTTTTTTAAATTCCTCCTGTGCCCGCGCATCCTGGCCGACGTGGCGCGGGCGCGCGGAAATATGCGAGAACCCGAGCGCGGCCAGCAGCTTGCCGACGCTCCGCTCGTGATAGTCCACGCCGAAGCGCGTTCGGATCAGTTGCTTGAGATCGATGCAGCGCCAGCGCACGACCCCATCCCGTTCGGGATCGGGACCGGCCTCGATAGCCCGCGAAAGCGCCGCCATTTGCGACGGCGTCAACCGACGCAACGCCCCGTTCGGCTTGCGGTCGATCAGACCGGCCGGACCTCCCGCGTTGAACCGGTGAACCCAGTCCCGCAACGTCTGCCGATCCATGCCGCCAATACCCGCCGCGCACGCTCGATCCATCCCATCGTAGATGGCCGCCATCGACAAAAGCCGTCGCGCCTGGTTCCCATCATCGCTCCGTGCCGCAAGAACACGGACTCTTTCAGCATCAAAGTCGTTTCGCAAAGGAATCGTTGGCATTGAACACACTCCCTTGTTGCCAACAACCTTGAATCACACAAAACCTAGCGTGTAAACCTTTGCGCGAGTCAAACTCGCGGGCGGTTGGTATGAGAACACCGGGGCAAAACACGGTAAGGGAGCTAAAAGTGCTCGGTTTAAGGTAGATAATATAACCAATAAATCTGTTATATAAATCCGGCGACAACGTAATTGTAACAATCAATTAGTGTTTGTTCGAAAATGCGCGTCCGCGCATTATTTGCGTCTGTTCCGGCGCGGCCCGCGCCGCCCAGCCAATTGCGCCCCACCCCGAAATCGTTCACTGGACCGCTCTCGCGGTTGTGGGCTTGTTGTCGATCGGCGCGGTTGTCGCCGGACGGGAGCGTTTGGTCGTGGGGAGTTAGCGAAACCCCTTGGAGCGGGCGGGCTTGCGGGGACGGATCGGTTCCGCGCCCTTCCCGGGTTGTTTCGGTTGAGCGGCGGCGGGAGGCTCGGAAAACAGGTTTTGGAGCAGGCTGGGTTGCCAGGCGTTCGCGAGCTGCCGCGCGGCCGTGATCTGTTCCTGGGACATGAGATCGCGCATGAGGCCGCGCGCCTTCTCGGCTTCCTTTCTGCCGTTGTCGGCGGCGATGGCGAACCACATGTACGCGAGGATGAAATTCTGGCCCACGCCCTCGCCGACGGCGTAACCGATGCCGAGACTGTGCTGGGCCTCGGGAAGTCCCTGATAGGCGGCGATCCGCCACCATTTGACGGCCTCGAGGTCGTTTCTCGGCATCACGTCGCCCTGGGCGAAGCTCAGGCCCAGGGCCAACTGGGCCCGGCCGACACCGCGTTGCGCCGCCCGACGCCACCAGCGCACGGCCTCGCCGTGGTCCCTGGCCAGGCCGTCGCCGGCCCAGTACAGGCCGCCGAGGACGAATTCGGCCGCCGCCGATTTTTGCTCGGCCGCGCTCCGCTGCCAGCGAATCGCGGCGCCCATGTCCGCCGGCTCCCCGAGGCCCTGGGCGCGCATGACCCCGATGACGGTTTGAGCACTGACGTCTCCGGCCGCGGCGAGGGGACGCAGCTCCCGCAACGCGGCCTCGAAGTCACCGCGCAGATACGCGCCCAAACCCTGGCGCAGGTCCGCGGGCGCCGGGGTGGCGTGGCAAATCAGCGAAGCCGCGGCGAGGACGACGAGCCAAGTACGGCCAAAAACCGGGAACCGCCGCGACATCGCATTCCCCTCCGGCCCCCGGAGATACCCGCTGGCCGACTGTCTCATTTTCGGTGCGATTCACGGAGTCGGCGGGTCGTCACCTCGAGCCGACTGGCGAGGACGCGCATGATTTCGACCGACAACTGCGGGACCTGACTGACGAGCTGCATGAAAAGTTCCTTTGAAATACACAAGGTCACTAATTCGGTCGTCGCGGTCACGGTCGCGGTTCGCGGGACGTCGCAGAGAATCGCGATTTCGCCGACGAAGTCGTTCTTTCGCACCGTCGTCAGCTTGATGGTGCCGCCGGGCGCATCGACCGTGACGTCGGCTTCGCCGTCGATGATGATGTAAGCGGCATCGCCGGGATCTCCTTGGTGAAAAAGCTCCTGATCGGCGGCGAAGGTCACGCGACTGCTGGTAAAAGCGAGCAGCTTGAGCTTGCTCGATTCGACCTTGGCGAACAAAGGAATATTGCGTAGGAGTTCGACTTCATCGTTTATCGTCATGGCTTATCTCCGATGCGGAAGGTCATTCCTCCGCGATTAGTTCCCGGAAGTCACTTCCGGGGCGGTCGAGCTCGGTAAAGGAACCCTGTTCGACGAGGCGTCCGTTCCGCATCACCAGAATGCGATCGAAACGCTTCCCTAGGCTGGGCCGGTGGAGGACCCAAATCACGCTGCGGCCCCGGAACTCGCCGAGCAGCGAATCCATGATGCGGATCTGAACGTTGCCGTCCAACGCCGCGGTCGCTTCCGACACGATCAGGATGTCGGGGCGCTTGAGCACGGCGCGCGCGAGAGCCAGCTTTTGGCGCAGCGCCACGGAAAGGCGAGTGCCCCCGATTCCGACTTGAAAATCCATGCCCGTTTCGATCACGTCGGCGCGCAAGCCCAAGGAGTCCAGCACCTCGGAAATGACTCGGCCGACCCGTTCATCCCCGCGGGCGTGGCCGTACGCCACTTTCCCAAACAGGATGTTGTCTTGAACCGTCGCCGCCGCGTTGTAACGGTCGGGATGGAAGAATTCGACCGCCTTCAAGGCACGATCGGGGAGATTCGCGGCAAAGGCCGCCCGCGCCTCCAACAGGCGTTCCTGAAATTCTTCGTCGATGATCCCCAGGCGGTGCCTGGCCGGGATGAGTTTGAAGGGAAGGGAAAGCAGTTTTACCCTGTCGGCTTCCTCGAGCTCATGAAGCTTTTCCCGGTTGGCCCGGCCGATCAAGGCGCCGTAATCGGGCAGATCCTCGGCCCCGATGAAACTGAATTGTTCGAAGAATTCGTGCTCCGGGGGAAGACCGGAAAACAATTCGACCATCGTCGCCGCGACTTCGTATCCCTTGAGCATCAGGGGTTCGATCAATCCGGTACGCTTGAGAATCGACTCTACGTAGGGATTGTCACCCAAATTCTCGATGTCGAAGAATTTGCCGAGCGGTGTGCCGAACAGCAGGTTTTCCGCTAATGTCATGTTATGATTGTATTTTTCGACGTCGAAAGGTTCGACTAGGTCGGCGATCTCTGGATCGGCGAGGCGTTCGCGCAGGGCCGCGCGCGCTGCGAGCAATCGCTGGGTGATTTCAGGGCGTTCGACAGGATCGAAGACGCTGCGCAGGCCGAGGTTGTAAACGTCTTCGCTCAGATCGGCCAGGTGCAAAGCTCGGACTCCCGCGGCTTTCAACTCCTCAGCGGAGGAGGCGTCGAGAGCGGCGTAGTCCGTCCAATCGGCGAACAGGTCCAGGGTCGTATTGCCCGAGGCCAGGCTCTCGGCAAGGTCCCTGCGCCGGGCGCTGGCGGTCGCATCGTCATAAGTCGCCGGAACTTGCGGCCGGTGCTTGAGACCATAGAAGAGATTATCACCCAGGCTCGTCGACCGGAGAAAGGCGTTCGGGCCGATGTAGCTGATGCGTCGTCCCGTGACGGCCTCGGGAAGGGTCGCGATGTCCTGGCCGGCGATTCGAATCTTCCCGCTGGTGGGATCCGCGAGCCGCGCCATGAGCAGGGACAAGGCCTCCTTGCCACTGCCGCCGGCGCCGGCGATGGCGACGTGTTTCTTCAGGCCGAGGCTGAAGGAAACCGATTCGACGAGGTTCAGGTCGTCCTCCGTCAAGCCGAGGTTGATGGCGACGATCTCGCCCTCGAGCGGTCGCGGATTCTCGACATCTGTGGTCAAAAGGGACTCGTCGAGCATGCCCTCGGGTTCGAACTGGTTGACCACTTGTTCGTACTTGACGGTGGTGTCGGCCATGATCTGATAATAATTGAGAAGCTCCTTCCACGGGGGACCGAGATCTTTGTAGGCGGCGAGCACGGCGACCAGCGAGCCAAGGGAAAAGGCGCCTTCGATGACAAGGTATCCGCCGATCGAAAAGAAGAAGAACGGCGTCAGCTGACCAAGAAAATTATTGAGGAATTTGACGAAGAACTTCTTGCGGTAAATCTTGTACCGAATGTCGTAAATCCGCCCGAGGCGATACGCGAAGTCCGCGAGCTCGTAATTCGAAGTGTCGTGGGCATGAATGTCCTGGGCGCCGGTAACGCCCTCGCCGATCCGCTCAGACAACTTTCGGACCTCGCGGACCCTGATCTTGCCGAGCTGGACCACTTGGCGCTGCAGCTTGGGGATGATGTATCCCTGGATCGGGTAGAGCGAGACCGCGGCCAGTCCCATCCACATATCCTGGGCGAAAATAAACACGATCGCGGTGATCAGGAGACCACCCTGGTGCGCCGGCAGGGCCAGGGCATCGCCGATAAATCCCCCCACCGGCTCGATCTCGGCGGTCACCATCGGGATCAGTTCGCCTTGCGAGACCTTGTGGAAATGGCGGAGGGGAAAACGTAAAATTCGGGTCAGGAGCTGATAACGCAGCCGTCGCAACATGCGTTCGCCCAATCGGCCCTTGTAGACGTTGATGTAATATTTGAAGCCGCCGTTGATCAAAACCAACAACAAGAACGCGCCACAGAGCGCGAAAAGCAGCTCTAGGCGTTCCAGCATCACCGGCGGAAATAGGAAAAATTCATACGATGTGGAAAATTGCCACGACTCGGCGCCAAGGGTTTGATTGACGATCCTTTTCGGAATATCAAGAGAAAAATAGTAGAATGGTAAAGAAATCGCGGTCACAAACAAAATATAAATCTGTTGTTTTTTGCTATAACGAAATACGAACTTAAATATACTCCTATCCATTCTTGTCGCCGCCGTTCGGTTGCGTCATCGTCTGAATCGAGTACGCTCTTTCTAGCAAGGAATTTACACTAACCGATCGTGAAGCAGTGGTAAATCGCTTCCCTTGGGCCGTTTCGGTACGTCCCCGCCGGACAAATCCCTTTTCTGATGCGCCGCGGGGCAATCATCGCAAGGGACCTTCCTTCGCGGGAATGGCTATGTCATACTTCGAAAAAAATCAAACGGGATAGGGATTGATGGAACAACGCCGGTCGGGTGGCCGCGTTCTCATTTACAGCCACGACACGTTCGGATTGGGTCATTTGCGGCGTTGCCGCGCGATCGCCCACGCCCTGGTCGAGCAACAGCGGAAGCTTTCCGTCCTGATTCTCTCCGGTTCGCCGATCATCGGTAGTTTCGATTTTCGGGCCCGGGTCGATTTCGTCCGCGTCCCCGGCGTCATCAAGCTCCGCAACGGCGAATACACCTCGCTGAACCTGCTGATCAATACCGATCAAACTATGGCGATGCGGGCTTCGATCATTCAACACACCGCTGAAATCTTCGATCCCGACATCTTCATCGTCGACAAGGAACCCCTGGGTTTGCGCGGCGAGGTCGCGGCGACGCTCGAATTGCTCAAGAAGCGCGGCACCCATCTGGTCCTGGGACTGCGCGACGTGCTCGATGAACCGGAGCTGCTCCGGCCCGAGTGGAAGCGCAAGAAGGCGCTCCCCGCGTTGCGCAATCTGTTCGACCAGATCTGGATTTATGGCTTGGCCCAGATTTGCGATCCCATCGCCGAGATCGGGCTGCCCCGCTCGGTGCGCAAGAAGGTCACCTTCACGGGCTATTTGCCGCGGCTCGTGCCGGAACAAGCACCGGCTCAGCCGATCGCCGAAAAGCTTCGCAATCCCTATTTTCTGGTGATGACCGGCGGTGGGGGTGACGGCGAGGGACTCGTCGACTGGGTGCTGCGCGCCTACGAATGCGACAATCCGCCGCGGCCTGATCTCGTGATCGTCCTCGGTCCCTTCATGGCGACCGAAACCCAGGCCCGTTTTCGCCAGCGAGCGGGCCGTCTGGCGCGGGTGCGCACGATCGTCTTCGACGCCCATATCGAAAGCCTGATCGCCGGCGCCGCCGGAGTCGTCACCATGGGCGGCTACAATACCTTCTGTGAAATTCTGTCGCTCGACAAACGAGCCCTGGTCGTGCCCCGCGAAGTGCCCCGCAAGGAACAATTGATCCGGGCCACGCGGGCCCGCGATCTCGGTCTGGTTTCGATGCTGCTCGACGACGGCCGCCGCGATCCCCGGACCATGGCCACGGCGCTCCGTCATCTGCCCCAGCAAAAGGCCCCCTCCGAGGTCGTCGTTCCCGGGCTGTTGGACGGTTTTGTCAATCTCGGACGATTGGTGGGGATGTGCTTGGCCACCCGCAGGCGCCCCAGACCCTACGTGGTGCCTCGCCGGAGCGCCTAGACCGTATGAATTCCGTTCCATGAGTCAGGCGTCGGAAATCATACGCCAGCGCCGGGGCGGCTTGGCCTCGAACGTTCGCGGCAATGACCGAGCGGAAGGGGCGACAAGGAACGTGCTGGTCACCGGCGGCGCCCGGATACATCGGTGCCCACGTCGTCCGGCAGCTCGACGAGGCCGACTACGGGGTCGTCGTTTACGACAATCTCTCGACAGGCCTTCGCGAGGCCGTTCTCGGCGGCGAACTGGTGGTCGGCGATCTGGCCGACGGCAGCCGCCTTGCCGAGGTCTTCGCGGCCAGGAAATTTTCCGCGGTGCTGCATTTTGCGGCCAGCATCGTGGTCCCCGAATCGGTCGCCGACCCGCTCGCCTACTACGCCAACAATACCGCCAATACCCTCGGTCTTTTGCGCTGCTGCCAGATGTTCGGGGTCGAGCATTTCGTGTTTTCGAGCACCGCCGCGGTTTATGGTCAGCCGGATCGCAGCGTGGTCGACGAAACCACGCCCACGGTGCCGATAAATCTCTACGGCAGCTCGAAATTGATGGACGAATGGATCCTGCGCGATTACGACGCGGCGTCATCTTTCCGTTACGTGGTGCTGCGTTATTTCAACGCCGCCGGCGCCGATCCCGCCGGTCGGATCGGGCACTCGTTTCCGGGCGCCACCCATCTCATCAAGGTCTGCTGCGAAGCGGTGCTGGGAAAACGTCCGGAGGTCACCGTTTTCGGCACCGATTACCCGACGCCCGACGGAACCGGGGTACGCGATTACATTCACGTCGAGGATCTGGCGGCGGCGCACCTCGACGCCTTGCGCTATCTCGAGGCCAACGGCGACAGCCAAGTCTTGAACTGCGGCTACGGCGCCGGTTACAGCGTCCGCCAGGTGATCGATCGCGTCCGCGCCGCCGCCGGCGCCGATTTGACCGTCATCGAGGGGCCGCGCCGGGCGGGGGATCCGGCGAGCCTGATCGCCGACGCCTCCCGGCTTCGCGACGTCCTCGAGTGGCGCCCCCGCCACGACGATCTCGACCTCATCGTCACCACCGCCCTGGCCTGGGAACGCAAGCTTCCCTGACAGCCTGTTCGAAAACTCGCGGCACCGGCCCGGAACAGACGCAAAAAATGCGCGGACGCGCATTTTCGAACGGACACCGACAGCCTGATCCACGGCGCCACGAGCAGCCCGGCGCGGAAACGGTATAAATCCGTGACGGTGTGCCGACAATTGTCGCGAATGTCGATAGTGGGATTGGGGCGGAGGGGGTAATATCGGGGCCGTGCGAGGGGACCAGCGGGGGACCCCTAATACCAACCGCCCTTAACATTGCCTTGTGCGATCCCACGCTCTGAGGCCGATGGACATGATCTTCCAAGGTTGGTCGGTCAGGTTGTTCCAGGCTTGGCAAGAGGCCTCGACGATGGCTTCATAGGAGTCGAAGACACGATTGGAGAGCCAGTTCTGGCGGAGGTATTGCCAGACATTTTCGGCGGGATTGAGCTCCGGGGACTTGGGTGGCAAAGGCACGAGGGAGATGTTCTCCGGGATGCCGAGTTTGGCAGTGGTGTGCCATGCGGCTTGGTCGAGCAGCACGACGGCATGGGCGTTTGGGGCAACGGCCCGGCTGATTTCCTCGAGATGCAGGTCCATGGCTTCAGTATTGGCGCGCGGCATGACCAGCGCCGCGCCCTCACCGCGCTCGGGGCAGATGGCGCCGAAGAGATACGCCGAAGAGGTCCGTAGGTCCTTGACCTGGCGCGGGCGCGATCCCTTTGGGGCCCACTGGCGCACCAGGCTGTTCTTCTGGCCGACGCGCATTTCATCTTGAAACCAAACCTCGATGGGCGTGTCCGGTGGCTGTGCCGCTACGATTTTCGCCAAGTGTTCGGGAAAACTTTTTTTTAAATTCCTCCTGTGCCCGCGCATCCTGGCCGACGTGGCGCGGGCGCGCGGAAATATGCGAGAACCCGAGCGCGGCCAGCAGCTTGCCGACGCTCCGCTCGTGATAGTCCACGCCGAAGCGCGTTCGGATCAGTTGCTTGAGATCGATGCAGCGCCAGCGCACGACCCCATCCCGTTCGGGATCGGGACCGGCCTCGATAGCCCGCGAAAGCGCCGCCATTTGCGACGGCGTCAACCGACGCAACGCCCCGTTCGGCTTGCGGTCGATCAGACCGGCCGGACCTCCCGCGTTGAACCGGTGAACCCAGTCCCGCAACGTCTGCCGATCCATGCCGCCAATACCCGCCGCGCACGCTCGATCCATCCCATCGTAGATGGCCGCCATCGACAAAAGCCGTCGCGCCTGGTTCCCATCATCGCTCCGTGCCGCAAGAACACGGACTCTTTCAGCATCAAAGTCGTTTCGCAAAGGAATCGTTGGCATTGAACACACTCCCTTGTTGCCAACAACCTTGAATCACACAAAACCTAGCGTGTAAACCTTTGCGCGAGTCAAACTCTAGGGCGGTTGGTATAAGTCCCAAGGGGAGACCGGGGAGTGGATGATTCGACGAGCGCGGTGATCGGCGGAACGCGGTCCGGCATGCCCGGCATTTGCGGTGGCTACAATCCGACCCCGGGCGTATTCGACGAGATGATGACGCCGGAGGGGAGCTTGCGTCCCCACTGGCGCGGCTTTGTCGACCAGTTGGCCGCCCTGGGCGAGAAGGAAGTGGCCCGGGGCCACTCGGCGGCCGAGCGGATGCTGCACGAAAACGGCATCACCTACAATGTCCACGGCGATTCCGACGGCGGCGCGCGGCCTTGGGACCTGGACATGGTGCCGTTGCTTATTTCACCGGAAGACTGGCGCCTGCTCGAATCCGGTCTGATGCAGCGGGCCCGCCTGATGAACGCCACCCTGGCCGACCTCTACGGCCCCCAACGGCTGCTTCGTGAAAACGTTTTGCCCGCCACCCTGGTCTTCGCCGATCCCGATTTTCTGCGTACGGTACACGGCGTCGTCCCCCGGGGAGGTGTCTTCCTGCACACCTACTCCGTCGATCTCGGACGATCTCCCGACGGCCGCTGGTGGGTCTTGAACGATCTCACCGACGCCTCGGCAGGGAGCGGCTACGCCCTGGAAAATCGAATTATTCTGTCGCGCTGTCTGCCCGATCTCTTCTGGTCCTCCCAAGCCACCCCCTGGCCGGCTATTACCAGGCGCTGCACGAAAGCATCATCGCCCACTCGGGGAAGGAACAGCCACGCGTCGTCCTGTTGTCGCCCGGTCCCACTCACGAGGGCTATTTCGCCAACGCCTATTTCGCCCGTTACCTCGGCTACACCCACGTCGAGGGCGCCGATCTGACGGTCCGCGACAAACGGGTCTACCTCAAGACTCTCGACGGCCTCCAGCAGGTGGACGTCATCCTGCGCCGGATCGGAGGTATCGACTGCGACCCCGTCGAACTGAATCCTTATTCGGGCATCGGCATCGCCATTCTCGTGCAGGCGGTCCGGGCCGGCAACGTCGTGATTATGAACGCCCTCGGAAGCGGTCTCCTCGAATGCGAGGGCTATAAAGGCTTCCTGCCGGGTTTGTGCCAGCATTTACTGGGCGAGGATCTGCTCTTGCCGTCGAACGCGACCTGGTGGTGCAGCCAGGCCGACGCCCGCGACTATGTCGTGGACAACCTCGAACACCTGGTTGTCCGCCCAGCGTTCAAGCGGCCTTCCTACGGCGCCGAGCCGAACGCCTCCATCGTCGGCGAGAGCCTCGATGCGCCGGCGAAAGCGGCCCTGATCGAACGCCTGCGCACCCGTGGCTACCAGTACGTCGGTCAGGAACTGGTCTCGCTCTCGACGGCACCGGTGTTGTCGGAGGGGCGACTGCGGCCCGGGTCCATGATCCTGCGCATGCTCGTCGTCGCCAACGGGGATTCCTACATGGTCATGCCGGGGGGCTTGACGCGGATCACGGAAACAACGGATTCGCGCGACCTGGCCCTACACGAGGGAGTCGGTAGCAAGGACACCTGGGTGTTGTCGGAACAGCCGGCGCGCATGACCGGGCCGCTGTCGTCCCGCCTCGGCGCCGTGCATTTGCGGCGCACCGGCAAGGACCTGCCCAGCCACTCGGCCGACAATTTGTTTTGGCTGGGCCGTTACGCCGAGCGGGCGGAGGGCACCACGCGGGATTTGCGCAGCGTGTTGACGCGCTTCGCCGAGGACGGCTGGTCCGGCCCCGATTCGGGCGCCGTAGAACAGGTCCTCAAGCTACTCATGAAGCGGGGCAAGGTGGCCGCGGCGACGGACGAGGAATTAGCCATCGGTCCCGAGGCGGCGCTGGAGCGCCAGATTTCGACTCTGATGTTCGATCCCTCCTGCCCCTACGGCTTGCGCCAGAGCATCAATCATCTCCAGCGGACGGCGACGCTCGTGCGCGACCGCCTGTCCCAGGACGCCTGGCGCACGCTCCAGCAGTTCCGCAAGTCCGGCGTCGGGCACCGCCGTCGCGTCGGCTTGCTCGGAGGCCGTCTCGAGCTCGGCGACGTCCTCGATCTGCTCAACGACGCGGTCCGCATGATGGCAGCCTTCAGCGGCATGGAATTGGAAAACATGACGCGCAGCCACAGCTGGCGATTCGTCGATATGGGGCGCCGAATCGAGCGCGCCCTGCACATGGTGCGGTTGTCGCGGGCGCTGCTCGCTCGGGGTGATCCCGAGGAGAACGGGGGCTTGAGCCTGGTCCTCGAAATCGCCGACAGTTTCATGACCTACCGTTCGCGTTACATGATCACCCCGTTGTTGGTGCCGGTGATCGACCTCTTGTTGATGGACGAGAACAATCCACGCTCGGTGGGTTTCCAGATCGCCGCCCTGGCCAACCACATCGAGCGCCTACCGCGCGACCCTGACATGCCAGTCCGCGGAGAGGACCAACGCATCATCATGGCCTTGCTGACGAATCTGCGCCTGGCCGACATCCACGCCCTGGCCCGGACGGGCGAGGGGCAACGCCGCGAGGACCTCGACAAGCTGCTCGAAAACATAGCCGAGTCGTTGCCCGATCTTTCGGAGGTCATCGCCCGGATTTATTTCAGTCACGCCGAACAGCGGCGCGCCCCCGACGTCCTGCCCAGGGAGACCGTGACATGAAATACGACGTCAGCCACAAGACGATCTACGATTACAGGCAACCGGTGTCGATCTCTCACCACGTCCTTCATCTCATGCCCCGGCCGTGCGACCACCAGGAATGCCTCACCGCCGGGATCAAGGTAACGCCCGAGCCGACGATTCGCGGCAGCGGGGCCGATTACTTCGGCAATCCGGTCAATTATCTCACCTTGCAGTCGCAGCATTCCCGGCTTTGCCTGCACGCCTTCAGCCAGATCGAGGTGCGGACGCCGGCTCCGCCGGCGAGCGAATCGACACCCCCCTGGGACGGGATCTTCGCCGACCTCTGCCGCGATACCTCGGACGCGGGGTTGGAAACGGTTCAATTCGCCTTCGATTCACCCTACACCGAGGCGATGACCGACCTGGCGGCCTTTGCTCGCGTCTCGTTTACCCCGGGGCGGCCCATCATGGCCGCGGCATTGGACCTCACGAGCCGAATTTTCAACGAGTTCGCCTACGATGATTCCGCCACCACGGTCTCGACCCCGGTGGATAAGGTGTTCGCGGATCGGCGCGGGGTTTGCCAGGACTTCGCCCACCTCGAACTCGCCTGTTTGCGGGCCCTGTCGCTGCCGGCCCGTTACGTCAGCGGCTATCTGCTTACCCACCCGCCGGAAGGACAGGTAAAGCTCGCCGGCGCCGACGCCTCCCACGCCTGGCTCTCGGTCTGGTGTCCCGGCCACGGCTGGGTCGACCTCGACCCGACCAACAACATGGTGGCGGGCAACGAACATATCACCTTGGCCTGGGGCCGCGATTACGGCGACGTCAGCCCCGTCAACGGCGCCATCTTCGGCGGTGGCGATCATACGGTCGACGTCGAGGTGGACGTGACCTCCCGCGACGATGGCTAGGCCAGCGCGCGCTCCCCGCGGGCGCTGGGCCGCCCACCCAATAGGATTCCCGTGAGGACGAACGAAGACGCCCGCCGCGAGGTTTCGGAGAGGACCTCCCGATTTCCCTCGGTGCTCGGAATTTTCGCCGATTACGACCCGGAAAAATATTATTGCGAGATGTTTGGCCGGCCGGAACGGCCGCTCACCCATACCACGCCCATCGTCGATCGGCTGGGTGCCTTGCCCTTGGCGGATCTGGGGCGGCGGTCCCGCTCCGCCACCCGCGAGCTGTACAATTTCGGAATCACCTTCACGGTTTACACCAAGAAGAGTGAGATCGACCGAATCCTACCCTTCGACGTTATTCCGCGGGTTATCTCGTCCGCCGAGTGGGGCACCATCGAACGGGGCGTGCAGCAGCGCGTCGCCGCCCTCAATCTCTTTCTTTCCGATGTCTACCACGACCAGAAGAACCTCAACGACGGGGTCGTGCCCCGCGATCTGGTGCTGGCGAACCAGCAGTATCGCAGGGAGATGCGCGATTTCGCGGTTCCGCTCGGGAGCTATACCCATGTTTGCGGCATCGACATCGTGCGCGGCGAGGATGGCGCGTTCAGCGTCCTCGAGGACAACGCGCGGACGCCCTCGGGTGTTTCCTACGTCATCGAGAACCGCCACCTTACCCGGCGCGCGTTTCCCGATCTGATGTACCGAATCGGACTCCGCAGCGTCTCCAACTACGGTCAGCACCTGATCGATATGCTGACCGAGCTGGCGCCCGCGGGGGTCACCGAACCGCAAGTCGCCCTGCTTTCTCCGGGGACCTATAACGCGGCCTATTTCTTGCACGTCTTCCTGGCCCGGGAGATGGGCGTGCCCCTGGTCGAGGGGCGCGACCTCTTCGTCGATGAGGGACACGTGTTCATGAAGACGATCAACGGGCCTCAGCCGGTCCATGTGATCTACCGGCGCATCGACGATTCCTATCTCGATCCCGAGGTATTCAATCCAAAGAGCGTGCTCGGCGTCAAGGGCTTGATGCGGGCCTACCGGAGCGGCACCGTGGCCCTCGCCAACGCGGTCGGCAGCGGGGTCGCCGACGACAAGGCGGTCTGTGCCTACATGCCCAGGATCATACGCTATTACCTCGACGAGGACCCGGTCCTGCCCAACGTCGAAACCCACGTTTGCCGCGAGGCCGACGGCCTCGCCTTCACCTTGGACCATCTCAAGGATCTGGTGGCCAAACCGGTGGGCGCGTCGGGTGGCTACGGGATCACGATCGGACCCCACGCCTCCCGGCGCCAACTCGCCGCCTGCGCGGCAAGCCTGCGGGCGAACCCGGAGAACTATATCAGCCAGCCGATGGTCAATCTCTCCGTCTGCCCGACCCTGGTCAACCGTAAGGTCGTGCCCCGCCATGTCGATCTCCGCCCCTTCGCCTTGACCGGGAAGTCGACCTGGGTATTGCCGGGCGGATTGACCCGGGTGGCGCTGCGCCAGGGATCGATGCTCGTCAACTCGTCCCAGGGCGGCGGTTCCAAGGATACCTGGGTCCTTGACTAACCTCTTGGCGCGTTACGCCGAGACGGTGTTCTGGCTCGCCCGCCACATCGAGCGGGCCGAAAACCTCGCCCGAGTGCTCGACGTCAACGAATCCTTCAGCCACGACACCAAGGGCGACACCAATTGGGAATCGATCTTGAGGCTCTACGCCGACGAAAAACGTTTCTACCGTAAGGGAAGGACGTTGAGCGCCGATTCGGTGATCCGCTATTACGTCATCGACCACGACAACCCGGGATCGGTCGTCTCGTCCCTGAGGATGGCGCGCGAGAACGCCCGCACGCTGCGGCCGTTGATCTCGACCGAAATGTGGACCCAGCTCAACATGTTTTACCACAAGGTCGAGGCGCTCAAGGATTCGGATCTCGCCGAGCCCAAGCTGAACGAGCTTTGCCGGGTCATCAAGGAAGGCTGCCAGGCCCACGGTGGCATCACCAACGAAACCTTCTATCGCGACGAGGGCTGGTTTTTTTACCAGCTCGGCATGAACATCGAGCGGGCCGATCAGACCTCGCGCCTCCTGGACGTCAAATACGAGCTCCTGTTGCCGTCGGTGAGCGACGTCGGATCGCCGCTTGACCTCAGCCAATGGAACGCGCTTTTGCGCTCCACCGCCGGGTATCACGCCTACCGGCGGATCCACCCCAGCGGCATAAATCCGGCCAAAGTGGCGGGTTTCCTGCTTCTCGACACGCATTTTCCGCGCTCGGTCGCGGCCAGCATCGGGGCAGCCGCCCGAATGCTGGTGGACCTCCGGTATCGCTATGGACTGGCGGCCGGGGCGGCGGCCGAGAACAAGCTCCTCGTCTTCCAGTCGCGACTCGGGGCCGATACGATCGAGGCGGTCATCGCCCGCGGTTTGCACGAGGAACTCGATTGGATACAAAGGGAGCTGATCGCCGTCACCAATGCCCTGGGCCGCGACTTCTTCGGCTCCGACGAAGCCGAAGCGCCGGCGGCGTGATCCGACCACGGGGGAGTGCTTGGGTGCCATTTCCCGGAGCCGTTCAAAACTGGCCGGAGCCGTTCAAAACTGGCCGGAGCCGTTCGAAACTGACCGGAGCCTTTCAAAGCTGGAATTGCCAACATGAATTATCAATCGGTCCTCGATGAAATCGCGCTAGAGATTCGCCCCCATTTCGGCCGCGGCAAGGTCGCCGATTACATTCCCGCGTTGGCGAAGGTCCCGGCGGACAAGTTCGGCATGGCGTTGGTCGCCGTCGACGGCACCTGTTATACGGTCGGCGAGGCCGAGGAAAACTTCTCGATCCAAAGCATCTCGAAGGTCCTCACCTTGATGCTCGCGGTCAAGTACGTCGGCGACGCCTTGTGGCGGCGGGTCGGCCGGGAGCCGTCGGGCGACCCCTTCAATTCCCTGACCCAGCTCGAATACGAGCACGGCATCCCGCGAAATCCGATGATCAACGCCGGCGCCCTCGTCTCGGTGGATTGCGTGGTTTCCCATTGCCAGGACGCGAAGGAAACGATCCTCGAATTCGTGCGCTCGTTTTCCGCCAATCCCGACATCGACTACGACACGGAAGTCGCCCGCTCCGAGTGGGAACACAGATTTTCCAACATGGCGATGGCGAGTTACCTGAAAAGCTACGGCAATCTCGAGAATGAGGTGGAGCAAGTGCTGGACGTCTATTTCCACCAGTGCTCGATCGCGATGAGCTGCCGCGACCTCGCCCACGCCTTCCTGCCCCTGGCCAACAAGGGATTGATGCCGTATTCCGAGAAACGCGTGATCGGCGAGCGACGGGCCAAACGGGTCAACGCGATCATGCTGACCTGCGGGCTGTATGATTCGGTGGGCGATTTCGCCTTTCGCGTCGGCCTCCCGGCCAAGAGCGGCGTCGGCGGCGGTATCGTCGCCGTCATGCCCAACGAATTCAGCGTCGCCGTGTGGTCCCCGGCCCTGGAAGAATCAGGCAACTCGCTGATCGGAATCGAGGCCCTGGCCCTGCTGACCTCGTTGACTGGAAAGTCGATTTTCTGACGATCCAGTCCCAACAACCATCGTCCGTATATTCCATACACATTCCGAGTGCCTAGAATTCTTTCAGGTCGGAGACTTATACCAACCGCCCTTAACATTGCCTTGTGCGAGCCCACGCTCTGAGGCCGATGGACATGATCTTCCAAGGTTGGTCGGTCAGGTTGTTCCAGGCTTGGCAAGAGGCCTCGACGATGGCTTCATAGGAGTCGCAGACACGATTGGAGAGCCAGTTCTGGCGGAGGTATTGCCAGACATTTTCGGCGGGATTGAGCTCCGGGGACTTGGGTGGCAAAGGCACGAGGGAGATGTTCTCCGGGATGCCGAGTTTGGCAGTGGTGTGCCATGCGGCTTGGTCGAGCAGCACGACGGCATGGGCGTTTGGGGCAACGGCCCGGCTGATTTCCTCGAGATGCAGGTCCATGGCTTCAGTATTGGCGCGCGGCATGACCAGCGCCGCGCCCTCACCGCGCTCGGGGCAGATGGCGCCGAAGAGATACGCCGAAGAGGTCCGTAGGTCCTTGACCTGGCGCGGGCGCGATCCCTTTGGGGCCCACTGGCGCACCAGGCTGTTCTTCTGGCCGACGCGCATTTCATCTTGAAACCAAACCTCGATGGGCGTGTCCGGTGGCTGTGCCGCTACGATTTTCGCCAAGTGTTCGGGAAAACTTTTTTTTAAATTCCTCCTGTGCCCGCGCATCCTGGCCGACGTGGCGCGGGCGCGCGGAAATATGCGAGAACCCGAGCGCGGCCAGCAGCTTGCCGACGCTCCGCTCGTGATAGTCCACGCCGAAGCGCGTTCGGATCAGTTGCTTGAGATCGATGCAGCGCCAGCGCACGACCCCATCCCGTTCGGGATCGGGACCGGCCTCGATAGCCCGCGAAAGCGCCGCCATTTGCGACGGCGTCAACCGACGCAACGCCCCGTTCGGCTTGCGGTCGATCAGACCGGCCGGACCTCCCGCGTTGAACCGGTGAACCCAGTCCCGCAACGTCTGCCGATCCATGCCGCCAATACCCGCCGCGCACGCTCGATCCATCCCATCGTAGATGGCCGCCATCGACAAAAGCCGTCGCGCCTGGTTCCCATCATCGCTCCGTGCCGCAAGAACACGGACTCTTTCAGCATCAAAGTCGTTTCGCAAAGGAATCGTTGGCATTGAACACACTCCCTTGTTGCCAACAACCTTGAATCATACAAAACCTAGCGTGTAAACCTTTGCGCGAGTCAAACTCTAGGGCGGTTGGTATTAGACTCCAAAAGCGTGCTCATCGCTATGGCCTTGGAAACAGTGTGCTCTCAGTCGAGGATGCGCTCGATTTTCTCCGACAGACGTTTGATCCCAGGGCGGTCGAACTCCCATTTATCGTTGAACGCGAGGCGTATGCCGTAGACCGGAGCCATCCAATTTTTGAAAGTCTTCGAGCCGACTATCCTGGTTGGGACGATTGGTTCGAGCGATGCGCTCATGATCACCGCAAATGTTGGGTGGTGGAAGTCGGTGGCGAGATGGCCGGAATAATTGTTCGCAAGGACGAGACCAACTCAGAGGACGGGATCGTGTCCCCGGGTCGGAAAGTCCTGAAGTTGTGCACGTTCATTATGGCGACCAAGTATCGAGGCGAAAAATTTGGCGAACACTTCCTAAAACAGAGCCTTTGGTTCGCCCAAACAAACCGCTACAACGTGGTTTATCTGACAGCCTTCGCCGACAAGGAGGAGCTTATCAGCCTATTGCAGGCCTATGGCTTCAAGAAAACCAGGCGGAACGATAATGGCGAGTTGTTCTTCGAAAAAGTAATGCGATATGGTCCGCTGAACCCTGAGGTCCAGGCGGACTTCCTCACCTTCGACAGGAACTGTTACCCTCGTTTCTATGATGGGGTCCGTGTAGCGAAGTTCTGCGTCCCGATCCAAGGGCCATATCATGAAAAATTGTTTCCTGAGATCAGCTTCCACAAACCCCTTCCGCTCTTTCCTGAGAATGTTTTTGGCCGCGAGCTGACGGCAAGTCTGAATGACGAGCGCACACCTGGCAACACGATCCGAAAGGTCTATCTCTGCAGGGCCCAGTCGAAGCGGTTGCAGCCGGGGGAACTGCTCTTCTTTTATATGTCTAAGGACCAAAGGCTTGAGAAATCGCAGTGCATGACGACCGTCGGAATTATCGAAAGAATGGTCGAGTGTTCAAGTGCAGAAGATTTAATTCGCTTCACGGCGAAGCGGTCGGTTTTCTCCGCCGCCGAACTCAAAGAGATGCAAGCGATGTCACCGTCACCTATCAAGGTGATTAATTTCCTTCTTGCGGGGCACGCAACGCCACCAGTTCCTGTTCACCAGCTGATCTAGGAGGGCGTTTTCAACCGTCGGCCGCCACAGTCGATCTGCCGTCTTCATCAAGAAAGGTATGAAAGGCTGCAGTCGCTAATTTCTTTTGGGTTTGTGCCGTGATAGGTCAATTTTGTGTGTCCGCCTCGGATTGAGCCAAGTGTGATTACAGTTATTCCGGAAACAGCCAGTAAGCAAACGTGCGCCTGACCGAGGGACAGCGCAACTGATAGTTATAACCGGACCTGTCGGTAAAGCTCGAAAACCGAACCACGCGTTCAGACAATCGCCCGGATCAAGGCCCTCGCAAGACAAAAACAGACACGCGCCCGCAGACGAAGCGCGCAAGGCGGAGGTAAACAACGCCATCGGAGACTAGCTTTCGCGTCCTTTAGCGTGTTTGCGTACCGGCAATTTCCATTGTTTTTTCACCAAGGAAAGACCTCGCCTGACCAAGTAGGCAAACTCATGAACTGCTAAACATGAAATTCAATTAAATCAAGAACGTAGAAAAGCTACTTGCGGACTTCTTTGGCGTAATCGTCGATCATCTGGCGGGTTAGGGGGCCGACGTGGAAATGGTGGTCGCCGATCTGACGCACGGGGGTGACCTCGGCCGCGGTGCCGGTGAGGAAAACCTCGTCCGCTGTCGCGATCTCGTCGGGTTCGATCACGCGTTCGACGATCTTGATGCCGCGGTCCCGGGCCAGTCCGATGACCGTGCGCCGGGTGATGCCGTCGAGGAAGCAGTCCGGCGTCGGGGTATGGAGTTCGCCGCCCCGGACCAGAAAGATGTTGGCGCCGGTGGCCTCGGCGACGCGGCCCCGCCAGTCGAGCATCAGGGCGTCGTCGAATCCCTCGGCCTCGGCCTTGTGCTTGGACAATGTGCAGATCATGTAGAGGCCCGCCGCCTTGCTGTCGGTGGGGATGGTCTGGGGTGCCGGGCGGCGCCATTCGGCCAGCGCCAGGGCGATTCCCCGTAGGTGTGCCTTGGGGTCGAAATAGGCGCCCCAGTCCCAGGCCGAGATGGCGACGTGGATCCGGCTCGTTTGCGCCGACACGCCCATCATTTCGCTGCCCCGCCAGGCCAGGGGGCGGACGTAGCCGTCGTCGATCCCGTTGGCCCGGATGACCTCGCGCGACGCCGTGTCGATCTCGTCGGCGCTGAACGGCAACGCGAAGCCGAGCCGTCCAGCCGAAAAGGCGAGGCGCTCGGAATGTTCGCTCAGCTTGTAGATCCGTCCGCCGTAGACCCGCTCGCCCTCGAACACGGCGCTGGCGTAATGCAGGCCGTGGCTGAGGACGTGCAGATTGGCCTCGCGCCAGGGCCGCAACACCCCGTCGAACCAGATAGAACCGTTGCGATCATCGTAGGGCGCCGAGGGTGCGGAAGGCATCTGTCGAACAGTGAGGGAGTCAAAACGGTCTTGCGTTCCCTAACATTCGACGGCATATCAGTCAACATGGCTGACATAACTCGATCCGTGGGTCCGCTCTTCCTCCGTGAAGAAGAACTTTCGACCGGGTTGGAGCTGCTGTTTTGCGCCTTCCGCGACGTCGCCCTGGATACCGATGCCACGCTGGCCAACCACGGAGTCGGCCGGGCCCACCACCGGGTGATCTATTTCGTCGGCCGTAATCCCGGGATCACGGTCAGCGAGCTGTTGCACATCCTGCGGATCACCAAGCAGAGCCTGTCGCGGGTTCTGAGCCAACTCGTCGCCAAGGGGATCATCGTTCAAACTCCGGGCCGCGACGACCGCCGCCGCCGGATGCTTCACCTCACCGACGAGGGGTTCGCCCTGGAGCGCCGCTTGACCGCCAGTCAGCGGGCCCGCATGGCGCGGGCCTACCGCGAGGCGGGTCCGCAGGCGGTCGAGGGCTACCGCAAGGTGCTCCTGGGGCTGATCGATCGGCCGGCGCCACGGCGTTCGACCGACGGGAGCCAGGGCTAACGACAACATGGACCGCTTCCACATCATGGTCGTGGACGATGATCGCCGTCTCCGCACCCTGCTCCGTAAATTCCTGAGCGACAACGGGTTCGTGGTTTCGACCGCGAAGGACGCGGCGGAAGCGCGGGCGACCTTGACCGGTCTGCGCGTCGACCTGATCGTGCTCGACGTGATGATGCCCGGCGAGAGCGGCCTTGAGCTGACCGACTGGCTCCGCCGCGAAACCCGCATCCCGGTTCTTCTCTTGACCGCGATGGGCGCCGCCGAGGATCGGATCGCCGGCCTTGAGCGCGGCGCCGACGATTATCTCGCCAAGCCCTTCGAACCGCGCGAGCTGCTCCTGCGCATCGCCACCATCTTGCGCCGGACCGAGACCGCGGCCGTGGAACCCGGCGACGTTACCCTCGGGGATTGCCTTTTCGACATCGCCCGCGGCCGCCTGAGCCGGGGCACCGAGGCGATTCGCCTAACCGCGTCGGAGGCCGGCCTGATGCGAGTCTTCGCCCGCAATCCGGAGGTGATTCTTTCCCGCGCGCGCCTCGTCCGCGACAGCGGTGTCGGCGGTAACGAGCGGACCATCGACGTCCAGGTCACGCGCCTGCGCCGCAAGATCGAGCCCGATCCCAAGGACCCGCGGTATCTGCAAACGGTGTGGGGGGAGGGCTATGTCCTGCGACCGGACCGATGAGCGCCGAGGTTAGGGGGAAGCGCTCCGAAGGCGCCCGGCCGAGGTTGCGCCGGTTTCTGCCGCGGACGCTGTTCGGCCGGGCCCTGATCATCATCGCGACGCCACTAATCCTGGTCCAGATGGTTTCGGCGTACGTCTTCTACGCCCACCACTGGGACACCGTGAGCCGGCGCCTCGCCCTTGGACTCAGTGGCGACATCGCGACCTTGGCCGATCTGGCCGAAACCTCCGCCAGCGACCGCGAACGCCTGATCCGCCGTGCCAGCCGGCACATGAATATCGTCGCTCGGCTCCAACCGGGGGCGGAACTCGCCGCCTCGGCCGGGCCCGGGACGATTTTCGAGCGCGGCCTGGTAGCGGTCATCGGCGAGCGGGTGCAGCGGCCCTTCCGAGTAAAATACGAGGGCGCGCGGGGGTGGGTCACGGTGCGAGTCCAAATCGCCGACGGCGTGCTCGAGGTGGAAGCGCCGGAAAAACGCCTTTTCACCTCCACGATCTACGTCTTCACCACCTGGTCGGTGGGCGTTTCGATCATTCTGCTGGGGATCGCCATCGTCTTCCTGCGCAATCAGCTGCGGCCGATAAACCAGCTTGCCGAGGCGGCCGATAGCTTCGGCAAGGGACGGGACGAGGTGCCGCTGAAGTTGCGCGGCGCAACCGAGGTGCGGCAGGCGACGAAGGCGTTTCTCGAGATGCGCGACCGGATCCAGCGTCAGATCGCCCAGCGCACGGGGATGCTCGCCGGTGTCAGCCACGATCTGCGTACGCCGCTGACGCGGATGAAACTGCAACTGGCCATGCTCGGCGACAGCGAGGGCGTTTCCGAACTCGCCTCCGACGTCGCCGACATGGAAGGAATGGTCGAGGAATTTCTCGCCTTCGCCCGCGGCGAGGGTCGGGAAACCCCGGCCCCGACCGACCTCGCCGCCCTGTTGCGCCAGGTCGCCGCGAGCAGCAACGCTGGCCGGATCGGCGCGGTCGCGGTCGAAACCGAGGGCGACCTGGTGGTTCCGGTCCGGGCCAATGCCCTCAAACGTTCGTTCACCAACCTGGTGGACAACGGCCTGCGCCACGGCTCTCACGTGAAGGTGGCGGCGCGGCGCCTGTCCGAGACGGTCGAAATCACCATCGATGACGATGGCCCCGGGATCGCCGAGGAGGACCGCGACGACGCCTTCCGGGCCTTCCACCGCCTCGACCGTTCGCGCAACCCGAATACCGGCGGTGTCGGCCTGGGGCTGACCATCGCCCGCGACGTCGTCCGCGGCCACGGCGGCGAGATCCTGCTCGACCGCGCCCCCATGGGAGGCGTACGGGCGGTCATCCGCCTGCCGGTTTAGGATCGATTCGAAAATTCGCGGCACCGGCCGGAACAAACACTAATAGTCTTCTCTAATCGGCATTCGAAGTTCAAGCTTCCGAAGTGGGGCGGATCCGCGGGCGTGGGGTTGGCCTGGTGGTCCCTGCTTCTCTACGTGCTCGGGGCGGCACAGGATGGGATCGGAAGGGTGAGGCGGCGGATCGTATCTTGTCGGCGACCGGCTAAGCGGTATTGCGGTAAACGCGGGCATTCGCTATCTTCCGCCGACGAGCGCATGGGACCGGTCGGAAACAGGGTGGCAGGCAACCAGACCTAAATAATGAAGCGAGCGCTACGTTGGAGGGAGTGGCCGGATGAGGATTTTGAAGGGCACCGCATGGTTAAAGTTGTTGGCCGTGTCACTGTTGTTGGACGCGTGCTGTAACAAGGATCTCGACGTCGCGAAATACGAGGTAGCGATCGCATCGGAAATCGAAACGCAAAACCAATGTCTAGGCCATCTCGAGTCCCTGGGCGGAGTGGCTGCCTGCAAGAGTCAAGAATCGCTCCTAAATGAATCGGCGGCGGATTACGAGAAGTATTGCGCCGCGTATTGTGTCGACCCGAACGGCCCGGAATACAACACCTGCCGAGGCAAAATGACGATCGCCGATTACGGGCAGCCAAGCTGCGTCAGGGACGATGGGGCAGGTTTCTACGAGGTCGTTTGCGCGACGGTGATCGCCCGCTGTACGTGCGAAGAAGCGTGCGATAAGTGATTCTTCCCGGCAAGTTGGCCGAAGGAGGGCTCCCCTCGACAGCTTCGGCCGTGGTTGATAACCTCACGCGTTTGCGGAACGTCGTGATGAGGGCGAACAGCGCAAAATGAGCGAAAAAGCTTCAGTCAGCGCATAGTCACAACGCACGTCGGAGGCGAGGATGGACCTGAACAGAATAATTTCACTTATAGCGATCACCTTGGGGGTAATAGCGATTTTGTTCACTATCGTGCGAGAGGACCAGGTCAAGACCCTCGCCTACCAAAAACTGGAGGGCATGGTCCACGTACAAACCCAAGCGATCAAGGATTTACGGCAGGAAGTCAAAAAGCTGAAGGCACAAAGCAACTGAGGGACTGATGAAATCTCGGGTGCCGGCACCGCCTAGTGCACCGGCGCATTCACTTCGTTCACGCCCCCGTGCACTAAGCCCTTGTTGATGCATCAACTTTCCAAACTTCGGCTGTTGCCTCCGTTTGGGTCGATGCACTAGCGACGCATCCGCCGGGCGTTGTCGAAATTTCCGGTGAAATTCGTTGTCGGCTAAATCGTCGCCCGTGAAGAACGCGTAAGCGGCTGATGTTGGTAGTTCTTTCGGTTTGGCGAAGTAATCGGATTTGCAAGAAAACGGGTTTTGGGCCTGAAAAGCTTGCGATTTGAAATAATTGATTTTGGGGATTCCCTTCCGTTGCGGAACGTGATTCTCTGCTCCCGTCGATTGGGATTGGAGAACTGTGATGAAGCCATCGCGCAAGGTGTCATCGGGAATAGAGGACCTGTTCCGCTCGCGGTTCGAAAACATCATCAACCTGCGCCACGAGTTGGTGGTGTTGGGGGGCCGGATCGCGTGGACTTTCTTCGACGAGACCTATGAAGCCTTGTATTCGGAGGAGGGTCGGCCGGGGGTCCCGACGCGGTTGATGGTTGGGCTGCACATCCTCAAGCATATGTTCGATCTCTCGGATGAGGAGGTCTGCGAGCGCTGGGTCTACGACCCATACTTCCAGTGCTTCTGCGGCGAAGAGTACTTTCAGCATGAGCTACCCATGGAGCGCTCGTCGATGACCCGGTGGCGGGACCGGATCGGGCCGGAAGGTTTGGAGAAGGTATTCCAGGAGAGCCTGGCCGTGGCCCACCGGGTGGGGGCGCTGCGGGAGAAGGACCTCGAGCGGGTGACGGTGGACACCACCGTACAAGAGAAGGCGATTGCCTTTCCGACCGACGCCAAACTGATGCAACGAGCCCGCGAGCGGCTGGTGCGACTGGCACGGGAGCACGGCATTGCCCTGCGTCAGTCCTATACCCGCCTGGGCAAGAGGGCGTTGATCATGCAAGGCCGCTACCGCCATGCCAAACAGCACAAGCGGGCCAACAAGGCCCTGCGCAAGCTCAAGACCTATCTCGGGCGCACCGTCCGCGACATCCGCCGCAAGACGGCCCAGGAGGAGAGCCTACGGGATACCTTCCGCCGCCCCTTGTGGCTGGCCGAGCGGGTGTCGACCCAGAAGCGGCGCGACCCCTTGCCCAAGGTCTATTCGCTCCACGCGCCCGAGGTCGAATGCATCGGCAAAGGGAAGGCGCACAAGCCGTACGAGTTCGGCTGCAAGGTCTCCGTGGCGGCGACCAATTCCCGCCCCCCCGGCGGCCAGTTCGTCGCCCACGTCAAGGCCTTCCACGGCAATCCCTATGATGGCCACACCTTGAGGCAGGTGATCGAAGAGATGGAACGCTGGACGGGGATATCGGCCGAGCGCATCTATGTCGACAAGGGATACCAGGGCCACGATTACCCCAACAAACACCGCGTCTTTAGATCAGGCCAGAAACGCGGCATCACGCCGACGATCAAGAAGGAGCTCAGGCGGCGCTCCGCCGTCGAGGCCGTGATCGGACATCTCAAGAGCGATGGCAGGCTGGGGCGCAACTTCCTCAAAGGCCGCGACGGCGACAAGATCAACGCCATCCTCGCCGGCGCCGGCTACAACTACCGCCTTGTCCTCAAATGGCTGAGGCGTTTGTTTGTCCAAATCCTGGCCGCGCTCCTCAGCGACATCTCGCACCCCACCGCAAACCCAATCGCCGCTTCAGCTTGAAATCAGGGTTCTTCACGGACGACGATGTATTGTCGATCAAAATCCCTGATTACTTGGTCACGCTGCCGCCAAGGCCGATGAATGTCGGCTGAAGCAAGTGGCAGTCGTGTGAAATTCACGATCCAGGCGGGGCATCGATCGGAACGGGGCGATCATCCCCTGCGTTCTAGCTATGATTTGACGGCTCCGCTTCTTCCACGCACGGTAGCCTCGATATCACTTTCCCCATTAGCCATGTTGGTCACCGAAAAGAGGGCTCCTGGGTATCCAGGATCCCTCTCTGTCGAAGAGGATTCAACGGGTCGCCGATTAGGCCTTGTTCTTGAACCGCCGCCGGGCCAAGGCGCCGAGGGCGACGAGACCGCTGCCCAAAAGGGCCGCCGAAGTCGGCTCGGGGACGACAAACTCGTGGTTACCCTGCCCAGCGTTCTGGGTATCGAAGAGATACGGGTTGTTACCCCCCGCGTCACTGTAGGCGGTTCCGCCCTGGAAGGTGCGAAACACCTGTTGTGAACTCAACTTGAAGGCGATGGGGCTGAGGTCGGTATCAAATGACTCGAAGTCGCCCGCGCTCCCGAGATCGACGCACCCGTTCGCGGCACCCGAAGCCGGATTGACGCCGCCGATCAACCACGCAGAGTCGTTGACACAATCCATCGTCGTGTTCCAGAAGATATCCGTGACGAAATTGTTACCGGAGGGGGCAAAGGCGTCGGCTTGCCCGGTTCCGGTGAAGCTGGCCAGATGAACATCTCGGTCATGGCCGTCGGCATTACTGCCACCGCCATCGTCGCCACCGTTCTCGTCGAGGAACAGATCGAAAGTCACATCGGTGTACGTCATGCTCCACAACTCGTACACGTTGGTCGTCCCGGTAGCGTCAAGGCCGCCGATAAATCCTTGCGCAGTCACCTCGAAGAACAGGTACGAATTGAATTCCGTCGAGATATTGGTGTCCGTGTCATCTTCGGCGTACTTCCTGGCGATACCAGTTGCCGGCGGCCGCGAAAGCTGGATGTTGAAGGCAAACAACTCGGTGAAGGAGTCGCCATTGTTCAGCTCGCCGTCCATGGTGTTCGTGATGTTGAAGCCCCAATTTTGGACCGCATTGTCACTGCCCTGGGAGTTCACCGCGTCGGAAGTGAAAAAGTCTATCACGCGAGACCCGCCGCTGATGTCGGTATCCAAGCCCGCCGAGGCCGTCGCGGCGATAGTTCCGGCGCCGCCCGCAAGCGGATCGAGTGCGACAGTTTGGGCGGTGGCACCGCCCGAGCAGGCAAACATGAGGGCGCCGAGTGAGGCGGAACCCAATAAAACTTTCTTGAACTTACGCTCGATGGTCATCGTTGAACCCTCCTTAAGTGTAATTGTTCGTTCAGGCCGTGGAATCAGCGCGGGCGTTTCTATCCGCCCCGGCGGATTTTAGCGATTGAGGCTGCGTTTCCAGTCTCGTCGCAGGGGCCGGAGCCAGACATCCTTTTTCGGCTTGTCGAACTGCCTGTCCCGGTCGTAGCGCCCGCGCCCCTGGGTGGCGCCGACATGGATCCAGCCCGATGCCCTGTAGACCGCGCCGGTATGGCGCGGGGTCTCGACGAAGGTCTCGATGAGCACGGGCGTGGTGTTGTAGCGCTCGGTCCAGTCGTCGGGCAGGCGCCGGCGGATGATGGCGAGGATGTGCGAGCCCAGGTTGGGGATCTTGATCCAGGGCAGGATCAGGAACCTCGGGTTGTCGACCACGAAGGGAAGGTTCTTCTCGCGCAGTTGCCGTGTCCATCCGATGAAGGTGTCGCGCGGGGCAAGCTTCCACGCGGCGGTGGAGAAGCCGAGCATGGCGAGTGGCCAGCCGTTTCGGTCATGGACGGCATAGCGCATCTGGGCGCCGACCAGGGTCTTGTATCCGAGATAGTGGTAGCGGGCGACGAACTCGTTCCAGAGCTTCCCTTCCCGGGTGCCGCGCACGACGGGGTGCAGGTCGAGCGGACGGACCTCGTCGAGGGTCGTCGGGGCCGGGAACAGCGGCGGTTCGGTGTCCGGCCCGAAGACGATCGGCCCGGGCCGGTTCTGCCGTCCCCGCGGCACCGGCAGGGCGATCAGGCCGTCCCTGTGCATGGCCAGCATGGCGACCCTGGCCATCATGTCCTTGAGGCCGCCGTCGGGCTTGAACCAGCCGATGCGCCGGCAGAACTCCTTCGACAGCATATGGCGGTTCAACGGCGGCGGCCCGGCGATCAGCGCGCGCAGCAGCGCCATTTCCCCGGCGGTGAAATCGCGGCCGTAATAACGGCACTCGATCTTGCCGGTCATCCCGGCGCCATGAGCTCGCGCCTGCGGTCCTCGCTCATCGACCATGGCAGCCACGGCGACATGTCATCCGGCGGTTTGCGGCCGTTCTTCGCGCAGGCTTCGAGCCACGCTTCCAGCCAGCGCAGGACGTCGATGCCGTTCATCGAGAGCGTGCCCACCACCGAGTACATGATCGCCGTGAACCTGGCGCCGTCCTCGCTGTTCGAACCGAAGCTTAATCGTCGTCCGATGACTGGCCCCCGGAGCGCGCGCTCGGCCTTGTTGTTGTCCATCGGAACCTGTGGCTTGTCGACGAAGACGCACAACCCCTCGCGGTGGTTGAGAAGCGAGCGCAGCGGCTTGGCCCTGCGCGCCCTCTCCGACAGGCCGGCCAACTCCGCTTCGGCGTCCGCGAACAGGCGGGCGACCGCCGCTTCCAACTCGCCCTGCGCCGCGTCGAACGCCGGTGTCCGGCGTTCGAGACCGGGGTCGTAATGCTCCAGCCGCGCCTCGTTCAGCCGGTAGATCTCCGCGATCCGCTCGATCCATCCCCGGCACCAGCCCGTCAGTCTCACCTGGCCGGCCGCGCACTCGATAAAATCGCGGCGCATATGGGACCAGCAGAATGCAAGGGTCACCTTGCCCTCGCGAAGGCGAGCGAGTCGCTTGTAGGCGCTATAGCGGTCGCAGACGATGACCGTGTCGAGGAGGCCTTCGGCGAACAGCTCGAGCGCCGCCTCGGCGCTGCGCGAGGGGTCTATATGGAAAGAGACCGCGTCATTGCTGACCGAGGTCCACAGCCAGGCCCGGCTCGACCGGTCTTCCCCGCGAAGCTCCTGGACGCGCCAACCGGTCTCGTCGGCGTGGCGCAGCGCCGCCTTGTTCTGGTGCGCGAGGATCGCCTTGGCGACCGGCTCGAACAGCGGCACGAAACGCTTCAGGCTGTCGGCCAGCGTCCCCGGTGAGACCCCCAGGCCCTGGCTGGAGAACCACGCGGCAACCCGGTGCAGGGGGCGCAAGCAGGCACAGTGCTCGAACAGGAAGCGTGCCCAGAAGCTGGTCCCGTAGAGCGTCCTGGGGAACAGCCGCGGCACCGGGGGCGACGACACTTCCATGGGCGACGACGCGCACTCGCAGGTCCGGCGCCAGCGCGGACGGCGGATCACACGCTTGTGGGCCTTGACCTCGATCTCGACGAGGGTGGATTCCTCGGCGCCGTTCGGCGCATAGGGCTGCCCGCACCGTCCGCAGACGCACGCATCCGGCGGCGGGTTGTGCTCTTCGGTGCGCTCCTTGAGCCCGGGCCGCTGGGTGCGGCCATGGCCGGGCGCGCCGCGCTGCTGGCCGCGCTTGCGTTCCGAGCCCGGCTTGTCCTGCTGTTCGCTCTTGCGGCCGTAGAGCGCCCTCGACAGCACAGCTCCGGTCGCGCGAAGCCTCTCAAGCTGGACTTCCAGCGTCTCGATCCGGTTCCGCGACGTCTTCGCGCCCTTGCGCAGGCGGGCGTTCTCCCGGGACAGCGACTTGATCGTGGCCTTCTGGCGCCGCGACCTTCGCAGAGCCCTGCGGAGATCGGCGTCTGCAACGGACAGCGACTTCGACAACGTCTTCCTGACCGCTCGAAGCCCGGCAAGCTCGGACTCGAGTGCCTTCCTGATCGCGCGAAGCTTGGCAGGCTGAACCTCCAGCGCCGCTTTCCGGGTCTCCAACTTCCGCATGGTCCTGCGCAGACGGGCGTTGTCCTTGCGCAGCGCCTCGATCGTCGTCTTCTGGCGCCGCGATCGCCGCAACGCCGCGCGCAATTGAGCGGCCTCGTCGGACGGCAGCTTCGACAGCGTCGCCCCGGCCGCCCGGAGCTTGACGAGCCGGGCCTTCAACTTCTCCTGCCCGGCCTTGAACACCTCCAGGGCATGGCGCAGCCAGAAGACCTCGTCGGACAGCGATCGGGCCCGGGCCTCGCTGTCGCCCAGTATCCTCACCTCCCGATGGAGCCGAAGGGACTCGCTGGACAGCTTCCTGGCGGCCTCCCTGATGCTCTCCGTGCTCTCCTTCTCCCGGTCGAGGCGCTTGTTCAACTGGAGGATCTGCTTGTCCCGCCGGACCACCTCGTTGTTGAGCCGGGTGATCTCCTTGCGTAGCGTCCTGATGGTGTCCTTCTGGTCCGGGGATCGCTCCAGGGCGGTGAGCCGCCGACGGGTCTCCGCGGGCCGCGGGCCGATCGCGCCCTCTCGGGCCTCCGGCGCGACCAGGGCCTTGCGCAGCCGGGCGTTCTCCTTGCGCAGCGCCTCGGTCGTGCTGCTCTCGTTCGACCCGATGCCGGCTTCGGAGAGGAGCGTCTCCAGGCGCGCCACTTCGGCCTGCAAGGAAGGCACGTCCCTTGCCGCGCGGCGAGCTTCCTTCGTCTCCTCGACGGCCTCGCTCAACCTGCGCCGGCAGGCCTTGAACCGCGACTTCCACGAGCCGGCATCGCTACGCGAGGCCACTTCCGCCCAGCGTAGCTCTTCCGCGCGCGCTTCGGCCGCGTCCGCGCGGGCGCGCTCCCGCTCATACAGCGAGCGCAAGTCGCGCGGCGCGCGCTCCGGTAAGGACACCGGGCACGACCGGACCCCGCCATTACCCTCGACCAGCGTCAGGTCGGTGCCAAAATCCTCGTCCAGAACCGCCATGCGCTCGACGATAGCGCACGGCAAATTCCGTTACCAGCAGAAAGACAGCACCTCGTGGGCTTCGCCTCAACGTGGGAAATGCGCTTGACGGCACCCATTCCACGGCCTGAACGAACACTTACCCTTAAGTCAACTCTTTTCGGGGACCTTGGTCCCGCGAATTTCCAAACCAATGTCTTGGTCCTGTTACGGCATCGGGCACAATCGCCTTCGCCACTTGCCAATTTCTACGCATGGCCCATGCCAATTGACTCGAAATTCAACTATTTCAATATCTTAAGGGGATTCTGGTGGGTCCGGATCCCGCCCCCGAGAGCCAAATTGTAAAAAATTCCGACAGTCTGGGGCGGTGTTTTGGGCCATTTCGCCCGCGATTTTTCTCTCCCGGCCCGGATTCTGAAGAATTTTCCCTTTATAATCAATTACATACGGGAATCCCGGGGGCGCCGGGCCAATTGTAAAAAATTCCGACACCCCGTGGCGCCGGCGGCCGTCGAAAGCCGGTTTTCCGGGGGCTTATACCAACCGCCCTAGAGTTTGACTCGCGCAAAGGTTTACACGCTAGGTTTTGTGTGATTTAAGGTTGTTGGCAACAAGGGAGTGTGTTCAATGCCAACGATTCCTTTGTGAAACGACTTTGATGCTGAAAGAGTCCGTGTTCTTGCGGCACGGAGCGATGATGGGAACCAGGCGCGACGGCTTTTGTCGATGGCGGCCATCTACGATGGGATGGATCGAGCGTGCGCGGCGCGTATTGGCGGCATGGATCGGCAGACGTTGCGGGACTGGGTTCACCGGTTCAACGCGGAGGTCCGGCCGGTCTGATCGACCGCAAGCCGAACGGGGCGTTGCGTCGGTTGACGCCGTCGCAAATGGCGGCGCTTTCGCGGGCTATCGAGGCCGGTCCCGATCCCGAACGGGATGGGGTCGTGCGCTGGCGCTGCATCGATCTCAAGCAACTGATCCGAACGCGCTTCGGCGTGGACTATCACGAGCGGAGCGTCGGCAAGCTGCTGGCCGCGCTCGGGTTCTCGCATATTTCCGCGCGCCCGCGCCACGTCGGCCAGGATGCGCGGGCACAGGAGGAATTTAAAAAAAAGTTTTCCCGAACACTTGGCGAAAATCGTAGCGGCACAGCCACCGGACACGCCCATCGAGGTTTGGTTTCAAGATGAAATGCGCGTCGGCCAGAAGAACAGCCTGGTGCGCCAGTGGGCCCCAAAGGGATCGCGCCCGCGCCAGGTCAAGGACCTACGGACCTCTTCGGCGGATCTCTTCGGCGCCATCTGCCCCGAGCGCGGTGAGGGCGCGGCGCTGGTCATGCCGCGCGCCAATACTGAAGCCATGGACCTGCATCTCGAGGAAATCAGCCGGGCCGTTGCCCCAAACGCCCATGCCGTCGTGCTGCTCGACCAAGCCGCATGGCACACCACTGCCAAACTCGGCATCCCGGAGAACATCTCCCTCGTGCCTTTGCCACCCAAGTCCCCGGAGCTCAATCCCGCCGAAAATGTCTGGCAATACCTCCGCCAGAACTGGCTCTCCAATCGTGTCTTCGACTCCTATGAAGCCATCGTCGAGGCCTCTTGCCAAGCCTGGAACAACCTGACCGACCGACCTTGGAAGATCATGTCCATCGGCCTCAGAGCGTGGGCTCGCACAAGTCAATGTTAAGGGCGGTTGGTATTAGTCGTCCGTGAAGAACCCTGATTTCAAGCTGAAGCGGCGATTGGGTTTGCGGTGGGGTGCGAGATGTCGCTGAGGAGCGCGGCCAGGATTTGGACAAACAAACGCCTCAGCCATTTGAGGACAAGGCGGTAGTTGTAGCCGGCGCCGGCGAGGATGGCGTTGATCTTGTCGCCGTCGCGGCCTTTGAGGAAGTTGCGCCCCAGCCTGCCATCGCTCTTGAGATGTCCGATCACGGCCTCGACGGCGGAGCGCCGCCTGAGCTCCTTCTTGATCGTCGGCGTGATGCCGCGTTTCTGGCCTGATCTAAAGACGCGGTGTTTGTTGGGGTAATCGTGGCCCTGGTATCCCTTGTCGACATAGATGCGCTCGGCCGATATCCCCGTCCAGCGTTCCATCTCTTCGATCACCTGCCTCAAGGTGTGGCCATCATAGGGATTGCCGTGGAAGGCCTTGACGTGGGCGACGAACTGGCCGCCGGGGGGGCGGGAATTGGTCGCCGCCACGGAGACCTTGCAGCCGAACTCGTACGGCTTGTGCGCCTTCCCTTTGCCGATGCATTCGACCTCGGGCGCGTGGAGCGAATAGACCTTGGGCAAGGGGTCGCGCCGCTTCTGGGTCGACACCCGCTCGGCCAGCCACAAGGGGCGGCGGAAGATATCCCGTAGGCTCTCCTCCTGGGCCGTCTTGCGGCGGATGTCGCGGACGGTGCGCCCGAGATAGGTCTTGAGCTTGCGCAGGGCCTTGTTGGCCCGCTTGTGCTGTTTGGCATGGCGGTAGCGGCCTTGCATGATCAACGCCCTCTTGCCCAGGCGGGTATAGGACTGACGCAGGGCAATGCCGTGCTCCCGTGCCAGTCGCACCAGCCGCTCGCGGGCTCGTTGCATCAGTTTGGCGGCGGTCGGAAAGGCAATCGCCTTCTCTTGTACGGTGGTGTCCACCGTCACCCGCTCGAGGTCCTTCTCCCGCAGCGCCCCCACCCGGTGGGCCACGGCCAGGCTCTCCTGGAATACCTTCTCCAAACCTTCCGGCCCGATCCGGTCCCGCCACCGGGTCATCGACGAGCGCTCCATGGGCAGCTCATGCTGAAAGTACTCTTCGCCGCAGAAGCACTGGAAGTATGGGTCGTAGACCCAGCGCTCGCAGACCTCCTCATCCGAGAGATCGAACATATGCTTGAGGATGTGCAGCCCAACCATCAACCGCGTCGGGACCCCCGGCCGACCCTCCTCCGAATACAAGGCTTCATAGGTCTCGTCGAAGAAAGTCCACGCGATCCGGCCCCCCAACACCACCAACTCGTGGCGCAGGTTGATGATGTTTTCGAACCGCGAGCGGAACAGGTCCTCTATTCCCGATGACACCTTGCGCGATGGCTTCATCACAGTTCTCCAATCCCAATCGACGGGAGCAGAGAATCACGTTCCGCAACGGAAGGGAATCCCCAAAATCAATTATTTCAAATCACAAGCTTTTCAGGCCCAAAACCCGTTTTCTTGCAAATCCGATTACTTCGCCAAACCGAAAGAGCTACCAACATCAGCCGCTTACACGTTCTTCACGGGCGACTCGGTAACGTCAAGAACAGCCTCCGCGGGACCCCATCCGTCCCAAGCACGCACCGCGATACCTGGCCCAGTTCGAATACCGCTTCAATCGCCGCTACCGCCTGGACGAGATGATCCCCCGCCTCGCCTGGGCCGCCCTACGCACCCCGCCCATGCCCTACAACCTCCTCAAACTCGCGGAGCAAAGTGCGTAATCAGGTTAATTTATAATGTTGCTTCTTGTCGCACAAGTGCGACGCAACGCAGGAACAATTTTTAGTCGCGGTTGAGGGTTCGGGATGAGTGGGATCGTGCTCGGTGCACGGGGTTCGGGGAGCCCCGAGCTTGCCTCGACGACGTCATGGGGACTGCTCGAAGCCACCGGACGGCGTTTTCGGATTCGACAGGCACACCGGTCCGCCCGCGCCGCTCGGCGGCACGTCCCGGTCCGGGGGAGAGGCGTGCTGTCTCAGGCGATGGGCGCGGTCATGATCGCGTCGAGGGCCTCCTGCGCCCGGGCGGCATAGTGCCGGTTGGCCTCGGGCAGATAACGGAAGCGTCCGTCGCAGCGCACGATGGCGATGGCCGCGTTGGTCAAGCAGGCGAGATTTCTGGGCAGGTGACGCACGTAGGCCCGGCATCGGTCTTCGTCGTAGGTGAAGTCGCGCACGTAGTGCAGGCGGTTCTCGATATGCCAGTGGTTGCGCACCAGTTCGAGCAACTCCTCGGGTCCGGCGCGCTCTGCGCCGAGCGAGGTGAGGCTCCAGGTCACCTTGATGCTGCGCTTGCCGGTCTTGAGGATCTCGCGTTCGCGCTCGATGCGCATGGCCTGGCGTCGCCCGTGGAGGTTGGCGTAGCCGTCCCACTCGGCAGCGGAGAGGTCGACGACGGCGCAGCGTCGGCGCTCGATGCGGCCATGGCCCTTGTCGACGGTTTCGTGCCAGAGCGCATCGCTGAAGTCGATCGCCTTGAGGTCTTCGAAGATCATCTCCTGGTTGTCCTTGACCGCGCTCATCACGTAGTCGGCGCGACGCCCGAGCAGGCAGCGCGCGGTCTCGTGCTGAGCGTGCATCGCGTCCATGGTGACGATCCGGCCTGTGAGGTCGAGGCCGCTGGAGAGTTCGCGCACGGCCGGGATTTCGTTGCTCTTGCGGTCGACCTCGACCTGCCCGAGGACCACGCCGGTGTCGTGCTCGACCGCCGCCACCATCATCCTGCGCCCGTCTTCGGTCTGCTTCGAGGCGCCGCGCAGATCCTTTCCGTCCATGGCGACCGGCGCGTGCGCGCTGCCATGCTGGCCGGTCCACTGGCTAATCGCGTTGTCCAGGGTCTCTGGCGGCAGGGCGGTGAGGGTCTTGTGGAAGGTGGTGATCGCGGGCGGGGTGTAGCGCTGTTTGGAAGGGCTCCAGAACGCACCCACCGCCTCGAGCTGCTCCTGGGAGAGCAGGGCGGCGAACTGGGCGAACGCGTTCACCCCCCGGTATCCGGCAAGCCGGGCGGCGACGGCGATCACCAGAATGGTGTTGAGCGCATAGCGCTTGCCCCGGGCATGGCGGTACTCGGGCACCTCACCCAGACACTCGAACAGGCTGCGCAGCCGGGGCGCGGCCATCGGCTCGGTGTGCTGCTCGGCGTTCCAGTGTGCCGGCATCCCGGTACGGCTCAGCGCCTCGGGGGCGCCGTCTGTCAGTCCGAACACGAAGACCTCCTTGGGCTGACCGTGGTGGCGCCAGCGCGCTGCCCCTCCGGGCTCACGGGCAAAGCCCCGCGTCAGCCCCAGAGAGCGCCAGTTCGACGCGCGGTAGCAGGTGCCGGCAAATCGCGAGACGTCCACGAACGTCTCCGCCAGAAGAGCCGGATATCCGTGCACCGCCTGGATGTCCTCAGACAGCCGCCGCAGGCTCAGCCCCAGCACACGGGAGGCCAGGTTCGGCACTCGGCCAGGCGTCAGAATGACGAAGCGCGAGTTGTTGGCGATCAGATGCAGACGCCGGAACTGCTGCTCGGTCGACCACCCGATCCAGCGATCACGCGCGCCCAGCTTGAACGCGCCGGGCTGCCAGCCGATCAGTGCGAGCCAGGTCTCGCCATGCACCGCGACATGGCGCAGGCCCTTGCCGATGACGCCGTGGAACGCCAGGTAGTGGTGCTGCTCCACCAACCGGTCCCAGCGCCGGTGCTCCTGCGCGCCCCAGGTCGGACGCACCGTGACCGCGCGCAAATCAATGGACGAATCCGAGACCGGCAGCGTCGCCATGACCGGCACACTGCCACACCGAGAATGAAATGGCCAGCGCCGCGATCACCTCACACTGATCACTGGGCGGACAAAAAACTAGCCCTGCGACGCAACGGAACTAGAACAGATGGCGCTGTTTAACGAGGGACTCATGTCCCACTCTAGAGACGCGCGTGCACCTATGCCGAATTTGGGGCGGATGATGGTTTTCGTGGATGGCGAAAATCTTGTAAGACGATTCGAAGCAATGCTGAAGGAAGGTAGGCTATCAGGAAACGACGTAAGGCATAGAACTGGAGTTTACGTCTGGCTCCCAGCAACAGTAAGAGTAGGTTTACACGTGGTCTCAAGGGCGACTTATTATACGTATGCTGAAGGCAGTGACGAAAAATTGCGCGAGTTGCGTGAAGAAATAAAACAATTAACATTTAGACAATACAATGTTCCTAATGAAACGTCGATCGTCAAATTACCGAGAAATCTTTCCCCAGTTGTATTTAAAAAGCGCAAGAATGGCCGCTCAGGAAAGGGAGTTTATATTCAAATGACGTTAGACATTTTAAGTAATGCCTATCGGGACAATTTGGACACTGTTTACATTGTCTCTGGAGACGGCGACTTTAAACCCATCATTGACGAGTGTAAACGCTTCGGAAAACACGTCTATGTTGCTGCACTCTCAAGCGGATTAAATCCTGATCTCAAACATTGGGCTGACAATTTTTACGATCTAGACGTTATGTATTTCCAGAAACCAGCCGACAATTAGGCCGCCGGGCGCTTATTTGCCTGGTAGAAAAGGCACTGGAATTCGGCCCCGGCCTGCTGAGCTGCAAAATCCACCAGATGACGGCTTTGGGTCATTTGCCGCCGAATCGGTCACCTGAAAGGCGGGTCCGTTGTCAGATGTTAAGCCGTCGCAGCCGGAGGGAAAGCTGCCATTCCGTCTCTAATTTCCGGAGCTGGGGGGTAAGCCGCCGCACATCACGGCCCGTCAGATCAACGGCAGCTAGCCACGAGGAGACATTTCGGCAGCGATAAAATAATATCGAAACGAGAAGCTGTGACCCGCTCGCCGTCAGGCGAATCGCTCAGTCACCTACACCGTGCGCGGGCTGTCATTTTGGCGCCACACATCGTCCTCAGTGGCTATAATGTCGGGAAAGGGGGACTTCGGTGGGGCGATTCCGGCAGACCTTCATTCCGCTGACGCTGGGCATGATGCTCGTGGTGGTGCACGCCGTCGCGGAAACCACCGGCGACGCGTCGGTCAAGCGAGCCCGTACAGCGCTCACGTCCGGGGGCCTGGAGCCGGTACTCGACAAGGGTGGCGGGGACCACTCGGTGTTCGCCAAGGCATTTCTTGAAGCGCTGGGCGAGAACGGCGACGTCCTGGAAGGGCAGGAACTGTTCGAGCGGGTGCGCGGAAGGGTGGCGCTCAATGCGCCTCAAACGCCTCAATATGCCGATATTAAGGAAGCCGGGCATGAGCACGGCGAGTTCCTGTTCATCCCGCTGAACCTTGAGATCAAGGGGACCGTGGCGATCCCTCACGACGCCCTATCACCAGCGCCGCCAGCCTTCGACGAACGGCAACTGGAGTTGAAGTTCTGGGATTCGATTGAGGACAGCGACGATCCGGGGGATTTCGAGGACTACATAGCTCAGAATCCTAACGGGACCTTCGTTAGGACTGCCAAACGCCGCATAGGGAAACTGAAAGAAGAAAAGCAGGTCGCCGTGGTCGTGCCGCCGAAGATCGCGGTGGCGCCGATGGATACCGAACTGGTGGCGGTGAAGACAGTGAACTTGCGCTCGGGTCCGTCAACGGACTACGAGAAGGCAGGGAGGTTATCGGCCGGCGAGCACGTGACCGTGACCGGCAAGGTCAAGGACGCGGAGTGGTACCGGGTCGAACGGGAGGGCCGAAAGGTCGCCTTCGTGTTCGGACCATTGCTCAAGGAGCCGTCCGTGGCGCCGACACCTGTACAGCCGGCTGTGGGGGTGTATCCGGAGGCCAAGAAAGAAGCCCGGCGATACGTTCAAGGACTGCCCCGAGTGCCCGGAGATGGTGGTGATCCCGGCGGGCAGCTTCATGATGGGGTCGCCGTCAAGCAAAACGAGCCGGGAGGGTGTTCCGGAGATGTTCGCGAGCTGGGAGCGGCCTCTTCACGAGGTACGAATTCCCCGGGCGTTTGCCTTGGGCAAGTACGAAGTGACGCGAGGGGAGTTTGCGGCTTTTGTCCGCGCCACGGGCCACAAGACCACCGGCGGTTGTCGGATTTATAAAGCTGGCAAATGGCAAGAAGATTCGTCCCGGAACTGGCGCGATCCGGGATATTCGCAGAGCGAATCCCATCCTGTTGTCTGCGTCAGTTGGAAAGACGCGAAGGCTTATGTCGGCTGGCTGAGCCGCAAGACGGGCAAAGGATATCGTCTTCCGAGCGAGGCGGAATGGGAGTACGCGGCGAGGGCCCGGACGGCGACGGCGAGATATTGGGGCGAAGGTCGATCAGGTGCCTGTGATAATGCTAATGGTTCCGATCTTATACCAACCGCCCTAGAGTTTGACTCGCGCAAAGGTTTACACGCTAGGTTTTGTGTGATTCAAGGTTGTTGGCAACAAGGGAGTGTGTTCAATGCCAACGATTCCTTTGCGAAACGACTTTGATGCTGAAAGAGTCCGTGTTCTTGCGGCACGGAGCGATGATGGGAACCAGGCGCGACGGCTTTTGTCGATGGCGGCCATCTACGATGGGATGGATCGAGCGTGCGCGGCGGGTATTGGCGGCATGGATCGGCAGACGTTGCGGGACTGGGTTCACCGGTTCAACGCGGGAGGTCCGGCCGGTCTGATCGACCGCAAGCCGAACGGGGCGTTGCGTCGGTTGACGCCGTCGCAAATGGCGGCGCTTTCGCGGGCTATCGAGGCCGGTCCCGATCCCGAACGGGATGGGGTCGTGCGCTGGCGCTGCATCGATCTCAAGCAACTGATCCGAACGCGCTTCGGCGTGGACTATCACGAGCGGAGCGTCGGCAAGCTGCTGGCCGCGCTCGGGTTCTCGCATATTTCCGCGCGCCCGCGCCACGTCGGCCAGGATGCGCGGGCACAGGAGGAATTTAAAAAAAAGTTTTCCCGAACACTTGGCGAAAATCGTAGCGGCACAGCCACCGGACACGCCCATCGAGGTTTGGTTTCAAGATGAAATGCGCGTCGGCCAGAAGAACAGCCTGGTGCGCCAGTGGGCCCCAAAGGGATCGCGCCCGCGCCAGGTCAAGGACCTACGGACCTCTTCGGCGTATCTCTTCGGCGCCATCTGCCCCGAGCGCGGTGAGGGCGCGGCGCTGGTCATGCCGCGCGCCAATACTGAAGCCATGGACCTGCATCTCGAGGAAATCAGCCGGGCCGTTGCCCCAAACGCCCATGCCGTCGTGCTGCTCGACCAAGCCGCATGGCACACCACTGCCAAACTCGGCATCCCGGAGAACATCTCCCTCGTGCCTTTGCCACCCAAGTCCCCGGAGCTCAATCCCGCCGAAAATGTCTGGCAATACCTCCGCCAGAACTGGCTCTCCAATCGTGTCTTCGACTCCTATGAAGCCATCGTCGAGGCCTCTTGCCAAGCCTGGAACAACCTGACCGACCAACCTTGGAAGATCATGTCCATCGGCCTCAGAGCGTGGGATCGCACAAGTCAATGTTAAGGGCGGTTGGTATTACTCGTGCCGACGAGCATAATCTGAAGAAAAAGGCGGGCTATATCTTCATGTGCCGGGATGGGTATGTCTACACGGCGCCGGCGGGGAGTTATCGGAGCAACGGCTTTGGGTTGCATGATATGTTGGGGAACGTGCTCGAGTGGGTCGAGGATTGCCCGAATCGCTCGTACAGGGGTGCGCCGACGGAAGGCTCGGCGTGGACGACCGGGCACTGCTCTCTCGGTATTTTGCGCGGGGGTTCCTGGTACAACTTACCCATGTACATTCGGGCCGCCAATCGCTACTGGGGCTCCCCCGGCTTTCGGGACCTCAACAGCGGGTTCCGTGTTGCCAGGACCAATTAGATTTTGGTCTTTTACAATATTACCCTTGGGGGTCCAGGGGGCTCTGCCCCCTGGTTACGTCAATTCGAAACGGAGGGGGAACCATGGCGACACGCAAGCAGGATAACGCGAAACAGACCGGCCCCGTTTTGGAAGCGACCTACCGGTTCATCCTCTGGCTCGTGCCAACGGTCAAGAAGTTTCCGAGTAGCCAGGACCCTTACCCCCTGACACTTTAATTCCTTACCGCTTGACCTTGATGCCGATGTCCGGGTGAAGGGCGACGATCTGCCGCTCACAGAACGCCTTCGCCTGGCGGTGCCAGCGTCATCTCCAAGAGAGTTGCCGCATACCTCGGCTCGGTGGGAGCCGGCGCCATTCTGACGGAGCCGGTGGAATAATCCCGTATCGACACAAGCGTGGTAATCCCTAGAACTGATCAATACCTGCGTAAGTGGCAACCAGAGGGAATTTTACAATAGACATATATTGTCGGCGTGATGTTCCTTATGTGCCCGCTCAGTGGACGTACTGAGTATGGGTCTTGGTCAGGCGCTAATCGGTGTCGTCGGCGGGGGTAGGGGAAATCTTTCCTCTCTGACGACGGCAGGTGTGTACACAACGCGGCGCTTCAAAAATTCGGACGAACTATAAAATCGCGGCGGCGAGAGTCGAGGGGTATCCCCCGCTTGGCCTTCTCGCTTGCCATAAAATCGTCAATGTCCAACACCAGCGTAACGGCCTCGCGGATTGCCTCTGAGCGCGTCATCCCGTAGCGAGCGGCCCATTCATCAACACGATCCCTGAGACCCGCCGGCCAGCGCATGTCCATTCTGACCAGGTTCTCGCCGTTCGGTTTTGAGGGTGGTTTCGATGCGGGTTTCGACATTGCAATAAGATAACGTCTTTGCCGGTGTGTGTACATGGGGATAGGTCAATGATGCTGACCTACATTTACGGTTAGCTCGCGGTTCGTCGCCGTAGGAATCCCAGGCTAGCGAGGCCGATGGCGAAGAGGGTGAGGGTGGTGGGTTCGGGAACGCTGGGGGGGTCGGAGGAAAGTTCAAACTCGGCGTTGAATATTCTAAAATGCGCTCCATCATAAGTTTCTGGCAATCCGCCAGGCCCAACATTGTTAAAATTCGCATACTCGATCGACACGCCGCTTGTGATCAGAGGCAATGGCAACCCGGGAACAGTCACGCCTGCGAGAATATCACCTCCAGTGTAAAGAAAACCGGATTGGGTGGTCCCAAGTATTATGTCGCCGATCTCGTCAAGAAATGAGTAGGTGAAATCGAAGTTTGCCGTGGCTCCAGGTGCATTGGGGTCAGCCAGGTCCAGTGTGGCTAGAGTCCCTACGCTTTGGTTGCCTGTGAAAACGGCAAAAACATTGAGTGTCTTATTATCCTCAAAGAATAGGTTCAGTCTAACCGTATCCCCGTCATTAGTCGTCCGTGAAGAACCCTGATTTCAAGCTGAAGCGGCGATTGGGTTTGCGGTGGGGTGCGAGATGTCGCTGAGGAGCGCGGCCAGGATTTGGACAAACAAACGCCTCAGCCATTTGAGGACAAGGCGGTAGTTGTAGCCGGCGCCGGCGAGGATGGCGTTGATCTTGTCGCCGTCGCGGCCTTTGAGGAAGTTGCGCCCCAGCCTGCCATCGCTCTTGAGATGTCCGATCACGGCCTCGACGGCGGAGCGCCGCCTGAGCTCCTTCTTGATCGTCGGCGTGATGCCGCGTTTCTGGCCTGATCTAAAGACGCGGTGTTTGTTGGGGTAATCGTGGCCCTGGTATCCCTTGTCGACATAGATGCGCTCGGCCGATATCCCCGTCCAGCGTTCCATCTCTTCGATCACCTGCCTCAAGGTGTGGCCATCATAGGGATTGCCGTGGAAGGCCTTGACGTGGGCGACGAACTGGCCGCCGGGGGGGCGGGAATTGGTCGCCGCCACGGAGACCTTGCAGCCGAACTCGTACGGCTTGTGCGCCTTCCCTTTGCCGATGCATTCGACCTCGGGCGCGTGGAGCGAATAGACCTTGGGCAAGGGGTCGCGCCGCTTCTGGGTCGACACCCGCTCGGCCAGCCACAAGGGGCGGCGGAAGGTATCCCGTAGGCTCTCCTCCTGGGCCGTCTTGCGGCGGATGTCGCGGACGGTGCGCCCGAGATAGGTCTTGAGCTTGCGCAGGGCCTTGTTGGCCCGCTTGTGCTGTTTGGCATGGCGGTAGCGGCCTTGCATGATCAACGCCCTCTTGCCCAGGCGGGTATAGGACTGACGCAGGGCAATGCCGTGCTCCCGTGCCAGTCGCACCAGCCGCTCGCGGGCTCGTTGCATCAGTTTGGCGGCGGTCGGAAAGGCAATCGCCTTCTCTTGTACGGTGGTGTCCACCGTCACCCGCTCGAGGTCCTTCTCCCGCAGCGCCCCCACCCGGTGGGCCACGGCCAGGCTCTCCTGGAATACCTTCTCCAAACCTTCCGGCCCGATCCGGTCCCGCCACCGGGTCATCGACGAGCGCTCCATGGGCAGCTCATGCTGAAAGTACTCTTCGCCGCAGAAGCACTGGAAGTATGGGTCGTAGACCCAGCGCTCGCAGACCTCCTCATCCGAGAGATCGAACATATGCTTGAGGATGTGCAGCCCAACCATCAACCGCGTCGGGACCCCCGGCCGACCCTCCTCCGAATACAAGGCTTCATAGGTCTCGTCGAAGAAAGTCCACGCGATCCGGCCCCCCAACACCACCAACTCGTGGCGCAGGTTGATGATGTTTTCGAACCGCGAGCGGAACAGGTCCTCTATTCCCGATGACACCTTGCGCGATGGCTTCATCACAGTTCTCCAATCCCAATCGACGGGAGCAGAGAATCACGTTCCGCAACGGAGGGGAATCCCCAAAATCAATTATTTCAAATCGCAAGCTTTTCAGGCCCAAAACCCGTTTTCTTGCAAATCCGATTACTTCGCCAAACCGAAAGAGCTACCAACATCAGCCGCTTACGCGTTCTTCACGGGCGACAACAATATATCCTTATCCTACGGGAAACGCGACGACCTGCCGCTGCCAAATACGGTTTTGCTCCGCCTACCATCGAAGCCTCAAAAGGCCCCAGCCAAAGCTCAATGGTGGTGACGGCCCCCCGGCGGTGAAGTTTGGCGAACTGTTATGGGTTACCCATCTGTCCTTCCACATGATCTGCAAACTGTGTCCATGCTTCCTTGGTCCTCGGGGACATCTCCAAGGGATCGGGTTTCAATTCGTTGGGCTTTCCATCGGCTAGAGGCGGCGAGACCTCCAAGATCGACAACAGCCGACCGCCGTAGGCTTTAATCGCCTGCGAGCTTTCAGGTTTCGGTTCATGCCAAAACCTCGTCCCCGCCGTGGTGTCCGGTGCCGTCACCAAGACGCGCGACAAAAATCCTTGGCCGGTTAGCAAGCCGTCGGCGAGCAGTTCCGCGGCGACATTGGGTTGCGCCATGAGGTGCATCGATACGCGCCGCCCCGGCAAGATTATCGTACCGTCGCCAGCCCGGACACGACGTATCGGTTGCCCGTCCCACAGAGAGCTGAGGGCCGCGCCTGTCTTGAGGCGATGATCCTCCGACATACCGTGGCCGCCGATAAACTGTCCACCTTCGTCGGAAAACAGACCGACGCTCGGTTGCCCTTGCGCGAGCATTCGGCATAGGCCCTCGTAAGTTGGTTCGGGGCAGGTGAGCATGGGGTCGAGCGGCGCGGTGGGTGCCGGCCCCAGATCGTCGAGCGCGGCCTCCTTCGCGTCCAGCGTCCCGTAATGTTTCTTGTCGGCGACGATCTGGGATCGTTGCTTTTCCCATGCGTCCTGTTTGTTCCGCCAAGCCGGCAGGTCGATATCGTATGCCTCCCGTAACTTTTCCTCCCGCTTACGAATTGGCCATAAAGCCTCGCGGTCGCAGCTACTCTTCCTCTCGCCGGTCTCAGCCACGGAAATGTAGAACCCGGACAAGGGTCTGATTTCTCCGGTCGGTAGGACGATGTCGCGATGCCCCTGTACGGCCAGCGTGGCAGCCGCCAATACACTTTGCGCGCAGATTGCCCGAGGGGCGCCTGAACCCTATCGTGAATGCCTTCCTCCGCCGCACCAAGGACACTGCCGAGCGCATCCACTGGGAACGGATCAGCCGGCGGCAATTCCCGTGTCAGCGGGCGTGGCGGCTCGGGCCGGAATTTGGTCTCCATGGTGTGTACCTTCGTCATTTAGCTTTCCTCTTGGCCACTGCGGCCAAAACATTGTTGAAGTCGTCGAACTGGGAAACCGGAAATATCAGCCGCACCGCGCGGCCCTGATGGTAGAAAGCCTCGGCGGCCTGATCGGCTAACCTAGATTTCCAGGATGACTCCATTTGATCGCCGAAAATCATAGCATGAGGGGCGATTGGGCGCAAATTTGGCCCCGATCGACCAGCTTCAATCGCGATTTCGTCTCGTAGATGGGGAGACCAGAATGTCGCCTTCGGGTCAAGGGCGGCCGAATCTGCCGCCTACAACCCACGTCCGTAGCTAGAGGTTAGCTGCCGCTGCGGCCGAGAAAGCTGCCATTCCGCCTCTAGATTCCGGGGCCGAAGGTACTGCAGCCGTGGTTGTACGCAGCCCGAATCGGCTCTTCATAGCCAGAACCGACCCTTCCGGCGCCAATCAGAGAATGTTCGCTCATAGGGGCAAAGCAGCTTTAACGGCTTGAGCTGCGGGGTATTCGGTGGATTTCAAACATGCTGGAGAGGCGGTCTGGACGGGCAAAGACAGGCAAATTCCACATTCAAGATTGCACATTGCGGCGGCGGTTTCGAGCTTCAGCAATTGAGTTTTTCTCGCGCCGACATTGCGCGTCGCCTGGCTGCACCGCCTCGACCACCCTTCCCAACCAAATTACCGTTGGAGTAAAGGCCGACCATAAACTAACGTTCACGCTAATCTACACGTCGAGGATGGCGACCGCCAGGAACAGGCTCAGCGCGGCGACCGGAGGGTGGCCCCCCGGCGGTGCGTTTTGGGCATGGGAACATCCGCCGAGGAGCCATTCCCCCGTCTCCCTCACGAGGTCTGCCACGATAGAGCAGGATGCCGGGAGCGACAATGAGGTGGACAAAAAAATCCTCGCCGAAGCAGGGAGAGTTTAGGAGATTCGAATTGCTGTCGCGGGACTAGTGGGAACATGTCTAACCGCGTCAGCATCGCCACGATATAGCAGGATGCCGACCAGGGCAAAGAAAAGCCCCCATCGCGGGGGCCAAGTTGTTGGGTATCCACCATCACGGACCTGGTGAAAGTAAAGTCCATGATGATGGGGCAGCACGATAGAGCAGGATGCCGGCCAGGGCAAAGGAAACCAGATCGGCCGTGCCCCAAGAGGCCGGACGCCGGTGGTTGGCCGGAGCGCCAAGATGATCTCCAAGAGCATGATTTCGGCCGTCTCCAACCGCGCCCTGATGCGCTTCATGCTGTATGATGGGGCGCTCAACGTCGATCGCTTCATCATCTTCCTGTGGCGGCTCATCAAGGACGAAAAGCAGAAGGTGTTCCTGATCGTCGACAATCTGAAGGTGCACCACGCCAAGTGGGTCAAGGCCTGGACTCTGAGCCATCGCCACGAGATCGAGCTGTTCTACCTCCCGGCCCCCGAGTGCAACCCGGACGAATACTTGAACAACGATGTCAAGCAGAAGTTGCGCCAAAAGCCGCAGCCCGGCACCAAGGACGAACTGGACAAGAATACCCGCGCCGTCTTGCGCGCAATTCAGCGTTCATCGGATCGAGTGCGCGGTTACTTCCGGCCCCACCCCGTCAAATACGCCGCCTGATCGTCAGGTATCATATTAGGATATTAGTAGCTGGGGTGTCACATCGGTCGAATTGCCCACACCCAAGCTTCAGGCCGAGCACAACAGGCGTGAGTTCGTCATATCCGATGCCGAAGAACGACTGCTCCTCGACGCCGCCCTTGCCGACAGCAACTCACATATCTGGTTGTTCATCAAATTGGGATTGGCGAGCGGGTTGTGACACGCCGAAATTTTATCGGCCAGGTTTGAGAACTTCGATGCGGATCGCCGCCGGCTCCGGGTTCAAGTGAAGGGCGGGCGCGGGCGCGATCAGCCCCTAACACGGGGGATAACAGAGATTCTCGAAAAAGAGTGCGATATGGCGACCGTCCCGGACGGATGGATATTCCCGCACTCAAAAAGCGCGAGCGGCCATTATGAAAGCATGAAGGCCCCATTTCGACGAATCGTAATAGCGGCCAGGTTGAACCCTAATACCAACCGCCCTTAACATTGACTTGTGCGAGCCCACGCTCTGAGGCCGATGGACATGATCTTCCAAGGTTGGTCGGTCAGGTTGTTCCAGGCTTGGCAAGAGGCCTCGACGATGGCTTCATAGGAGTCGAAGACACGATTGGAGAGCCAGTTCTGGCGGAGGTATTGCCAGACATTTTCGGCGGGATTGAGCTCCGGGGACTTGGGTGGCAAAGGCACGAGGGAGATGTTCTCCGGGATGCCGAGTTTGGCAGTGGTGTGCCATGCGGCTTGGTCGAGCAGCACGACGGCATGGGCGTTTGGGGCAACGGCCCGGCTGATTTCCTCGAGATGCAGGTCCATGGCTTCAGTATTGGCGCGCGGCATGACCAGCGCCGCGCCCTCACCGCGCTCGGGGCAGATGGCGCCGAAGAGATACGCCGAAGAGGTCCGTAGGTCCTTGACCTGGCGCGGGCGCGATCCCTTTGGGGCCCACTGGCGCACCAGGCTGTTCTTCTGGCCGACGCGCATTTCATCTTGAAACCAAACCTCGATGGGCGTGTCCGGTGGCTGTGCCGCTACGATTTTCGCCAAGTGTTCGGGAAAACTTTTTTTTAAATTCCTCCTGTGCCCGCGCATCCTGGCCGACGTGGCGCGGGCGCGCGGAAATATGCGAGAACCCGAGCGCGGCCAGCAGCTTGCCGACGCTCCGCTCGTGATAGTCCACGCCGAAGCGCGTTCGGATCAGTTGCTTGAGATCGATGCAGCGCCAGCGCACGACCCCATCCCGTTCGGGATCGGGACCGGCCTCGATAGCCCGCGAAAGCGCCGCCATTTGCGACGGCGTCAACCGACGCAACGCCCCGTTCGGCTTGCGGTCGATCAGACCGGCCGGACCTCCCGCGTTGAACCGGTGAACCCAGTCCCGCAACGTCTGCCGATCCATGCCGCCAATACCCGCCGCGCACGCTCGATCCATCCCATCGTAGATGGCCGCCATCGACAAAAGCCGTCGCGCCTGGTTCCCATCATCGCTCCGTGCCGCAAGAACACGGACTCTTTCAGCATCAAAGTCGTTTCGCAAAGGAATCGTTGGCATTGAACACACTCCCTTGTTGCCAACAACCTTGAATCACACAAAACCTGGCGTGTAAACCTTTGCGCGAGTCAAACTCTAGGGCGGTTGGTATAAGATGGTCACTCCCCACACCATGCGCCATTCGGCGATCACGCGGCTGGCTGAGACCGGCACGGACATCAAAACCATCCAAGAATTTTCTGGTCACGAAAGCCTCGCGATGATTCTGCGGTAAGCTCACGCTCAATACCGCACCGTCAACCGTGCCCTCGACAAGATGGAGGCGAGAACAGTCGCGGAACATCCGACCGCCCGCAAGCCCCTAAACCGCTGACCCGACTACACCAAAACTACACAAACGGGAATTTACCCGTACTGAAAGGTTCCCCTAACCCATTGAAAAAATTGGCGCGCCCGAGAGGATTCGAACCCCTGACCCTCAGATTCGTAGTCTGATGCTCTATCCAGCTGAGCTACGGGCGCGTCGCCGCGATCACGTCACGTAAGACCAAGGCAAGGTACGGAATTTGGCCGCTCGATTCAAGGCCGCCACGGCGTCCGTGGACCGGGCCGGCCCGGGAATTAGGAAATCGGGCTTGTCGCGACCCTAACGTTTGAGTAAACTCACGTTCGTGATTGGGGAAATGCTGATAAAATCGCTTTCGATAAACAGAATAGAGCGTAATCTTGCCACTTCTTCCAATCACGTGAAGACTCATTTTCTCATGGTTCTTCATGACTTTTCTTAAACGCCGGCCACGTCAAATCGCGTTTTCCGGAACCTTCGCGGCAATGGTCGCGGCGGTCGCCATGCTCGGCGGTTGTTCCGGGCTGTACGACGACTTGTGGCCCACGCTCACCGGTGACGATCCCGACCCGCGGCCGCCCGTAACCGTTGCGATCGAACCTTCGGAGGAAGAGCGGGCAGCGACCTTCCAGCCGCCTCCGCCGGCCGCCCCCCCGACTCGGCCGACCCAACCGGCAACCGCCCCGGTAACCACGGCGACCGCGATCGCGTTGACATCGACCTCGCGCGCCGGCACCTCCCAGGCGACCGGAACCTTCGTGGGATCGAAGGTGGCCGATTACCAATCCGAGCTCGCGGCGCTCAAGACTGCGATCATCAACGACGACGCGCGTTTCAACCAGCTCCGCCAGGTCAGCCAGGAAAACGCCCAGAGATACTACGCCACCGTGGCGGCGATTTCGGCGCGCTTGCAGATCGGTACCACACCCGGCAATCCCGTCCTGGTAAGTCAGTGGAACACGGCTCAGAGCGAACTCGACCGAATCGTGACGGACATCGCGGCGCTGAATTCCTTGTCGAACGCCGTTTCCGCCAACGCCACGATGGCGGCCTTCATGCTGGAAGAGATCCGCGCCTCGTTCGCGGTCGCCGGCGCTGTCGAGGAGGATCACCGTCAACTGACGTTTCTCGAGGACGAGGTCAATCGCACCGTCGTCCACCTCGATCGGCTGCTGAGCGAAATGAGCGAGACCATCAGCCGTCAGACCAACTACGTCAACAACGAGCGCACGAATCTTACGACACTCTCGCTGGCGATCAACAACGGCGAGATGTTCGGTCCGAGTTTGGCCAATCGGGCCTTCGCGGCCGCGCTTGCCGCCACCGGCCCCTCGCGGTCGGCCCTGGCGCCTGCCGTCGCGGCCGAACGCCGTCCCCTCGTCGTGATCCGCTTCGATCGGCCCGACGTTCCCTATCAGCAGGCGTTGTACGGAGCGGTTTCGAAGGCCCTCGAACGGCGCCCGGCGGCGGTCTTCGACATCGTCGCCGTGGCCCCGAATCGGGGCACGCCGGCCGAGGTCGCCCTGAACGCCAACGCCTCGAAACGTAACGCCGAACACGTTCTTCGCTCCCTCAGCGAGATGGGACTGCCGAGTGATCGAGTCAACCTTTCCGCGACCACCCAGGCCTCGGCGGAAACCAACGAGGTCCACGTTTTCGTCCGTTGACGCCCCGGCGCGGGGCCGCGATCACGGACCGCGAGCGGGCTCCGTGGCAATCCCTCCAGTCCGCTGACCATGCGTCGCCTCGCACCGGTATTTCTGGCGCTGGCCTTTCTCTGGCCGCAACCGGCGTTCGCCGACCAGGGAGGGGAACTTCTCGCGGCGGCAAAAATGGGCGATCGGGCCGAAGTCGAGCGGCTGATCGCGGCCGGCGTCGACATCGAGACAGAGGATTGGGCAGGTTGGACCCCATTGGCCTGGGCATCCTTGCGTCTGCGCGACGACGTCATCCGGATCCTCGCGGAAGCCGGAGCCAAGATCAACATTATCGCCCGCTCGGGCAAGAACAGCGGTACGCCTTTGATGCTGGCGGCGCGGCGCAAGAACGCGATCTCGACGGTACGCTTGCTCTTGGACCTCGGCGCCGAGGTCGATGGCGCCGATCAGTACGGCCGCACGGCGCTGATGCTGGCGGCGCGCCAGGGCGAGGTGGAGAACATATTCCTCTTGCTCGAAGCCGGCGCGAACCCCAATGCCGTGGCCGACCTGCCGAAAGGCAACACGGCCCTGAGACTGGCCCGGCGGGGCGGACACGGCGAGGCCATCCGCGTCTTGATGTACGCCGGCGCCAACCAATAGTCCCGCAGGCGGCGGCAGGGGCATTGCCTCGAAGTCCTGCCGCGCTACCTTCTCGACGCTTCGGGTCGCTTTCCGTCGGAGTTTCCGTTTGACCGACCTGCTGGAACAGCTTCTCGCGGCTGGTCGCGATCGGGACATCGCCCTCTCTGCCCCCGGCCGGGAGGGGCTGACCTACCGCGGACTGCGCGATCTGGTCGCCCGCACGGAAACGGTGCTGAGAGCGAACGGTATCGGGAAGGGCGACAGGGTCGCGATGGTTCTTCCCGAAGGTCCCGAGTTCGCCGCGGCTCTTGTCGCCATCGCCTCCGCCACCACGGCGGCGCCGCTAAATCCGGCCTATCGGGCCGACGAGTTCCGGTTCAATTTTTCGGATTTGGGGATCAAGGCGCTCGTACTGGCCCGGGACGCCGATTCGCCGGCGCGATCGGTGGCGGCGTCGCAAGGAATCGAGATCCTCGAGCTGGCCGCCGGGAAACCCGCCGGGAATTTCGACATCCTCGCCCGAAACACCGCGGACGGAGCGATGTCGCTGGCCTCCGGCGGCGAGAACGAGACCGCGCTCGTTCTCCATACGTCGGGAACCACCGCGCGCCCCAAGATCGTTCCCCTTTCCCAAGGCAACCTCTGCGCCTCCGCGAGCCACATTCGAACGAGCCTCGCCCTGACCCGGCACGATCGCTGCTTGAACCTCATGCCGCTGTTTCACGTCCATGGTCTGGTCGCCGCCGTCCTCGCCTCGCTAGCCGCCGGGGCGGAGGTTTCGTGCCCCCCTGGCGGGTTCAACGCCTTGGGTTTTTTTCCCGCCCTGAAACAGGCGCGGCCGACCTGGTACACGGCCGTACCGTCCATGCTCCAGGCGATCTTGAAGCGCGCGGGCCGTAACCGGGAAATCTTGGCGTCGGCGCGCTTGCGCTTTGTTCGTTCTTCCTCCGCTGCCCTGTCGCCCAGCGTCCTGGCCGCCCTCGAGGCGGTCTTTCAGGTCCCGGTCGTCGAAGCCTACGGCATGACCGAGGCGGCCCACCAGATGACGAGCAATCCCCTGCCCCCCGGGCATCCCGGAACCGTCGGCCTCGCCGCGGGCCCCGAGGTTGCCGTGATGGACGCCCGGGGTACGTTACTGCCCACCGGCAACCGGGGCGAGGTCGTGATCCGTGGCGCCAACGTCATGGCTGGCTACGAAAGCAATCCGACCGCCAACGAAGAGGCTTTTACCAACGGTTGGTTCCGCACCGGCGACCAAGGGGTGATCGACGCCGACGGATATCTCTCGCTCACCGGACGCCTCAAGGAAATCATCAACCGAGGCGGGGAAAAGGTGTCACCGCGCGAAGTCGACGACGTACTGATGGAACATCCGGCGATCGACCAAGCCGTCACCTTCGCCCTGCTCCATCCCACGCTGGGGGAAGACGTCGCCGCGGCGATCGTGCCGCGCGCCGAACTGGTGCCGGACGAGATTCGCGAATTCGCCAGCCGTCGTCTGGCGGCCTATAAAGTGCCGCGGAAAATCGTGGTCGTGGATGAAATCCCGAAGGGACCCACCGGCAAGCTCCAACGTATCGGCCTGGCGGAAAAGCTCGGCCTCGTCTGACAGTCCGTTCGAAAACTCGCGGCGCCGGCCCGCTCCCCCTCCCGCCACCCACGAGAGTATGTGGGTGGCGGGAGGGGGCGGGGGCCGGAACAGACGCACAAAATGCGCATGGCATCGCCGATATGATGCGCCTGGGGTGGTTTCGGATGGTTCACGTCAAGAGCCGGGAGAGCCAGGAATTGCGGATGCTCCTGAACAATCGCAAGACCTTGCGGAAGAAGGCGCGCGACGTCGAGAACGAACCCCTGAAGGCCTTTGGGCTGAAGGTGGGAAAAGTGAGCGCGGCACGGTTTGAGATGCGGGTCTTGGAGTTGGTCGAGGGCGAAGCCCGGCTTGGTGCCATGGCGCGGCCGATGCTGAAGGCGCGCGTCGCTTTGATCACCCAATTCGGCAAGCTTCACCGCTTGGTCCTCAAGGAGGTTCGCGGCGACGCGGTCTGCCGCCGGGACATGACCACCCACGGCGTCGGCCCGATCACGGCCTTGACTACCGGGCTTGATGATCCGAAGCGTTTCCGAAAATCGAAGAACGTCGGCGCCCACTTCGGGATCACGCCGAGAAAGTATAGCTCCGGCGAAACCGACACCTCGGGCCACAAGTGCGGCGACGCCATGGTGCGCCGTGCCCTCGCCGCCACGGTGTTGTTGACGCAGCGGCCCTCGGCGCTCAAGGCCTGGGGCGAGCGGATCGCCCACAGGTCCAGCCCCAAGCGGGCCCGGGTGGCGCGCAAACTCGCCGTGATCCTCCACCGCATGGGGCTCGACGGCAGCGACTTCCGCCGCGAGGCCGCGGCCAAGGCCGCCAGCTAGGAGACTCCGAGATGATTCTTTCGCCACCAAACAATCGCCGAGGAGAAAGCTTCGTAAAACAAACGGTCGATTTTGATCCGCCGTGGCGGATGGTGCCCTGGTGGGGACCAGGGACGAGGCGAGCACGCTAAGAGTCTTGTCGCCGCCGTTTCGGATCGAACCCGCCGAACGGATTGTCGCCGCCTCACCCTTCCGATCCCATCCCGTGCCGCCCCGAGCACGTAGAGAAGCAGGGACCACCTGGCAAATCCCACGCGCCCGCGGATCCGCCCCACTTCGGAAGCTTGACCTTCGAATGCCGATTAGAGAAGACTGTTAACAACAATGTCATGACATGGAGAGACAAAACAGTTCCTGATTACGCATTTTCCTCCGCGGATTTGGTATGGTACAAAAAGTGAACATCCGGTGGTTTTTCAGGAGGTTTGCGATGTCAAGGAATGCGGTTCAGTTGGGGTTGAGTTTGGGGCGGTTTCGTGAACTTAGCGAGGAGAAATGTCGGGCGGTGGTATTCGGCTGGCGCTGGCCGAAGGGTTTTGTTTGTCCCCGCTGTGCCGGTGATCGCTACAGCGAGCACAAGAGTCGGCGGCTGTATCAGTGCAGCGGCTGCCATTACCAGGTGTCGTTGACGGCGGGGACGATCTTTCATGCGACCCACCTGGCGCTGATCGTATGGTTCGAGGCCCTCTACCTGATCAGCCAGTCGAAGAAAGGGATTTCCAGCCTCGAATTGGGGCGCCGGCTCGGGGTCAGCTACAATACGGCGTGGAAGATGCATCACAAACTGATGCAGGTGATGCTTGAACGCGAGGAAAACAAGCCGCTGGGCGGCGAGGGCAAGCGGATCGAGATCGACGACGCCTATCTGGGGGGCGCCCGGCGCGGCGGTAAGCGGGGCCGTGGCGCACCCGGCAAAACGCCTTTCGTGGCCGCCGTGGAAACCACCGCCGAGGGTTGGCCGCACCGGCTCAAGCTCACCCGGGTGAAGGGCTTCCGCAAGGCAGAGATCGAGAAAATGTCGCGCCGCGTCTTGACCCCGGGAAGCACCGTCGTCAGCGACGGCCTGAGCTGCTTCACCGCCGTCACCGCGGCTGGCTGCAGCCATTATCCCGCCGTTACCGGCAGCGGACCCCAGGCCGCCAAATGGGCCGCCTTCAAATGGGTCAATACGACCCTCGGTAACGTCAAGAACAGCCTCCGCGGGACCCCATCCGTCCCAAGCACACACCGCGATACCTGGCCCAGTTCGAATACCGCTTCAATCGCCGCTACCGCCTGGACGAGATGATCCCCCGCCTCGCCTGGGCCGCCCTACGTACCCCGCCCATGCCCTACAACCTCCTCAAACTCGCGGAGCAAAGTGCGTAATCAGGAAACAGTCTGCAAACGGCTCCTCGTGAAAAAGGGGGTTTGAGTTTAGAAATTCGGAACGGTTCGCTCCGCGGCGGTTCCGGGCGAACGCTTCTGAAGCCGTTTCATGTCCACGAGGAGGATTTCGGTGTCGGCGGCGGTACCGGTGAGGACGAATTCGCTTTCGTCCGTGATCCCGGCGCCGTCGCCGGCGTCGAATCGGATTCCGTTCAGGGTTAGGGATCCGCGCGTCACCTGAAGCCAGGCGATCCGATCCTTGGCGAGATCGAACCACGTCGTGCGACCCTTGCTCAGCAGGGAGGAGTAGATATTGGCATCCCGATGGATCGAAACCGATCCGTCGCCGCCGTCGCGCGAGGCGATGAGAACCAGCCTTCCCAACCTTTCGACCTTGGAAAAGTCTTTCTGCTCGTAACTCGGAGCCAGGTCCCTTTCGTCCGGCCTGATCCAGATCTGAATGAAATGGAGCGCATCCTTGTTCGAGTGATTGTTCTCGACGTGCCGAACGCCTTTTCCCGCCGTCATCCGCTGGACCTCGCCCGGGCGGATGACCGAGCCGTTTCCGGCGTCGTCCCTATGCGCGAGCGCGCCTTCGAGAACGATCGTGATGATCTCCATGTCCATATGGCCGTGGCTGGCGAAGCCGGTGCCGGGTTCGACCCGATTCTCGTTGATGGCGTGCAGCGCGCCGAACCCCATATGATCCGGATTATGATATTGCCCGAACGAAAAACTGTGTTTGCTTTCGATCCCGCCAACGGTGGTGATCCCGCGCTCGGACGAGATCCGGACCTCGAACATTTCATCGTCGGATTCCGCCGCGCCCCGGATCACGGGGAGAGGTCTGCCGCAGCTATCGCCTTGGGGGCAATACCGTTGCGCCCAGCGCTGCAGCGTCCGGCCGCCGTCGCCGGGCGTCGGCTCGACGATGGTCAGCGCCGAATCGTGCCTGACCGTTCGCACCAGGCCCCATCCCCGCAAGGTCTTGATCCGCCGCATCACCTGGCCCTCGGGCCTGCCGAGGGCGGAACTCAGGCTCCCGAACGAATAGCGCTCGGACGATAAGCGGCAGACCAGGTCCCTGAGAACCTCGTCTCCGAGCAGCGCCACCAGACGATCGAACTCCAGCGCCGCGCAGTACCCGCAATCGAGGTCATTGCCATAGCGAGGAAACGGCTCCCCGCCCTTCGCGGGCGCCGCGACAAGAAGAAGAGCTAGGATCGATAAAAGGTGCTTCATCCGCGAAAGTGCAAGTGTCCGTTCGAAAATGCGCGGGCGCGCATTTTTTGCGTCTATTCCGGCCCCTCTCCCCCTCCCGGCCACCCATGAGAGTATGCTGATATGGGTGGCCGGGAGGGGGAGAGGGCCGGCGCCGCGCATTTTCGAACATACCGTTAAACATACGCCCGTGGAAGCGGAGGCTGTCTCCCTTCTACTCTCTCGCCGATGTCTCCCTTGACGTACACAGGAATTCCTTACGTGAAGAAATAAGCGAGTGGCACTTGACGTCGAAGGGTCAGGTGGATTTGGGTGGCAGGATCGACGCATGAAGAAAAAGATTAATGTAAGGGCCATAACGAAATTGTCGGTCGTAATTTCCTAGTTTAAGGTATTGTTGGCGTGTATCACCTTGGTGTACGGTTCATGTGGTTTTCTACTTTCAAGGCAATTGATGAAAGTCGAAACACCAGCTCTTGCCGTTGATGCTTCGGGCTTCCGCCAATAGGTATATGTCGAGTTTCGCGGCATTATAGTTCCTTATCCAATCTCTCATTTCTTCGAGCACGTTCTTTCCTTGAGGGCCGATCCTCCCAACCTCCCATACCATTACGCGAACATCGGCACGAGCGACGAGGAGTTTTTGAAAGTCGTCAATAACATCCCCGCCTTTTGCCCATTCGCATTCTGCCACCAAGGGAATCGAGCGCATGAATTCATCCTTCTTGTCCGCTAGATACCATAACGCATCAAAAAGCCACTCCCCACCGTGAAAACAGGCTGGAATTCTACCGTCTGTCTTGCAAGGGTCGACGCGAGACGCATAGGTCCACAGGAACAATTTTTAGTCGCGGTTGAGGGTTCGGGATGAGTGGGATCGTGCTCGGTGCACGGGGTTCGGGGAGCCCCGAGCTTGCCTCGACGACGTCATGGGGACTGCTCGAAGCCACCGGACGGCGTTTTCGGATTCGACAGGCACACCGGTCCGCCCGCGCCGCTCGGCGGCACGTCCCGGTCCGGGGGAGAGGCGTGCTGTCTCAGGCGATGGGCGCGGTCATGATCGCGTCGAGGGCCTCCTGCGCCCGGGCGGCATAGTGCCGGTTGGCCTCGGGCAGATAACGGAAGCGTCCGTCGCAGCGCACGATGGCGATGGCCGCGTTGGTCAAGCAGGCGAGATTTCTGGGCAGGTGACGCACGTAGGCCCGGCATCGGTCTTCGTCGTAGGTGAAGTCGCGCACGTAGTGCAGGCGGTTCTCGATATGCCAGTGGTTGCGCACCAGTTCGAGCAACTCCTCGGGTCCGGCGCGCTCTGCGCCGAGCGAGGTGAGGCTCCAGGTCACCTCGATGCTGCGCTTGCCGGTCTTGAGGATCTCGCGTTCGCGCTCGATGCGCATGGCCTGGCGTCGCCCGTGGAGGTTGGCGTAGCCGTCCCACTCGGCAGCGGAGAGGTCGACGACGGCGCAGCGTCGGCGCTCGATGCGGCCATGGCCCTTGTCGACGGTTTCGTGCCAGAGCGCATCGCTGAAGTCGATCGCCTTGAGGTCTTCGAAGATCATCTCCTGGTTGTCCTTGACCGCGCTCATCACGTAGTCGGCGCGACGCCCGAGCAGGCAGCGCGCGGTCTCGTGCTGAGCGTGCATCGCGTCCATGGTGACGATCCGGCCTGTGAGGTCGAGGCCGCTGGAGAGTTCGCGCACGGCCGGGATTTCGTTGCTCTTGCGGTCGACCTCGACCTGCCCGAGGACCACGCCGGTGTCGTGCTCGACCGCCGCCACCATCATCCTGCGCCCGTCTTCGGTCTGCTTCGAGGCGCCGCGCAGATCCTTTCCGTCCATGGCGACCGGCGCGTGCGCGCTGCCATGCTGGCCGGTCCACTGGCTAATCGCGTTGTCCAGGGTCTCTGGCGGCAGGGCGGTGAGGGTCTTGTGGAAGGTGGTGATCGCGGGCGGGGTGTAGCGCTGTTTGGAAGGGATCCAGAACGCACCCACCGCCTCGAGCTGCTCCTGGGAGAGCAGGGCGGCGAACTGGGCGAACGCGTTCACCCCCCGGTATCTGGCAAGCCGGGCGGCGACGGCGATCACCAGAATGGTGTTGAGCGCATAGCGCTTGCCCCGGGCATGGCGGTACTCGGGCACCTCACCCAGACACTCGAACAGGCTGCGCAGCCGGGGCGCGGCCATCGGCTCGGTGTGCTGCTCGGCGTTCCAGTGTGCCGGCATCCCGGTACGGCTCAGCGCCTCGGGGGCGCCGTCTGTCAGTCCGAACACGAAGACCTCCTTGGGCTGACCGTGGTGGCGCCAGCGCGCTGCCCCTCCGGGCTCACGGGCAAAGCCCCGCGTCAGCCCCAGAGAGCGCCAGTTCGACGCGCGGTAGCAGGTGCCGGCAAATCGCGAGACGTCCACGAACGTCTCCGCCAGAAGAGCCGGATATCCGTGCACCGCCTGGATGTCCTCAGACAGCCGCCGCAGGCTCAGCCCCAGCACACGGGAGGCCAGGTTCGGCACTCGGCCAGGCGTCAGAATGACGAAGCGCGAGTTGTTGGCGATCAGATGCAGACGCCGGAACTGCTGCTCGGCCGACCACCCGATCCAGCGATCACGCGCGCCCAGCTTGAACGCGCCGGGCTGCCAGCCGATCAGTGCGAGCCAGGTCTCGCCATGCACCGCGACATGGCGCAGGCCCTTGCCGATGACGCCGTGGAACGCCAGGTAGTGGTGCTGCTCCACCAACCGGTCCCAGCGCCGGTGCTCCTGCGCGCCCCAGGTCGGACGCACCGTGACCGCGCGCAAATCAATGGACGAATCCGAGACCGGCAGCGTCGCCATGACCGGCACACTGCCACACCGAGAATGAAATGGCCAGCGCCGCGATCACCTCACCCTGATCACTGGGCGGACAAAAAACTAGCCCTGCATAGGTCCAAAGTTGCCGGTCCTCGCCCCAGTCTATCCGGTGCCCGGCCTCGCATAAGGCCGTTAAAATTTCTTTTGTGCCAAGGTTGCGCCACTCAACCTGCTCGGTCAGTTTGTTAAGAGCGCTTTTTGTATTGTTGATGATTTTGTCTATCATGATCGAACTTCCTCATAGCCAGCTTACAAAGCTGGACGATAAATTGCGGAAGATTCCCGCGTGAAAGCGGGCGGCCCAGCATAGGGGCATCCAGCTTCGGGTTTGGCGATAGGGGAAATCCTGGGACTGGTTTTCTACAAAGTCAATGGATTTTCGGCGGCATTAGTCGTCCAGCGGGAGTTCAAAGTTTGTATTCATCTTAGGAAAAACGCGCTGGAGTCGGCGTTTGAATTCTCTCCAAGCTCGATCGGAGGGGTTGGAGTCAATCACAGACTTCATTAGAACGATGACCCCATTTAAATGCTTCTGTAAAGCCGGGTGTCCGATGTTGCGAGTAAGGTATTGGTGGTGTTTGGCGGCCCGTGCGCCTGTTTTGATAGGTGGATTAAGATGTTCTAGTTTTTCCCTTACGCCAGGAGCCAAACGATCCCACACAATGTCATTTGTATAGTGGGCAACCACTTGGGGTCTGTTAACTTTCATTCCTTGCCATTGCCAACCACGCAAACGAAATATCTCCTGGTAAAATTCATCTGGGAATCGTTTTGCCCACTTGGCATGCTCAGCAAGAAGATATTTGTCAAGTATCTCTTGCAGAGCCTTTCGGTCGCGTATCTCTTGATAGCCAGTGGCTTCATCGATCAATGCGGCAATGCCGACATGGGCGAGGCCGCGAATCAACATCCTCGCATGGTCCGCGATATGAAGTTGGCTTTTGGTTAACGCGCCAGCATCATAGGCATCAATGAACACTTCACACACTGTGGGCAATAATTCATCGGCATAACCATATGCCACGCCACCCTTGACCCTGCGGAATTCAATCTGACTTGACGTCACGCCTAACTTATTGGGAATAAACGGTTTCAGGTTCTTTGCCGTCAAAAAAGCGGGCATGTTGACGTCGGCATCATAGTACTTTCGGCCTTTGGCTTGGCGGGCACGTCCAAGTGCTTGCATGAATCCGCTTTGGGTTATCAGGTGCCGTCCGTCCTCCAATACAGCACAAGGGATTTCAACCTTTCCGCCCGCGAGAACGATGACGCCTTCATGGGTTGCTCTTGGTAGTTTCAACTTCATCGTGCCATTCCCAAACCACGGTTGATGGTGAGGTCGAAGGCTGCAAAGGGATCGGCTTTCCGCAGGTTGTAGCGGTAGCAGAATTCATCGACGTACTTTTGCAGGTGACGGCGGCTCACGCTGTGGAACTGGCCGAACATCCCGCGCTTCAACAGCGCCCAAAACCCCTCGATGGTATTGGTATGAATGTCGCCATCCACGTACCAGTCGTCATGCTTGATGACGCTGTGCGGCAGTAGCTTGGACATGTCGAGGTATGCCTTGTATTCGTCCGTGATCAGGCTGGCTTTCGATGTATCGACGCGATCCCGCACGAAAGCCCGCATGTGCTTGGCCTTCATCTTTTCCTTCCGAACCGCCTTTGCCGTGACGTTGCCGCCCCGCTCGACCGCGCCGATTACGGGAGCCTTCTTGGTTCCACGGCCCGGCTTGTGTTGTCCGTCCGGCCCGTCTCCCTTGGTGCCCTTGCGCGGCTTGCCGCCCACGTAAGTCTCATCCATCTCGACGATGCCGGTCAGCATTTGGCGCTGTTCGTATTGCGTCATGGCCTTGCGGATTTGCATGTTGATCCGCCAAGCCGTGTTCTTGTTGACGTGAATGTCGCGGGAGAGTTGGAGCGCGGACAGTCCCTTCTTGGCGTTCAGCATCAGCATGACCGCGAGAAACCACTTTTGCAGCGGCATATGGGTATGATGGAAAATCGTACCCACCGTTACGCTGAACGATGTCTTGCAATCGTAGCAATAATGACGGTGCTGATTGCGGATGGTGTTGTCGCTGTCACAGTACGCGCATTTCGGCGTACCGCCCCAACGGGCTTGCTCAAGGCGGGCGATGCAGGATTCTTGGGTGGGAAAGCGCTCGAAAATTCGTACTATGTTCATGGCGCTAGGCTCCTGGGCTGTTGGTTTAACCTCTTGACAAGATTGAACCTACCACGCCCAGGGCCTATCGTCAATACCTTAAACTAGGAAATTCCGTTGTCGGTTGCGCTTTCGGCCGGTTAACTCAGATAAAATCTCAGCATACACGAGACGCGCAATAAGTTTATTAGCAGCCGGGTATGTAATTCCAAGAAGTTCCTTAAGGCTCTTGACATTCACGATAGGGTTACGGAATAGAAACTCCAGCGCCTTAAGCCCGTTCCCTGCGGCACGCCCAAAATGAGATGTGATTAGCGAGCGGTGCTTTTCCCTTAAATCAACGATATTCCTTGCTGTATCTGTTGCTTCATTCGACACCGTTGCAACTGCCGTGAGAAAGAACTTCAACCACGATTCCCAATCGCCGCGATCGCGTACCGCTTGCAATAGTGCATAGTAGTCTTTCCGTTTTTCCTTAAAGTAATAGGAGAGGTATAAAACCGGGTCTAATAGAATTTTTCTATTACACAACAAAAACGTTATTAATAACCGCCCGATACGCCCGTTTCCGTCAAGAAACGTGTGTATCGTTTCAAATTGCGCGTGTAACAAACCTGCTTCAATCAAATCGGGCATATTCTTTCTTTTATGAATAAATTTTTCTATGGCATTTAACTTGTCCTCGACCATATGCGCCGGTGGCGGCACATATATGGCTTCACTGATTGCACAACCTGGTGACCCAATCCAGTTCTGGCTGCGTCTAAATTCTCCCGGCTGTTGATTCTTTCCACGCACACCTTGCATCAACCGTTCATGGATTTTCCTGATCAGCCGAACAGAAAGTGGGAGGGTCGTTAAGCGCTCCAATCCATAATTCATCGCACCCACGTAGTTGAGGACTTCTGCTACGTCTCTTGGCCGCTCGGGATTCATGACGCGCGCCTCGACCTCCAGCACGTCGTTAATGGATGACATAGTTCCTTCGATCTGATTGGAAAGAACGGCTTCCTTCCGGACATACATGAACACGAATAAATCCGGGTCCGGAAGTGTTTGGATTGAACCATCTAGACGGCCAAGTGCCCTATCAGCATTGGACAGAAGGGTCTGCAATTCGTGATCCATTTGTAATTCTGGATCAGGGGGCAATGGGTTCGGAACGAAGGCGCGGTACCCTTCCGGCTGAGTGACGTATCGTCCGGCGCGAGCCGCAAGCTGATCATTGCGAGCCGTCTGTTTCATAGTCGTTTGTGCATCTTGGTTACTAGTGCACCGGCGCATTCACTTCGTTCACGCCCCCGTGCACCAGGCCATTGTCGATGCATCAACTTTCCTAACTTCGGCTGTCGCCTCCGTTTGGGTCGATGCACTAGCCCCATATTAAACGCTGCGTTTCGTATGGGCAAGTTTTCTGCCGCTATTATCGTGTTCGTTTCATATAGAAGCGTCCAGGCGCCATACGATACGTACGTTTAATAGGGGCCCGGGCGACGCTGTCTTATTATTCGCATCGTTTAATATGGGGCAACCAGGAGGTGTTGAATGGGAGCAGCACATTCACGCGTCTGGTGGGCCGCTTCCCAGATACCAGTATCCGAATTTCTCAACGTCTTCTCGAATCGACTATGTATCTTGCAGACTGTTCGAAAACTCGCGGCGCCGGCCCTCTCCCCCTCCCGGCCACCCACGAGAGTATGCTGATATGGGTGGCCGGGAGGGGGCGCGGGCCGGAACAGACGCAAAAAATGCGCGGACGAGCATTTTCAAACAGACACTTGGCACCCAACACAGCATGGCACCACGAGGCAAGAGGGTACAGGAACACAAACAACCCTCTCGAATCTCCTAGAATTAGGGAGTTTACAGGATTAGCAGGGGACGGACGATATGGGGTGGCCCGGATTTCAAGGCCGGTGCACAGAAAACGTTATCCGGTGTCATTCACCGATCCGGCACATCTTGATGGGGGAAATCTCGAAAGCGACCATAACAAAGGATGTCAGGAAACAAGGGGTGAGACATGACCGGATCTCGTTTCGGTGCCCACCCCCATTTTACGAAAGTTGCTTGACGAAGCTGGTCGCGGCGGCGACGGCGGCGGCGAGGTTTTGTTCGAGGCTGCGGCCGGAGGCGCGTCTCGGGTTGAAGGAATGGTCGCCGTCGTCGATCCATGCGATCGCCGCCGACAGGGCGTAGCCCGCGACCTCTTCCCGGCGGCCCAGGGCGTCGCGGGTGCCCTGGACGATCAGGGTCGGCGTACGCATCCCGGGCAAATGGTCGAGGCGGGTTTTTTCCGGGCGGCCGGGGGCATGGAAGGGATAGCCAAGACACAGGACGCCGCGGGCGCCGACCTCGTCGGCGATCACGCTGGCGATCCGTCCGCCCAGGGATTTGCCGCCGATGACGACCTTGTCGCCGCCGCCTGCGGAATGGACCACGGCACGCCAGCAATCGAGCAGAACCGGATCCCGATTGGGGGGCCGTTTGGGGCCGCCGGCGCGCTGCGCCCGCATGTAGGGAAACTCGAAGCGGGCGACCCGTATGTCCGCCGCCGCGAGGCCCTGGGCGATGGTGGTCATGAAGGGGCTGTCCATCGCCGCGCCGGCACCGTGGGCCAGGACCACAAGATCCCGGGACGCTAGTGGGCCATCGAAGAGCAACGGCGGTGCCGGCCGGTCGCCCGCTCCAGTGGTCATCACCTAAGTGAGTGCTCGAAAATGTGCGTCCGACCATTTTTGGACGTCTGTTCGGGCTCTCTCACCTTCCTGGCCACCCCCATCGGCATGCTCCTCCCAAGGGTGACGGGGAGGGGCCGAGAAAATTTGAAGGGACGCCAAGGGCTCGACTCCAACACTTGGTTGCCACGGCTGGTGGTGGTTGATCCAAGAGTATGTCGTGGCCCTCGCCAAGCCTGTGGATGAAAATCATCCGTCTGAAACGAACCGCTAGTGCATCGACCCAAACGGAGGCGACAGCCGAAGTTTGGAAAGTTGATGCATCAACAATGGCCTGGTGCACGGGGGCGTGAACGAAGTGAATGCGCCGGTGCACTAGCAAACCACCGTGTCGGACTGGCAGGCGCTGGCGGCGACTTTCCGTATCAAGGGCAGGGCCGCGAGCCATTGATCTACTTCCGAGCGCCGGGCCAGGAATGCGTCGAGTTCAACGCCGGCAAGTTTCTTGCCTGTCGGCATCTTGACCTTCATGGGATTGATCCGCCGTCCGTCGCGCAACACCTCGTAATGAAGATGGGGACCGGTCGAGCGACCGGTCGAACCGACGTATCCGATGATCTGGCCTTGGCCGACCCGATGCCCGGCCCTAAGTCCCTTCGAGAACCGGCTGAGATGGGCGTAAGCCGTGGCGTAGCTGCCGGTGTGGCGGAGGCGGATATAGTTGCCGTAGGCGCCGTTGCGGTCGATGCTTTCGATCACCCCGTTCCCGGCGGCCTTGATCGGGGTACCCCGCGGGGCGGCGAAGTCGATCCCGCGATGCATTTTGTTGTAGGCCATGATCGGATGCTTGCGCATGCCGAAACCGGAGGACAGACGGGCCCCGTTGATCGGCGTCCGCATCAAGAACTTGCGAACGCTGTGGCCCTTTTCATTGAAATAGTCGCTGTGGCCGCTCGCCAACTCGTGGCGGTAGACGGCCAGCCTGTTGCCACTGACGACGAGTTCGGCGAAGAGGACCTCGCCGTTGCGGACCCCATGCCCGCGCTCATCACGAAAACGTTCGAACAAGACCTTGAAGCTGTCGCCGCTTTGAATCTCGCGCTGGAAATCGACATCGAAACTGAAGACTTCGATCATGTCCATCAACACCGGCAGCGGGAGTCCCGCGTTGGTGGCGGCGGTGAACAGGTTTGAGGTGATGTTCCCACCCGCGTGGACCAGCTCGCGCTCGAGCGGAATCTCGACCATTCGGGCGGCGAAATCGGCGCCGTGCGTGCGCCCGACCTCGACCGCCCGACCCGGTTCGAGCGCCAAGCTCAAGCCGGTAAAGGCCGTGTCAGCGGTCTCTTCAGGGCTGAACGCCACGGTCAGGGTCTGGCCCGCCCTGAGCTTACGTGGATTATAGACAGTACGCAGGGCGGTGATTGCTTGGTGAGCGTCGGGGCGCTCGCAACCAGCGCGAATCAGCGCGTCCATCAGGGTGTCGCCGGCGCGAATTCGTAGATGTTTCCGCTTATGGTCGTCGAACGGCAATGTCGCGGGACTCGCCGGTGCCGTCGCGGCGATGGCTTCCCGGCCGGAATCGAAGGTGGCCGGGAGTAAGGGACCCCGGGCCCGGATCGAGGCGTACCCGCCCCCGGCGCGGCGGTCGGCGACGATGTAGTCATCGGATCCCAGCGCCAGCCCGAGCGCGGCGAGGCCCAAGGACGCGCCCTTCTCCTGGTCGAGCACGAGAACCACCTCTTGGCCGATTTGCAGGCGGCGCAGATTGTAGCGCTCGCCGAGAGCCTCGATCGCGGCCGCGGCCTCGCGCCGGTCGATACTGGCTCGGAGCAGAATCTTCATCAAGGTGTCGCCGCGACGGAGACGCACGACCTCGTGTTCCCCCCCTCGCGTGATACCGTCCACGCCGAGGTGGCTCGCGACGTCGCCATCGCTCGCCACGGGCGTGCTTTCGCGAAGCGCCAGATAAGCGCCCGCCGGGTTCCGCCGAACGTTGATGAAGTCGCCGCCATCCACCGACAAACCCACCGCCGACAATCGCGGTTGGCGGTCGCTATCTTCGTTCAGGATGACGGTGAGCGCCTGGCCGACTCGAAGACGTCGGGGATCGAACCGACGGCCTAGGGCCGCCGCCGCGGCCCGGGCGTCGGCTTTGTCCGCTCCGGTGGCCAATAGCAAACCGACCAAGGTGTCCCCCCTGGTCACGAGGGTCGTCCTCGCGGTCGATCGCGGCGCTGGCTCAGAGGTGATCTCCTCGGGTGGCGGCGCCGATTCGCCCGTATCTTCCTCCATGGCCGCTGCCGGCAACGCGACCGGCGCCTTCGCGATCTCGAGGCGCAGCGGTTTATAGGCCGCCGCGGACACAGGACCCCGCCCCGAAACACAAATGATTATCGCTGCCCAGATGAGCAGGTTGATCATTCGTGGCGAGATACGGCTGAAGGTCATGTTCTTGACTCCCCTCGTCTTCAGTCGATTCGGTCGCCGCGTTGCCCCACGTAGTTGGCACCTCGGTTCAATATCGTTAATGCACGATGCGGTGCGGCGAGCATTTTGTCAATCGTGTCCTAGCCTTGTCAGGAACAATTTTTAGTCGCGGTTGAGGGTTCGGGATGAGTGGGATCGTGCTCGGTGCACGGGGTTCGGGGAGCCCCGAGCTTGCCTCGACGACGTCATGGGGACTGCTCGAAGCCACCGGACGGCGTTTTCGGATTCGACAGGCACACCGGTCCGCCCGCGCCGCTCGGCGGCACGTCCCGGTCCGGGGGAGAGGCGTGCTGTCTCAGGCGATGGGCGCGGTCATGATCGCGTCGAGGGCCTCCTGCGCCCGGGCGGCATAGTGCCGGTTGGCCTCGGGCAGATAACGGAAGCGTCCGTCGCAGCGCACGATGGCGATGGCCGCGTTGGTCAAGCAGGCGAGATTTCTGGGCAGGTGACGCACGTAGGCCCGGCATCGGTCTTCGTCGTAGGTGAAGTCGCGCACGTAGTGCAGGCGGTTCTCGATATGCCAGTGGTTGCGCACCAGTTCGAGCAACTCCTCGGGTCCGGCGCGCTCTGCGCCGAGCGAGGTGAGGCTCCAGGTCACCTCGATGCTGCGCTTGCCGGTCTTGAGGATCTCGCGTTCGCGCTCGATGCGCATGGCCTGGCGTCGCCCGTGGAGGTTGGCGTAGCCGTCCCACTCGGCAGCGGAGAGGTCGACGACGGCGCAGCGTCGGCGCTCGATGCGGCCATGGCCCTTGTCGACGGTTTCGTGCCAGAGCGCATCGCTGAAGTCGATCGCCTTGAGGTCTTCGAAGATCATCTCCTGGTTGTCCTTGACCGCGCTCATCACGTAGTCGGCGCGACGCCCGAGCAGGCAGCGCGCGGTCTCGTGCTGAGCGTGCATCGCGTCCATGGTGACGATCCGGCCTGTGAGGTCGAGGCCGCTGGAGAGTTCGCGCACGGCCGGGATTTCGTTGCTCTTGCGGTCGACCTCGACCTGCCCGAGGACCACGCCGGTGTCGTGCTCGACCGCCGCCACCATCATCCTGCGCCCGTCTTCGGTCTGCTTCGAGGCGCCGCGCAGATCCTTTCCGTCCATGGCGACCGGCGCGTACGCGCTGCCATGCTGGCCGGTCCACTGGCTAATCGCGTTGTCCAGGGTCTCTGGCGGCAGGGCGGTGAGGGTCTTGTGGAAGGTGGTGATCGCGGGCGGGGTGTAGCGCTGTTTGGAAGGGCTCCAGAACGCACCCACCGCCTCGAGCTGCTCCTGGGAGAGCAGGGCGGCGAACTGGGCGAACGCGTTCACCCCCCGGTATCCGGCAAGCCGGGCGGCGACGGCGATCACCAGAATGGTGTTGAGCGCATAGCGCTTGCCCCCGGGCATGGCGGTACTCGGGCACCTCACCCAGACACTCGAACAGGCTGCGCAGCCGGGGCGCGGCCATCGGCTCGGTGTGCTGCTCGGCGTTCCAGTGTGCCGGCATCCCGGTACGGCTCAGCGCCTCGGGGGCGCCGTCTGTCAGTCCGAACACGAAGACCTCCTTGGGCTGACCGTGGTGGCGCCAGCGCGCTGCCCCTCCGGGCTCACGGGCAAAGCCCCGCGTCAGCCCCAGAGAGCGCCAGTTCGACGCGCGGTAGCAGGTGCCGGCAAATCGCGAGACGTCCACGAACGTCTCCGCCAGAAGAGCCGGATATCCGTGCACCGCCTGGATGTCCTCAGACAGCCGCCGCAGGGCTCAGCCCCCAGCACACGGGAGGCCAGGTTCGGCACTCGGCCAGGCGTCAGAATGACGAAGCGCGAGTTGTTGGCGATCAGATGCAGACGCCGGAACTGCTGCTCGGCCGACCACCCGATCCAGCGATCACGCGCGCCCAGCTTGAACGCGCCGGGCTGCCAGCCGATCAGTGCGAGCCAGGTCTCGCCATGCACCGCGACATGGCGCAGGCCCTTGCCGATGACGCCGTGGAACGCCAGGTAGTGGTGCTGCTCCACCAACCGGTCCCAGCGCCGGTGCTCCTGCGCGCCCCAGGTCGGACGCACCGTGACCGCGCGCAAATCAATGGACGAATCCGAGACCGGCAGCGTCGCCATGACCGGCACACTGCCACACCGAGAATGAAATGGCCAGCGCCGCGATCACCTCACCCTGATCACTGGGCGGACAAAAAACTAGCCCTGCTAGCCTTGTACGGTTAATTTTGTGTTTATGGATTACGCGGGGGAGGTAGATTAGCCTCACCCGAACCGACGTTCCGGTCGGCCCCGTCGTGGGCCCGAAGGAAAAAAAGAGGCTGCCCGAAAGCGGCCGAGTTTTGCAGGGATGCCTTGTTACGGCAAGGAGAGATGCCGTAACAAGGGATCGTTTTAAACGCAATTTCCTAAAATATTATTAATTCGCAATAAGTTGTTCAGCAGCGGGATCGTATTTGTGGATTTTTTGTTATATATAATTTCACATAAAATTTTACGTATCTTTTTGATAAAGAGAATAGATTTTTTATTCGCATATAGATAGAAAAGAGAATAGATTTTTTATTCGCATATAGATAGAATTTTATCCAAATTTTACGGAATGATCGCTTTTTGATGACGCGGTGCGCGAGCGGACCGTGCACGGCTCCGGGCCGTGGCACGAGCACGGGGAGGAACAGGGGGCGACTGAAAAAAGGCCACGGCCAGCCCGCAATTCTCACCAGAAAACGTATTGAGTTTTGGTGGGATGTGGCGCTGATAGGGCGGGTGAGGTGGTCCTGGAAAATTGGACAGGCTGTTAAGGTGTATTCCACCGTTTGACGGAGGAATACGGAGATGACGAGACGACGCCGTTTTCCAGCGGACTTCAAGGCCAAGGTAGCGGTTGAAGCGCTACGGGGGCGACAGGACGATCCAGGAGATCGCGGCGAAGCACAAGGTGCATCCGAACCAAGTGAGCACGTGGAAGCGCCAGGCGGTTGAGGGCCTGGGAGCGGTGTTTTCGAACGGTGCCGATAGGGTCCACCGGGACCATGAAGCGGAGGTCCGCGGCCTCCACGCCAAGATCGGCAAGATGACGGTGGAACGGGATTTTTTGTGGCTCAAGCGATGAGCCGGGGGGGACGCAAGGCGATGGTCGTGCGCCACCATCTGAGCTCCGTCTGCTTTCCATCAGCCGATCAGAACGCGTGTTCGCTGTCTGTCGTGCCGATCGGCTTGTAGAACCTTAGCGGCCAGCCTTTCACTCCCTTCAGGCGACCATTGTGCGCGAAGGCCCAGCTTCTGAGAATCATGGCCGCGCCAACCCAATGAGCCGGCCACTCGCTGGCGAGCAGGTGGTGTTCGCGTTGTCGCGCCTTGGTTTATTCCAACGGCTCCAAATCACCCAACATCGTCGGAATCAACTCGGTAAACCGTCGGGTGAATGTGCATCGCGCGTTGTATCACCGTGTAAGGGGGCGTCGGCGTACATGACATCGAGAAGAGAGTGGATAATCTCATCGCCGCCGATGCCAAGGATCGAGGCGCCAAGAATTCTCTCACTCTTCGCGTCGACTAGAATCTTCATGAACCCTTGGGTCTCGCTGCGTTCGCGTGCACGCCCGACACGCGTCATCATCATCTTGCCGACCAGCGCACCGCGGCCCGAGGCGCGGACCTGGCGTTCGGTCATGCCAACCCGTCCCAAGGGCGGATCGACGAACAATCCATAGGTTATGATGCGGTCGGACACGCGCCTGGGGTCGTCGTCGAACATGTTGGCCGCGAGGACTTCGTAGTCATTGTAAGAGGTGTGGGTGAAGGCGCCACGGCCGTTCATGTCACCCATGGCCCAAATCCCTGGCACATTGGTTCCGAGCGCGTCGTCAACGACCACGAAGCCACGCTCGTCGGTTTCGACCCCGGCCGCGTCGAGACCCAGGTCGTGGGTGTTGGGTTGGCGGCCGACGGCGAGCAGGACGTGGCTGCAGAGGAATGCCTCCGCACCCGGCTCGCACGCCGCCGTGACCGCGATGTCGGCGCCGCGCCGTTCGAATCCGACGCATTCCGAGTTGACGCGCACGTCAACACCCTCACCTTCAAGAATTTCCTTCACCGCCGCCGAGACATCCTCGTCCTCACGCGCGATAACGCGGGGGCCGCGCTGAAGCACGGTGACGCGGCTGCCGAAGCGCCGGTAGATCTGGGCGAATTCAAGCCCAATATAGCTGCCGCCGACGACAACGAGGTGGTCGGGAAGAAAATCGACCTCCAGCATGCTGGAGTTGGTCAGGTAGGGGATGTCGTTGACCCCGGGCATATCGGGGATGGTGGCCCGTCCGCCAACGTTGAGTACGATCTTCCCGGCCTCCAGCAGATCCCCCATTGACGCGGACCGACTTGGCGCTCTCCATGCGGCCATGGCCCTCGAATACAGTCAGGTTTTCCATGGTCTTGAGCCAATTCGTGACGCCGCCGTTAGAATGCTTGACGATGGCATCCTTTCGGGACTTGACCTGCTTCATATCGACCTTGATCTGCCCCTCTATGGTGACCCCGAAATCGCCGCCGCATCGGGCCACATGCGCGGCCCGCGCGCTCGCCACCAGTGCCTTGGTTGGGATACAGCCAACGTTGACGCAAGTGCCGCCGAATAGTTTCCTTTCAATGATCGCCGTTTTCATGCCCTCTCGGGTCATCCGTTGCGCCAGCGACGGCCCCGACTGGCCGGTGCCGATGATGATGGCATCGAATTTCTTATACCAACCGCCCTTAACATTGCCTTGTGCGAGCCCACGCTCTGAGGCCGATGGACATGATCTTCCAAGGTTGGTCGGTCAGGTTGTTCCAGGCTTGGCAAGAGGCCTCGACGATGGCTTCATAGGAGTCGAAGACAACGATTGGAGAGCCAGTTCTGGCGGAGGTATTGCCCGACATTTTCGGCGGGATTGAGCTCCGGGGACTTGGGTGGCAAAGGCACGAGGGAGATGTTCTCCGGGATGCCGAGTTTGGCAGTGGTGTGCCATGCGGCTTGGTCGAGCAGCACGACGGCATGGGCGTTTGGGGCAACGGCCCGGCTGATTTCCTCGAGATGCAGGTCCATGGCTTCAGTATTGGCGCGCGGCATGACCAGCGCCGCGCCCTCACCGCGCTCGGGGCAGATGGCGCCGAAGAGATACGCCGAAGAGGTCCGTAGGTCCTTGACCTGGCGCGGGCGCGATCCCTTTGGGGCCCACTGGCGCACCAGGCTGTTCTTCTGGCCGACGCGCATTTCATCTTGAAACCAAACCTCGATGGGCGTGTCCGGTGGCTGTGCCGCTACGATTTTCGCCAAGTGTTCGGGAAAACTTTTTTTTAAATTCCTCCTGTGCCCGCGCATCCTGGCCGACGTGGCGCGGGCGCGCGGAAATATGCGAGAACCCGAGCGCGGCCAGCAGCTTGCCGACGCTCCGCTCGTGATAGTCCACGCCGAAGCGCGTTCGGATCAGTTGCTTGAGATCGATGCAGCGCCAGCGCACGACCCCATCCCGTTCGGGATCGGGACCGGCCTCGATAGCCCGCGAAAGCGCCGCCATTTGCGACGGCGTCAACCGACGCAACGCCCCGTTCGGCTTGCGGTCGATCAGACCGGCCGGACCTCCCGCGTTGAACCGGTGAACCCAGTCCCGCAACGTCTGCCGATCCATGCCGCCAATACCCGCCGCGCACGCTCGATCCATCCCATCGTAGATGGCCGCCATCGACAAAAGCCGTCGCGCCTGGTTCCCATCATCGCTCCGTGCCGCAAGAACATGGACTCTTTCAGCATCAAAGTCGTTTCGCAAAGGAATCGTTGGCATTGAACACACTCCCTTGTTGCCAACAACCTTGAATCACACAAAACCTAGCGTGTAAACCTTTGCGCGAGTCAAACTCTGGGGCGGTTGGTATCAGGTCCTCCGGTCCATAACCCGCGGCTATCAAATTGAAAGCCAAACAATATTTGCGAAAGTCGTTTTTCCACCGCACTATGCCTTGACACCGACATGGTTGCGGACGGCAACTCGGATGTCTGCGACATGACCAAGGAAGGGGAGAAGTACTATGGCGTCAAAAACCAATGTTTCTAGCGGATTGACGTAGCAGGGTTTTGGCCTTGCGGTTCACGGTTACGATGTAGTCTCTTATTTCACTCAAGGCCAACCGGCGGTTGGCAGCGCGAAATACGCGACTTCCTACAATGAAGCCTCCTACCAATTCGCGAGCGAAAACAATCTCAAGGCATTTGAAAACGATCCGGAGAAGTATGCGCCTCAGTATGGAGGCTTCTGCGCCTTTGGTGCGGCCGAGGGCGGCAAGTTCGACGGCGACCCGCGAGTCTGGAAGATTGTGGATGGCAAGCTCTACCTCAATCTCAACGAGGGTGTTCAGAAGCTTTGGCGCGAAAATATACCCCTTCACATTGAGATTGCCGATCATAATTGGCCGAAGATCGCCGCTAAGCCTACCGTGGAGCTGGATCCCAAATTGCCTCCCAAGAAGCTGAGTTAATCACTCACGGCAGGGGCCCGGTCCCGCCATTATTTTGGCAAAAGGGGAGTGGGACATGACTAATACCAACCGCCCTAGAGTTTGACTCGCGCAAAGGTTTACACGCTAGGTTTTGTGTGATTCAAGGTTGTTGGCAACAAGGGAGTGTGTTCAATGCCAACGATTCCTTTGCGAAACGACTTTGATGCTGAAAGAGTCCGTGTTCTTGCGGCACGGAGCGATGATGGGAACCAGGCGCGACGGCTTTTGTCGATGGCGGCCATCTACGATGGGATGGATCGAGCGTGCGCGGCGGGTATTGGCGGCATGGATCGGCAGACGTTGCGGGACTGGGTTCACCGGTTCAACGCGGGAGGTCCGGCCGGTCTGATCGACCGCAAGCCGAACGGGGCGTTGCGTCGGTTGACGCCGTCGCAAATGGCGGCGCTTTCGCGGGCTATCGAGGCCGGTCCCGATCCCGAACGGGATGGGGTCGTGCGCTGGCGCTGCATCGATCTCAAGCAACTGATCCGAACGCGCTTCGGCGTGGACTATCACGAGCGGAGCGTCGGCAAGCTGCTGGCCGCGCTCGGGTTCTCGCATATTTCCGCGCGCCCGCGCCACGTCGGCCAGGATGCGCGGGCACAGGAGGAATTTAAAAAAAAGTTTTCCCGAACACTTGGCGAAAATCGTAGCGGCACAGCCACCGGACACGCCCATCGAGGTTTGGTTTCAAGATGAAATGCGCGTCGGCCAGAAGAACAGCCTGGTGCGCCAGTGGGCCCCAAAGGGATCGCGCCCGCGCCAGGTCAAGGACCTACGGACCTCTTCGGCGTATCTCTTCGGCGCCATCTGCCCCGAGCGCGGTGAGGGCGCGGCGCTGGTCATGCCGCGCGCCAATACTGAAGCCATGGACCTGCATCTCGAGGAAATCAGCCGGGCCGTTGCCCCAAACGCCCATGCCGTCGTGCTGCTCGACCAAGCCGCATGGCACACCACTGCCAAACTCGGCATCCCGGAGAACATCTCCCTCGTGCCTTTGCCACCCAAGTCCCCGGAGCTCAATCCCGCCGAAAATGTCTGGCAATACCTCCGCCAGAACTGGCTCTCCAATCGTGTCTTCGACTCCTATGAAGCCATCGTCGAGGCCTCTTGCCAAGCCTGGAACAACCTGACCGACCAACCTTGGAAGATCATGTCCATCGGCCTCAGAGCGTGGGATCGCACAAGTCAATGTTAAGGGTGGTTGGTATGAGATAGAAATTGGTGCGGTATTTCTTGTCTGTCCGCCAATCCACGAACGTCACCCAGTCCCTCGTGCGATCTTCCCATTGGCCGCGCCATACCGCGCAGCCTGTTCGTTGCCATCCGGCGCTTGATTGCCGGCCCGCGCCCGGCCCCTTGCCGCCATGACGGCGCTCGATCCCGCGGCATTCAGGTTGGCCGATGGCAGCCGCCCCGTTCGAAATTTTTGGTTGGCCATTCCCCTATTATTTCCTTCAAACCAAATCATCAAGGTAGTATGGCCAAATCATCAAGGTAGTATGGGTTAAATTCTCGAATTTAGGGTTTCCGAGGACTTGGTTGTATCAATCAGAGTGTGCTCTGTGCTGAATTGGCGCCGCTGAATTCGGTAATTTGGGTTACGCGAGAGACGATGAAGAAGCACGTTGCGATCGTTCTGGCCTGTCTTTTCGCGGCCGCGCCGTCGCCCGCGGAGAACCTTTTTTCCGCGCCGATTGGAGATCCGGGGACCACCTACAACGTTGCCCGGGAGTTCGACAGATTGGTCCTCCTGTTGTCGGACGATATTCTGAGAGACCTGGTTTGCCGCGTCACCTACGAGCGCTACACGCCGGGGGCCCTCGGCTCGGCGCTCAACCTGCCGAGAGCCGAGATCCTACGGCGTCTCGAGACCTTGCGCGGCTGGGGCCTGGCACGCCTGATACCATGGCAAGGGGGACACATGGTCGTCGAGCCGGTGCCCGGGCCCGGCGCGCGAACACTCCGTCGCTGGGCGGCGCGATATTGCCCCCTGGGCGACGCCTGTGGGCGACCCGAGGCGCAAAGATATGGTGGGGAGAGGCAAAAAATAACGGTAACGTTAGGCGGCCCCGCCGGCGCCCGACCTCAATCTTCGCCACGAACGCCCTATTTCGACCGTTTCGAGGAGGCTTCCAAGCGGACCGACAAGATTAACGTTCAGGCGATTCCGTCGAACAAGAGACTGTTCGTCGCCATTCCGTTGCCCGACAACATACGCGAGCAGCTCGCGAGTATGTCCGCCGATGTAGCGGGGGCGCGCTGGCTGCCGAGGGAACAAATGCACCTGACCTTGCGGTTCATCGGCGAGGTCGACCGGGCGACGTTCAGGGCTATCGCCAGCGCCCTAAAGGGCATTAGCCAGACGTCGTTTCGGCTTAAACTCATTGGCGTCGGTTATTTTCCGAACGCTCGCAGGCCAAGGGTCATTTGGGTCGGGGTCAACGATGAACTCAAGCTTGAGCGCCTAAACGGCAAGGTCGAGGCGATACTCAGGGAGGTGGGGTTGCCCTCGGAAAACCGGAAGTACAAGCCCCATGTCGCCCTCGCGCGTCTGAAGTCCCCGTCAAAGGAGAAGGTCAGGGACTTTCTGGTGACCCACGCCCGATTTAAATCCCAGACATTTTCGGTCGAGGGATTCAACCTGTATTCCAGCCAGCTTGGCGCCTCCGGCGCCGTACACACGATCGAGGCCGCCTTTGCCTTCGAAGGAACGTGACAGTCTGTTCGAAAACTCGCGGCGCCGGCCCTCTCCCCCTCCCGGCCACCCATATCAGCATACTCTCGTGGGTGGCCGGGAGGGGGAGAGGGCCGGTACAGACGCAAGAAATGCGCGGACGCGCATTTTCGAACAGACCCTGAGAACGGCGGTGCAAATCTAAGCCGCGGTTGCTGCCGGACGGACCGGCGGCGTAAGCAAAAGTCGTAACCTGACGCGGGTCCCTCAACTCGGCGGTCACCCACCACCGCCGAAGGTACCACGCCTAGCCGAATGCCCGCTTCGGGTGTGCGCCGTGGTAAGGCGGCGATTTTCCAGTGGGTACAAGTCGCGCCCGGCCACCGCTCCAGCCGGAAGCAACCGGAGCAGTCATGGAGGTATGGCTGAAGCCTTCTGATACCAACCGCCCCAGAGTTTGACTCGCGCAAAGGTTTACACGCTAGGTTTTGTGTGATTCAAGGTTGTTGGCAACAAGGGAGTGTGTTCAATGCCAACGATTCCTTTGCGAAACGACTTTGATGCTGAAAGAGTCCGTGTTCTTGCGGCACGGAGCGATGATGGGAACCAGGTGCGACGGCTTTTGTCGATGGCGGCCATCTACGATGGGATGGATCGAGCGTGCGCGGCGGGTATTGGCGGCATGGATCGGCAGACGTTGCGGGACTGGGTTCACCGGTTCAACGCGGGAGGTCCGGCCGGTCTGATCGACCGCAAGCCGAACGGGGCGTTGCGTCGGTTGACGCCGTCGCAAATGGCGGCGCTTTCGCGGGCTATCGAGGCCGGTCCCGATCCCGAACGGGATGGGGTCGTGCGCTGGCGCTGCATCGATCTCAAGCAACTGATCCGAACGCGCTTCGGCGTGGACTATCACGAGCGGAGCGTCGGCAAGCTGCTGGCCGCGCTCGGGTTCTCGCATATTTCCGCGCGCCCGCGCCACGTCGGCCAGGATGCGCGGGCACAGGAGGAATTTAAAAAAAAGTTTTCCCGAACACTTGGCGAAAATCGTAGCGGCACAGCCACCGGACACGCCCATCGAGGTTTGGTTTCAAGATGAAATGCGCGTCGGCCAGAAGAACAGCCTGGTGCGCCAGTGGGCCCCAAAGGGATCGCGCCCGCGCCAGGTCAAGGACCTACGGACCTCTTCGGCGTATCTCTTCGGCGCCATCTGCCCCGAGCGCGGTGAGGGCGCGGCGCTGGTCATGCCGCGCGCCAATACTGAAGCCATGGACCTGCATCTCGAGGAAATCAGCCGGGCCGTTGCCCCAAACGCCCATGCCGTCGTGCTGCTCGACCAAGCCGCATGGCACACCACTGCCAAACTCGGCATCCCGGAGAACATCTCCCTCGTGCCTTTGCCACCCAAGTCCCCGGAGCTCAATCCCGCCGAAAATGTCTGGCAATACCTCCGCCAGAACTGGCTCTCCAATCGTGTCCTCGACTCCTATGAAGCCATCGTCGAGGCCTCTTGCCAAGCCTGGAACAACCTGACCGACCAACCTTGGAAGATCATGTCCATCGGCCTCAGAGCGTGGGATCGCACAAGTCAATGTTAAGGGCGGTTGGTATAAGCGCGAAGCCGTGGCCGAGGTGATGCGGCTCCGGGCCCGCGGCGTGCGCAACATCGACGTCGGCTGCATGCAGATCAATCTCCATCACCACCCCCGAGCTTTCGATTCTCTGGAAGAAGCCTTCGATCCGGCCGCGAACATCGCCTACGCCGGCACATTTCTGCGCCGTCTGGAGCGCGAAACGCGGTCCTGGTCGAGGGCCGTCGCGTATTATCACTCGAAAACGGCCAACGTCGGAGCCGCATACCGCCAACGCGTGATGGACCTGTGGCCGCAGCTGCGCCGGCGTGCCGCCCTGGCGCTGAGAGCCGAACGGATCGAGGCCTACAACCAGCGCCGGGCCGAGCGCTTACGCCGGAGCGTTAAGAGACCCCTCGAGGGCTGACACCGGCAGCCGAAACGTCACGGCGCGGCGCGCCACGTCGGACAACGCGCCGACGTCGCGATCCCGTTTCGAGGCAATGCACCATCGCCTTGCCGCCGTCTTCCTCGGCCACAACACCGCCGCCAGGCTGCTTCTAAATAAAAAAACGCGGCACCGGCCCCCTTGTCTGTTTGGAATATGCGACAGCGGCTCCGAGCGGGGAGGCGATCGCCTCTAGTGCATCGACCCAAACGGAGGCGACAGCCGAAGTTTGGAAAGTTGATGCATCAACGAGGGCTTAGTGCACGGGGGCGTGAACGAAGTGAATGCGCCGGTGCACTAGGAGGTTCTTGCCGGCGCCGCGAGTTTTCGAACAGACTGTAGGCTTTATCATCCCTGATCCCGCTGGCGCGCGCTGGCGTCAACCTCCGCTCGGCGGCCAGAGACCGCCGAGAATCCAGTTGAATTCGGTCCGGGACGGATCGATGTTGCGGCGTTTCCCCGCCACCTCGGACAAGGGCACGGCGGTCATCCGGTTGTTGTGCAAGCCGACCATGACGCCGGTAACGCCGTCGGCCAGGAGTTCCACCGCCCGGGCCCCGTAGCGCAAGGCCAGCATGCGGTCATACGCCGTTGGGGTGCCGCCGCGTTGGACGTGGCCGAGGATCGTGGTCCGTGAATCGACGCCCGCCGCCAGCAATTCGCGCGCGAGTCGAACCGAAACACCTCCCAATTTTTCGTACCCGGCCGCGCTGATTTCGCCGCGCGCCAGCGGCTCGCCATCCTCGTCGAGCACCAGGGCGCCCTCGGCGGCGACGAGAATGGCGTATTCCCGTCCCCGCTTCTCCAAACCCTTGGCCCAGGCGATAACGTCGGCGAGTTTGACCGGCATTTCCGGTATGAGGACGAGATCGGCCTCGCCGGCGACACCCGCGTGGGCCGCGAGCCAGCCGGCGTAGCGGCCCATCACCTCGACGATCAGAACCCGGCCATGGGCCGCCGCCGTCGCGTGCAGCCGGTCGATGGCCTCGCAGGCTGTCTGAACCGCGGTATCGAAGCCGAAGGTCTGGTCTGTCCCGACGATGTCGTTGTCGATGGTCTTCGGAACCCCGACCACGGGCATCCCCAAAGCGTGAAAACCATGACAGGTGGTCAGGGTGCCGTCGCCGCCGATCGCCACCAGTCCGTCGAGGCCGAGCTTGTCGAAGCCTTGGCGGACCCGGTCCGCCTCTTTCTCGTCGAAGGGATTGTAGCGGCGGGTGCGGAGTTCGGTCCCGCTCAGGGTCAGCCAGCGGTGCGTCGTGTGGCTGTCCAGGGCGACGGCGTCGGGGTCTTTCAATCCTAGCCATGAACGCCGGATTCCGACGACCTCGACGCCCAGGGCCTCGGCCCGCAGCACACAGCCGCGAATCACCGCGTTGATGCCGGGTGCGTCCCCGCCGCCGGTCAGAACACCGAATTTCCTGGTCTTTTTCTTTCGTCCCAAGGCAACCGTTCCATTGGCGGGAGGCGGCGCCGGAGGCGAACAATGCCCACCGGGGTCATTCCTTTGCCCCCTTTCGCTTGAGAAAATTGACCATTGCCATCCGATTCAGGGACTCGGCCAGGGCCAGCGCCGTAATGCCCTGGTTGTCCTTGGCGTGTAGATCGGCCCCGTTCTGGACCAGAAGTTCCGCCATCCCGTAATGTCCCGTTTCGATCGCCGTGTGGAGCGGCGTCCGCCCATTGTTGTCTATCTCGTTGGGGTCGGCGCCGTGGGCAATCAACTTTTCGGCCATGTTGGGGCGACCGGCGGCAACGGCGATGTGCAGGGTCGATTTGCCTCCGTTGTCCTTGGCGAATACGGCGGCCCGTTTCTTGATCAACAGATCCGCCATCGCCCGACGGCCATTTTCAGCCGCCATCTGAAGCGCCGTTCGACCCTCGTTGTCGCGCGCGTCGACGTTGGCGCCGTGGGCGATGAACAGCTCCGCCAAATCCCTGTCGTTGCGCAGAACCGCTTCGTGCAGCGGCCTGTTGCCCGAGTTGTCGCCCTCGTGCACGCTCGCGCGGTTGTCCAGAAGGTGCTCGGCGATGGCCTTGTAGCCGTGGACGGTGGCCAGCAGAAGCGGCGTCCGGCCCTCCGCGTCATTGGCGTTCACATAGGCCCCCTTGGAGACGAGCAATTTGACCATCACAAGATGCCCTTGCGGGATCGCCATGTGGAGCGGCGTCCCCCCGGCGCGGTCGACGGCATTGACGCGGGCGCCGTGCCCCATCAGGAATTCGGCGATCGTATTGCGCCCCTGGGCGACGACGATATGCAGCGGTGTGTCGCCGTTTTCGTCGCGGGCGTTCACGTCGGCGCCACTCTGCAAAAACTTTTGTATCTGTGGGATCGTCCCCCTCACGACGGCCTCGTGGAGCGGCTCGGCGAGCGCCTGAACGGCGCCGTTGCCCGAGGCCAGGACGACGGCCCCGAACAGCAGCCCGCGAAATCCTTTCGAAAGCATGATTACCCCTTTATTGCGAGATCGTCCCGCCGGCCCCGCCAGCCGCGATCGTCTCCCGCCAGCCGAGCCCTTAGAGATCATTGCCGCCCCCGTCAAGGCCCACGTGAACCCAAAATCCGATTCGGTGGTATCCGTCTCGGGGCCAATCGCCGGTCTGGCATTCGTCGACGCGAAGCCGAATTTTCGCGGCCGCCAAGACGTCATGCCGCGCGACGCACGCCGCCGCGACACGAATTCCGCTCTCGGACCCAACACCCCCCTACAGTGAATTTTTCGAGTCTGTTCCGGGCCGGTGCCGCGAGTTTTCGAACAGACTGTTACTTCCGGAGTGACCTGATGGTATTTTGACGTCGGAAACAGGATCGTCGATCGGGAAATTTTGACTGAAAGACCGCGCCCGGTTTCGCCCCGCCAACGGTGGCGGGGGACTCGCGCGCGGACAGGTCGGGGATCGTTTTGGGGCAACTCGGATCGAGGTGTTGAGGCAGACCCGGTAATGAAGTACCTCGCCATCGTTCTTGCCTCGCTATTTGTCGCCGCGCCCGTGAAAAGCGGAGAGCCACTTCCTCCTGGTGGTCTCGATTGCGGGCACTGCCCCGCCTTGGAATTCGATCGGCTCGTCACTCTGCTGGGCGACGAGGTTCTCAGGGAGATGGTATGCCGGGTGTCGTATGAACGCTACACACCGGAGAGTCTGGGTTACGCGTTAGGTATCCCCAAGGCACAAGTCATGCGGCGGATCGATACCTTGCGCGGATGGGGATTGACGCGCCTGACGGCGACCGATTGGGGAACGACGGTCGTCGAGCCGCTCCCCGGCCAAGGCGCCGGAACGCTCCGGCGGTGGGCATTCAGATATTGCCCCCAGGACGGCGTCTGCGCGGTAGCGAGCGCCAACGAAGACGCCAGCAAGGACACGAACACGGATAGAGCCATCAGCGATGGCGGCACCCATGGGCACGGCGGCACGTCCGACAAGGGGAAGGCGACGATCGAATCCCTCAGCGCCGTCACCCTCTTCACCCACGACATGAGGCGAGCGGTGCGCTTCTACCTGGCCCTCGGCTTCGAGGTCGTCAACGGGGGTGCCGAGGCCGGCTTTACCAGCTTTCGCACCGGCCAGAGCTACCTCAACTTGACGAAGGTGCAACCCCACCGGCGCTGGTCGTCGTGGGGACGGGTCGTCATCCATGTGACAGACGTGGACGCCTTCTACCGCCGTGCCGTCGCCCAGGGGCTGGGCCCTCCTCACCGCCCCAGTGACGCCCCTTGGGGCGAGCGCTACTTCCACCTCACCGACCCGGACAAACACGAGATCAGCTTCGCCCAACCCTTGAACGCCGATAAGGTCGAGCGTTAGCCGTTCGTTGGCGGGCACGCACAGAGCTGGTCCTGGATAAGCTCGACAGGTTGCCCGGCCCCGTGGAGCACTCGGTAATCCCGTTTTATGTTCATGAATTTCAAGGCCTCGAAACTTCGCTCCATGCCCGTTCCGCCAATGACAAACGGATCAACGACCTCGAACAGCCTCTACGATCGAGGCATGGGTCTCGGGGTTCGATTCCTTCAATACGATGAGGAGGTTCACGTCGGATTTGACGGCGACGAAGTCCCCGCGAACCACGCGAGGATGCACGAATAGAGATTGTCGCCGCCTCACCCTTCTGATCCCATCCTGTGCCGGCAAGCCCCGAGCACGTAGAGAAGCATGGACCACCAGGCCAACCCCCGTCCGCGGACCCGCATCACTTTGGAAGCTTGACCTTCGAATGCCGATTAGAGAAGACTGTTAGAAAGAAAAATTCCGTTCAAGAACTTCCAAAAAATGACACCAAGGATATCGTTTTCTGAAAAAGGCCGCCGCCGACTGAAAATATTGTTGGGCCTGCTTGGGGGTGGGACCTGCGCGATTTTCTTGGCGCTAGCCGTGGTGGTTCTCGGAGCGCCTTACAACCCATTCTGGTGGTTGGTCATGGCGGTGATACTTGTCGCATCTTTCGTGCTGCCTTCCTTTTTAGTGCGGCCGATAGAGTGGCTCGTCAAAGGCCATGCGACCTTGTTCGCCGCGATCGTCCTGGGTTTCATCGCGATCCTGACGTACTTGGTCTGGAGGATACAGCAGTAGGCAAAACCCCGTTCGCCCCATGAATCGTCAAAATCGTACGATCGGGCGAAGCAATTCGATAGTACAAACTACGCTTTCGGAAAATATTACTTCCATTCTTGAGGAAGCGCAGGAGATAATTGAGGACTGGGAGCGATAAGAATCCGATGCATTGGCGCGGAATCTGGTTCGCACGATTCCCTCGTCAGGAGAGCAAAATTTCCACGTCACCGATCCGGACAAGCTCGCACGAAGCTTCGCCCGGCCCCTGGGCGCCGCAGAGGTCGAACCATAGGGGTGGGGTCTTCCACGGCGGCGGCGTCGGAAAATATCCCTATAGAAAACGCAATCGGCGTTTTAGGCACGCGCCGACATCCCGTGGTCAGTTCTTCTCCGCTTCCTTATCGCGTTTCTCGGCACGGAGTTCTTCCAACGCCGCGACGACATCTTTCTCCCACGGAAACGGCTCGTCCTTGCTCGGGTCGTAGACGGGCGTTTCGGGTGGCGCCACCCCGAGGTCCCTTAGCAGCGCGCACTCCTGGTCGAGCTCATAGCGGTACACATAGGGTTCGCCGTCGGCAATGGCCCAGCGATGGGCGCGAAGCGCGTGCTTCTCGGCCTTATCTCGGTCGCCCAACGCGTCCCAAAGCGTCGCGACCGAAAGCGCTGACCGATCCGGTTTTCCGCTCAAACGCTCGGCCTCCTCGCGCGCATTCGCGCCCTCCCCGGCCCGCAACTTGGCAAGCGCGAGATAGGCCTCTGAACCCGGTTCATCCTGCCCGACTTCACGGGCCATGCGCACTGCTTCCCGGAGACTTTCGATGGCGGGCGTGATTTCGCCGCGCTTGAGGTGCCACCGACCGCGAAGATTGTGAAGATTGCGGACAAGTGAACGGCTATGCCCCGCGCGCGCAAGGTTTTCGGCTTTGGTTAGATCCTCCTCGCGCAATTCGCCGTATTCATACCGGAATTTAGCGAACCAATACTCCGCTTCGCCCGACCGATAAATTTCGCGCGGCCAGTTGCGCCCCATGGGATCGAGTCTTCGCCACTCCGCCTCCGCCTCCGGGATAAGGCCCATATCCACGAAGACGGCGAAAAAATTGAACCGCGCCGTGAATAGGTTTCGCTTACCAATCAGCCCAGCAAAGTCCTGTATGTTCACCAATAAACGTTTCCGTGCCGCCTGGCGGCCTCGAATGCGGCACGCGTCCGCAACGTTTGCCACTTCGACCAGAAAGTTTGACCAGTCCTTCCGCCTGCATTCGATCCGGATGGCTTGGCTAAACAAATCGATCGCTTCATCCGTGCGGCCGAGGTTTCGAAGCGAAACACCTGCAAGATTCGCGGCAAAAGACGTGTCGAATTCATTCCACGCCTCGATGCGGGCGCTCCAACCGCCTGGAAAAAACGGCTGGAGAAGTGAAACCAGCTCCGCAACGGCGGTCAGGTTGTACAGAAGCGCAACCGACAGATCCCCGTACAGCGTGTCGAAGGCGTCTTCGAACCGACCCATCTGCAAGAGTCCGCGAACGAGTTGTAGGCCGATGGCGACGTCTTCGAGCGTCTCCGCTTGCTCGTAGGGGTCATGCGTTTGTTGGGAAAAATGGTCCACGACTCGTTGGCCGAGTGTCTCTTTTTCCTCGCTCCGCAGGCGGCCGACGGCGACTCCACGAACGACCGGATGTAGGTCGTAGCGCTTTTCGCGCGCATCGTATTGCAACAGACCACGCCTTTCGAGATCGCGCACGGTCTCCACTAGCTTAGTTTCGGCCGCGCCCACCTCCGGATCTTGAACCGCCTCAGGTTCCAGCAGAAGGTGCGGGTTGAATGCGCTAATGGTTTCGTAATCGACGGCGCCGTAGAGCAGGGCCAGAGTCGAAAGCAGCTTGCGGCTTGTCTCGGAAAGCGCGTCGAAAGCCGATTCGAGAATGTTGTTGCGCCGAGCGACGAGATCGAGCTCGGCGAGGTTCAGGCTCCCCCCAAAGGCTGGAACGGCCGCCCATCGGTCGAAATTCCCGCGGTCGAGAAGGTAGTCGTTGATCAGTCCGGCCAACGCTCCGATGACGAGCGGATGACAATCGCAGTTTTCTTGCAGGTAAGCCCGGATCGTTTCCGACGTCCCGGTTACGCCACAGGCGCGAATCATCTCCTCCGCATCCGGCGGGCGAAGCCCCGGCAAGGGATCGCAGCGGACTCCCGGACGGGGCATGCGTGATGGGTTCAGCAGAGCGAGCGGAGTGAGACGCGAGGTCACCAGCAGTTTAGAGGGCTCCGCGATTGCGAGCCTGCGCAGCAATTCGTCGTCCTCGCTCCGGATCGCGGCGCAGGGCTCGCGATCCGCGATCTGATCGCCAGCGGTGTCGGCTTCCTCGTCGCGCAGTTGGGCCGCATCAAAGCGGTTGTAGGCCACGAGAACGCGTTCGAGGCCATCCAGGACCAACAGCCAGGGACGTGCGTTCAGCTCGGCCATGAGCCGTTCTGCCAGTTCCGGCGCCTTTTTCTTCCAAAAGTCGTCGACGGGATGGGTAGTCATGTAGGCGGGCGCGTGACGGCAAAAATCGGCCATCACCGCGCTCTTTTCATAGAAGGAGTACCAGAATCGGCCGGCCCAATCCTCTCTCACGGTGGGCGCAATCCTGGTCACCCATTCCCAGGTTAAGATGCTCTTGCCAGACCCGCCAATCGCCTCAAAAAGGAACACCGGATGGGGATCAGCGGCGGACGCCCAGTCCGAAAGCGTCTCTAGCTGAGACGTACGGCCGACAAACTTGTGGGACCCCGCGTAGCGCGGAACCGCGACGAAATGGGGCCGAGAAGCGATAGCATCCCCGGCGCCCGTCGGTGCCTCCGCAGGCTCAACCTTTGGAGTGTCTTCCAGATGGCTCTGTTCATCGAGGAATTGTCGAAGCTTTGCGACGGCGTTGAGCGACGCCAATTTGAATTCGTCGAGACTGTTGAAGATCTCAAAGACTCGCTCGATCTCGCTGCCTTCGTGCATCTGCTTTGCACGCTCTCGAAACGCATCGAGCTTACGCTCCTTTTCCGGATCTTTTTCAACATCGCGCTTCGTGACGCGATACTCTTCCCCCATGATGAACAGAAGGATCGGCCGATCGAGACGGAGCGCTTCGTTGAACTCAAGTTCCGTAATGGAGAGGCTGTTTGGATTCCGTTTGGGACAAAAGGGCGTTTGCCCGTATTTGTGACTGATGACGCCGATATACGCTGCACCGTCTCGTACGAACGCGAGAGACGAATCTATGACGTCGGCGTCCACCCTCGCGCCGTCGTTCTCCATGGCGACGTCGACCAAGCCTTGATGCTTTAACGCCTCAATCACGGCCCGCCGGTGGGCGGCGAGGTCCGTGAAGGTGCTGGACACCATGACGCCTTGAAACGAGCGCGGCGGGTGAAGATCTGTCATCGGAACATCGCGTGAGCGGCGGCAGTCTAAATTCAAGTACAAAGTGTAATCTTGCCACGTACGCACAGCTGAATCCAATTTTTCTAGTTTCGTGAAGGCAGACTGACGTTCCAATTATCAATAATCTGCCGCGGAATCTGAATTTCACGAGCGGGATCCCGAGGTTTGGCAAAGACGGTATTGGTGATACACGGCGGCGCGGGGCGATTGCCGCGAGGGAAGGTGCGGGACCCGTGGCGGCGGGGCTATGAACTGGGGCTTACGGAGGCTCTGGGGGCCGGTCAACGCATTCTTCGCAAGGGGGGGAGCGCGGTGAACGCGGTGACGGAAGCGGTGGCGGTTTTGGAGGACATCGAGGTTTTCAATGCCGGCAAGGCGGCGGTTCTTTGCGCGGACGGGAGCGTTGAACTCAGTGCTGCGGTCATGCGGGGTCGGGACCTCGCCGTCGGCGCGATGGCCGGTCTCAAACGGACCAAGAACCCCGTGGGCGCGGCGAGAGCGATTATGGATTGCGCCCATGGGTTGCTGTTCGGCGCCGAGGCGGATGGGTACGCGGAGTCGAAAGGTCTGGAGATCGTGCCAGCGGAATATTTCGTGACGCCACAACGGAAACGTCAGTGGGAAGCCGGCAAAACCGGCGTGGCCCACGGTGACCAAGAAGAAGCGGGCGCGACGGTCGGCGCCGTCGCTCGAGACCGCAGAGGCCACCTCGCCGCCGCGACATCGACGGGGGGACTCGTCAATCAGTTGCCGGGTCGGGTCGGCGATACGCCGGTGGTCGGCGCGGGCACCTGGGCCGATGACGCCGTCTGCGCCGTCAGCGCGACGGGAAAGGGCGATGCCTTCGCCCGAATCGCTTTTGCCCGGCGGGTTGCCGATCTGATCGAGATCGGCGGCTTGTCGGCGCTGGACGCGGCCTCCGCGGCGCTCCAGGACGTCCGTGGAGTCAAGGGGATCGGCGGCTGCATTCTAATCGACGCGGCGGGAAACATCGTTCTCCCCTTCAACAGTCCCCACATGCTGCGTGGTTGGGTGATCGGCGATGACCCAGCCAAAGTTGCGATACTACCGTACGAAACAACGAAAATCGAAGAACCCTGATCCGCCTGGCGCGCGCTCGGTGACCGTCCGTCCGCCCGGAAAGCGGCTCGGGGTCCGGGCCCAGCGTGATCGCAAAGGGGGTTCTTGAAAATTTAAGGCTCAGTTCGCATTTGGTATGCATTGTGGTAGAATGTTCCCGGTTTGTTTAGGGGAGCGAGGAGATGGATCACGAGCGGTTTCGAGACTGGCTTTCGCATGTGGACGGGCTGACGCCGGCCCAGCGCGAGGAGGTGATGGCGGCCCTGTCGGGACGGCCGGAGGGCGCGGCCTCGCTGGCGGCGATCGAACTCGGCGTGGACGAAGCGCGGCGCTGCCCGCATTGCGGCAGCGGCGGGGCGGTCTCGCGCGGCAAGGCGCGCGGTCTGCGCCGCTACCGGTGCAAGGCTTGCGGGAAGACATTCGGCGCGCTGACCGGTACGCCGCTTTCGGGCCTGCACCGCAAGGAGCGCTGGCTGTCCTTCGGCAAGGCCCTGGCGCAAGGGGAAACGGTGCGCGCCTCGGCGCGGCGGTGCGGCATTGCGCCGAGCACGGCGTTTCGCTGGCGCCACCGCTTCCTTGAGGCGGTCCGGCAAGCCCCGGACCGGCTCGGCGGGATCGTCGAGGCCGACGAGACCTTCGTGCTCGAAAGCCGGAAGGGAGACCGGAAACTGGACCGCAAGCCACGCCGGCGCGGCGGAAAAGCCGGCAAGCGCGGGATCTCTCGTGAGCAAGTGCCGGTTCTGGTCGCCGCCGACCGTGGCGGCGCAACGCTCAGCAGGACGCTGCCCACCGTCAATGCCGATAGCCTGAAGGAGGCGCTGGAACCGGTCATTGCCCCGGATGCCTTGCTCGTCTCCGACGCCAGCCGCTGTTACCCGCCCGCCGCAGCGGCGCTCGCCATCCGCCACGAGACGGTCAATCTCTCCGCCGGAGAACGGGTACGCGGCGCCCTGCACATCCAGACGGTCAACAGCCGTCATAGCCAACTCAAGGGCTTCCTGCGACGCTACCGCGGCATCGCCACCAAGTATCTCGACAGTTACCTGCGCTGGTTCCATCTCATCGAACTCGCCGACCGACCGACCCCGAGAGCATGCTTGGCCGCAGCCATGGCGAAGCCATGCATACGGTTCACGAACTGAGCCAAATTTAATGATTGCGGCCTAGTTTCCGGACCCAGCGATGGCGGTTTCGTTATTTTCGGCTGGATCCGTGCCATCGCCGGATTTTCCGCGCCGCGGGAATCCCGAAATCCCAGCCAGAGGAGTATTCGAGACGTGAAGATTTTCGTGACCGGCGTGGCCGGATTTATGGGCAGTCATCTGGCGGACCGCTTTTTGGAATGCGGCCATGAAGTGGTCGGCGTGGACAACCTGATCGGCGGCGAAATCATCAACGTGCCGCCGGCAATCGAATTCTATCAGTACGACTGCTGCGACCGGAACTCGATCGCCCGTGTCTTGAAGAACTGCGACGTCGTTTATCACTGCGCGGCCACCGCTTACGAGGGACTGTCGGTGTTTTCTCCGGCGCTTGTGTCCCGCAACATCATCGACGCGACGGTCTCGGTCATCTCGGCGGCGATCGAAAATGGCGTCAAGCGAATTATCTGCTGCTCGTCCATGGCCCGGTACGGTACCAACGAGGTTCCGTTTCGCGAGGAATATGAACCGCGCCCGCAAGACCCCTATGGAATTGCGAAGCTCGCGTCCGAACACATGCTGAGAAATTTATGTGAAGTGCACGGCGTGGAATTCGTCATCGCCGTGCCGCACAATATTATCGGACCGAGGCAAAAATTCGACGATCCCTACCGCAACGTCGCCTCGATCATGATCAACTTGATGATTCAGGGCCGCCAGCCGATCATATATAGTCGTCCGTGAAGAACCCTGATTTCAAGCTGAAGCGGCGATTGGGTTTGCGGTGGGGTGCGAGATGTCGCTGAGGAGCGCGGCCAGGATTTGGACAAACAAACGCCTCAGCCATTTGAGGACAAGGCGGTAGTTGTAGCCGGCGCCGGCGAGGATGGCGTTGATCTTGTCGCCGTCGCGGCCTTTGAGGAAGTTGCGCCCCAGCCTGCCATCGCTCTTGAGATGTCCGATCACGGCCTCGACGGCGGAGCGCCGCCTGAGCTCCTTCTTGATCGTCGGCGTGATGCCGCGTTTCTGGCCTGATCTAAAGACGCGGTGTTTGTTGGGGTAATCGTGGCCCTGGTATCCCTTGTCGACATAGATGCGCTCGGCCGATATCCCCGTCCAGCGTTCCATCTCTTCGATCACCTGCCTCAAGGTGTGGCCATCATAGGGATTGCCGTGGAAGGCCTTGACGTGGGCGACGAACTGGCCGCCGGGGGGGCGGGAATTGGTCGCCGCCACGGAGACCTTGCAGCCGAACTCGTACGGCTTGTGCGCCTTCCCTTTGCCGATGCATTCGACCTCGGGCGCGTGGAGCGAATAGACCTTGGGCAAGGGGTCGCGCCGCTTCTGGGTCGACACCCGCTCGGCCAGCCACAAGGGGCGGCGGAAGGTATCCCGTAGGCTCTCCTCCTGGGCCGTCTTGCGGCGGATGTCGCGGACGGTGCGCCCGAGATAGGTCTTGAGCTTGCGCAGGGCCTTGTTGGCCCGCTTGTGCTGTTTGGCATGGCGGTAGCGGCCTTGCATGATCAACGCCCTCTTGCCCAGGCGGGTATAGGACTGACGCAGGGCAATGCCGTGCTCCCGTGCCAGTCGCACCAGCCGCTCGCGGGCTCGTTGCATCAGTTTGGCGGCGGTCGGAAAGGCAATCGCCTTCTCTTGTACGGTGGTGTCCACCGTCACCCGCTCGAGGTCCTTCTCCCGCAGCGCCCCCACCCGGTGGGCCACGGCCAGGCTCTCCTGGAATACCTTCTCCAAACCTTCCGGCCCGATCCGGTCCCGCCACCGGGTCATCGACGAGCGCTCCATGGGCAGCTCATGCTGAAAGTACTCTTCGCCGCAGAAGCACTGGAAGTATGGGTCGTAGACCCAGCGCTCGCAGACCTCCTCATCCGAGAGATCGAACATATGCTTGAGGATGTGCAGCCCAACCATCAACCGCGTCGGGACCCCCGGCCGACCCTCCTCCGAATACAAGGCTTCATAGGTCTCGTCGAAGAAAGTCCACGCGATCCGGCCCCCCAACACCACCAACTCGTGGCGCAGGTTGATGATGTTTTCGAACCGCGAGCGGAACAGGTCCTCTATTCCCGATGACACCTTGCGCGATGGCTTCATCACAGTTCTCCAATCCCAATCGACGGGAGCAGAGAATCACGTTCCGCAACGGAAGGGAATCCCCAAAATCAATTATTTCAAATCGCAAGCTTTTCAGGCCCAAAACCCGTTTTCTTGCAAATCCGATTACTTCGCCAAACCGAAAGAACTACCAACATCAGCCGCTTACGCGTTCTTCACGGGCGACTATATAGCGACGGCGAACTAAAGCGGTGCTTCTCGTTCGTGGAGGATTGCCTCGGCTGTCTGGTCGAAATCCTGGACCGGCCCGACGTGGTGGGCGAGGTCATCAATATCGGGCCGGACGAGGAATTCATCTCGATCAATCAACTGTACGAAACCATTGCCGATTTGGTCGGCTTTAAGGGCGAGCCGATCTACATGCCGGGCCGCCCCCAAGAGGTACGCCTCGCGACTTGCTCGGCCGACAAGGCCCGCAAGCTGCTCGGATACGAAACGAAAGTGGACCTCAGGCACGGCCTGCAGTCGATGATTCAGTATATCTCCGCTCAGGGGGCGCGGAAGTTCCGCTATCACCTCGAACTGGAAATCGTGAACGAGAATACTCCGCGGACTTGGCGTGACCGCCTATTCTAAGTCAAATTGCGCCCATGTCAGCAAACGGCCCACGATCGAAAACATTGCTGTTCATTCTGGGCGCGATGAAGTCCGGAACATCGAGTCTGTTCCATCTCCTGGCCGAACATCCGGCGATCTGCCCGAGCCGGGCCAAGGAGCCGTATTTTTTCGCGGACGAAACCCAGTACCGCCAGGGTCACGGCGCCTACTTCAAGCTGTGGCGACCCGAGGCCGAACACACAGTGCTCATGGAAGGGTCCACGGACTACGCGAAGTACCCCTATGTTCGCCGCGTACCGGAACGTCTGAAAGCCCTCGAGGACGAAGGCCATACCCTGAAGTTCATCTACATCATGCGTCATCCCGTGACCCGGATAGAATCCCATATCCGCCACCTTTTTCTGCACCAGTCCGACGTGATCGAACGCCGAGTGGAGCTGGCGCGGCTCGATGTCGGAATTCTCGACCGGTTCATCGCCCTGTCGTCCTATGCCTACCAGCTCGATCAATACAAATGCTGTTTCGAGCGTGATCTATTCTTCCTCTCGACTTTCGAAAGACTGAAAGCCGATGGCGCGGGACTCGTGAACGATATTCTGGATTTTGTCGGCTTGGCGCCGCTAAGCGCCGAAAAACTCGAAACCCGGGGGGCGGCGAACATTTCGGAAAAAATGCGGACATGGGAATATTTGCCCGACACCTATAGGGCACTCACCGACAATTATGTGGTCAAGAACGTCGTCTCCCCGCTGGTGCCGCAAAGCTGGAAGGCCAAGCTCCGCGACCGATTGGCACGGCAATATTCCCACCGGGTGGAAATGACCGACGAAGAAAAGATCATTGCTCTCGAGCGCCTCAAGCCGGACCTGCGCCGCCTGAAGGAAGAATGGCAGGTTTCGTGCGTCGAGGATTGGAATATCGATTTGTAACCCGACGACGAATGCATCGTTTCGAGAAAGCGCACCAGACATGATCGATACACCCATCGACGAGAACCGGCGCCTTTTGATCGTCGTGATCAATTGGCACCAAGAGGACGAGACCCTCCCTTGCCGGCGACAATTGCGGGCCCAGGCCCCCTCCGGCACGTCGATCCTGCTGGTAGACAACGAAGGCGATCAGCGGACGGCCGCGACCTTCGACGCGCACGCCGAGCTGTTCGACCATTATCAAGGCTTTGAAGAAAACCTCGGTTTCACGGGCGCTTGCAATTTCGGCCTCGAATTCGCCCGGGTGAATGGCTACGCGTTCGTCTTGTGGTACAACAACGATGCCGAACTCGGCGACGGCTGCTTGCCCCGGCTGCTCGAGGAATTGGAGGCCGATCCCCAGCTAGCCATGGTCAGTCCGGTCCTGCGAGACGTAGGGACCGGCGCCGCCCATTTTTGCGGCGCCCGCCTCGACAGGTCCCTCCCCGGCGTGATTTACTACGCGCTCAACGAGGTCGAAGGGGGTAGCCCGAACGACTGCCTGCTCTACGGAACGGCCCTCATGGCACGGACGGAACATGCCCATCGGGTGGGCGGATTCCGCGAAAAGTATTTCATCTATTTTGAAGACATGGAACTCAGCACCAAGTTGATCTATAATGGATACAAGTGCAAAATCGTTCCCGATGTTTCCGTGATGCACAATAATCAGCGAGCAGGCGAAGCGGATACGGTACGCTCGAAGTATTATTATTATATGACCCGTAACGAGATTGATTTCTGGCGCAAAACAACCCTCGGTTTGGCCCGAGTGAAAGCGTTGCTATGGCACCTGAATCGGTCATTGACCCGCATGAAACAGCTCAAGAACCGGGGTCATGCGGACGAGGCCGCGGCAATCCGGCACGGTCTCACCGACGGCGTGATGGGAAATTTCGGGCGCTGGAACCACCACCCCGCCGCCGACTCGTGAGAGGCGCGCATTCGGGCGGTAATACCAACCGCCCTAGAGTTTGACTCGCGCAAAGGTTTACACGCCAGGTTTTGTGTGATTCAAGGTTGTTGGCAACAAGGGAGTGTGTTCAATGCCAACGATTCCTTTGCGAAACGACTTTGATGCTGAAAGAGTCCGTGTTCTTGCGGCACGGAGCGATGATGGGAACCAGGCGCGACGGCTTTTGTCGATGGCGGCCATCTACGATGGGATGGATCGAGCGTGCGCGGCGGGTATTGGCGGCATGGATCGGCAGACGTTGCGGGACTGGGTTCACCGGTTCAACGCGGGAGGTCCGGCCGGTCTGATCGACCGCAAGCCGAACGGGGCGTTGCGTCGGTTGACGCCGTCGCAAATGGCGGCGCTTTCGCGGGCTATCGAGGCCGGTCCCGATCCCGAACGGGATGGGGTCGTGCGCTGGCGCTGCATCGATCTCAAGCAACTGATCCGAACGCGCTTCGGCGTGGACTATCACGAGCGGAGCGTCGGCAAGCTGCTGGCCGCGCTCGGGTTCTCGCATATTTCCGCGCGCCCGCGCCACGTCGGCCAGGATGCGCGGGCACAGGAGGAATTTAAAAAAAAGTTTTCCCGAACACTTGGCGAAAATCGTAGCGGCACAGCCACCGGACACGCCCATCGAGGTTTGGTTTCAAGATGAAATGCGCGTCGGCCAGAAGAACAGCCTGGTGCGCCAGTGGGCCCCAAAGGGATCGCGCCCGCGCCAGGTCAAGGACCTACGGACCTCTTCGGCGTATCTCTTCGGCGCCATCTGCCCCGAGCGCGGTGAGGGCGCGGCGCTGGTCATGCCGCGCGCCAATACTGAAGCCATGGACCTGCATCTCGAGGAAATCAGCCGGGCCGTTGCCCCAAACGCCCATGCCGTCGTGCTGCTCGACCAAGCCGCATGGCACACCACTGCCAAACTCGGCATCCCGGAGAACATCTCCCTCGTGCCTTTGCCACCCAAGTCCCCGGAGCTCAATCCCGCCGAAAATGTCTGGCAATACCTCCGCCAGAACTGGCTCTCCAATCGTATCTTCGACTCCTATGAAGCCATCGTCGAGGCCTCTTGCCAAGCCTGGAACAACCTGACCGACCAACCTTGGAAGATCATGTCCATCGGCCTCAGAGCGTGGGCTCGCACAAGGCAATGTTAAGGGCGGTTGGAATAAGCCCACCAGTTTTTTGACGAATTGGCTTGGAAGTGGAATTATGATCAATCCATAATAGAAAAAGGGGAGAAACATGAGCCAGGGCGGGCGCGACCGAACCGAAACGTATCTCGGCGTGTACGACAAGGCGGATGCCGCCTTCGCCAATGTCAAGCACTCCCTAAAAGATTGCATATTCCTTTTTGTCCCAGGATTTCTTGGAGAATTTTTCCTGGGATTTTATTCTTTTCGTCGTTATTTCGACGAAAATATCTCAGCGTTAGAACGAGAAGGCTTTGGGAGAGACGATTTGCGAGTCGTTTCCACCGATACCGAGGCGCCCATCGCCGAGAACGCAAAGACGATCATCGAAGCGATTCGGGCGGCAAAATCCGCTCGCAAGAAGGCTTTCATCATCAGTCATAGCAAGGGCGGTCTCGACACCCTCGAGGCCCTGATACGGGGAGGGTTCTCCAAAAACGACGTTCTGGGCTGGGTCGCCCTTCAAGCGCCTTTCGGGGGAACGCCCATCGCGGAACGCGCCGACGACATATTCCCGAATGCGGTGGATTTCTTTCTCAAGCTTTTCGGTGGCCGCGGGAAAACGGTGAGCGAAATGCGGCGGGACACACGCCGCGAGTATCTCAAGAAACACGCCAATGACATCAGGACGATATTGGGCGAGATCCCCATGCTGTCGTTTCGAACCCGGGTCAGGGACCGTACGATCTGGCCCGATACGCCGTTGGAGGCCGGCCTCAAGATCAATGACGCGGAGCGCCTTGAAAGCGATGCGGTGGTGCCGACCGAATCGGCGATTCTTCCTGGTTCGAAACACGTATTCCACGGTAACGTGGACCACCTCATCACGGTATTTCGGTACGGCAACGCGCGAATTTTTTTCGGGCTCGGCCCGATCGATCAGGGACGAATGACAAAGGCCCTCATCGCCATGACTCTATCTTGAACCATCACGGCCGTTCAGATCCCTTGTTTTCGCGGGCGACACATTGCGATTACGTTGCGGCAACGGATCAGATAGATTGAACGGTTGATTTCTTGCGCTGGTCCGGAGGGTGCGCGTGGGGCTGAAAATTTATTATCCCGCGGTGGCGCGAGGCTTTACGACGGTTTCCGAGGATCACGGAAATTGTTTCGTCGGCGGCTTGATCCAGGGGCTGAAGACCATGGGCAAACTCTGCGCCAAGACCGACGTCGCGGCCCCCCTCGAATCGGGTTGGGTTTCGGCGGACGACGTTGCCGGACGGTCGGCGGACGGCCGGGGCCGATGACGAACGCTCCCGAGGCAAAGCCGGTCCCGGGCGCCGCGCCGCGCTGGCTGTCCCCGGCGGTCGACTACGCGCCGCTGACCCTCTTCTTTCTGGCCTATGTGTTCTTCGACCTGTTCGTGGCCACGGCGGTGGTCATGGTCGCGTGCACGGTGGCGGCCACGGTATCGTGGCTCGTGACCCACCGATTGCCGATCCTGCCCCTGATGACCGCTGGGGTCGTGGCCGTTTTCGGGGGGCTGACCCTGTGGTTACAAGACGAAACCTTCATCAAGATCAAGCCGACAATCATCCAGGCCCTTTTCGCGCTCATCCTGTTTGGTGGTCTCGCCTTTCGCCGTCCGCTGCTGAAACCGCTGCTGGGGCCGATGATCCCGCACATCGACGACACGGGATGGCGTAAGCTCACCTTCCGCTACGCGCTATTCTTCATCACCATGGCGGGCCTCAACGAAGTCGTCTGGCGGAGCCAGACGACCGACCTCTGGGTGACTTTCAAGGTGTTCGGAATACCCGCGCTCAGCTTCGTATTCCTGCTTGCCCAGTGGCCCCTCCTGACGGCGGCACCGGGTACGGGCGACTCGGAATCAACGGACGGCGAGTGACTTTCGCGGGAGCGTAATGTCCGTTCGAAAATCGCGTCCGCGCATTTTTTGCGTCTGTCGCCCGCCCCCTCCCGGCCACCCATATCAGCAACCTCTCGTGGGTGGCCGGGAGGGGGCGGGGGCCGGCGCCGCGAGTTTTCGAACAGACTGTTAGTAAGGAACCGGAGGAACACCCGTGACACAAGTATCCTCGCTCGCCAAGAGTTCCCTGATCTCGTCGAGAAAATCCTCCGCCACCAAGTTCTTCGCTCCGGGTAGGTGCCCATCGACGACGACGAATCGTCCCTGGGAACGGCCCACGGTTTCGTAGAACGGCGTCAACGGGATCGGCCTCAAAAAGGCGACGACCTCGAGACCCGCCCTATACCAGGGCGGGTCGCTGTAGAGCTTGGCGTGCGAGCGTTCAATGATCTGTTCTTGATCGGGCCGCAATTTTCCCTTGAGCACGTACTCGGGTGAAATCGAGCTGAGCCGAAAGAAGCCCTCGGGCATCGAAACCTTGACCGCCTCGGTCACGAGGCCGAAGACGATGAGATCGGCGTCGCAGACTTGTTGGCCCAACTTCAGCCCCCAGCCGCGCCCGGCGTGCGCGGAAGGCACGGCGAACGCGAGCGCCGAAACGAACAAGAGCGGAAATCGATACGAGATTTTTGGTCGGACCTGTCGCAAGGGGGGGTGTTCTCGCCCAATCGGTTCGGGGACTGACGTCACTGATACGCTGAATCAAACCGTCAGGGAACCGGCAAAACTATCATCCTAGCCGGGCCCAAAATGAGTGACGGAAACCGAGCCACGCGCCTTGACGGCGACGTGGCTGGTTCCGCGTGCGCGCCGGGTCCAATCGCCCGGCGCCGCCGCAACCTAGTGCACTGGCGCATTCACTTCGTTCACGCCCCCGTGCACCAGGCCTTTGTCGATGCATCAACTTTCCAAACTTCGGCTGTCGCCTCCGTTTGGGTCGATGCACTAGGCCAGCGCCCGGCGGGCGCCGATACCCCTAGACGTGACCGTACGACAGCATCGCGTCGGCCACCTTCACGAAGCCCGCGATGTTGGCGCCGGCGAGGTAGTTCACGGGGCGATCCTTCCGCTCGCCATACTTGACGCAACTATCGTGAATGTTCTTCATCATGTCTTCGAGCAGCTTGCGCAGGTGGTCCTCGTCCCAGGCGATGCGGGCACTGTTCTGGCTCATTTCCAGACCGGACACGCCGACGCCGCCGGCATTTACGGCCTTGGCCGGTCCGAACAGCACGTTGGCGTCCATGCAGGCATCGACCGCCCCCTGCTCGCAAGGCATGTTGGCCGCTTCCGCGATCGCAATGGCACCGTTGTTGATCAGGGTCGCGGCTTCGTCGCCGTTGATCTCGTTCTGGGTGGCCGACGGGACGGCGCAATCACCCTTGACACCCCAGGGCCGCTTGCCGGCGTGGAATTCGATGTTGTTGAACTCGTCCGCCGCTTCGGAGATGCGCCCGCGGCGCACGCCCTTGAGGTCCTTGACCCAGTCGATCTGCTCCTGGGTGAAGCCGTCGGCGCAATGGATGAAGCCGCCCGAGTCGGAAAGCGTCAGCGCCGTGCCGCCGAGCTGCAGAACCTTCTCGGCCGCGTGGGTCGCGACGTTGCCGGAGCCCGAGATAAGGACACTCTTGCCCTCGATGCTGTTACCGGCCTTCGCGAGCATGTTGCGGAGGAAGAAGATGGCGCCATAGCCCGTGGCCTCGGTCCGCATCTTCGAGCCGCCGAATTCGAGGCCCTTGCCGGTCAAAACACCGACAAAGCGGTTGGTTATGCGTTTGTACTGGCCAAACATGAAGCCGATTTCACGCCCGCCAACGCCGATGTCGCCCGCCGGCACGTCGGTATCCTCGCCGATATGGCGATAGAGCTCGGTAATGAAGGACTGGCAAAAGCGCATGACCTCGTTCTCCGACTTACCCTTCGGATTGAAGTTCGCGCCACCCTTGGCGCCGCCCATGGGCAGGCCGGTCAGGCTGTTCTTGAAGGTTTGCTCGTAGCCGAGGAATTTCAGGATGCTCGGGTTCACCGACGGGTGAAAGCGGACGCCGCCCTTATAGGGGCCGATCGCGCTGTTGAACTGAATTCGATATCCACGGTTGGTTCGGATTCTGCCCTCGTCGTCGGTCCAGGGCACGCGGAAATAGATCACACGCTCGGGTTCGGCCATGCGCTCGAGAATTTGGTTATGATGGTAAATGGGCTTGTCCGCGATGTACGGGAATACCGTTGCCGCCACCTCATAGACGGCCTGATGAAATTCCGGTTCACCTGGATTGCGCTTCTTGACGCCTTCCATGTAGCGCTGCAAATACTCCTTGGTTTTGGCGTCGCTGACGTTGCTTTTGGACATGCTGAATATCTCTTTTCATTCGGTTGCCGCGGGTTTGCGGCGTGCTTGTGGTGCCCTCCGTGTTTTCCCGCCAGCCAAATGCTCGGCCGGCGCTAGTGTTCCGACTCATTTAAACGGTACTCTTCTTCACCTGATTGAGGGTGTTCCGAGCTCGATCCACTTTTTTGAGGATGTCTCGGGCGGTGGCGGTCCAGGCGAAGGGTTTGGAGTTCTCGTTGTGCTTGGCGAGATAGTCGTCGATGGCCGCCTCCAGTTCGGGGACGCTCTTGAAGACGCCCCGGCGGATGGCGTTTCGGGTGATTTCGGCGAAGAAGCGTTCGACCTGGTTCAGCCAGGAGGCCGACGTCGGCGTGAAGTGGAAATGGAAGCGGGGGTGCTTTTCCAGCCACGCCTTGACCTTGGCATGCTTGTGGGTGGCGTAGTTGTCGACGATCAAGTGGATGTCGAGCCGCTTCGGCGTCTTGCGGTCGAGCCGGCGCAGGAAACGGAGGAACTCCTGGTGCCGGTGCCGCTTCATGCATTGGCCGATGACCGTGCCGTCGAGCACGTTGAGCGCCGCGAACAGCGTCGTCGTGCCGTTGCGCTTGTAATCGTGGGTCATGGTGCCGGCGCGGCCCTTCTTTATCGGCAGGCCGGGCTGGGTGCGGTCGAGAGCCTGAACCTGGCTCTTCTCGTCGACCGAAAGAACCAGCGCCTTGTCCGGCGGGTTCAGGTAAAGCCCGATAACGTCCTCCACCTTCTCGGCGAACCTCGGGTCGTTCGAGACCTTGAAGATGGAAATCAGATGCGGCTTCAATCCATACTCGGCCCAGATCCTCTGCACACTGGCTGATTCCGACGGCCTTGGCCATCGTGCGAACACTCCACTGGGTCGCGTTCGGCGGTGCCTCCCGCATCGTCTTCGTCAACACCAGCGATTTCACCGCGGCGCCCAAGGGGGGCTTGCCGGACCCCCGGTCCCGATCCCGCAACAGTCCGTCGACCCCTTCCTCGAGGAAGCGTTCCTGCCAGCGCCACACCGTCGGCTTGCTCTTGCCTACTTGACGCATGATCGCCATCGTCCCGAGACGATCCCCGGACAGAAGCACGATCCGCGCACGCCAGACATGCTTCTGGGGGGTATTCCGGCCCGAAACCAGCCGCTCCAGTCGGCTCCGGTCGCCAGGAGATACCCAAATACAAGCGGTTGTTCCCATGCAGGCATAATCGCATAGTTCCAGTCCCTTGGGGATCTTTTAAATGTGACGAAACACTAGAGGGCGATTCGCCAAAAATGGGGAGATCAACGCGCCTCACGGGGGTGAGTGATGCCTGGGTTCTGAATGACGAGAAATCCACCCTCGGCGCAAAACTCACCCGAGGCGATGCGGACGACCAGAACGGTCGATCGCAATATCCTCACCCGACGTCGGCCTTAACAGTGACATTTGGGTGACGCGGAATGATTTCCGGAGTGTCCCCCTCCCGGACAGGCGTTTCGACTCCCTTCTCTCGACGACAAACTACCCAATCGGCACCGCTCCCGGAACGCATCCCGGGCGATCCAAACGAGTCATCGCGGCCATTATACGTGTCCGGCGCGCACTCGCAACGAATTCTAGCATCGTCTCGATATCATCAGGGTTGTCGGATTTTCATGGCTCGGATTCGCCCGGTTTTCGGAACGTTTTCGGTTGCAAGCAGGGGAAATTTGCTGGATCCCGAAACGCGCGTGGGCCGTCAATCCCCCTCCGGGACGTCGGCGGCAACGCGGATGCGAACGATTTTGTCGGGGTTGTCCACCTTGCCGTTGTCCTCGCGGGGACCCTTCTTGATCATGTCGACGTATTCCATTCCCTCGATCACTTCGCCCCACACCGTATACTGCCCGTCCAAGAACTGGGCGTCGGCAAAGACGATGAAGAATTGACTGTCGGCACTGTCCGGGCTCCGGGCCCGGGCCATCGAGACGATGCCGCGAACATGCGGGACGTCGGAAAATTCCGCCGTCAGGTTTTTCCCGGACCCGCCCGTGCCGTCACCCCTCGGGTCCCCGGTCTGGGCCATGAATCCCTCGATCACGCGGTGAAATTTGAGCCCGTCGTAAAAACCCCGCCGGACCAGCTCCTTGATTCGGGCCACGTGAATCGGCGCGATTTCCGGGTGCAGGCGGATGACGACGCGGCCATAATCCAAGTCCAAGTACAACGTATTTTCCGGCTCCAATGCCATAGCCCCCGAGGGTGAGAACGAAAACAGCGCCAGCGCGCACAACCCGTTCTTACAACTTCGCAACAAGTTTGTTGACCAATTCATCGCCTGTGATTCCTTAGTTCTGGACACGAAGGGAACCCGTGCCGCGTCCGCCCGCGAGCGAGCGCGCCGCAGTCAACACCGCCAAGCCCCAGCGATCAAGATCTCATTGCCGGCGCCATCGCCGACGAGCGGCCGGGAGGGAGCCAGCGCCGGCGCCGCGAGTTTTCGAACAGACCGTAATCATCGCAACCTACGACAAGATCGCGACCCAGCCCCGAATGGGGCGTGTACCCAGAACTAGTGCACCGGCGCATTCACTTCGTTCACGCCCCCGTGCACCAGGCCTTTGTCGATGCATCAACTTTCCAAACTTCGGCTGTCGCCTCCGTTTGGGTCGATGCACTAGCACCCGGCCTACGAAGCCATCCACACGGTCGATACATGATTTTCACCCGTATCGTAGAAAATGGCGTTCAAATTATTCACGTGTTTCATGGATCACGCGATATCCCGTCACTGTTTTCGTAACCGGGCCTCAAGGGTTCCCATTCCCCATCAATGGGCCGCTTTCGAGGACAGTACGGTCGCGCCCGACTACGTCTCGGAACGGGGAGAATTAGCCAGAAGCTGCCATTCCGGGAGCCACGGATCGTTTACCGAATATACGAACAGGAGGTCCCCAAAGGTGGCCGAGAAAGTTATTTGGGCCGCAATCGCGTTGGCGATTTAGTCGTCCGTGAAGAACCCTGATTTCAAGCTGAAGCGGCGATTGGGTTTGCGGTGGGGTGTGAGATGTCGCTGAGGAGCGCGGCCAGGATTTGGACAAACAAACGCCTCAGCCATTTGAGGACAAGGCGGTAGTTGTAGCCGGCGCCGGCGAGGATGGCGTTGATCTTGTCGCCGTCGCGGCCTTTGAGGAAGTTGCGCCCCAGCCTGCCATCGCTCTTGAGATGTCCGATCACGGCCTCGACGGCGGAGCGCCGCCTGAGCTCCTTCTTGATCGTCGGCGTGATGCCGCGTTTCTGGCCTGATCTAAAGACGCGGTGTTTGTTGGGGTAATCGTGGCCCTGGTATCCCTTGTCGACATAGATGCGCTCGGCCGATATCCCCGTCCAGCGTTCCATCTCTTCGATCACCTGCCTCAAGGTGTGGCCATCATAGGGATTGCCGTGGAAGGCCTTGACGTGGGCGACGAACTGGCCGCCGGGGGGGCGGGAATTGGTGGACCGCAATCGCGTTGGCGATTTATTGTGTGCGCCGTCTAAAAATACCAAGTTCAACGAGCCCGACGGTTGTCGACGGTCCCCTCGGTGACCTAGGCGGCCATTCTCACGTTTTGACTCAGCCCACGGTGGCTTACTGAGGCCCGAGCGTTGCGACGATTTCGATGTCTGCCGGTTCGACGTCGAAAACACTGAATCCGACTACGTTGAATTCGTTTGGGCTCTCCGCCAGTAAAGCCATTCGGGTCGAAGGAAAGGTTACCGTCGCCGTCAAAAATGAACGACGGTTGCTGGTTAAGGAACGCCTCCGAGTCGGCATTCGTTCCGTCGAACGATCCCGCGATAGTGGAGAAATTGCTCCCTGGCCCCCCGCCTCCGACGATTGGAGTCCCGGGCGCAAAACCGAATGCAACGTCCACGAATTGGCCGATTCCATCGGCATCATTTATGAGGTCGCCGACCAAACCAACAATGGTTTGGCCCTCTGCAATAACCGGCAGGTCACCTAAATTGTCGTAACCGTAGAAATCGAGACCCGACCCGCCGATAAGCGTGTCCTGGCCATCACCGCCGACCAGAAGGTCGTCGCCGGAACCGCCCGAGAGCGTATCGTCGTCCGAATCCCCGGCGATCGTATCGTTGCCGGCGTCACCCGCGAGGCTGTCATTGCCGCTACCACCCCTGAGGTAATCATTTCCTGAACCACCAGAGAATGTTTCGGCGATAAATTCACCTTTTATAGTGTCGTTCCCGGAGCCGCCGATAACGATTTCGAAACCGTTGACGGTGTCGTTGCCGCTCTCGAGTGGGTCACCCTGCGCGAAGTCTATGGTTAAATCGACGTTCACCCCCAACGTCGTGCTGGCGTAGGTCAAGGTGTCGATAAAGCCCTCGCCGCCGCCTCCATCGAGGAGGTCGTCGCCGAGAGCCGGGGATTATTGGCGAACCACTGCCCGCAGTAGAGCGTGAAGCCGCCATTCTTGTAGAGCTTCCGCCAAAAGAAGCGGTCGCGTGCGGTGTCGTAACTCTGGATCTGGGTTTGGCCCGCGGTCAACGCCGTTGTGCTCAAGGCGACGAGGAGTACGGCGAGCAGTCCGGCTATCAGGCGCATGAGGCGACGATATCGGAACCACGGTATGGGCAACACAAAAAAATCCCCGCGCCAAGGCGGGGAGTAGGGAGGAGTGTCAAGAGTGACACCTTATACCAACCGCCCTTAACATTGACTTGTGCGAGCCCACGCTCTGAGGCCGATGGACATGATCTTCCAAGGTTGGTCGGTCAGGTTGTTCCAGGCTTGGCAAGAGGCCTCGACGATGGCTTCATAGGAGTCGAAGACACGATTGGAGAGCCAGTTCTGGCGGAGGTATTGCCAGACATTTTCGGCGGGATTGAGCTCCGGGGACTTGGGTGGCAAAGGCACGAGGGAGATGTTCTCCGGGATGCCGAGTTTGGCAGTGGTGTGCCATGCGGCTTGGTCGAGCAGCACGACGGCATGGGCGTTTGGGGCAACGGCCCGGCTGATTTCCTCGAGATGCAGGTCCATGGCTTCAGTATTGGCGCGCGGCATGACCAGCGCCGCGCCCTCACCGCGCTCGGGGCAGATGGCGCCGAAGAGATACGCCGAAGAGGTCCGTAGGTCCTTGACCTGGCGCGGGCGCGATCCCTTTGGGGCCCACTGGCGCACCAGGCTGTTCTTCTGGCCGACGCGCATTTCATCTTGAAACCAAACCTCGATGGGCGTGTCCGGTGGCTGTGCCGCTACGATTTTCGCCAAGTGTTCGGGAAAACTTTTTTTAAATTCCTCCTGTGCCCGCGCATCCTGGCCGACGTGGCGCGGGCGCGCGGAAATATGCGAGAACCCGAGCGCGGCCAGCAGCTTGCCGACGCTCCGCTCGTGATAGTCCACGCCGAAGCGCGTTCGGATCAGTTGCTTGAGATCGATGCAGCGCCAGCGCACGACCCCATCCCGTTCGGGATCGGGACCGGCCTCGATAGCCCGCGAAAGCGCCGCCATTTGCGACGGCGTCAACCGACGCAACGCCCCGTTCGGCTTGCGGTCGATCAGACCGGCCGGACCTCCCGCGTTGAACCGGTGAACCCAGTCCCGCAACGTCTGCCGATCCATGCCGCCAATACCCGCCGCGCACGCTCGATCCATCCCATCGTAGATGGCCGCCATCGACAAAAGCCGTCGCGCCTGGTTCCCATCATCGCTCCGTGCCGCAAGAACACGGACTCTTTCAGCATCAAAGTCGTTTCGCAAAGGAATCGTTGGCATTGAACACACTCCCTTGTTGCCAACAACCTTGAATCACACAAAACCTAGCGTGTAAACCTTTGCGCGAGTCAAACTCTGGGGCGGTTGGTATAAGATGAAGATTGAACATTTTGTACATCTGCGACGAGTACAGGTTGTGAATTGGGATACCACAAAAATAATGGTTCAAGCACCCCACTTATACTGGAAGGTTCAGAATGCCGCAGGTAATAGCGCGAGTATTACCGGCGTGTTCGCCGGAGTTTGTTTTACTGCGTTTACTATATTATTAGCGTTCGGCCACAACGAAACATCCTCTGACAATATACGATTCTTGTCTACATCTATATTTTCTCTTTTACGATCGCATCTTTTTTGTATGCGACAGTTTCGGGACACAGCGATACTACCCGTGCGTGTGCTGGCTTTCTGATCGCAAGTTTCGTATTCGCACAGGCCATAGTTAGCATGTACACAAGCATCGCGTGGTTTTTGAATGCCTACGGTTTACTCGGCGGTGCGTATATGCCGTTTGTTTTGTTGTTTACGGGTATGTTAGCAATTTCAGGCTCTAATATGATATTGTTATCTGGCAACACTTTGGACGTTTTGAATTATAATGAAACTCACAACAGATGGTTTAAAAAAACAGCAAATCTAATATTTTTTCCTTTTATTTTCATTTTCCCAAACTTCGCTTTATGTTTGCGTGTATCGTTTGAGTCATTAAACTTGCCGAATTTAAATGTGATGATGTTGAACAGCTTATACCAACCGCCCCAGAGTTTGACTCGCGCAAAGGTTTACACGCCAGGTTTTGTGTGATTCAAGGTTGTTGGCAACAAGGGAGTGTGTTCAATGCCAACGATTCCTTTGCGAAACGACTTTGATGCTGAAAGAGTCCGTGTTCTTGCGGCACGGAGCGATGATGGGAACCAGGCGCGACGGCTTTTGTCGATGGCGGCCATCTACGATGGGATGGATCGAGCGTGCGCGGCGGGTATTGGCGGCATGGATCGGCAGACGTTGCGGGACTGGGTTCACCGGTTCAACGCGGGAGGTCCGGCCGGTCTGATCGACCGCAAGCCGAACGGGGCGTTGCGTCGGTTGACGCCGTCGCAAATGGCGGCGCTTTCGCGGGCTATCGAGGCCGGTCCCGATCCCGAACGGGATGGGGTCGTGCGCTGGCGCTGCATCGATCTCAAGCAACTGATCCGAACGCGCTTCGGCGTGGACTATCACGAGCGGAGCGTCGGCAAGCTGCTGGCCGCGCTCGGGTTCTCGCATATTTCCGCGCGCCCGCGCCACGTCGGCCAGGATGCGCGGGCACAGGAGGAATTTAAAAAAAAGTTTTCCCGAACACTTGGCGAAAATCGTAGCGGCACAGCCACCGGACACGCCCATCGAGGTTTGGTTTCAAGATGAAATGCGCGTCGGCCAGAAGAACAGCCTGGTGCGCCAGTGGGCCCCAAAGGGATCGCGCCCGCGCCAGGTCAAGGACCTACGGACCTCTTCGGCGTAATCTCTTCGGCGCCATCTGCCCCGAGCGCGGTGAGGGCGCGGCGCTGGTCATGCCGCGCGCCAATACTGAAGCCATGGACCTGCATCTCGAGGAAATCAGCCGGGCCGTTGCCCCAAACGCCCATGCCGTCGTGCTGCTCGACCAAGCCGCATGGCACACCACTGCCAAACTCGGCATCCCGGAGAACATCTCCCTCGTGCCTTTGCCACCCAAGTCCCCGGAGCTCAATCCCGCCGAAAATGTCTGGCAATACCTCCGCCAGAACTGGCTCTCCAATCGTGTCTGCGACTCCTATGAAGCCATCGTCGAGGCCTCTTGCCAAGCCTGGAACAACCTGACCGACCAACCTTGGAAGATCATGTCCATCGGCCTCAGAGCGTGGGCTCGCACAAGTCAATGTTAAGGGCGGCTGGTATGAGATCGACCGGGAAGGTAACCGAAAAGACCGACGCGGGATACCGTAAGTCCATGCACCTTTCGAATTGATCACGCGAACATACAAAGTTGGTTGTTGTCTTGTCGCCATCGCGGAGCGGGGGATAACCACGACCCCTCCCGAACGGTCTGACGGTGAGGGCAGCAAGAAGGGGATCAGGCGTGGGTTCGCGGCAACGTAACGCAACGCTGTGTGTTTCTCGCCGCTAGCCATGGCATCGACAGAAACATGAGGTTCAGGCAGCCCCTCACCGGGCTGGCTGATCCGATCCATTTTTTTAAAAATGTTGATCATGGCCACTCCGGCCAACGTTGCGCACCATGCCGGAGGCGGAGTACCTCTACACGCTCTCTGAGGCGATAGACGACGATATAGTCGCCCGTGAAGAACGCGTAAGCGGCTGATGTTGGTAGTTCTTTCGGTTTGGCGAAGTAATCGGATTTGCAAGAAAACGGGTTTTGGGCCTGAAAAGCTTGTGATTTGAAATAATTGATTTTGGGGATTCCCTTCCGTTGTGGAACGTGATTCTCTGCTCCCGTCGATTGGGATTGGAGAACTGTGATGAAGCCATCGCGCAAGGTGTCATCGGGAATAGAGGACCTGTTCCGCTCGCGGTTCGAAAACATCATCAACCTGCGCCACGAGTTGGTGGTGTTGGGGGGCCGGATCGCGTGGACTTTCTTCGACGAGACCTATGAAGCCTTGTATTCGGAGGAGGGTCGGCCGGGGGTCCCGACGCGGTTGATGGTTGGGCTGCACATCCTCAAGCATATGTTCGATCTCTCGGATGAGGAGGTCTGCGAGCGCTGGGTCTACGACCCATACTTCCAGTGCTTCTGCGGCGAAGAGTACTTTCAGCATGAGCTGCCCATGGAGCGCTCGTCGATGACCCGGTGGCGGGACCGGATCGGGCCGGAAGGTTTGGAGAAGGTATTCCAGGAGAGCCTGGCCGTGGCCCACCGGGTGGGGGCGCTGCGGGAGAAGGACCTCGAGCGGGTGGCGGTGGACACCACCGTACAAGAGAAGGCGATTGCCTTTCCGACCGACGCCAAACTGATGCAACGAGCCCGCGAGCGGCTGGTGCGACTGGCACGGGAGCACGGCATTGCCCTGCGTCAGTCCTATACCCGCCTGGGCAAGAGGGCGTTGATCATGCAAGGCCGCTACCGCCATGCCAAACAGCACAAGCGGGCCAACAAGGCCCTGCGCAAGCTCAAGACCTATCTCGGGCGCACCATCCCGCGACATCCGCCGCAAGACGGCCCAGGAGGAGAGCCTACGGGATCCCTTCCGCCGCCCCTTGTGGCTGGCCGAGCGGGTGTCGACCCAGAAGCGGCGCGACCCCTTGCCCAAGGTCTATTCGCTCCACGCGCCCGAGGTCGAATGCATCGGCAAAGGGGAAGGCGCACAAGCCGTACGAGTTCGGCTGCAAGGTCTCCGTGGCGGCGACCAATTCCCGCCCCCCCGGCGGCCAGTTCGTCGCCCACGTCAAGGCCTTCCATGGCAATCCCTATGATGGCCACACCTTGAGGCAGGTGATCGAAGAGATGGAACGCTGGACGGGGATATCGGCCGAGCGCATCTATGTCGACAAGGGATACCAGGGCCACGATTACCCCAACAAACACCGCGTCTTTAGATCAGGCCAGAAACGCGGCATCACGCCGACGATCAAGAAGGAGCTCAGGCGGCGCTCCGCCGTCGAGGCCGTGATCGGACATCTCAAGAGCGATGGCAGGCTGGGGCGCAACTTCCTCAAAGGCCGCGACGGCGACAAGATCAACGCCATCCTCGCCGGCGCCGGCTACAACTACCGCCTTGTCCTCAAATGGCTGAGGCGTTTGTTTGTCCAAATCCTGGCCGCGCTCCTCAGCGACATCTCGCACCCCACCGCAAACCCAATCGCCGCTTCAGCTTGAAATCAGAGTTCTTCACGGACGACGATATAGGGCGTGTTGGTGATGATCAGCTCCCGTGTGCCCTCAACGCTGCCAGTGCGGCCAAGGAAAGAAAGCTAGGGCAGAAACTTTTTCGATGATACGCAGAATGGTGCGCTCAGCCGCCGCCGGGTTGTCCTGGGCGATATACTCGCCAATGTCACCAAGGTTGCCTAGAGCGCGCTTTGTCCAAACGACATCATCCATGCGGGACGAATTTACGGACGGTCGTTTTCACCTCCTCGGCAGTGGCAAAATCCCCCGCGTCGGCTTCTTTGATCGCTTCACGGGTTTGCTCATCATGCCACGCCCGGTCCGCCGCACTCGGCTTTTTCGTTACGGGCCGGGTCGCTTCCTCAGGAGTTGGCCCTTTTGATCCTGTTTCGCTCATGACGTTCAAATCTCCTTTGCCGAATCCAGTGTATCACAGAACGCTTTAAAACCAGTCCGAGGGCCAGCCCCAGAGCTTTAGCGCAGCCTCCGCGATTTGACCGGACAAAAAAACCGCCGCCAGAATCACCAGCATTATTTGCTCTCGCCGGATTTTCCAGTCCAACTCAATATAGTCTTTATCTTCCATAGGTTAAGTATAACATAAAAGACCCCGAAAAAGAACGTGCAGCCGAAGGTCTGATCGCGTCGTTAATTTCGGAAAGGACGAGCCTTCCGGCAGCTCCCCATTGCCGCCTGTGTTTCGAGCGCCTGGGGGGACGCGTGGCCCGGAGGGACGGCCGCGGCGGATAGCCGATGGGGAGGTGGCGTTCCGAGCGCGACCTTCGCCCGGGTCCCGCCCCCGTCGCGAGGTCAGGCCGCGAACTTGATGAGCAGATCCTTGGCATCGACCTTTGAGCTGGCTCCGGCGACGATGCGGCCGATCGTGCCATCGCGCTCGGCCCGAATGGCGGTTTCCATTTTCATCGCTTCGATGGTGAGCAGCAGGTCGCCGGCCGTCACCTTCTGCCCTTCCGATACCGCGAGAGACGCGATCATGCCGAGCATGGGGGCGGGAACGTGGTTCGGGTTTCCTTCCTCGGCCCGGGGGCGTTTCTCGATCGTTTCGGCGATTTTCCGGTCCGCCACCTTGACCCGCCTCGGCTGGCCGTTGAGATCGAAAAATACCTTGACGTTGCCTTCCTCGTCGGTGTCGCCGACGGCTTGACAGCGGATTTCCAAGGTCTTGCCGGCCTCCAACGCCACCGTGATTTCATCGCCGGGTTTCATGCCGTAATGGTAAACCGGTGTCGGCAGGACGTGGACCGGCCCGAATTCCTTTCGATGCTTGGCATAGTCGGCGAAAACCTGGGGATACATGAGATACGAATTGAACTCCTCGTCTGAGATCGGGCGGCTCACTTTTTTCTCCGCCGCGCTCCGCAAGGCCCCGAGGTCCGCCGGTTCCAGGTAGGCGCCCGGTCGTTTGGTCATCGGCTCTTCGCCCTGAAGCACTTTCTTTTGTAGTGCCTTCGGGAAGCCGCCGGTCGGTTGTCCGAGTTCGCCCCGGAAGAATCCCCGTACCGACTCCGGGAACGCGATTTCCTTGTCGGGATCCTCGACCTCCTCGCGGGTTATACCAACCGCCCTAGAGTTTGACTCGCGCAAAGGTTTACACGCCAGGTTTTGTGTGATTCAAGGTTGTTGGCAACAAGGGAGTGTGTTCAATGCCAACGATTCCTTTGCGAAACGACTTTGATGCTGAAAGAGTCCGTGTTCTTGCGGCACGGAGCGATGATGGGAAACCAGGCGCGACGGCTTTTGTCGATGGCGGCCATCTACGATGGGATGGATCGAGCGTGCGCGGCGGGTATTGGCGGCATGGATCGGCAGACGTTGCGGGACTGGGTTCACCGGTTCAACGCGGGAGGTCCGGCCGGTCTGATCGACCGCAAGCCGAACGGGGGCGTTGCGTCGGTTGACGCCGTCGCAAATGGCGGCGCTTTCGCGGGCTATCGAGGCCGGTCCCGATCCCGAACGGGATGGGGTCGTGCGCTGGCGCTGCATCGATCTCAAGCAACTGATCCGAACGCGCTTCGGCGTGGACTATCACGAGCGGAGCGTCGGCAAGCTGCTGGCCGCGCTCGGGTTCTCGCATATTTCCGCGCGCCCGCGCCACGTCGGCCAGGATGCGCGGGCACAGGAGGAATTTAAAAAAAAGTTTTCCCGAACACTTGGCGAAAATTGTAGCGGCACAGCCACCGGACACGCCCATCGAGGTTTGGTTTCAAGATGAAATGCGCGTCGGCCAGAAGAACAGCCTGGTGCGCCAGTGGGCCCCAAAGGGATCGCGCCCGCGCCAGGTCAAGGACCTACGGACCTCTTCGGCGTATCTCTTCGGCGCCATCTGCCCCGAGCGCGGTGAGGGCGCGGCGCTGGTCATGCCGCGCGCCAATACTGAAGCCATGGACCTGCATCTCGAGGAAATCAGCCGGGCCGTTGCCCCAAACGCCCATGCCGTCGTGCTGCTCGACCAAGCCGCATGGCACACCACTGCCAAACTCGGCATCCCGGAGAACATCTCCCTCGTGCCTTTGCCACCCAAGTCCCCGGAGCTCAATCCCGCCGAAAATGTCTGGCAATACCTCCGCCAGAACTGGCTCTCCAATCGTGTCTGCGACTCCTATGAAGCCATCGTCGAGGCCTCTTGCCAAGCCTGGAACAACCTGACCGACAAACCTTGGAAGATCATGTCCATCGGCCTCAGAGCGTGGGATCGCACAAGTCAATGTTAAGGGCGGTTGGTATTAGATCCGCGCTCACCATCATCAACGCCATGTCACCGACCATTTTCGACGACGGCGTTACCTTGACGATATCGCCGAGCATCTGGTTGACCTCGGCGTAGGCGCGGGCGACCTCGTGCCAGCGGTCCGCGAGGCCGAGAGCCCGGGCCTGCTCCTTGAGGTTGGTGAATTGTCCGCCGGGCATCTCGTGGAGATAGACCTCCGAGGCGCCGTAGCGAAGGTCGCTTTCGAAGGCCGCGTACTGATGACGAACGGCTTCCCAGTAATCCGAGAAAGTGCGGATGATGGCGGGATCGATGCCGGTGTCGCGCTCGCTCCCGCGAAGCGCTTGGACGATCGAGCCCAGGTTGGGCTGCGAGGTCAAACCGGAGAGCGAATCCATCGCCAGGTCGACGACGTCGGCACCCGCGTCCACGACCGCCAATTCGGTCGCCGCTCCGATGCCGCTGGTATCGTGCATGTGGAAGTGGATGGGTAGGCCCGTCTCTTCCTTCAGGGCCTTGACGAGCTTGGTGGCGGCGGCCGGTTTGAGCAGGCCGGCCATGTCCTTGAGACCCAGGACGTGGGTGCCCGCCGCGGCGACTTCCTTGGCCCGGTCGACGTAATACTTGAGGTCGTATTTGGCCCGGTCGGGATCGTTGATGTCGCCGGTGTAGCAGATCGCGGCCTCCAGGATCTTGCCCGAATCGAGCACCGCGTCCATGGCGACGCGCATGTTTTCGACCCAGTTCAGGCTGTCGAAGACGCGGAATACGTCGACTCCACTTGCCGCCGCCTGGGCGACATACGTGGTCACGACGTTGTCGGGGTAATTCGTGTAGCCGACGCCGTTGGCGCCTCGCAGCAGCATCTGAAACAGGATATTCGGAATCCGCTGGCGCAACGCCCGCAGTCGATCCCACGGGCATTCCTTGAGGAAGCGCATGGACACGTCGAAGGTCGCGCCGCCCCAACATTCCAGGCTGAAGAGCTGGGATAGATTGTTGGCGTAGGAGTCCGCGACAGTGATGAAGTCGTAGCTGCGCATACGGGTCGCGAGCAGGGACTGGTGGGCATCGCGCATGCTCGTGTCGGTGACCATCACGCGCTTCTGCTCCAACATCCAGGCGGCGAATTTATCGGGACCTATTCGGTCCAGCAGGTTTCGGGTTCCCTCGGGCGGAGATTCGTTTGTCAACGCCGGAACCCTGGCCTCGTCGAACGTCGTCGGCTTGGCGCGCCCCTCGACCTCGGGGTTGCCGTTGACCGTCACGTCGGCGATAAAGCGCAACAGTCTCGTCACTCGGTCCCGGCGTTTCTCGAAATCGAACAATTCCGGGGTTTGGTCGATGAAGCGGGTTGTGTAATCGGCGGCCTTGAAACTCGGGTGATTGATCAGGTTTTCGACGAAGGCCAGGTTGGTGGCCACGCCGCGGATACGAAACTCGCGAAGGGCGCGGTTCATGCGGGCGATCGCCTCTTCCGCGGTCGGCGCCCAGGCGGTGACCTTTTCCAACAGACTGTCGTAGTAGCGCGTAATCACGGCCCCCGAATACGCCGTCCCGCCGTCGAGGCGGATGCCAAATCCCGTAGCGCCCCGGTAGGCGGTGATGCGTCCGTAATCGGGGAGGAAGTTGGCGTCCGGATCCTCTGTCGTCAGCCGGCATTGGAGCGCGTGACCATGGAGCCGTATTTCTTCCTGCGGCGGCACGCCACTGTCGGCGGCGTCGCCGATTCGCGCCCCCTGGGCGATCCGAATTTGCGACTTGGCGATGTCGATTCCCGTCACTTCCTCGGTGATCGTGTGCTCGACCTGTATCCGGGGATTGACCTCGATGAAATAGAACGCCTCCGTGTCCGCGTCCATGAGGAATTCGGCGGTGCCGGCGTTGACGTAGCCCGCCTTGCGCGCGAGCCTGAGGGCCGCTTGGCAAAGCTCTTGGCGCTGCGCGTCCGAAAGAAACGGCGCCGGTGCCCGTTCCACCACCTTCTGGTTGCGTCTCTGGACTGAGCAATCACGCTCGTACAAATGCACGATATTGCCATAGTGGTCGCCCAGAAGCTGGACCTCGACGTGACGTGCCCGGCGGACAAGTTTCTCGTAATGGACCTCGTCGTTGCCGAAGGCGGCGCCGGCCTCCCGACGCCCCGCCTCCGTCTGGGCTTCTAGTTGACTTTCATCCTCGATCACGCGCATGCCGCGCCCGCCGCCACCCCAGGACGCCTTGAGCATTAACGGGTAGCCGACCTCCGTGGCGTGTCGCTTGCACCCGTCGATGTCGCGCGGCAGGGGCCCGCTCGCCGGCATCACGGGAGTTCCCGCGCCTTGGGCGACCTCGCGGGCGGAAACCTTGTTACCCAGCGATCTCATGACCTCGGACGGAGGACCGATGAATGTGACTCCCGCGGTGGTGCAGGCATCGGCGAATTCAGGGTTCTCGGACAGAAAACCGTAACCCGGATGGATGGCGTCCACGCCGGCTTCCTTGGCGACGCGTAACATCTCCTCAATGGAAAGATACGCCTTGACGGGGCCGAGATCCGCGCCGATCCGGTAGCTCTCGTCGGCCTTGAAACGATGAAGGGCGAGCTTGTCTTCCTCGGCGAAGACCGCGACCGTTCGGATTCCGAGCTCGTTCGCCGCCCGCAAAACACGAATCGCGATCTCGCTGCGGTTGGCGACAAGGAGTTTCTTGAATTTACGCTTGGCTACCACCGGAATCCTCCCCATCACATAAATTGAAACAACGGATCCATAGCCATGCCACCGGAAGCACGGAAACTCAACAACGATCAACGTGTTAATTGTCGAATTCGCAACCGATTTCGGCACCCGGGGTCGGGATTTCCGGTCGATCGGACTTCCAATCGCGACAAAAATTTTGGAGATTTTCCGCACCCCACTCCTGACCAGAAGAAACGCTTTCTTAAGGGAGCGTTGAGACAGTGTCGCTAGCCGGGTTGCGGGCGGGGGCGTCGTCTCGGCCGCGACCGACGGCGGTGACTGGGAGGTGCGCTAGCCCCAATGTCCAATTCCGCGGCACAACCTTCGGGAATTCGGGTCGAACGGGACCGCTTCGTCGCCTTCGCGTTCGCCTCCGCCGACGCCTTGTTCGAGGTTGACTCGAACTACGAAATCCAATTCGCCGCCGGGGCGATCCAGGCCCTGCTCGGGTCTCACCCCGACGAACTCATCGGGACTTCCTTCGTAACTCATATCGCGTCTCGGGATCAGGGGCGTCTGCGGGCCCAGATGGCGGCGATATCCCCTGGCAAGCGAATGCCGCGTTCCTCCGTCTCGCTTCACCGAGCCGACGGCGATTCGATCCGCGTCGCGGTGGCTGGGTATCGGATTCCGGAAGACGAAGACACGATTTACATGACGTTTTGCGTCGTCCGGCAGCTGGTCTCGGCGAAGGAATCGCGGGACGAGGAAACTGGCCTATTGGGCCCACGTTCATTCCGGAAGATTACCGAGGCGCGCATTCGCGAGGCCCAGGCGACCGGAGAGGATTATTCGCTCACACTCTTGGGCCTTAAGGGTATCGACGAAATGTGTGGCCGCATCGACGGCGAAGCGTCGGGAAGTCTCATGGCTCGAATAGGCGAATCGTTACGAGACGTTGCCCTCGACGGAGACATCGCGGGACGGTTCGATAAGAACACCTTCGGCGTGATCCATGGGAAATCCGTCGATCTCGACGGCGTCACGGCGGCAATCAAGGCTTTCGCCCGCGACGTTGATCCCGAGCATCGTGGAATCAACATCGCCGTGGCACGCGTTAAGATTGATCCGCGGTGGGTCGATCCTGGAGATGCCGCCAAGGCCGTCCTTCACACGGTCACGAAATTCTCCCAAAGGGAAATCGACGGTTTCGCGATCGATGGTTCGTCCGGCGGCTATCAAACGATGGTTCGCGAAACTCTCGAGGAAATGTCTCGTATCCGCGAGATCATCGAGAAGCGGGTTTTCAAACTGGCGCTGCAGCCGGTTGTAAACCTTCAAACCAGAAAAACTCATCATTACGAGTGCCTGGTACGATTTCCGGATTCGGAACAAGGCGCTTCGCCGTTCGATCGCATCGAATTCGCCGAGGACCTGGGCATCATTCGCGACCTGGACCTCGCGGTGGTGGGGCGCACGATCGAGATCGTTCAGCGGGTGGAATCCACAGGGGACAAAGGGGTCACGTTGGCCCGTCAAGGCGATGTCCCATGCTCTGTTGAAAAAGGCGAGGCAGGCATGGTTGGGCTTCGAGGCTAGGCGGCCTCTTTGATGGTTTCAATGGCGCTTTTCGCTTTTGCCTTTTTCACGTGATCCTCGAGGGCAGCTCTGAGGATGGGGAGTTGCCGGTAGGCCTTGAGGCGACGGAGGTCTTTTGGGCTTCCAGGAGGCCGGCGGCGGTCCAGCGCAAGGCCATCTCGGCGTTGCGCCAGCGCTTGACATTGTGCTGCACCATCCTGACCGTTCCCAAGGCATTCTCGATGGCGTTGGTGCAGGCCAAGGAGCGCCTGAGCTTGGGCGGCAGGCCCAAGCGGATCACGGTGAGGATCTCATCCAGGCCCTCCAGGATGGAAGCCGAAACGCCGGGGGCCTCGGTCTCCAGGCGGCGCGCCAGGTTCTTCATGAGGCGTTTGGCTTTCTCAGCATCGTCTTGGTCCCAGGCTTGCCTGAGCGCCTTCTTGACGCCGGCATGAAGGCTTTCGTCGAGGCGCTCGATGATGTTGCGGCCCTTGTGGACCTGGCAGCGCTGGAGGGCGGCCACCGGCCCGAAGGTCCGCTTGATCGCCTTGGAGAGCGCCTTGGCGCCGTCGACGATGAAGAGCCGGGGCACTTCCGGGTCGAGGCCGCGGGCGGTCAGGTTGTCGAGCAGCGCCTGCACCGTGGCGGCATTCTCCGTGGCACCTTCGGCCAGGCCTAGAACATGCTTCTCGCCCGCGCCGTCGATGCCAATAGCTGCCAGCAACACGTGATCGCCGACGTGCAGCCCGTCGATCTGGATGACCAGGAGATCGAGATCCGAAAGGTCGCTGGCCAGGAAGGCCTTCAGCTTCTTGCGCGTCATGGCCACGAAGCGCCGCGAGACCGCGGACTTCGAGGTCGCATCGCCCGCGCGTGCCGGCAAGTCGCCGCTGGCCTCGCCGGGCAGGCGCACGGCGCGCGCGTACTTGCGGGTCGAAACCGTAAGCAGCATGATGTTCATCGCCCAGGACTGCAAAAGCGCCGGGTCCGAGAGCAACTCCCAGCTCGGCAAGCTCATCTCCTTGCCCGCAAGATCGCGCACCCGCGGGCGCGTCAGCTTCACCTTGCCCCCGTGATAGGCAATCTCGCTCTGGGTTGTCCCCCAGCGATGGCCCTGCCGCTCGGCCGTGCGGGCGTGGCGCGCTCCGCAGAGCACCTCGCTATCCTCGTCCAGCATCTCGCCCAGGGTCTCCACCCCGGCCAACAGGCAAAAGCGATCCACGCTCATGCGCAGATCATCAAAAGCCTCCGGCAAGGCCGGCGGCAACAGAGGAAGCGGGATCTCCAACAGTTTCGAAAGGCGGCTGTTCCGTGTAGTCTTGGTCATGGCGTCGTTCTCCTTGATGGATTCAACACCCAGAGCCTAACGGTTCCAGGCGAATGACGCCTACCTCACTTTTTCAACATCAGCCGGGACATTGCCGCCGTCAACTTATCGGGGCGATCGCTGGAAAGCCGCGACTTTATCGAGGCGCTTCTGGCGCTCTTCAAGCTGTGCCCGGAAAGGCGCCGAAACGTCCCTTTCGAAATTACCGAATCAGCCCGGATCGACGACCTCGCCGCCACCAACGCCGCGATCCAAAGGCTGCGCAAGGCCGGACACACCGTGAGTCTTGACGACTTTGGCGCCGGTGCCACGGCATTCTGGTATCTGCGCGCTCTGGACGTGGACATCGTCAAAATCGACGGCGCTTACATCCATGAGGCGATGCATTCAGTAACCCGCGGGTCGCTTCTGAAGGCGATGGCCGGTTTCTGCCGCGATCTCGGTATCGGAGTCGTCGCGGAATCGGTGGAAACCGAGGAGACAGTGGATTTCCTGCGCCACTGCCGGGTGCCATTTGGCCAGGGATATCTGTTCGGCAAACCTTCATTAAAATTCGATACGATCGACCCTACCCGGGCGATTGTGTATTCGCCGCCGCCGCTGGCCGCGGCAAGCGGTTGAGGTTGTCGGATCGCGTTTATGACCGCCCTTCGTCGAAACCATAGCTGAACGCGTATCCAGTGAAATCAGTCATGAAAATTCTCGCGGGGTTAGCCCCGACGCCAAGTTCCAACGAACCCCTATCGGTTGTTCGACAAAGCCCGGAGTCGGAGATTTCCGAGGTCGAGAGCTGGCATCGCTTTATCAAATACATGGTTCTCCGTTACCCCGGGGCAGCGATGCAAACCGACCGCCAGGGGCGTGTTCATTGCGCCAACGAGGCCGCCCTCCCTTTGTTGAAGTCATCGAGGAAAGCTTGTATCGGCGTTCTTGATTCCATGATCGTGCAGGCGTGCAAGGGGGGATCGTGCCGGAATTCGGTCAAGCTATCCGAGGGGGTGTTCGATCTCACCGCTTTCGCCGCCTGGAACGGCGAATCGGTCGTTTTCCTCGGCAACGACGCGACCTACGAGAACAATCTCCGCGACGTGCTCATCGAATCGCGCGGGCGCTACAAGGACTTGGTGGAATGTTCGAGTCATTTTGCTTGGGAAACCCGCGCCGATGGGAAGTTCGAGTTCGTTTCGCGGGAAGGCGCGTTGGGATATCCGGCCGAGCATTATCTCGACAAGACACCGGAATCATTTGTCATCGAGGGCAAGGATGTCGCCGACCCCCTACCGTTTCACGCCCGTGAACCGATGAAAGGGGTCGAAATCCGGATGCGGCGCGCCGACGGTGGCGAGGCCTGCCTGGTGACGGCCTGCGTGCCCCGCTTCGACGCAGCGGGAGAGTGGCTCGGCGCGCGCGGCGTTTGTCAAGACGTGAGCGAAGAACGCCAGCGGGCGGAAGATCTGCGCAGGGAACAGGATCGCGGCCGTTTCTTGGCGGAAATCGTGAACACGATCCGCGATGAAGTGGATCCGAAAAAGATTTTGCGTCGGGCGGCGATCGCCACGGGGCACGCCCTGGGCGCGACGCTGTGCTGCATTTACCGAAGGGATCTCGAGGGGACCATCGTGCATGCCGCCGATTACGGCGACGGACCGCTGGAATCGATCGATTCCCTGGTCGCTGATCTGACCGAATCGAGGTGGCGAAACGAAGTGAAGCTGGACGGTTGGCACGTCCTGGCCGAGGCGGCGAGGCAGCGCGACGATGTCGTCGGCGCCATATGTGTTCTCCGCCGGAGCGAAGGGGAACCGTGGACCCGGGACCACCGAAACTTGCTCGCTGGGGTCGCCGGTCACCTCGGAATCGCGATCGAGCAGATCGCCAACCACGAGGCGCTGACGCGCTTGTCGCGGATCGACGAACTCACTGGATTGCTCAACCGCCGTGCTTTCATGGCCGCGTCCGAACGCCGGATCAAGGCGGCGCTGAGGAGGAAAATGCCCGCCGTGCTCCTTTACACCGACCTAGACAATTTCAAGCCGGTCAACGACGTGCACGGTCACCACCAGGGCGACATGGTTCTCAAGAAGTGGTCGGAGATCCTGGTGTCCAACAGCCGTGGCAACGATCTCATCGCCCGTCTTGGCGGTGATGAATTTGCGCTTTGGTTGGAGGATGCCGATTTAAAGGGAGCCGATACCAAGGGTACCGCGCTGCTCTCGGCGGCCCGACAATTAGAACCCTTCTCGGCGAGTCCGGAACAGCCATTGTCCGCCTCGGTCGGTATCGCCGTGTTCGAGCCATCGTCCGGGGAAACCCTCAAGCAATTGATCGTTCGCGCCGACGCCGCCATGTACGTCGCGAAACGGGCCGGCAAGGGGAGGCTCGCGATCGCCCCCCCGCCAGGAGAATCGTGAAATGCGAAAAGAAGAAAACGTGTCCCGAAGTGTTCAGGATTTGCCCAACCTCGGTGAGACCGCGGCCGTCGGCTACGACGAAGCGAAGGACATCGCCAGCCACGACGACCCGGCTGTCCGCGGTGCCCTGGCGGCCCGCGAGGACCTGCGGCCGGAAATTCTCTACTTCCTGAGTGAGGACGATGCTCCCGAGGTCCGTCGCGCCATCGCCGCGAATCCGAATACGCCGAGGCAAGCCGACCGAAATCTGGCCCAGGATCCTGATCAGGAGGTTCGCTGCGAAATCGCCGCGAAGATCGGCCGGCTCGCCCCGACGTTGAGCGATATCGAGAAGGACCGATTGCAGGAACTGGCAATCGAAATACTTGAAATCCTGGCCCATGACCAGCTCCCACGCGTGCGCCAGGTCGTGGCCGGGGAAATCAAGCGTTGCGACAACATTCCCCGTCATTTGGTTCGGACCCTGGCGCAAGATCTCGAGCTGGTCGTCAGCGCGCCGATTCTGGAATACTCGCCCCTGCTCAGTGACGAGGACCTGCTCGACATCATTCGTTCTGGAATGGGTTCCGGCGGGCTGTCGGCGATTTCACGGCGGTCCGGGGTCGCCACTCCGGTCAGCGACGCGATCGTGGCCGCGAACGACGATGACGCCACCGCCACCCTTTTGGTCAATCCAAGCGCCCAAATCCGCGAGGAGACCCTCGACCAGATCATCGATTCCGCGCCGTCGCGGGAAAAATGGCATCAACCTTTGGTCGAACGTCCCGAATTGACCGTGCGCTCAGTTCGGCGAATCGCGAATTTCGTCGCCCGCTCGCTGTTGAATATCATGTCGGAACGCCACGATCTCCCATCGGAGGTGGCCGCCGAGGTCCGCAATGCCGTGGCCAGCCGCTTCGAGAAGGCCGGGATCGAAGGCGGATTCGGTTCGGCACAGGCGGCGGAGGCCGCCCACAAGGAAGGCCGCTTGAACGACGACTCATTGATCGAGGCCCTGGACCGCGGCGACCGTGATTTTGTCAACGTGGCCTTGGCTCTGATGACTGGCGTCGAGGAAAGATACGTGCGCAAAATCTTCGCCTCCAACAGCGCCAAGGCCGTGACTGGCCTTGCCTGGGCGGCCGGTCTGACGATGCGGACGTCGATTCAACTGCAGATTCGGATCGCGAAACTGCCCACCGAGGAATTGCTCCAAGCCAAGGAGGGCGTCGATTATCCACTTGACGAAGAGGAACTCAGGTGGCAGTTCGAGCTCTCTTGCGCCTGAGCGCCCTCCGCGCAGCCTGTCGCCGTTCCCGGGGCCGGAAATCTCCACCGGCGTCCGGCGCGGCCGGAGCGCATTCTCGTCGCAAGCCTGGATCTCGTTCGTAACGGTTTGCCTTTATGCCGATTGCCGTGAACGGGCCGTATGCGCCGGCAATGATCGTCGGGAAATTTCGCCGCCGGTTCTCATCGTGCCTGCTGCTCGCCGTGCTCGCCACCATCGCCGGGAACGCGACCGCTCATGCCGGCGGCGCCGAGGTCGGTGACAGATTCGAGGTCCGGGCCAGCGATCTGCCGCCACCCTACGACACCGTGAGCGTCTCGAACGGCTCGCGAAAAATCTCTCGGCCCCGGGGCGCGTTGATTCGCGTTCCGGAGGGATTTCACGCCAACATTTTCGCCAAGGGACTGTCCGATCCCCGTTGGCTGACCGTGGCCGCGAACGGTGACGTCCTCGTCGCTGAATCGATGAACAGAAGAATCAAGCTGCTCCGCGACAGCGACGGCGACGGCGAGGCCGAACACGTGGGCACGTTCGCCAAACGGCGTGGCCGCCCCCATGGTCTGGCTATTCAGGGAGACCACCTTTACGTCGCCAACATTCAAGGAGTTTTGCGATATCCCTATCGCCCAGGCGACGACGAGGCGAGAGGGAAGGGCGAGTACATCACGGCCCCCGGTGCCTTCGGGCTCCTAGGCGGCCATTGGACGCGCAATCTCGCGTTCAACGCCGCGGGCACGCGATTCTTCGTCACCATCGGGTCGTATGGCAACCTCGGCGAGGAGCCGAACCCACGGGCGACGGTGCAAATATTCGACGCCGACGGCGGGAACCAGCGAACCTTCGCCTCCGGCATTCGAAACCCGGTCGGAGTCGCGCTTTATCCCGGCGGCAACGATGTCTACGTCGTCGTCAACGAACGTGACGGTTTGGGCGACGAGCTCGTTCCCGACTATCTCACCCGCCTCGAGGACGGCGACTTTCTTGGTTGGCCCTACGCCTACACCGGACAGAATCCTCAACCCGGCTACGCCGAAAAACGGCCCGATCTCGTCGCCCGCAGCAAGGTGCCGGACGTTCTCTTCCGCTCCCATTCGGCTCCCCTGGGGCTTGTCTTCTACGATGCCGACCAGTTTCCTCCGGACTATCGTGGTGATGCCTTCGTTTCCTTGCACGGCTCGTGGAACGCGTCCCTGCCGCGCGGTTACATGGTGGCGCGGGTGCGCTTCGAAAATGGCCGGCCGGTCGGTCACTACGAGGCTTTCGCCACTGGGTTCTGGGCCGAGGGAGTGCGTCGCGCCAAGGTCTGGGGGCGCCCGGCCGGACTGGCCATCGCCAAGGACGGCAGCCTTCTCGTCGCCGACGACACCGGCGGCGTTATTTGGCGTGTGAGTTTCGGAAACTAGCGCGAGAGGGCCGGAACAGACGCAAAAAATGCCCGGACGCGCATTTTCGAACAGGCTCTAAGAGATAGGCGAATTGAAGCGCACGAGGTACGGAGTGAAGCGTTATCGGTGCCGCCATGAAATAAACGATCTACAAATTGGTTCAAATCTATGAAAATTGAGAAATTGAGGCTCATTGAGCGGGATGGAAAACGTGAACTGTCCGCGGAGATAGATTCATTTCATTTGTGGTTTCGATTCCCTCTCGATGTAGCAGTTATGGAAAGCATGGAACCCTTTCTCGCCAGTGGTTATCTCGCGGCGATCGCACAAGGTGGCGAGCTGAGTATCGCTCGGGAATTTCCAATTTCGACGACTTTGCACAAGAATTTGTCGGAACTGCAGCGGATTTACCGCTGCTGGAATTATGATTTCAGGGCCGTCACGATCAATGGCACCACAGCCCCGCCAGCGGAGCCGATGCCCGGCGTGGCCACGATGTATTCGGCCGGTGTCGACAGCATGTATACCTTGCTGTCGCATCAAGAAGAAATCACACATATGATTAGAATATTCGGTTACGATTTTCTCGACACTCCGGAAAATATTGAACGAATTGTGGAAACCGATCGTGCGTTTGCCGTGGAAATGGGGAAAAAATATATTCCGATTGAATCCAATTTTCGGAAATTCACCGAAGTTAGAAAGCAAGATTGGGTAGCGTCTTATGCGTTCGGCTTGTATGCGACCACTTTAGCCCTAGGTATCGAGCGTTGTTACTACCCGTCCAGCCATACCTTCACTGATCTATTTCCGGATAGTTCGCATCCCTTGACCGACCCTCTATGGAGTAACGGGCAAACCCAAATCGTCCATGATTCCGCTATCAGGCGGAGTGAAAAAATTCGACATATAGTCAAGTTTCCACGTGCTTTCGAACAAATTCATGTTTGCTGGAGATATCCTCTTGAAAATTGCGGCTCCTGTTCGAAATGCTTACGCACAATGTTGACGCTGAGAATACTCGGAGAGAACAGCAATAAATTCCCTTCAATATCTCTCAAAGAGATAAAGAAAATTCGGGCAAATAGCATTAGTGATTTAACCTTTTTGGAAGACAATCTGTTGTTGTCCGAGGAAATGCAGGAATGGAACATGTTCCGCATAATAAAAAGAATAATTCATCGGTATCAATTGTCGGTCATGGCGTCGCAGATCGATGGAATTTTTCTTTTCGGAGGATTGCGGCGTCTATATCGTTGGAAAAGTAATCCAGATTGGTTGAACACGATTACCTTGGAGCCCAAGGAACGGAAATACTAATCGTGAAGATGCCCTTGATGAGGTCCGTCGTATCGCTTTGGAAGCGTTATCTTGCGCGAGGGGGTCTCTGGCGCGTGCGCTCATATTTTTGGCTGGGCCTGGCGGCATTGCACCGCAGGCGGCTTGGAAAGGTCAGCTTCGTCGCAATCACGGGAAGTGCCGGGAAAACCACGGCGAAGAGGCTGACGACGGCTGTGCTCTCGAGCGCCGGCCGTGGCCGGCAGTTGCCGGGAACGGCGAGCCGCTCTATTCAAATTATGCGTCTCGTTCTAGACACCAAACCGAGCGATGATTTCTGCGTGGTTGAGTTTGGGATTTATGAGCCGGGATGCCTGGACCGTTCGCTCGCCGTAGTAAGGCCTCGGATCGGCGTCGTTACATCGATCGGCATGGATCACCTCAAAGCGTTTCACTCGGTTGAAGCGATCGTTAACGAGAAAGCCAAGGTCGTCGCGTGTTTGCCGGAACAGGAGGTCGCGGTGTTGAACGCCGACGACCCTTTGGTCCTTTCCATGGCTGATCGGTTCCCGGGCCGCATCATCACCTTCGGCCTTGCCAAGGAAGCCGTGGTGCGCGCGGAGAATGTCCGATCGGCTTGGCCTGAGCGGCTGTCTTTCACCGTCGTTTACCAGGGTGACGCCGTTGAGGTCAGGTCTAAGCTTTGCGGTGCTTTTTGGGTCACCTCGGTCCTCGCCGCGATTGCGGTCGGAATCTCTGACGGAATTTCCTTGGATAAGGCAGCAAAGGCCATTGAATCGATAGAGCCGTTCCCGAGCCGGATGCAGCCCGTTATCGGCGAGGACGGCGTGACTTTCATCATGGACGATTGGAAGTCTCCTCTTTGGACCATCGCGTCGGTGTTCGATTTTTTGGAGGCGGCCCGCGCCGAGCGAAAGATCATCGTCGTCGGCACCATATCCGACTACGGCGGGACAACCGGAACGGTCTATTCGCGTATCGCCACGGCCGCATTGGAGGTCGCCGATCATGTCATCTTTGTCGGATCGATGGCGACTCATGCCTTGCGGGCCAAGCGACCAGAGAATGCCCAACGCCTCCATGTATTTTCGGATGTGAAGAGCGCGGTGAATTTTCTCGGCTCGTTGCTTCGGGAAGGCGACTTCGTTGTTCTAAAGGGCTCGGGCATTGCCGATCACCTGGGCCGCATCGTCCACCACAGGCTCGAGCCGATCTCCTGCTGGCGCATGGATTGCGGCAAGGACATACCCTGTACATCCTGCGGGCTGTTGAGATCGGATCAGCGGGCCCCGCGGCAAGGTGACGGGCCGCGGGCAAGAGACGTGACGGACCCCGTGAACGAGCCACCGGCGACGCTTCCTCGGTTCACGGGCCCAATTAAGGTCCTCGTGGGAATCGGCAACCCCGGAAATCGTTACCGAAATACACCTCACAACGTCGGTTTCGAGGTCTTGGACGCGATGGCCGAAAAGTTTGCTCTGGATTGGGCCGCTTGTGACGACATGGCCTTAGCGCATACCAAGCTTAAGGACAATACGATCCTATTGGTGAAACCCCAGAATTTCGTCAATAACACCGGCATGAGCCTCAAGAGGCTTTCCGACAGGTTGGGTTTCACGGCGGAAGATTGCATTTTGATCCAAGACGACATCCACTTGCCGCTGGGCAAGCTGCGGAGCCGAATGCGGGGGAGCGACGGTGGCCACAAAGGTGTCCGTTCCGCGCTGGTCACCTTTCAGACCAATGAATTTCGCCGGATCAAGATCGGTGTCGCGCCCGCCGAGAAACCGAGTTCCGATGCCGACTATCTCCTGACCCCTTTCGCCGCCGAGGCCGCCGCGGTCATCGGTCCCGCCCGCGAAGCGGCGGTCGACCGACTGTTGTCGATGCTCCGTGACGCGTAAAGGGCTGCCAATCGCGTTTGCGGCGGTATCCGATGTATCCCGGGCAACAATCAAATTCATGGCGATGATTCCCAGAAAATGGGCGGACGGGACGGTACGCGGCACGACGCGGCGAATGGCCGATCGTTGCAACCCCGCAGAATCATTGAACTTGGTGGACAGGACAGTATGGTGCGGACGAACATTTTTGCAAACGAGCGCACCAGCGAATTTCGCGGCCGCCATGGGATAAGGTTGAGCCGGATCAACCGATCTTCCCTCCAACGCATCCGCGTGGTCGCATCGATAACGAGGGATTTTGATGATGAGACAACGCTTGATCGTCGCTTCCGTTTTCGCCGCCGTTTGGCTTCTGGCCGCGTGCGCCACTCCATCGATCGAGGCGGGGGGGCCGGGCGCCACCCGAACGACCGCGATCGGCGAGGTATTTGTCGATTCGCAGGGCATGACGCTTTACACCTTCGACGAGGACACGCCGGGCCAATCGAATTGCACCTTTATCTGCGCCGCGGTGTGGCCGCCGGTGGGGGCCGAACAAATGGACTCTCCCCCAAGCGGATTTTCCATCATCATCCGGGACGACGGCTCGCCGCAGTGGGCCTATCAGGGCAAGCCCCTTTACGTCTACAACATCGATGGCGAACCCGGTGACGTCGAGGGTGACGGTGTCGACGGCGTTTGGCATGCCGCGAAGCCGTAACCACCCGCCTTAGGACCGGGCGGTGGCCAAGATCCTGGTGGTCGAGGACGAAACGGCGGTGCGCGAGATGATCGTTTTTCATCTCAAGCGCGCCGGGTTCTATTGCCAGGAGGCGGCCGACGCCGAGGCCGCGCAAGTTTTGTTGGGCCGGGAATACCCGGCTCTCATAATCCTCGACTGGATGCTGCCGGGACTTTCCGGGATCGATTTCGCGCGCCGCCTGCGCGAGGACGAGTCGACACGGTCGATTCCGGTCATTATGCTGTCCGCGCGCAGCGAGGAGCGTGACAAGGTCGATGGTCTGACCCTTGGTGCCGACGATTACGTGACCAAGCCGTTTTCGGCCCGGGAACTGATCGCAAGGATCAAGGCCTTGTTGCGTCGTGCCGGTGGCGGTAACGGCGAGGCGGCGATCGAAACCGGCGGGATCGTTCTCGACCCGGCGAGCCATCGGGTTCTGGTTTCGGACCAGGATGTGGCGCTCGGTCCAAAGGAATTTCGTCTGCTGCACATTTTCATGAGCCATCCCAACCGGGTATACAGTCGGGGGCAATTGCTCGACCTGGCATGGGAAGGCAACATCCACGTCGGCGAGAGGACGGTGGATGTGCATATCAGCAACTTGCGCAAGGCCTTGGAGCCGTTCGGCCTGGGGCGGATAATCACGACGGTGCGGGGCGCCGGCTATCGGTTCTTGGACGGAACCTAGTGCACCGGCGCATTCACTTCGTTCACGCCCCCGTGCACCAGGCCATTGTCGATGCATTAACTTTCCAAACTTCGGCTGTCGCCTCCGTTTGGGTCGATGCACTAGGATTGGAGGGACTCCCCGCCCCTTGACGCAACGTTCGGTGGCTTATGGGCACTAGACACGAAGTTTCGCTCGTTGCCGGCTTGGGTCTGATGTTGCTCGTGGTCGGGTTGGCCGCCGATCGGGTCGCCATGGTCATGGCGTTGGCGGCCACGGTTTATCTGGCCTGGCACCTGATCAACGTCATTCAGCTGCGCCGCTGGCTCGCGCGAAGCAGCGCCTCGACGCCGCGCGCTTACGGAATCTGGGGTGACGTGCATCGAGCCTTGCGGCACCGGCGGGAGTTGCGCCGGACACGAGGTCGCGCCTTCGTGCGCGGCGTTGCCGTGCTTCGTGACGCGGCGCGGACGCTTCCAGACGCGCTCGTGATCATGGACGCCGAGGATGGAATTCGTTGGTTCAACTCCGCGGCGGGCCGACTGCTCGGCCTGCACTGGCCGGGCGACCGCCGGCGAGACCTGAGCCGCCTCGTGCCGCATCCTGTGTTGAAGGAGTATCTGGCCGACGCCGGCCGTGAACGCCCGCTCGAAATTCCCTCGCCGGTCAATGGCGCCTGGATGCTGTCGATCAAGGTCAGCGCGATCGGAAACGCCGGCCAGCGGCTGCTGGTGGGGCGGGACATCACCGCGACCTATCGCCTCGAACAGGCGCGCCGGGATTTCGTGGCCGACGTTTCGCACGAATTGCGGACGCCGATCACCGTTTTCCGCGGTTACCTCGAGCCGCTCCAGGAAGTCGCCAAGGAGGCGCCGAAGTGGGCCGCTCCCCTCGAGCGAATGGATCAGCAGGCGGCCCGCATGGAAAGCTTCGTCGCCGATCTCTTGACCTTGTCGGGTTTGGAGATGGAGGATCGACCACGACTCCGGGAATCGGTTCCCGTCGCCAGCCTGCTCGCCGAGATCCGTGACGAGGCTCTCGCCTTGAGCGGTGCGAGTGGTCACGTGATCCGACTCGCGGCCGATCCCGAACTCCATTTGTTCGGCGATCGCGCGGCGTTGCGCAGCGCTTTCGCCAACCTGGTGGTCAACGCGGTCGATCACACCCCTCCGGGTTCCCGAATCGAGGTTGTCTGGGAACGGGACTCCAACGGCGCTTGTCTGCGTGTCAGCGACAATGGAGACGGCATCGCGGCCTACCATCAGCCGCGCCTGACCGAGCGCTTCTATCGCGTCGACAAGGGCCGCTCTAGCGAACACCGGGGAACGGGCCTGGGTTTGGCGATCGTCAAACAGGTGCTCGACAACCACGACGCCGAACTCGGAATTTCGAGCGATCCAGGAAACGGGAGCAGCTTCAGCTGCCATTTTCTTGACGCGGCCATACGGAAGTCAAAAGAGGAGGCGTGAGACTCCCGTGCGGCCAAGGCTTTTCGGTGCCGATTGGTTCGTAATTACCTGGAAAACGCGCGATGACACTTTGCATTTTTCATAGCGAGGGGAACGGAATTCATTGCGACGACGGATTCGCCGCCGCCCTGATCGTTCGTGACGCGCTGGGGGCTGACCACACTCCCCACGCGCAGCGTCTTCGGCGAATGCGACGCCGGTACCGTATTCGATTTCAATAATGAAATCGACGCAATAGAAGCGGCACAGGCCATAATGGAGCAGGTCTTTTCAGACGGTGACGACGGCCTTTTTGGCTCAATGCCCGACCTCACTTTCGGCTGCGAGCAGGGGCCATCATTTTGCCTGCCCCGGGTGCTCTTCGACTTCTCCCCCCAGTCGGGCACCGTTCAGTTCGTTGGCGCGTTTAACGACACGTCGAACCTCGTTGGCAACCCTTTGACTGGGCTGGAGACACAACTCGACTTCGATACATCGTCCGACCCATCAGCTGTCATTGCCAGGTTTGTCCCGGTGGTGTCCCCCGCCCAAGGACCCGAACCCGCCACCTTCGCCCTCTTCGCCATTGGCCTCGCTAGTCTGCGATTCCTACGCCATCGCTCAACACCACGATGCCGAAGTAGCTGAATTGATGAAAGGGCGGTCAAACTCAAGTTTTTTCAGATCGCTCATACTGCCTTATGATTTTTTTTCAGATTGAACCGGGGTCGGGCAAAGCCACACTCATACCAACCGCCCTAGAGTTTGACTCGCGCAAAGGTTTACACGCTAGGTTTTGTGTGATTCAAGGTTGTTGGCAACAAGGGAGTGTGTTCAATGCCAACGATTCCTTTGCGAAACGACTTTGATGCTGAAAGAGTCCGTGTTCTTGCGGCACGGAGCGATGATGGGAACCAGGCGCGACGGCTTTTGTCGATGGCGGCCATCTACGATGGGATGGATCGAGCGTGCGCGGCGGGTATTGGCGGCATGGATCGGCAGACGTTGCGGGACTGGGTTCACCGGTTCAACGCGGGAGGTCCGGCCGGTCTGATCGACCGCAAGCCGAACGGGGCGTTGCGTCGGTTGACGCCGTCGCAAATGGCGGCGCTTTCGCGGGCTATCGAGGCCGGTCCCGATCCCGAACGGGATGGGGTCGTGCGCTGGCGCTGCATCGATCTCAAGCAACTGATCCGAACGCGCTTCGGCGTGGACTATCACGAGCGGAGCGTCGGCAAGCTGCTGGCCGCGCTCGGGTTCTCGCATATTTCCGCGCGCCCGCGCCACGTCGGCCAGGATGCGCGGGCACAGGAGGAATTTAAAAAAAAGTTTTCCCGAACACTTGGCGAAAATCGTAGCGGCACAGCCACCGGACACGCCCATCGAGGTTTGGTTTCAAGATGAAATGCGCGTCGGCCAGAAGAACAGCCTGGTGCGCCAGTGGGCCCCAAAGGGATCGCGCCCGCGCCAGGTCAAGGACCTACGGACCTCTTCGGCGTATCTCTTCGGCGCCATCTGCCCCGAGCGCGGTGAGGGCGCGGCGCTGGTCATGCCGCGCGCCAATACTGAAGCCATGGACCTGCATCTCGAGGAAATCAGCCGGGCCGTTGCCCCAAACGCCCATGCCGTCGTGCTGCTCGACCAAGCCGCATGGCACACCACTGCCAAACTCGGCATCCCGGAGAACATCTCCCTCGTGCCTTTGCCACCCAAGTCCCCGGAGCTCAATCCCGCCGAAAATGTCTGGCAATACCTCCGCCAGAACTGGCTCTCCAATCGTGTCTTCGACTCCTATGAAGCCATCGTCGAGGCCTCTTGCCAAGCCTGGAACAACCTGACCGACCAACCTTGGAAGATCATGTCCATCGGCCTCAGAGCGTGGGCTCGCACAAGTCAATGTTAAGGGCGGTTGGTATCATTTTCAAAAATCGCCAATTTTCTCTGCGGCCATCTAGCGGGTGGCCAACACAACAAGCCTCCCCATGCCTCGAACATACCCCCCTTGAGACGAATTGGGGTCAGTATGTGTGGTAGATGAGTGTGGTTTGGAAAATATGGTGAGCCTATAAAACAATATGAATCAATGTGTTATAAATCTGGCAGAGTTACGGCGACTCGATGCCGTCGAGGTGGATGAAGAGGTTGAGGCGGTCGTGTTCGGCGATCAGGCGGACGGTTTCGCCGGCCTTCAGGGAGACGGTTTCGGGAAAGGCGTGGAACAGGTGGGCCCAGCCCGAACTCGGGTTGGGCAGGTCGGGATGATTTTCGAACACGTTGTCGGCGTCGAGCCAACACTTGAGCCATTGCACGACGCCTTGGCAGCGCCCGGTTTGGGTGACCGGAATGCGCAGGACCTTGCGCTCGGCGGCGAAGCGGGGCGTGGTGGTGAAATCGAATACGAAGACTTCGAAGTCCTCCGAATACCGGTGGTAGGGGTAGTTTTGGCGCCGGATGGAGAAACGCAAGGGCGCGAATTCGTTGAACGGGCTGAGTTCGAATCCGCAAACGTCGGCGACCCGGTTCCGCCGCTCGAGGTCCTCGCCACCGCCCAGGAAGCCGACAACGCCGCAGGCGTAGGGAATCATCCTGGCGTCCGGTTTGAGCAACTCGGCGCGGGCGTGCTCGACCGCCGGCAGGACGTGCTCGCCGAGAAGATCGCTCGACAGAATTTCCGCTACCAGCAGGTCGGCCGGCTCCGGAAGTTCGACCCCGACCCGGATATCGTTCGACTTCTTGGGCACGACCGTGATCCGTTCGGCGAAACCGTTGTGGGCGATGACTTCCTTCGCCTTCGCCGCCACCACCCTGACCATTTCGCAACTCGTCACGTGACGCGCCCCCGCCCGCGCCGCCATCAGGCTCAAGAGCCCGGCCCCGGTGCCGATGTCGAGGACCCGGGTTTCCGCCGTGACCGCGCCCCGGACCGCGCGTTCGTAGGCCTGGTTGCAGAAGGCGTCGTTCATCATCGGAAAGTGCCACCCCGGCACGACCTTGCCGACCGCCTGGCGCAGCCGGGCCCGGGCAACGTGCTTGGCGGGATCGAGACGCAGCGCCTTGCGGAAGCCGTCGACGGCTTCGTCGACGCGTCCGCGTTTGTGCAGGACGGTGGCCAGATTGGTCAGGGCGTCGACATGATCCGGATCGTGCTTCAAGGCCTGACGAAAATGTTCGCAGGCGCGCTCCTCCTCGCCCCGGTCGCTGTCCGCGGTACCCAGGTTGTTCCAAGCTTGGGCGAAGTCGGAGCGCAAGCCCAGCGCGGCCTCGAAACAGATGGCGGCCTCCTCGTACTTGCCGTAGGACAGGTGAATCGTGCCGAGGTTGTTATGGGCTTCCGCCAGGCCGGGATCGCCAACCAGCGCCGACCGGTAGGCTTCCGCGGCTTCGTCCAGCCGGCCCGCTACCTGCAGGGCCGTGCCCAGATTATAATGGGCCTGGAACATTTTGGGGTCATGGCCGATCGCCTCGCAGGGCTAGTTTTTTGTCCGCCCAGTGATCAGGGTGAGGTGATCGCGGCGCTGGCCATTTCATTCTCGGTGTGGCAGTGTGCCGGTCATGGCGACGCTGCCGGTCTCGGATTCGTCCATTGATTTGCGCGCGGTCACGGTGCGTCCGACCTGGGGCGCGCAGGAGCACCGGCGCTGGGACCGGTTGGTGGAGCAGCACCACTACCTGGCGTTCCACGGCGTCATCGGCAAGGGCCTGCGCCATGTCGCGGTGCATGGCGAGACCTGGCTCGCACTGATCGGCTGGCAGCCCGGCGCGTTCAAGCTGGGCGCGCGTGATCGCTGGATCGGGTGGTCGGCCGAGCAGCAGTTCCGGCGTCTGCATCTGATCGCCAACAACTCGCGCTTCGTCATTCTGACGCCTGGCCGAGTGCCGAACCTGGCCTCCCGTGTGCTGGGGCTGAGCCTGCGGCGGCTGTCTGAGGACATCCAGGCGGTGCACGGATATCCGGCTCTTCTGGCGGAGACGTTCGTGGACGTCTCGCGATTTGCCGGCACCTGCTACCGCGCGTCGAACTGGCGCTCTCTGGGGCTGACGCGGGGCTTTGCCCGTGAGCCCGGAGGGGCAGCGCGCTGGCGCCACCACGGTCAGCCCAAGGAGGTCTTCGTGTTCGGACTGACAGACGGCGCCCCCGAGGCGCTGAGCCGTACCGGGATGCCGGCACACTGGAACGCCGAGCAGCACACCGAGCCGATGGCCGCGCCCCGGCTGCGCAGCCTGTTCGAGTGTCTGGGTGAGGTGCCCGAGTACCGCCATGCCCGGGGCAAGCGCTATGCGCTCAACACCATTCTGGTGATCGCCGTCGCCGCCCGGCTTGCCGGATACCGGGGGGTGAACGCGTTCGCCCAGTTCGCCGCCCTGCTCTCCCAGGAGCAGCTCGAGGCGGTGGGTGCGTTCTGGAGCCCTTCCAAACAGCGCTACACCCCGCCCGCGATCACCACCTTCCACAAGACCCTCACCGCCCTGCCGCCAGAGACCCTGGACAACGCGATTAGCCAGTGGACCGGCCAGCATGGCAGCGCGCACGCGCCGGTCGCCATGGACGGAAAGGATCTGCGCGGCGCCTCGAAGCAGACCGAAGACGGGCGCAGGATGATGGTGGCGGCGGTCGAGCACGACACCGGCGTGGTCCTCGGGCAGGTCGAGGTCGACCGCAAGAGCAACGAAATCCCGGCCGTGCGCGAACTCTCCAGCGGCCTCGACCTCACAGGCCGGATCGTCACCATGGACGCGATGCACGCTCAGCACGAGACCGCGCGCTGCCTGCTCGGGCGTCGCGCCGACTACGTGATGAGCGCGGTCAAGGACAACCAGGAGATGATCTTCGAAGACCTCAAGGCGATCGACTTCAGCGATGCGCTCTGGCACGAAACCGTCGACAAGGGCCATGGCCGCATCGAGCGCCGACGCTGCGCCGTCGTCGACCTCTCCGCTGCCGAGTGGGACGGCTACGCCAACCTCCACGGGCGACGCCAGGCCATGCGCATCGAGCGCGAACGCGAGATCCTCAAGACCGGCAAGCGCAGCATCGAGGTGACCTGGAGCCTCACCTCGCTCGGCGCAGAGCGCGCCGGACCCGAGGAGTTGCTCGAACTGGTGCGCAACCACTGGCATATCGAGAACCGCCTGCACTACGTGCGCGACTTCACCTACGACGAAGACCGATGCCGGGCCTACGTGCGTCACCTGCCCAGAAATCTCGCCTGCTTGACCAACGCGGCCATCGCCATCGTGCGCTGCGACGGACGCTTCCGTTATCTGCCCGAGGCCAACCGGCACTATGCCGCCCGGGCGCAGGAGGCCCTCGACGCGATCATGACCGCGCCCATCGCCTGAGACAGCACGCCTCTCCCCCGGACCGGGACGTGCCGCCGAGCGGCGCGGGCGGACCGGTGTGCCTGTCGAATCCGAAAACGCCGTCCGGTGGCTTCGAGCAGTCCCCATGACGTCGTCGAGGCAAGCTCGGGGCTCCCCGAACCCCGTGCACCGAGCACGATCCCACTCATCCCGAACCCTCAACCGCGACTAAAAATTGTTCCTGGATCGCCTCGGTGTAGGCGATTATAGCCGGCTCGACGCGGCCCAGATTCTGCAGGGCGCCGCCGAGATCGTTGTGGGCCTGGGCGAAGCCCGGCTGTTCCGCGATGGCGGCGCGAAGCCGCGTTACGCCGTCTTCCCAGCGGCCTCTCTGACAGGCGATGGTCCCGAGGAGATAAAGTATTTGGGGCTTGGCCGAGTGGTGATCGACGAGGGCCTGGTAGGCCTCCTCCGCGTCGTCCAGGCGTCCGGCACGCTGATCGTTCACCGCCCGCCGGAGGCGCGCGTCCAATTCCTTGGGGTCGAGAGGAGAAGACGAATCGGCCATCGGTTTCGCGAAAAAAACCGACTTTGCCGTAACCGCGCCGGCAGAGCAAGCGCGATCATGAATACGGGCGATTAGGCGCCGCTCCGGGGACTATCCGCTTCGCGGCGCCGAGGCCCGGGACGATGTGAAGCAGGAGGTATCGATCGGGCGGCTGGCGGGATCGTTTTCCCCTGGTGTTCGTTCGAAAATCCGCGCATTTTTATGCGTCGGTCTCTCCCCCTCCCGGCCTCCCCTTCGGCATACTCGCGTGAGGGGCCGGGAGGGGGAGAGGGCCGCGAGTTCAAACCCTCAGGCTTCGTAATTCGCGTCCCGCCACAATTTGCCCTCGGCCTCGCGCCGATTGATCAGGTCTTGCACCACCTCGCCGCCGGATCGATTCCAGCGCCGTAGCTCGGCGGGGACCGATTCGTAGTCGCCGCGGTTCAGCTTGCGCAATAGCATGCTCGATCGGAAGGCACCGCCGCCGACGTTGAAGACGAAGCTGACCAGGGCGTCGAACTGATGCTGTTCCAAGCGCACGCGGCAGTAGCTGTTCACGCACTGCTCCGCGTGACCAACGTCGGTCCGCAAGAGTTCGAGAGCCTGCCGTTCGGTAATGCCGTTCGAAAAATCGGGGTCGTCGTCGACGATCAGATGACCCACGCCGATGGTGTCGTAGCCCGCGACGTCCTGATACACGTGCAGTTTGCATCCTTCGTGGCGCTTGAGAAATTCCAACGCCATGTCGCCAACTTGTCGGGCGCCGCCTTCGCCGCCCGCCACCCCCGAGACCGACCGAGTGACGAGAGCGTCACAGGTTGCCCGTCCGACGACTCCATCCACCGCCAACCCCGCGTTCCTCTGAAAAGCCCGCACGGCGACGTCGGTCGCGGGGTCGAAAACGCCGTCGGGCAAGCCGATCGCCTGAATGCCGCGAGCCAAAAGGCCGTCCTGCACCTCGCGTACATCGGTGCCCCGCGTCATCGGTTCCGTCAATTTCAATACCCGGTTAAAAGGCATGCCAAAATTCTCCCCTGATCCCTGACTTCGCCTCGATCCTCGGTGTACCGTTTGGCAAAATACCCGAACCCGAATTGTTCGGACCCCCCCCCCTCTACCGAAGTGGCGGCCAGTTCAAACCTCGGTCGCGCGTCGCCTCTTGGCCGAGGGGTGGTTAGATTTGCCGACGACCAAGCCCGAGGAATTTGCTCGCCATGGAATCGACCTCCCTGCCGGCCGGATTTTCGCTTCGCGCGAATACCCTACCCGCGTTCGCCACGCCCATCATTCGTTATAAGTGGCCGCAGAGCGAGGCGCTCAATGCGCGCTTGCGCGACATCATCCTCGAAGTCGAGAAGAATGACCCAGGCGTAAGAAAGAGCAACGTCGGCGGTTGGCACTCGGGTCCCGAACTTTTTTTCTGGCCCCAGCCTGAAATCAAGACCCTGGTCGGGCGGGTGCGGACGTTGGTCGCGGAAACGATGAAGGCCAGCGGCGTCCGGCGTTCCGATACTCCCCGAAAATATAGCGTCAGCATGGAAGCCTGGGCCAACGTATTGCGCTCCGGTCATTACAACGCCGTCCACGCCCACCCCAACTTCATGTGGTCGGGCGTCTACTACGTCGCGGTCGCCGAAATGGATTCCGAAGAGCCGCCGAGGGGAATGATCGAATTCCTCGACCCCCGGGACGCGGTCAATCATCTGAAGTTTGAGTGAACTCAAGTTTTCGTTGCCGCTGCTCATAAAACCCCAGTCGGGACTCATGCTTATCTTTCCCGCCTGGCTGAGACATTTCGTCCACCCCTTCACCGGCACGGGCGCGCGGATATCGGTGGCCTTCAACGCCGTGGCCAGGGATCGTGAAGCCACGCCGCCCGACAAGCGCACCTGACACCAGCCATCGGGCCCCGGTGGCGGAATCGGCGATGCCGACGCCGGCCTCGGCGGTATCGGGGATCCTTTGGCCCGGCTTGCCGCGGACGAACGAGGCGAAGATTCTCTCGGTCTTGTTTCAGCTCGAACAAAGCCAGTGGTGGACTCCCAAGCAGCATTGGCGGCAGCAGCGTCGTCAGCTTGCCGGTTTGGTGGCTCACGCCGTTCGGACGGCTCCCTTCTACAAGAAGCGCCTGGGGCCGGTCGCCCGGCTGAAGCCGGAAGCCTTGATGCTCGAACGTTGGCGACGGGTTCCGATCATCCGGCGGCCCGAATTGCAGGAGGCCGGAAACGACGTATTCAGCCTCTCGCCGCCGCGCGATCACAGGCCCTATTACACCGACCGAACCTCCGGCTCGATGGGGCGGCCCCTGAACATTCGCGGCACGGCCGTGAACCGTATCTTTCGCTCGGCGATGAATCTGCGGGGACATTATTGGCACCACCGCGACCTGACGGCGAAAATGGCCTCGATCCGACGGCTGGGCGACGCGCCCGGAGCCGCGGACGGCATCAAGAGGATGGGCACGTGGGTCGCCGCCCACAAAGGCGGTCCCTCGATCGTGCGCGATATCGCCGGGTCACTGTCCGATCACTTGGCTTGGCTAAACAAAGAGAAGCCCGCTTATTTCGTGACCTATCCCACCTTCGCGCTCGCGCTCGCCCGACACGCCTTGCGGCACGGAATCGAATTTCCCCGGCTGCGCGAGCTCAGCGCCATGGGCGAGGTCGTCGACTCCAGCTACCGTGAATGGTTCGAGAAAAATCTGGGCATCCGCGTCGTCGACCTCTACAGCGCTCACGAAACCAATGTCATCGCCCTGCAATGCCCCGACAACGCCCATTACCACGTTCAGTCCGAGTTCGTGTTCGTCGAGATCCTAGACGACAACGGAAAACCGTGCCCGCCGGGCGAGATCGGCCGCGTCGTCGTGACCGGGCTGCACAATTTCGCGATGCCGCTCATCCGGTACGAAATCGGCGATTACGCCGAGGTCGGCGAGACCTGTTCGTGCGGCCGGACCCTGCCGGTGCTGAAGCGTATTCTGGGCCGGGCCCGAAACATGGTGACCTTGCCCTCGGGCGAACAGGTCTGGGCCAGAATCAGCGGCGGCACCCTGATGGAGGTGGCGCCGATCCGGCAGATCCAACTCGTCCAGCGCCAACTCGACGAGATCGAGGTCAAGCTCGTCGCGCCCGGCGGCTTGAACCCAAACCAGGGGGCCGATCTCGGCCATGCCCTCGCGGTCATGCTCGGCCACTCCTTCGCGCTCAAGTTTCTCTACGTCGTCGACATCCCGCGATCCACCGGCGGCAAGTTCGAGGACTTCCTCTCCGAACTGTCGCCTCCGTAGTGCATCGACCCAAACGGAGGCGACAGCCGAAGTTTGGAAAGTTGATGCATCAACAAGGGCTAATACCAACCGCCCTAGAGTTTGACTCGCGCAAAGGTTTACACGCCAGGTTTTGTGTGATTCAAGGTTGTTGGCAACAAGGGAGTGTGTTCAATGCCAACGATTCCTTTGCGAAACGACTTTGATGCTGAAAGAGTCCGTGTTCTTGCGG
>CBDCME010000044.1:0-89681 GCA_965218865.1 Alphaproteobacteria bacterium
AAGTGGGGGGAGGTATGCTCGGGGCATGGGGGCGGCTTGTTGTGTTGGCTGGCCACTAGATGGCCGAGGAAAAAAAAATCGAAAATTTCCAAGGATTAGTGTGGCTTTGCCCGACCCTGGTTCAATCTGAAAAAAAATCGAGGGACAAATATGATCGGCTTAGCTGGTATCAGAGAGGGCGCCAGCTGGACAGCTGCAGTGATGCCGATGAGCCAAGTTGAAGTATTCTGCCGGTGTGGCATAGATCGTTTTAGATTCTGGTCTTGGCTTTCTTTCTCGTGAGCCAGAAAAACACCCCCCCGACGACCAGCCCCAAATTGCCTGCCAAAGCCGGCAGATCAAGGCCGTTCAACTGCAGAATGGCCATCGCAACTATCGCCGCAACAAAACAAATCACTACTGCCAGGGGTATTCTCAACCATATCGACATCGCATTCTCCTTTAGAGCATCGAGTTGGCATTGGCCCTACAATTTGCTATTTTCTGATGTAAGCCTAGCTGATGACACCGCGTGATAGCAGTTTCAGCACGGGAAGGCATCCAACAAATAATGTTAAATTTGGTTTTAGTATTCTGGGTAAATATAGCGTATGCGGATAGTTTGGAAAGTGATTTCAGAGCAATAAAACTTGGAAATAAATTTGATCCAGCAAAAAATGGGTATGAATTTGTTGACGAAATACCAGCTGCTCCGGGTGTGCGAGTTGATGCATTTATAAAATTTTATCGGGGGGGCTTCGTATCAAATGGGGTCGGTATGTATCGGGGCGTTGCAATTTCAAAAAATCAAAACGCCGTTCAGGATAATAAGGCCGAATGTCAGCAAAATATCGTCGTTTTGGTTGAGGAACTCCAAGAGGCCGGTATTATCGGATGGGAAAATTATTGGCGTAAGGACTACGATGTTCCCGTCTACAAAGTGATCGTCCAAGACATACGCCTCCTAAGAATAACGTGCCGAGTGAAAAGTGGCCTTTGGATGCTAGAATTCCGAACATGGCACGGCCACTTGGTGTTGATGTGTCTAGTCCCTGCTTGTGAAGATACAGCTCAACCCCCGCAGTCTGTAGATCAGCCAGTCCAGTTACGAGGTGTTGTAGGGATCGCCCCAGCCTGTCTACGGACCAGGCCGCAACCATATCAATCTCCCGTCTTGTGGCCGATTTGAGCATGGCATCAAGTCCAGGTCGCTCATCACGCCCCTTAGCCCCGGATTTGCCTTTGTCCGTGTACTCGTGAACGATTTCCCATTTACGGCGGATGGCCACTTCACGAAGCTCGGTAATCTGTGCCTTCACTGACTGGCCATCGGTAGAGATCCTGGCGTATATCGCTACTCGCATTGTTGTTCCCTTTCGATCCGATACGTGCCCAGTCTAGCGAACAACAGTGTCGAAACCAATAGGTTATTGCTCACCTCAAGCCAACCTCTGAGACTGGCGGTTTTCCAGGGGTGTTGACCTGGGATATCGCGAGGGTTATCGGTACCCCCATCCCGGCTATGGATCAAGAGGTGTTTTGGAAACGTATGGATAGCCCTTTTTCAACCTGCTACCAGAGGATCATGTGAGAAGTGACTTCGGGGCTGGGCCGGCCTTGTTGTGGTGGCTCCTCACTAGATGGCCGAGGGAAAAAATCGAAGTTTTCCAAAAATACGGTGTGGAGATTCCCGACCCTGGTTCAATCTGAAAAAAAATCGAAAGGCAGAATGAGCGATCTGAAAAAATTGATACGTGGCCACCACGGCTTAAAACAAGCATACGCGGCCCGATATTCTGCTTAGGAGGGCTAAGCGGCCGTGATCGGGGACAGAACGATTCTTCCGGATTTAGCCAACAGCAGACTCAACGCCACCCGCGCCCAATCGGTTATAAATCGCCCCGGGACGTCCCGATGGGGCCTCGCCATGTCGCGAAGTCCAAAAACTGAGCCGGATGAATTTCTACAGAAGCGTTTTTACGGCCAGTTTGTTCCACCGCCCGATCGATCCGACAATGAAGGAATACATATAAGCGGCGACGAAGGCCGCCGTAACGATCGGCGTGGTGACTGGCACAAGCCATGCGATCACCAGAGCGACATTCACAAGACCAAGCGCTGTGGCCGATTTGGCCCGGTCTATGATGGGATGGGGCATGGGGTAGGGCACCAGCATCGACACCGCATGTATCAAGAAGACCGCCATCAAAATGTACTCAGGGCTGAAGCCGAACTGCCCGGCCAATAGAAGGGTGAACAGCATGTGGCGCATGAGTTCGTTCGTCTGAGAGCCTATTCCCTCGATTGCCTTGGGATTGAGCCGTGCGACAACCCGGAGAATGATCGAGCCGGCGGCCAATGCACTTGCGCCGATGAGAAGGCTCCCGAAATGCGCCCCGACCGCCAAGGCGAGCATGGCGTGGGCGACCGCGTCACAAACGTTGTCGAGGTCGGCACCGAACCTGGTTTTGATGTTCAACTTGGCGGCCAAAACCCCATCAAGGTCGTCCATGAAATTGTTGTAAATGATCAACAGGATCACGTACCGGTAGCCGTCGTCCAAAAAGAGAACGGCGAGAGGCAGCACTCCGAGAAGGGACGTGGCATTGGCCAGATTCCGAAAGACGAAATTTCCCCATGCCCGGCCCATGATCACGATGTATCAGCGCAAAGAACGAAAAAGTGATTCTCCAGCATGGGAAAGGCAATCCCCAGCGCCTTGGGGATGTGCGTGATCCAGGGGTTCGCCATGCGCAATCCGAAATACGTCAAGTGCCCGACGGCCCGAAGGGCTTGAAACCGCACGGGCACAATTTTCTGCCATTTCTCAACCAGTTCGCTGCCCATTTCGATCAGCACATAAGGCTCGTTCCGTTCGACGTGCCGGACGCTCAATCCGCATTGCCCGAAGATGCGCCCGTAATCCGATACCGAACGATAGATCACCTGGTAGTCGCCCCTTAATGCCACGGGGTTCCCCCTGACGGTGGACTCGCGGCAGAGGATCATTCCGCCCGGTTCAATGCACAGAACCAACTTCCGCAGCAAGGCGATCACGTCCCTTTCATTGAGATACATGAGCAGACCGCCGAGAAATATCAGATCGTAGCGGGCATCGGGCTCAAACGTCATGACATCGCCATGGATGAGACGGAGATTGGGGTAGGGCGCGCATCTCCTTTGCAGGGACCGGAAAAGAGTACGGCTGCCCTCGATCGCCGTCAACAAAGAGAAACGACGCGCGAAGTCCTCCGCCCAGATCCCGATGCCGCTGCCGAGATCAAGGACCGCACCGTCCTGCTTCACGTCACGGGTCAGCCGTTGAACGATCCGGGATTCCGCCCGAAAGCGGAAATCCCCCGCGCTCGGGGGAAAGCCGAAATCGTCCATCATGTACGGCCCAAGGATTGAAGGCGTGGCTTTTTCCCAATACCGGTTGACCTTTGCGTAGTCGATCTCGGTCATTGGCGGCAATCGGCGTCAGCGGGTCTCTCGCAGAAGTGTTGATGGGGGCGGACCGTCAGCCCGAGGCGGGATTGGAACGCCCCACCATTGCGGGCGGCGGGTTCAAGGTGTTTCCCGTCGAACATCTTTTCCGCTTCGTTGAAGAGCGCCATGGTGTCGAATCCATCCCAGTGATCCGAGTCTACGTCTATAAGCCGGCAGACAGCAAGGGGCTGTGTCGAGAGGAATTTCGTAACGGCATGTTCCGTCGCACTTGGTTCCGGTTTTGCATTTTTGGCGCGTCATGCCAAGCTGCACGATGAAAAACATTTTCTGACGCCATCTCTGCCTGATGGGATTCCACGCCTTTCACGTCGTCGAGGTGACCCTGGGCTTTGGACCGTCCGGAGCGGTGGAAAAGGTGGCGTGCCGCCGTTGCGGCCGCGTCACCACCCGGCGGCAGCGCGCGACGTGAAAGGAGGATTGCATTTGTTTGACCGAGATTTTCCAGGTGCGCCTAAGGTCAAATTTTTAGGTGTGGCCGGAGGCTGAATCCATCGAAGTCGAATGGCCGCTCTGGGTCACCTGCCGCCGATGAACCGCCGCCCCCACTCCGGCAGCTTGCTGGGGTAGAGCGGTCGGAATCGACTCGAAAAGCCAACCAACAACAGCCTGGCCTTGATACCTTATGCACCTGAATTCCGGAAGTCAGTATGCCAGCTTTTCCAGTGCATCCCGCTTCACCGTGAGTGATACCCCCCCACTGTAGAGGCCATAGGTCATGGTGGTTTTCTCGTGCCCAACAATATCGGCAACTACATTCTCAGCTACGCCAGCATTCTCCAAAATCGTAATCATCGTTTTTCGGATCGAGTGGAACACATGCTGAGATCCAAAACCCATGGCGGTCTTCAATTTACTGAAACGTTTGCCGATACCGTTTGACCGTTTGCCGTACTTATTGAAGGTCAGTCCCGACAACACGTAGCCATCTTTGCTGCCCTCGATCAGCCGTGCCATTGTCTGTGCCAGTTCCCGATGTATTGGCACTTCACGCCAACCTGCTTTTGTCTTGGCCTCGCCAACCGAGAAACAATCGTCCTTCACATGCTCCACTTTTAATGAGCATAGCTCCTCAATCCGACAACCGGCCCACATTCCCAATCGGATCAAATCGGCAAGCTGATCATCACCCCCCTCTATGGCAGAATCAAGTTGCTTCACCATATCCGCTGGCTCGAAGGGTTGTCTTGCGGTTTTGGGGGAGGTTCGCTTGTTCTGTCGTGCCACTTCGAGCTTGGTGAACGGTTCATCATCCTCACCTGCTACCCCGATACTCTGTAGATACCTCCAGTAGCCCCTTAGAGCGCTCAGGATGCGCTGTACCGTCTTGGGGGTAAGACCATCCCCGTTCATCAATTTGGTAATCCAGCGCCTTACCTCGGGTCTAGAAACGTCTTGCACCATGGCAAATTTGGTTGCAAATCTCTTTATGTCCGAGTGCTGCATATCCTTGGTCTTGGCTGTGGCCTGTGATGTGTCAAGCCACTCTTCAAGGTGTTCGGTGAAGTTCACAAGATGGCCAGTGGCACGGGCATGAAAAAGCTGTGCCTCGGGATTGCTAGTCGGGTCATCACCAACGTTATCGACATTTATGGCACCAATCCAATACGCCTTGTCATCTATTTCATGCTGGATCAACTGCCTCTGTTCCTTGGTCTTGGCATTTCGTAATGCACGCAACAAGTGCATAGCATCATCAACAACCGGCTCATTCCTTGCGGCAGCGATATCATTTTTCCAGGCTAGAATAACCGGCAACACCCGACGTTCGGCTATGTTGCGGCTGTCTGTTTTGAGAGACTGGACAAACCGGGGTTTCCCAAAGCTGGAACGAAGGGCTGCAGGTATTTCCATGATGGCGTACCATCTACGCCTGCGTTTTTGCAGATATGAAGGCACGAGTTCGATTCCCACAATACTGAGCCTAAACCACACACATCATGCTGTTGTAACTTACAATCTCCAAGGTTTCGTGGGTTTTTTACTCATTAGGCAGAGCGTAAGCCTCCCTCATCTAAAATGTTGACAGGCTATGAACCTATTGATTTATATGAGTTTATTGACCAATCATTTTTTCAAAACCACAAACGAGTGGAACGCATCTGGCGGCGCGAGGGGCTGAAGGTCCCGAGCAAGCAACCCAAGCGAGGCCGGTTGTGGCTCAATGACGGCTCGTGCATCAGGCTCAGGCCCTGTTGGCAGAACCACGTGTGGTCCTATGACTTCGTCCAAGGGAGGACACACGTCGCGCTTATGGAGAAGCTCGCTATATTGTGATCGGTGCCATCGAGGGCACGGTCTACACAGTCGTTTATACCCGGCGTGATGGTCGCAGACGCATTATCTCCGCAAGATGCGCTAGTGCATCGACCCAAACGGAGGCGACAGCCGAAGTTTGGAAAGTTGATGCATCGACAAAGGCCTGGTGCACGGGGGCGTGAACGAAGTGAATGCGCCGGTGCACTAGTAGGAGAGAAAGGGATGCCTACCGTGAAACGTTCACGTAAACGAGGCGAGAAAACCGGACGAATCAACATTGCCAAGGTAGAGGCGACCACTGATGCCGATATCTCTCGGCAGATCGCGAAAGACCCGGATACAGCCCCGGAATTAACCGACAATGATTTAGACGGCGCTGTCATTGTGAGTGCCGATGGAAGCCGCCGGCCGTACCGCGAGGTTGTGCCCAAAGTCGCGGAACCGGCCGAATAGCCTTCAACGCCGGAATTTTTTGGGCTTTGAAGTAGGGAGCATCAGGCCGAGGGAGAACATTCACAATGACGCCGGTCGCATCCGTCCCCGGATCGATTGCTTGGAGAGTGGGTAAATCGTGCGCGGATGCGGCTGAGACACAAGCGCGCCGAGCGTGTCGGCACCGACCCCTAATCATCCCGAATGGGCCAGAGTGTCGCCCGGCACCAGGATAGCCTTCTTGCTGGTCCGATCTATGCGGTCGGGGGCCTCGGATCGAACCGGCGCGACCGGGCCTGGAGCGGCGCTCGGCAGGTCAGACGGCGCTCCGCAACTTGGAGGCCAGACCGGAGGCCGGTGGGGGCAAAGGTTTCCCGTCGTCGTGATAAACGCGGATGGTCTCATCGACGATCTCGCAGAGCTCCGCGAACACCTCGCGCTCGTCGTTGCCGTGACATCCTCCAAGCAACAGCCCCGGCGAACTCCCGACATAACACTGGTCCTCCTCCGACCACTCGATGATCTTCACGTAGTGCGCGCTCTCTTTCATCCCTTCGACTCCTCGATCGCATCGCGAACCGCCCGTACCTGATAACGCTTCGCGTCGTCCCCCAGTTTACCCGAAATCGTCACCGGCCACCCTGGGATGGACCAAATCGCGATGGCTCCCCTTCCCACTGCGGTCCCGAAAGCCAGCACGCCGAAGTTCGCCTTGAAAACCTTGATCAAACCCGATCACTCTAAATTGGTCGTTCATACCGTGAACGATCGTATCTTGAACCCCCTTTTTTCCGGGACGACTGAACCGTTAAAATGCGCTTCTTCGAAAATGGTCCGAACGTTCCAGACGAATTCTTCGAAACCGCCCAGAAATGCATTCTCGCTTTCGCGATGACAATGCCTGCTCAACAGCACTCTTGAATCGGATCCTCCAAGCAGAAGCACTTACCCCGGGCAGGCAGCCGGGGATCGAATCGAGGTTAGGCACATTTGGGCCGTTATCATGACCAGTCGATCGAGATAGCAACGGTCATCCGCGGACATCAATTGTCAGCCGTCTTCGGCGGCGTGCTTGCGAAGGTCGTCAAGCATCCAGGCGTCGGCGGGAGCAAGCCGCCCCGCCGCCGCGAGACGCTCGCAGACGGCCAATCCCTTCGCCCACCAGCCTTGGTGTGGAAAGGTCCCACCAAGTTTTGCGTAACTGACAATCAAATCCCGCTGCGCCTCAGCGCTCCCGGGGTTCTTCTCCGCCAGACTTTCTCTTAACCTTCAGGCTCTCCTCGAACCGCCCCTTCGCGCCCTCAAGGTCCCCGGCCTTCACCAGAACATCGCCCAGTTTGTTCATGCTCACCGAAACGTCCCGCCGCGCCTCGGCGCTCCCGGGGTTCTTCTCCGCCAATCGTCGCAAAGCGATGGCTGCTTCCCGATACCCGTACCAGGCCCCGTTAAGGTCGCCCAATTTTAGCCGCACGTCAGCCAATTCGGATTTTGCGATCGCTAGGTTTCGTTCGCCCCTCGCGAGACCGGCGGCGGCCTCGGCGGCTTCGCGGGCGCTATCCGTGTTACCGCTCAGCTCACGCAGCCGGGCGAGTTCCACACAGGTCCAAAAATCATCGGGTTGGAGTTTGAATGCCTCCTCATAGGCCGATCTCGCCTTGGCGGTATTCACGCCGCGTGCGAGCGCGCCCAATCGCCGCCAGCGATCCGCTGCATCCTCGCTGCCCGCCCGCGCGTCCCGCTCTAGCGTCGCGATGAAACCCGCGATGTCGCCCGCCGCGATGGCTTGCGCTGCCTCGATCGCGGCCGAGCTCCGTTCCGCGACGAGGTTCGCGGCCGCCTCGTCGCGAGGACGTTCGACCCGCCCGCCTCTTCTGGTCTCGTCAGTCGATCAAGCTGCTCTTTCATCTGCTGGAGCAACGTGTGATTTTCGTCGACCTTACCCTTCAGACCTTCGATATGCTTCTGGGTCGCCCCCGCCTCGGGCTACACGGCCTCCCGCGCCGCATCCCAGGGCCGGGTGATGAACTTCCAGACGAAAACCATTCCGGCGGAGCTTTGTTGCAAAGATTTTACCAGCGCCGAGACAAGTACGAACCCCACGAATACGGCAAGCAAAACGAGCACCCATAATGGTGTGTCGGTGATAACCCCGTGCAACAGAACCGGCGCGTGCTGCGTCAGCCACGCGCGCAGAACTTCGCCATCGTTTGCCAACACTTCTCTCACCAGCCGCTCGAATGTCTTTGCCTCGTGCCGGAAAGCTGGATCCATGCTTCAACAGTTCCGTGCATAATCTAGATTTAACGCAATCGCCAAGAAAGGGACATCTCGAATGAGTTGGATGCGGCCCGTCTTGAATTCCATTCGCCAACCGCGGTACGGGACGCGCTTGACATTGGGCCGCGAATGGCCCTAATTCGGGCGGCTTCGGGGGCGGGGCCGTCGGCTTGGGGGAGAGGCCGAGGGTTTTCGCGCCCGAAGACTTTTGGGGCCAAGAGAGAGCATCGATGTTCGATTCGCTAACCGGGCGGCTGGGCGAGGTTTTCGATTCCTTGCGCAAGCGGGGGGCGCTGGACGAGAGCCATGTGAACGACGCCATGCGCGCGGTCCGAGTGGCCCTGCTCGAGGCCGACGTGGCCCTGCCGGTGGTCAAGGATTTCGTCGCCCAGGTCCGCGAGCGGGCCGTCGGCGCCGAGGTCCTGCGCAGCGTCACCCCGGCCCAGATGGTGGTCAAGATCGTCCACGACCATCTCGTCGAGATGCTCGGGTCCGAGACCCAGGCGATCAATCTGGCGGCGCCGCCGCCGGCGCTGATCATGCTCGTCGGACTTCAGGGATCGGGCAAGACCACGACTTGCGCCAAGCTCGCCAAGCGCCTCGCCGAGACCCGGAATCGGCGGCTCCTGATGGCGGCGCTCGACGTTCGGCGCCCGGCGGCCCAGGAGCAGTTGGCGATCCTGGGACGCCAGGCCGGAATCGATACCCTGCCCATCGTCGCCGGCCAGGGACCGGTCGCGATCGCCAAGCGGGCTCTTCAGGTCGGGCGCCTTAAGGGCTACGACGTGGTTGTGCTCGACACCGCCGGCCGCCTCCACGTCGATGACGAGATGATGGCCGAGGCCAGAGACGTCCGCGACGCCGCCGAGCCGGCCGAGGTCTTGCTCGTCGCCGACGCGATGACCGGCCAGGACGCCGTGACCCTGGCCACGAGCTTCCACGAGCGCGTCGGCCTGACCGGCATCGTCCTCACCCGGGTCGACGGCGACGCCCGGGGCGGCGCCGCGTTGAGCATGCGCGCGGCCACGGGCTGCCCGGTGAAACTCCTCGGCGTCGGCGAGAAGCTCGAGGCCCTGGAAATCTTCCATCCCGAACGCATCGCTTCGCGGATTCTCGGCATGGGCGACGTGGTGACGCTGGTCGAGAAGGCCTCGGAAACGATCGATCAGGAAGAGGCGGAAAGACTTACCCGTAAGATGGAGAAGGGCCGCTTCGACTTCGACGACATGGCCTCGCAGCTCCGGCAGATGCGCAAGATGGGCGGCATGCAGGGCCTGATGAGCATGCTCCCCGGGGTGGCGAAGGTGAAGAAGCAGCTGGCCCAGGCCCGGCTCGACGACACGATTCTGATCCGCCACGAGGCCATCATCAATTCGATGACCCGGGCCGAAAAGCGCAACGCGCGAATCCTGAACGGCTCGCGGCGCCGGCGCATCGCCGCCGGTTCGGGAACCACCGTTCAGGACGTCAACCGCGTCATCAAGCAATACAAGGAAATGAGCGGGATGATGAAAAAGATGAATAAGATGGGCAAGAAGGGCATGATGCGTCATGGTCTTCTGCCGCCCGGTTCCTTCTAGCCGATCGACCGGCAGGGGCGGCTCGAAGCGGAAAAGAGCGACAAATGCGAGAGACGCGCGAGGAAAGGATTGAGCGATGGCGGTGAGAATTCGGCTGGCCCGTGGCGGCGCCAAGAAACGACCCCATTACCGGATCGTCGCGACCGATTCGCGGACCCCGCGCGACGGCCGCTTTCTGGAAAAACTGGGCACCTACCACCCGCTCCTGCCCGACGACGATCCCAATCGGGTGACCCTGAAAGAGGACCGCATCAAGCATTGGCTCGCGAACGGCGCCACACCCTCCGAGCGGGTGGCCATTTTTCTCGGCCAGGCGGGGATCACGCCGATGCCGCCGCGGCCCAACCGGCCCATCAAGTCGCGGCCCCGGAAAAAGGCGGGGGACAAGCCGGCCGAAGGCGAAAGCGCGGAGGCTTGAGGTGGGGGGTCGGGACAACTCGGCCCGAAATTCGGCCCCAGCTCCCAAGAACGAGGCGGCCAAGAACGAGGCGGATTGGGTACCGGTCGGTGTCGTCGGTGGCCCCAAGGGGGTGCGCGGCGCCGTCCGTATCGCCACCTTCACGGACCGTCCCGCCAACATCGCCGCCTACGGCCCCGTCTACGACGCGCCCGGGGGACGCCCCCTGACGATCGAGACCCGCGAGACCACCAAGACCGGAGTGGTCGCCGTCATCGCCGGGGTCTCGGATCGGGAATCGGCCACGCGCTTGCGGGGAACCCGCCTCTACCTCCCGCGCGCGGCGCTGCCGCCGCCGAAAGCGGATGAATTCTACCATTGCGACCTGATCGGGTTGCGGGTGGAACACGAGGACGGGACTGCGTTGGGAACCGTCGCCGCCGTTTACGACACCGGCGCCGGGGACGTGATCGAGGTCGAGGGCGGGGCCCGGCCGCTTCTGCTGCCTTTTACGAAGACAGTGGTGCCGCGAGTCGACATCGGCGGCGGCCGTCTGGTGGTCTCTCCCCCGGAAGGAATGTTCTAGGGAGGACACGTGAGGCAAGAAAACGCCACGGCTCCGGCCCAGCCGCCATGGCGGGCGACGGTATTGACCCTTTACCCCGACATGTTTCCCGGTCCCCTCGGCCACTCGCTGGCGGGCCGGGCCCTGGAGGCGGGACGGTGGCGGATGGAAACAGTGGACATTCGTGCTTTCGGGCGCGATAAACACGGTTCCGTCGACGACAATCCCTTCGGCGGGGGCCCTGGCATGGTGATGCGGCCCGACGTCCTGGCGGCGGCGATCGACGCGATCCGTGACAGCGACGCGCCGGTGATCTATTTTACCCCGCGCGGGCGGCGGCTGGAGCAGGAACGGGTGCGGGCGCTGGCGGCGAAACCGCGGCTGATCTTGCTATGCGGCCGCTTCGAGGGGATCGACGAGCGCCTGGTCGAGGCGCGCGGGGTCGAGGAAATCAGCCTCGGCGATTTCGTGCTTTCGGGCGGCGAGCCGGCGGCCGTGGTGTTGATCGATGCCTGCGTCCGTCTCTTGCCCGGGGTCGTCGGCAAGGAGGCGGCCTTGGACGAGGAGAGCTTCGAACAGGGATTTTTGGAGCACCCGCAGTACACCCGCCCCGCCGTCTGGGAAGGCCACGCCGTGCCCGAGGTCCTCCTCAGCGGTCACCACGCCAGCATCCGTCGTTGGCGTCGGGAACAGGCGGAGCGGGTGACGAGGGAGCGTCGACCCGACCTTTGGGCGCGTTACCTCGACGGACGCTTCCGGCGCGGGTCGGAGTGACCGGCGTAAATCGAAAGGGAACCGGAGCGATGAATATCATCGATGAAATCGAACAAGAGCAGATCGCGGGACTATCGCGCCGGATTCCGCAATTTGCGCCCGGCGATACCGTGCGAGTGAGAGTCAAGGTGGTCGAGGGCACGCGCGAGCGGATCCAGGCCTTCGAAGGCGTTTGCATCGCCCGCCGCAACCGCGGTCTCAACGCCTCTTTCACGGTCCGCAAGATTTCGTATGGAGAGGGCGTCGAACGCGTCTTTCCCCTTTACTCGCCCCGAATCGCGGAGATCACGGTATTGCGACGGGGTGACGTGCGCCGGGCCAAGCTCTACTATCTGCGTGGCCGCACCGGCAAACGCGCCCGAATTCGCGAAAAGACCACCGGTACGGCGGCGAAGGCAGCCGCCGCCGAGCGCGCCGAGGCCGCCGCGATCGAGGCCGCGAAGACCAAGAAAATGCCCGCCGCCACGCGCCCACCGGCGGTCGAGGAAGAATAAGAAACCCAGAGCCGGCGTGGTCGGCCAGCGAGGGGGAATCTCCCCAGGTCAGATGAGCGAAATCGAAGCATTTTTCATCTATAGCGTCATCCTCGCCGCCTTCGTCCTGGCCACTATCATCCGCCAGCGAAACGACTCCCGTTGAGGTCCTGGACGGCGGCCACGCCCGCGCTCAGCCACCGGACGGGTTGAGCCAGGAGTCGATCTTTTCCAACAGGCGCTTAAGGTTGATCGGCTTGGAGTCGTAATCGTCGCAACCGGCATCCAGGGCCTTTCGGCGATCGTGGGACATGGCGTGGGCCGTGAGCGCGATCACGGGGATGCTCCCCGTCTCCGCCGACGCCTTGAGTTGGCGCGTCGCCTCCCACCCGTCCATCACCGGAAGGCTCATGTCCATGAGGATCAAATCCGGCCGTTCGCGCGCCGCCGCCTCAAGCCCTTCCTTGCCGTCGACGGCCGTGATCACCTCGTACCCCCTGCGCGTCAGACGCCGTGAGAGCATGTCGCGGTTCATTTCGTTGTCTTCGACGATGAGCAGTTTCGGTACCGACGATACCCTCCCGGAAATTTACTCCAGCCTCCACCGGCATGGACTTGCCGGGATCGCGGCCGGGAAGTTTACCCGCCCGACCGCGACGATGCGAGGTCAACCGTGGACAGGCGGCGGCCGGGTCCGCAACCGGGCGTCGATTGTCGAGCGAGGCCCTGGCCGCGTCCGCCGGAGCACATGGGCCGACAGGCGGCCGCGGGCCGGTCCTCACGACGGCACCCACGTCCCTCGGGCGGCATAAACCGCGAGGTCCAACGGTGTTCGGACGCCTTCGATCCGGCACCCGGATTTGTGCTCGAATTTTTGCGGTGTCAGGAATCCTTGGGTGACCGCCAGCGCCAGGGCTTCGGCCGTGGTGACAGAACGGGATCCTTCGATCTTGTTGTGTTTCTCCAGTTTTGCCGAGAGATTTACCGCATTGCCGATGACCGTGTACTCGAGCCGGCTCGCGTCGCCGACGGCACCGTAGACGACCGGGCCGATGGCGAGGCCGGTACCGATTCCCATCTTCGCCTTGCCGTGCGCTTCGCGCTCATTGTTCCATGCATCCACCTCCTCGAGTATGGCAATCGTCGCGCGCAAGGCGTCGGCGGCGTAGGCCTCGGTCTTCAACGCCACGCCGAAAGTGGCCATGATTCCGTCGCCGAGGAACTTGTCGATCGAGCCGCCGTGTTTCTGAATGATCGGCACCATGGCGTCCTTGGTATTCGGCGAGCAAGGCCATGACGTCGTTCGCCGGTGTCTTTTGAGCCAGGGCCGTGAACCCGCGAATGTCCAGGTTCATGATCGCGGCGTTGCGAATTTCGCCATTCCCCGGCTTGACCATCTGCTCCGATTGAACGATTTCATCGACGACCTCGGGCGCGAAGAAACGCGAAAGATCCGCGATCGCCGCGTGTTCGGTGACCGACCGGACCAACATCCGCTGGGCCCGGAGCAATCCCACGCCCAGGATGGCGGTGACCATGAGAATCGAAATGACCTTATCGAACTCACCGCCCAATAGGATTTTCGATGAGGTCAGATATTGGACGTAATCACGGGTGATCCGATCCTCGGGCATTTCGCCGGAAAGCAACGCATACGCCAGCAACGAAAGCCATCCCAGAGCCGCGACCGAACCCGCCCAGAGCACGTAGCGCGGCTCGAAGCGCAGCGCCCGCAAGGCAATGAAGATGAACATGTACAGCATGGTCGGCGCCTTGAGAGAGAAACCCGGCTCCTGGCCATATTGCAGGTGAAAGCTCCAGATCGTGACGACCAGCAAGGCCATATCCAGGAAAATGGACGCCATGACGATGGCGCCCGGCAAATGGCCGCGGTACGACACGATCAATCGCCCGGTCGTAAAGGTAAAGTATAGGCCCAGCGCCCACGGCACCGGCTCGAACGGCGCCTCCTCGGAAAACGTCATCGGCGCCGAGGCATATAAGACCGCGAACGTCGAGACCATGACGAGCTGGCACCAACCGATGAGAATTTCGCCCTGATCCTGCTGGCGTTTCAAGTTTTCCGCGACGCGCCGAGGAACGCGCACGTTGATCGGTTCGCCGAGAAAAAAATCCGTGATTCGGGAGAGAACAGACTTTTTGACCGGCTGGCCGTCCGAGGGCGCGGGATGCTCTGGCTCCGAACCCGCGGCCGCGCTTTCTTGTTGGCTCAACTCAGGATCCTCCTTAGCGCGAGATCGATGCGGGGAATACCTCGTGACTAACAGCGCCGGAATATTCGGCGCCAACGATCGTGAAGATTCGATCGTCCGCCGCCGACACCGATAAGCACGCGGACCACGCGACGAACATACGCATACTGGCGGCACTGTCCAGCACGATGACTTTTGCGATTTTCGCATAAAAGTTTTCCTTATTTTCCTAATTATCGCAAGTTCCGAAAAACGATACGGTTTCGCCGTCGAGCCAATGATGGCCGGCTCAAATTTCAAAGGCCGTCGCCCCGACGCCCGCGACCGAGGAGCACCCCGTCGATGATCGATCTTTACTTCTGGACCACGCCAAACGGATATAATACCAACCGCCCTTAACATTGACTTGTGCGATCCCACGCTCTGAGGCCGATGGACATGATCTTCCAAGGTTGGTCGGTCAGGTTGTTCCAGGCTTGGCAAGAGGCCTCGACGATGGCTTCATAGGAGTCGAAGACACGATTGGAGAGCCAGTTCTGGCGGAGGTATTGCCAGACATTTTCGGCGGGATTGAGCTCCGGGGACTTGGGTGGCAAAGGCACGAGGGAGATGTTCTCCGGGATGCCGAGTTTGGCAGTGGTGTGCCATGCGGCTTGGTCGAGCAGCACGACGGCATGGGCGTTTGGGGCAACGGCCCGGCTGATTTCCTCGAGATGCAGGTCCATGGCTTCAGTATTGGCGCGCGGCATGACCAGCGCCGCGCCCTCACCGCGCTCGGGGCAGATGGCGCCGAAGAGATACGCCGAAGAGGTCCGTAGGTCCTTGACCTGGCGCGGGCGCGATCCCTTTGGGGCCCACTGGCGCACCAGGCTGTTCTTCTGGCCGACGCGCATTTCATCTTGAAACCAAACCTCGATGGGCGTGTCCGGTGGCTGTGCCGCTACGATTTTCGCCAAGTGTTCGGGAAAACTTTTTTTTAAATTCCTCCTGTGCCCGCGCATCCTGGCCGACGTGGCGCGGGCGCGCGGAAATATGCGAGAACCCGAGCGCGGCCAGCAGCTTGCCGACGCTCCGCTCGTGATAGTCCACGCCGAAGCGCGTTCGGATCAGTTGCTTGAGATCGATGCAGCGCCAGCGCACGACCCCATCCCGTTCGGGATCGGGACCGGCCTCGATAGCCCGCGAAAGCGCCGCCATTTGCGACGGCGTCAACCGACGCAACGCCCCGTTCGGCTTGCGGTCGATCAGACCGGCCGGACCTCCCGCGTTGAACCGGTGAACCCAGTCCCGCAACGTCTGCCGATCCATGCCGCCAATACCCGCCGCGCACGCTCGATCCATCCCATCGTAGATGGCCGCCATCGACAAAAGCCGTCGCGCCTGGTTCCCATCATCGCTCCGTGCCGCAAGAACACGGACTCTTTCAGCATCAAAGTCGTTTCGCAAAGGAATCGTTGGCATTGAACACACTCCCTTGTTGCCAACAACCTTGAATCACACAAAACCTAGCGTGTAAACCTTTGCGCGAGTCAAACTCTGGGGCGGTTGGTATTAGCCCTTGCTTTTTCTGGTTGAAACCGGGCTGGACTACACCATCGTTCCGGTCAACATCAGCACGGGCGAGCAGTTCAATCCGGCGTTTCTCGAGATTTCGCCCAACAACCGCATCCCGGCGATCGTCGATCGGCAGCCAGCTGGGGGCGGCGCTCCCATCGCTGTTTTCGAGTCGGGAGCCATTCTGCAATATCTGGCGGAGAAAACGGGCCGCTTTCTGCCCCCCGATCCGGCGGGCCGCGCCGAAGTGATGCAATGGCTGTTCTGGCAGATGGGCGGCCTCGGCCCGATGCTGGGCCAGAATCTCCACTTCAGTGCTTACGCACCGCGCCCCAACCCATACGCGATCGAGCGTTACGTGGCGGAGACCGAGCGGCTCTACGGAGTTCTCGACCGGCGCCTGGCCGAGCGTGACTTCGTGGCCGGCGGATACAGTATCGCCGACATCGCCATCTATCCCTGGATTCGGCGGCTCGAGAAAAACCAGCCCCGCCTCGACGCGTACCCGAACATCAAGCCATGGTTCAAAGCGATCAGTGCCCGAGCGGCGACGGCGCGGGCCTACGAGATCGGCAGTTCCGTCAATACCACACCAACCGTGACCGAAACCTCGAAGGCGATCCTTTTTGGTCGAAATACGGCGAAAGCCGCCGCTTAGACCGCCTCCGCGGTCACCAGCCACCGGGCTTCTTCCAGCCCCCCACCGACCTCGTAAATAAGGAGAATGACATGCGAAACCCGACGGCGATCGTTACCGGGGCCTCGAGCGGAATTGGTCTGGCCACCGCTAAGGCCTTTCTCGGCCGCGGCTTCAATGTGGTCATGAACAGTGCCAACCAGGTCCGCTTGGACGCGGCTCACGACTTCCTCGGCAAGCCCGATGCGGCTCTTCCGATCGCCGCCGATATCGGTGATGCCGACGATCGCGGCCGCCTAGTCGGCTCCGCCTTGGCCCAGTTCGGCAGCATCGACGTGCTCGTCAACAACGCCGGCATCTTCGAACCTCGACCCTTCCTCGAAGTCGACGAGGATCACCTCGACCGATTCTTAAGGACCAATCTCAAGGGAACGTTCTTCTTGACCCAGGCGGTCATCCCGCATATGCGCTCGGCCGGCGGCGGCGCGATCGTCAATATCGGAACCGTTCTCGTCGATCATGCCCTCGGCGGCGTACCGGCCACCGCCCCGATCGCCACCAAGGGGGCCATTCATGCCCTAACGGTGCAGCTCGCGGCAGAGTTCGGTGCCGATAACATCCGCGTAAACACCATCGCGCCCGGCATCATCCGTACCTCTATCCACGCCCGCAACGGCATCGAGGACGTCGACAGTCTGGCCGGCCTTCATCTCGTCAATCGCATCGGCGAACCTATCGCCGAGGTCGCGATTCAGGTCGCCACCAACAATTTCATCTCCGGTACCGTGATCAACGTCGACGGCGGCCACGTCGCCGGCCACCACCTCGCCTGAACCGCACCAGAAAACCGGGGACAGTATACCGTTTTCTTAAGGCTCGCTGCCTGGTTCCCGAACCGCCGGCCCAGCTGTCATCACAGCCATCTTGGTGAGTTTGAGGTCCGCGACGATCGACCCGCCGGCGGATCATTGGTCGGGAATTCGGGCGAGGCGCTCACCAGAAATCGGTATACTGTCCCCGTTTTGTCCCCGGTTTGCCGTGGGGCAACTGATTTTTCCGCGCTCTTTTTCACACGGGCAACGATGCCCGGTCAGGCGTCGCGGCCGCGGGCGACGAAGGGGGGGTTGGCGAAGCCGTCCTTGCCGTAGACCAGCTCCTTGCCGTCGAGCGAGCGGACGCTGCCGCCGGCGGCCCGCAGGACGGCGTCTCCGGCGGCGGTGTCCCATTCCATGGTCCGGCCCAGGCGGGGATAGAGGTCGGCCTCGCCGGCGGCGATGAGGCCGAACTTCATCGAACTGCCGGCGCTTCTTTCGTGCTTGATCGTGTGAGCGGCCAGGTAGGTGTCGGTTTCGGCGTTGCGGTGGGAGCGGCTGACGGCGGCCACCAGGCCATCGGGCGGCGCCGGGCGGGCAGAGATCGGCTCGCTGGCGGCCCCGCCGCGGCGGACGTAGGCCGCGCCCGGCCCGGTGGCGAAGAAGGTCACGACAATCGCCGGCACGGTGACCACGCCCATGACCGGCTTGCCGGCCTCGATGAGGCCGATGTTGACGGTGAACTCGCCGTTGCGGTTGATGAATTCCTTGGTCCCGTCGAGGGGATCGACGAGCCAGAACGGGTCCTCGCCAACCTCGGGGATGTCGCCGGCGGCGAAACTTTCCTCGGCCACGATCGGGACCTCGGGCGTGAGGGCGCGCAGGGCCGTCTTGATGTGGCGCTCGGCGGCTTCGTCGGCCTCGGTGACCGGCGACGAACCAGCCTTGGTCCGAACCGCGGCCCCATCCTCGTAAAATTTCATGATCACCGCGCCGGCCTCGTCGGCGATACGGCACAAGGCTTCGATAAGACCGGAATCGGGTGCTCGGTTCATGGGTTGCCACCGTTGTCGCGAATCGGCCTGGCGGCGCCGGTTCGAGGAGCGCTTTGTAACACGAACTCCGCCGGGCGCCTATTGTGGCGCCATGAGCGCCCGCGACGACTATTGGGGGTGGGGCATCTTGGTCTCGGGACCGTTCCTCGACAAGATTACGTTCGTCGGCCTCGGCGACGACCCCGGGGCCGAAATCGCGGCCCTGGCGGGGCGCCAGGTGCTCGGTCTCTACGAGGCCGACGTCGCCCAGGACCTGGCGCTCAAGACGTGACTCCCGCGCTCTGGGGGCCCGGCCCCGATCACAAGTTCTCGCCGAGGTGGGCGAAAAGGAGATCGCGCCACCAGTCGCCGCGGATTTCCTTGAGGAGAATCCTGTTGACGGGCTCGCGAAGGCGGCTGCGAGGGGGGAAGGCGATCCCGTAATGTTGGGGTTCGACCGTCGCCGCCAATATCGCCAAGCTTCCGTGATGGTCCTCCCGGATCAGGTAGCGCAGCAGGGGCGCGTCGTGAACCAGGGCGTCGATGTCACCTTCCGCGACGGCCTCAAGACCGGTCCCGGCGTCGTCGAAGGTCAGAGTTTCGACGTGTTGCTTGGACAGGTAAGCGGCGCCGGTCGTCGAGTCGACGCTGCCAACCCGGACGTTGGGCAAATCCTCGGGACCGTCGATCGCGGGCTGCAGGCTTTCGACCGTGAGCGTCGTCGCGATCGTGGCCGTGAAAATGGAGATGACGACGATGGAGGTGAACATCCAGATCACCGCGAGGGCGCGTCCCCAGGTCGTCACCGGAACCTTGTCGCCATAGCCGACGGTCGTCATCGTCACGGCCGACCACCAGATGCCCGCTTCGATTCCCTTCTTGGCGCCGCCGCCGAAATGCTTGGCGTTGCGCTTACGTTCCAGCACCCAGAGAACGAATCCGAAGCCGATCACGATCGCCGCGAGAATGCCCACGGGAGCCAGTATCGCAGCCGAGAAAATGCGCGTCGTGGTGGCGAGCCAATCGCTGGTGTCGTGGGCGACCACGGCGATGCCCAGCCCCGTCGCGTAATAGGTGTGGGAGAAATCGATCAGGGTTTCCCGGTCGTGGGATATGGTGAGCGCCGCCAGCGCCAGGTCGAACTCGCCGCTCCTAACGCCCTCGATGAGATTCCCGAGGCCGGCCTCGCTGAATTCGTAGGCCAGCCCCAATTGGGTCGCGATTCGGCGCCACAAGGCGATGCTGATCCCATCCCATTCGCCGTCGTCGTTCTTGAACGCGAACGGGACCGCTTCCTTGGTCCCGACGATCAGGCGCTTATTCCAAAGAATCTCGCTATTCACGAAGGCGCGGTCGGCGGCGGGGCCCGGAATCGGCGATACCACCACCAGCAGGCAAGCAACGGCGAGGCCCTTCATCGCGTTTCGCGGTCTCATGGCGTTCCGATTGTCGTCATCTCCAGCCGGGCGCGCCGGAAGATACCACCGGCGGGGCGGTCGCGGGAAAGAAATCCCGGAGTTCGACGGATCGGCCCCCGGCTCGCGCCACCAATTGTTAACGAATGCCGGCGATCATGGAGGTTGCGGGTTCAGCTTTGCCGCGGCCAGCCCCTTGACGGGGGGGCGGCGCGGCGCTCGAAAGGGACGACATGGAGGATCGTTTGATGGCTCTTATGACTCACGCGAGGTCCGCGGCAATCGCCGGAGTGGCCATGGTCCTGGCGGCGACCACGGTCGGGGCCCAGACCTTTCTCTGCAACCCCGAGGTGGCGGGCCAGCTCAGCTACCAGGCTTCGCGCCGTTGCGAATGCCGCTTCTTCGCCGAAAGCAAGGCCCACGGCACGCCCTCTGGATACCGCTGGGACTGCAACATCCTCCACACGGCCGCTGCGGCCCGGAAATCCCGGCCACGTTCGAACCCCAGTACTACGGCGATTTGCCCTCGGCCGTGAGCCTCGACAAGGCCATCACGATTATCGACCAAACCAACGACCAAGACCAGACGAACACCAACAATTAGGCCTCACCGAGGCCCCTTAACGGCGCGGCGTCATCGAACCAACACCGTCATGCTCACCAACCGTAATTTTCCGGGGCCCACGATGGCGACGGCGTTCTTCGCCGACCCGGCACCTCGCCGACACAAAAATCCGAACACCTAGTGCATCGACCCAAACGGAGGCGACAGCCGAAGTTTGGAAAGTTGATGCATCGACAAAGGCCTGGTGCACGGGGCGTGAACGAAGTGAATGCGCCGGTGCACTAGCGCTCGCGTTCCCCTGGATCAGCTCGTCAATCCACTTGATGAGCCGTCAGAAACATCGATTTTTGGAGAGCCGTGAAGAAATCCTGGTAGGGTTTCGGGTCCTTGATGTATTGCAATTTATATTGGGCGTTGGCGCGAACGAGCAGCTGCGTCTCGCCACGTGGCCTGACGGTCACGGACATGCGCAACTGATAGGGCCTGCCAAAGTCGCCCTGGCCGAGTTTGGTTCCGCTTACCGTGCCCAATACGTCGTCGGCTTTGTCCAGGACGAATCCCAGGTCCTGCATCGTCGCCATGACGGTCCGCAACGTCGTGGGTTTGTCGGTCGTGTCGAACGCGCGAGTTTGAAAACTTCGCAATTCAACTTGACTTTTCGAGATAGCGAGTGCCTGCTGCCGCGAGTCGGTTTGACAGAATTGCGCGGTCAATAGGATGACGGCGATGGGGACCAAGGCGAGCCTCGCGACGATTTTCATATGTCGTGCGCCTCCAAGAAAACCGCTTTCGACAATGCCGCGAAGAACTCCTGATACATCACCGGGTCGGTAAGGGATTCAGCCTTCGACAATTGGCCGTAGGTGTCCCATACGAGGCGTTGGAAGGTGATCCGTACCCTTGTAGACTTATTTTCCTCGCCAACGATACGAGTCACAAGGGAAACACGAATTTTCTGGTTATCATCCCAGGGCATTGCAGCACTGCTTCCACCAGCGGCGGCGCTTAGTGCGGAAATAAGAATCGCCGCGACGACTTGCTGGGCTTCGACGGCGCCTCGGTTCTTGGAGGCAACGATCAACCCGAGATTCGTCTCGCTTTCGTCAAGAGTGAATCCGAGGTCCTGAAGGACAGCCGCGGATGCGGAAAGGATTGTTGCCTCGTCGTTCGTATCAAACCTTCGGGTTTGTATCTGGCGCTGTTCCAAGCTCTCCTGTGTGAGCTGCAGCGCTTCCTTCGGTATTGTATCTTGACAGCCCGTAAGGCCAATTACGCCGAGCAACGCCACGGCGATTACGTATCGCGACCCTTTTCGATCTTGCATACGCGGCATTGGATCCTCCCCGGTTGCCGACGTTAAAATCGTGACGCGTGGTACGCGAAATCGCGAACGGTGCTCTCCTCATTAAACTTGATAATCACCGTGATCGTTCTTTGCTGGGTTTCGGTCGCGCCAGCTGACGAGCCGTAATACGGGAAAACCGCGCCACCAACCAATGCCGGGCCGACGAGGGCACCCCCGAGAACGAGGGCCGATACGCCCCCGCGGCTCTCCGAATAAACTCTAGTCATCGATATTCTGTCGTAAATCCAAACTTCGCGACCCTCTTCGTCGGTCGAGACGATGTTCGGGGAACCGAGTACCTCGGCCACCTTCGCGCCACTCATGCCGACCCGAACTTCGCGCTGCACGGTGCCAACCGTGAGGCGATCACCTTCGCCATCTTGAACCGCGGCCCGATGCTCTTGAGCCGTCTTACATCCATAAGGCAGAGCGATGACGGCAACGATTATACCGCATTTAAATAAAGTAGAAATTTTCCGCACTCGCACCTCCCAGAAAACTCTTCCCAAAAAATTATTCCATGAACCAAACAAGTGAAAATTGCACAAATCAATTCGCATCACCGTTGCCTGTCGTTAGCAAAAGATTTGGTCGTTACAGGTCGCACCCGAATCGACCGATTCTTGGACCGCTGCAAGGAGGGGGAAGTGAGGTGGAGCCCATCCTTTGGACAGGGTCGCGGCCTTTTTAAGTTGGACTCCCGCCGAGGCCTTCCTCAAAAACCTCGATGTTGCACTTGAGTTGTGAATTCAACGCCTTAATATTGAGCGTATGGTGCTAATGGGCGCCACTGATAGGCAACCTACACCTACCGTTCTGAAGCGGGCTCGATGGGCCGGCTTTTTTATTTCGGAAAATTGAATGTCGGTTGGAACTGTTATGTAGTTCAGCCCTGATCGGGGCACTGATTGGGCCCGATCGTGGCGGAGACGAGGTTCTGGTTCGAATAGCTGCCGTCGAGTCTGCGGGCCTATCGACGCTTGCGGACCAGCGGCGTATTCGCTTCGATCCGACACCGGATCAGTCGGGTATCGTCCCGTCCGGCGCTGATACTTCGGTCGCGTAGTGTCAGTCCAAATTTTGTGTCTCCAATGTTTGCTTCACACAAACATAGAATCACAAGTCACTCAAACTACTAAATTTTGTTCGAACGGGATCTTAGACTGCTATTACTCCAGCTAGGGCATCGACCCAAACGGAGGCGACAGCCGAAGTTTGGAAAGTTGATGCATCGACAAAGGCCTGGTGCACGGGGGCGTGAACGAAGTGAATGCGCCGGTGCACTAGGGGCGTCCCGTGAGCGAAGAGGGCGTAGAGCGCAGGCTGACCACGACCCTCGCTACCGACGTTGTCGGTTGACCGCCGGTCTGGCGGCACACGGCCCGATTGGCTAATGTGCCGCAATGTCTTTCCTCCTGCGCCATATCGCCCGCTACGCGGCACAAAAACTAGCCTCCCATCCCTGGGCGAGGGAAAAGGCGGCCAAGGCCGCGCGCGTCGTCGGCGGCGAGGCCAGGCAGATCGCCCGCAGCAATGACAGGGCCCGGGCCGCCGGGCGGGCCCTCTGTCGCGCCATGAATAAGCTGCAGGGCGATCGATAAAATCCCGAATCGGTCGCTTGTACCATCGGTCATGTAGGATGACCGATTAAGCGTTCCAGCGCCACGCAGGCTTTCCTCGCTCAGCTCACGGGCGCGCGGGTCGCGCTGGCTATCAACCACTAGTGCATCGACCCAAACGGAGGCGACAGCCGAAGTTTGGAAAGTTGATGCATCGACAAAGGCCTGGTGCACGGGGGCGTGAACGAAGTGAATGCGCCGGTGCACTAGGTGCATCTGCGGAGATCCAAGACGAAGCCACCAATCTCTTCTACTCGCCTAAAGGAAGCATACACGAATTTTGGGGGCGATTTCACGGTGTGAGAATCATCGGGCGGCGTCGCTGGGTCATCCACTCCGGGCATGACTTTCTGGCCGATGGCTCCGCCATGAACGGCGCGAATCTCGAAGGTGCCAACCCCCACCGTCCAGCCACTCCCCAATCTCATCCGTCAGGCCACCGTCTCAACCTAACCGCCCGGGCTTTTGCCCCTTTTACAAAAAGTGGCCTAATAGGGAAGTTGGGCTAGTGACTGATATTCCTGAGGGCACTTGTTGCCCACGCCGGAAAAGGTAATCTCTCAAGTGGCGATGTAGGTCCCGCACGGGCATCTGCATCGGCGTCGCCGAACGTTCATGATCGGCAACTGATCACCGGCACCCCATCCGCGGCCGACAGCCGCGGAAGCGCGGAGGCGGTCCCGGGGTCTTTTCTTGTCCCACGGCAGGGGCACGAAACCTGGCCAGCCATAGAACCGGATTTCTGACCGCCCCGCCATGATGGGGTTTCGGTCCAGCATTGACACCGTGGTGCGTGGACGATGCAAGGAAAGGAGGATGTCAACAACACGCCACATCTGAAACATGGAAGTCGACGGAGAGGTTTCCGAAATATGATCAACAATGGGAGGGGTTTGAGAATGAAGAGCATTAGGGTGGCGATTGCCGGCGTTGGGAACTGTGCGAGTTCCTTGGTCCAAGGGCTGGAGTACTACAAAAACCGTGATGAAGGTGCAGTTGCCGGCCTCATGCATGCCAAGATCGACGATTGGGGGCCGAGCGACATCGGGGTCGTGGCCGCCTTCGAAATCGACCGCCGCAAGGTCGGCAAACCGATAGAGGAGGCGATCTTTGCCAAACCCAATTGCACCAAGGTTTTCCAAGGCGTTTTGCCGGTTTCCGAGGTTGTGGTGCAGATCGGACCGATCCTCGACGGCGTGGCGCCCCACATGGCCGATTACGCGGACGACGAGGCCTTCCGGCCGGCCGATGAGGAACCGGTCGATGTCGTCCAAGTCCTCAAGGATGCCAAGGCCGAGGTTCTGGTCTGCTACATGCCGGTAGGCTCCGAGAAGGCGGTTCGGTACTATGCCCGGGCCTGCCTGGAGGCCGGCATGGCCATGGTCAACTGCGTTCCTGTGTTCATCGCCTCCGATGCAGAATGAGCGGAAAAGTTTTGCGACGCCGGGCTGCCCATCGTCGGCGACGACATCAAGAGCCAAATTGGCGCGACCATTGTGCACCGGACCCTTACGCGCCTGTTCGGGGACCGCGGCGCGCCGCTGGATCGGACCTACCAGTTGAACACGGGCGGGAACACCGATTTCCTGAACATGAAGGCCCTCGACCGCCTGAAGTCGAAAAAGATCTCCAAGACGGAATCGGTGCAGTCGCAACTTGATGAACGACTAGATTCCAGGAACATTCATATTGGACCATCCGATTACGTGCCGTGGCAGGACGACAACAAGATCGCCTTCATTCGCATGGAAGGTCGCGGTTTCGGGGACGTGCCGCTGGAGCTGGAGATCAGGCTGTCGGTCCAGGATTCAGCCAATAGCGCGGGCGTCGTTATCGATGCGGTCCGGTGCGCCAAACTGGCTCTAGAGCGCGGTATTGGCGGTCCTTTGGAAGCCGTTTCAGCCTATTACATGAAAAGCCCGCCGAAGCAGATGCGCGATTCGTTAGCCTGCGATTTGACCGACGCGTTCATCCAAGGGAGCGACGCCCGAGAAGTTGCCGATGAGGAAAGCCCTCAAATCGTCGCTGGTGAGTAGTGCCGCCGGTCAGGTTGCCAACAACGGGCCGCCGGGTGGTGGCGACACAATCTTGACCGTGGATTCGCTCTGGGTGGCGCGGTTGCTCGTGCTCCACCGCGAGGTGCGGAACGCGGTCGCGAAGGCCACCCGCACGGGAACAGGGTCCAGAAACGCGAAGGGCGACGAGGTCACCCGAGGCCTTGCGTGAGGCCGAGCGGCGACTGATGCACGACCAGGGCCGCAAAACCCGGGACGGGCCGGTGGCGCGCCATCTCAACCGGCCGGTTTCCCGATGGCTCAGCCGCTATCTGGTTTGCACAGCCGTGAGGCCCAACCAAATTTCCCTGGCCTCCTGGTTGCTGTCGTGTATTGCGGCGGGATTGATGGCATTGGGCGGCTATCCTGCCCTGGCCGCCGGTGGCGTGCTGGCACAACTGGCCTCGGTCGTCGATGGTTGCGATGGCGAAATCGCCCGGCTGAAGCATTCGCAGAGCGAGTTTGGCGGCTGGTTCGACGCGGTCCTCGACCGGTATGCCGACGCCATCCTGTTGTTCGGCCTGATGTGGCACGAATTCTCTGCGACTGGCACGAACCTATCCGTCGTGCTGGGGTTCGCGGCGATTGTGGGGTCGTTTCTGAACAGCTACACGGCGGACAAGTATGATGGGTTGATGGCTCAGAGGCTGCGCCGCGCCTCATACTTCCGGCTGGGTCGTGACGTACGGGTTTTTCTCATCTTCCTCGGTGCCATCTTGAACCAGCCGCTATTCACCCTTGGTGTCGTCGCTTTGGTGATGAATGTGGAAGTGGTTCGAAGGGTCGTGATTTGGAGGCGTGCTGCTTCGTCGTAGCGAATGAATGTCCTAGTGCATCGACCCAAACGGAGGCGACAGCCGAAGTTTGGAAAGTTGATGCATCGACAAAGGCCTGGTGCACGGGGGCGTGAACGAAGTGAATGCGCCAGTGCACTAGGTTGGGCTCCAAGGGCGGGTGTTGAGATCAGCCACAGCGATGTCGTCAGGCTTTCGTATAGGCTCTCACAACATAATCGATGCAGGGGCAAATCCTGCTGGGGCCTTCGGTAATGCGATCCGTTTGCCGAAAAACCAAGTTCTTCAGGAGACCATCGCCCACCTGCTGACCACCCCGTTGGCCGTCCGCCCATCCACGTTCGGCGCTACTACGCCAGTTTCGGCTATCAGGCTGGAAGCTGGGACCAGAAGCGGCGCGTCGTGGCCAAGGTGGCACCCCGGCGAGCTGCTGCCGAGGGTCGGCATACCTTGCCAATCCCGGCTTATCTCGGTCGTCTGCCTCACACCCGCACGGCATATTCACTGTCCAAACCCTCTGTTTGGCGCCGATGTGCCGACCCTAAACTCACAAACCAAGTGCAACACCGGTATGATCTGGAGTTGCTATGGGAACACAATATGATCAGCTCGTATTTGACGATCGAATTGAGATTTACTGGCTTCATGAAGCCGGTAAATCTCGTCGCGAAATTGCTCGCCTGATGGGCCGGCACCCGACCACCATTTGGCGTGAGTTGAAGCGGAATTCGCTGCCCAAGGGCGGCTACAAGGCAGCATCGGCGGAACGTATCGCCCTATCGCGGTGTCGGAGGGTATCGCGGATCGAGCGCCTGAGCCGGCTCGGCGACTGGGTCCGCGACCGACTTCGCTCAAGGGATGGTCGCCGGAGCAGATTGCCGGCAGGCTCAAGCTCGACGGATCAGAGCACACCGTGAGCCCCGAGACAATCTACCGCTTCATCTACCGGACCAAGGTGCGCCCGGAAAGGCTGTATCGTTTCTTGCCCCGGGTTAAACCCGGGGGCAGGGACGGCGCTATTTCAAGCGCCGCCGGGAACCGATCCCCAACCGCCGTCCGATCGCGCAACGCCCGGAAACCGTGGCCTCGCGCTAAGAATTCGGGCATTGGGAAGGAGACCTGATGCAGTTCCGCACCCAGCGGGCCAACCTGCTGACCCTGTGTGAACGCATGACTCGTTTCACGCTCACTGCTTGTTTGGAAAGCAAAACCGCGCGGGAAACCCGCGAGGCCGTGCAGGCGAGCCTCGGCTGCCTTCCCGACCGCGCCCGCCAGACCATCACTTTCGACAACGGCTCCGAATTCGCCGGCCATCGCGAACTGGAGAACCAACTCGGTTTACACGCCTATTTCTGCGATCCCCACTCGCCATGGCAGCGCGGCACCATCGAGAACACCAACGGCTTACTCCGACGAGATATGCCCCGCAAAACCAACATCACCGACTACACACCCCGTGACGTCGACGACCTCGCCTGGTGCCTCAATTCCACACCCAGAAAATGCCTCGGTTTCAAAACTCCCGCCGAGGCCTTCCTCATAAACCTCGGTGTTGCACTTGAGATGTGAATCCAGCGACCCCGACATCACAGGTTCCGTACCGCCGGTCTCAGCCAAGGGGAGAGCTTCGCGAGGGGGCGATGATGGAGCCTTGTTGAGATGCCCACGCAATCGCCCACTCGAATGGAAACGCGATGGCCCAGGCGCCCAACCCCGCCCATCACTCACATCTGTCATCCCCTGGGCAACTCATCAGCAAGAAATAAAGGAGAGGAAATACGCTGGGCTCTATTCTCCACTGTGAATCAATATCCAACGGTCCGCTGCGAGGATCTTTCTCCAGCCAACCTTCTCCTATTTTACCTTTCCGGCTGATCGGCCCACGTAGTGAATACATAATTTTAGGCCTACTAGCCATGAGGACAAGCATAGATTGCAGGTTTTTCGCCGAATAAGTTTCCCGGATTTTGAATTCAATGTAAGTGCGTATGTCACCCAAGCTTTTCCGATTCCCATCCTTCAGCGCGCAAAGAATAAGGAAGCGATCCTTTCCAACCTCCCCGCGCACCATGCGTTCCCACCATAACTTGTGCTCCTCGGTATTCGGCAAACCAATATCCCTGCCAAAGTCACTGAAAATGTTGACCGCGTCAAACGGACGCCCGGCGCCGACGTTGACCTTTTCGTCGTCACCCTTCCGATTCTTTGCTTCACCATCAAAACCGGGGAGAGCTATAAGAATGGCGACGAACAACCAAACGCCTCGCTTGCCCCGTGGCCCAATGCAACCTTTCCATGACCGACCCCGGCCAGCGCGGGGGGCCCTTTTTGGCGATCAAAACGTCCGTTTGGCAAACCCCAAGGCGCTCACGGCCGGCGCCGTTTGTCACGACCGTTTGGGCCCCCGGAGCGGGGCTGATGTTCACGATATTGCCGCACGAGATTCTAGACGACCTGCTGGACGACGGTGAGGTGTAGCGAGGTGGTAACAACTTGAATCGGAGGGGCGTAAAACCTTCCAGGAGATCAGTAGCGGTCGTCCGTCCCGCCGCTTTCATTGTACTTGATGGGAAGACGGACATTCTTGGCAAGTCCTAAAACTTGAAGGCCGCGGATCATCCACCAAGTCATATCCACTTCCCACCAGCGCAGCCCGTGGCGAGCGGATCGGGGAAACGCATGATGGTTGTTATGCCAGCCTTCCCCATAACTGATCAACGCCACCCACCAGCAATTCGTGGACTGGTCCCCGGCGTCGTGTGACCGGTAGCCAAACCGATGGGTCGCACTGTTGACGAACCAAGTTGAATGATAGACGGCCACTAAGCGCACGAATATGCCCCAAACCACGAACGGCAAGCCCCCGACCAGAAAAAGCACGATCCCGAGGAGCAGTTGCCAGAGCAGCATGGTCCAGTCGAAAAAGCGATAGACCGGATCGCGGGCAATGTCCTTCAGGTAGAGCCCCATGGATTGGTCGCAGGGCAGTTTGTGGAGAATCCAGCCGACGTGCGTCCACCAGAAACCCCTGTGGATGTCATGCGGGTCTTCAGCCGTGTCGGAGAAACGATGATGCATGCGGTGCTTGGCCACCCATTCAAGAGGCGACTGGCAAGCGAGCGTGCCGCAAAAAAGCAAGACATACTCCAACCACTTCGGGGCTCGGAAACTTCGGTGCGTGATCAATCGGTGGTATCCGAGAGTGACCCCGACGCCGGCTGTCAACCAGTGCAAGACAAGAGCGACCGCGACCGCGGGCCAACTGAAGGTGGCTGGCAGCAAGGCCGCCAAAGCGAACAAATGCACGCCGCCCAGGAAGATAATGACCAGCCAATCCGGCAAAGGTCGGTCCATTTCTACGGATGATGCGTTCATGAAGAGCCGAGCAAATTCCTTGAAGAAGCGGGGATGAGAATTTTCGTATTGAGCTGTTCGCCGATTCGGCGCCAGTAACGTTTCCCGTATTCGCCAGTAACGTTTCCCGTATTCGAATGTCGAACCGGTCCTCTCCGACACGGCACTATTGCAAGATTCGTCCTACCAGAAATGGCGGCAAGGCACAACGTGCCCCCCGAACCTTCTCATGCCATGGGTCGGGAAAGAGGAACGCGTATCGGCTCTATTCAGCCACATTCGACTCGTCGGAATTAGGTTTCCACTCGCGCAACAAGCGCTCCGCTTCGGCAATTTCGTCCGCACTCATTTGTCCCGCCAGGAGGGCACGGTGATTCCGGGCCAACCTGTGGCCTTGCGCGGCCGCGAGGCTGAACCAGAAGTGCGCCCTGGCGTTATCCTGGCCTATACCCTCACCTTTTTGGTACAGGCTCCCAAGATAATAATTGGGCGTAGGAGTCACCGCTCGCGGCCTTGCGGGACCATTCCGCGACTTTCTGTGACTCGCTCGAATCATCATTTGCGCGGGGATCGGGTTGGGCGTCGCCTTGCTCCGCCAACAACACACGGGCGTCCGCTCGGTAAATGTCGTGTTTGGATGGCGATCCCGGGTATTCCGCGCTCATGGAAACGGTGGAGGCGACAGACAAAAGAACCAAGGTAAGTATGATCGTTCCGGCTCGCATCGCAGCCTCATTTTGTTCCCGATTTTCTGTCATCGTACACAACGTCCGGCCCGTGAATTCCTTCGAGACACGGCTTTCGCGCACGAAGCCATGCCGCACCCGGATTAAATGGCGGAAAATTTCTATTGAGGAACGCGGAGGTCATTGCTCGAAGCAATCTGAATCATAGCGGATCGTGCAGCAAACATATTTCCAGTGCGGAAGGACCAGGTTTTTCTCCTTGGCAACATCATTCACGCTGTCACAAGGTATAGGATGAGGGGAAGGATGAATTCTCTCATAATCAGCGGCCTTGTAACATAACCCCCGGTCCGAAAACAATATTTTGAATATTCTTCCGCCCGCCGATTTAGGTGTCGCCGAGCAGGCCAAGGCTCCCCGCTTACCCGGATCGCGTGGCCACCAATCCGCAGCGGCGGCACTCGACCTTTTGCACCGCGCCCCCCGAACCGAAGCCACCAATCATTTCTATGGTCCGGAAGTCGTGTATGCCGATCAGGCACAACAGACGACCGATCCAGTCCGGCATCCCTTTCCCGTTTTCGTTCGCCACCGCCGATCTCCTTTCCATTTGACGGCACAGCGCGCGCGAACCATAGCACCATGCCATGGTAGGCCCAACATCGCTGGGCGCCGCCGAAGAAACAATGGCGGGCTTGCCGCCATGGACGGCGCGAGCCCCTGTTCGTCCGAGTGCTATCTTTTCGCGTTTCCACATCCTTGGTCATTGAGCATCGTGACACAGAGGCGTAAGTTTGGCCCGTTTCGGCCAACAGTTTCCGAAAAGTCCTTGTTGCGAAGCGTGGGGTGTGACCAGTGTTACAGACGCAGAGCGACCGGGCTGTCATACAATCATTGTGGAAATGTCAATCCTAAATTCGGAGTCGCGTATTGAAAGTAACGTCTCAAAATAGCATGACGATGAGAAATCCGTATGGCCCGCGGAAGAGCACGACGATCATGCTCTGGCTTGCCGGTCTCGTCGGCATCGTTTTTGCTATGGCTGTCGTCTTCGTGTATTTCTATCTCCGCGTAGGATATCTCCCTCTGGGGTTTTCTCTCTAACGACGCATCGATAGCGTTGCATGGCTCGGTGCGTGCCACCCGTAACTGAACTTGGATCGCGTCGAAAACGAGCGGCCAGCGGTCCACGGTTTATGTGGACGCCTTTTGCAGCGGGTGGAAATTTTCTCTGAGAATACCCCTATCGGAAACATGTCCCATTTGCACCCGGTGAGTGCCCTTGCGGTTGTTCTCGCGGCCAGTCCGGCGGGGGCAAGGAGTGTGTCTTCGGACTACCACGAGTTTGAATTGGCGAAGTTCGCCGCCTTCCTGAATGACGTGGAAGCGGTCCTGCGGATCAATACCGATCCCGTGCTTCGCACCGTTGTCCGCCGAGTTTCGTACCACCGATTCGTGCCTAGTGCACCGGCGCATTCACTTCGTTCAGGCCCCCGTGCACCAGGCCTTTGTCGATGCATCAACTTTCCAAACTTCGGCTGTCGCCTCCGTTTGGGTCGATGCACTAGCGTCCTTGCGCGTGCCGCTGGTTTGAAGAAGGGCCGGATCATGCGCGCGGTGGACGATTTGATGAGAATGGGCCTGGTGAAACTGGCCAGGACCGCCCATGGAACCGTTGTGATTGAGCCGGCCAGCGATGACGCATGTGAGATAATGCGGTGACGGACGCGGCGGCGCACGACAGCCGGGTCGTGGACGATATTCTGGACGCGGACAACACGGCCTCGGATGTGTGGGCCGACAGCGCCTCGGCGGAGATCGAGGAGAAACTGAAGAAGAAGGGACTGAAGAGCCGGATCCACCGCAAGGGGCACCGGAACAAGCCGCTGAGCGAGCGGGAGAAGCGAGGCAACAAGACTCGTTCGAAGGTTCGGGCGCGGGTCGATCCCGTGTTCGGGTCCCAGAGCAACGACATGGCCGGAACCTTGGTGCGCGGCGTCGGGCTGGTTCGGGCGCGGATCGGACTGAAGAACCTCGCTGACAACAGCCGCCGCCCGGTGCACCCGGAGCGCCTCGCGGCGGTGGCGCCAACTTGACGGCATTCAGGGGAGGAGTCCGCCTGGAGTCGACGATGAGAGGGAAATCGCCCCGCCGGGGATCAGAAAAACCCGGAAATTTGGGTGTTAAGCTCGGTTGTGGCCCAAAAAATCGCGCTCCACGCCGAGCTTCACTCCAAACGCGTCATTTTCCGAGGTGTCCAATAGTCTTGTCGGCCATAAGCCGGGCCCGGGGGGCATGGCCGCCCCGGTAACGCTGCCCTTCATTAATGATTGTTTCGCCCGGTACGGTTTGACGCCGAAACCGTTCGAACCGCGATTATGGCAACGGTACTGGCGCGGTGACAGAGGCGACTGTCTCCTGTTGGCACTGTCAGGTTAGCAGGAATCGAAACGAGCGATCCTAGAAAACGTCGTCATTTTGCTTGACCGCTCGATCTAGTTCTTGAACAGCTCCCGGGAGCGACTCGTTCCAGAAAGCAAAACAATAGGCCAACAATAAACAACCCGTGAACTCGAGGCTTTCCTCGATAATGATTTCAATTTCCAAGAGCCACCGCAATTCCTGTTGGTTGAGCCAATTTATCGTCGACTCGACGAAGATTCCGCCGACGACTATCGACAATGTGCCGAGGACGAAAAGGCGCCAGGCGCCGGGCACGTACCGAAGAGATTTTCTCAAATAAAAAAATATCCCGAAAGTGGTAATAACTACGGGTCCTCCGATCCAAAGCCATGGGACACGCTGGGTTTCCGATCCCAAGAACCCGAGTGTGCGGACCAGGAATGCTCCCGGTTCTTGCAATTTTTCATGGAATTGGGCGGCTTCGTCACAAGACATAAGTAGTCGCCCGTGAAGAACGTGTAAGCGGCTGATGTTGGTAGCTCTTTCGGTTTGGCGAAGTAATCGGATTTGCAAGAAAACGGGTTTTGGGCCTGAAAAGCTTGCGATTTGAAATAATTGATTTTGGGGATTCCCTTCCGTTGCGGAACGTGATTCTCTGCTCCCGTCGATTGGGATTGGAGAACTGTGATGAAGCCATCGCGCAAGGTGTCATCGGGAATAGAGGACCTGTTCCGCTCGCGGTTCGAAAACATCATCAACCTGCGCCACGAGTTGGTGGTGTTGGGGGGCCGGATCGCGTGGACTTTCTTCGACGAGACCTATGAAGCCTTGTATTCGGAGGAGGGTCGGCCGGGGGTCCCGACGCGGTTGATGGTTGGGCTGCACATCCTCAAGCATATGTTCGATCTCTCGGATGAGGAGGTCTGCGAGCGCTGGGTCTACGACCCATACTTCCAGTGCTTCTGCGGCGAAGAGTACTTTCAGCATGAGCTGCCCATGGAGCGCTCGTCGATGACCCGGTGGCGGGACCGGATCGGGCCGGAAGGTTTGGAGAAGGTATTCCAGGAGAGCCTGGCCGTGGCCCACCGGGTGGGGGCGCTGCGGGAGAAGGACCTCGAGCGGGTGACGGTGGACACCACCGTACAAGAGAAGGCGATTGCCTTTCCGACCGCCGCCAAACTGATGCAACGAGCCCGCGAGCGGCTGGTGCGACTGGCACGGGAGCACGGCATTGCCCTGCGTCAGTCCTATACCCGCCTGGGCAAGAGGGCGTTGATCATGCAAGGCCGCTACCGCCATGCCAAACAGCACAAGCGGGCCAACAAGGCCCTGCGCAAGCTCAAGACCTATCTCGAGCGCACCGTCCGCGACATCCGCCGCAAGACGGCCCAGGAGGAGAGCCTACGGGATACCTTCCGCCGCCCCTTGTGGCTGGCCGAGCGGGTGTCGACCCAGAAGCGGCGCGACCCCTTGCCCAAGGTCTATTCGCTCCACGCGCCCGAGGTCGAATGCATCGGCAAAGGGAAGGCGCACAAGCCGTACGAGTTCGGCTGCAAGGTCTCCGTGGCGGCGACCAATTCCCGCCCCCCCGGCGGCCAGTTCGTCGCCCACGTCAAGGCCTTCCACGGCAATCCCTATGATGGCCACACCTTGAGGCAGGTGATCGAAGAGATGGAACGCTGGACGGGGATATCGGCCGAGCGCATCTATGTCGACAAGGGATACCAGGGCCACGATTACCCCAACAAACACCGCGTCTTTAGATCAGGCCAGAAACGCGGCATCACGCCGACGATCAAGAAGGAGCTCAGGCGGCGCTCCGCCGTCGAGGCCGTGATCGGACATCTCAAGAGCGATGGCAGGCTGGGGCGCAACTTCCTCAAAGGCCGCGACGGCGACAAGATCAACGCCATCCTCGCCGGCGCCGGCTACAACTACCGCCTTGTCCTCAAATGGCTGAGGCGTTTGTTTGTCCAAATCCTGGCCGCGCTCCTCAGCGACATCTCGCACCCCACCGCAAACCCAATCGCCGCTTTAGCTTGAAATCAGGGTTCTTCACGGACGACTAATACCAACCGCCCTTAACATTGACTTGTGCGATCCCACGCTCTGAGGCCGATGGACATGATCTTCCAAGGTTGGTCGGTCAGGTTGTTCCAGGCTTGGCAAGAGGCCTCGACGATGGCTTCATAGGAGTCGAAGACACGATTGGAGAGCCAGTTCTGGCGGAGGTATTGCCAGACATTTTCGGCGGGATTGAGCTCCGGGGACTTGGGTGGCAAAGGCACGAGGGAGATGTTCTCCGGGATGCCGAGTTTGGCAGTGGTGTGCCATGCGGCTTGGTCGAGCAGCACGACGGCATGGGCGTTTGGGGCAACGGCCCGGCTGATTTCCTCGAGATGCAGGTCCATGGCTTCAGTATTGGCGCGCGGCATGACCAGCGCCGCGCCCTCACCGCGCTCGGGGCAGATGGCGCCGAAGAGATACGCCGAAGAGGTCCGTAGGTCCTTGACCTGGCGCGGGCGCGATCCCTTTGGGGCCCACTGGCGCACCAGGCTGTTCTTCTGGCCGACGCGCATTTCATCTTGAAACCAAACCTCGATGGGCGTGTCCGGTGGCTGTGCCGCTACGATTTTCGCCAAGTGTTCGGGAAAACTTTTTTTTAAATTCCTCCTGTGCCCGCGCATCCTGGCCGACGTGGTGCGGGCGCGCGGAAATATGCGAGAACCCGAGCGCGGCCAGCAGCTTGCCGACGCTCCGCTCGTGATAGTCCACGCCGAAGCGCGTTCGGATCAGTTGCTTGAGATCGATGCAGCGCCAGCGCACGACCCCATCCCGTTCGGGATCGGGACCGGCCTCGATAGCCCGCGAAAGCGCCGCCATTTGCGACGGCGTCAACCGACGCAACGCCCCGTTCGGCTTGCGGTCGATCAGACCGGCCGGACCTCCCGCGTTGAACCGGTGAACCCAGTCCCGCAACGTCTGCCGATCCATGCCGCCAATACCCGCCGCGCACGCTCGATCCATCCCATCGTAGATGGCCGCCATCGACAAAAGCCGTCGCGCCTGGTTCCCATCATCGCTCCGTGCCGCAAGAACACGGACTCTTTCAGCATCAAAGTCGTTTCGCAAAGGAATCGTTGGCATTGAACACACTCCCTTGTTGCCAACAACCTTGAATCACACAAAACCTAGCGTGTAAACCTTTGCGCGAGTCAAACTCTGGGGCGGTTGGTATGAGAGCCATGTCGCGACGCTGGTGTCGGAAGCCAATCGGAGAAATTGTGATAGCGGCCAAAATGGCTTTCCGGATAATTCGTTCACAATGTTCGCCAAAACCAAAATCACGGTCAATACAGACAAGAAATGAAGGTCCTTCATTGTCATTCTTTGTGATCCCGTTCCAGGATCTCCGCATAACTCGCATATAATACATTTAACGGCTGAGCGTTCAAACTCAGCCGTCATATCGGCCGCTGTTTCTATGCAAACCTTGAATGGCCAATTCCGGAATCGGACGATCCGACGGGCGGATCTTCACCTCCTTCCTATTCGGGCCGTGTCAACTCAAGGCAGGATGGGGCGCCGGGGGCGCCATCGCGGACGCAAGGCCGTGGTGCCGCAATCGCGTGATCGACCCGACCCATCATTCGAGTGGGCTTTAGTAGGCCGGTTTTGATTTTCCATCCCCTTGGTCGCGCTTCGCCGATAGAATGTCCTCGATCGGGGTTGGGGTGAGGCCGAGATCGGCGAGGCCAAGGGCGTCGGAAGCGACGACGTTGTCCTTTCGCAGTAGGGTTACGTGGTCGCGCGTCAAAGGCTGGTTCGGCAACCACCGCAGCAACCTCGCCTGGGCCTCGGCGAGCCACATCGGCAACGGCACCAGCGGACGCTTGTGCCCTGTCTCCCGCATGACGATGGTAACGATTTCGCGCATGGTCATCGTCCTTGGCCCCCCCAACTCGTAAGTCTGCCCCCCTGTCCCCGGATCCGTCAGGATGCGCACGATGGCCGCGCTCACGTCGCCGAGGTACACCGGCTGGATTTTCGCTTTACCACCGCCAAAAATCGGCATCACCGGGGTGTAGCGCGCCATATCGGCAAGACGCTTGACGAAACCACCATCGAGGTCGAAAACGAGGCCGGGACGCACGATCGTGACATTGGGGAATTTCTCCCGAGCCGCGGCTTCGCCGGCCGCCTTGCTGCGGGCGTAAACGGACACCGACTCCGGGTCCGCGCTGATGGCCGATACCTGAACCAGCCGCTCGACCTTCGCCTCCGCCGCGGCCTCGGCGATCGAGCGGGGGCCGTTCTCGTTGATGTTGGTGAATTTCTGCTCGCCCGTTTCGTTCAGGATGCCCACCAGGTTAACGACCATGGACGCGCCCGCGACCGCCGACATGACTTCCCGCTTATCGCCCACGTTCACGGTCAGCCCCGAGATTTGCCTGAGGCCACGCTCGGTCTTCATGAACAATAGGTTAGCGGGATTTCGTACCGCCACGCGAACGTTGGCGCCCGCCGCCACCAGGCGCCTCACCAGATCGATGCCTATAAAGCCCGAACCGCCGAATACCGTCACCACCTTGCCCTTGAGAACCGGGTCTCCGCCGACAACCGAGGCGATCCCGGCGCCCGCCACTGGGGCTTCCTTTCGCCCATTTTTTTCGTTGTCGGGATTGGCGGCCGGGTTCGCGCAGGCATCGCCCGTGGAGCAATATCTATCGGCCCACCGCCGCATCGTCCGGGCGCCGTCGCCGGGGATCGGCTCGACGATGGTGTGATCGCCACTCACCGTGCGCACCAATCCCCACCCGCGCAGGGTGTTGATCCGCCGCATCACCTGTCCCTCGGGCACGCCGAGGGCCAAACTCAGGTTCCCGAAGGCGTAGCGTTCGTGGGCGAGCCGGCAGACCATGTCCCGGAGGACCTCGTCGCCGAGCAGGGCCGCCAGGCGGTCGATCTCCATCGGGACGCGGTAACCGCGATCCAGGTCATTGCCGTAACGGGGGAACGGCTCGCCGCCGTTCGCGGACACGGCGGCAAAAAGGAGGGCGAGGGCGAGGGCAAGTCGCTTCATCATCGGGTCTCCCGCAACGCCAGACCCTCCGATCGCCTCGGACGAGGCGTTGGCGAGCTTCCAGGCACTTGGACGTTGTATCTTGTTGGTCAGCCGATCGGCTACCCGATCTTAACCCGGTCTCGATTCAATTTCTTGGTTCATCGGCGTTCGCGGGCAACTTTTTTTGACGGCACTGTCATATCGACGGCGTTGTCGACACACTCGTGAGATAATAGGGTTTGGAAATTTCGGGATGTTCGCGGATTCGGGCGTGCTCTTTTTGATGACAATGAATGACCCATGATCAGGACAAAATGCGCCGCAACCTTGAGGAACTGCACGAGGGTGCTTGGAAATGGAGCTTGAATTGTTGCGGCGGGAACCGGGAAGAGTCGATGGACCTGCTGCACGACGTCTACGTCAAGATCCTCGCGGGCCGGGCCCGGTTCGATGGCCGTTCGTCCCTACGAACATGGCTATTCGGCGTCATCCGAATGACGGCACGAAATCATCACAGGAAGGCCCGCTGGACCTCGCTTCTCTTCATCCCGATCGACGACGAGACGAGGGAGACCAAGGCGGCACCGAGGGCGAATCTCGATCATTGCGGTGACCTGATTCGAAAGTCGATCGAGAGCCTGTCACCGAGGCAATCGGAGATTCTCAAGCTTGTGTTCTATCATGATCTCACGGTCGAGGAAGCCGCCGGTGTCCAACGAATCTCCGTGGGATCGGCGCGTCAACATTATGCCCGTGCGAAATCTCGCCTCCGCGAGGTTCTGAGGCGGAAAGGCGTGAACGAATGGTGACGGATAATTCGAACGCATCGGCCCCTGGGCGCCCGCATCCTTCCTTCGAAGAAGTGCTCTCGCATCGCCGCCGCCGGCGCCGTATACGCCCCGCCGCGCTGACGGCGTTGGCCGTCGTTACGATTACCGTGGCGCTGTCCGCGTCGCTTATCCTGAGACGAAGCGAGACGGATCCCATCGCGCTTTCCGTGCCCACGACAACGGCATGGCTCGCCGAATCGCCGGGAAGCCACTGGTTGCGCGACACACCGAAATTCGTGCTCGACAATAGTTGGAACGACTACAGGAGTTTGAAATGACCCCATCCATGAATCGCGGCGTAACCCGTTTCGTCTTCTTCGCGACGAGCCTGCTAATCCTGCTCACGATGGCCGGACTTGGCGAGGCACTCGGTCAGCCGCCGGCGAACGAGATTCCTGCGGACGCCGATCCCATCGAATTCCGATTGATCCCACCGGATCTTATCATCAGGCACGGGCACGACATCGATTTGACGGAAGAACAACGGGCGGAAATCATTTCGGTCGTAAAGGCCCTACAACCCGACATGATGGGCGCCGAACTCGAGCACGTCGCCGCCGAGGGCGATCTGATCGCCGCCCTCGATGAGCATCCCATCGACGAGGAAGGCGCGGAAGCGGCGGCACAACGCGCCATGACGGCCGAAAATCAGGTCCGAACGGCGCATCTCTCCTTGCTCATCCGGATCCGGAATCTGTTAACGCCCGAACAGCAATCCCGCCTCCAAGAATTGCGCGGCTATTGATCACCCCTTTCCGTCAGCCAACAAACGGCGGCTCGCGGTTGAAAAGACCGATCACGAGCAAGCCGCCTCCAAGATTGATTTTAAAGGGTGGCCACGGGGGCGAAACGATCGTTCGGCTGGAGAACCCCGGCGGGGGGGACTCCCCACCATTGAGCAAGGGGGAAATGAGAGGTGGTCACGCTGCCGGAGTGAGGCGGCGTTGGGCTTTTTTTTGGCGATATTATACTTGACGTACCACCATTGTCAGGATATTACCCCATGAATGACAGTCCAAATTGGTTGAACCGGACGCTATGGACGGGTGACAACCTCGACATCATGCGGGGCATGAACAGTGCCTCGATCGATCTGATCTACCTTGACCCGCCGTTCAACAGTAACCGGAACTACAGCGCTCCCATAGGTTCGGAAGCGGCTGGGGCCGCGTTCAAGGATACGTGGTCGCTCAGCGACGTTGACGAAGCGTGGCATGGGGAAGTCGCCGACAGGGAACCGACCGTCTACGCCGCCATAGACGCCGCCGGGCTCACCCACGGCAAGAGCATGAAGTCCTACCTGATAATGATGGCTGTGCGCCTACTGGAAATGCGGCGGCTGCTCAAGCCAACGGGATCAATCTATCTCCATTGCGACCCCACGGCCTCCCACTACTTGAAGCTCCTAATGGACAGCATGTTCGGACGAAACGCGTTCAGGAACGAAATTGTTTGGGACTACACATTCCGTCTCATGAATCTCCACGATTCTTTAACCGAAAACACGATTCTATCCTGTTTTACGCAACAAGCGGCCAATCCTTTTTCTCAATGCCGAAAGAACCATGGACACGGGACGAGATAATCAAAACTCGCAAACAAAAAGTATATCTCGACGAACATGGAGTTGAAGCGATCTGGATGCCTGGCGGGCGCGGCAACAGCAAGAGCCGATTGAAACGGCTGCGCGACATTATGGATGAGGGAAAAGCGATTTCCGATGTGTGGCGTATTCCCGTCATTTCATCCTCGGCAAAGGAACGCGTGGGCTACCCCACCCAAAAGCCGCTCGCCTTATTGGAGCGCATCGTCAAGGCCAGCTCCAACGAAGGCGCCGTGGTGCTTGATCCATTTTGCGGTTGCGCCACGGCCCTTGTCGCAGCGGATCGGCTACAACGCCAATGGATAGGAATCGACCTGTCGCCGCTGGCGGCTAAGCTGGTGCTCAAGCGACTACGCGACGACCGGGGGCCGCTGTTCGACGATGTGAAGCACCGCCAGGACATACCGGCCCGTACAGACCACGGGCCGTTGCCCAGCTACAGAACGCACAGGCATACGTTGTTCGGCCGTCAAGAGGGGATATGCGCGGGTTGCCGCATCATGTTCCCGTTCCGAAACATGACCGTGGATCACGTCGTGCCGAAATCGAAGGCGGGAAGCGATCACCTTGACAACCTTCAGCTTCTATGCGGCGCGTGCAACTCCATGAAGGGTGCAAGGTCTCAAGAAGCATTTGTCGCCAGACTCAAGAACCAGGGGATTCGCTCTTAACGCTATCGGAGCGCTTTTTCTCCGGTTTCAGATCAAGCCGATCCATCGCCGAATCCAATGCATCCTCGGACTCGTCGCACCCAAGCTCGCGGGCGGCGCGACGGAATTTGTCGATTTGAGATTCGTTGTCTTTCATACATTTAGCTCCCAAGCATTTGGTTTCTCAATCACCAATACTGAGCCACCGATAGTACCGCTTTTGCTTATCAAATCGATATCGAACGTGTTGAACAGCTTTAACCCAGCCGATATTGCGGATGCAACATGGAGTGCGTCCTTCGGCTTGATTCCATGATCCCACACAAGGTCTTGGCTCCGTTCCGCAATCTCACGCAGGATTGGAATCACGATTATGTAACGCCGTCCGAAGAATTCCCTGACCGTCGTTCGCCTTTCAAGCGTAATTCGTGCATGGCCGCGCATGCGCAAGACCTCCGCGAGTGTCAATGCACTCGTGACGATCTCTATCTTGCCTCTTTTGGAGAGTTCCAAGACTTGTTTACACGCTTCCGCTTTGTCATTCTCTTGCTCCAACCAGCCGAGGAAACAATCCGAATCCCAATAGCGTCTCTCTGGGGATTTCGGCATTACTGCGGACGAAGAATGCCCAGCACATCCATGTGGGACGGCAAATCCCCGTCATCGGGAAATGGCTCCACGGTCTCAGCATCGATACGTGCAGGAAATCCATCGGCACGATAATGAACCACGCCGTGAGCAGTGACTCTCTTGCGCCACAGGTGTCGCATGCCGTCAAGCAACTCATCGGGCACCATACATTCTATTCTTTTGTTCCATACCGGCTCGTAGATCGCCAGACCACTGTGTTCGCTCAAGGTGGAAAGCCGCCCTTCCACGCTTCCTTGAACCTTATACGCTGGCCTGAGTGCTGCCTTTACCGTCTGGTAAACGTCGTGCGTGATTTCATGACCATCTTTGCCTATCCAGACACAGGCTTTCTTGACACTGGACAGAACCTGAATGTGCTTGACCACTTCGTCGGAATGAATTGACGGCGGGTGGCCCGCCAAACTCCTGTTCGCCGCCACTTTGATACGGTCAATCGTATGCTGATCGGCAGTAGCATCGGCACATATAAGCACACTCCCTGGCTTCACCCGCACACGCCATTCCACGGAAGAATCGTCATGGCAGACGGCTTTCGTCATCGCCTTGAGCAGACCGTCGAAAGCGTCCACGCTTTTGCGGAACTCGTCGGAAGTGAAAGAGTCGGCGTTGAGTTCGAGTGTGAGTTGGGAATCTATGTCCTTGGGATCGGCCATGCAGTCATCCTCATCGCCGGAACCTACCCCATTGACGAGTCCCTGTACAGAAGCCGTTTCCCGACGATGCCAGCAAGCGCAAGCTCTGTACGCTCAGCATCCCCTATACCACGGGCACAGCGGTGGTTGTAGCGAAAATCGAATTCGCACAAGTACCGCTTAAGGTGCCTGCTCGAACAGTGCTGATAGACACCCTTCATGCCGCGCTTGAAAATTGAGAAATAGCCTTCCAGGGTATTAGTGTGTGCATCACCGCGCACATATTCTCCTATGCCGTGATTGACCGTCTCGTGCCCGGCGTAGTCCTTGCCGATGGAGCGGTACTGGCCCGCTTCGTCCGTCATGAGCGTTGAATCGGGGTCCAGTTGCCCCGCGAGGATGGGTCGCAGGGTTTCGGCGTTGACGGCTGGCACGTGCCTGGACCGGACTTCGCCGCCGCGTTCGACGAGGCTTAGCACGGCTTCCTTATGGGCATATCCACGCGCGCCCTCGGGTTTCTCATACTTCTTGCCGATGAACGTCTCGTCGGATTCCACCGTCTTGCCCGGCCCACCCATCGCGGACAGGGAACCGTCGCGCATGGCCTCACGGATGCGGTGGGACATGAACCAAGCCGTCTTGAGAGTTACACCCAGCGTCCGGTGAAGCTGGTTCGAGCTAATGCCCTTTTTGCTGGCGCACATGAGGTAAATAGCTTGCAACCATTGGTGCATCTTGACGTGGCTGGATTCGAAGACGGTCCCGATCTTCACGGTGAAGGGCTTGAGGCATCGGTAACACTTATAGGTTCCGATGCGGGTGCTCTTGCCGTTCAGCTTGCCGGCGCGATCCGTTCCGCCGCACTTGGGACACGTCGGCCCATTCGGCCACAGTTTCGCTTCGACATAGGCGTACGCCGCTTTTTCGTCATGGAATTCAGGTCTCTCTAAAACGCTTGTCATGGTATGCTCCCTTCAATGGATGCATACTAGCAGTGCCCCTGTGGTACGTCAAGTATAATATCGCCTTTTTTTTGAGCATGGGATGGATCGAAGAGGGTTTGATTTCTGAGCATGGCGCAGGCGACGGCAAGCAGTCTATCGGCGACGGTTCTCAGCGCTCTGGCGTGGCCGTGTCCCCGGGCCCTAAGGGCGGCATAGCGTTGGCGGCTGATGGGATCGTGTTGGATGGCGACGCGGGCCCAGTGGTAAAGGGCGGTTCGCAGCCGAACGTGGCAGGCCTGACGCATGATGACGAGACAGCGTTTGCCGCTCCGGCGGGTAACGGGGGCGGCGCCGGACAAGGTGCGCAGGGCCTGGTAATTTCTTTCCCGCAGGGGCGTCGAGGCTTCTGCGAGCAGCGTGGCGAGGACGGTCCTCCCGATTCCGGGCATGGAAAGCAGGATGTCCACGTCGCGCTGCTCGGATTTCTGCCCCGAGGCGCTGTCCTGTTGATCGGCGATGTGTCGGCAGAGGCCGTCGATGCGGCTTCGGGCCTGCTTGACCTGGCGGTTGACCAGGCGCAAACGCTCGGCCAGGGAACCGATATGAGCGCAAGCGGCGGCGATAGTTCCCGGCGCGACGGTGAGCGGCTTTTGGCGCAAGAGGCGCAACACTTCAGGCGCGTCGATTTTGCGGATGCGGTGGGTTTTCAGCAGCTTGGCAACGGTATTGGTTCGGATGCGCCGCGCCTTCTCGGGAGTGGGCGCCTTCTTCCACAGGGCGAGAAACCACTCGCTGGCGACATCGTCGCTGACCTCCAAGGCCTGGGGATAATAGCGTCTCAACTGTTCGCGCAGGTGGTTGGCGAGGCGCACGCGCTCCTGGCCGAGGTCCTCGGCCCAGGCGCGAATATTCGCGCAGTTCGATGATGGCGGGAGCATCGGCCTTCAAGCGACGAAAGCAATGGCCGTCGGTGCGCAAGGAATCGCCGAGGACATGGGCGTCGCGGCGGTCGTCCTTGGCGCCGGCGACGGTGAAACGATCGCGAAAGCGGTCGAGCTGCTTGGGGTTGATACTGTGAATGGCGAAACCCCGCTCCAGCAAGGTATCGACGACCGCCCCATGCGGGACCTCGATGGAGACGGCAATCCTCTCCGGCACACTGCCACTCTTTTTCGTCAGCCACGCGCACAACTCGGCCATCCCTTCCCCGCTGTGGGCGAACGACCTTTCAACGACGATGACGCCGTTACCATCAAGAAGGCAAACCTGGTGCCTCTCGGTCGCCCAGTCAATGCCAGCAAACCAATCAAAGTTCATCGCCTTTCTCCTCTCTTGCCTCGGACCGCCGCGACGCCGAACATTCCCTGTACTGGCGCTCGCAGGCGCAACTCCCCACCGGCTGTCCGCCGCGGCCGTCCCTCCGGGGCACGCGTCCCCCCCAGGCGCTCGAAACACAGGGAGCAATGGGTCGCTCCCAGAAGGCTCGTCCGATCCGAAAAAATGACCCGATCAGATCTTCAGCTGACCGCATTTTGTGGATAACGCTCCGCGTTACCCACAAAACAACAACCACATCAACTTTCTATGTTCGAGTGGTCAACTTATACCAACCGCCCCAGAGTTTGACTCGCGCAAAGGTTTACACGCCAGGTTTTGTGTGATTCAAGGTTGTTGGCAACAAGGGAGTGTGTTCAATGCCAACGATTCCTTTGCGAAACGACTTTGATGCTGAAAGAGTCCGTGTTCTTGCGGCACGGAGCGATGATGGGAACCAGGCGCGACGGCTTTTGTCGATGGCGGCCATCTACGATGGGATGGATCGAGCGTGCGCGGCGGGTATTGGCGGCATGGATCGGCAGACGTTGCGGGACTGGGTTCACCGGTTCAACGCGGGAGGTCCGGCCGGTCTGATCGACCGCAAGCCGAACGGGGCGTTGCGTCGGTTGACGCCGTCGCAAATGGCGGCGCTTTCGCGGGCTATCGAGGCCGGTCCCGATCCCGAACGGGATGGGGTCGTGCGCTGGCGCTGCATCGATCTCAAGCAACTGATCCGAACGCGCTTCGGCGTGGACTATCACGAGCGGAGCGTCGGCAAGCTGCTGGCCGCGCTCGGGTTCTCGCATATTTCCGCGCGCCCGCGCCACGTCGGCCAGGATGCGCGGGCACAGGAGGAATTTAAAAAAAAGTTTTCCCGAACACTTGGCGAAAATCGTAGCGGCACAGCCACCGGACACGCCCATCGAGGTTTGGTTTCAAGATGAAATGCGCGTCGGCCAGAAGAACAGCCTGGTGCGCCAGTGGGCCCCAAAGGGATCGCGCCCGCGCCAGGTCAAGGACCTACGGACCTCTTCGGCGTATCTCTTCGGCGCCATCTGCCCCGAGCGCGGTGAGGGCGCGGCGCTGGTCATGCCGCGCGCCAATACTGAAGCCATGGACCTGCATCTCGAGGAAATCAGCCGGGCCGTTGCCCCAAACGCCCATGCCGTCGTGCTGCTCGACCAAGCCGCATGGCACACCACTGCCAAACTCGGCATCCCGGAGAACATCTCCCTCGTGCCTTTGCCACCCAAGTCCCCGGAGCTCAATCCCGCCGAAAATGTCTGGCAATACCTCCGCCAGAACTGGCTCTCCAATCGTGTCTTCGACTCCTATGAAGCCATCGTCGAGGCCTCTTGCCAAGCCTGGAACAACCTGACCGACCAACCTTGGAAGATCATGTCCATCGGCCTCAGAGCGTGGGATCGCACAAGGCAATGTTAAGGGCGGTTGGTATTAAATGGTACAGGGGGGTAATTTTCCGAAAAGGTGAAAACGCCACGCCGCAGTGAGTTTGCCAGCCCTTTGATTGCGCGGTAATCCACGGCCAAAGACCTTGGCAAACTCGTAAAAAAGTCCGTTGATGATCCCGCCCGGAGAGGGGCGGGCCCGGGCCGAGCCGCTGGCGGCGGGGGGCGCGGGCCCGAGCTTCAGGCTACCGTTGTCGGCCCGGGTGCGGGCGCCGGTTCGGCGGTGGCTTTGAGGGATTTGTTCGCGGCCGCCAAGGCGTCGAGTTCGGCCTGGCTCTGGTAGATCTCGCCGCTGCCCTGGCGGAACATCTCCGCCATTTGGGCCATGCCCGATTCGGCGTGCTCGCGCACTTCCCGGGAAATTTTCATGGAACAGAACTTGGGGCCGCACATCGAGCAGAAGTGGGCAACCTTGTGGGCCTCCTTGGGCAGGGTCTGATCGTGGAAGGCGCGGGCGGTCTCGGGATCGAGCGAAAGGTTGAACTGGTCCTGCCAACGGAATTCGAAGCGGGCCCGGCTGAGGGCGTCGTCTCGTTCCTGGGCTCCCGGGTGGCCCTTGGCCAGGTCGGCGGCGTGGGCCGCGATCTTGTAGGTGACGACGCCGGCCTTGACGTCGTCCCGGTCGGGCAAGCCGAGGTGCTCCTTGGGGGTCACGTAGCACAGCATGGCGGTACCGAACCAGCCGATCATGGCGGCGCCGATGGCGCTGGTGATGTGGTCGTAGCCCGGGGCGATGTCGGTGGTCAGCGGCCCCAGGGTGTAGAAAGGTGCCTCGCCGCATTCCGCGAGCTGCTTGTCCATGTTGATCTTGATCTTGTGCATCGGCACGTGGCCGGGACCCTCGATCATCACCTGGACGTCTTTCTTCCAGGCGATCCGGGTCAGCTCGCCCAGGGTCCCGAGCTCGGCGAACTGGGCCTCGTCGTTGGCGTCGGCGATCGATCCCGGGCGCAGGCCGTCGCCGAGGGAGAAGCTGACGTCGTAGCCGCGCATGATGTCGCAGATCTCGTCGAAGTGCGTGTAGAGGAAGCTTTCCTGGTGATGGGCAAGGCACCACTTGGCCATGATCGCTCCGCCTCGGCTGACGATACCGGTCACCCGCCTTGCCGTCAGATGGATGTAGGGGAGACGAACGCCGGCGTGGATGGTGAAGTAATCGACCCCCTGCTCGCACTGCTCGATCAGGGTATCGCGGTAGATCTCCCAGGTCAGCTCCTCGGCGACGCCGCCGACCTTTTCCAGGGCTTGGTAGATCGGCACCGTGCCGATGGGAACCGGCGAATTGCGCACGATCCATTCGCGGATGTTGTGGATATTGCGCCCGGTCGACAAATCCATGACGTTGTCGGCCCCCCAGCGCGTCGCCCAGACCATCTTGTCGACCTCGTCGGCGACCGAGGAGGTCACCGCCGAATTGCCGATGTTGGCGTTGATCTTGACCAGGAAATTGCGCCCGATGATCATCGGCTCGGTTTCCGGGTGGTTGATGTTGCTGGGAATGATGGCCCGTCCCCGGGCGACCTCGTCACGGACGAACTCGGGCGTCACCCGGTCGGGAATCGCGGCGCCGAAGGACTCCCCGTCGCCGCCCGCGCTTTCGCGGCCGAGATTCTCGCGGATGGCGATGTACGCCATCTCCTCCGTCACCTGGCCGGAGCGGGCGTAGGCGAGCTGCGTCGCTGCCCGGCCCGCCTTGGCCCTGAGCGGCCGGCGCCGGAGCGGAAACTCGGGGACGAGGCGGTCGCCTCTGGCAAAGCCGTTGTCGGCCGTTTCGACCCGCCGGCCGGCGTATTCCTCGACGTCGCCGCGGCCCCGGATCCAGGGTTCCCGGATCGCCGGCAGGCCTTGGTGAATGTCGATCTCCGCCTCGGGGTCGGTATAGGGTCCGGAGGTGTCGTAAACCCGAATCGGCGGCTCGTGGGCCGATTCGTGGAGGCTGATTTCACGCACCGGCACCTTGAGCCCGGGATAGCGTTCGCCGTTGAGATAAACCTTGCGCGAAGCCGGCAACGGTCCGGTGGTGACGGAAATCCTCGGTGGCTTGGCGATGACGTTCACGGCAGACCTCCTCTTGGGCCCAAGAGTATCGGAGATCCGGTAAAACGTTCGGCGGGGGGAAACTGTTGAGAGCGGTCGATCTAGCGGGTCTCGATGGCCGCGTTCCTTATCCCTCCGCCGGCATGATCCGGATCAGGTTCAAAGGGTTTCCCATCTGGCGGCGGCCGCCTCCGGCCCCCTGTTTGGTCTCTCAGCCCCTGGACGGGGCTCCCCTCGGAAGTGTCACAGGATGGTGTGGTCCGCCGGAAGTGTCAAGCGCGGCCGCGAAAACGCAGGAACAATTTTTAGTCGCGGTTGAGGGTTCGGGATGAGTGGGATCGTGCTCGGTGCACGGGGTTCGGGGAGCCCCGAGCTTGCCTCGACGACGTCATGGGGACTGCTCGAAGCCACCGGACGGCGTTTTCGGATTCGACAGGCACACCGGTCCGCCCGCGCCGCTCGGCGGCACGTCCCGGTCCGGGGGAGAGGCGTGCTGTCTCAGGCGATGGGCGCGGTCATGATCGCGTCGAGGGCCTCCTGCGCCCGGGCGGCATAGTGCCGGTTGGCCTCGGGCAGATAACGGAAGCGTCCGTCGCAGCGCACGATGGCGATGGCCGCGTTGGTCAAGCAGGCGAGATTTCTGGGCAGGTGACGCACGTAGGCCCGGCATCGGTCTTCGTCGTAGGTGAAGTCGCGCACGTAGTGCAGGCGGTTCTCGATATGCCAGTGGTTGCGCACCAGTTCGAGCAACTCCTCGGGTCCGGCGCGCTCTGCGCCGAGCGAGGTGAGGCTCCAGGTCACCTCGATGCTGCGCTTGCCGGTCTTGAGGATCTCGCGTTCGCGCTCGATGCGCATGGCCTGGCGTCGCCCGTGGAGGTTGGCGTAGCCGTCCCACTCGGCAGCGGAGAGGTCGACGACGGCGCAGCGTCGGCGCTCGATGCGGCCATGGCCCTTGTCGACGGTTTCGTGCCAGAGCGCATCGCTGAAGTCGATCGCCTTGAGGTCTTCGAAGATCATCTCCTGGTTGTCCTTGACCGCGCTCATCACGTAGTCGGCGCGACGCCCGAGCAGGCAGCGCGCGGTCTCGTGCTGAGCGTGCATCGCGTCCATGGTGACGATCCGGCCTGTGAGGTCGAGGCCGCTGGAGAGTTCGCGCACGGCCGGGATTTCGTTGCTCTTGCGGTCGACCTCGACCTGCCCGAGGACCACGCCGGTGTCGTGCTCGACCGCCGCCACCATCATCCTGCGCCCGTCTTCGGTCTGCTTCGAGGCGCCGCGCAGATCCTTTCCGTCCATGGCGACCGGCGCGTGCGCGCTGCCATGCTGGCCGGTCCACTGGCTAATCGCGTTGTCCAGGGTCTCTGGCGGCAGGGCGGTGAGGGTCTTGTGGAAGGTGGTGATCGCGGGCGGGGTGTAGCGCTGTTTGGAAGGGCTCCAGAACGCACCCACCGCCTCGAGCTGCTCCTGGGAGAGCAGGGCGGCGAACTGGGCGAACGCGTTCACCCCCCGGTATCCGGCAAGCCGGGCGGCGACGGCGATCACCAGAATGGTGTTGAGCGCATAGCGCTTGCCCCGGGCATGGCGGTACTCGGGCACCTCACCCAGACACTCGAACAGGCTGCGCAGCCGGGGCGCGGCCATCGGCTCGGTGTGCTGCTCGGCGTTCCAGTGTGCCGGCATCCCGGTACGGCTCAGCGCCTCGGGGGCGCCGTCTGTCAGTCCGAACACGAAGACCTCCTTGGGCTGACCGTGGTGGCGCCAGCGCGCTGCCCCTCCGGGCTCACGGGCAAAGCCCCGCGTCAGCCCCAGAGAGCGCCAGTTCGACGCGCGGTAGCAGGTGCCGGCAAATCGCGAGACGTCCACGAACGTCTCCGCCAGAAGAGCCGGATATCCGTGCACCGCCTGGATGTCCTCAGACAGCCGCCGCAGGCTCAGCCCCAGCACACGGGAGGCCAGGTTCGGCACTCGGCCAGGCGTCAGAATGACGAAGCGCGAGTTGTTGGCGATCAGATGCAGACGCCGGAACTGCTGCTCGGCCGACCACCCGATCCAGCGATCACGCGCGCCCAGCTTGAACGCGCCGGGCTGCCAGCCGATCAGTGCGAGCCAGGTCTCGCCATGCACCGCGACATGGCGCAGGCCCTTGCCGATGACGCCGTGGAACGCCAGGTAGTGGTGCTGCTCCACCAACCGGTCCCAGCGCCGGTGCTCCTGCGCGCCCCAGGTCGGACGCACCGTGACCGCGCGCAAATCAATGGACGAATCCGAGACCGGCAGCGTCGCCATGACCGGCACACTGCCACACCGAGAATGAAATGGCCAGCGCCGCGATCACCTCACCCTGATCACTGGGCGGACAAAAAACTAGCCCTGCGCGAAAACGCCGATTGTCTTGGCCGATCGGGCCGATGGAGGTCGGCTTGATGGTCGCACCGATGTGGCCGGGAGTCGGCATAGCCAATTGCACGGGCGTTTTCCGCATCTCGGTACTGAATGGCTGTTCCAATGACTTGAATCAGAATTCCGCGAAACTGTGGACAGTGTATAGTTTTTTCTTACGCTTTGAAACCTTGGGAAATGAGGTTTGAGCATGGAGGAGTTCAAGAACGGCCCCTGACCGATCGCGCGAACTGCTAGTGCTAGCGCGGATCGGCGCTGAAACTGATGACCGGTAGATTAGGTCGACACAGGGGCCTATGACAAACCGTCAAATACCGAGTTCGTCGAACAACCCGTTCAGGGCAGAGTGAATATTGGGTGAGTTTTTTTTTGATGAAAGCGAGCAAGGCGCGTCCGTTCGAGTCCATGATGCGATCGGCATGGATGCGACTGACCAGCCATTGGGCTTCCGATTCGTCGATCGCCTCGCGGGCGGCGGCCTCGCGCTCGCGGGCGGTTTCACGTTAGGTGAAAGTGCTGTCGGCTTCGGTCGCGGTTTTCCAGCTATCGGAGAATTTCGCCACCGACTTTCCGACGGACGCCAGGAGTCCCCCGATACCTCGGCGCTGATCGAGCCAAGTCTCGCGTCGTTGCACCTCGTCGGCGCTGGCGACGGTGGGCGCGGCGCGCGGAAACATTAGATGGCTGGCGATCGCGTGGACAAAAAGATTCTGCCAGCTCGGCGCGTTCTCGCTGTCGACGGTCGCGTCATTGAAATCGAACAACAGCTCGGCCTCGGGCCGGCTGATCGTCAGGCTCGCGTCGCCGCCCTGGGCGTAGATCACCTTGCGCACGATCTCGACGTCCGGGACGCATAAACCGGGGACAGTTAACTTATTTTCATCAATATTGCCGAGCGCGATCGCGGCGTCGATATTTTCGGTGTCATGCCTCGAATGGTCGCGGCGGTCTCGAGTTTCCTGTCGACCGACAGGCGTCTTCGGTGGAGCCGTGTTCTTATTAACTTATTGATAAAACGCGGCAATCATATTAAAAATAGATATACTGTCCCCGTTTGTCCAAAATAAGTATACCGCCCCCGTTTGTCCGGTAATGACATAAATTGGTAAACTGTCGCCTTTTTTATCGGTTTTAGGGGTGGCGCGTTGACGCCGTAGGATCACTGGTATTGAATTGGTGGCGAGCGGCGGTTCACGTTGGGCCCTCGCCCGTCGTCGCTCGGGATCACTTGCTGGGCCGAACGATGACCACGAAAACGGTGCTCGCGCGGGTATTCGCGATCGTTTTTTCCGGGGCGCTGATGCTGGCGCCGGTCGCCGCCTCGGGGGCGGAAAACGACGGTGGGACGAACCTGCCCGATCCGACCGAAAAGTTTTTTCGCGACACTTTGGAAAAGCTCAGCCAGTTCTCGGTCGATAAGAGAGACGAAACCATTCAGCTGGCGAAGGAGCTTCTGGACGAGCTCGATTCGCAGATCTACGACCTCGAGATGAAAATCGAATTCCTGATCCCTGAAGAGGGTGGGGCGTTGGCGGGCGGGTTGCGGAATTCATTGGCGGCGCTCAAGAACAGCCGTGTCGAGATCGACCGATGGTTGGGTGAGATCCGACAGGGATCGGTCGGCGACTGGGAAAACGTGCTGAGCCGATTCAACGATGCCTTCGACGAAACCCTCGCCAGGTGGAACGACGTCATGATAGAGTTCGACAAAGACGTATCGCTATCCGGGGTCTCCTCGACCGGCGGCGAATCCGACGGCCCGGATACGTCGCCGCAAGTGTGCCGGAGCGGACTCGAACCGCTTATCCTCGACGGTTCCGAGAAGGTGAAATGCGTCACCCCGGCGACGGCCGCGACCCTTCTCGACCGGGGACGCGCCAAAAAGCCGTAGAAGCGCGTTCGGCGCGCAACCCTTGGGGGGATGTGGTGTATTCATCCTTGGGTGCTGAATTGTGAATGGTCGCCGAGGCGCAAGAGGGGCGATCGCCAGGGTCGGGTTGGCGTCGCCGCCGATCGATGAACCCGACGATGCGCTCCCGTGCTCGCCGAGCCGGACTCTTTAAGGGCGGCGACTCGGGCCGGGGCGGCGACTCGGGATCGCGGCGCTACGAAGCCGGGTACAATCCCTTCAGGCGTCCGCGAAAGGCCTTCGCGACCTCTTCCGCGCCCTCGTCGAATCGGACGCCCAAGGTAACGCCCTCGCGAAAGCACACCGTGGCCTCGAACTCTCCGACCCCGTTGACCCTGAGCTTGAAATTGTCCGCCTCGGGAACCTCCCCCTTGACGCGAACCTTGGCCCCGTTGGCCGAGATATCGGCGACGACCACGTCGGTCAATTGGCCTTTGTCCGTGATCACCCCGGTAAAGAAAGTTCGCGCGCGTCGAAACCGACGCTTATTTTCCTCGGACGTTTCGACCATCACCCTAACGACATCATCTTCATCGCGGCCATTGTAACACAAGGTGCGGTGCGACGTGAATCGGGAGCTTGGACGACGCCACTCGACAGCGTCCCGGCGACCGACCGTGCCAAACCCCGACCAGAGTCCGCGCCACCAAAAAGGAACCGGGTGTTACTCGCCGGCGGAGCACTCGATATGTTCAGCCGGGCTTCACTGCCGCCCGCGATCCCCCGCCGGTGATGGAAGACATTGGCGCTCGTTGTGCCCGTCTCGCGTCCCTTGCGGTGGGATCATCCAAACACTAAGTGTTTGTTCGTCTATGCGCGTCCGCGCATTTTTTGCGTCTGTCCCTCTCCCCCTCCCGGCCACCCACGAGAGTATGCTGATATGGGTGGCCGGGAGGGGGCGGGGGCCGGTGCCGCGAGTTTTCCAACAGACTGACAGGGATCGTGCTGGAAAACGCAATCCCAAAGGAGTTTGCTCAAAAATGGTACAGAGAATAAAAATACATGTTGTGTCTTCGGAAGAAATGGTTCGGCTTGCCCTACGTGAGTTCTTGGAGGTAATGTCTTTCGACGTTGCCACCCATGTTTCGGTGAAAGAATTCATGCACCTCTTCGCGCCGCGCCCGGATGGCTATCTCTTTATCGATCTCGATAACACCGAAATGAAGATCGGGAAAATTCTCGACCGGCTGATGTTAAAAGCGATCAAGAATCACGCCATATTCATAACCGAACGAAAAAGCGAGATCATGAACGACCACGCCTGGAAGGCGAGCGATCCTGTCATCCTGCAAAAGCCGTTAACGGAACCAGCCGTGGTCAAGGCCATCAATTACCTTGTAACCCAGCACGGCCTAGCGGAAAAACGGTCGGCATAGTGGATCAACCCCAACGCTTATTTCCGAAGCGTTGGGACAGGTTGATCCATCATTTCGTGGATTCCATTCGCTGAGCGAAAACCGCGGCCTGGGTCCGGTTCTCGACACCGAATTTGTTCAGGATATTCTTGACGTGGACCTTGACCGTGCTCGGTCGGACCGCGAGTTTGTTCGCGATCTGGTCGTTGGTGCATCCCTCCGTGAGTAGTCCGAGCACGGCGTATTCCCGGGGGGTGAGATTCGGCATCCGGTCCAATGTCCGCGGTCCGCGGGGTATCGTGTCGCTGGTGGCCGTGTGCTTGACCACGGTTTTCGACAGGAACGAGAGAGGCACGTAATCGCCTCCGGACAAGACGTTGTTAAGCGCGGTGACCGCCATTTCGCGGCTCATCGACTTTGGAACGTAACCGTCCGCGCCGCTGGCCAGAACCCGGAAAACGTCGCTGCGTTCTCGTGATTCCGCGAGAACCACGAGCGGAATCTTGGGAAACCGCTTTCGCAGAATCTCGAGGCGGGGCAATTCATTGAGCTCGGGAGTCTTGAAATCAAGAACGATAAGGGCGAGGCTCTCGACCTTGAAACCAGTGGCCTCGCTCTCGTTCTCGATTCCGGTCAAGGCGTAGCCGGGATCAAGGTCGGCGACGATTCGCTTCAGCCCCTCTCGAATCCACCAACTCGCGCTGATCAGCAAAATCTGTTTTGTCACTCGTTTTCCCCCTGGGCCGAACCCAGATCGGCGCGGTAATCAAATGATCATCCCGCGGATCCGTCCGCAGCCGACACGGCTTTTCATGTTTCACTGTGGAATTCAACAGACGGGCTTTTGTCGTTTTCCAACCTGCGAAGAGGCGGTTACGGATTTGTCTTCCGGAAACTAAAGGCAGGAACAATTTTTAGTCGCGGTTGAGGGTTCGGGATGAGTGGGATCGTGCTCGGTGCACGGGGTTCGGGGAGCCCCGAGCTTGCCTCGACGACGTCATGGGGACTGCTCGAAGCCACCGGATTCCGGCGTTTTCGGATTCGACAGGCACACCGGTCCGCCCGCGCCGCTCGGCGGCACGTCCCGGTCCGGGGGAGAGGCGTGCTGTCTCAGGCGATGGGCGCGGTCATGATCGCGTCGAGGGCCTCCTGCGCCCGGGCGGCATAGTGCCGGTTGGCCTCGGGCAGATAACGGAAGCGTCCGTCGCAGCGCACGATGGCGATGGCCGCGTTGGTCAAGCAGGCGAGATTTCTGGGCAGGTGACGCACGTAGGCCCGGCATCGGTCTTCGTCGTAGGTGAAGTCGCGCACGTAGTGCAGGCGGTTCTCGATATGCCAGTGGTTGCGCACCAGTTCGAGCAACTCCTCGGGTCCGGCGCGCTCTGCGCCGAGCGAGGTGAGGCTCCAGGTCACCTTGATGCTGCGCTTGCCGGTCTTGAGGATCTCGCGTTCGCGCTCGATGCGCATGGCCTGGCGTCGCCCGTGGAGGTTGGCGTAGCCGTCCCACTCGGCAGCGGAGAGGTCGACGACGGCGCAGCGTCGGCGCTCGATGCGGCCATGGCCCTTGTCGACGGTTTCGTGCCAGAGCGCATCGCTGAAGTCGATCGCCTTGAGGTCTTCGAAGATCATCTCCTGGTTGTCCTTGACCGCGCTCATCACGTAGTCGGCGCGACGCCCGAGCAGGCAGCGCGCGGTCTCGTGCTGAGCGTGCATCGCGTCCATGGTGACGATCCGGCCTGTGAGGTCGAGGCCGCTGGAGAGTTCGCGCACGGCCGGGATTTCGTTGCTCTTGCGGTCGACCTCGACCTGCCCGAGGACCACGCCGGTGTCGTGCTCGACCGCCGCCACCATCATCCTGCGCCCGTCTTCGGTCTGCTTCGAGGCGCCGCGCAGATCCTTTCCGTCCATGGCGACCGGCGCGTGCGCGCTGCCATGCTGGCCGGTCCACTGGCTAATCGCGTTGTCCAGGGTCTCTGGCGGCAGGGCGGTGAGGGTCCTTGTGGAAGGTGGTGATCGCGGGCGGGGTGTAGCGCTGTTTGGAAGGGCTCCAGAACGCACCCACCGCCTCGAGCTGCTCCTGGGAGAGCAGGGCGGCGAACTGGGCGAACGCGTTCACCCCCCGGTATCCGGCAAGCCGGGCGGCGACGGCGATCACCAGAATGGTGTTGAGCGCATAGCGCTTGCCCCGGGCATGGCGGTACTCGGGCACCTCACCCAGACACTCGAACAGGCTGCGCAGCCGGGGCGCGGCCATCGGCTCGGTGTGCTGCTCGGCGTTCCAGTGTGCCGGCATCCCGGTACGGCTCAGCGCCTCGGGGGCGCCGTCTGTCAGTCCGAACACGAAGACCTCCTTGGGCTGACCGTGGTGGCGCCAGCGCGCTGCCCCTCCGGGCTCACGGGCAAAGCCCCGCGTCAGCCCCAGAGAGCGCCAGTTCGACGCGCGGTAGCAGGTGCCGGCAAATCGCGAGACGTCCACGAACGTCTCCGCCAGAAGAGCCGGATATCCGTGCACCGCCTGGATGTCCTCAGACAGCCGCCGCAGGCTCAGCCCCAGCACACGGGAGGCCAGGTTCGGCACTCGGCCAGGCGTCAGAATGACGAAGCGCGAGTTGTTGGCGATCAGATGCAGACGCCGGAACTGCTGCTCGGCCGACCACCCGATCCAGCGATCACGCGCGCCCAGCTTGAACGCGCCGGGCTGCCAGCCGATCAGTGCGAGCCAGGTCTCGCCATGCACCGCGACATGGCGCAGGCCCTTGCCGATGACGCCGTGGAACGCCAGGTAGTGGTGCTGCTCCACCAACCGGTCCCAGCGCCGGTGCTCCTGCGCGCCCCAGGTCGGACGCACCGTGACCGCGCGCAAATCAATGGACGAATCCGAGACCGGCAGCGTCGCCATGACCGGCACACTGCCACACCGAGAATGAAATGGCCAGCGCCGCGATCACCTCACCCTGATCACTGGGCGGACAAAAAACTAGCCCTGAAACTAAAGGGTTGTCCCCCATTTTGCATGGGGTAGTCGTTTAGTCCGACGCCCAGAAACTCGTTCAGTGAACCGTGTGCATGGCTTCGCCATGGCTGCGGCCAGCGCTCTCGGACGGTGTCGGTCGGCGTTCCAGAGATGCCAGCGCATAACTGTCGGATACCCGGCTGGCGATGCCGCGGTAGCGTCGCAGGAAGCCCTGTCAGTTCGAACGGCTGTTGACCGTCTGGATGTGCAGGGCGCTGCGCCGTTCTCCGACGGAGAGATTGCGCCGTGGCGGATGGCCGCCGGGCTGCGGCGGGCGGGTAAAGCGGCGCGTCAGACGAGCAAGGCATCCGGGGCAATGCCGGTTCGAGCGCCTCCTTCAGGCTATCGGCACGGTGCCGGCAGCGTCCGCTGAGACGTTCGCCGCCACGTCGGCGGCGCCAGAAGAGCCGGACTTGCTCCGTGAGATCCCGCCTTGCCGGCTTGTCCGCCGACAGCCGGCGCAGGCTGCAGGTCCAGTTTCCGGCTCCGCGAGGCCAGGCTTTCGAGCACGAAGGTCTCGTCGGCCTCGAGGATCCCGCCGAAGCCGGTCCGGAGTTGCCGGACCGCCTCAAGGATGCGGTGGCGCCAGCGAACTGCCTGCTCGGCGCGCCGACCGCCGATCCAGGCGCGTCGCGTTTCCGCTTGGCCAGGGCCTTGAAGGACAGCCAGCGCTCCTTGCCGATCAGTGCCCGAAAGCGGCGTACCGGTCAGCGCGCCGAATGCCCGCAAGCCTTGCACATGGCGCAGAGCGCGCCTTGCCGCGCGATGACCGCCGCCGGCCGCAGATGCGGGCAGCGCCGTGCTCCGTCCACGCCGAGTTCGATCGCCGCCAGCGAGGCCGCGCCCTCCGGCCGTCCCGACAGGGCCGCCATCACCGTCCTCGCGCTGGGCCGCGTCAGCCCGTCCACATGCGAAAGCCAGTCTCGAAACCGCTCGTGATCCATCTCCTCGCTCCCCTAAACAAACCGGGCACATTCTACCACAATGCATACCAAATGCGAACTGAGCCTTCGGAAATCCCTCTCTGGATGAATCCAAAGCAATCATCTCGACCGGATTTACGATTCCGGTGTTCGGAATTAAGGAGCCGCAGAATCTGCTCGGCGCACCTGGTTCAAAAGTCTAGAATAATCAGGATTAATGTGAGCGGCAAGCGTCCAACGCCGGTTTTTTTATTTCCCCAGAAATATCCATGTTTTTGAGGGGTTGTATGAAATAAAACGCGGTATCGCGTTGAGTGATGTCGGAGAGACTCGCGCATTTCCTCAGTCGATATACTCGTGATCGTGGGTACGACTATATGGCAAACTACTACCATTCGATTTGTGGACACTCTATTTCTGCAATCATTAAGTGACTGATCGAAAATGCGCCTCCGCGCATTTTTTGCGTCTGTCCCTCTCCCCCTCCCGACCACCCACGAGAGTATACTGATATGGGTGGCCGGGAGGGGGCGGGGGCCGGCGCCGCGTAGTTTTCGAACAGGCAGTGCCAAATTGAACATGATCTTATACTGAATAGGCGTCGGCCGAGCGCTGGTTCCGGGCCCGTCGGCGAGGGCCGCCCGGCGTCTCCACCGATGGGACCGGCGGAGGCTTTTTGGCGAGCCCCTGGCGCGCCCCGGCGTTTGCCGCCGCGGAGGCGCCTTTCTTGACGCCGGGACATCGAATCCCATGGTTTCCACGGCCCATGAAACGAATTCCATGCCCATGACGCAGGCTTCCCGATGGCAGTTCTGGATCGACCGTGGCGGCACCTTCACCGACATCGTCGCCCGACGGCCCGACGGGACCCTGGCGACCCACAAGCTCCTGTCCGAAAACCCTTTCCACTACGACGACGCGGTGCTGCGGGGGATTCGCGACGTCATCGGCCTGGGCCCCGACGATCCCCTGCCCACGGACGCGATCGAGGCGGTCAAGATGGGCACCACCGTGGCCACGAACGCCTTGCTCGAACGCCAGGGCGAGGCGACCGTCCTCGCGATCACCAGGGGATTCGCCGACGCCTTGCGGATCGGTTACCAGAACCGGCCGGATATATTCGCCCGCCACATCGTCCTGGCGGAACAGATCTGCGCCGAGGTGATCGAAATCGACGCCCGCGTCGGCGCCCAGGGCGAGGAACTGCGGCCGCTCGACCCGGTCGCGACCCGGGCAGCCTTGCGGAAGGCCCATGACCAGGGCTACCGGGCGATCGCCGTGGTCCTGATGCACGGCTACCGCTTTCCGGCCCACGAAGTGGCGGTCGCCGAGATTGCCCGCGAGGTTGGCTTTCCCCAAATATCGGTCTCCCACCGGGTCAGCCCGCTGATGAAATTGGTCAGCCGCGGCGACACCACAGTCGTCGACGCCTACCTTTCCCCGCTGCTTCGCCGTTACGTCCGCCGGGTCGCGGCGGATCTCGGCGGGGCCCGCCTGATGTTCATGCAGTCCTCGGGCGGCCTCACCGGCGCCGAGCGTTTCCAGGGCAAGGACAGCATCCTCTCCGGACCCGCGGGGGGCGTGGTCGGCGCCGTCAAGACCTGCGCGGCGGCCGGAATCGAAAAGATCATCGCCTTCGACATGGGCGGCACTTCGACCGACGTCTCTCACTTCGACGGCGAATACGAACGGGCCTTCGTGACCGAGGTCGCCGGCGTCCGCCTGCGGGCGCCGATGCTGCGCATCCATACGGTGGCGGCTGGCGGCGGGTCGATCTTGCGCTTCGACGGGGCCCGGATGCGGGTCGGACCACGCTCGGCGGGCGCCGAACCGGGTCCGAGGTGTTATCGCAAGGACGGTCCCCTGACGGTGACCGACGCCAATCTCATGGTCGGCAAGCTCGTGCCGGACCTCTTCCCCAAGGTATTCGGTCCCGGTGCCGACCAGCCCCTGGACCCGGAAAGCGTCGCCACGGCCTTCGCCGCCCTGGCCCCGAAAATCAACCGCGCCGCCGGCCAAGGCCTGACCGCGGAGGAGGTCGCCGACGGCTTCCTGACCATCGCCGTCGACAACATGGCCCGGGCGATCAAGGAAATTTCGGTCAAGCGCGGACACGACGTCACCGCGTACACTCTCTGCTGTTTCGGCGGCGCCGGCGGTCAGCACGCCTGCAAGGTCGCCGACGCCCTGGCCATGCGGCGAGTCATCATTCATCCCCTTGCCGGCGTCTTGTCGGCCTACGGCATGGGTCTCGCCGAGGTCCGCGTCATCCGCGAACGGGCCCTGGAAGCCGAACTCGACGCCAAGGCGATGACGCTTCTGGGCGAGACGTTTCCCCAGCTCGAGGCCGAGGCCCGGAAGGAACTGACGGCCCAGGGCCTAACCCCGGAATCTCTGGCCTGCGAGCGCAAGGTCCGGATGCGCTACGGCGGTAGCGACAGCGCCTTGGTGATCGACGAGGGGACGCGCCAGGAACTGACCGCGCGTTTCGCCGCCGCCCACCAGCGGCGTTATGGATTCGTCGTGCCCGAGCGGGGTCACGTCGTCGAATCGGTTTCCGTCGAAGCCGTCGGCGCCGTGACCGCGGCGCCGGATTCCTGGGTTCCGGCGGACCGGGCCGGCCCCAAGCCGGTGACACGGGTGCGCATGTTCTCCGACGGCGTCCATCACCAAACCCCGGTTTTCCAGCGCCGCGACCTGGGCGCTGGCGACCGCGTCACGGGCGCCGCCATCATCGTCGAGCGGACGGGTACCACCGTGGTCGAACCCGGTTGGCGGGCCGAGGTCTCGCCTCGGGGCGAGCTGATACTGACCCGGGCCCGGCCGAAAAAGCGCGCCGCCGCGGTGGGGACCCAGGCCGATCCGGTGATGCTGGAAGTGTTCAACAATCTGTTCATGTCGATCGCGGAACAGATGGGGTCGACCCTGCAAAACACCAGCCACTCGGTCAACATCAAGGAACGGCTGGATTTCTCCTGCGCGGTTTTCGACGGCGCCGGGGAACTGGTCGCCAATGCCCCCCACATCCCGGTTCATCTCGGCTCGATGGACGAGAGCGTCAAATCGGTGATCGCGTCCCGGCGGCCGACGATGCGCCCTGGCGACGTTTACGTGCTCAACGCCCCCTACGGCGGCGGCACCCATCTGCCCGACGTCACCGTCGTGGCCCCGGTTTTCAACCCCGCCGGCGACGAAATTTGGTTCCACGTCGCGGCCCGCGGCCACCACGCCGACATCGGCGGCACCACCCCCGGTTCGATGCCCCCGGGAAGCATGTCCGTCGAGGAAGAGGGCGTCCTGATCGACAATCTCCAGCTCGTCGCCGCGGGACGCTTTCTGGAGGACGACATCCGCCGGGTTCTGGCGGCGGGACGGTGGCCGGCGCGCAACCCGGACCAGAACGTCGCCGACCTCAAGGCCCAGATCGCCGCCTGTGCCCGCGGTTCTCGTGAACTGCTCAACGTGGTCGCGCAGTATTCGCTGCCAACGACGCGGGCGTACATGCGCCACGTCCGCGACAACGCGGCCGAATCGGTGCGCCGGATGTTGCCGGGCCTGCGCGGCGGCAGCTTCGCCTACGAAATGGACGACGGCGCCGTCATCCGGGTCAAGGTCACGATCGACCGCGCGGGGCGGCGGGCACGAGTCGATTTCACCGGCACCTCGGCCCAACGCCCGAACAACTTCAATGCCCCCGGGGCGGTTTGCCGCGCCGCCGTACTCTACGTCTTCCGCACCTTGGTCGACGACGCGATCCCCCTCAACGCCGGTTGTCTGGAGCCGATCGACATCGTGATCCCCGAGGGTTCCCTTCTGGCGCCGCGCTATCCCGCCGCCGTCGTCGCCGGCAACGTCGAGACCTCACAGTGCGTCGTCGACGCGCTATATGGGGCCCTCGGCGCGATGGCCGCCGCCCAGGGCACGATGAACAATTTCACCTTCGGCGACGCTGGCCGGCAATATTACGAGACGATTTGCGGCGGCTCCGGGGCCAGCCCGGACTTCGACGGCACCGACGCCGTCCACACCCATATGACGAACTCCCGCCTGACCGATCCGGAAGTTTTCGAATGGCGCTATCCGGTCGTGGTCGAGACCTTCGCCATTCGCCGGGGCAGCGGCTACGGCAGCCCCGCCTGACTGTCTGTTCGAAAACGCGCGGCTCCGGCCCTCACCCCCTCCCGGCCACCCCTATCAGCATACTCTCGTGGGTGGCCGGGAGGGGGTGAGGGCCGGAACAGACGCAAAAAATGCGCGGAGGCGCATTTTCGAATAGACCCTGACCTTCCCGGCGCCGCGTTCGTCGGCCCCGGCCTACTGGGCTTCCTTGATCAGCTTGGCGGAAACGCCGAGTCCGGGCTTGCCGTCGCGGACACGGATAAACTCCAGCTCCATGCCGAGGCCGCTAAGGGTGCGGTTGTACTGGTGCAGTTCGTAACTGCCGTCCTCGGCGATGACCATGGAGTAGACGATTAGGGTATGGCCGGTGATCCGGGCCCAGGCCAGGCGCTCGCCGGCCAGCACATTGACCTGCTCGGCCGCGCGGTAAACGCCGTAACGTTCCGTGGCCATGAAGGAAGCGCTGCTCGACTTGCGCTTGACCTTGGGGTTGTCGGGATCGCCGCCGCTGCGGATCACGGTCGTCCAGGCGACCGTGAAGCCGGCGCCCCGGGCCGTGATCGTGACGTCGAGATCGCGGACCGTCATGCCGAAATAATCGCTGAGGTCGTTGCGAGCGATGCCGCTGCCGACGTAGCGCCCGACGAAGGCCTCTATCGGCAGATCGGCTTGCGCCCGCGCCGGGCTCGAGGCCACCGCGACGCAGGCCACGGCGACGACGAGGCCGGTAAGCGAAAGCCCGAGACGCCGCTTCCCCCGGCAAATCCCGATTAAACCGCTGGTCATCGCTTCCTCCCCGTCCACATCTTGGAACAAAGTCAGGTTAGCCCATGGCAGCGCGAGCCGCCAGGCGTACGGCCAGGAACAATTTTTAGTCGCGGTTGAGGGTTCGGGATGAGTGGGATCGTGCTCGGTGCACGGGGTTCGGGGAGCCCCGAGCTTGCCTCGACGACGTCATGGGGACTGCTCGAAGCCACCGGACGGCGTTTTCGGATTCGACAGGCACACCGGTCCGCCCGCGCCGCTCGGCGGCACGTCCCGGTCCGGGGGAGAGGCGTGCTGTCTCAGGCGATGGGCGCGGTCATGATCGCGTCGAGGGCCTCCTGCGCCCGGGCGGCATAGTGCCGGTTGGCCTCGGGCAGATAACGGAAGCGTCCGTCGCAGCGCACGATGGCGATGGCCGCGTTGGTCAAGCAGGCGAGATTTCTGGGCAGGTGACGCACGTAGGCCCGGCATCGGTCTTCGTCGTAGGTGAAGTCGCGCACGTAGTGCAGGCGGTTCTCGATATGCCAGTGGTTGCGCACCAGTTCGAGCAACTCCTCGGGTCCGGCGCGCTCTGCGCCGAGCGAGGTGAGGCTCCAGGTCACCTTGATGCTGCGCTTGCCGGTCTTGAGGATCTCGCGTTCGCGCTCGATGCGCATGGCCTGGCGTCGCCCGTGGAGGTTGGCGTAGCCGTCCCACTCGGCAGCGGAGAGGTCGACGACGGCGCAGCGTCGGCGCTCGATGCGGCCATGGCCCTTGTCGACGGTTTCGTGCCAGAGCGCATCGCTGAAGTCGATCGCCTTGAGGTCTTCGAAGATCATCTCCTGGTTGTCCTTGACCGCGCTCATCACGTAGTCGGCGCGACGCCCGAGCAGGCAGCGCGCGGTCTCGTGCTGAGCGTGCATCGCGTCCATGGTGACGATCCGGCCTGTGAGGTCGAGGCCGCTGGAGAGTTCGCGCACGGCCGGGATTTCGTTGCTCTTGCGGTCGACCTCGACCTGCCCGAGGACCACGCCGGTGTCGTGCTCGACCGCCGCCACCATCATCCTGCGCCCGTCTTCGGTCTGCTTCGAGGCGCCGCGCAGATCCTTTCCGTCCATGGCGACCGGCGCGTGCGCGCTGCCATGCTGGCCGGTCCACTGGCTAATCGCGTTGTCCAGGGTCTCTGGCGGCAGGGCGGTGAGGGTCTTGTGGAAGGTGGTGATCGCGGGCGGGGTGTAGCGCTGTTTGGAAGGGCTCCAGAACGCACCCACCGCCTCGAGCTGCTCCTGGGAGAGCAGGGCGGCGAACTGGGCGAACGCGTTCACCCCCCGGTATCCGGCAAGCCGGGCGGCGACGGCGATCACCAGAATGGTGTTGAGCGCATAGCGCTTGCCCCGGGCATGGCGGTACTCGGGCACCTCACCCAGACACTCGAACAGGCTGCGCAGCCGGGGCGCGGCCATCGGCTCGGTGTGCTGCTCGGCGTTCCAGTGTGCCGGCATCCCGGTACGGCTCAGCGCCTCGGGGGCGCCGTCTGTCAGTCCGAACACGAAGACCTCCTTGGGCTGACCGTGGTGGCGCCAGCGCGCTGCCCCTCCGGGCTCACGGGCAAAGCCCCGCGTCAGCCCCAGAGAGCGCCAGTTCGACGCGCGGTAGCAGGTGCCGGCAAATCGCGAGACGTCCACGAACGTCTCCGCCAGAAGAGCCGGATATCCGTGCACCGCCTGGATGTCCTCAGACAGCCGCCGCAGGCTCAGCCCCAGCACACGGGAGGCCAGGTTCGGCACTCGGCCAGGCGTCAGAATGACGAAGCGCGAGTTGTTGGCGATCAGATGCAGACGCCGGAACTGCTGCTCGGCCGACCACCCGATCCAGCGATCACGCGCGCCCAGCTTGAACGCGCCGGGCTGCCAGCCGATCAGTGCGAGCCAGGTCTCGCCATGCACCGCGACATGGCGCAGGCCCTTGCCGATGACGCCGTGGAACGCCAGGTAGTGGTGCTGCTCCACCAACCGGTCCCAGCGCCGGTGCTCCTGCGCGCCCCAGGTCGGACGCACCGTGACCGCGCGCAAATCAATGGACGAATCCGAGACCGGCAGCGTCGCCATGACCGGCACACTGCCACACCGAGAATGAAATGGCCAGCGCCGCGATCACCTCACCCTGATCACTGGGCGGACAAAAAACTAGCCCTGGGCGTACGGCCACTCTAAACACGGGGACAGTTTACAGATTTTTGAATTAGTTGTGTTACTAACAACATTGCGAAGAGTGATATAGCATGTTCAGCTAGCTCTAAAATTCGTAAACTGTCCACGTATTTGTATTCACGGCCAGTGTACCTCCGGCGGGAGCGACATCAGGATTGCCTCGACGTTGCCGCCGGTCTTGAGGCCGAACTGGGTTCCGCGGTCGTAAAGCAAGTTGAACTCGACGTAACGTCCCCGGCGGACGAGTTGGTGTTGGCGCTGCTCGGGCGTCCAGGGCCGGTTCATGTGGCGCCGAACGAGCCGCGGATAGACTTCGAGGACAGCCAGGCCTACGGCCCGAACGAAAGCGAAATCGCGCTCCCAATCAGCGCTGGCCAGATCGTCGAAGAAAATGCCGCCGATGCCGCGCGCCTCGCCCCGATGAGGGAGAAAAAAATACTCGTCGGCCCAGTTCTTGTATGCCGCGTAGGCGTTGGCGCGGTAGCCGTCGCAGGCGGCCTTCAGGGCGGCATGAAATGTGGCCGTGTCGTCTTCGTCGGGAACCATCGGGGTGAGGTCGGCGCCACCGCCGAACCAGCGCTTCGCGGTGACGATGTAGCGGCAATTCATATGCACCGCCGGTACCAGCGGCGAACACATGTGCGCGACCAGGGAAATTCCGCCGGCCCAGAATCGCGGGTCGCTCTCGGTTCCCGGGACGCGTCCGCGCATGCCCTCGGAGAATTCGCCGAACACCGTCGAGACGTTGACGCCGACCTTTTCGAAGACGCGGCCGTGCATCAGGGACATGACGCCTCCGCCGCCGCCCGGACGGGCCCATTCGGTGCGCTGGAAACGTCCAGCCGGCCGGCCGCCCCCATCCGCGACCTCATCCTCGAGGTTTTCGAACTCGGCGCAGATTCGATCGCGCAGCTCCACGAACCAGTCGCGCGCCCGATCTTGTTGCTGGTTCGCGATCGCCTCGATCATTCGACCTTTCCGGGTTGGCGAGAATGGCTGGTCGGAGATTCCGCGTCGGTGGCGAAACCGCCGGTCTGGCGAAGCCCCTCGCCCAGGATCATGGCGGCGGCGATGGCCACGTTGAGGGACCGCCTTCCCGGCACAATCGGAATCCTGACGCGGGCGTCCACAACGGCGTGGACCACGGCCGGAACGCCGGCCCCTTCCCGTCCGAGTAAAAGAGTGTCGCCCGGAAGAAAGGCAAAGCGGATATACGGCGTCGGTGCCTTGGTGGTCAACAGGACGAGACGGCCGGCCGCCGGATCGCCCGTCCGCGCGCGCCGGAAAGCAGCCCACGAGCGGTGCCGGGTAATCACGGCATGGGCGAGGTAATCGAGGCCGGCACGCTGGAAACGTTTGTCGCTGAGCACGAAGCCGCACGGTTCGATGATGTCGGTGGGGACCGACAGGCATGCCGCCAAACGCAGGATGGTGCCCGTGTTCTGGGAAATATCCGGCTCGAAGAGCGCCAGTCGCATGTCCCCGCCACCAACCGCCGATTCGTCAATTCGCGATCACTGTTTGCAAGCCAAAAAAATTCGGTTATACCCGTGACCTAAACAAACGAAAATTACAAGCGGTGTCGCGGGCGGAGCCCGCTTCGGCGGTGCCGTTGCGGGGAACGGGCACCTTGCTCTTCCGAAATCGGGGAGCGGGGGCCGAGGAGAGAACCAAGCATGGCGAAAGCGCTGGCGGTCGAGGCGAAGTCCGAACAAGAGGGCGGCGAAACGCGTCGTGACTTCTTGTTGCTGGCGACCGGCGCGGTGGGCGCGCTCGGCGCGCTCGCGAGCGTCTGGCCCCTCATCGACAACATGAACCCCTCGGCCGATGTCCTGGCGCTTTCGTCGACCGAAGTCGACCTGTCGCCGATCGAGGAAGGACAAAGCATCACCGTGGTCTGGCGCGGCAAACCCGTATTCGTGCGTCACCGTAACGAAGATGAAATCGCCGCCGCCAGGGACGTCGAGGTCGGGTCATTGCGCGATCCGGTGGCCGACGACGAGCGCGTTCAACGCCCGGAATGGCTGATTCTCGTCGGCGTCTGTACCCATCTCGGGTGCATTCCCCTGGGCCAGAAAAGAGGCGATCCGCGCGGTGAATGGGGGGGCTGGTTCTGTCCTTGTCATGGCTCCCACTACGATACCTCCGGGCGCGTTCGGAAGGGACCCGCGCCGAAGAATCTGGCGGTTCCCGACTACGTCTTTTTCGAAGACGAGAAGGTCAAGATCGGCTAGCCGCGACCTTAGGATGATCTCGCCATGACCGCCCCGAGCAACAAGATCCTGCAGTGGATCGAACACCGGCTGCCGATTTTTGGATTCATCCACAACCAGCTGATCGATTATCCGACTCCCCGCAACTTGAACTACTGGTGGAATTTCGGCTCGCTCGCCGGGATCGCCCTGATGATCCAGATCATCACCGGCATCGTCCTGGCGATGCACTACACGCCCCACGCCGACTTCGCCTTCGACAGCGTCGAGCACATCATGCGCGACGTCAATTACGGCTGGCTCCTACGTTATGTCCACTCCAACGGCGCCTCGATGTTCTTCCTCGTGGTTTTCATCCACATCTTCCGCGGTCTCTATTACGGCTCCTACAAGGCGCCGCGCGAAATTCTCTGGTGGCTGGGGCTGATCCTGTTGCTCTTGATGATGGCGACCGCCTTCATGGGCTACGTCCTGCCGTGGGGCCAGATGAGTTTCTGGGGCGCCACCGTCATCACCAATCTGTTCTCCGCCGTGCCCGTCGTGGGCGAGGCCATCGTCTCTTGGCTGTGGGGCGGATTCACGGTCGACAATCCGACTCTCAACCGCTTCTTCAGCCTGCATTACCTTTTGCCGTTCGTGATCGTGGGCGCCGTCTTCGTCCATCTCTGGGCCTTGCACGTCCACCACTCCAACAATCCTCTCGGCATCGACATCAAGGGACCGCAGGACACGATCCCCTTCCATCCCTATTACACGATCAAGGATTTGTTCGGACTGGGGGTATTCCTGCTCCTGTTCGCGTATTTCGTCTTCTTCGAACCCAACGCCCTGGGCCATCCGGACAACTACATCCCGGCAAATCCCCTGGCGACCCCGCCGCACATCGTCCCGGAGTGGTATTTTCTTCCCTTCTACGCGATCCTCCGGGCGATCCCCGACAAGCTGTTGGGCGTGATCGCGATGTTCGCCTCGATCCTGATCCTGTTCGCGCTCCCCTGGCTGGACACCTCGCGGGTGCGTTCGGCGATGTTTCGGCCGATTTATAAACAGCTTTTCTGGCTCTTCCTGATCGACACCGTGATCCTCGGTTACATCGGGGGCAAACCGCCGGAGGGCGCGTACATCATCGTCGGCCGTTTGGCGACAGCTTATTATTTCGCCCACTTCCTCATCTTCATGCCGTTGATCGGCCTATTGGAACGACCACGGGAGGTCCCCGAGAGCATCGCCACGTCGGTGCTGGGAGAGGGCGGCACGGGAGTTGGGGAAAAATGATCGTGGTTCTCCGTTTGCTGGTGATCGCGGCCTTGGGGCTGAGCGTCGCGCCGGCGGTGGCCTCGGAGGGGGGCGGCGCGCTGCCGTCACAATCGTGGTCATTCTCCGGAATGTTCGGCAGCTTCGACCGGGCCACGCTCAGGCGCGGCCTTGAAGTGTACCGCGGTGTCTGCGCCAATTGTCACAGCCTAAAATACGTCGCCTTCCGCAGTCTGATCGACATCGGTCTGGGCGAGGACGAAGCCACGGCCATCGCCAGCGAATATGAAGTGACCGATGGCCCCGACGACGAGGGTGATATGTTCGATCGCGAGGCCCGACTATCGGACCGCTTTCCGCCGCCGTTCCCCAACGATAACGCGGCACGCGCGGCAAATGGCGGTGCCCTACCGCCGGATCTTTCCTTGATCACCAAGTCACGGTTCAAGGGGCCCGACTATGTTTTCGCGATCCTGACCGGCTACGAGCAGAAGCAACCGGCGGAGATCGAGATCCCCGACGGGATGCATTACAACCCCTATTTTCATGGTGGGCTGATCGGCATGCCACAGCCTCTCTACGGGGATGACGTCGAATTCGACGACGGCACCGAGGCCACCGTGGCTCAGATGGCGGAGGACGTCGTGATCTTTCTCCACTGGGCGGCGGAGCCGTCCCTGGAGGCACGCAAGAGCATCGGCCTCAAGGCCTTTCTATTCCTTCTGGTCCTCACCGCCCTACTCCTCGCTTCCAAGCGACAGATCTGGTCCCGGCTCCATTAGAACACGGGTCCGTCACGGGTCCGTCACGGGGCGGGAGCGTTACGACGGCCGGCGCGATAAATCCGAACCGGCTCTTGGCCGTCATCGGCGGCAGCGGACTCTCGGCCATCGAGGGCCTCGACGACAGCCGTTGGGTAAAGGTGAAATCCCCCTTCGGCGAGCCATCGGACGCGTTCCTGCGCGGCAAGCTCGCGGGACAGCCGATCATCTTTCTGCCGCGCCACGGCCGCGGCCACACGATCGGGCCGAGCCAGATCAACTACCGCGCCAACATCGACGCCTTGAAACGGCTGGGTGTCACCGACATCGTCTCGGCCAGCGCCGTCGGCGCCCTGAAGGAGGAATTCCGGCCCGGAACCTTCCTCGTCGTCGATCAATTCATCGACCGGACGGTGGCCCGGGCCGGGTCGTTCTTCGGGACCGGCGTTGTCGCCCACGTCTCGCTGGCCCGCCCCGTCTGCGGCGGTCTCGGCACCGCCCTGGCCACCGCGGCGGGGGATGCCGGGATCGAAATCGTCCGCCGGGGAACCTACGTCGCCATCGAGGGACCTCAATTCTCGACGGTCGCCGAATCCAATCTCTACCGCGCCTGGGGCGGCGATGTGATCGGAATGACCAACATGCCCGAGGCAAGGCTCGCCCGCGAGGCCGAAATGTGCTACGCCACCATGGCCATGGTGACGGATTATGATTGTTGGCATCCGGACCACGAGTCGGTAACCGTGGCGGCGGTTCTCGAGGTGCTGCGGGACAACGCCGACAAGGCCCGCGCGGTGATCAAACTTGCCGCGCCCCGCGTATCGGAACGGGAAAGTCCGTGCCCCGAGGGTTGTCAAACGGCCCTTGACGCGGCCTTGATCACGGCACCGAAGGCCCGCGACAGGCACCTGGTCGAACGCCTCGACGCCGTCGCCGGACGGGTCTTGAAGTCCTGATCGGGCAGGGCCCGTTCCGGCCCGCGCGGCCGAGATTAAGGATTCCGGTGTGACGATCAAGTCCATGATCCGCACGATTCCGAACTTTCCCCGCAGCGGCGTGATGTTTCGCGATATCACGAGTCTGTTGAAGGACGCCAAGGGTTTCCGGATCGCGATCCATGAATTCGTCAACCATTATACGGGTACGCCGATCGACAAGGTCGTCGGCGTCGAGGCCCGGGGTTTCATTCTTGGTCCCGTCATCGCCTACGCCCTGGGGGCCGGGTTCGTCCCGGTGCGCAAGCAAGGGAAGTTGCCGGGCAAAACGATCGACCACCAGTACGCCCTTGAGTACGGAATCGATACGGTCGAGATCCATAGCGGCGACATCGAGACAGACGATAAGATTTTGCTGGTCGACGATCTGCTCGCGACCGGAGGCACCGCCGAGGCGGCCATCCGCCTGGTAGAAAAATCCGGCGGCGCCATACACGAATGTTGTTTTTTGGTGGCTCAATTCGCAAAACGTAGGCGCGGTTTGCCCATCGCCGCCTCAAGGCAGGCTCTGGGCGATGGCTGATCGCCGAGTTCGATGAGATGGAACCACCTCAGATAGCTGTCCAGATACTTGGTGGCGATTCCGCGGAGGCCGCGCAGGAAGCCCTTGATCTGGCTGTGGCGGCTATTGACCGTCTGGATGTGCAGCGCGCCCCGGACCCGCTCGCCAGCAGAAGCGTTGATGCTCTCGTGAGGGATGTCGAGTGCCGCCGCGACGGACGGATAGCAGCGGTTGGCGTCGGAGACGAGCAGCGCATCCGGCGCGACGACCGGCTCCAGCACCTCCTTCACGTCGTCTGCGTTCAACGCGGGCAGGGTATGGCTGAGGGTCTCGCCCGCACGGTCGGCGGCGACCAGGATCGGCACCTGCTCGCGCGAGAGGCCGCGTTTGCGGGCCTTGCCGCCGCGCCGGCGCGGCTTGCGGTCCAGCTTCCGCTCCCCCTTGCGGCTCTCCAGAACGAAGGTCTCGTCAGCCTCGACGATCCCGGCAAGCCGATCCGGCGCCTGGCGCACCGCCGCCAGAAAGCGGTGTCGCCAGCGATGCGCCGTGCTCGGCGCAATCCCGCAGCGCTCTACAGCCTCTTTGATCGTCTCGCCTTCGGCAAGCGAGGCGCCAAAGGCAAGCCAGCGCTCCTTATGGTGCAGACCCGACAGCGCTGTGCCGGTCAGCGCACCGAACGTCTTCCGGCAGTCCTTGCACCGGAAACGGCGAAGACCGCGCGCCTTGCCCCGCGACACCGCACCGCCGGCGCCGCAATGCGGACAGCGCCGCTCGTCATCCACGCCCAGCTCGATCGCCGCCAGCGAGGCCGCGCCCTCCGGCGGGTCCAACAGCACCGCCGCGACCTCCATGCGCTACGCCGCCGTCAACTCATCAACACGCGAGAACCAATCCCGAAACCGCTCGTGATCCATCTGTCTGACCTCCTAGGCGAATCCGGAAAGATTCTATCACGATGCCTACGATTCACGAATTGAGCCTTTTTGGTTGACCTGCCCGACCTGGGGGGACGACAACGCCTCGAACTCCTGGGGTACACGGTGTTCTCCCTGTGCTCGTTCGAGGATGAATAGAGGCTGTTCGAAAAAGCGCGTCCGCGCATGTTTTGCGTCTGGTCCGGCCCTCTCCCCCTCCCGGCCACCCACGAGAGTATGCTGATATGGGTGGCCGGGAGGGGGAGAGGGCCGGTGCCGCGAGTCTTCGAACAGACACGTAGAGGCCGGGGACCCGATCTCCGGGCGCTCGGCGCGGGGGCGAACTGAAACCGAGATCTCCGAGCGACAGCCACCGCGGGCGGAGATGAAAGTCGACGGCAAATATTATCGCTCCATCTGGTTGGCGGACGACGGTTGGTCGGTCGGGATCATCGACCAGACGGAGCTCCCGCACCAATTCACGACGCGACGGCTGCGCACGCTCGAGGAGGCCGCCGAGGCGATCGCGAGCATGCGCGTGCGCGGGGCACCCCTGATCGGCGCCACCGCCGCTTACGGTGTCTGCATAGGCTTGCGCGACGAAGCCTCGGACGACGCCCTACGGAACGCTCGCCGCCGACTCCTGGCAACCCGGCCGACAGCTGTGAATCTGCGCTGGGCTCTCGATCTCATGGAGCGGACCCTGGCGCCGTTGCCGGCGGGGGAGCGCCCCGCGGCCGCCTACGCGGCGGCCGCCCGAATCTGCGACGAGGACGTCGACACCTGTCGCGCCATCGCCGTCCACGGGGCCCGGCTCATCGCCGAAGCCTGGGAAAAACAGGGCGGCAAGGGCGCCGTCGAGGTGTTGACCCATTGTAACGCCGGCTGGCTGGCGACGGTTGATTGGGGAACCGCGCTCGCCGGGATCTACTTGGCCCACGATCGCGGCGTGCCGGTCCACGTTTGGGTCGGAGAAACCCGGCCACGCAATCAGGGCGCCGCGATCACGGCCTGGGAACTCGCCCGGCACGGCGTCCCCCACACCGTTATCGTCGACAACGCGGGCGGCCATCTGATGCAGCGGGGGCGCGTGGGGATGTGCCTGGTCGGCAGCGACCGCACCACCGCGACCGGAAACGTCTGCAACAAGATCGGCACCTATTTGAAGGCCCTGGCCGCGGCCGACAACGGCATCCCCTTCTATGTCGCCGTCCCGTTTTCGTCGATTGATTGGGCGGCGGGCGACTCCCCGAACGAGATTCCCATCGAGGAGCGTGATCCGGACGAGGTCACCCGCGTCGCCGGGCGCGCCTCCGATGGCACCCGGCGCGTGGTCACGCTCACGCCGCCGGACAGTCCGGCGCTGAACTACGGATTCGACGTCACGCCGGCACGGCTTGTGAGCGGCCTGATCACCGAACGCGGCGTTTGTCCGGCGTCACGGGAAGGACTGTCGAAACTCTATCCGGAATCCGATCGCCGAACCGAGTCCGTTTCACCGCGTATGGGCGACTGAAGCGAGACCTCGCCGCGTCACCGGCCGGCTCGGATCTTGACGAAGCAACCCATCCGTTTCATATGTCAACGGTGAGGCACGTTCGAGACGGGCGAAACCCGTCCGTTTGCCCTCAAAATGCCACTATGTTGTTGATTTTATGGATCAAACCGACCCAATACACGGGAATTACGTGTTAGGATCGATCCATTGGCACTCTGTGCTATGCTCCGATTTTCAGTCGGCAACCATCGCCGTTAGGGAGAAGCGACCGTGATTTCAGGTATCTCCGTCTGGTTTTTGTCAAGGTGCCGCGCCGGCGACCGGGGAGGCCCGAATCGCGGGATCAAGGGCGCGTCCGTCCTCGCCGCGATCGCCGCGTTGGCTCTCGCCACCCCCGCGGCGGCCATGGAGGAACCAGCCAGCTACGCCGATCTGGCCGAAAAATTGATGCCGGCGGTGGTGAACATTTCGACCAGTCAATTGGTGCGTGACCCTATGACGGGCGTGACGCCGCAATTTCCTCCGGGGTCCCCCTTCGAGGATTTGTTCCGCGATTTCTTCGAGCGCCGGCGTCAAGGGGGCGGTTCGCAGGATCGGCGGGTCACCTCGCTCGGTTCCGGCTTCATCATCAGTCAGACGGGGTTGGTGGTCACCAACAACCACGTGATCGAGGAGGCCGACGAAATCACGGTGATCCTGCACGACGATCGGCGCTTGCCAGCCGAGGTCGTCGGCCGCGATCCGAAGACCGATCTGGCCTTGCTGAAGGTCAAGGCCGGGCGGCCGCTCGTCGCCGTACCCTTCGGCGAGTCGGACAGGGTCCGCGTGGGTGACCGGGTGTTGGCGATCGGCAATCCCTTCGGACTCGGGAATACCGTCACCGCCGGCATCATATCGGCCCGCGGCCGCGACATCAGGGCGGGTCCGTACGACGATTTCCTACAGACCGACGCGCCGATAAACCGGGGTAATTCGGGAGGTCCGCTGTTCAACCTCGCCGGCGAGGTCATCGGTGTCAACACAGCGATCTTTTCGCCCTCGGGAGGCAGTGTTGGGATCGGGTTCGCGGTCCCCGCGGCCTTGGCCCAACCCGTTCTCGATCAATTGAAGGAATTCGGCCGCACCCGGCGCGGCTGGCTCGGCGTCAGAATTCAGACCGTCACCGACGACATCGCCGAAAGCTTGGGGCTTTCCGACGCCGACGGGGCCCTCGTCGCCGACGTGATCTCCGACAGCCCGGCCGCCAAGGGCGGCATCAAGATCGGCGACGTGATTCTGAAGTTCGACGGCAAACCCATCGATTCGATGCGGGCGCTGCCGCGGATTGTTGCCGGCACGGATATCGACAGGACCGTCCCCGTCCAGGTGTCACGGCGAGGGCAGAGGTTGAGCCTCAAGGTCACCGTCGGTCAACTCGAGGAGAAGGATAACGTCGTTGTGGCCGTCGAGGCTGAACCGGAGGAAGGGTCGAGCGAGGCGGAATCACTCGGCATGCGATTGTCTTCGATTACGCCCGAATTGCGCCAGCGTTTCGGCCTCGACAAAGGCGTTGAGGGCGTCATCGTAACCGATCTTGATCCCGCCAGCGCCGCCGCGAGTCAGGGAATCCGGGTGGGCGACGTCATTCTCGAAGTGGGACTCGAGGAGGTTTCCAACCCAAACGAGGTGATCGACAAGGTCGACAAGGCGAACCGAAGCAAACGCAAATCCGTTCTCCTGCTCGTCGACCGCGAGGGCGACCAGCGCTTCGTTGCCGTGGAAATCGCCCGCGGCTGAACGGCCGGGCAGGGAATCGCGGCCCATGGTGGTGGCAGCTTCGATCCGGAAAAAACTCGGCGACCGATTGGCCCCCGTCCGGCTCGACGTGGTCGATGAATCGTCCCGCCACGCCGGGCACGCGGGATCCCGTCCGGAAGGGGAAACCCATTTTCACGTGACCATCGTTTCGGACCGTTTCAGCGGTCTGAGCCGGCTCGCTCGCCAGCGTCTTGTCCACGAAATCCTGGCCGAGGAAATCGCCACCCGTATTCACGCCCTGTCACTCGCGACATTGACTCCGAACGAAGATTCCACGACCCAAAATTGAGGGAAACCAGATGACCTCTTCGGACCCTATCGTGCAACCGAGGACGGGGCGGGGGCCGCCGCGAGGACCATGGATCGGCAGGGCGGCGGGTTCATGTCGGCCGTGCAAAGGTTGATGGCCCAAGTTGACTCGACCCCCTGCAAGCGCAGCCGTGCCCGCGCGGCGGCAAGCGCGCCACGCGGGAATGGGCCAGTCACGACGCGGCGATAGGTCCGGCCCCCGACGACCACCGGGACCACCGAAGCCGAATGGACGTCCAGGCGGGCGGCAAAGAGATTGGCGTTCGAGGTGCTGCGGAAACTACCGACAACGAGAAAGGTGGCGTGCGAGCCGGTAAGCGATTCGACCACCGTCACCGGAAAGGGATCGGTTCCAAGGTCCGGTTCCGTGCCTAGGGCCGCGAGTTGAACCTCCTGGTCACTCTTCCCGGGCGCGAACACCGCGATCGGTTCGATTGGTTCGATTGGTTCCACCTCGATGGGCGCCGAGGCGAAAGACGCCAGGAGATCGCGTTCTTCCTCGTACACCACGTCCGCTTCCGCCACCGTCACCTCCCCGTCCACCGGGGACGGTGTCTCACCGTTTTCGGCCTCGTCCAGACAAACCGATTCGATATCCGCCTCGACTACACCACGCCAAACCGCGCAATCCTCATTGACCACCGCCGAGAGCACGTGATTGCTGGCCGACTTACCGCTGGTGGCGTAGCTGACCCCGTCGATCATCAAAGAGGCGATCGTGATGGCGGGCGGAAGGCCGCATCCGGCAAGCAACAGCGCGGCCACGAATAGCAAAAGTCCTGGTGACGGGTACCGGGTCATCGAACCCTCCTTTCGCCACGCCGCGGCGCCGTTTCCGCGCCCTCGACGCCTCAAGGATCGAGGCGCGGGAAACCCATCCCCGTATATAAGACATTTGTTTAAAATGCAACGGCAAATTATTGAAACAACGAATTAATTTATGGTACACGGTTTTGTAGGTGAGGGCGCGTGAAGCCCCAGAGAATGGGTCCCGGTCAGATTCATCCGAGGTCCGCGGGCGGCGGCAATGGGGCCTTGCGGGCGAAGGCCCAGACCACGACCGGGAAATCGGCTTCGTTCTCAAGAGATCCCCAGCCCCGGCGCGGCCATTTCGTCGGCCGCCGCAGCATCGCCCGGATACAGGCCCGGTTGCCCCATGATCCAGTTTGAATCGCCGCCGAGGGAAAGCCGCACCCCTCGAGATGGCGGCGCATCCCCTCCTCGCTCCAGCGCCAGCAATCGAGGGGCATCTCGTGCAGGCGGATCAAAAACGGTGTCGTCACCACGAAATGGCCCGAAGGCCGCAGCATCGTCAGAACGTTGCGCCCGGCGGCCGCCGGATCGGCGACGTGCTCGAAGATCTGGTCGGCGACGATCAGATCGAAACGCTCGTTCAAGACGTCGGCGCAGATATCGAAATCCGGGTATCGGGTCGTCCGTCGACTCTTGAAACCCAGGGATCCCCAGCGGTCGCTCGATATCTCCAGGGCGTCGAGCGACGACGGCGCGAGCGATTCGAGGAACGCCGCGCAGGTCCGGTCCATGACCACCCGCGACCAGTGGGCCTGGTCGTAGCCGAGCGCCTCGCGGACGCTTCGGCGTATCCCCTTGTAAATGCGGTCGGCTTTCGACATTTCGCCTTGATCCCCGTTCGAACCATCGTCCCTCGGCGATCCCGTCGCAAGCGAAACCGACGCTTTCAACGGTCGATAGCGATCGTTTCGCCGTCGGCGCCGGTTGAACGCGCGCGGCCAACCTTCGAGGCCATCGCCCACGCCGAACTCGCGTCGGCACCAAGTTTCTGTTAACATCCGATATCTGCGATCGGGGGTTCCCGGGAAGACCGGGCATACTTGGCGCCCTCAAGAGAGTCATGATCCTGCAGTCCTACTTCAAGCTCTCCGAGCACGGCACGAACGTGAGGACGGAAGTCCTGGCGGGGCTGACGACCTTTCTCACCATGGTCTACATCATCTTCGTCAACGCGGAGATCTTGAGCAACGCCGGCATGGACCGCGGGGCGGTGTTCGTCGCGACGTGCCTGGCCGCGGCGGTCGGAACCCTGATCATAGGGGTCTACGCCAAATACCCGATCGCCCTGGCCCCCGGCATGGGCCTGAACGCCTTTTTCACCTATACGATCGTATTGAACATGGGCGTCGCCTGGCAAACGGCGTTGGGAATGGTTTTCCTTTCCGGGATACTGTTCCTGATCCTGAGCGTCCTTCCCGTGAGGGCTTGGATCATCGACAATATCCCGATGTCGCTGAAAATGGCGACTTGCGCCGGAATCGGATTGTTTTTGGGCTTCATCGGCCTGGAAAACGCTGGCGTCGTCGTCGACCATCCGGCGACGCTGGTGACCGTGGGCGAGCTGACTTCCTGGCCTGTTCTGCTTACCGCCCTGGGCTTCATCACCATCATCGCGCTCGACCAGCGTAAGGTGCCCGGCGCGATCATCATCGGAATCCTCTTGGTCACCGCGATCGCGGTCGCGCTCGGCCTGGCGGAGGCGAAAGGCATCGTCTCGACACCGCCGAGCCTGGCCCCCACCTTCTTCCAACTCGACCTCGTGGGCGCGCTCCAGCTGGCTCTCATCCCCACCATCTTCGCGATGTTGTTCGTCGATCTTTTCGATACCGCGGGGACCCTTGTTGGTCTCGCCTACCGGGCCAAGATGCTCGATGATCAGGGCCGGCTTCCGCGCCTCCGGCAGGCGCTCGTCGCCGACAGCTCGGCCACGGTCGCCGGTGCCCTATTCGGGACCTCGACGACGACGAGCTATATTGAAAGCGCGGCCGGCATCAACGCCGGGGGCCGCACCGGACTGACCGCCGTCGTCACCGCCGTGCTGTTTCTGTTCGCCCTTTTCCTTTCGCCCCTGGCGGCCACCATCCCCCCCTTCGCGACGGCGCCGGCGTTGCTGTTCGTCGCTTGCCTGATGGCCCGTGGCCTCGCCGGAATCGATTGGGACGACGTGACCGAGGCGGCGCCCGCCGTGGTGACCGCGATCTCGATCCCCTTCACCTTCTCGTCACCGACGGAATCGGCTTCGGATTCATCACCTATGCCGCAGTCAAGACCCTCAGCGGACGGTACGCCGAGGCGGGACCGGCGGTGCTCGTGATCGCCGCCCTCTTCTGCCTCAAGTTCGCCTTCCTGTCCTAGTGCACCGGCGCATTCACTTCGTTCACGCCCCCGTGCACCAGGCCTTTGTCGATGCATCAACTTTCCAAACTTCGGCTGTCGCCTCCGTTTGGGTCGATGCACTAGGCGCCTTGAACCAGGTTTGTTTACGTCCCGCCCGAATCCTGGCTCCGCCGGCGGCCTTCCGGTGTTCCTGATAGGCTGAATCGGTGTCCAATCCTCGCGAACTCGTGTCCCTAGCAAAGCCCATAATCTGGGGCCTAACAATCCTGCTTTGGGCCGCCGCCAACGCCGCCGCCGAGTCCCACCGCTACGCCTATATGGCGCTGCAATGCCCGTTCAGGAATTTCGTCACCACCGTTTTCCATTACGGGACGATGATCGAACGTTACGGAAGTCAAGAAGAACTGGAAAAAGCGATTATCTCGAAACTTTCTCGGGATTACGGGACCTCGCGCTGCGAAGGATATACGTCGCGCTACACGAAACGCGAATTCGCGGACAAATATCGGTCCGAGGTCCTCGAGGGTGTCCACCAATACTGTCCGTCGGGAAGGGACGGGCGTCAACATTGCCAAGGTCCTTTCACCTGGGTCAGGGAGTACTTGTGGCCGCCGCCGGGGGCGAAGGTCAGCGATCCGAGTTTACAGGCGTGCGTTCTCCCCGAGGTTCGTCGGAGCCGGGTCTGCGACACGGACGAAGGGGTGACGGTCACGGCGCGCAATCAATGCCCGGAAGCCTTTCAGATCCAAATCTGCATCGAGCGCCGAGACGGCCGTCTGAATTGCGACCTCGACGAAAAAGTCGAACCGGACGAGCGGATGACCTTTTCCGCCTGCGACGGCACCGGTAACTGGTGGCACCTCGCCTGCCCCCTCGGACAACCCTGCCAAATGCCCGACCCGCGTTGAGGGCCGCCGCCAAACTGGTTTTTCTTGGGAGCAGGAATCCGAAACAACGTGCCTTCTCATGGCGCACAGGGCGGGTGTGACGTCGAATCAGGCGACTTGGTTTGGTTGGGGACGTTCATGAGGCGGCGGATGCCACCTCGGTTAACTGGTGACCCGAATACCCTCGATTTCTATGTCGCGAATTCGTTTGAACAGATCGGCCTTTAGATCGCCGAGGACGTGGTCGAACGCGGTCTTGTAGGCGTCGTCATTCTTCCAATTCGTGAAATCACCGATCGATCTGTCGGCCCGAAGTTTCGCGGCCCATGATTCATCCGATTCCATGACTGCGTCGTCGATGCGAATTGGGAAGATCACCGTCTGTTTCCATCGGTGCTCTTCAGCGAATGCGGTGGCTATCTCGCCCTCGATCCATTCGCTTTCAAGAGCCGCCTGGGAAAGAACGACGACCAGCTTTTCACGAACCCGAACGGCCTTATCGATGTCGTCCCAAAATCTCTCGCCGATCCTCAAATCCTCCGGAGCAAACCAGCAACGTATGCCTTGCCGCTGAAGATCGGTGTACAACCGCTTGGCGAATTCCTCGTCTTCGCCCGCATAGCTGATGAAGCACGAACAAATCTGGATCGGCTGGTTGATCAGACCGGGAAGGAATTCGATCATGGTGTTGGAGAGTCCGCAGCCACGCAAGAATTCGAGCGGTAGCATGCCCGAGCGCTTCAAGGTTCGGTGGTCGATAATGCTCGGGCCACGGTGCTTGCAACCGTCCAATCCGTCGGCCCGGGATAAATTGACGTCCGCAATGGTCGTATTCCACAGCACCGCTTTATCGAGATTCGCGCCGTCGAGATTTGCCTCGATGACGTTTGCCCCGATGAGGTTGGCACCGCCGAGGTTCGCCTCGACGAGGTTGGCCCAACTGAGATTGGTCCAACCGAGGTCCGCCCAATTGAGGCTCGCCACGCTGAGATTTGCCCCCATGAGGTTCGCCTCGATGAGGTTCGTCTCACTGAGGTTCGCCCAACCGAGGTCCGCCTCGATGAGATCCGCTCGAGAGAGGTTTGCCCCGATGAGATCCGCCGCCCTCAGGTCCGCGCTCTTGAGGTTCGCCGCCCGGAGATCCGCGCCGCTGAGTTTCGCTCCTCCGAGGTTGGCGGATTGAAGAGCCGCTCCGATAAGGTTCGTTTTCTGGAGCTCGGCCCCGCTGAGATCGGGTTTCGTTTTTGGATACCGGTCCCGCCACTTGTTCCAGACATCCACGCCCTGATAAAGGGATATTGACATGATCGTTGTCAGCCATCGCCGCCGTTCCTCCCGAGAGTCCGTTTATATTGACTCAGTGTCCGTTCGAAAATGCGCATCCGCGCATTTTTTGCGTCTGTTCCGGCCCTCTCCCCCTCCCGGCCACCCCTATCAGCATACTCTCGTGGATGGCCGGGAGGGGGAGAGGGCCGGTGCCGCGAGTTTTCGAACAGACTGTTCCGAGGCGCGCACGAGGGCAACCGCCCGGCAATCCGATCTTGCCCTCTCGAACATAAGCCGCGCCCATGCCGTGAACGGGTGGCACGGAAACCACGTCTCCTCGACGCGCCGGCGGGGAACTCACGACATCTCGATAAACTACGCGGATACATCTCCCGTAAAATGAGCACATTCTCAATGGCGAAAGCCAGTAATTTTCGTGTGAACAAGGTCCTTAACCCCATATTCCGCAACGATGCCGCCAACAACGATCTTCGCGGCCGCGTCAAGCGATTCCGGCATGGGCAGTCTTCGGGAGCGGATACGCCCGGTCGGGCCGGGACCAGCGTACACCACGAGTCACCGCCAATTCGGATGTATTTCGATGACGAGGACGATCCAGCGCAAGACCGGGATGCTCGCCGCGTGGTATGGCTCAAAGCGGCGAACGCCGGGAAAGCGGAAGGGAGTGAGATGCGCGTGGCGACGATTTTGGCCCTGACGGGTTTGATCGTGACCGGAACCAAAGTTCATGCCGAGGAACCTGGAGCCGGCGGCGGAACATTCGCCTTCGCCGTGGTGGCAGACGCCCCCTACCCCGACGCCGACGCGCCCGCCTTCGCGAGGCTTATCGAGGCCGTGAACGCGGATGCCGAGATCGCGTTCGTGATCCATGGCGGCGATATCAAGTCGGGCGGATCCAAATGCACGAACGAGCGGTTGGCGGCACGATTCACGCTCTATCAGCGTTTTCGGAGGGGTTTCGTCTTCACGCCCGGCGACAATGATTGGACCGATTGCCATCGCGAAAGCAACGGACGCTACAATCCGCTGGAACGGCTCGCCTTCCTTCGCGGCCTCTTTTATCCGGCCCCGGGATGGACCACCGGCGGCGACCCCTTCGAGGTCCTGAGCCAAGGCCACGAGGAAGGCCACGAGAGCTTCGTGGAAAACGTTCTATTCGAGCGGAGCGGGGTGATCTTCTCGACCATTCACGTGGTCGGCAGCAACAACGGGCTGGTGCCCTGGTCCGGGATCGACCCCCACGATTCCTTCGCTGAGCCACGCCCAGACCGGGTCGCGGAGTTTCATCGTCGGGAGGCGGCCTCGATCGCCTGGTTGAGTAAGACTTTCGAGAAGGCCCGGGGAGCGCCGGGCATCTTCATCGTTATTCATGCCAACCCACGCTTCGAGATGAGCCCCGACCAAGAGGCCAGGGCGGGCTTCAACGCGTTTCTTCTGGCGCTTTCCGACGAAATCGAGAATTTCGGCGGGCCCGTCGTATTGGCCCACGGCGACTTCCATGTGTTCTTCATCGACCGGCCGAAGATCGTGCCGCCGTTCGCCCGCGGCCGGATTCATAACGAAGACGACCTGCACCGCTTCGGGCCCAATTTGATCCGCTTCCAGACCTTCGGCGAAACGTCCGGGAATTGGGTCAAGGTCACGGTCGATCCGACAACTACCAAGGTCTTTCGCATCGAACCCAAAACCGTGCACGCGACGAGGTTCCGTTGATGCGGATGATCGCGAATGGAAAAGGGCGGGGACGGCTCCCGATTTCCCAACCGGTGCGACGCTTGGCGCGGGTCCCGATTGGGTGTACGGTCGGATTCCAAGGGGTCGCGCTCGGCATGCGGCAGTTCAGCCATCAGCTATTGGTTCCCACTCGTGGTCAGGGGTTGTACGAGGTCACCTCGCCGATCGACGGCTGGCTTCGCGAACAGGGCCCGGGCAGCGGTTTGCTGACGGTATTCATCGCCCATACCTCGGCCTCCCTGGTCATCCAGGAAAACGCCGATCCCGACGTGCTCGGTGATCTCGCCGCTTTTTTCGCTCGCCTGGTTCCCGAGGACAGCGCGCTCTACCGCCACGTCGCCGAAGGTCCCGACGACATGCCCGCGCACATCCGCGCCGCCCTGACCCAGAGCCAACTCAGCATCCCGATTCGCGACGGCCGCATGGGCCTGGGAACCTGGCAGGGCGTTTTCGTCTTCGAGCACCGTTCGGGGCCGCACGAGCGCCGGCTTTCGCTCCACGTGATCGGGGAATGAGCGTGGCGGGTGCCGCCGCCGGCCCGGCGAGGCGGCCGGTGTGACGATGGCCGCGCCGATGATCGTGTTGCTGACCGATTTCGGGATCGGGGCCCCGTACGTCGGGCAAATGAAGGCCGCCCTCCATCGCGAGGCGCCGGGGGTGCCCGTGATCGATCTATTTCACGACCTGCCGGCCTTCGATCCCCGCGCGGCGGCCTTTCTCCTGGCCGCCTATCAGCCGGATTTTCCTCCCGGCAGCGTTTTTCTGTGCGTCGTCGATCCGGGCGTTGGCGGCGACTCCCGCCTGCCGCTCGCCCTCTGGGCCGACACCCACTGGTACGTCGGTCCCGACAACGGTCTATTCGAAATCGTCGCCCGGCGGGCCGGGCAACGGCGGCACTGGCGCATCACCTGGCAGCCGCAACGGCTCTCGGCGAGCTTTCACGGCCGCGACATTTTCGCCCCGGTGGCCGCCCGCCTGGCCAGCGGCGCGCCGCCGCCGGGAGAGGAACAGCCGGAGTGGCCGGCACCAGTCGGGGAATGGCCCGATGATCTCGCCCGCATCATCTATATCGACAATTTCGGCAACGCCATCACGGGCCTCCGGGCGGGCGGCCTGAAGGCCACCACCCGGCTCGCGATCAAGGACCGGACCCTGCCCCGTGCCCGCACCTTCTCCAACGTTCCGCGAGGCGAGGCCTTCTGGTACGAAAACGCCAACGGCCTGGCCGAAATCGCCGTCAACCAGGGCCGCGCCGCCGACCTCCTCGGCCTCGCCGTGGGCCAGGACGTCCGCGATCTCGATACGCCCCGGAAATAGGACGGGTATCGAAGGCTTTGGTTCCGGGATGGGGCAGCGCGCCGGGCGCGCGGACAAGTCCCCGTACGGCATGGTTTGATGCCAGGGCAGTGTTCCGCCGCCGTCCGGCCAACCTATACACCTATAACGGGAAAACCAAGGATCATCCGCCCCGCCGCCTAGTGCATCGACCCAAACGGAGGCGACAGCCGAAGTTTGGAAAGTTGATGCATCAACAAGGGCTTATACCAACCGCCCCAGAGTTTGACTCGCGCAAAGGGTTACACGCCAGGTTTTGTGTGATTCAAGGTTGTTGGCAACAAGGGAGTGTGTTCAATGCCAACGATTCCTTTGCGAAACGACTTTGATGCTGAAAGAGTCCGTGTTCTTGCGGCACGGAGCGATGATGGGAACCAGGCGCGCCGGCTTTTGTCGATGGCGGCCATCTACGATGGGATGGATCGAGCGTGCGCGGCGGGTATTGGCGGCATGGATCGGCAGACGTTGCGGGACTGGGTTCACCGGTTCAACGCGGGAGGTCCGGCCGGTCTGATCGACCGCAAGCCGAACGGGGCGTTGCGTCGGTTGACGCCGTCGCAAATGGCGGCGCTTTCGCGGGCTATCGAGGCCGGTCCCGATCCCGAACGGGATGGGGTCGTGCGCTGGCGCTGCATCGATCTCAAGCAACTGATCCGAACGCGCTTCGGCGTGGACTATCACGAGCGGAGCGTCGGCAAGCTGCTGGCCGCGCTCGGGTTCTCGCATATTTCCGCGCGCCCGCGCCACGTCGGCCAGGATGCGCGGGCACAGGAGGAATTTAAAAAAAAGTTTTCCCGAACACTTGGCGAAAATCGTAGCGGCACAGCCACCGGACACGCCCATCGAGGTTTGGTTTCAAGATGAAATGCGCGTCGGCCAGAAGAACAGCCTGGTGCGCCAGTGGGCCCCAAAGGGATCGCGCCCGCGCCAGGTCAAGGACCTACGGACCTCTTCGGCGTATCTCTTCGGCGCCATCTGCCCCGAGCGCGGTGAGGGCGCGGCGCTGGTCATGCCGCGCGCCAATACTGAAGCCATGGACCTGCATCTCGAGGAAATCAGCCGGGCCGTTGCCCCAAACGCCCATGCCGTCGTGCTGCTCGACCAAGCCGCATGGCACACCACTGCCAAACTCGGCATCCCGGAGAACATCTCCCTCGTGCCTTTGCCACCCAAGTCCCCGGAGCTCAATCCCGCCGAAAATGTCTGGCAATACCTCCGCCAGAACTGGCTCTCCAATCGTGTCTTCGACTCCTATGAAGCCATCGTCGAGGCCTCTTGCCAAGCCTGGAACAACCTGACCGACCAACCTTGGAAGATCATGTCCATCGGCCTCAGAGCGTGGGCTCGCACAAGTCAATGTTAAGGGCGGTTGGCATTAGTGCACGGGGGCGTGAACGAAGTGAATGCGCCGGTGCACTAGGGTAAATCGAGGCACCGTGTCGACCAGGCACCGTGTCGATGTTTGGCAAGTGTTGGCGGAGCGGCACGCGAACAGTTGCCTAACCTCCCCCTATGATTGCAAAATCAATCGGACAGGGAATTACAAGAAAGTTCAAATTTCACCAGCGCTCAGACACGATGTCCGGCGACAAGCCCGGATTCAACCGAGAATACCCATTGTATACCGTGCATATCGCCTGTTTTCTCCAACCAGGAACAATTTTTAGTCGCGGTTGAGGGTTCGGGATGAGTGGGATCGTGCTCGGTGCACGGGGTTCGGGGAGCCCCGAGCTTGCCTCGACGACGTCATGGGGACTGCTCGAAGCCACCGGACGGCGTTTTCGGATTCGACAGGCACACCGGTCCGCCCGCGCCGCTCGGCGGCACGTCCCGGTCCGGGGGAGAGGCGTGCTGTCTCAGGCGATGGGCGCGGTCATGATCGCGTCGAGGGCCTCCTGCGCCCGGGCGGCATAGTGCCGGTTGGCCTCGGGCAGATAACGGAAGCGTCCGTCGCAGCGCACGATGGCGATGGCCGCGTTGGTCAAGCAGGCGAGATTTCTGGGCAGGTGACGCACGTAGGCCCGGCATCGGTCTTCGTCGTAGGTGAAGTCGCGCACGTAGTGCAGGCGGTTCTCGATATGCCAGTGGTTGCGCACCAGTTCGAGCAACTCCTCGGGTCCGGCGCGCTCTGCGCCGAGCGAGGTGAGGCTCCAGGTCACCTCGATGCTGCGCTTGCCGGTCTTGAGGATCTCGCGTTCGCGCTCGATGCGCATGGCCTGGCGTCGCCCGTGGAGGTTGGCGTAGCCGTCCCACTCGGCAGCGGAGAGGTCGACGACGGCGCAGCGTCGGCGCTCGATGCGGCCATGGCCCTTGTCGACGGTTTCGTGCCAGAGCGCATCGCTGAAGTCGATCGCCTTGAGGTCTTCGAAGATCATCTCCTGGTTGTCCTTGACCGCGCTCATCACGTAGTCGGCGCGACGCCCGAGCAGGCAGCGCGCGGTCTCGTGCTGAGCGTGCATCGCGTCCATGGTGACGATCCGGCCTGTGAGGTCGAGGCCGCTGGAGAGTTCGCGCACGGCCGGGATTTCGTTGCTCTTGCGGTCGACCTCGACCTGCCCGAGGACCACGCCGGTGTCGTGCTCGACCGCCGCCACCATCATCCTGCGCCCGTCTTCGGTCTGCTTCGAGGCGCCGCGCAGATCCTTTCCGTCCATGGCGACCGGCGCGTGCGCGCTGCCATGCTGGCCGGTCCACTGGCTAATCGCGTTGTCCAGGGTCTCTGGCGGCAGGGCGGTGAGGGTCTTGTGGAAGGTGGTGATCGCGGGCGGGGTGTAGCGCTGTTTGGAAGGGCTCCAGAACGCACCCACCGCCTCGAGCTGCTCCTGGGAGAGCAGGGCGGCGAACTGGGCGAACGCGTTCACCCCCCGGTATCCGGCAAGCCGGGCGGCGACGGCGATCACCAGAATGGTGTTGAGCGCATAGCGCTTGCCCCGGGCATGGCGGTACTCGGGCACCTCACCCAGACACTCGAACAGGCTGCGCAGCCGGGGCGCGGCCATCGGCTCGGTGTGCTGCTCGGCGTTCCAGTGTGCCGGCATCCCGGTACGGCTCAGCGCCTCGGGGGCGCCGTCTGTCAGTCCGAACACGAAGACCTCCTTGGGCTGACCGTGGTGGCGCCAGCGCGCTGCCCCTCCGGGCTCACGGGCAAAGCCCCGCGTCAGCCCCAGAGAGCGCCAGTTCGACGCGCGGTAGCAGGTGCCGGCAAATCGCGAGACGTCCACGAACGTCTCCGCCAGAAGAGCCGGATATCCGTGCACCGCCTGGATGTCCTCAGACAGCCGCCGCAGGCTCAGCCCCAGCACACGGGAGGCCAGGTTCGGCACTCGGCCAGGCGTCAGAATGACGAAGCGCGAGTTGTTGGCGATCAGATGCAGACGCCGGAACTGCTGCTCGGCCGACCACCCGATCCAGCGATCACGCGCGCCCAGCTTGAACGCGCCGGGCTGCCAGCCGATCAGTGCGAGCCAGGTCTCGCCATGCACCGCGACATGGCGCAGGCCCTTGCCGATGACGCCGTGGAACGCCAGGTAGTGGTGCTGCTCCACCAACCGGTCCCAGCGCCGGTGCTCCTGCGCGCCCCAGGTCGGACGCACCGTGACCGCGCGCAAATCAATGGACGAATCCGAGACCGGCAGCGTCGCCATGACCGGCACACTGCCACACCGAGAATGAAATGGCCAGCGCCGCGATCACCTCACCCTGATCACTGGGCGGACAAAAAACTAGCCCTGTTTCTCCAACGCATTAGCTTGTCAACGCCGTTTCAACAGCTTAGAATTCTGGGAATTATATACGAAACTACCCATCGGACCTTAAAAACCTATCCAGATCCAAAAATAAGGATCTCAGAAATCTCGCTGGATCTAAAAATAATCGTTGCTTTGCCAGGCTTTTTGGGGTAGCGTGCTTCCGAAAAGGAGATGTCACTATGACTTACAAAGCCCCTGGAAAATCCCACCGCGAAGGCATCACGATAGCCCGTCTTTTGAAGATGTTCCCGGACAATGAAACCGCCGAAAAATGGTTCATTCAAACCCGTTGGCCGAAGGGCCCTGAGTGCGTGTTTTGCGGTTCACACAACGTACAGGAACGCAAGAACCGGAAACCCATGCCCTACCGTTGCCGTGAATGCCGCAAGTATTTTTCGGTGAAATCGAAATCGATCATGGAGGGGTCAAAGCTCGGTTTACAGGTTTGGGTTATCGCGATCTATCTGTTTTCCACTGGAATCAAAGGCCACGTCGAGCATGAAGTTCCACCGGGATCTCGGAATCACGCAGAAATCGGCTTGGCACTTGGCCCACCGTATCCGGGAGACGTGGGGCAAAAGGACCAGAAAGCGCTATTCCGGCCCGGTCGAGGTTGACGAGACTTATATCGGCGGAAAAAGTAAGAACATGCACGCGGTTAAACGCAAACAGTTTCAGCGTTGGAGTAAGCACGGCAAGTCGATCGTTGTTGGATCCAAGGACCGCGAAACGAATCAGGTCGAATCCAAGATAATTCCGAACGTCGAGCGGCCAACGCTTCATGCTTTCGTGAAAGATAACGTCGAGCCGGGTGCCACGGTCTACACGGATGAAGCGAGAGCCTACGGCGGGATGCCTTTCAAACACGAAAGCGTGAATCACGGCGCTGGGGAATACGTGAAGAAACAAGCCCACACAAACGGAATCGAAAGCTTTTGGGCGCTATTAAAGCGCGGCTATCACGGAACGTATCATCACATGAGCGAAAAGGAACTTGGCGCGGGTCCTATCAACGAATTTTCAGGCACATCTACAACGGGGGGTCGTGAATCCGATACCTTAGATCAAATCCGGTCGCCATGATTCACAGAGATGGTCGGGAAAAAGACTCAAGTATCGCAAATATAATCGTCTGCCCACGTGCGGCACCTGTTCCACGACTGTTGACGCTGTTCCAACAAACGAAAGTATGTTTCAGAAAGCAAACGAGAGAGACACCTGATTCATGCGAATACTCGGGTTTCATCTCAAGCTCTCGTGCGCGAAATAGGCGAAACGCTGCCAGGATTGGAAATCACGGTGGGCAAGATCACCACAGGCACTACGGTCCGTGCGGGCTATCGAATTTGGCACCGAGAGCGGCGACCTTGTTATCGGCGATCAGGCAGCACCGAGTAACCCGCTAAGATCACCAACGCGGCTAGTTTCGCCGGTCCCGACAAATTCGAATTTGATCCATCCCGTTAAATCCGTTCCCGACACAACGCCGAGGCGCAGCAGATTGGCGACTCGTATGGAGCAATGTGCTGGCAGTTCGCCCGTTGAGTCGGGCCACCTGCTGAATACAATAGCCCGATGAACGGTTCGAGAAGTACCGACTCCCCGAATCCGAGTGAATAAGTAAGATTTCATACGTCTGTATGTCACTTGCGCGGCCCGGCATCCAAGCTGGTTCGCCATCCGATGCCCGCAAGATCATTAGACAGTGAGCAACGGGGCTCGATACTTGTCTACGAGCGTTTGAGGCAACGCGTTAACAGCTTATTCGAGGTGTCTGCGACAAATAGAGTCCTTACGTGTCCTTCAGAACAGACTTAAATCGAACACCGAACAGCGCGCGGCAATAACTGATGTAGTTAAGTCTGTAGATTCAGCGATCCATGGCTGAAAATGGTAGAACACTATACCGATTTGTGGCTACAATCTATGGACGTAGCCGACGAAGCTTCTGTCGCGGCGAGCGCTTGATCTGGCTCGACTGGTAACGGTGACGGATGGCGAGACGGCTTAACGTGGTCCTTCGTAATCTGGCGACCGCGATACCGAATCGGAACGCTTATCACGTTGTTCGGGACGGTCATTTCCACCCTATGCGCATGCCGGCGAAATAACGAATTGGCGGTGGACCCCTATCTGTACAGAAATGACCAGAACGACTCTTCGTGGACCCAGTAACGGCTTGCGGTGAACGAGATCGAAGCACGTGATCCCGATTCCCTATGACGGTGACGTACAAATAAAGAATTCGCGGGTGCTGATACAGTTCACGTTAAAAACAATGTTTTTAAATCCTTGGTATTCACCGGCGAGCCGTCCGATCCGAAAGCACTTGACCATCAAGATAGGGTATTAATCCGCTCGGCGTGCGGTGGGCAAACTATGTCGTGGACAAAAAGATGCGTGAGAACCGGCCAAGCGGACGACCCTATCGAAGCCGGTGGTCGAAGCTGATCTCGCTGACCACATCCGGATCAACCTCGCTCGTGGCGCATTCAAGACGTCGGATTCGACCCCCTACGGAATGGGACGCCGCGAGAGACTGGCAAGACGCCGTGATTCGCCGGGGCGCAGGTACTGTGGGATACGTGATTCCGGGAATTCGACATACATTGAGCTTGGCCGCAACGCGGCGAAGTTAGGTAAATTGGGGGAGAGTTGAAAATGGACACTTGCCGCTGGCGTGGCCGTCATCCGTGG
>CBDCME010000045.1:0-44700 GCA_965218865.1 Alphaproteobacteria bacterium
ACTAGATGGAATGGAGCATCCGACAATGATTGCCTTGGGATAAATGCACCCGCCTCGACACCGTTCAGAAGCGTTTGCGATGCCTCAATCCGCGCTTTCCGATACAGGATGTAGCTCTTCACAAAGGGGTGCGATCCCAGTTCAAGAATACACGTGCCGTCACAAAGGTCATTATGCCACCTACTCAGACTTACAAGCAGATGCTTCCCTGCCTTGCATTTGTCGGTACAGTTAATGAAAAGGTGTTTCTTATCGGGATCACGATAAGTACCAGACGGTATTAAGAGCGTGCCTTGTTTAATCGGTAAGTAAGTACTGCCTATCACTGAAAAGAAGAGAATATTTTCTCAATTTGCCGATCATCATTAACTTCTTCTGAAAGCACTCTGGCATTTTTGTGACCAAGAAATTTTAGCACCCGTTCATGGGGAATTGGGGATGCGCTTCCATCAGGGTCCTCCCATTCCGGGCAATTCTCATGAGTCCAGTCCCGTAATTGAAATTTATTCATGTGGCCAAACTTATTCCACACCGTGTGCAGAGCCTTAATTTCAACCTCGTTCAATTCATCTAAATCTTCTTCAGCAAGATCATGGCTTACCACGCCTACCGAGTACGCTAGTAGAGGCGAAATAAATTGACCCCACACACCCTCGTCACCCTCCAGCCCATTAATATAATTCAGTGTGATGGAATTTACCGGACCATGTGGCATGGAAACCAATCTGTCATTAAGCAACGGGTACCCATAATTTTCCATGTGTTCCCGATCTGCTAGATTAGATCAGTTTCGCCAATTTCAACACCTGAATTCGCTTGCCTTCCTTACCGGCAAAGAAGGCCGCGATCTGCGCGGCCTTTCGCACATTGAACCAGGGAGGGGGCATCATTCGGCCCAACTTTCAGCGATTGCCCTTTTGGCAACGTCCGGGCGAGCCGTCCGCTTTTGCCCGCGCGCCTTCGCCTCGGCGTAGTTCCTCTCGACCCTGCCGAACCTCTTGAAAACGGTTTCGTCGAATTTTTCCGTCGCGATCATGGAATCACCCCCGTCCACTCGACTACGTTCGGCGGGCATTTTACCTCTCTCGGTCCTGATTGCATTGACCTTCCTCCACTCAGCAATATGGCCGACAAACAGGGCGAATTGAAGACATATTTGTTTCAAAAAGGTCTTAAGACGGAAATCTAATGAAGATTTCCGAGAGAAGATCGGCGTGTATGGGTTTTTCGGGTAGGATCAGTGGCTTATTGATCTGACAGTCTGCCCGAAAACTCGCGGCGCCGGCCCGCTCCCCTGTACCATTTAAGTTGACCACTCGAACATAGAAAGTTGATGTGGTTGTTGTTTTGTGGGTAACGCGGAGCGTTATCCACAAAATGCGGTCAGCTGAAGATCTGATCGTGTCATTTTTCGGATCGGACGAGCCTTCTGGGAGCGACCCATTGCTCCCTGTGTTTCGAGCACCTGGGGGGGGACGCGTGCCCCGGAGGGACGGCCGCGGCGGACAGCCGGTGGGGAGTTGCGCCTGCGAGCGCCAGTACAGGGAATGTTCGGCGTCGCGGCGGTCCGAGGCAAGAGAGGAGAAAGGCGATGAACTTTGATTGGTTTGCTGGCATTGACTGGGCGACCGAGAGGCACCAGGTTTGCCTTCTTGATGGTAACGGCGTCATCGTCGTTGAAAGGTCGTTCGCCCACAGCGGGGAAGGGCTGGCCGAGTTGTGCGCGTGGCTGACGAAAAAGAGTGGTAGTGTGCCGGAGAGGATTGCCGTCTCCATCGAGGTCCCGCATGGGGCGGTCGTCGATACCTTGCTGGAGCGGGGTTTCGCCATTCACAGTATCAACCCCAAGCAGCTCGACCGCTTTCGCGATCGTTTCACCGTCGCCGGCGCCAAGGACGACCGCCGCGACGCCCATGTCCTCGGCGATTCCTTGCGCACCGACGGCCATTGCTTTCGTCGCTTGAAGGCCGATGCTCCCGCCATCATCGAACTGCGCGAATATTCGCGCCTGGGCCGAGGACCTCGGCCAGGAGCGCGTGCGCCTCGCCAACCACCTGCGCGAACAGTTGAGACGCTATTATCCCCAGGCCTTGGAGGTCAGCGACGATGTCGCCAGCGAGTGGTTTCTCGCCCTGTGGAAGAAGGCGCCCACTCCCGAGAAGGCGCGGCGCATCCGAACCAATACCGTTGCCAAGCTGCTGAAAACCCACCGCATCCGCAAAATCGACGCGCCTGAAGTGTTGCGCCTCTTGCGCCAAAAGCCGCTCACCGTCGCGCCGGGAACTATCGCCGCCGCTTGCGCTCATATCGGTTCCCTGGCCGAGCGTTTGCGCCTGGTCAACCGCCAGGTCAAGCAGGCCCGAAGCCGCATCGACGGCCTCTGCCGACACATCGCCGATCAACAGGACAGCGCCTCGGGGCAGAAATCCGAGCAGCGCGACGTGGACATCCTGCTTTCCATGCCCGGAATCGGGAGGACCGTCCTCGCCACGCTGCTCGCAGAAGCCTCGACGCCCCTGCGGGAAAGAAATTACCAGGCCTTGCGCACCTTGTCCGGCGCCGCCCCCGTTACCCGCCGGAGCGGCAAACGCTGTCTCGTCATCATGCGTCAGGCCTGCCACGTTCGGCTGCGAACCGCCCTTTACCACTGGGCCCGCGTCGCCATCCAACACGATCCCATCAGCCGCCAACGCTATGCCGCCCTTAGGGCCCGGGGACACGGCCACGCCAGAGCGCTGAGAACCGTCGCCGATAGACTGCTTGCTGTCGCCTGCGCCATGCTCAGAAATCAAACCCTCTTCGATCCATCCCATGCTCAAAAAAAGCCCAACGCCGCCTCACTCCGGCAGCGTGACCACCTCTCATTTCCCCCTTGCTCAATGGTGGGGAGTCCCCTCCCGGCCACCCACATACTCTCGTGGGTGGCCGGGAGGGGGAGAGGGCCGGATTAGACGCAAAAAATGCGTGGACGCGCATTTTCGAACAGACAATACCGAGTTTCGGACGTGATCGCGGTCCGTCCACCGAAGAATCGCGGACCTTTAGTCCCGTGCAGGCGACGGAGTAACCGCGTCGCTATCATTCTGAATCCAGTATCGGATCGGAACGGATGGATCGGTGATCCCCGCTCACGTATAATCCTGGCGCAACCGAGCGGTATTTTTCCGAGGAGGCGTAGAATGACGCAACCACCGAGCAGCGACGACATCTTCTTTTCCCGAACGGATCTCGATCGCCAGAGCAGCGAGAGCATCGTCAACGACGCCCTTGCCGGCTGCGACGACGGCGAGCTCTTTTTGGAATACTGCCAATCGGAGAGCGTCTCCTTCGACGACGGCAAACTAAAGAGCGCTAGCTTCGACACCAGTCAGGGCTTCGGTCTGCGCGCCGTATGCGGCGAGGCCACGGGCTATGCCCACGCCAGCGAATTGAGCACCGCGGCGCTCAAGCGTTGCGCCAACGCGGTCCAGGCCGTGCGCGGCGGTCACGAGGGGCAAGTGGACGCCGGGCCGGCGCGCACCAACTGCGCCCTCTACCGGGACGACAACCCTCTCGGCGAAGTCGACTTTTCGGCCAAGGTCAAATTGCTCGAGGACATCGATGCCTACGCTCGCGGCCGCGATCCCCGGGTCCGCCAAGTCATGGCTTCGCTCACCGGAAGTTGGCAGGTCGTCGAAATCATCCGCCCGCAGGGGCACCGTGTATCCGACGTCAGACCGCTGGTGCGTCTCAATGTCGGCGTCGTCGTCGGCGAGGGAGATCGCATGGAGAGCGGCTCACACGGCGTCGGCGGGCGCGATTCCTACCACCACTATATCGAGCCCGAACGCTGGCGGGCGCAAGTCGATGAAGCCTTGCGCCAGGCGCTGGTCAACCTCGATTCGGCTCCGGCGCCGGCCGGCGAGATGCCGGTCGTGCTGGCGCCGGGTTGGCCCGGAATCCTGTTGCACGAAGCCATCGGCCATGGCCTCGAGGGAGACTTCAACCGCAAGAAGACCTCCGCCTTTTCCGGCTTGATGGGGCAGAGGATCGCTGCCCCCGGGGTCACCGTGATCGACGACGGCACCATGATCGACCGCCGCGGTTCCCTGACCATCGATGACGAAGGAACCCCGAGTCAACACACTGTCCTGATCGAGGACGGCGTCCTGGTCGGCTACCTACAAGACCGTCTCAACGCGCGTCTCATGAACACCGCGCCGACCGGAAACGGCAGGCGGCAGAGCTTTGCCCATCAGCCGATGCCGCGCATGACGAACACGGTCATGTCCAGCGGCGACCGGGACCCGGAAGAAATTCTGGCGTCGGTGAAAAAGGGTCTTTACGCCGTCAACTTCGGCGGTGGCCAGGTCGACATCACCTCGGGCAAGTTCGTGTTCTCGGCCTCCGAGGCCTATCTCGTCGAGGACGGCAAAATTGGCCACCCGGTCAAGGGCGCGACGCTGATCGGCAACGGCCCCGACGTGTTGACCCGGGTCAAGGCGATCGGCGACGATCTCCGCCTCGACCCGGGAGTCGGGACCTGCGGCAAGAACGGCCAATTGGTCCCCGTCGGCGTCGGCCTTCCCACCATCCTGGTCGATGGCCTCACCGTCGGCGGAACCGAATCCTAGAACCCGTCACCGGGACGCCCGCTTGGGTCGGGCGCCCCTTCGATCAACAGCCTGGGGCGGTTCCGCCCGGCCCGTGCCGGGCATGAGATTTACTTATTCGGCTGCGGAACGATCCGCAAATACGGCTTGATGGTCTTGAATCCGCCCGGAAAATTTTCCTTGAGTTCGTTCGGATCGGTCATGCTCGGGACGATGATGCAGTCGTCTCCATCGCGCCAATTCACCGGGGTCGCGACCTTGTATTGGTCCGTCAACTGGAGCGAAATGATCACCCGGAGAATTTCGTCGAAATTCCGCCCGGTGCTGGCCGGATAGGTAATCATCGTGCGAATCTTCTTATTGTTGTCGATGATGAAGACGGTACGGACCGTCAAGGTGTCGAGTGCGTTGGGATGAATCATGCCGTAAAGATCGGCGACCTTGCGGTCCGGGTCCCCAGGATCGGATAGTTGGGACCGTTGCCCTGGGTCTCCTTGATGTCTTTCGACCACTCCCGGTGATCCTCGACGCTGTCGACGCTGACGGCGAGAATCTTGCAATTTCTCTTGGCGAATTCTCCCTTGATCCGGGCGACTTCGCCGAGCTCGGTCGTGCACACCGGAGTGAAATCCTTCGGGTGCGAAAAAAGCACCACCCATTCGTTGCCGATCCATTCGTGAAATTGGATCGTGCCTTCGGTCGAATTCTGGTTGAAGTCCGGCGCCGTATCGCCCAAGCGCAGTACCATGGTGTCCTCCTCTCGTACGTGCGTTGTCTCCTCGCCAAAACCCCGGCCACCGCAAACCACGTGTAACCGGTCGCCCGGCGATGTCCCATGCTCTGTTGAAAAAGGCGAGGCAGGCATGGTTGGGCTTCGAGGCTAGGCGGCCTCTTTGATGGTTTCAATGGCGCTTTTCGCTTTTGCCTTTTTCACGTGATCCTCGAGGGCAGCTCTGAGGGCCTTGAGGCGACGGAGGTCTTTTGGGCTTCCAGGAGGCCGGCGGCGGTCCAGCGCAAGGCCATCTCGGCGTTGCGCCAGCGCTTGACATTGTGCTGCACCATCCTGACCGTTCCCAAGGCATTCTCGATGGCGTTGGTGCAGGCCAAGGAGCGCCTGAGCTTGGGCGGCAGGCCCAAGCGGATCACGGTGAGGATCTCATCCAGGCCCTCCAGGATGGAAGCCGAAACGCCGGGGGCCTCGGTCTCCAGGCGGCGCGCCAGGTTCTTCATGAGGCGTTCGGCTTTCTCGGCATCGTCTTGGTCCCAGGCTTGCCTGAGCGCCTTCTTGACGCCGGCATGAAGGCTTTCGTCGAGGCGCTCGATGATGTTGCGGCCCTTGTGGACCTGGCAGCGCTGGAGGGCGGCCACCGGCCCGAAGGTCCGCTTGATCGCCTTGGAGAGCGCCTTGGCGCCGTCGACGATGAAGAGCCGGGGCACTTCCGGGTCGAGGCCGCGGGCGGTCAGGTTGTCGAGCAGCGCCTGCACCGTGGCGGCATTCTCCGTGGCACCTTCGGCCAGGCCTAGAACATGCTTCTCGCCCGCGCCGTCGATGCCAATAGCTGCCAGCAACACGTGATCGCCGACGTGCAGCCCGTCGATCTGGATGACCAGGAGATCGAGATCCGAAAGGTCGCTGGCCAGGAAGGCCTTCAGCTTCTTGCGCGTCATGGCCACGAAGCGCCGCGAGACCGCGGACTTCGAGGTCGCATCGCCCGCGCGTGCCGGCAAGTCGCCGCTGGCCTCGCCGGGCAGGCGCACGGCGCGCGCGTACTTGCGGGTCGAAACCGTAAGCAGCATGATGTTCATCGCCCAGGACTGCAAAAGCGCCGGGTCCGAGAGCAACTCTCAGCTCGGCAAGCTCATCTCCTTGCCCGCAAGATCGCGCACCCGCGGGCGCGTCAGCTTCACCTTGCCCCCGTGATAGGCAATCTCGCTCTGGGTTGTCCCCCAGCGATGGCCCTGCCGCTCGGCCGTGCGGGCGTGGCGCGCTCCGCAGAGCACCTCGCTATCCTCGTCCAGAATCTCGCCCAGGGTCTCCACCCCGGCCAACAGGCAAAAGCGATCCACGCTCATGCGCAGATCATCAAAAGCCTCCGGCAAGGCCGGCGGCAACAGCGGAAGCGGGATCTCCAACAGTTTCGAAAGGCGGCTGTTCCGTGTAGTCTTGGTCATGGCGTCGTTCTCCTTGATGGATTCAACACCCAGAGCCTAACGGTTCCAGGCGAATGACGCCTACCTCACTTTTTCAACATCAGCCAGGACATTGCCGCTCGCCCGCCTCGGCGCGGGGGCCCCAGACGATTAAGATTCGCCATGGGCGCGCCGTTACGGCGGCCCTTCGCTGGAGTAGAATTTCCTACCCGCCCACAGGTCCAAGCATCAGCTTATACCAACCGCCCCAGAGTTTGACTCGCGCAAAGGTTTACACGCTAGGTTTAGTGTGATTCAAGGTTGTTGGCAACAAGGGAGTGTGTTCAATGCCAACGATTCCTTTGCGAAACGACTTTGATGCTGAAAGAGTCCGTGTTCTTGCGGCACGGAGCGATGATGGGAACCAGGCGCGACGGCTTTTGTCGATGGCGGCCATCTACGATGGGATGGATCGAGCGTGCGCGGCGGGTATTGGCGGCATGGATCGGCAGACGTTGCGGGACTGGGTTCACCGGTTCAACGCGGGAGGTCCGGCCGGTCTGATCGACCGCAAGCCGAACGGGGCGTTGCGTCGGTTGACGCCGTCGCAAATGGCGGCGCTTTCGCGGGCTATCGAGGCCGGTCCCGATCCCGAACGGGATGGGGTCGTGCGCTGGCGCTGCATCGATCTCAAGCAACTGATCCGAACGCGCTTCGGCGTGGACTATCACGAGCGGAGCGTCGGCAAGCTGCTGGCCGCGCTCGGGTTCTCGCATATTTCCGCGCGCCCGCGCCACGTCGGCCAGGATGCGCGGGCACAGGAGGAATTTAAAAAAAAGTTTTCCCGAACACTTGGCGAAAATCGTAGCGGCACAGCCACCGGATACGCCCATCGAGGTTTGGTTTCAAGATGAAATGCGCGTCGGCCAGAAGAACAGCCTGGTGCGCCAGTGGGCCCCAAAGGGATCGCGCCCGCGCCAGGTCAAGGACCTACGGACCTCTTCGGCGTATCTCTTCGGCGCCATCTGCCCCGAGCGCGGTGAGGGCGCGGCGCTGGTCATGCCGCGCGCCAATACTGAAGCCATGGACCTGCATCTCGAGGAAATCAGCCGGGCCGTTGCCCCAAACGCCCATGCCGTCGTGCTGCTCGACCAAGCCGCATGGCACACCACTGCCAAACTCGGCATCCCGGAGAACATCTCCCTCGTGCCTTTGCCACCCAAGTCCCCGGAGCTCAATCCCGCCGAAAATGTCTGGCAATACCTCCGCCAGAACTGGCTCTCCAATCGTGTCTTCGACTCCTATGAAGCCATCGTCGAGGCCTCTTGCCAAGCCTGGAACAACCTGACCGACCAACCTTGGAAGATCATGTCCATCGGCCTCAGAGCGTGGGCTCGCACAAGTCAATGTTAAGGGCGGTTGGTATTAGCACTTGACCTAAATTCGTGCCCGCCGATTGTCAAGTGCCACGCGGTCACTTATCGGTGACCGCGGCCGGGCCTGCTACCGTTCCCACCGGTCTGATCGGATCGTGGCCGAAACGCGCCTTTCTTGTGGAAAAGGTTGTTGACAATTCGCCGCGAGCGATTTGCAAGAATCAACATTTTCGCGCCTTTCATCGCCCCACCCAGAAATTTGATTTTTCGTAACTCATTGAAATAGTGAGGTGTTTTTCGATAGTCCCCATCAGGCACGTTTTCGGTAGGGAAAATTCGCGCGTGAACGCTCCGAATCCGTGGCTTTCTTATCCCTGTGAACAAATTTCGTAGCCGGCCCAATGGCCAAGCCCCTAATTCCTCGGAAACCAGGTTACGGGTTGCCCCTAACGCGTTCAGGTCATGGCAACTCTCGCAATGGAGGATTCCCCAACGAGGTGCTGGAACCCTCACGGGCGTCGATTACGAGGCGTTTTGTCGAAGATTTTATCAGTGTCTGTTCGAGCCCTCTCCCCCTTCCGCCTCCCCTTAGGCGTATGCTGAAATGGGTGGCCGGGAGGGGGAGAGGGCCGGTGCCGCGGGTTTTCGATCAGACTTTAACTGAACCGGAGCGATCGCGGATTCGTTCGCGCGTTGGTTTCAGCCACCCCCGACTTCCGCCTTGGTGGTCCGGTCGTTGAGCGAACGTATGGTTTGGATAAACGTCCCCAAAAGCGAGCGGATGACCGGGTCCGCCTGGTGAATGCGTTCATGCAGTTTCTGTTCCGATATCACCAGGCAAACGGTTTCGTCTTGGGCCGTGGCGGAGGCGTCGCGGGTTTGACGATCGATCAGCGCCATTTCGCCGAAGATGCCACCCGGACCGATGATGGCGAGGGAAACCTTCTGGCCGTTCCGTCTGCGCGATACTTCGACCGCACCGGAATGAACGTAGTAGGCTTGGTGCCCCATCTCGCCTTCCCTGAAGATAATCGTTCCGGGGGGGGGGTCTTTTCGCGGTGTATTGGAACTCTGCGAAGGGGTCCCGGTATCGTTTGCCATATATTTGTCCGCCAGATTGAGTCCAGGTCGTCCTAACATCACGACCATAAATTGGTAAACAAACAGTAACGCCACGGTTTCGCGCGAGTGGAAAGGGGCGAATTCTTCAACGCGGGCACGCGTGGCGCTCCGCGCGTAGGCGGAACGGCCGGCCGTTGCGTCGACGGCGTTAGGAGTCTTTGTCTTTGGAATCGCCTTGTCCGCTTCCGAAGGTCTTTTCGAACTCATCCTTGGCCGTCGTCACGGCGCCTTCGAAGGCTTCCCACGCGCCTTCGAATCCCTTGGACATGGCCTGCCAAGTGTTGGCGTTCGCGGCGTTGATCTCGCGGACCCAGTCCTCCGCATCCTTTTGCTTGTCCCGTAAATCGTCGATCAGGTGGTCGAATCTTTCCCGCTCATCGTCCGCCAGCTTGGCGACCTTGTGGGAATACTGGTCGACGACCTCCAACCAGTGCTTGAACTGGGCCCCTGAGCGCGCGGCGATGGCCTCGCGCTCGCCGTCGAACTTGCCCGCCGCGTACGCCGCCAGCTTCTCGAAATCGGCCCAGGCTTTTTCAACTTCCTCGACGCCTTTTTCCCAGGCCCCGGACTCGTAGTGCCGGACCCTTTCGGCGAAGTCCTGAAACACCATCTGCTGGGCGTGTATTTCCTTGACCGCCTTGTGCATCTCGTCGCGGGCCTCGGCCTGAAGCCCCTCCGCCTTCTTGCCCATGGCCTCGGCGACCGCGGCCATTTCATGCATGCGGCTGATCACGGTCTCACGGAACGTGTTAAAACCTTCCATATCCCGCCCTCCTCTCGGAAAATCATGTTCTTGCGGAACCCGCCGCCGGTATTCCGGCGCCAATTCTTGAACCGCGACAAGACGCCGCCACTACGTTTTTGTTCGAAAATGCGCGTCCGCGCATTTTTTGCGTCTGTTCCGGCCCTCTCCCCCTCCCGGCCACCCACGAGAGTATGCTGATATGGGTGGCCGGGAGGGGGCGGGGGCCGGTGCCGCGAGTTTTCGAACAGACTGTAAAACACGCGCGTTTCCAGTCCTAAACTTTTTCTCTGTCCGTCGCAACGATTTCGGTTTCCTTGGTGCCCCGCCGCTATTACCCGTTCCCTGCTTGCCGCCGCCGGCCCGCCTTAGAGTCCATTTGAAAATGCGCGTCCGCGCATTTTTTGCGTCTGTTCCGGCCCTCTCCCCCTCCCGGCCACCCACGAGAGTATGCTGATATGGGTGGCCGGGAGGGGGCGGGGGCCGGTGCCGCGAGTTTTCGAACAGACTGTTAGAGTCTGTTCCGTCCCGACGACGCCGATCGGCGACGGAACCGGCCGCCCACCACCGGCTTTTCCCGGGGCCGGGGCCGGCGCCGGATTTTCGCCATCAGCCAATCGATGACCACGTCGACCTGATCGTCGGCCATCAAGGCCGGCGCGTGACCGCAATCGGCGATCTCGACCACCTTGGCCTTGGGGCCTCGGCGGCTCATTTCGTCAGCCATGTCGGCCGGAAGCATGTCGGATTCGGCCCCCCGCAAGACCAATACGGGGCAGCGAATTTTATCCCAAAACCCCCAAAGGTTGAGGTTGTAAATCAGTCCTGTCCGAAACGCTTGTCCTATCCGTACGTCCTGATGCAGCTTGTAAAAACCGGTTTCCTCGCAAAAACGCACGCTGTGCTTGGTCAGGTGCCGCCACTGAGTTTTGGTGAGATTACCGAAGGGCGCCAGGACGTCGCGGAAGTAAAGCTCCGCCGAAGCCAGATCGGCAAAGTCGGGTTCGTCGTGTATGTAGTCGCCGATGCGCTTCAGCGCCAACCAAGTCAGAAACGGACCGATGTCGTTGACGATCAAACGGCGGACGGGGCTGTTCGGATGTCCGGCCATGATGATCCCCATCAGCCCGCCCAGGGAGGTCCCGATCCAATCCACTTCCCGGACCTCCAGACGGGTGACGAGCGCGTTCACGTCCGCGAGATATTGGGGAAACGCGTAACCCTCTGGATTGGACAGCCAATCACTCTTGCCACGCCCGACGATGTCCGGACAAACGACGCGGTAACCGCGCTTGGTCAGCGCCGCCGCGAGAACGTCGAAATCGCGTCCCTGTCGGGTCAGGCCATGGACGCAGATAGCCACCCGCTCACTCGCCGGGTCGCCCCACTCGGTGTAGGCGACGCGGTGAAACCCTTCGAGAGAAAGACCGAGAAAACTTTTCATCCGCATGAGCGAGATCCACTTGCATTGCAACCTCCCTCATGGCGCCACCTACGGTAGGCGCGGGCGCCCGGCCGAGTCAAGGCGCTCTGGAGCGGGGGCGAAGGCGCCACCGCCTCTCGAATGAATTCGCGGGATGGGCAAAGAAACTTACGCCAACGGCGATGTCCGTGGACTCGGCCGAGGTGACAACGAGGATACGGGCGACGATCACGGTCTCGCCACCGTATCGTTTTGCGGACGGTCTCGCGCCGCGCGCTTGTAACGATCGGACAACCAGCTCACGACTCCCTGACCGAGAACACCCTGAGTGCGGCCGCTCACGAAGACCCCGACGTGCCCGCCGGGCAATTCGAGTTCGGTGTAATCCTCGGTGCCCACGCATTTGCCGAGAGCCCGGGAACACAGGGGCGGAACGATGTGGTCATCGGTCGCGAAGATATTCAGAACCGGCATCCGGACGCGCTTGAGGTCGACCGTGCGCCCCCCCAGCTCGAAGGCGTTTCGGATCAGTTTGTTGTCCTGGTACAGGTCCTTGAGCCATTGCTTCGCGGCCTCTCCGGGATGATGGGGTCTGTCCGCGAGCCACTTCTCCATGCGCAGGAAGTTCATCAATTTTTTCTTGTCGTCGATCACGTTCATCAAGCCGAGATTGTATTTCGTCAGACTCTTCATCGGCGTCATCATGGAGAATACCGAACCCATCAATTCGCCCGGAAGATTGCCGAAGGCCTCGATCAAGCCATCGATGTCCTCCGGTGCCAGACTCCGGGTCCAGAGATTAATGAATCCGTGGTAAAGACTGGTGTCCTGCTTGTCGGCGTGAAAATCGATCGGGGTCACGGTGAGAACGAGATTCTCGACCCGATCGGGGTTGAGCGCCGCGTAGCAGACGGCGAAAACACCGCCCTCGCAAATGCCTTGGAGATTGATCCTATCGCGGCCCTCGCGCGCGCATATGAAGTCGACGGCGTCGGCGATGTAGCCGTCGACGTAATCGTCGATGGTCAGGAATCGGTCCGCCCGCGAAGGGTGTCCCCAGTCGAGCACGTAGACGTCCACGCCCTGGCCAAGAAGGTTGCGGACCAGGGACCTGTCCTCCTGCAAGTCGACCATCGTGTAACGGCCGACAAGCGCGTAAACCAAGAGAACGGGCGCCATCGGCTTGGCTTCCGCGATGGGCTTGTAGCGGTAGAGAACCACTTTGTCGCGCTCGAAAACCGCCTCCTTGGCGGTCGTCCCGATTTTGACGTCGCTGTCGCGAATTTCGCTCAGGAGGCGCATGCCGCGAGTCATCTTCTCGTGCATGCTCCTGACTTCCTTCAAGGCTTCCTCGGGTCGGATCCTGATGGCCAATCCCATGCTCGCCGAGCCCTCGCCCGAAAGGTTGCCGTTTCTAGGCGGTGCCTTTGCGTCGCTTGGATCGTTTGCGTGATCGTTCGGCATCGCTCGTGTCCTTCCCAGCTGTCGGCGCCCGGGACTTTTCCTTCGCGGCCGGCGCGCCGTCGGAGTTCGAATCCAGGGGACGTGCCCGCCCGCGTTTCATCTCGCGCACCTCGCGGCGCAGCGCGTGAACCGTGCGGTGCAGATCGTCCACTTCGGTCCGCGTCGGGACGGATTTTGCCTCGCAGATGAACTCCGTGATTTCACGTTCCAGCAGGCGGTACCGGGTGCCGGCCCGCAACAACTGACTCTGGGCCTCGAGAAACGGGTCCGACCGATGCGCTTCCAACAGGGTGTCGTTGGCTATCGCCAGCCACAGATCGGTGAGTTGTTGCCAACTTTCGACCGCCTCTCCCTTATTCCCCTTTTCCTTCAAGGCCGCCATCAAGCGCTGAAAGGCGGCCATCCACGCTCCCATGACGACGACTTGATACTCGCCGCCGCAGCGACGCATTTCCAGCCACGCCGACATGGTCTTCATGAGTTTTCCGTGAAGATTCCCAAGATCGGCGAACTCGGGACCTTCGGTCAGGCGCTGAATGGTCTTGCCGATTTCGTCCATGCCGGCGCCGACGAGCTGGCTCGGGTCTATCAACTTGCCCAACGCCGTTTGCGCCGCGTCGTCGGCCCCGGCGGTCGGCAGAACCTCGGCCAGGGTGGCGCAGGAGGCCAAGTACGATTGCCACATCGCCGCCGCATTGCGCGCGGTCTCGGTCAGTTTCTCGGAATCCTTGGCGAGCGACAACGACTCCGTGTCGGGGAGATCGGCGGCGGCCTCGCGCATGTGCTTGGCGAAGGTGCCGAACATTTCCCTCTGGCTCGCGGCCAAGGTCTTCTGACCCTGAAACCACAGTTTCAAATAATTGTTCGCCTCTTCCGTCCAATCCATCGTTCGTTCCGTCGCCGATTCGGCGCAGTGCCCCCCTTGGCCCGCCTATTCGAAAATGCGCGTCCGCGCATTTTTTGCGTCTGTTCCGGCCCTCTCCCCCTCCCGGCCACCCACGAGAGTATGCTGATATGGGTGGCCGGGAGAGGGCGGGGGCCGGTGCCGCGAGTTTTCAAACAGGCTTCAATTGTGCCCGTCCGCTTCGCCTCGCGCAAGCGGGTGGTTGGCTTGCCGCGCGACGCCCCAAGGCCCTCCCGCTTGACCGGGAAGGCCGGTTCCGCGATACAGACGGCGCCATGGGCGCGAAAATGATTTCGGGACTGGGGACCATCGCGGCGCCCTATGAGCTGTTCGTCGTCGATCAGTGGGGCGTCATTCACGACGGGGTCAGCGCCCACCCCCGCGCGGTCGAGGCGTTGAGCAAGCTGCGCGGCGCGGCCAAGACGGTCGCGATCCTGTCCAATTCCGGAAAAATGGCGGCCCAGTCCCGGAGGATGCTGGAAAACCTGGGCATCGGGCCGGAACTCTACGACCTCGTCGTCACCTCAGGCGACGAAGTGAACGAGGGTCTGAAAACCCGTGGGGATCCGTTTTACGCGAACCTCGGATCCCGCTTCCTGATGTTCTCCTGGGACGACGACCGGCGGGTCGTCGAGGGGATCGGATATCAGGAGGTCGGAAGCGTGGACGAAGCCGATTTCATCCTCTGCGCCGGCGCCGACAAGCCCGACGTCGCCGATTACGAAGCGGTCTTGCGGCGGGCCTTGGGGCGCGATCTGCCGCTGACCTGCACCAATCCCGACCGGGTCAGCCGGGAGCCGGACGGCAGCCTCAAGATGTGCCCCGGCGCCATCGCCCAGGCCTACGAGGAGATGGGCGGAAAAGTCCGCTGGCACGGCAAGCCGCGGCGGGAAGTCTACGACCGGATCCGGACCGAAACCGGAATCGCGGGCCCGGCCTTGGCGATCGGCGATTCGCTCGACCACGACATCCGCGGCGGCGCCAACGCCGGCATGGATTCGCTCTTCATCTGCAACGGAATCCACGCCCGCGACCTCCCCTCCCCGCCCACGTCCGAATCGGTCGCCGAACTCTCCGCCAGCTACAGCGTCACCCCCACCTACGCCGCCCCCGACTTCCGCTGGTAATGACCTTCCTCCCCGGAAGCCCATTCCCGTGATCGCGCGTCCGCCGGCGAGCAGGTTCGACTGTCTGAGCAATCCCGGGTAAGAATGTCGCCGAATGCTTTCGGCGATGGAGGTGAGAACTCCGGGCGTGTGCGGATTCGTGGCCATGTTCGAGCCGGGGAGGCGATTTGAAACCGACCTCTTGGAGCGGATGGGCGGGGATATTTTTCATCGCGGACCGGATTCCGGGGGCATTGTCGAGGAGGAAGGGTTCGGCCTCTCGGTTCGGCGACTGGCGATCATCGACCCGGGGGCGGCGTCCGATCAGCCGATGAGCGACAGGCGCGGGCGCTACACCCTCGTCTTCAACGGGGAAATCTACAATCACCGCGAATTGCGCCGGACTCTCATCGAACGCGGCGTCCGCTTCCGCACCGACGGCGATACCGAGGTCCTCCTCCAGGGCTTCATGACTTGGGGCAATGCGGTGCTCGAGCGGCTGGAAGGCATGTATGCCTTCGTCATCGTCGATCGGCGGGAACGGCGCGCCTTCGCGGCCCGGGATCCGTTGGGAATCAAGCCTCTTTATTTTCGCCGGCTCGGCGCCACCGTCGCCCTCGCCAGCGAGATCCGGCCCCTGCGGCGGCTCGGGCCGGCCGGCGCCGACGAGGGCGCGGTGGCGGAATTGCTGACCTTCGGCTGGGCCGCCGGGCGCTTGAGCAACGTCGCCGGGATCGACCGGGTCCCCGGCGGCACCTTGATCACGCTGTCGTTGGACGGCGGCGGCGTTCTGCGACGCCGGGACCGAGACATCCTCGACGATATGAATCCCAAGGGTCCGCCAATCGCCGAGGAGGAGATCGAGGACCGGCTGCGCCGCTCGGTGCGCGATCACCTGATGAGCGACGTGGGATACAATCTGCAACTGTCCGGCGGCGTCGATTCCAGCCTCGTCGCGGCCTTGGCCCAGGAAGAATCGGGCACCGGCATCGCCTCTTACGGGGTCCGGCTCGACGACAGCCGCTACGATGAGTCGCCCTACCGGAAAGAGGTGGTCGCCGCCACCGGGCTGGCGCATCACGAAATCGACCTCGACGGAGTCGATTTTGCCGACGCCTTGCCGCGCGCGCGGTTCGGCACATGGAAGGTCCGGTGCCGCATGGGGGCTGCGTCATGCTGATGCTCTTATGCGACCGTTCGAAAGCGAACTCCAAGGTCATCCTGACCGGCGAGGGCGCGGACGAGGCCTTCGGCGGCTACTTGCGCTATGCCCTGTGGCGGAAGCTCGCCTGGCAGGAACGGCTGGGGAAGGCGCTGCCAGCGGGGCTGCTGCCGCCGCTGTATCCATTCCGCGGGACAAGGCGTCTTCAGGGCGTGGACGCGGCCGTTTACGCCAGCGTCTATCAGGACTTTCGGGCCCTGGCCAAACTCTTCCCCCAACTCGTTCCGGCGCCGGCCGGGCTGCGCGAAAAGGTTTCCGATCGCTTCGCCGATTTTCGCGACCGTTTGTTGGCCCTCGATCATGCCTGCTATCTCGAAAGCCTGCTGGTGCGCCAGGACAAGATGAGCATGGCGGCCTCGGTCGAGGCCCGGATGCCGTTCGTCCATTTGCCCTTGTGGCGCCAGATCAATCGCCTGCGACGCGAGGTCCGAATTCCCGGACGGATCACCAAGCCGGTCCTCAAACGGATCGCCCGCAAAGTTCTGCCGCGCGGCATCGTCGATCGGCGGAAGGTGGGCTTGCGCTTGCCCTACGACGAATGGACCAGCGACCCCGCGGCCTTGGGACGGTATCTCGAATTGTTGACCCAGACCGATTGCCGCCTCGCGGCTTTCGCGGACAAGGCGGCGCTGCCGGACGTCGTCGCCCGTTACCGCGCGGGCGAGCGCCAGGGACTACCCTTCATGTTCACGCTCATCAACCTCGAACTCTGGCTGCGCGACCTCGATCGAGGCGTTTGAATCTCGCCGACCCGCCTCGCGCCCGGGCACCATCTGTGCTAGATTCCTCGGTGCGGGGGGGAGGCATCGGGGACATGTTCTTTAAGTCAAATTTCTGGTTTGGATTCTCCGGTTGCACTCGGTTTTCCCGATACCGCCTGATGAAGACCCTGGGCGGCGCCGTATTTTTTCTTCTTGGCGCGGTGCCCGCGAATGGCAGCGAAGCCTTTCCCCGGTACGGCAACGAACTGGATTGCGGCCACTGCAGAGTGATGGAGATCGATCGCCTGGCGGCCTTGCTCGGGGACGAAGTCCTTCGCGACATGGTCTGCCGGCTCTCCCACCAGCGCTTTGCCTTCGGGAACTTGAGTTCCGCACTCGGCGTGCCGGAGGGTCAGGTGATGCGGCGGATCAATACCCTGCGCGGCTGGGGATTGGTGCGCACGGTGACGGGCGATTCGGCCCACACAATCGTCGAGCCGGTCCCCGGCGACGGCGCCCGAACGCTCCGTCGATGGGCCGATAAATATTGCTCGGCGGGCGCTGCCTGCGGGCGGCCGGTCGCCAGCGCCGAAAGCGCAAGGGACAGGCGAGAAACCCTCGGACCCGGCGGCGTGATCGCTTCTCCCGTCAGCGACGAAGCCGGGGTAAGAGGCAAGTTGGTCACGGTCTTCGGCGGCTCGGGTTTTATCGGGCGGCACCTGGTGGAACGCCTGGTCGACGCGGGGGCCCGGGTTCGCGTCGCCGTCCGGGATCCTGATTTCGGGCGCTACCTGTCGCGGATGGGCGTGCCCCGGCAGGCCGAGCTGATGGCCGCGAACGTCGACGACGAAGCGCAAGTCAGGAAGGCGGTCGCGGGCGCGACCATGGTCGTCAACCTGGTCGGCATCCTCAACAAACCTGGCGGGCAGAAATATGCCGCGGTCAATCTCGACGGCGCCCGCCGAATCGCCGAGGCGGCGGCGGCGGCGAAGGTGGCGCGGCTGGTGCACGTTTCCTCGATGAGCGCGGACCCGAATTCGACCTCGCTCTACGCCCAGACCAAGGCCGCCGGCGAAGTCGCAGCGCGGGCAGCGTTCCCCAGCCTCACGATCGTGCGGCCCAGTGTCGTATTCGGCCCCGAGGACGACATTTTCAGCCGTTTCGCGAATCTCTCCCGCTACTCCCCGGTCCTGCCCCTGTTCGGCGGCGGCAAGACGATCGTTCAGCCGGTCTACGTCGGCGACGTCGGTGCGGCCATCGTCCGCATCCTGGCGAATCCGGAAACGCGAGGCCTGACCTACGAGCTCGGGGGTCCTCGGACAATGAGCATGCGCGAAATCGTTTCCATGGTGGCAAAGGAGACCGGGCGCCGGCGCCTGCTCGTGCCGGTGCCGATCTGGGCCGCCGAGATCCAGGCGGAAATTCTCCAGTCGTTGCCGAACCCGCCGTTGACCCGCGAAGAAGTCGCGCTCCTGCGTAGCGATATCGTCGTCGACCCCAAGGCGCTCGGTCTGGCCGATCTCGGAATCACCCCGACGCCGGTCGAGGACGTGGCCCCCGAGTATCTCGCGCCCCAGCGCCGCGACGCCAAGTCCGAACCCGCCTATTAAATACGGGTAAATACTAAATACGGGGACAGTATACTAATTTTCGATCGTCGATCCGGCGACGTGAACCTCTATTCGGGAAGCCTCTCCCGCACCACGCCGTTCCGCGATGTCTCGGATTTCCTGGTCAACTTCGGGAAGCCATCAACATCACTTGATCGCCGGGGTGGGCGTAGTCGGCGGAGCGGTCAGCGAAAACGTAACCTCGCGACTCGACCACGTCGCGAAACCAATCAACCGGATAGCGAAAGCTCTTTTGCGAGATTTTGGCGCGCTCGACGGCGATGATCGTAAAGTAGAAGGTGCCACCGAGAACCTTTCCCACGTTGTCGAAGCACTCGAGGATAAACGGCTCCGGCAGGTGCGTGAACACCGACTGGGCGAGCATGAAATCGAACCTGCCGTCGACGCATTCGAATCGCAGATTGCCGTCCGAATTCAGGATCAGATTTGGCTGCTTGGGCGAAAGGCCCTCCTCCTCGACCAACGAATGTCCGTAATCGATCGACTTCCGCGACAACTCGATGCCGGTGTACTTTCTGGGTTCGAGATAGCCGATGAAGTGCCGCCCGGCGCGTAGTGTGCCACAGCCAAGGTCGAGCAACCTGTGTTCCGGTTCCAAACCCTGCGGCTTGAGGAACGAGAATTGAAGCTCCCCGAGCTCTTCCCAATAGCCGCCGAGCGGATTGTTTTCCACGCGTAAATTCTGGTGTTCTCGGTAGGCGTCGATGTAACTCATCGAGTCGTAAAATTTTCGGAGCTTCCTCCGCTTGGTGATTTTCTTGAGAAAATTTATCAGGCCCATCGTGTGATTCGGATAACGTCTTAAAGGATACGGGTCGAAATGCAACCTTGGAACCCCGATCCGTTGAGGACCATGCGCGCCTCACCGAGGTGTCTTCAAATCGCATGACGCAAAAATTCGGGCCCGGGGTCTAGATTCCGAGGACGTCGGCCATGTTGTAGAGGCCGGGGGGGCGGCCGCGGGCCCAGAGGGCGGCGCGCACGGCGCCGCGGGAAAAGGTTTGCCGGCTGGCGGCGCGGTGGGTGAGTTCGAGGCGCTCGCCCTCGGCGGCGAAGATGACGCTGTGTTCGCCGACCACGTCCCCGCCCCGCAGGACGGCCAGTCCGATCTTGCCCTTGGGGCGAGCGCCGGCGAGGCCGTCGCGGCCGCGCACGGCGGCGCCCTGGAAGTCGACTTCCCGCCCCTTGGCGGCGGCGCGTCCGAGGGCGAGGGCGGTTCCCGAGGGAGCGTCGACCTTGTGGCGATGGTGCATCTCGACGATCTCGATGTCGAAATCATCGTCGAGCAATCCGGCGACCTTCTCGGTCAGGCGCAGCAGCAGGTTGACGGCGACGCTCATGTTCGGGGCCCAGACCACCGGCACCCGCTCGGCGGCGACCCGGACGCTGGCCTCATGGGCCGCGTCGAGACCGGTGGTGCCGACGACGTGGATGGTTTCGCTTTCGCCCGCCAGAACGGCGTGGGCCGCCGTCGCCTCGGGCGTCGTAAAATCGAGCACCGCGTCGGCCGCGGCGAAAAGCGCCCATGCCTCGTCTCCCACGGCAAGGCCGATGTTCGCGATACCGGCGAGATCGCCGATGTCCCGGCCGACGGCGGCATGGCCAGCCGCCTCGGTGCCTCCGGCGAGGCGGCAGCCGCCGGTCTCGCGGACCTGGCGCACGAGGCTTTGTCCCATCCGCCCGGCGCAGCCGACCACCCCGATCTTCATATCCATGATCAGCCGTTCCCCCAAACCGATTCACCGCACCCGGTCGCCGAATTGCCAACGATTTCCAACGGCTGCTCTCCTGGACACGCCGGCCGGAACTCGGCGAATTTCTATTCGCGCAGGTCTTCCCAGAGTTCCCTGACCTTGGCGAAGAAGCCTTCCGATTCCGGGCTTGTCTGTTTGCCGCCGGAGCGCTCGAACTCGCGCAGAATTTCCTGTTGCTTCTTGTTCAGATTGACTGGGGTTTCGACCACGGCCTGGATATACATGTCGCCGCGGCCGGCGCCACGGACCATCGTCATGCCCTTGTTCTTGAGCCGAAACTGATGGCCCGACTGGGTTCCCGGCGGGATCGAAATCCGGGCCCTGGAGCCGTCGATCGCCGGCACCTCGATGGTGCCGCCCAGGGAAGCCGTCGTCATCGGAATCGGCACCCGGCAATAGATGTTCGACCCGTCGCGTTGAAAAATCCGGTGCGTCTTGACCGACAGAAAGACATAGAGATCCCCGGGCGCTGCCCCGCGCACCCCGGCTTCTCCCTCGCCGGCGAGGCGGATGCGGGTTCCGTCCTCGACCCCGGCGGGGATCGTGACCGAGAGTGCCTTCTCGTGCCGCGCCCGTCCGCTACCGCCGCATTTCTTGCACGGATTGGTGATCACTTGGCCGCTGCCGCGGCAGACCGAGCAGGTCCTTAGGACGGTGAAAAAACCCTGGGTCGCGCGCATCTTGCCGCTGCCGCCGCAGCTCGAGCAAACCGTCGGACGGGTGCCCCCCTTGGCACCGCTACCGTTGCAGTAGCCGCACGCGACCAGCGTGGGGACTCGAATCGTTGCCTGCTTTCCGGCAAAGGCCTCCTCAAGGCTCATCTCGAAGCGGTAACGCAGATCGCCGCCGTGGCCGCTGTTGCCGCCGCTCCGCCGACCGCCGGTGAACTCGCCGAACAGGTCGTCGAAGACGTCGGCGAAGCTGCTGCTGAAATTGAAGTCGAAACCGCCCTGTTGACCACCGCCCTGCTCGAAGGCCGCGTGGCCCATGCGATTGTAGGCGGCCCGCTTCTGGTCGTCCTTGAGGACCTCGTAGGCCTCGGTCGCGTCCTTGAACTTCTGTTCCGACTTCTTGTCCCCCGGATTGCGGTCCGGGTGATACTTCATCGCCTGGGTCCGATACGCTTTCTTGATGTCTTCGGAGCTGGCCTGCTTACCGATTCCGAGGGTCTCGTAATAATCAAGCTTGGCCATGGATCAGCGCTCGCCCGGACGACCAGCGGGGCGCCCGAAATTCCTCTCGAGCGGCGACATGGCGCCAAGTCTCAAGCGGATTTGCTTTTCTGATCGTCGTCGACTTCCTCGTATTCGGCGTCGACGATGTTGTCCTCCGGACTTTGCTCGTGGGGCTGTTCGTCGGCGGCCGCCTCCGGCTGGGCTGCCTGTTCGGCCTGCTGCTCCCTGTACATCGCCTCGCCGAGTTTCATCGCGGCCTGCGCCAGCGCCTCGGTCTTCGACTTGATGTCCTCTACATCGTCGCCGTCGTGGGCGCCGCGCAGGGCGGTCAACGCCTGCTCGATCGCCGCCCGCTCGGGTTCGGACACCTTGTCGCCGAATTCCTTGAGGCTCTTTTCAGTGGCGTGGATCAAGCCATCGGCGTGGTTGCGGGCATCGATCAAATCGCGCTGCTTGCGATCCTCTTCGGCGTGTTCCTCGGCGTCCTTGACCATGCGGTCGATGTCCGAATCGGACAAACCGCCCGAGACCTCGATTCGGATCTGCTGTTCCTTGTTCGTCGCCTTGTCCTTGGCCGACACTTTAACAATACCATTGGCGTCGATGTCGAAGGAGACGTCGATTTGAGGGATGCCCCGGGGAGCCGGCGGAATGCCCACCAAGTCGAATTGCCCCAGCAGTTTGTTTTCCGCGGCAATTTCGCGCTCGCCCTGGAAAACCCGAATCGTGACCGCGGTCTGGCTGTCGTCGGCGGTCGAAAAGGTCTGGCCCTTTTGCGTCGGAATCGTGGTGTTGCGGTCGATCAGTCGGGTGAAGACGCCACCGAGCGTTTCGATTCCGAGGCTCAAGGGGGTCACGTCGAGAAGCAGGACGTCCTTGACGTCACCCTTGAGAACGGCGCCCTGGATGGCGGCGCCGACGGCGACGACCTCGTCCGGATTGACGCTCTTGTTCGGTTCGCGGCCGAAAAAATTCTTCACCGTCTCGGTGACTTTCGGCATCCGCGACATGCCGCCGACCATGATCACGTCGTCGATCTCCCCGGCGCTCAAGGACGCGTCCTTCAACGCCCTCTTGCACGGGGCGATCGTGCGCTTGATCAAATCGTCGACGAGGGCCTCGAGTTTCGCCCGCGTCAGCTTGATCGCGAGATGTTTCGGTCCCGCGGCATCGGCGGTAACGAACGGCAGGTTGATCTCGGTTTGCATCGCGGTCGAAAGCTCGATCTTGGCCTTCTCCGCCGCCTCCTTGAGGCGCTGGAGGGCCAAGCCGTCCTGGCGAAGGTCGATCTGGCCGCCGTTTTCTTTTTTGAACTCGTCGGCGAGATAATCGATGATCGTCTTGTCGAAGTCCTCGCCGCCGAGGAAGGTGTCGCCGTTGGTCGATTTGACCTCGAACACACCGTCGCCGATCTCGAGGATGGAAACGTCGAAGGTGCCACCGCCAAGATCGTAGACGGCGACCGTGCCGGTGCCCTTCTTTTCCATGCCGTAGGCGAGCGCCGCCGCCGTCGGCTCGTTGATGATGCGCAACACTTCGAGACCGGCGATGCGTCCCGCGTCCTTGGTCGCCTGGCGTTGCGCATCGTTGAAGTAGGCGGGCACGGTGATCACCGCCTGGGTGACCTTTTCCCCGAGGAAGCTGTCGGCGGTCTCCTTCATTTTCTGGAGGATGAAGGCGCTGACCTGGCTCGGACTCAATTTCTTGCCGTGCTCCTCGACCCAGGCGTCGTTGTTGTCGGCCTTGACGATCGAGTAGGGAACCAGGCCCTTGTCCTTTTCGACCATCGGATCGTTGTAATTGCGGCCGATCAGACGCTTGATCGCGAACAGCGTGTTGGCCGGGTTGGTCACCGCCTGACGCTTCGCCGCTTGACCGACCAGGCGTTCGCCATCGTTGGTAAAAGCGACCATCGAGGGTGTCGTGCGGGCGCCCTCGCTGTTTTCGATAACCCGCGCGCTCTTGCCCTCCATGACGGCGACGCAGCTGTTCGTCGTCCCGAGATCGATCCCGATCACCTTGCTCATGCGTAGCTTTCCTTCTGGGGCTTATTTCGACGGCCGGTCCCGCAAACGATCCCCGATTGTCTGGATTAATTGAAACGCGGTCGCCGGCTTATATGGGTTGCGGGATCCGCCGCCGCAACCCCCGAGGCGGTTCAAACCTCCGGTTGCCAGCCAAGTTTTTCGGATTAGCCAAGAGATAAGATTGGGTTCCAAGGCTAAGCCGTGTCCACTGTTCGAAAATGCGAGCCCGCGCATTTTTTGCGTCTGTTCCGGCCCTCTCCCCCTCCCGGCCACCCACGAGAGTATGCTGATATGGGTGGCCGGGAGGGGGCGGGGGCCGGCGCCGCAAGTTTTCGAACAGTCCGCCGAATTCAATTGCCGAGACCCTCACACCAGACGGTGACTTCCGTCGGCCACGACGGTGGATCCGTTGGCGAAACCGTTATCGCCGAGAAAAGCGACGGCTTTCGCGACGGGGCGCCGACGCGCGCTTAGGAATGGAGATGGAATACCTTGTTCACGATCTTCCAGGCGCCATCGACCTTGAGCAGCGTGAAGAAGTCGGTGAACCGGTACCCGGTCCAATTGTCGAGTTCGAGCCGCACGGTGGCGACCGTGCCGAGCTGATCGATGTTGGCGATCCGGGCCTTAAGCTCGGTCGCCGGACCGTTCTCGTCGTTCCAGGCAAAGAGCCGCTGGATGGGGCCGGCAAACAGGTCGTCACCGACATAACCGAAGATTGTCGCGTCCTGGTGGAAGGCGGGCTTCATGTCGTCGCCCTTGCCGGACTTGGCGCCGTCGATGTAGTGCTGGACGACCTGGGCGATCAGGTCATGCTCGTTCGCGGTCGAATGACTCATGGGTCGCACTCCTCTGTCGAAAGGGGTTTCATCGCGAGCCATGGGCTCGGACAGGAACGTAGGGAAAAATAAGCTTTACGAATAGACGAAAAATATGCAATTGATTATTGCTAATTTCGCACAATTCACCCCGATGGGAAGTTGCCGATGGACAAATTGGGGGCGCTCTCCTTGTTCGCGAAAGCGGTGGAGACCGGGTCGTTCTCCGAGGCCGGCCGGCGCTCGGGGCTGGCGCCATCCTCGGTCTCGCGGCGGATCGACGAACTCGAGGGCTGGGTCGGGGCCGCCCTTTTCCACCGGACCACACGCAAGTTGAATTTGACGGAGGTCGGCCGGTCTTTCTTTGAGCGCACCCGCGGCATCCTGCTCGATCTCGAGGAGGCCAAGGTCATGGCGGCGCAGTTGGAGGACCGGCCCTCCGGTCTCATCCGGCTGACGGGACCGGCGAGCATGGAGCGCCAGCTGACGGTCACCATGGGGGCGTTTCAAAGCCGTTGGCCCGAAGTGTGTTTCGCGCTCAGCTTTAGCGATCAGATGGTGGACCTCGTGGGCGAGGGATACGATCTCGCCGTACGTATAGGTCAGCTCGAGGATTCGACCCTGCGGGCGCGTAAGATCGGCGAGGGGCGGCGCTATTTATGCGCCAGCCCGCGTTACTTGGATCGCGCCGGCGCCCCCGAACGCCCGGAGGACCTGGCCGACCACAACTGCCTGACCTTCCGGACCCACCCGGGCTACAACGTCTGGCGGTTCAAGGCCGCTGGCCGCGCCGTCGACGTTCGCGCCTCCGGAAGCTTCAGCGCCGACAGCGGCAATGCCCTGATAAGTGCCGCCCGGGAGGCGATGGGTCTGGTCCTTGCGCCCGAATGGCTGGTCGGGCCCTCGTTGGCAAACGGGGATCTCGTCGAGGTCATGGCCAGCCATCCGCCGGTCCCGCGCTGGACCCCGCTCTACGCCGTCCACCCCTACCGGCGTTTCGTGCCGCCCAAGGTAAAGGTGTTCGTGAACTTCCTCGCGGACCGCTACGGCAAGGGCCATGACTGGTTCCGGGACTAGGGCAGCGAAGAGTGAGGCGGCACAACGCTCGAGCGCCGGCGGCAAAGACCGATGTCGAACCTCCGAGCCTGGTCGGAACGCGTTCGAGGGGACACCAAGCTCGTTCTTCCGTCGTGGCGCAGGCCCACCTTCAAGCCCGGAAATCATCGTTCCTCCAGATGAGCTTGACCTTCGACAACGGCCCCCCCAGGCGGGGGCCGACCGCTTTACCCCAGAATGCAGGCGGAGTTGGGCCGATGATTCATCGGCGGCAATTGACCCAAACTGACCGTCACGGGATCTGAAGATTGCCCCGCTTCGGTGATCGGGTGATTTCGACTACTTCGCCCCCGAAAGACGCTATGAGGCCGACGGAAGCGGTTTTCAAGGTCAGGAAAATGCGCTGGAACGTGGTGACGGCGGAAAAACCGGTTTGATCCGGCAAATGGAAGGGTGCGAAAACCAAGACGACTAAAAAAGCCGAATAGCTGCACAACGCTGCCCTTCGACATAGTTATTAGCGTCCGCTAATTCTACAACAGCCCAGAACGTGCCTATTTCGAGTAGCCGGCAATCGACTTGACGACATAGTCACCGCCGCCGTTCCGGACGATAAAACCGTCATAGCCGTCGCGAAACGCGCGATCATTAGCTGTCAGCACCACCGTTCCATCGATCGAAACGTTCATATCGCCGACATCGTCACGCGTGAATAGAACCGATTTGGGCTGCGAGGCCTGTTGCGCGCCCCAAGTCGCGGCCGCCACTTCGGCACTATTCACGACACTGCTGCCGCGCGATCCCACACGCAAAATCTCAACTGCCGCATCGTTCGCGCCAGGACTAATGCCAACTCGGTATCCCAAACCGTCGGTCCCCTGGATCACCCCCAATTCGATATAGCCATTTACGGCATTGGCAAAAATGATGTCGGCCTGTAGCGCGAATTGGTTGGCGGTCCTGGCCGATGTCGCCAGAATCGATTCTTCATGACGCTTGGGGGCCGGCGCCTGCTGTTCGGTTTCGCTGCTGGGACGCGTTTGTTTGAGCAACTGCCCCAATATCTGTACGGCGAAATCCTCGGGCTCCGAGGGCCGCTGGGTTTGCGTCGTGATTTGCGCCGCTTCCATCGACACGCGACTTCGCAGCCCTTCGAACCGATCGACTGTTACCGGTGCGCCGCTGATCGTCCACGCCGGATTCGCGGTCACATTGCCGTCAGAAAAATCATCGAACAGAACGCGTTTGCGCCAAGGCCAATCGAACCGCCGCGCCAAGTCGCGAAGGTCGCGTAAAAAGTTCGGGTCAGCGGCCCGAGCCGCAGCGGCCGAATCGACTAGCGCATTGAGTTCATCGACAAGGTTTTGGACTTGGCTCGTCGCAGGTTGGGTCGGCTCCCTTTCGGGCCCTTGCCAATCACTTGAATAACGGCTCGACTGTGCAAACGATGTACTGGCATTTAGCGACATAAATGTGGCGAACATTATTGCGACAAACGATGCGCAGATAGTTCGTGTCATAGGGACCATAGTGTCTCACCTCACCAATGCAAACTCAGCTTAGCCGATCATCGAACCTCGCGTCGAGAATTACCAAAAAAGGTCAACCGTGCGCCACGGTTCTAGTTTTGCCGACCAGAACAACAATTCAGCTCTAGCGGGCTCAAGCCGGTATCGCGATAGTTTGATAGCCGGCGCCCAGACAACTATTGTTAACGGCGGCTCTTGGCTATTTTTCTCCGTGAAAAGGCGGGCAGAGCACGTCTGCTCTGCCCTCAGGTTCAGATATCAACTTGTTCGGCGATCGTGAGGGCGTCATCGACCTCGATACCGATGCCCTGATGAGTTTCTCCGGCAACGCGACCGTACCGGTGTTTTCGCTTGGGTTTGGGGACCTGTTCGGCCTCGTATTCGTTGTGGACGGAGGTGGCCTCGGCGACGGCGTTGGTGGGGAAAGGCATCGGGTTCAACAACGAAGGTACCTCCGCGGGTCCCGGACCCGTCGCGCTGGGTGACGGTTCTTGTGGTGAAGTTTCTGTTGGCGGAGCAATCGACACGAGCGCCTCGCTGGTCGCGGTGACGAAAACCTCGCCCGATCATTTGCGGTCCGGTCACCCGATCAACGGCGACGAGACAAACAATAATTCAGCGCTGACAGCCTGTTCGAAAACTCGCGGCGCCGGCGCTCTCCCCCTCCCGGCCACCCATGTCAGCATACTCTCGTGGGTGGCCGGGAGGGGGAGAGCGCCGGAACAGACGCAAAAAATGCGCGGACACGCATTTTCGAACAGACACTGACGGACGACGAAATCCAACGCTGAGTCATCACCTCGGCGCGGCGCGGCGCGGATCAATTTGGGTCGGAGGGCGGCGGCCCGGGCGGAAGCCCCGCGAGGGTTTGACAGCTCGTCGAATCCCGACGATGATCCGCGTCGAATCCGGGGTGTTGACACGATGAGGTGGAGCGAAGTCATGGCCTATACGGACTGGAGCATGAAGGGCTTGGAGTTCATGAACTGCAATTGCGATTATGGCTGCCCTTGCCAGTTCAACGCGCCCCCGACCGACGGCACCTGCGAGGCGATCACCGGTATGGTGATCGAGCAAGGACATTTCGGCGAGGTCCGCCTTGATGGCTTGAAGTGGCTCCGCGTATGGTCCTGGCCCAACCCGATCCACGAGGGCAACGGGACCATGCAAATGATCATCGACGAGAGCGCCGACGCGGCCCAGCGCGCCGCCTTGAACGAAATCCTCCATGGCCGCGAGACGGCACCCGGGGCGACGATGCTGCAGGTTTTCAGCACCACCATGAGCACGCTCCATGAACCGTTGTTCCTGCCCATCGAGATAGACATCGACGTCGCGGAGCGCCGCGTCACGGCCACGGTCCCAGGCACGGTCGAAGCGCGCGCCGAGCCGATCCGAAATCCGGTCACCGAACCCCACCGGGTCCGCATCAACCTTCCCCACGGCTTCGAATACACCACCGCCGAGATCGCCAGCGCGACCTTCAAGACCCACGGGCTCATCGCCCACGATTACGCCGGCGTCCACGCCCAGGTCAACGAGTTGCACCTGACCCAGAACTGGCCCGTCCGCTAGTGCACCGGCGCATTCACTTCGTTCACGCCCCCGTGCACCAGGCCTTTGTCGATGCATCAACTTTCCAAACTTCGGCTGTCGCCTCCGTTTGGGTCGATGCACTAGCCCTCGCCGGGTTACGAACTCGTCCGCACGATTTGGCAGGTGGTGCCGTTGTCGAAGAACATGATCTGAATCTTTTTGCCCTCGGAGGTCAGGTCGCCCTCGATCCGCTCGATTCCGGTTGTCGTCGTTCTCTGGGCGACGTTCAATCTGTTTTCGATCGGCGTCGAGATGATCTTGGTTCCGTTGAAAACACACGACCTCGATCTCGTCGGCGGCTGATTGTCCGCTCGTCAGCACGACGAACGCCAGGGCGGCGATGAATCGCTTGGTTGGCATGGCACAACTCTCCCGTTTCGGTGGCAGGAAGTCCGAGGCTTATACTCGAGTCCGGCGCCGGACGAGGAAAACTGTGAGGATTCCGTGAATTAAAACGAGATCCGGGTTAATGGGACGACACGGCCGAACGCGTTTCACATTTTCCAGTGTCGTCGGGCCAACAAAAATTCTTTTGCGTCCAAAACTCGGGGAGCCAAAAATATTGACAGTTATCATTGAAATCGCCGTGTTCTTCAGGGTCGCGAGGTCGATAACCTGCGATATGACAGTCGATCGGCGGGTCATCGTATTCGCTGCTGCGTTCAAATCCGAATACCTTGAAAAACATCCGTGACCTTACGTCCTCGTCGATGAGGTGCAACGCGTAACGTATGTTTCGCCATTTTCCGAAGGTACGGTCGAGCATCGTTGGCGGATTTTCGTACATCGAATCGATCGATTCCAACAGGCTTCCGCTTGGCAGAAAGCCATACAGAGTATTCTCCCGCGCATCGTTTCGCGGATGGAGCATCAGATTATAAAAACGGACATCCTTTCTCTTCTTCATGAAGGGGATCAACGATCTCTGGACTTCTCGCATGCTCGTCGCGGCGCCCATGAATACGATGTCCTTATAGTTCAAGTCAGGAAATATCAGTAACAACTCATTAATGACGATGGCTCCCATACTGTGACCAATCAAGGTTATCTCTGAATTCTTAAAATCGGTAATGATGCTTGTTTGTATTCCTTCGTCCACAGCTTCAAATTTTCGGGTTTTCTTGTTGTAGAGGTCATTGCACAATGGCTGACTATCCCCTGAATCCCGCTTTTGCGCGTCGGGTTTCGAGCACAGTTCGAGTTCGAACATGAACCGCGCAAAGGCTCCGGATCCCTTGGCGTATCGCTTTCGCACCGCCTTATCGAATGCCACCGCAGCCTCGTCTACGTGGTCTTTGTGTCGATCGGGGTCTTTGTGTCGATCGGGTCGCAATTCAGGGTGATAATCTTCCGGCCGAATCACCGTGTTGCGCGATTTTCGAAGCATATTTTCCCAGGCGGCTTCACCCACTCTATCCCAAAGGGGTGTGGACAACGCCCGGACGGGAACCAACGAATAATATCCAATAGTCTCACCAATTTTGCCTCCCTCTTTTTCCGGCTTATCCGTTTTGCTCTGAATATAAATATTATTACTTTCGGAAACCGGTTTTTTAGGGTTGTATTTTGGTTTCTGTTCTAGAACTGGTAAAAAACCGCTTTCCTTTCGCGGTAAAGGTAAAATCGCCGATAAATGTAAGTTGATTTGGTCATAATAGGTTTTCGGCGATCTTACCAATCCTCCTAACACATCCGCCGGTACATTTAGCAGACCGAGGTCGAAGCGAAAATCTTCATTTCGAAGACCGTTATTTACGTAAAATGATTGTTCTATATACGACTGCACCTCGTCTGTATCCCAACTGAGAAAAATCGGGAAAAAACCAGTTTCTTTGATACAGTCCACCTGCATAAATGCCTGTTTTGTAAGAAAATCAAGATCGTTCACGCCTCCATTTATATAAATTAGGACACTAGTGTCCGGTTAAAAAGCGAATAGATTCAATTGGTTGGTTATTTGCGGTGGGTTGCGTCTGTTTTCGTCTTTGGTAAGTGCTTGATGTAGAGGCATTTTCTCGAAGAGGGTCAGCGAGAGGATCTGTAGCAAAGTGTAGAGCGAGGCGTCCAAGTCGAGGCGCTTCTTGACGATGGCGACGAGGACGTAGACCGAGACGGCGATCCAGATCTGCGTCTTCACCGCGTTTTCCGAGGTTCCGAAGAATTGCTTGATCTGAAGATGTTGCTTGATCCACCTGAAGAAGAGCTCCACTTGCCAGCGGCTTTTGTAGAGGGCGCAAATGGTGGCAGCGGGAAGGGAGAAGTTGTTGGTGATGAACACCAACATCTTGCCGGACTCGGGGTCTTTGAAGCGGATGCGCCGCAGAAGTTCAGGATAATCCGTCTTGGTGCAGATGCCGTCCAAGGAGATGGTCTGGTCGCAAACGATGCCCGCCGGGCGATCCGATGCCGCCGAATAGACGCGGTGAGCATCCATGTTCGATTTGGCGCGGGTGACGAAGGAGGCCCCAGCTTGATGCAACACATGAAGGCGGGCAAAGTCGACGTAGCCACGATCCACGACGTAGATCGCTCCGGCTTCCGGTATCAGCATATCGAGGGCATGAACGTCGTGCAGCTTGCCGTCCGAGATATGGATGAAACTCGGTACGTTGCCCCGCAGGTCGAGCAATGTGTGCATCTTCACAGCCGCTTTGGTGGCACGGAAGTGCGCCCACGGAAAGACCGACAGGCACAGAGCGATGGGTCGTCGAGTCCAGGGCGTAGACGGTGTTGGTTAGCTCCAACCCCAGTTCTTCGCCGGCGTACAGCTTCCTCGCCACGGTGATCAGCCGCTGGGCCAACTCCGCGTGGATACGCCAGTCGCGCCTTTCGTTGGCATCGGCCAGCGTCGAGCGCCGGACCGGCCGGCGGAAGCCCATGTGATAGAGGTTCGACGCTTGGACCGAGAGGCAGGCCTCGATGTCGCGCAGGCTCTCCCGGTAGGTCAGCTGGGCGAAGGCCATGGCCCGGTATTGCTCGGCGCAGGAAAGCGCCGGACCCGGTGATCGCTGCCGTACAGATTGACGATCCGCGTGAAGGTCGTCCAGGGCACGAAACCCATGAGTTGGGCGAAAAGGGTCTTGCCGGTATTCATGAGCATCTCCTCGGAAAAACTCCGAAAAGTGCTCCATCCAATTCAAATCGACACCACCCATTTTCGCTTCAAACCCTGCAGAAATATTGCCTTCCGTCGCCAAAACCGTTCAGTTAACCGGACAGCAGTGAAATTAGGATTTTATTTGACCCGATGTACTTGTTGCGGTTGTTTACGTATTCTTGATACGCATCAATAATCGCGAAAAAATTGTTTCTGGAGACGTTGTGTCCTATATCATGTAAATCGACGTTTTTCCGATGGGTGATTAATTCTGTAGGGATAACAATCATGTGCTGCGGCAATTTTTTTCTACAGATCGGATGGAAAAGGAGCGACGGTCAACATCTTACTTGTGTTTTTTTAATCTATTGTTGTACTTTAACCCATAACTATATTTCAACGTATCATTATATTTCTTTAATTCGTCATTGTATTTTTCTATCTTAATTTCCCATTCATTTTTCTTAGTGTCAAAGTTGCAATTTTGATTGTGGCCGACTTCGAATTCTGGAATTTTAAATCCTTTGTTATCAAGAGACTCAGGTCTAGACAAAGCCATCTTTTGGCCGTCGGCGCAAGCGGAAAGCACAATCGCAGCCAAAATATGGCTAATGATCAAATGTTGTTTCTGCAATTTTTACATTCCCCCCTTAATTCGGGTGTTTCCGAATGACGTTTTTCAACGCGTAGCACACAAATAGGTGATCCACAAGTCCATTTCGGACCGCATACGTTGTGTGTTGGCTTCATCTCATAGATCGGCGATTTGGCCATCGCGAGAGTGACCAAGGAGGACGTCCGGTCGGTTTTGGCGGAAGGGGCGCGAGGGGTTCGTGTTTTCGTCGTCAGCCCGCCGACATCCGCAAACGTGATCGACGGCAATAATCCCGGTACCGGACCCTTTGTCGCCGAGCATGCGGTCCACCCACGGGAATCGACGAAATTCAAAAGAATTCACCAACTACAAGCGTCCAGTCGGGAAAGAGCGCGCCGGACGCGGGACGTTCCCGATGATTCTTCTCGAACTCGGGGCGACATCCGATTACCCTGATGGGGGGTACGAAGGGTAACGGCGATGAAGCGGGAATTTACGGCGGTGGCGGTGGGCCTCGGCTTGGGCCTGATCCTTTTTGGCGCGGCGCTGGCGGCGGACGAGGAGAATTGCGACGAGGCCACCTTTCACCTCTACGGCACCGAGGTCGATAATCACGGAGTCCGCTCCGTCCTCGTCGTCGAGTACGACCTGCTCGGCGGTGGCGAATCGAATTGCCTGGTCCCAAGGCAATTTCCCATCATCGTTCCGAAGTCGGAGCTTCATTGCGAACAGGAGATCAGACAGGCCTGCGGTTTGCCGACGACCGTGTTCAAGCGCTGGTCGCTGAACGTATTCCCATCGGCCGAGATTCACGGACCGTATTCGCCGGGCGGCGAGATCGTGGTGGCCGAGGAGGAGGAACCGACAAGCGATCAGATTTCGTATTTCAAGGTCAAACAGAAGTCGGGAAGGTCGCTTCTGCACATTCTGGCGGCGCGGGCCGACGCCAGGACGGTCGGCGAGATCGTCGGCCGGGGTATCGACCTCAACGTCCTCGCGGGGGATGGCCGGACCCCGCTCCATGACGCGGTGAGCTGGAATCGCGAAAAAGTCGTCGCCCTGTTTGTCGCCGCGGGTGCACGAGTGAACACGCGCGACCTCGAGGGACGGACGCCGCTCCACTCCGCCGCCGCCGGGGGAAACGCGGCCATTGTCGAGAGCTTGCTCGCGCACGGCGCCGATATCGAGGCCCTGGACAACGACGGCCGAACCCCCTTGCAGATCGCCACGGCCCGCCGCCACTGGTCGTCGGCCGCCCTGCTGGGCGCCAAGGCCGCTGAGGAATAGGGGGCGACTCTCGCCCGGGTGTGATCGGCAGCCGATTTTCGGAGCTCCCGGCCGGCCACGATCCGGCTCGCCCGATCTCCCGGGGGCACATTTTAGGTCAACGGGGCGGCGCAGCGGAAACCCGTCATGAAACTAGCCAAGGTCGGCTTGGACGACAAATACGCGCTCGATCGGGGGCGTGTCTACCTCACCGGGACGCAGGCCCTCGTCCGCTTGCCGATGATGCAGCGCCGGCGCGATGCCGCGGCGGGTCTGAACACCGCCTGCTTCGTTTCCGGCTACCGGGGATCGCCCTTGGGCGGCCTCGATCTCGCGTTCTGGCGCGCCGGCAGATATGCCGATGAAAACCGGCTCCATCTTCAGCCCGCCGTCAACGAGGATCTGGGCGCGACCGCGGTCTGGGGAAGTCAGCAGGTGGGCTTGTTCCCGGGGGCAAAATTCGACGGCGTCTTCGCCATGTGGTATGGCAAGGGGCCGGGGGTCGACCGATCCGGCGACGTGTTCAAGCACGGCAACGCCGCCGGGACCTCGCGTCATGGCGGCGTCCTGGTCCTCGCCGGCGACGATCACGCCTGCAAGTCATCGACCCTGCCGCATCAGAGCGAGCTGGCTTTTGTCGACGCGATGATCCCGGTTCTCAATCCGGCCAACGTTCAGGAGTTCGTCGATTTCGGCCTCTACGGCTGGGCGATGTCGCGTTACGCCGGGGTTTGGGTGGCTTTCAAAACGATCTCCACGACGGTGGAAAGCTCGGCCTCCGTCGCCGTCGATCCGAATAGGGTCGAAATCGTTACCCCCGAGGACTTCGAGATGCCGGCGGGCGGCCTCAATATCCGTTGGCCCGACCCGCCGATGGCCCAGGAAGAGCGCCTGCACCGACACAAAATCTACGCCGCCCTGGCCTTCGTCCGCGCCAATGGCCTCGATAAGGTCGTTCTCGGCCGCTCCCAGGCGCGCCTCGGAATCGTCACCACCGGCAAATCCTATCTCGACGTCCGGCAAGCCTTGGACGATCTCGGTATCGACGACGCCCACGCCGCCGAAATTGGTCTCAGCGTTTACAAGGTCGCCATGAGCTGGCCCCTGGAGCGCGAAGGAATTCGCCAGTTCGCCGAGGGGATGGAGGAAATCCTGGTGGTCGAGGAGAAGCGGGCCCTGATCGAAAACCAGCTCAAGGAGCAGCTCTACAATTGGCGCGCTCGGCCCCGGGTGATCGGAAAATTCGACGAGCACGGTGAATGGATTCTGCCCTCGACCGACGAGCTGACCCCGGCGCGCGTCTCGCGCGTTATCGCCCAACGCATCGCCCAATTTCATACCAGCGACCAAATCGAGACGCGTCTCGCTTTTCTCGACGCCAAGGAAGCGGCACTCAAGGCCCGCCCAGCCCCCCTCGAGCGGATTCCCTATTATTGCTCGGGCTGCCCCCACAACACCTCGACCAAGGTCCCGGAGGGCAGCCGCGCCCTGGCCGGGATCGGCTGCCACTACATGGCCATGTGGATGGATCGGGACACCGATACCTTCACCCAGATGGGCGGCGAGGGGGCGACCTGGATCGGCCAAGCCCCCTTCACCGAGACCCCGCACGTGTTCCAGAACCTCGGTGACGGAACCTATTTCCACTCCGGTCTTCTGGCTATCCGCGCCGCCGTCGCGGCCAAGGTCAACATCACCTATAAAATTCTCTTCAACGACGCCGTCGCCATGACTGGCGGCCAACCGGTCGACGGCCAGCTGACCGTGCCGCGGATCACCCATCAGCTCTTTGGAGAGGGGGTGTCGCGGATCGCGGTGGTTACGGACGAGCCGGAAAAATACCCCATCGGCACCCATTTCGCGCCCTCGGTCGAGGTCCATCACCGCAACCGGCTCGACCGGGTCCAACGCGACCTCCGCAAGGTCCCTGGGGTCACCGCCTTGATTTACGATCAGGTCTGCGCGGCCGAGAAGCGTCGGCGGCGGAAACGCGGCTTGATGCCCGATCCAGCCAAGCGCGTGGTCATCAACACCGCGGTCTGCGAGGGCTGCGGCGATTGCGGCACGCAATCGAATTGCCTCTCGGTCCTGCCGCTCGAGACGGAATTCGGGCGCAAGCGTACGATCGACCAGTCCTCGTGCAACAAGGACTATTCCTGTTTGAAAGGTTTTTGCCCCAGCTTCGTCACCGTCGAAGGCGGCGAATTGCGCCGCCCGGCGGTCCGGTCCCAAGCCGGCCGGCGGAAGCTCCCGGAGCCGGACCCACCAGCCGTGAAGGATCCCTACGGTATCCTCATCACCGGCGTCGGCGGTACGGGTGTGGTGACGATCGGCGCCTTGCTCGGCGTCGCGGCCCATCTCGAGGGCAAGGGTGTCTCGGTACTCGACATGGCCGGCCTGGCCCAGAAATACGGCGCCGTGATCAGCCATGTGCGCATCGCCGCCAACCCGGACGACATCCACGCCGTGCGCATCGCCGCCGGCGAGGCACGTCTCGTCCTCGGCTGCGACCTCGTCGTGGCCGCCAGTTTCGATTCACGCGCGAAGATGACTCCGGGAACGACCCGAGCCGTGATCAACAGTCACGAGTCGCCGACCGGGGATTTTACCCGCCAGCCCGACATGCGTTTCCCGGGTTCCGAATTGCGGCGCCTTATCGCCGGCGCGGCGGGCCGCGCCGAATTCATCGACGCCAGCTCCCTGGCGACGGCCTTGCTCGGCGACAGTATCGCCACCAACTTGTTCGTCGTCGGCTACGCCTTCCAACAAGGCTTGATTCCGCTTACCTCGGCGGCGCTCGAGCGTGCCATCGAATTGAACGGAGTCGCCGTCAAGCTGAACCGAACCGCTTTTCGCTGGGGCCGGCGCGCGGCTCTCGACCGTGCCGCCGTCGAGGCCGTGGCGGCCAAGGCGTCCCCCTCGGTCGCGCCGGATCAGAAGCTTTCGACCTCGCTTGATGAGATCGTTGCCCGCCGAGTCGCCGATCTGACGTCTTATCAGGACGCCGCCTACGCCCGCCGCTACGCGGCGCTCGTGGCCCGCGCCCGCGAGGTCGAAGCAAAACGCGCCAAGGGCCGGACAGGCCTGGCGATGGCGGTGGCCCGATACCACTACAAACTACTCGCCTACAAAGACGAATACGAGGTCGCGCGGCTGTTCACCGATGGCCGCTTCGAACGGCAGATCCGCGATCAGTTCAGCGGCGAGGTGCGGCTTTCGTTCCACCTGGCGGCGCCGTTGTTGGCCCCGCCGGACCCTGACACCGGGCGCCCTCGAAAGACGACATTCGGCCCCTGGCTCATGCGATTCTTGCCCCTCCTCGCGCGCTTGAAGCGGTTGCGCGGAACGCCGTTCGACGTCTTCGGCCACAGCGCCGAGCGGCGGCGCGAACGCCGCCTCATCGCCGAATACGAATCTCTGGTCGAGGAAATTCTGGGGGACCTCAACCCGGACAACCATGGCCCGGCGGTCGAACTCGCCTCCTTGCCGGAACATATCCGTGGCTTCGGCCCCGTGAAGGCCGCCAGCATCGCCACGGTCAAGGAGCGCGAAGCCGTGCTCGCGCGCGCCTTCCGTGGCCCCCGCGCAGCGGCGTCGGCGGCCGAATAAGGACAAATGGGGCGGGCAGCCGGCCACGGCGACAGCCACGGACACAACACACATTTGAAATCGACGCCGATCTGTAGCACGTTGTTAGGGATTCGAAGTTTCAACCCAGGGGGCGAACGATGCGGCGCATGATTTGGTTCTTTCTCACGGCGTTCATGGCCTCTGCCGGGGCGGTCCATGGCGGCGAATGGATTTCCGATCCACGGAACGGCTGTGCGGTCTGGAACGCGGCGCCCCAAGGCCTTGAACGAATTGAATGGTCCGGCTCCTGCGTTCGCGGCAAGGCCCAAGGGGCCGGGCTTCTGCAGTGGTATAGCGACGACCGCCCCGCCGATCGTTACGAGGGTACTTACGAAATCGGCAAGATGCACGGCCAGGGCATTCTGACCTACGCTAACGGCGACCTCTACAAGGGCGGCTTCCGTGACGACGAGAAGGATGGTCTCGGCCTCCAGACCTGGGCCAAGGGCAACCGCTACGAAGGGACCTACCGCGCCGGCAAGGAAGACGGACACGGCGTCCATATCTGGGCCAACGGGCGACGTTACGAAGGTGATTTCCAGGAGGGAAAGATGCACGGCATGGGTGTCTTCACCTGGGAAGACGGTGGCCGCTACCAGGGCCGCTTCGATCAGGGCAAGATGATCGATTGAGCGGGCCGTGCCGAGGCTCAATTCGGGGACCCGTGGTCGGCCTGAAATTGACCCCGCGAAGTGAGTCAGTCGACCGATCATGACCGTGAGAATATCACTAACTCCTTATTTTATAAGGGTTTTTCCGCTCTAAATAGGCTTGCTCGCGGTTTCGATCGCCGGCTATCCAGGCCCAGCGTAAACGAGGTTAAGACCATGGCGAAAGCTCGAAACCGTCCGCATTTCGCGACCCGGGCGATTCATGCCGGGCAATCGCCGGATCCGACGACCGGCGCGGTCATGACGCCGATCTACGCCACTTCGACTTACGTTCAGTCCAGTCCGGGCGTGCACCAGGGCTACAACTATTCACGCGGCCGCAATCCCACCCGCGAGGCCTACGAAGGTTGCGTGGCCGACCTCGAGGGCGGCGCCGCCGGATTTGCCTTCGCTTCGGGCATGGCGGCATGCGCGACGGTGCTCGAACTCTTGGACCACGGCTCTCACGTGGTTGCCGTGGACGATCTTTACGGCGGCAGCTACCGCTTGTTCGAGAACGTTCGCCGGCGCTCGGCCGGGCTTGAATTCAGCTTCGTTCCCATGATCGATCGGGGCGACCTCGAAACCGCCCTGCGGCCGGAGACGCGGCTCATATGGGTCGAGTCACCGACCAATCCCCTGCTCAAGATCGTCGATTTGACGATGATCGCCGAGCTGGGGCGTGAACTGGGTATCGTGACGGTGGTCGACAACACCTTCGCCTCGCCGTGGGTCCAGCGTCCCCTCGAGCACGGGATCGACCTCGTCGTTCATTCGGCGACCAAATACCTCAACGGTCATTCGGACGTCGTCGGTGGTATCGTCGTCGCGGCCGAGGACGGCGATCCCGCCCAGCGCTTGCGGTATCTACAAAACGCAGTCGGTGCCATCGCCGGGCCGTTCGACAGCTTTCTCGCGCTGCGGGGTCTAAAGACGCTGGCCTTGCGCATGGAACGCCACTGCGCCAACGCGGCCGCGGTCGCCGTTTGGTTGGACCAGCATCCGGCGGTCGAGCGCGTGTACTATCCGGGCTTGCCGAGCCATCCCCGGCACGCCCTCGCCCGCCGCCAGATGCACGGTTTCGGCGGCATGGTCAGCGCCGTGATCAGGGGGGGGCTGGCGCCGGCGCGCCGCTTTCTCGAACGTTTCGGGGTCTTCCGCCTGGCGGAGAGTCTGGGCGGGGTGGAGAGCCTGGCCGAGCACCCGGTGATCATGAGCCACGCCACGATCCCGCCGGAGGTCCGGGCGAAAATCGGAATCGCCGACGGCTTGGTCCGCCTCTCGGTCGGGGTCGAGCATATCGACGACCTTATCGACGATCTCGATTCGGCTCTGAGATAATGCCGCCGGAGATGAGCCCGAACCTTGGGCGCGCGATGTTTCGGCTTGCCCGCGATCGTCGTGGGTGTGGCCGTGCCTGTCCCATGCCGGCCGTCGAGGGGAAGAATTTGGCGCGTTCCGCGGGTTCCTTACCCGCGCTGCCGCCGTTCAGCCCTGGCGGGCCTTGAAACGGGGGTCCGTCTTGTTGATGACGTAGAGCCGGCGCTTACGGCGCACGACCCGGCAGTCCTTGTGCCGTTTCTTGGCCGATTTCAGCGACTTCAACACTTTCATGTTCGCGTCTCCGTCATCCCCAAATTCCACCCCACCGCGTGGGCGGCCCAAGCGCGGAATTCGACCGCGAAACACCTGTTGCCGGGGGGCAGCAACTTAGGTTGCCGACAACGCCGTGTCAACGCGCCTTGGGGCCATACTCTCCGAATTGGCTGATGAAGAAGTTAATTCGCGAGGGTCCGAAACGGGCGAACCAATGGGATCCGATCAGCGGGATCGTGGCCCCTACTTGGCGGCTTCGACCGTAACTTCCTCGCCGGCGGATACGGTGATGAGTTTGCGGACGTCGTGGGGGTCGGCGCGGCCCCAGATATTGGTTTTCGCGGCCAGGCGGATTTCGTTTACGGTGATGAGTTTGCCCTCGGCGCGGCCCCAGATATTGGTTTTCGCGGCCAGGCGGATTTCGTTTCCCCTGGAGATCGGCGTCGGTCCGAAACCGATCGCGATCGAGTCGCCCTCGACCCAGAACGCCATCTCGCCGGCCTCGACGACATCCTTGGCGTCGGCTTCCAAATCGGCGTGAGCGGGGACAGAGAAATAGACCTCGTTTCCCCAGGTATTGGCGCTGGACTTGAAAGGCAACTTTTCGTAGATGGCGTTCGCCGTGGGGGTGTCGAACAGCTCGACCAAAATCTGGACCCTTCCTACCGAAATCTTCAAGCGGCGTGGCATGTTTTGATGGACCTCCTGGCCACCGATCCCGGCGGCCCGTTTTTCGGAATCGCTGTCTTTTCGCGCGTCCTCCCTGGACATTTGGGTGCCACAGGCACCGCCTTCGGCGCAATATTTCGCCGCCCACCGACGCAGCGTTCGCCGGCCCTTGCCCGGAGACGGCTCGACAATCGTGTCATCACCCGTGAACGTCCGCACCAATCCCCACCCGCGCAACACATCGACTCGGCGCATCACCTCGTCCCTGGGGAGGTGGAGCGCGTAACTCAAGGTCCCCGGGGTGTAGCGTTCATAGGAAAGGCGGCAGACAAGCTCCCGAAGAACGTCGTCCCCGAGGAGGCCGACGAGCCGGTCAAACTCCCGGGCCACGCCGTAGGTGGTTTCGGGACCGCCGAGGGGAGCGGGAATGGGCCCGTCGGCACGCGCCGGCGCGGCGACAAGAAAACAGGCAAGGACAATGGCAAGGTGCTTCATCATCGGAACCCCCTGTACCGCCTACAGACGAATTACCATACATCAATTCCGCTGCCGTGTTAGCCTCTGAAAGCGGATCGTTAGTTCGACGAGACCGTTTCTCTCTTCTTGTTGTCACGCCTGGACGATCATGAGTCCGCCGAGAAGGACGAGCAGGGCGGTGGCGACGTAGCGGCACACCCCTGGCACGATTTCCTTGCGGCGGAAAAAGAACCCGACAAGAAACGGAATGGCGGCCGTCATCAGCACCAGGAGAAAAGCCGCGGCGACAGCCCAAAATACGTCCCCGATCGAGCCCAGGGGATCGTCCTTTAGCAGGTGCAACATCAAGACGATGATGAAAGCAGTGAGTAGGTTCCCGAAGATCCACGCCTTATTGGAGCGGAGAAGAATTGTTTTCATCCGAGTTTCTCCGACCGGCCGATGCTTCGGAAGGTCAACACCGCGAGCAAAACCTCCGTCGTCGAAAGCAACCAACCATCGATGGTCACGAGGTCCTCGCGTTCGAAATCGTGGGCGATTCGCGTCCGCACAGCTTGCTTGAGCGTTTCCGCGGGAGCGTTGATCGTACGCCGCAATTGTTTTTCCAGGCGGCGCGCGATCTGGTCACGATCGAGACGGCGATAGCCGGGAATTGTAGCGATACAGATCCGGCCCAAGGCGACAAAATCCTGGTGATGCTCGAACGCATCCCAAATATGGGATAAGTCAAACCTCGGGCGTGGATTGGTCGCGGCCCAAAGACGCGTGAGAAAGCTTTCGCCGTACGCCGAGGCGATGACCGACAGAAACATGAAAAAACGCCGCGAAAACATCGAAACAAACCTCAGGAATATCGTCGCTTGATGTGATCGGCCAAGCGAATCGCGAAGGCGACGATCGTCATCGTTGGGTTGACCCAGCTGCCGGTGGGGTACACGGCACTGCTGGCCACGTAGAGATTGTCGATCCCGTGCACACGGCAATCCAGGTCGACGACGCCGGTCTTGGGATCGTCGGACATTCGGGTGGTCCCCATATGGTGGCTACTTATACCAACTATTGGTCGGATATCATCTTTCGTCAGAGCTCTGGTAACCCGCACCCGACCGTAAGGGGCGATGGTGACCGCGAAAAGTTCGATCGACCGACGCCACGTCCGCATGTCAATCTCTTGGATGCGCCAGTCCAACTCTACGCGTCGCTGGCCGAACAGATCGACCTGTTCTGAGAGGCGGACGCGGCTATCCCGGTTGGGAAATTGCTCACCACTAATTTCGACGATCGCGAATCGGCTCTTGCTCGAGCCAGATTTCGGTATCTTCTTCTTGAAGCCTCGACGATCGATGGTATTTTTGTAAATCAGGTTGGCGACGTCGTCGATGTCGACGAGAATGTTTCCTAAATGGAAACCGATGTCGCCAAGGGATTCCGCGTTGGCGGCCATCTCGACGATCGCGGCCATCTCGACGATCGCGTCAATCGATTCTGTGCCCATGGGAAGCGGCGAAGTTGGGTAGAGCCTCAATCGAAAATTGCCGATGCCTTCCTGCAAAATAATGTCTGGCTTGGGTGTAAACAGCCCCTTGACGAGACTATTTCCAACCTCGGTCTTATTCATGAATAAATCGAAGTCCGGGGCATTTTCGGATAGCCAGAGAATACCGCCCCAGATCGCTGAGTGATCCATATAGTATCGGCCGACCAAATCATGGCCATTCCCGAGACCGACGTTCTTTTGCTGTCGAGACAACAACAGAAGGCGCGCGGTTTCAATGCCGCCCAAGGCCAGAATGAACTGTTTCGCCTTCACCGCGAAGCTGGGGCCGTCGATGCATTTTACCTCAACCTTTTCAACGTGGCTCGCTGACCAATTGGCGATTAGTTCCTGGGCATTGGAATTCAGGAATACCGTCACATTCGACGCCCGATTCAGCCGTTCTCGATAGACTTCGCCGAATCTCGTCGGCGGGCTTTGATGAGAGACGGACGCCGTAAGTGGTCCCTGGGTGAAGGGCACAGGGTCGTACCCCGCGCGCCGGTGCCAGCCGTCAATGTCCTCAAAGTCCACGCTTCCCAGTTGGCAAACATCCTGAGCTCGTGGATAAAAAGAAGCGATTTCCTCGAGAACGAGCGGCCAGCCCGTGCCCGGGATATCGGGCCTCGCCTTTAGGTCGACCGGTGTCAACGGGTAGCACATCCCGCCTCAATGATTGGTGGTGCCACCAAAAAATCTGAGACGTGCGAAGGCAAGGTCAAAGTCGTTGAAACTACGATTCTCGCCTTCGTAAAGGGACTGGGTGACCTGGTCGAATTCGACGTCCCCACTCTCGAGTAGTATTACCGAGAGAGAACTTTCGATTAACTTATTGGCGACCGTAATTCCCGCCGCTCCGCCCCCAACGACGCAAATATCTGCCTCTAATAATTCCTGATCTATGTTACGTCCATCAATAATAATCCGATGATACCCTACCAAATTTCTTTCTATGTTTGAACGTCAAAGTTTTACCTGATTACGCACTCTCCTCCGAGGAATTGGTCTGGTACGAAACGTGAACATTCATATAATGGGGACAGTATACAATTTTTATGAGTTAGTCGTAACTAACTATCTCCGGCCTTCGAGAGAAAACCCGCCCCCATGGCCGATCACGTCTCCACGCCCCCAGAACGATCCGAACCGACGGCCCTTGCCCGCACGATATCGCGCCTCGCCCCGGGGCGATCACCGCCAGCCATGGATAACGATCCCCGCCCATTCCCCCCGGGACCTTGGGAACGGCGAAAAAACACGGCCGATTCTCCGGCCACGCCCGGCCGCACCCGCCGGTCCTTAGAGCCGTATCGCGACAAGCCAAAATCGGATTGTCCGTCCCCACGCAATTCCAAAAGGCGGCGGACAAGCTATATCTGAAACACCTAGTCCGAAAATTCGTAAACTGTCCCCGTATAGAGTCGTCGAGCAGGGGCGAGATCACCGCGATTTCCTCCCATGGCGGCTCTTGCGGGTCGATCGATTATCCCATTACCTTGCACCCAGTCTCGGCAAGGGGAGCCAAGTCTCGTTTGTTCCGGGCCGAGGCCAGATTCTCAAATAGCCGGAAATAATCTCGCGGCCAAGCTTGGATAATCTCGAGCCGCCGTGTCCGCTCCGCCGCCCCTCTTACCCGACAAACAAAGGATCGAATTTTTCCTCTCGTTTCCGCTCTGGCTTCCCTCTCGTTTCCGCTCTGGCTTCCCTCTCATTTTCGCTCTGGATCTTGAGCGTCGGGCCGGAAAACAATTTGTGTACGCTTGGCATTCGAAATCCCGATATTCCTCACCCGAAATTTAATATTTGAATCCCGCGAATGATGAAAATTCCTGGCCGAGTTCGTGGCTGTCACTGGTCGGTGCGTGGACGGCTTCCGTTTGGGACGGGTGAAGGGGTGTTGGCTGAAAAGTGGCTGGGAGCCGCCATGTGTTGGCTCCGTTGACGCGGTGCTTCCTGGCCGCTGGCCCCGATGCGATCGGCGGATCGGGTCCCGGTCGCGGGCGTCGATCGAACGGGGCCGATTTTCTCGGGCTCGTTTTCGAAAGGGTTCCCGAGCAATTTTTGCCTTTCGCCCGGTTGCGTCGTTGCCCCGGCTGTTTATTATGGCGCCAACCGATCCGGTTTGGGCGTCGTTTCGTCGCCCCCCGGGTTACCGAAGGCTCCGAGGCCTGTTCGAGCGAGGGGAGGGAGAACTGGGCAACAATTACGGATTGATGGTCCCCGGCGCCACCAGCGGCGCCGGATACGTGGATGTCAACGCGCCATACGATCTTTCGAAGATTGCCGCGGTGGAGCGGGCGGATGGCGCGACGGTGGAGCACGCGCTCGCCACCGCCTATGGTCTGTTCAGAAATCGGGACGCGTGGAAGTCTGGCGCGGAACGCATCGAAATCCTGGAACGGACCGCGAACATCATGCAGTCGCGGCGGCAGGAACTCGAGACCGAGGCCGCCCGCGAAGGCGGCAAGCCGCTCGTCGACTCGCTGGTCGAGGCGGATCGGGCCATCGACAGCGTCCGCATCTGCATCGAGGTCTTGCGCACCGAGCAAGGGAACGTGATCCCGATGAACGTGACGCCCTCTTCGTCGAACCGTGTCGCCTTCACTCGGCGGGAGCCGATCGGGGTTGTCGTCGCCGTCAGCGCCTTCAACCACCCCCTCAATCTGATCGCTCATCAGGTGGCGCCGGCGGTCGCCGTCGGCTGCCCCGTGGTCGTGAAACCGGCCCAGGTCACCCCGCTCTCGTGCCTCAGATTCATCGAAATCCTGCGCGAGGCCGGCCTGGGCAACGAATGGTGCCAGCCGGTCATCACCGCCGG
>CBDCME010000046.1:0-62017 GCA_965218865.1 Alphaproteobacteria bacterium
CAAACGTAAAGTGGCCCGCCGGACCCGAAAAAATAGGAATCCAATTTTGCGTCCTCGATTCCGTCAACAAATTTGGCCCAGTTATGCGAAAGAAAGTAGCCACGATAGGTCGAAATTGATGCCAATCTCCAAAGAACTACGTACGAAACAGACTCCATCGTAAAGAATATAATGGCCAAAATAATTATCTGAAAAATAAGTTTTTTCTTGATAGACATTTGAGTTTCCTAGAGTTAATACGATTTTATCATAATAATTAAATCCTCAGTTAACTCCCTTCGATTAGTGTCATTTCGAAAATACGCGTCCGCGCATTTTTTTCGTCTGTTCCGGCCCCCCCTAAACTCACAAACCAAGTGCAACACCGGTATGATCTGGAGTTGCTATGGGAACACAATATGATCAGCTCGTATTTGACGATCGAATTGAGATTTACTGGCTTCATGAAGCCGGTAAATCTCGTCGCGAAATTGCTCGCCTGATGGGCCGGCACCCGACCACCATTTGGCGTGAGTTGAAGCGGAATTCGCTGCCCAAGGGCGGCTACAAGGCAGCATCGGCGGAACGTATCGCCCTATCGCGGTGTCGGAGGGTATCGCGGATCGAGCGCCTGAGCCGGCTCGGCGACTGGGTCCGCGACCGACTTCGCTCAAGGGATGGTCGCCGGAGCAGATTGCCGGCAGGCTCAAGCTCGACGGATCAGAGCACACCGTGAGCCCCGAGACAATCTACCGCTTCATCTACCGGACCAAGGTGCGCCCGGAAAGGCTGTATCGTTTCTTGCCCCGGGTTAAACCCGGGGGCAGGGACGGCGCTATTTCAAGCGCCGCCGGGAACCGATCCCCAACCGCCGTCCGATCGCGCAACGCCCGGAAACCGTGGCCTCGCGCGAAGAATTCGGGCATTGGGAAGGAGACCTGATGCAGTTCCGCACCCAGCGGGCCAACCTGCTGACCCTGTGTGAACGCATGACTCGTTTCACGCTCACTGCTTGTTTGGAAAGCAAAACCGCGCGGGAAACCCGCGAGGCCGTGCAGGCGAGCCTCGGCTGCCTTCCCGACCGCGCCCGCCAGACCATCACTTTCGACAACGGCTCCGAATTCGCCGGCCATCGCGAACTGGAGAACCAACTCGGTTTACACGCCTATTTCTGCGATCCCCACTCGCCATGGCAGCGCGGCACCATCGAGAACACCAACGGCTTACTCCGACGAGATATGCCCCGCAAAACCAACATCACCGACTACACACCCCGTGACGTCGACGACCTCGCCTGGTGCCTCAATTCCACACCCAGAAAATGCCTCGGTTTCAAAACTCCCGCCGAGGCCTTCCTCATAAACCTCGGTGTTGCACTTGAGATGTGAATCCAGCCCCTCCCGGCCACCCACGAGAGTATGCTGATAGGGGTGGCCGGGAGGGGGAGAGGGCCGGCGCCGCGAGTTTTCGAACAGACTGTTAGAAAACCCCGGAAAATCGGGATAGTCTCAACAATATTGAACACGGTTTTTCAGTCTCGGCGTATTTTGCCGTGAGGACGACGAGGGGCACTCGGAATGGAAACTCTCTGGGCGACAATGTCCCCGGCATGTATTCTCTTGGGCGGTAATCGCCTTCGGGGACCGCTTGCATGAATGTCCTGTCCGTGATCGGCATCCTTCTCGCCGCGTTCCTCGGCGCAACCGCGGCGGGTGCCGATGACAAGGCTGATGATAAGCCCGAGGATCCGCCCCGCCACCTAGGACCGGATGTGAGCCCCTTCGTCGGTGTCGACCGGTGGCGAAAAGAGATCGAGGCCGCGGCGCGGATACGTTTCGATCCCGTGATGCGCGCGGTCGTCTGCCGGGTGCCCTTCATGGATTACACTCTCGAGGCACTCATGCGAGCGACCAAGTTGTCGGAGAAGGAGATCAAGCGCGCGATCCGACAGCTTGAGGTTATCCAGTTGGTCACCACCTTTCGCAAGGGAGGAGCGACACACGTCGCGCCGGCAGACGAAGAAGCGCGCGAGGCGTTGCGCAAGTGGGCCCAGGAATGGTGTGCCAGCGACGATGAATGCGGGGTGGCAAAATAGCGTAATCCGCTGGCGTCACCGCCCGCCTCGCTCTGAAAACTAGGCTCCGACGGCGCCGACATCCTTGTCTCCGGCGGCTGGCAACCCCGGATGAAACGGGATTGTCTCGTCAACCTCGAACAGTGGGTGTTACCGTCTCGGCCGATCTTGAGGTGGAGCTCGGCCGGAGCGGATCAGGCGTGGAAAACGGCCCATGATCGAATGGCGGATCAAAGGAAGGGATTTGGCGAATTGCGCCTGCCCCTGTCAATTCAACGCCCTGCCGTCAAACCGGCGAGGCCACGGCCGGGTGCCCGCCTGGGCAAGAGGGCGTTGATCATGCAAGGCCGCTACCGCCATGCCAAACAGCACAAGCGGGCCAACAAGGCCCTGCGCAAGCTCAAGACCTATCTCGGGCGCACCGTCCGCGACATCCGCCGCAAGACGGCCCAGGAGGAGAGCCTACGGGATACCTTCCGCCGCCCCTTGTGGCTGGCCGAGCGGGTGTCGACCCAGAAGCGGCGCGACCCCTTGCCCAAGGTCTATTCGCTCCACGCGCCCGAGGTCGAATGCATCGGCAAAGGGAAGGCGCACAAGCCGTACGAGTTCGGCTGCAAGGTCTCCGTGGCGGCGACCAATTCCCGCCCCCCCGGCGGCCAGTTCGTCGCCCACGTCAAGGCCTTCCACGGCAATCCCTATGATGGCCACACCTTGAGGCAGGTGATCGAAGAGATGGAACGCTGGACGGGGATATCGGCCGAGCGCATCTATGTCGACAAGGGATACCAGGGCCACGATTACCCCAACAAACACCGCGTCTTTAGATCAGGCCAGAAACGCGGCATCACGCCGACGATCAAGAAGGAGCTCAGGCGGCGCTCCGCCGTCGAGGCCGTGACCGGACATCTCAAGAGCGATGGCAGGCTGGGGCGCAACTTCCTCAAAGGCCGCGACGGCGACAAGATCAACGCCATCCTAGCCGGCGCCGGCTACAACTACCGCCTTGTCCTCAAATGGCTGAGGCGTTTGTTTGTCCAAATCCTGGCCGCGCTCCTCAGCGACATCTCGCACCCCACCGCAAACCCAATCGCCGCTTCAGCTTGAAATCAGGGTTCTTCACGGACGACTATTTATAAACATTCCTTGGCGCCGCGAAAAATTTGCTATTGCGGTGGAAATATCGTTTTACAAACATCATTTTTATGTGGTGCCGGGCGTATGACCCGGTACTCTCGACAACTAATCAGCGCGATCCATAGTGAAATATTTGTCCAAGATAGGCGCCGTGTTGGCGGCGGTGGTTTTTCTCGTGGCGCTTCCGGGGAACGCGGATGAGTCTCCCCCGGACAAGTCCGGGAAAGCCGCCGCGGACAAAGCCGATAAAGCGCCCGAGGTGAATGCGGCCGACAAGTATCCCTTTGGTTACGATCAGGGGTTCTTGTCGACGGCCGGCCACTGGATGAGGAGTATCGAACTGGAATTTCGAATCAATTCCGATCCGGTGCTTCGGACGATCGTTTGTCGGTTATCGTTCACGAATTTCACCCTCACGACGTTGGTCTTGGCAACCGGTGTCCCCAGAGATCTTGTCGCCCATGCGGTTCAGGAGCTCAGTGAAATGGAACTTGCGAACTGGGCGTACGACGAGACGGGGAAAATCTTTATCGTGCCGGCCTCGGAGGAAGCACGCCTCATGATGCGGGAATGGGCCAACCGATGGTGTTCCAGCGATGAAGCTTGCGCCGTCGGCAGCTAAACCGCGGAACCGGCGCTTGGGAACGATTTTCCCCTCAGGCGATAAATGAATGCGCTAATAGCTGGATTTTGACGGACAATATCGACCCGCGACCGAGTTCCAAACCCGTCCCCGCGGGGATCGGCGTTCGCCAATACCACTCCGTGACACTGGCATTGATAAATTAGTCGCCCCACGGAATGGCGCCTTCGAGATTTGCGCCGATCTCGCCGTGGGCGTTGATTCACGGCGTTAACGCTGCACGCCGCATGCGTTGTTGTCCATGCACCATTTGTCAGCCCACTCACGCATCATTTTTCGCGCGTTCTCCGACGCGGGAACAACCAATACATTGCCCGAGCTTTCGGTCTGCATTGATACCAGGCCCATGACGACCAATTCGCCAAGAGCCGTCGCGAGACGCTGTTTCGGGAGACCCGTCGCGCGGATCAAGGATTCGAAAGTGTAATTCGTGAAGGGAACACGGCAAACGATCGTGCGAAAAACCGGATCGCTGTTGACCCGAAGACTGATCGCGGAACTATTTATCCACCGAGCTGCCACGTCGGCCGGATTATCATCGTCTACCTTCCGCACCGTTTCAGCATCCGCCGAGTGCATAACGCACACGGACGCCAGGACCACAATTTTTCCAGCTAACTTCCCCATAAATCGCTCGACTCAAAAATTATCGCATGGACGGGATTCCCGTGCGAAGATTCGGTTCCACCTCAAGGAGGTCTCTCTTGAGAGCATCCCGTCCGGAAGGCAGGGCCGCCCTTCCTTACTCAAGGGGTCGAGGCTGTACGCATAGCGCCGGGCCGCCCTTGCATCTGGCCACGCGAATCCACGCCTGCCGAGATTATCAGCGCTTCCTTTCGGAAGCCGACTCCTCGGCACGAAACTCTTGCACGCTGCTACCCCCGGACCCGGCGTCATCACCAAACGCCCATTTTAATCGGACCCGCTACTCAATGGGAGACAAATCTAGCGGATCTCACGACCAATGCCAACGTGACATTCGCGATTATACGAAGGAAATGTCGAATTAGATTTAGCTCCGAAATTTACCTAGTCGCCCCTGAAAAAGGGGTTCAGGCTGGTGCTGATTGCTTGCTGGAAGAAGATTTCGTGTTATCGGTCGGGAACAGGGTTGTCAAGGCGAACTCCAGAATTCGAGCAAAAAAACGTTTCAGGGCCTTGAGTATCCGCCGCAAGTTGTCGCCGGTGGCGGCGATCCCGACCTTGCAGCCAAACTCTCAACGCCAATTCAAAAGATCCTGGGGCTTTCCCCTTGGCAATGCATGAGACCTCGGGGGCGTGGCTTGTTCTTATCAAGGCGCTGCTGGGCCAGGAGCCGCGCCACCAAACTCAGAAGCTCGGCAAAGCGGGCTGATATCATCGCCAGCAATTTTGCGGTCGACGTCGCGATAGACGCGCCCGAGATAGGTCTCGAGTCTCTTGACTTCGCGGCGCAGGCGTTGCTTGGCGTGGGCGTATCGGCCGGCCTTGACGGCAGCCCTTTTGGACAGTGTAACTCTGGCGCAAGGGGACGTCCGCCCTCTTAGCCTCGGCCACCAGCTTCTCGCGGGATTTGTGGTAGAGCCGGCTGTCGGTGGCCTTCTCCCGGACCGTGACGCTCAACCGCTTCAACGAGGAGGTCTTGTGACCCCCGTCTTGAGCGCCGCTGCCACGGTCAAGAGCCGCGCATTCCGGTCCGGCCCGATACGCCCACGCGTCATCAACGACGGATCGATCGGGGCTGCGAAAATATACTTCGCCGCAAAAGAATTGCCCACTCGACCCAGCCCTCGACAACCTCCTCGTCCGAAAGGTCGTGGACATGTTTCAGATAGCTTAAACCCACCAGCGTCCGCTTGGCCGATGGGTTATTTGCCGAATGCCTCATCGAAGGAGGCCCAGTCGATCAGCCCCGACAGGCGCACCAGGGCGTGCTCGATGATGTTCTCACGTCGCTCGCGGAACAGATCGTCCGCGCCGCGCGAAGGCTTTTCAGGTTGCATCGGCAATCACCAGGAATCGTCCCCAAACAGGTCGGTTCCTGGCATTATCCAATACTTCAAACGTAAAATAAATTCGGAAATTTCAAAGACTTACGATTATTTCAGGGGCGACGAAGTAGGGCTAACCGCCCGGCCCTTTGCCCCTCTTACCCCGAAATCCGCTAAGTCAAGGATTCCATTGGAGAACCCGGAAGGATTCCAACCTGTGGCCTCTGTCTTCGGAGGATTCGGGACTTTGGCTAATTGCGTGACGCTGCTTGTCAATCGCGGCGTCTGTTGACGCTGCGTGACGCTGCTTGACAGCTATTCCGCGGACATTCCGCGGACATTCTGCGGACAAGACGTGTAAATCTTCAATAACTTAAGACTCGATAAGAATTCACAACGATGGAGCGTTGAAATGCCGTGACCGCGGCTGCCTAATAGGGCCAAAACGGCAACCCACTCAAATGTTGACTACCGAGGAGTAGCCCCGTAGATTTTTTTAATGACCAAGCTGAGAGCGAATGTGGGGTGTCATTCGAGAATTCAGGAGCGTTGTCATCGTGGTGACCGTGATCAGCCTTGTCGGGTGCACAACACTGAGGGAGTTGCCCCGCGGCTTGCTCGCCAACTTTTGGCTCCCGGGATAATATCCCCACCGAGTGTCCCAACTAGAAGAAGGGCAACTCCGCATGGAAGACGGCCCGCCACGTAACCTCGCTGCCATCCTCTATACGGATGCAGCGGGAAATCTCAGAATTGCCCTCAATGCCGTGTTCCCCTCCGGCGCCGCCGCGAACCCGATCTTCACCCTGTTAGCCCTTGTCTTGTTGATCATGGATCGCCATGGTCTCACCGCGGGTTGATCGGCAAAACTCGCTCCCCGTACGCTCCGCAGCCGCGGGAGAGGGCGATCTCCCGGCGCGCGGGGAGATCCCTGTGCCCAACTACACCCGGGGGGATACGGTATTCCATCTGGTGTTCGCCACCCTAAATGGCGCCCTGGCCCTCTACGGCATCCAGTGGCTCCGCGGAGCCACTGGATGCCGTGGACCCTCCGGCGGTGGCGGTGGCGGTGCTCCTAGGCCTGTATTTCGGGGATTTCTTTTCCGGACTGCTCCACTGGACCTTCGACACCTGGTTCTCGGAGCATACGCGAGGGCTCACCCGCATGGTGCTCATCGTGCGGGAGCATCACGTTCATCCCCAGCACATTTTCCGCTATGGCCTCAAGGACGAGGTTGGCATCCTGTCTTTTGCGGCATGGATGCCATCGGCGGATGGCGGGCCTTGGAGGCGCTCATTCGCTGTCTGACGGGCGCCGTACCCCGCGGCAACGATGAAGCTTGGATGGCACGTTACGGCCGGCGGCGGTGATTTCGTAAACCCCTCACAGGGCCGCATAGCCGACACGAATTTTGAGAGGAGGAGGTAGGGCATGCAAACTACCACGGAAGCCCTGTCCGCCACACCGGAGGTGGAGGTTTCCTTAGAGTTTATCAATCAGGTCATCGCCAAAAGCGGCGTTTCATGTGAACTGGTACTTCCCTCGGGCAAGGTGCTGTGCTTCGGCGGGGATGAGCCACGCTTCCGTATGCGCCTGCATTCCACCCGGGTACTGAGGGGCGGATTGAGCGAATACGCCATCGGGCGAGCCTACGTCAACAAAGAATTCGACATCGATGGGGACTTGCTCGAATTCCTGAACCTGCGGCGCTTTTTAAAAGACAAGGGGAATTTGCCGCTGCTGTTGAAGTTCTGGACCAATTTGACTCTGCGCTCGCCTTTACAGGTTAACCGGGACTCCATCGCCCAGCATTACAGCTTGGGCGACGATTTCTATCTCAGCTTTATTGACACCGCGTATCGGTATTACTCCCACTGCGTGTTCCACCGGGATGACGAAACGCTGGAACAAGCGGCCGAACACAAGCTCGAACAGATGTTCGATGCCCTCGAGTTGCAGCCGGGCATGCGGTTGCTGGATGTCGGCTGCGGCTGGGGCGGCACTACTCAGTATTGCGGCAAGCGGGGCGTCCAGGTCACTGGCCTGACTCTAACCCAGGACTCGTACCAATTCACCAGCCGGCTCATTGAGGAGCAGGGTCTAGACTCGTGCCGGGTGCTGCTCGAGGACATCCTCGCCCACCGTCCCGATAGACCCTACGACGCCGTCGTGATCTACGGTGTTATCGAGCATATCCCTTATTACCGCCAATTTTTCCGCCAGGTATGGAACTGCCTACGGCCGGGAGGGCTATTCTATCTCGACGCCTCGGCCACCGTTGAAAAATACGACATGAGCGACTTCACCCGTAACTACATCTGGCACGGCACCCATACATTCATGTGTCTGCAAGAACTTATCCAGGAAATTTTTTTCCATGGCTTGAGTTTGGTGCGGGTCCGCAACGAAACCCATGACTACCACTTGACAATGCGCCACTGGGCGCAGCGCTTTGACGCCAACCGGTCTCAGATCGTGGACCGGTGGGGTGAAAAGGTGTACCGGGCCTTTCGGATTTACCTCTGGGGGGGATGCCACGCCCTGAAGACCAACGAACTCCAAGCCTATCACCTTGTGGCCCGGCGGGAAGCGTACCCAGGCCCGCGTCCGGGCTTGTTCCGGCGGCTCACACACGCAGCCCGCAATCTGTTTTGATGGACTGCTCATCCCAAGCAAAGGATAAAGAATAGGAATTTGCTTTCGGCGGGTACCGACGACTGGGACGTCAGCGATGCGTTCCGCACGCTGACGGTGGGTTTGACCCCGCCTTGTTTATCACCCCCCGCGTGAAGATTGGTCTGCAAGTGTAGCGAGTTACGCGGCGATGTGATTCGTGGGTTCCGGGTCTGCGTGGTCTGGCGGCGCGGTCGGCGGCGGCTTCGGGAAGCGGGGCAAGCGGGGCCGCGGGGCATCAGGGAAAACCCCCATCGTGGTGGCGGTGGAGACCACGGCCGAGGGCCGGCCGCACCGCCTCAAGATCAGGGCCGTCAAGGGGTTCCGCAAAGCCGAGATCAAGAAGCTGAGCGGCCGCCTGCTGGTGGCCGGCACCACAGTGGTCAGCGACGGCCTTAGCTGTTTCACGGCCGTCACGCAAGCTGGCTGCCGCCATGATCCAGTGGTCACCGGCTGCGGACCGCAAGCCGCCAAAATCGCCGCCTTCAAATGATGCGGTGGACGGCTCCTGCCACCGGCATCGCGATGTGCCAAAGTGCGGTGTCGTCTTCAACCGCTAACGAGGAGCCGTCCTATGCAAGAAGTTACCACGATTGGTCTTGATCTCGCGAAGAACGTTTTTCAGGTCCACGGTGTCGATGCCTCGGGCGCGACAGTGATCCGCCGGCAGCTCAAACGCAGCCAGGTTCTTCCATTCTTCAGGAAACTGCGGCCCTGTTTGGTCGGGGTCGAGGCCTGCGCCACAGCGCATCATTGGGCCCGCGAGATCGGAGCCTTGGGCCATGAGGTTCGTCTGATGTCGGCCCGCTACGTCAAGGCGACGGAACAAGAATGACGCGGCCGACGCGGACGCGATCTGTGAGGCGGTGACCCGGCCGTCGATGCGTTTTGTTAGCGTGAAAAGCAAAGAGCAGCAGAGTGTTCTCATGCTACATCGGACCCGCGAGTTGCTGGTCCGCCAGAGAACCATGTTGGTCAACGCCATGCGAGCGCATATGGCTGAGTTCGGTGTCGTGGTCGGGCTGCCGAACCTCAAGAAACTTCTCGCGGTGATCGCCGATCGAAAGGATAAGCGTCACTGGCCCGGGTCTGTCTGAAAGGTCTGGCTGGGCAGCTGAGATCGCTGGAGCGCGAAATCGTCGTCGCCGAGCAGCGCATAAATACTTGGCACCGTGCGAACGAGGTCAGTCGGCGCCTGGAAACTATTCCCGGCATTGGGCCCATCACGGCGAGCGCCTTGACCGCCACGATCACTGATCCATCTGTGTTCAAGTCGGGCCGTGAACTGGCCGCCTGGATCGGGTTGGTTCCCAAGCAGTCCTCGACCGGGGGCAAGGAACGGCTGGGGCGCATTTCCAAACAGGGGGATCACTATCTGCGCTGGCTGCTCTTCTCGGGGGCCATGGCGATCATCCGCCATGCCAAGCAGCGCGGCAACCCACCTTGGCTTGCCGACCTCATCGCCCGCAAGCCACCAAAGGTCGTCGCCGTCGCCCTCGCCAATAAGACCGCGCGCATCGCTTGGGCGCTCTTACAGCATGGCGGAACTTACCAACGACCGAGTGCCGTGGCCGCGTAAGGCGCCGACGACAACGAGATCACGAGTTTGGCGGAGTGAAGGTGACGTAATGCAAAAACCGGTCGACCCTGAGGTCGAGAAAACCCGCGATGACCCATGCGTCTTCGAACGCACTCAAGTGAATGGGACTCGATCCGCGGATCGCATTAAGGCCAGCGGCCGTACGCGCCGCATCAACAGGCCACACACATGGCCGCACCCGACCAGTTTGCATCAACGCCGCTTTTGGTCTTGCCAAAAAGGAGCCGTCCACACATGGGTCAACACGACGATCGGCAACATCAAAAACAGGGGTACCTACCATGCCGTCCGACCCAAGCATGTGCCTCGTGCTCGGTTCGAATACCGCCGCCGCACCCGACTCGAAGACATGATCACCCGGCTCGCCTGGGTCGCTCCGCGCACGCCGCCCATGCCCTATCGGCTCCTCGAACTGGCTGAGAATAGTGCGTAATCAGGTAATCTTTTGAGCGCAGCGCTGTTTGCGGGTCTTCTAACGTTCCTGAATGAGCTGCGGCACGGAAGCCATCCGGAATTGCCGCGCGGCCGGCAAACGGGTTCGCGGGTTGACATGATCCGGCGCGTGGATCGCCCGGGCCGATCCGTTGTCCCGCCACCGTTGACAATATCTCCCGCGGTGATTACTGGTCGCGGGCGAGTGCGCGCGGGGGGACGTGCGGCTTCCGCGAGTTGACCGGAGGCGTAGTGGGGAGGGAGATATGCGGTAATTGATCATCGCCGCGACGGCGATTTATGTTTGCTCGGCGCCGGCCTCGGCGGAATTCGAGTCGGTCCCGGTTTTGCGGGCCTCGGAGGTGTTGCCGGAGAGGATCATCGCGGGCACGTATTACGCTGTCGACGAGCGGGTTCCGAACGACGGCTTCCTCAACCGTTACACGCTGCGGACGACCTTCGGCGAACTGACCGTCGACGGAACCGACTTGCTGCAAAAGAGAATTCGCGAAACCTACGCGATCGGGCAGATGGAAACGATGCGGCGCTCGGACGCCTTCAAATCCTCGTTCGAGAAGGCGCTGCTCAGCCCCTTGCGCGGCGCCAAGAATCTGATTACCGCGCCGGTCGACACTGTCACGGGGTTCGTTTCCGGCGTCGGTTCGTTCTTCAAGCAGGTCGGTCATACGGTCGCCGGTAGTCCGAGCTATCAGGAAACCGGAACCCTCAAGGCGATCGTCGGCTTCGATTCCACCAAGCGCGGACTCGCGCACAAGTTCGGCGTCGATCCCTATTCGTCCAACCCCCTCCTCCAGGATCGCCTCGAGGAACTCACCTGGGCGGCCTTCGGGGGCGGATTCGTGGTTCGTATCGGGACCATGGCCATACCATCGCCGGCCAAGCTCGCGGTCAAGGCGCCGATGCTTTCCAACAGCATGAATAATCTGAATCCTTAAGAAAACGCCGGCCGAGCTCAAATCACTCAACGCCAAGAAGCTTGAAGCCATGGGCGTCGACGCCGCGATCGCGGAGGCGTTCCTGGAGAATCCGAAATTCTCGCCGACCCGGACCACGTATCTGGTCGGCGAACTCGAACGGCTTTCCGGCGTCGCCGGCCGCGATCTCTACGTCCAGCGCGCCGCGGCTCTCCAATCCGAGGCCATGGCGTATTTCTTCGAGCGCCGGGCGCTGATGCACGTCGCGTACCACAGGTCGGTGGCGCCGCTGCGGCGCTTCGTCAGCCCCTTCCAGCTCCCCTTCGCCCAGGCCCAGGATGGCCGGGTCGTGATCCTGGTACCCTTGGATCATTTGGTCTGGACAAGGGATATCGCGGCCATCGTCGACGCCGCGAACCGCCAGATGGAGAGCCTCGGCGCCACCGGGGTCGCGCTCTGGGTCTCCGGGACATTGAGCCCGCTGGCGCGGGGGAACATCGAAGCCATGGGTTGGGAAATCGTCGAACACGCCTATACCCGACTTCAGCCGGCGGGGTGACGAGCGAGGACAGGATATTCGCCGCGAAAGCGATCCGTGGCTTAACTGATTTAGACTGTTTGGATGAAATCGAATCCCGGGGAGGAGTCGTGGGCGAGATTGGGGAGGGCCGAACGCAATACGTCGCTTGTCACGACTGCGGCACTTTGCTCCGGGCCCACGACCTGGCGCCAAACAGCGCCGCCGAATGCCCCAGGTGCCGGGCGACGCTTTATCGCCGGAAAAGATACGGACTCGATCACGCCATCGCGCTTCACGTCACCGGTGTAATTTTGTTCGCCGCCGCCAACGTATTCCCGTTCATCACCTTCAAGATGGAGGGTCGCGAGCAAACAAGCACCCTAATCTCGGGGGTGATCGAATTCACCCGGCATGACCTTTGGATCCTCGCGGGCACCGTCTTCGCCGTGACGATGGCCATCCCGCTGGCGAAATTGCTGGCGACGCTCTATGTCCTGGTCCCCGTTCGTCTCGGACGTCGCGTCACCCACGCGGCGACGGTGTTCCGCTTTGTGGAAATCCTTCACCCCTGGGCGATGCTGGAGATATTCCTGCTCGGTGTCTTCGTCGCCTACGTGAAACTTTCCGACCTGGCGACCCTGGAACTCGGACCCGGGATTTATGCCTTCGGGGCCTTGATCATCGTCATCGTGGCGGGAGAATCGATGATCGAGCCGCGCGAGATTTGGAATGCCCTGGGTTTCGGCCCCAAGCAGACGCCGCCCAAACCGAACGCGCGCGCTAGGTTTACCGCCTGCCACGCCTGTAATCTCGTGTTGTTCGCGCCCGCCGAGCGCGGAAATCGCTGCCCACGCTGCGGTTCGCATCTGCACCGGCGCAAGCCCAACAGCGTCCAACGCACGTGGGCGCTCGTGCTCGCCGCCACCGTTCTCTACCTGCCGGCCAACATCTATCCGGTGATGACCGTGATTTCTTTCGGCCACGGCGAGCCGGACACCATTCTCAGTGGGGTCAAGGCGCTGGTCGAGGCGAACATGTGGCCCCTGGCGATATTGGTGTTTTTCTCTAGCATCACGGTCCCCGTGCTCAAGATCGTGGGGCTGTCGTACCTGCTGGTATCGGTGCAGAGGCGCTCGGCCTGGCGCCCCCGGGACCGCACCCGGCTTTTCCGCATGATCGAGGCCGTCGGTCGCTGGTCCATGATCGACATCTTCATGATTTCAATTCTGATCGCCCTGGTGAAATTGGGTGCGATCGCGACGATCGAACCCGGGGTCGGCGCCACCTCCTTCGCCGCGGTCGTCATCATCACCATGATTGCCTCCATGACCTTCGAACCCCGCTTGATCTGGGACCGAATGGAAGAGCGCCATGCCGGATCCTGAGACCCCACCCCAAGGGGAGGTTCCGGAGATCGCCGACGCGGAGGTGAGGACTCGTGGGGGGATCTCGATCGTCTGGCTCGTCCCGATCGTTGCCGCGGCCACGGCCGGCTGGCTGATCTTCACGACCTTGGCCGAGAAAGGACCGACGATCACGATCAGATTTGATACCGCGGAAGGCTTGGAGGCCGGAAAAACCAAAGTGAAATACAAGGACGTCGAAGTCGGCTTGGTCGAGGAGGTGCGGCTCAGCGACGACCTTTCGAACATTATCGTCCGGGCCGAGATGAAGAAGGGCGTGGAAGCTCATCTCACCGATAAGACGCGGTTCTGGGTCTTGCGCCCGAGATTGACGGCCACCGGCGTTTCCGGTCTAGGCACCCTGGTTTCGGGCGTCTATATCGAGGCCGATCTGGCGCCGGGCGGGCGCCGGGACGATTTCGTCGGCCTCGAGGAGCCACCGCTCGTGCGCTCGGGCGAGGCCGGCCGGGAGTACGTCCTCTCGGCCGCTTCATTGGGGTCGATCAGCCGGGGAAGTCCGATCTCGTTTCGCGGCATCGCCGTGGGCGAAGTCCAGGGCTACGAACTGGCGGCGGACAACAGACACGTCGAGCTGAACATTTTCATCAAGGCGCCGCACGACAAAATCGTCCGGCCCGGAACCCGGTTTTGGAATGCAAGCGGCATCGATGCCACGCTCGACGCCGATGGCGTCCGAGTCGCGATGGAATCGGTGCAGTCGCTCCTGATCGGCGGGATCGCCTTCGAGACGCCGCCGGCGGCGATGATCTCGGAACCAAGCCCGGCGGGCACTCGTTTCGAGTTGTTCGAGGATTATGAACTCCAGAGAGAGGAAAGGTACCGCGAGCGAACTACCTTTGTCTCGTATTTCGAAGGCTCCGTTCGCGGTCTCAGCGAGGGGGCGCCGGTCGAATTTCGGGGAATTCGGGTCGGCACCGTGACCGACGTGCGTTTGGAATTCAATCCGGAAACCCAGAAGCTCCGCATTCCCGTGGTCTTCGACATCGAACCCGAACGGGTGCGTGATGTGAGTGAGGTTCGAGAGGGTGGTCCGTACAAGACCGTCGAGGCGCTGGTAGCGCGGGGGCTGCGGGCGCAACTGCGGCAAGGGAATTTGATTACCGGGCAGCTTCTCGTGACCCTCGACTTTCACCCCGACGCCGAGCCGGCCGCGCTGCGTTTCGGCGGCCCCCATCCGGAGATGCCGGCGATCCCGTCGAAGCTCGACCAGATCGCCCGATCCGTGAATCAGGTCTTGAGCGAAATCGCGTCCTTGCCGCTCGCCGAGTTGGTGGCGGATATCCGGAGCGCCGTCCGCTCGGTGGAAACCTCCGTCGACGCCCTGGCGACGGACGAGGTATCCAAGGATTTGCGGGCCGCGTTCCAGTCCATGGAGTCACTCGTCGAATCGCCGGAAATCCGGCGGTTGCTTGTATCCTTGGATGACACCATGCAGAAGGTTCATAATCTCGTGGCCCGGGTCGACAACGACGCGGGACCGCTGATCGCCAGTCTTCGCGAAACCTCCGACGCCGCGCGTAAGGCCATTGAACAGGCGAACCTGACAATGCATTCGGCTCGCGATCTGGTGGGCGAGGACTCGATGGTGCGCCATAATCTCGTGAACATGCTCAGCGAACTGACCGAGGCCGCCCGATCGATCCGCGTTCTCGCCGATTATCTGGAGCAGCATCCGGAGGCGCTTGTGAAAGGCAAGGGAGACTTCGCGAAGTGATGACCCAAGGATTTTTCCCCATCGTCCGAACTCTCGTCGCCGCGTTTCTTCTCCTCGCGGTTGCCGGTTGCGGCGCGACCCAGCCTTCCCGCCTCTACACGCTCGCCCATCTGAGTGATAGCGAATCCGCCATGGACGGGGGGGCGGACGCCCGGGTCGGCGTGGCGCCCGTGGTTCTTCCCAAATATCTCGATCGACCCCAGATCGTTACCCGGACGAGCGAACACCGGCTCGAAGCAGCGGAGTTTCACCGCTGGGCTGAGCCGCTCGCCGGCTCCATGGGCCAAATCCTGGCTGAAAACTTGAGTCTTCTCCTCGCCTCGGATTACGTTTACGTGCTCCCTCGGAAACGGCGCCTCCAACACGATTTTCTGATCGAAACCGAGATCATAAGGTTCGAACCAACCAAGGATGGCGAAGCCGTGCTCATGGCGCGCTGGCAGATCTTCAGGGAAGGCGATCCCTCTCCCGCGCGCGGGCGCAAATCGATTATCCGACGCGACGGCGCCGCGATTGGAGACTACGAAGCAATGGCCCGGTCGCTGAGCGCCGCCCTGGCCGATCTGAGCCGGGATATTGCTGAAGAAATCGTCAACCAATCCTCCCAGTGAGAGGAAGGGAAGCGTGGGCGCTTCAGGTGCGCCCTCGGAGAATTGCAATCAGGGCCGAACCGTACTTTTGTCGCGTTCGACCGAGGCGATGATTTTCATACGATAGTTTGGCCGCCGATCTCGATGTCGCCGAAATTGCTTGCGGCGCCGTCCTGGGAATCGTTCACAGTATAGTCGTCTTGCGCCCCATCGGTGTACATTTGTTCGCCGTCATCAGCGGCAAGGTCCGGGGCATCATTGGCGGCCATCGGCCCGAAGAGGCTTGGACCCGTGCCGGGCACCACCTCGTGCACCTGGACGTTGTCGAAGTTGGCGCCCGAGTTGTACCAGGAATGAAGTGCCACGGTCCCGCCGCTCAGCGGATTAGCGTCCACGATCGGACCGCCGAAGATGTCGACCCCGTCCCGCAACGCCGTGATCCCACCGCTCGATACGGTGACCTCGATTTGGGTTGCGACGTCAATTTCATATGGCGCCGCGCGAACGTAATCGAGCGTCGTTTCGGCCCCGTTCTGAATCTTTAACAGATTGGAGATGTTATACCAACCGCCCTAGAGTTTGACTCGCGCAAAGGTTTACACGCTAGGTTTTGTGTGATTCAAGGTTGTTGGCAACAAGGGAGTGTGTTCAATGCCAACGATTCCTTTGCGAAACGACTTTGATGCTGAAAGAGTCCGTGTTCTTGCGGCACGGAGCGATGATGGGAACCAGGCGCGACGGCTTTTGTCGATGGCGGCCATCTACGATGGGATGGATCGAGCGTGCGCGGCGGGTATTGGCGGCATGGATCGGCAGACGTTGCGGGACTGGGTTCACCGGTTCAACGCGGGAGGTCCGGCCGGTCTGATCGACCGCAAGCCGAACGGGGCGTTGCGTCGGTTGACGCCGTCGCAAATGGCGGCGCTTTCGCGGGCTATCGAGGCCGGTCCCGATCCCGAACGGGATGGGGTCGTGCGCTGGCGCTGCATCGATCTCAAGCAACTGATCCGAACGCGCTTCGGCGTGGACTATCACGAGCGGAGCGTCGGCAAGCTGCTGGCCGCGCTCGGGTTCTCGCATATTTCCGCGCGCCCGCGCCACGTCAAGGACCTACGGACCTCTTCGGCGTATCTCTTCGGCGCCATCTGCCCCGAGCGCGGTGAGGGCGCGGCGCTGGTCATGCCGCGCGCCAATACTGAAGCCATGGACCTGCATCTCGAGGAAATCAGCCGGGCCGTTGCCCCAAACGCCCATGCCGTCGTGCTGCTCGACCAAGCCGCATGGCACACCACTGCCAAACTCGGCATCCCGGAGAACATCTCCCTCGTGCCTTTGCCACCCAAGTCCCCGGAGCTCAATCCCGCCGAAAATGTCTGGCAATACCTCCGCCAGAACTGGCTCTCCAATCGTGTCTTCGACTCCTATGAAGCCATCGTCGAGGCCTCTTGCCAAGCCTGGAACAACCTGACCAACCGACCTTGGAAGATCATGTCCATCGGCCTCAGAGCGTGGGATCGCACAAGGCAATGTTAAGGGCGGTTGGTATTAGATCGTTGGAATCCGTCAGTACGGCCGAATACGCGATGATCTCCTGAACGTCGCGGTAACCGAGATTCGGGTTCGCCTCTAGCATCAGCGCCACGACGCCCGAGACCGTCGGGGCGGAGAACGAAGTCCCGTTGAGCGCGACGGTGGTACCGTCCGCCGCCGTGTTGTAACCGTTTCCGGTCCCACTCAAATCCGTGGTGCGGATGGCGACGCCACCGGCCGAGACCAGAACCGGGGCGCCCGGGCTACTAAAGTAAGCCAGATTCCCGGTGCTACCGGTCGCCGCAACAGCGATGGTATAGGGTGAATTTTGGAAGGCGTGGTAATTCGCGTCCTGGCCTTCGAGTCGTTCATTTCCGGCCGCGAATACGAACACCGTGCCGAGACCGTCGCGACCCGTGTCGACGGCCTCTTCGATCAAGGCACCCGAGTTGCCGAAGCCGAAGCTGAATGGGTCGTCGAAATCATCGCTGAAATACCCGCCGTATCCCCAACTACTGTTGGAAACGTCGGCGTCGTCCTGACGGGCCAACAGAGCGTTGGTCTGAGCAACGCTTCCCTGGCTCCCGAAACCCATCCGGAACCCGGTGACCTCGGCCCCGAAGGCGACCCCGACGACGTCCTGCCCGTTCAGCTCGGCGGCGATGACGCCGGCAACGGAGGTGCCGTGCGCCTGCGACGAACCACTCAGGATGTCGGGCGTGGCGTCGTTATCGTTTCCAAGCGCGTCGAAATCGAGTGAAAAATTATAGTTGTCGTTCAGGTCCGTGTGACTGTGTTGGACACCGCTGTCGATGATGCCGACCACAACCCCGGCACCGGTGTAATCGTCCCAAACGTCAAAGTCGTTGGCGTCGTCGGAAAAGACGTTGATGTCGATCCCAGAGGGATTGTCGAGGTGCCACTGATTGCCGAATTGGGGGTCCGTCGGCGCCGCGAAACTCGGCGCCACGGAAATTGTGCCGGGACCGATACTCGGTGATTCCCGCGTCACCTCCCGCTCGGGCGCGAAAATCGTCTCGGAATGACAACTCTTAATTTTCCAATACTCAAACATACATACGGTCCCTGCAGCACACTCAGTTCATCATTCGTTCACACCACGGTGTCGGCGGAATCGGGGATTCCCGGCGCCATCACATCTGGCGCGGCGTCTCCCTAATGAACCCTTAAATTTTATGGCTAATTTTGGAAATCCGCCGGGAACGTTCGGCATGATACGTGCCCCGCTGGCGCGCCAAAATTCGCATTTTCTCTTTATGTGTTTGAATATTACATGATTTTCGTCCGTGACACAATTACCTCTGGTTTCTCGGGCGCTCCCCGACAACGGATACACCCGGTCCCGGGGTTGCGTACCACTGTCCCACGGCCTTGCGGTTTGTGCTAGTCTACGAACGGAAAGTGGATATTACGCTCGGGTTTGCCCGTCGGGAAGAAGGCGGCGCTGGGGTCGTGGAACCCCAACGATGCCGAGGGCGCCGCGCGATTTCGCCGTGAATGATTCTATTCGCCCATTGGAATTCCACCGCCAGAAGGCCGCGCCATGGTAATGCATGTCGCCCTCACTCATGAAACGTCGTACCGGTACGACAAGGCCGTAAAGCTCGGCCCGCAGATCGTCCGCTTGCGTCCGGCGCCCCATTGTCCGGCGAGGGTGCTCAGTTACACGATGCGGATTTTCCCCGAGGAACATTTTCTGAACTGGCAACAGGATCCACAGAGCAACTTCATCGCCCGAATCTTGGTTCCCGAAAAAACACCGTCGTTCAAGATCTCCGTCGATCTGGTCGTCGAGATGGCGGTGGTCAACCCCTTCGACTATTTTCTCGAACCCCACGCCGAAAAGTTTCCCTTCGCCTACGAACCTTGGCTGGCCGGGGATTTAGCCCCCTATCTCATAACCGAGACCCCTGGGCCCCGGCTTCGCACGTGGCTCGATTCGGTTTCGCGCGAATCGATGGAGACCAACGATTTCCTGGTCGCCCTGAACGCCCGATTGAAGGATGACATCGGCTACATCGTGCGGATGGAAACCGGGATTCAGTCGTGCGAGGAAACGCTCGAATTGGCCCGCGGATCGTGCCGCGATTCGGGCTGGCTCTTGGTGCAGATCCTGCGCCACCTCGGATTGGCGGCGCGATTCGTGTCCGGTTATCTGATCCAGCTCAAGCCCGACGTCAAATCGCTCGACGGTCCAACGGGGGAGGAGGAGGATTTCACCGATCTCCACGCCTGGGCCGAAGTTTACCTTCCCGGCGCCGGCTGGGTCGGCCTCGATCCCACCTCCGGCCTCTTCGCCGGCGAGGGCCATATTCCTCTTGCCTGCACGCCGGACCCCGGAAGCGCGGCGCCGATCAGCGGTATCACCGAAGAGGCCGAAGTCGATTTTTCGTTCTCGATGGGGGTCAAGCGGATATTCGAAACCCCCCGTGTCACGAAGCCCTACAGCGAGGACCAATGGCGCGCGATCGATGCCCTCGGCAAACGCATCGCCGACCTCCTGGCACGTTCCGACGTACGCCTGACGATGGGAGGCGAGCCGACGTTCGTATCGATCGACGACATGGAAGGGGAGGAATGGACCACCGACGCCGTGGGGCCGACGAAACGTGAGCTGGCCGCGACCCTGATCGGGCGATTGCGCGACCGCTACGCTCCGGGGGGCCTTCTCCATTTCGGTCAAGGCAAATGGTACCCGGGAGAATCGCTCCCCCGCTGGTCTTTCTCCCTGTACTGGCGCAGCGACGGACAAGTCTTGTGGCGGGACCCGGAACTGATCGCCGGCGAAGTCAGCGGCGGCGATCCTTCCGTCGCGGAAGCGGAAGAATTCACCCAGGCCTTGGCCGAGACGCTGGACATCGACCGTGACTACATCATGCCGGCTTTCGAGGATCCCCTGCCGCACTTGGGGCAAGAACAACAGCTCCCCGAGAACGTCGACGTATTCGATTCGAAACTCGAGGACCCGGAGAGGCGCGCGCGCATCGTCCGCGTTTTCGAACGCGGCCTCGACCAGCCCGTCGGTTTCGCCCTCCCTTTGCAACGCTGGAACGCCAAGGACGAAAGGCGTTGGCGGAGCGAGAAATGGAGCTTCCGGCGCAAACGCCTGTTCCTGACACCGGGTGATTCGCCGCTCGGATTCCGCCTCCCGCTCGAATCGCTTCACCATGTGTCGCCCGAAGCGTACCCCTTTTATATTCCCGCCGATCCTTTCGCCGCTCGGTCGCCGCTGGCGCCGCCCGCCGCCCGTCGGCGCCAGCGGGCCGCGATCGCGCCGCCCGGACCGGATCCCCGACAGGCCCCCCAAAGGTTGGTCGAACAGGGATCCCCCGGCGGCGACGGCATGGCCGTGCGGACCGCCTTGTCCGTCGAGTCCCGCGACGGGCGGCTCAGCGTCTTTCTACCGCCGACAGAATCGGCCGAGGACTACGTCGAACTCGTCACCGCGATAGAGGACACCGCGGTCGCTCTCGACCAGCGAGTCAACCTCGAGGGTTACACGCCCCCCAAGGACGATCGTCTGAATGTCATTCGCGTCACCCCCGACCCGGGAGTCATCGAGGTCAACATTCATCCCGCCGGTAACTGGGACGAACTGGTTGAAAAATACGGTCGGACTCTACGAGGACGCACGGCTCTCCCGTTTAGGTACCGAGAAATTCATGCTCGATGGCCGTCACACCGGGACCGGCGGCGGCAACCACGTCGTCGTGGGCGGCCCAACCCCGGCGGACAGTCCTTTCTTGCGCCGCCCGGACCTCCTGCGAAGCCTGATTACCTTTTGGCAGAACCATCCCTCGCTGTCCTATCTGTTCTCGGGCCTTTTCATCGGGCCGACGAGTCAGGCCCCCCGAGTGGACGAAGCCCGCGACAACGCTCTTTACGAGCTCGAGCTCGCGTTCTCCCAGATTCCGGAGCCGGGGACCGAATGCGCGCCCTGGCTGGTCGACCGCATTCTGCGCAACCTTCTGATCGACGTCAGCGGCAACACGCACCGGTCCGAAATCTGTATCGACAAGCTTTATTCCCCCGATGGTCCCACCGGGCGCTTGGGACTTGTCGAATTCCGCGCCTTCGAGATGCCCCCCCACGCCCGCATGAGTTTGGTTCAGCAACTCCTGCTACGGGCCTTGATCGCCCGTTTCTGGCGCCAGCCGTACCAGCAGCCACTGGTGCGCTGGAACACGCAGTTGCACGACCGGTTCATGCTTCCGAATTTTGTCTGGCAGGATTTTCGTGACGTCATGCGCAACATGCGCGAGGCTGGATTTGCTCTTGAGGAGGCGTGGTTCCTGCCCCACTTCGAGTTTCGCTTTCCGATCTATGGCAGCGTCACTCATAGCGGGGTCGAAATCGAACTGCGTCAAGCACTCGAACCTTGGCACGTCATGGGGGAGGAAAACGCGCCCGGCGGCACCGCCCGCTACGTCGATTCCTCGCTCGAGCGTTTGCAGGTACGGGTCACGGGCATGACCGGCGATCGGCACATCGTCACTTGCAACGGAAAGCGAGTCCCCCTGCAAGCGACCGAAACGAATGGTGAATTCGTTGCCAGCGTCCGTTTCCGGGCCTGGAAACCGCCGTCCTGCCTGCACCCGACGATCGACACCGACGCGCCGCTGATTTTTGATCTGTTCGATACCTGGTCGGGGCGCGCGATCGGCGGCTGCGCTTATAATGTCGCCCACCCGGGCGGGCGCGGTTACGAGGTCTTCCCGGTCAACGCCTACGAAGCCGAAAGCCGCCGTCTATCGCGCTTTTCGAACTTCGGACACACGCCGGGAGAGACCACCATTCCGCCCCTCGAAACCAATCCGCAGTTCCCCCATACGCTCGATCTCCGACGCGCCTAGGGCGATTCGAGCCGAGGACGTTGCGCCGGAACGGAAAATGACGCATAACAAACTCCGTGAGAGGTATCGGGTTGACGCGGACCGTGCTCCCGGCGCTAGCCGGTCCGGGGACTTTTATCAGATTTCGCTAACATTGTTCGGGCGAACGCGCGACCGGCGGAAAGGTCACACGACAACGATTGTCCAACCTTCGAACCGTCGCCCTGATTGCGGGTATGATGTTTTTCATCGCTCCGCCGGCACCGGCCGCCAACGATCCGATCCGCGAAATCGGATCGTGGATCGAGCAAATATGGGGACGCCTTGAGGTCATTTACGAATTTGTACGACCGCCCATCGACTTCGCGCGCCAATTGGTCGGCCAACTTTCTGAAACCATCAAGGGTCCGGACCCGCGCCGCCAACCCAGTGAAGACGAAGGCCCCATTCCTCCGCACGAGAAAAAGGCGCCCCCCCGGGAAACCGACGACGAGCCGTAGTTTCCCCAGGTTCCCCTCTTAAAAGTCTTCTCTAATCGGCATTTGAAGGTCAAGCTTCCAAAGTGATTCGGGTCCGCGGGCGTGGGGTTGGCCTGGTGGTCCATGCTTCTCTACGTGCTCGGGGCTTGCCGGCACAGGATGGGATCAGAAGGGTGAGGCGGCGACAATCTGTTCGGCGTGTTCGATCCGAAACGACCTGGATCGACGACAAGACTCTGAGCGTGCTCTCCTCGTCCCCGGTCCCCACCAGGGCACCATCCGCCACGGCGGATCTCGATCGACCGTTTGTTTTATGGAGCTTTCTCCTCGGCGATTGTTTGCTGGCAAAAGAGTCATCTCGGAGCCTCCTAGCCGGCGGCCTTGGCCGCGGCCTCGCGGCGGAAGTCGCTGCCGTCGATCCCCATGCGGTGGAGGATCACGGCGAGCTTGCGCGCCACCGCCACCCGGGCCCGCTTGGGGCTGGACCGCTGGGCGATCCGCTCGCCCCAGGCCTTGAGCGCCGAGGGCCGCTTGTCCCGTGTCAGCAGCACCGTGGCGGCCTCGTAGAGAGCACTGCGCACGATGGCGTCGCCGCACTTGCTGATGTGGCCCGAGTAGTCGGTTTCGCCGGAGCTATACTTTCTCGGCGTGATCCCGAAGTGGGCGCCGACGTTCTTCGATTTTCGGAATCGCTCCGGATCATCAACCCCGGTAGTCAAGGCCGTGATCGGGCCGACGCTGTGGGTGGTCATGAACCGGCGGCAGACCGCGTCGCCGCGAACCTCCTTGAGGACCAAGCGGTGAAGCTTGCCGAATTGGGTGATCAAAGCGGCACGCGCCTTCAGCATCGGCCGCACCATGGCACCAAGCCGGGCCTCGCCCTCGAGCAGCTCCAAGACCCGCATCTCGAATCGCCCCGCGCCCACCTTGCCCACCTTCAGTCCGAACGCCTTCAGGGTGCCTCGAATTTCGTTCTCGATGTCGCGTGTCTTCTTCTGCAAGGTCTTGCGGTTGTTCAAGAGCATCCGCAGCTCCTGGCTCTCCCGGCTCTTGACGTGAACCATGCAATACCACCCCAGACACTCCATCGAGCCGCTACAGAATGCGCGAGTAGATGTGCGTGTAATATAACTACCTAATTTTGTGCGATTCTGCATACGGATATACGTATTTAATGGTACGTTATTTTGAAAAATTCCTTCCGGAATCGCTAGGCGTTTCAATCGTTACTTCCGAATCCTGTGGATTTATAGTTGTAATCTTCGATTGGGTTGTTATTTTCTCGACCAAAGATTTGATTGTCGGGTTGTTTGTCGCGCGATTATCGAGGGAGCCGGGAACGATATTCCCGATGCGCCGCGGCGGCCGGCGCCACGCGACATCGGTTTGGTCGGGGACGGGCGGGTCGTCGCGTCAGCCTTGGGATGAGTCGGTGATCGAGCTAGCGGTTTCCGTGGGGTCGCGTGCTGAAACACTATTTGGATCAGGAGAGGTTCGAGATTCCCCCATCCATCTTGCTTGCTAGCAACGACTGGTGGTTCACCGAAGGGATAAGGGGTATCCTTCAAAGCTCTCAGTCCGAATCGATGATCACCGAAACGGGGACGCTCCCGGATTTGCACGCGCGGATCCGGGAGGCGGAAAAGGTCGAACTCATCGTGATCGACCTGGCGATTCCGGATCTCTGTGAACTCGATGGTTTGACTAAGCTACGATCACAATTTCCGAAGGTGCCGATCCTGGTCCTTGGCGATTGGACGGCGCGCGCGGATGCCCTGAAGGTGTTGCAGACTGGCGCCGACATTTACCTTCCCAAGTCCGTGGCCCGCGACGTGATCGTAAACGCGGTCCGTTTCATTCTGTCCGGTGGCATGTATGTGCCCCAAACTTTCCTGGCCCAGACTCGGGAACAAAATGAACTGGGGGAGGAAACAACCTCCGCGCCTGTGGAGAGCTTGCTAGGACTCCTTACGCCGCGTGAACGTTCTGTGCTCACGCTCCTCGCCAAGGGCCTTACGAACGCCCAAATCGCTCGCGAACTCGGCATCCGACCAAGTACGGCCGTGATCCACGTTAAGAATCTGCGGCACAAACTCCGCGCCGTGAACCGGACTCACGCCGTCGCCATCGGACAGAAGCTCCAGGAAAAGGTCCCGCGGGGAAAGCTCCCCTGACCCTCTGGTGACCAATATTGGTGGTTGTTGACCCCCCTGTACCATTTAAGTTGACCACTCGAACATAGAAAGTTGATGTGGTTGTTGTTTTGTGGGTAACGCGGAGCGTTATCCACAAAATGCGGTCAGCTGAAGATCTGATCGGGTCATTTTTTCGGATCGGACGAGCCTTCTGGGAGCGACCCATTGCTCCCTGTGTTTCGAGCACCTGGGGGGGACGCGTGCCCCGGAGGGACGGCCGCGGCGGACAGCCGGTGGGGAGTTGCGCCTGCGAGCGCCAGTACAGGGAATGTTCGGCGTCGCGGCGGTCCGAGGCAAGAGAGGAGAAAGGCGATGAACTTTGATTGGTTTGCTGGCATTGACTGGGCGACCGAGAGGCACCAGGTTTGCCTTCTTGATGGTAACGGCGTCATCGTCGTTGAAAGGTCGTTCGCCCACAGCGGGGAAGGGCTGGCCGAGTTGTGCGCGTGGCTGACGAAAAAGAGTGGCAGTGTGCCGGAGAGGATTGCCGTCTCCATCGAGGTCCCGCATGGGGCGGTCGTCGATACCTTGCTGGAGCGGGGTTTCGCCATTCACAGTATCAACCCCAAGCAGCTCGACCGCTTTCGCGATCGTTTCACCGTCGCCGGCGCCAAGGACGACCGCCGCGACGCCCATGTCCTCGGCGATTCCTTGCGCACCGACGGCCATTGCTTTCGTCGCTTGAAGGCCGATGCTCCCGCCATCATCGAACTGCGCGAATATTCGCGCCTGGGCCGAGGACCTCGGCCAGGAGCGCGTGCGCCTCGCCAACCACCTGCGCGAACAGTTGAGACGCTATTATCCCCAGGCCTTGGAGGTCAGCGACGATGTCGCCAGCGAGTGGTTTCTCGCCCTGTGGAAGAAGGCGCCCACTCCCGAGAAGGCGCGGCGCATCCGAACCAATACCGTTGCCAAGCTGCTGAAAACCCACCGCATCCGCAAAATCGACGCGCCTGAAGTGTTGCGCCTCTTGCGCCAAAAGCCGCTCACCGTCGCGCCGGGAACTATCGCCGCCGCTTGCGCTCATATCGGTTCCCTGGCCGAGCGTTTGCGCCTGGTCAACCGCCAGGTCAAGCAGGCCCGAAGCCGCATCGACGGCCTCTGCCGACACATCGCCGATCAACAGGACAGCGCCTCGGGGCAGAAATCCGAGCAGCGCGACGTGGACATCCTGCTTTCCATGCCCGGAATCGGGAGGACCGTCCTCGCCACGCTGCTCGCAGAAGCCTCGACGCCCCTGCGGGAAAGAAATTACCAGGCCTTGCGCACCTTGTCCGGCGCCGCCCCCGTTACCCGCCGGAGCGGCAAACGCTGTCTCGTCATCATGCGTCAGGCCTGCCACGTTCGGCTGCGAACCGCCCTTTACCACTGGGCCCGCGTCGCCATCCAACACGATCCCATCAGCCGCCAACGCTATGCCGCCCTTAGGGCCCGGGGACACGGCCACGCCAGAGCGCTGAGAACCGTCGCCGATAGACTGCTTGCCGTCGCCTGCGCCATGCTCAGAAATCAAACCCTCTTCGATCCATCCCATGCTCAAAAAAAAGCCCAACGCCGCCTCACTCCGGCAGCGTGACCACCTCTCATTTCCCCCTTGCTCAATGGTGGAGAGTCCCCCCCCCCCCCGCGGCGTCTCTCACCACGGGCGACAAAAACCGAACCGGACGGCCGAATCCACTCGACCCGGCCGGCTTACCCCAGGATGGCGGAATTTGGTGGGCAAAATCAAAGCCGCGCACCAATTCGAACCAGGATCATGACCTCGAACGAATGGACCAATCCGTGCGGCCTGGTTTCCAAGATAGGCGCCGTGTGCTCTCGATTGGCGCGACTGTGCATCGGTCAGTTTCGAACGATCTGACAGGGAAGGGTAGGCTCGCATTCCGCTTCTTATACCAACCGTCCTTAACATTGACTTGTGCGAGCCCACGCTCTGAGGCCGATGGACATGATCTTCCAAGGTCGGTCGGTCAGGTTGTTCCAGGCTTGGCAAGAGGCCTCGACGATGGCTTCATAGGAGTCGAAGACACGATTGGAGAGCCAGTTCTGGCGGAGGTATTGCCCGACATTTTCGGCGGGATTGAGCTCCGGGGACTTGGGTGGCAAAGGCACGAGGGAGATGTTCTCCGGGATGCCGAGTTTGGCAGTGGTGTGCCATGCGGCTTGGTCGAGCAGCACGACGGCATGGGCGTTTGGGGCAACGGCCCGGCTGATTTCCTCGAGATGCAGGTCCATGGCTTCAGTATTGGCGCGCGGCATGACCAGCGCCGCGCCCTCACCGCGCTCGGGGCAGATGGCGCCGAAGAGATACGCCGAAGAGGTCCGTAGGTCCTTGACCTGGCGCGGGCGCGATCCCTTTGGGGCCCACTGGCGCACCAGGCTGTTCTTCTGGCCGACGCGCATTTCATCTTGAAACCAAACCTCGATGGGCGTGTCCGGTGGCTGTGCCGCTACGATTTTCGCCAAGTGTTCGGGAAAATTTTTTTTAAATTCCTCCTGTGCCCGCGCATCCTGGCCGACGTGGCGCGGGCGCGCGGAAATATGCGAGAACCCGAGCGCGGCCAGCAGCTTGCCGACGCTCCGCTCGTGATAGTCCACGCCGAAGCGCGTTCGGATCAGTTGCTTGAGATCGATGCAGCGCCAGCGCACGACCCCATCCCGTTCGGGATCGGGACCGGCCTCGATAGCCCGCGAAAGCGCCGCCATTTGCGACGGCGTCAACCGACGCAACGCCCCGTTCGGCTTGCGGTCGATCAGACCGGCCGGACCTCCCGCGTTGAACCGGTGAACCCAGTCCCGCAACGTCTGCCGATCCATGCCGCCAATACCCGCCGCGCACGCTCGATCCATCCCATCGTAGATGGCCGCCATCGACAAAAGCCGGCGCGCCTGGTTCCCATCATCGCTCCGTGCCGCAAGAACACGGACTCTTTCAGCATCAAAGTCGTTTCGCAAAGGAATCGTTGGCATTGAACACACTCCCTTGTTGCCAACAACCTTGAATCACACAAAACCTAGCGTGTAAACCTTTGCGCGAGTCAAACTCTAGGGCGGTTGGTATTAGTGTTTGTTCGAAAATGCGCGTCCGCGCATTTTTTGCGTCTGTCCCTCTCCCCCTCCCGGCCACCCACGAGAGTATGTGGCTGGCCGGGAGGGGGAGAGAGGGCCGGCGCTGCGAGTTTTCGAACAGACTGTTATAGGTTTGGTGAACATGGGCTAACGATCCCGCACGTTGAGCGCCGGCCCCCATTCCGGCAGCGGATGAAATTCATCAAACGCCGTGGCGAGTTCGTTGGCGCGCGGCACGTTCGCGGCGGCGGTCGATATAATGAGCGCCGCGAGGCCGACTCTGAAAAGGCTGCGCACCCGCTCGCCAAACTCGTTGGCGAAGTGCGCGGCAGCTCCGGAAAAGGCAAAAATCGCGAAATTGATATGGCCGGAGTAAAGAAAGATCGCGCCGCGAAATTGGTATTTCCCGTGCAACATGAGATTGAAGACGATGGCCACCGAAAGGGCGGCGTAAAGCCAGCGGATCGGACCCTTGGACCGCAGCGCGCCGATGATACCCATGACGGAGAGAAACGCCCACAATGCCAAGGCGACGAGCCCCGGCGGCGTCATATTGAAGTCGCGAAAATCGAGCATTGGGGCACCGCCCGGCAATGCCACGGTGGTGAAACGTGGGGCCACGAAGCCGTAGCCGAAAAACGTCAGGAGCACGGTCGGAAACCCGTACGTCTCGCCCTTGGTCTGGGCCCAAAAAATGACCTTCAACGCATCAACGGGATGGTTGGCGATCCACCACATGTCCTCTGGTGATTTTAGGATCAGGACAACAAGGATGATGAGTCCGACCACGATCGCGAAACGAAACAATTGGTTGAACGCCGCGCGGAGGGGCATGTTCGCGGCGCGGACGGCTGCTTCGGCCAGGAACGCCTGCGCGATATTGGTAACCGTCATGCCAAAGGAATAGATGGGCGAGAGATGGGCGGGAATCCCATACCGGTCTGGCGATTGCAGGCGCGCCGCCGCGAGCGCCCAGGCAAACGCAAGTCCGAATTGGGCGAAAGCGTAGCTGTCGATGACAAATGCGTTGAAAAGCTGGGACGAGCTGACAGCGAAAAAGGTCGTGAGAAGAAGGGCGTCCGTTCGCGGCACCTTGATGGCGCGTACGTAAAGATAGGCGAACCCCGCGGCACCGGCGCCGGCTATGGAAGCCGTCAGCGAGGCCGCCTGTTTCCAACTAAAACCGATCCAGGTCAACGGTTGGGCGATGATCGCCCAAAAATGTAACAAAGGATGTTTGGGGCCGCCGACGCTCGTATCCGAGGCCCAATCGGCGCGTGGCCGCGCGATGGCCTCGGCATACCGGCGAGAATCGAAATCGAAGACAAGATTCCAGTAGTCGAGATAATCGCCGGCCGCGATGCGCAGCGCCAGCACCCCGTAGCCAAGCAAGGCAAGCCCGAAAATTGCCACCGCGACGCGGGCGTCAAGAGACAAGCCCGCGAGTTTGCGGCCGACGATACCAACGGGTTTCATGACCGGAAAAGACCGGAATTCGAGCCCCCGGTCAATATGTGATGGTCTTCAAATCCTCCGTTCCGCGGAAGTGTCTAGAGGAATGTGTGATTTGCCCGGCATGATGCTGTTCGAGGACGGCTCGCCGCGTCGTCAGATGCCGTCGCGCGGGCAAGCTTACGACCTGATCGCGACCAGGGACGATGCGAACCTCGAGGTCACGTCGGCCTTCCCGGTCGACGAGGAAGGCACCCCGTAAATCGCTTCCTTCACGTCCACGGCCTTGTTCGGTGTCGCCCCGCGGTCAGGTCTCTGGCCGTCAGTGCCCGCGGCTATCCGGAAACGGCGATGGGGCCGAAAAGAGCGCCGGATCGAGGTCGATTCCGATTTCGGCGTCGAGGAGGGTCACCACGGTTTCCAGACCCTGGGGGTCGCGCACCACCCATCTTGCAAGCCTCAGGGGATCGTCGGTGAAAATCAGAGTTAGTTTGCCCTCGCCCGGGTTGTCGGTTTGAGTCAAGCCGATCTGGACAAGGCCCTCGGGCCGCGCGACCTCGGTCACCGTGACGTCGCCGCCGAGGCGGATGTCCTTTCGCAGGAGGATATGGGCCGGCGTCGAACGGGTCTGGGTTTGGCTGATCTGTCCCAGCTCGAGATCGAAGAAAGTCACCCAACCATCGGCGGCGACGAGCCGAATTTGCGCCGGCGGCTCGTATTCGACCCGCATCCGCTCGGGCCGGTGAATATAGATCGTCCCCTCGCTGATTCCTCCGTCGGGCACCAGCTGGACGAACTTCGCCCGCACGGTCGTGATGCCGTTGAGATAAGCCTCGACGTCGTCGATGACGGCTTGCGCCTCGCCTTCGGCCGCCCCGGCCTGGTGGGAGACGGCCCAGAGAGTGAACGCCGCGATCGCGCAAAGGAAAGGCTTGGCCCGACGGCCCAGCCACCGGGTACCACCGGAAATCTCATTCAGCCGACCCGCTTCCGACATTTGGGTCATGGTAAAAACTTTCGTCGCAATGATCCCAACGATGTGTTTTTTAGATTTGGAATCGGTTGACCTATAAATTCAAGTCTCTCGTGGTTCGAATTTTTTAATGAACGTCCGGCAAACACGAACCGCTAGAATCTGCTCTCGGTGTCCAGAGCCAGCACTTCGCGCTTGCCGACGTGATTGGCCCGGCTGACGACGCCTTCGGCTTCCATGCGCTCGATGATGCGCGCGGCGCGGTTATAGCCGATCTGCAAATGGCGTTGGATAAAACTCGTCGAGGCCTTGCCCTCGCGGCAGACGATCGCGACCGCCTGATCATAAAGGTCGTTCTCGCCGTCGCGGGGAGCGCCGCCGTCGAGGCCCGCCGGATTGAATTCGTCGTGCTCGGTGACCGTGTCGACGTACTCGGGAGTCCCCTGTTTTCTGAGAAAATCGGTAATGCGCTCGACCTCGCGGTCGCTGACGAAGGGGCCGTGGACGCGTTTGATGCGGCCCCCGCCGACCATGTAGAGCATGTCGCCCTGGCCCAGAAGCTGTTCGGCGCCCTGCTCCCCGAGGATGGTCCGGCTGTCGATCTTCGAGGTGACCTGAAAGCTGATTCGGGTGGGGAAGTTCGCCTTGATAGTGCCGGTGATCACGTCGACGGACGGCCGCTGGGTCGCCATGATCAGATGGATGCCGGCGGCGCGGGCCATTTGGGCGAGGCGTTGGATCGCGCCCTCGATCTCCTTGCCCGCGACCAGCATCAGGTCCGCCATCTCGTCGACCACGACGACGATCAGCGGCAGCCGCTCCATCGGCAGCTGCTGTTCCTCGTACACCGGTTCGCCGCTGTCGGCGTCGAAGCCGGTCTGCACTCTTCGGGTCAGGGTTTCGCCGGCGGCCACGGCTTCGGCCAGGCGGGTGTTGTAGCCTTCGATGCTGCGCACCCCCAGCCCCGACATGGCCCGGTAGCGCGCCTCCATCTCGCGCACCGTCCACTTGAGCGCGACGACCGCCTTGTCGGGTTCGGTCACCACGGGCGCGAGGAGGTGGGGAATCCCGTCGTAGACCGACAACTCGAGCATCTTGGGATCGATGAGGATCAGTTTGCATTGGTCCGGAGGCAGGCGGTAGAGCAATGACAGGATCATCGAATTCACCGCCACCGATTTGCCCGAACCCGTGGTTCCGGCGACGAGGAGATGGGGCATGCGCGCGAGATCGACGATGACCGGGGCGCCGCCGATGTCCTTTCCCAACCCCAGGGTCAAGCGCGCGGTGGTGCTTTCGTATTCCTTCGAAGAGAGAAGCTCCCTGAGGAAAACGGTCTCGCGCCGCTGGTTCGGCAGCTCGATGCCGATGACGCTGCGTCCGGGAATCACCGCGATCCGCACTGATACGGCACTCATCGAACGGGCCACGTCGTCGGCGAGGTTGACGACCCGGGAAGCTTTCGTGCCCGGCGCCGGTTCGAGCTCGTACAGCGTCACCACGGGACCAGGCCGCACCTTGACGATCTCGCCCGTGACCCCAAAATCGTCGAGAACCGATTCCAGCTGACGCGCGTTTTCGCTCAGCGCCTCCTTGCTGATGCTGGGATCGACGGCGTCGTCGGGCGGCAACTTCAGCAGGTTCAGGGGGGGCAATTGGCCGCCGCCGGCCGGGTTCAGATCGAGCGCCCCGCCCGAAAGTTTTCGCCGCCGTGACGGTGGCAGGGTGATCTTGGGATGTCCCCCCGCCGCCGACCTTGTCGCCGCCTCGCCCGTCGGCGGTGGAGTCTCCCCCGCCTGCTCCAGGCGTGGCTCCATGCGCTCGTACGCATCCCACCGCGAAATCTTGACCCCGGCGTCTCGATTCCGCCAAGTCCCGACCAAGGCGGCCAGGCGATGGCTACAACTCACCGAAAAACGCCGCAGATGATGGCCGAGGTGCTGGCCGCCGCGGTGGAGCAACCGGATCGTGGCCCGCCAGGTTCCCGCCGCCGGAACCAGGCAGGCGGTTCCCAGGACCCCGGCGACGAGGGCCACCGCGAGCCGTCTGCCGTTGTCCGTGGGAACGGCGGTGGCCAAGCCGCCGAGGAACAGATCGCCAAGGGCGCCGCCCCAGCCGGCCGGCAGGCGCGGGATCGTGGGGAACGGCAGCGCCGCGACCGCGATCGGCAGTAGCAGCGCCGCCGCCGCCAGGGACAAAAGGCGCCAGGCCGGAGACGACAACCGCCGCCCGCACATCAGGGGCCACGACCAGGCCAGGGGCGCCACAACGAACAGGATCGCGGCGATGCCCACCGATTGCACCATCAGATCGGCGATCCCGGCACCGGCCGCGCCGCCGAGGTTCGCGGTCGGCGCGGCGGCGGCGGTATTGAAAGACGAATCCCCCGAATGATAGGTCGCCAACGCCGCCGCGAGCCACAGGCTCGCCGCCGCGAGGACCCCGCCGCCGAGTTCCAGCGCCCGGCGCCGAAGGAAATCGCGCACCCCCGGGGAAAACAACCGGGTTCGCGAGGTGTCGATCGTCCGGCTAACCATCGAAGCCCCTGTTCATCCCTTGTCTATAGCCTATTTCAGTGTTCCGTGAAACAATAAAAATTGTTCCACCACTGACGGTTATAAGAATACCTTATGAAATTGGTTTGGGAAAGACGCTGGTGGGCCCGCCGGCCCGGCCGGTCCGTGGCGGGAGTCCAATCCAACGACGTTCTTCATCCCCGAGCTATCGACACTCATGATCCTCAAGCTTTCGACATTCGTCATCCTCATGCTTCACCCTCGCCATCCTCATGCTTCACCCGCGTCATCCTCGTGCTTCACCCGCGTCATCTTCGTGCTTCACCCTCGTCACCTTCGTGCTTCACCGTCGTCACCTTCGTGCTTCACCGTCGTCATCTTCGTGCTTCACCGTCGTCATCCTCGGGCAGCGACCCGAGGATCCATGGTTGTCCCGTGCTCGGGCATAACCCAAGTATTCCGGACCCTGGCCGACATCGGCGTCAACATAGGGAGCCAGAGGAACGGGGCCCTCGGCCGAGGGATGGATGTTCGCGTCAGGCACGAGATGTACGGAAAAGGGGGTCGTTTGCGTGCTCCCAAAAACTTCGAACAAGACGAGCCGGCCTTTGAGGGCGACCAAATGGCCAAGAAAATGTCGGGTCACGAGGCGGAGCGGAAAATTCCAGCGTGATTTACCGTCGGCCCGTGGTCGCTAAGTGATCCTAACAGCCCGTTGAAAAAGTCGCTTTTTCCCGGTCCTCAGGCCGAAGATGGAATTATTGCGACAAAGGCGGCTTGACCGTTCTTTGTGACGAGTTGGGCGATCACGAGGGTGCCTTGGGGCGTCATCACGAGGAAAATCCAGCCAGATGCCCCGGCCACCGCTTGTTTCGGGGTGCCGGCGCCGATCAGTTGGCGCATCAGCAACGAGAGGTTGTGGCCGGCGACGTGGAGCAGGTACCGCTTGTGCACGTTCTCGCGTCCCCGCAGCCAGGTCCGGCGCATGCCGCCGCGATCGAGGCAGTGGGCAAAGGAGCGCTCGACGATCTCGGCCCGCAGCGTAAAGGCTTTCTTGGCCACTCCCGACTTGAGACGGGTTCGGTTGTTGGTACCCGCCCGCCGGGCCGCATCGTCACCGCGCCAGCGCGAAAAGCCCTTCTGCTTCGGCTCGGAGATCCGCGTCTTCCAAGGGCTGTCGTCCAGAGCCTTCAAGACCTCGCGGGAGTGATAGCCCTTGTCGGCCACGCATTCGGCCGGCCGTTCGCGCGTCGGCTCCGCATCCACTTTTTCAAGGTTCTCCCGGGCCGCCCCGAGGGTCTTTTCGATTGTCGTGGTGTCGCCCTCGTCGGCCGGGTGAAGCGCCGCCGCCACCACCGCGCCGGTGTCGAGGTCCACGGCATGCTCGGGCTTGTAGGCCAAGTGTGTCGTCCCGTCCTTCATCTTGGCGATGCGCGCATCAGGGTCCGCCTTCGAGACCCAGTCCTCGTTCGACAACTTCTTGCCCTTGCGCCCGCGGTCGAGACGTGTCAGGTCCGCCGCCGTCGGCGTCTCGATACCGCTCGCCGCCGCCAACTGCCCCAGCATCTCCCGGTAACCTTCGCCGGTGTCGCAGCGAACAATGTTCCTCAGCGCCGCGTTGGCCTCCATCGTCGAGGCATCCACCCCAATCCGGTCGCCCTTTACCAAGCCCGACTTGGCGATCTCCGACAAAACCCAGTCGAACATCGCCTGATGCGTCTCAAGCGGCAGCCGCTTGCGCGTCCGCGACAGCCAGGAATGATCCGGCACCCGATCGCGCTCCCCAAGCCGCAGGAACTCGCGAAGCGACAGCGAATCCGAACAGCGCCACTCCAAACCCCGCTCGGAGTTGATGCCCTCGAAATAGCCCACCAGGTGCATACGGAAGTAGCGGCCAGGCGGTACCGACTTCGCCCTCATCGTCTGCGCGTAATAAGGCTTGCATGCCCCTTCCGCGAAAGCGTCGAAACCAGCCTCGATCAAAATCTCCTGAAGCCGGTCGTAAAATACGTGCCCCGGCGAGCGCGGCATCTCCGACCATGTCACCATCAGATCACCCTGCCGCGCTTCCTGACGACCCATCGACATCGCCAAAATCCCCTCAACATTCCGTTCGCCACAACGAATCACGCCACACCGACTTCGTCAACAGGCTGGTAAGCGGAAGTTGCTCGCGTTGAATGCGTTTCCGAGCACGATGATTATGATCGGACCAACACGGTTTGGCTTTTAACCGATGCTTGTTTTTCTGCACCCCGCATTGTAAGACCGCGGAGCCGTTGCGTCGGTTTTTTGGCGACGGATTCAATCGCGCACTTTTGGGGTGCGTGATGGCATTGTATGGCAAGCCTGATCGAACTCAAACCGGCCGCCGAATGAAAGTAATCTGCTGGCGTGGTGTGTGGCATCGATGACAAACCGTACCGCAGTCACCCAATCGGACTTGCGCCGCGTCGAGGTTCACTTTGACGACAGGGTGGATTACGGATCGCCAGAACATTTCTACCACTTCATGTGGGGGTATCTGTTGCCAGCGGCGCACGAGATACTTGAGCGGCTCAGCGCCGGGGCCCGTCGAGAAAAGTTCGTGTTCACTTCCTGTGGTCCAAAGATGGATCGGCTAATCGCCGAGGTCGCACACTGTCTCGGCATACGCTTCGCAATAGAGAACCGGAATCCGAATTGCGATAATGTGCATGTGCTGACCGTTCCACGCTGGGACGTATTCATACTCAGGCCACACTTACTGACGCACCTGCGAGACGAAAATGTCCGAATCACCGGGATACGCGATGCCTTTCGGTGTCATCTGCCGGACGTCTGGAGACGGTTTACGGGCCCGGGCTTTGTTGCCGACCTGCGCTCCCAAGTGACCCGCGTGCGTGATGCGCTGCTGCGATGTGCGGAACAGAGTGCATGTGCGCCGAGTTACGATGGCCTCAACGGATGCTATTTGATTCTGCGCCGGGAGGAGGAACATCCGTTCTATGCCAAAGGGGGTGGCGCCAAGTCACTGAAATATGGCGCGTCGCGCAGGGAACTGAGTGGGATCGATGACGCCGCCCGAGTTCTCGAAAAGCACGGATTCGCGGTTTCAGTACTAATGGCCGGGGCCCACAGCCTGATGGGACAGGCGCTCGCATTTCATCGCTGCCGCGGCATCGCCATGATCCGCGGTGCAGAGATCGCCAATCTAATTTGGGTTCGCCCGGGCACACCGCTCCTGGTCCTGACACCTCTAAAGTTCGGCAGTATTCCGCCGGCGCACGACCAATTGACGGAGCTTTTGGACGTGAAGCTGACCCACGTCATCACTGAGGAGATGAACTCCGTACTGGATTCCGATCTGGCCCGGCAGGCATGGACGGGGGCCGGTACCGGAGTCACGACAAAACATGGATGAAGCCGCATGCACGGACAAATCTTGCTCTTCTCACTCTTCCCGCCAAAGAATCCGAAAGCTATTGTCGAGGCACTTGAGAAATTCTCACTTGAGCGCAACGAGCTGCGAGGAAAACGCCTCCATTGCCACATGACGCGCGGCGGTTTAAACCCAAGGCGATCGGCCGGAAATTGCTTGAGCTGGTGGACGACTTGGGTCAAAGAGGAATCCCGGGAACATGATGATGACAACAACACTACGGTCGGCGTTATCCAGACATGGTGAGGGGTTGCGATGATCAAGGGTGCCGTGAAAGCCGGTAAATCCGTCGCCGACGACTGGAGCATATCCGGAAAACTTATTCACGGCGTAAAGATCAAGGAGTTTAAGAACGTACCGGCTGAAACGGGTATCCTGATGGAATTTTTTCGTAAGGATTGGCAATTGCTTGCGGGTGAAATTCGTCATGCCATCAGTCTATCCTATCTCGCACGAGCAATGAGCGAAGGGAATTGTCACAGAACGCAGACGGACAATATTGTCTGCATAGATGGCCGTATCAAGCTTGCGCTTTATGATAATCAAGAAAAATCACCAACACTCGGCCGCGTCAACGTGCATGATCTCAGCCCTATGAGACCCATGCTCGTGAGTGTTCCTCCTTTTGTTTGGCATGCGTTTCACAATATCAACAACGGCGTGAGCCATACGATCAATCTTTCGGACCGCGAGTATAATTGTGACGACCCCGACCTGTGGCGTTTACCGATGGGAAGCAACGAAATTCCTTTCGAATTCGAACGTTAAAATGCGATATCCCACTCTAAGGTTTGATGGCTCACGCAGCATATTGGAAAATCCTTGCTCGCCTTGGCGCGGCACACGACTGGTCATGATCGCACCAATTGGAGCGAAACTGGCGTACTCGCGTCATTGCGCGGCTAGGCGTCGACAATGAAGGTGGATGGCCATGTCCTTTGGCGCCGATTTTGTTTTGACGATGTTGGATTCGAACGATCCGCATCTTGCCCGAAGAGCGGATCAGGCGGGTGTGAATTACATTGGTATCGATCTCGAAAGGATCGGAAAGAAGGAGCGCCAAGGCCATCTGAAAGTTTGGATATCCGATCATGAGGAATCAGACCTCCCCGCGATCAAAAAGGTTTTGAGTCGGTCAAAACTCTTTGTTCGAACGAACCCCATCCACGCGGAATCCAAAGAGGAGATTGACCGCATTATCGCTGTAGGCGCGGAGGTCTTGATGTTGCCGATGTTTAGAACCCCTGGCGAAGTCGCGCGGTATGTTGATATCGTTGCCGCGCGTAGTGAAATCATTTTGCTTTTGGAAACGGCGGACGCAGCGGAGCGAATCGATGAGATCGCCAGAATTGGGGGCGTCGACGAAATTAGCGTCGGCCTCAACGACATGCGCCTCAGTCTCGGTCTACCCTCTCAATTCCACGTCCTGGTTTCCGATCTAATGGTCCGGCTTTCCGATTCCGTCAATGGGGTGGGAACCCGATTCGGATTTGGCGCCGTTGGACGAGTCGGTGACGACAACCTGCCAATTAATCCGGATATCGTGTATGCGCAGTATCCGAGGCTCAACGCCGTTTCCGCGCGCGTTTCCCGTTATTTTCTTCGCCCAGACCCGGACCAATTCGATATGACCGCCGAGATTCGTCGATTCCGTGGACGAATGGACGAATGGTATAAATCCGGTCCGGCGGCGTGGGAGTAAGCCCGCAAGACTTTAAGCGAACTCATTAAGAATTTCGAGACATAGGGAGCTTCACGCTCAAATGACGAAAATATAATGGAAACGAAAATTTATTACGCTCAAGCCGTTTATGGCGAGGAAGAGATAGATTCGGTAATCTAGGTGTTGCGAAACAAATCCTTGGCTTTGATGTGTGGCAAACTGGTTCACAAGTTCGAAGAACGTGTCTCGGACCTATTTGCCAAACACGTCGGACTGATGGTGAATTCCGGTTCCTCCGCAAACACCTTGGCGGTTGCCTTGCTGGACCTCCCGAGAGGAAGCGAGGTGATCACGCCGGCTCTCAATTGGGCCACAACGGTCGCGCCGATTGTTCAACACGGTTTGGTGCCGGTTTTCGTCGATGTCGAACCTGACACATACACGATCGATGCGACCAAGGCCGAGGAACGAATCGGTCCTCAAACGCGCGCAATTATCGTTCCCGACTTGATCGGAAATCTTGCGGACTGGGTGGTCCTAAGAAAAATAGCGGACGAACATGGCCTCGTTGTGATTGAGGATTCCTGCGATACGCTCGGCAGTCTTTTCCGCGGAAAGTCACCCGGCGTTTATTCGCACATCGTCACGACCAGTTTTTACGGCTCACATATAATCACCTGTGCTGGATTTGGCGGCATGATTTGCCTCGACGATGAATCGCTGGAAAAGCGTGGGCGGCTCCTGCGCGGATGGGGACGCCGATCCACTCTCCGGGGCGTTACCAAGGATTTCGCTGGAAGGTTTGATTCGCTCGTTGACGGAATTCCCTACGACGACAATTATGTTTTTGACGCTATCGGCTACAACTTCCTGCCGTCCGAAATTGGAGCGGCGTTTGGCCTCGTACAGCTTGATCGGCTGGAAACCTTCATCGAACTTCGCCTCCGTAACTTTGCCGAGTTAGTGAAATTTTTTGCGCAATACGAGGAGTTGTTCATTCTTCCGCGCCAGCGCCCTGACACCCGCACGGCGTGGCTCGCCTTCCCGCTCGTTGTACGTGATTCGGCGCCTTTCACCCGCACTGATTTGCAAATTTATTTCGAACAAAACGGTATCCAAACGCGCACTGTGTTCGCCGGAAACGTCCTCCGCCAACCAGGATTCAAGGACATCCCCCGCCGCGACGATCCTAGGGGCTACCCTCACGCGGACCAAATCACGCGGGGGGGATAATGTTCGGATGCCATCAAGGAATGACGACTGAACACATTGGCCATATTTGTTCCACGTTTCAGGATTTTGCCCAAAAACATCTATAAAAAATGCGCCAGATAATTTTCCCGCAGTACCATGGATCCAAATTTTCGCGTTTGCTCTCCCCGCAAGTGATTCTCTGGACCTATTCTGCGCTCATACACAAATAGCAGCGCAGGCAATCGCATCCAGGTGAATTGAGCGGCGGTGCTTAGGGGCTGCCATTTGTATCCTCGGAAAAGGATTCACGGCTACCGGTATGTCGCCTAATGGCTAATCCTCCCCGTAGTGACGTGAGGTTGGGTTCGTCGGCGATGGGGCCTTGAGCGGAAGTTTGGGCTGAAATTGGGAGGGGATTGCCAGTAAGGAGAGCGGATTTATCCGGAAGAAAGCGCCTCAATCGGCGGGTAGATCCGCGTTGGCGAGGGCTATCTCGACGGCGCGGGCGATGCGCAGGAGGGCTCTTTCGTGGTTCGGCCGGGCCATGAGCATGAGGCCGACGGGAAGGCCGTTGTCGTCGGCGCCGCAGGGGAGGGTGAGGGCGCAAATCCCGAGAACGTTGCCCAGGGTGGCGTTGCGCAGGGCCTTCAGGTTCGCCCCGACGTAAACGTGGTCGTGCTCGACCAACGGCGCCAGCGGCGGTGGCGACAGCGCCACCGTCGGCGCCAGAACGGCGTCGTAGCCGGCCATCTCCGCGGCCAGGTGCTTGGCCGCAGCGGCCAGTCCCAGGCGCAAGCGGCCGGCGTCGAAGCTGGAAATATTTTGCGCCGCCCGGAAGCGCTCGCGAACGTGCCGGTAAATCTTCTTGGCCTCGGCCTCGATGAACTCTCCCCACACCGCGTAGCCCTCGAGGGCGACGAAGGGGCCGATGTTCGCGATCAAATCATAGGCTTCCGCGACGGCGTCGAACTGGTGCCACTCCACTTCCGCGCCTTGCTCGGCCAGGCACTCGATCGCGGCCCGCACGACCTTGCGCAGGCCGGGTTCGAGGTCGAGCCAAAACACCCCCCGGGCCACTCCCAAACGGGTCCCGCGCGCCGAGGCGCCCGCCAGGTCGGCGGCTTCCTCCGCCGCCAGGACCGCGTACAAGGCGTTGGCGTCGGCGACGTCGTGGCTCAGCGTCCCGACCGAATCGAGGCTTGGCGCCAGCGGCAACAAGCCGCTGGTCGGCAAGCGGCCGGCGGTTGTTTTCAAGCCGACGAGACCGTTCCAGGCCGCCGGGATGCGCACCGAGCCGCCGGTATCGGTGCCCACCGCGGCGGCCGCCAGACCGCGCGCGACGGAGACGGCGGCGCCCGAGGAGGATCCGCCGGGCGCCCGGGCAACTTTGTCGTCGAAGGGGTTACGGGGCGTGCCCGAGGCCGGATTGATGCCGAGGCCCGAAAAGGCGAGTTCGGTCAGATTGGTCTTGCCCAGGCAAACGAGTCCGGCCCGCCGGGCCCGGGCGACCACCGCGGCGTCGGCGGCGGCCGGAGGACGGAAGGTCAGAGCGGGGCTGGCGGCCGTCGTGGTGTCCCCGGCGGTGTCGAAGAGGTCCTTCCACGATATCGGTATCCCGTCCAGGGGGCCCCGACGGAGGCCGGCGCGGGCCCGGGAACGGGCGGCCGTGGCCTCGGCCCGGGCCCGTTTGGCGAGGACTTTCAGGTAGACGCTGCGATCGCTCCCGGTGTCTTCGACGCGGGCCAGAAAATGCTCGCACAAGTCCAGCGGGTCGATGGCTCCGGCGCCGATCTCGGCGCCGAGGGCGAGGGCGCTCATGCGATGCCAGGGAACGGTCATGGGGCTGGGCTCTCGAAGGGGGCGTTCAGCTTAGCCGGCGTCTTGCGGCTGGACAACCGCGTCCTGGCGCCCGATGCTGAGGCATGGAGTTGAATACGCCCGCCCGCGAATCGGCGGAGGTCGTCATCATCGGCGGCGGCATGGTCGGGCTGACCCTGGCCGGGGCCCTGGCCGGCGGCGGCGTCGAGGTCGCGGTTGTCGACCGCGCCGATCCGACCCAGTTGACCGACCCGGGTTTCGACGGCCGGGTCTCGGCCATCGCCCAGGCGTCCCAACGGGTGTTGGCGGCGATCGGCGTCTGGGACGCGTTGGCGGCGGCGGCGCAGCCGATCCTGGCGATTCGCGTTTCGGACGGGGATTCGCTGCTCTTTCTCCATTACGACCACGGCGAGATCGGCGAAGGTCCGTTGGGGTTCATCGTCGAGAACCGGCACATCCGCGCCGCCTTGTTCGCCCTCGCCGCCCGCCTGCCGCGGCTCAAGCTGTTCGCGCCCCAGGGACTGGTCCGGCTGGAGCGCACCGACACCGGCGTCGGCGCCGTGCTCGCGGACGGCTCGCGCCTCGACGCCCGCCTCGCGATCGCCGCCGACGGGCGCAACTCGGCGGTTCGCGAAGGGGCCGGGATCGCCACCACCAGCTGGGCCTACCCGCAAACGGGAATCGTCTGCACCGTCGCCCACGAGCGGCCCCACCGGGGCATTGCCCACGAGCGTTTTCTGACCGCCGGCCCCTTCGCCATCCTGCCGATGACCGCTGGCCGCTCGTCGTTGGTGTGGACCGAGCGCCGCGACCTGGCGGGGCCCATCATGGCCCTGAACGAGGCCAAATTCGGGGCCGAAATGGCGGCCCGCTTCGGCGATTTTCTGGGCCGCTTGGAGGTCGTCGGCCGGCGTTGGCACTACCCGCTCTCGCTGCTTCACGCGGAGCGCTACGTCGATTGCCGCCTGGCCCTTGTCGGCGATGCCGCTCACGTCATCCATCCGATCGCCGGCCAAGGCCTGAACCTGGGCTTGCGTGACGTCGCCGCCTTGGCGGAGGTTGTCGTCGATGCCCGCCGCCTTGGTCTCGATGTCGGCGCCGCGGAGGTCCTGACCCGCTACCAACGCTGGCGGCGTTTCGACAATCTTCTGATGATGGCTGTCACCGATGGGTTGAATCGGCTGTTCTCCAACGACCTGCTTCCGCTGCGCCTGGCCCGCGACCTGGGCCTTGCCGCTGTCCACCGGATGCCCCCCCTCAAGCGCTTCTTCATGCGCCACGCCATGGGATTGGTCGGCGAGCTACCGCGCCTCGCCCGGGGAGAAGCGCTCTAGTGGATCAACCCCAACGCTTGACTTTCAAGTGTTGGGACAAGTTGACCCATCGAACCGAAAATCCAACGGATCAACCCCAATGCCTCGATTCCTAGCGTCGAGAACCGTTGTTCCATGAAATCGACACGCCAACGCGGGCACGGGCCAACGCGGGCACGGGATCTTGCGCTGGCGGTTCGCCGCCTCAGTGTCTATTCGAAAATGTGCGTCCGCGCATTTTTTGCATCTGTCCCTCTCCCCCTCCTGGCCACCCACGAGAGGTTGTGGGTGGCCGGGAGGGGGAGAGGGTCGGCGCCGCGAAGTTTTCGAATAGACCGTCAGTCGTTGGGTTCCTCGGAGATCACTTTTCCGGAGCGGGGATCGAGAATCAGTTTCACCGGATTGCCTTCCGAATCGCGGGCCTCGACCTCGTAAAACCCTTCCTCCTTGATTTCGATTTCGATGAAGTCCGTGTACCCCCGCGTCTCGAGCTGGTTGAGGACCGCCTGCATTTTCAGTCGTGACGGATCGGACGCGATCCCGTAGGCGGCGTCCTTGTCGTCGTCGGCGACCCCCGCCGATACGAGTGGCCCGGCGGAGAAAGCCAGCACCAGGCCCAGAACGGCCCCGCCCCTCTTCAAAATGCTCTTGTTCATTTCGCACTCCCTCGATGATGAACGCGCCTCGCCACGTTCCCGCGGGAGCCGCGATGATGGCGCCCAGCCTGGGTATCACCATTCAAGCCCCAGGGAAAGTCCGCTGCTCGGGAAACACTCGGCCGAGTACTTTCCGCGGACGGCGATGAGCATCTTGCCGTCGTGGCACCGGCCGCCGGCGGTGGGAACGTCGTTGGTCCGATGGTGCATCGTGGTTTCGTCGATTTCGACCAAGCCGGACAGGGGAGTGCGTTTGGGATTGACCATGGTGCGGCGTAACTTGGCACACAGCAGCCACGCCGTCTTATACGATCCCAGTTGCCGCCAAAGCTGGAAGGCGGAAATCCCGTTTGAATGGGTCGCCATAGCGGCCCAGAACCAGACCTTAAGCGCAAGCTCGCTCCCATGCATGACGGTCCCCGCCATAACGAAGGTTTGCCGAGCGCAACGGCGGCACTCATACGTCCAGGGCTTGGTTTCCAGACGTCAGGCCCGCCCATGACCGCATGCCGGGCAGCAAAACCCGTCCGGCCAGCGCACATCCGCGAGATAGACGGCGCCGGCCGTCTCGTCTGGGAAACGCCGTTGAAAAGCAAAGAGCGAGCGCGGAAAATCGGATATGGTGGCACCTTCGAGGCTGAGTGTTCTTCGTTTGTCATGCCCCGCGCCTCATGTCATCAACATATGGTGTCCCCGGAACCATCGGGATAAGCCTTTTGAGCGATTCTGGAACCGTTTCAAGAAGGGAGGCGGGCAGCTGTCGCCGGAGTGTCCCAAAACCCACACGAATTGGTGTCGAGACCGTGTAAAAAGGTGCACCTTTTTACACAGCGCGGGTCACGGCCGAGATGGGGCAGAAGGGAGCCCTTTTGCCGTAGCGCAAAGGGCCGCGTCCTAGGGTTGATCCTTGCGTGATTCTGGCAAGGGCTGTATGCCAAGCGCCAGTGAAGGGTGATTGTAGGGAGGGGCAGGTGTCAGAAGCGCTTAAATTTACAGCGGACATAGTCAGCGCACACGTGTCGAACAACGAGGTCGCGCGTGAAGAATTGCCGCAGCTTATCGAAGCCGTTCACGGTGTGTTTGTCCGGGTCGGGCGTGAGCCAGGGAAACCCGCGAAGCCCACACCGGCCGTATCGGTGAAAAAGTCCGTTACGAAGGATGTCTTGATCTGCCTCGAATGCGGCAAGAAGCAGAAGACCCTCAAACGCCATCTGAGGACCGGCCATGGATTGACGCCGGATGAGTATCGAGAGCGATACAGACTTAAAGCCGATTACCCGATGGTGGCGGCGGCTTATTCGCAGGTGCGTTCGGAAATGGCGAAGAAAATCGGCCTGGGAAGGAAGGGGCAGGCCAGCAGGAAGGCGCGGAAAAAGCGATCATCGTAGCCACCTGAATGCCGAGACGAGCCGACGATCGAATCGAGAATGCCAACTTTTGGAAGAAAGTTAGAAAAACCCCGGTTTTCTGTCATGGGGTCACAAAAAATGGGGGACAAGAAAAATGTTGTCTTATGTTGCGCAACGCGCTACAATAACCTTATTGGATGATCAAGTCATTTAAACATCGCGGGCTTAAAAGATTCTACGAACGGGGCGACAGAAGAAGATTGCCGCCGGAGATGGTTGACCGCATCGAGGAAATTTTAGGTCTGCTCGATATTGCCACGAACGTTCAGGACATGGACTTGCCTCATTTACGGCTTCAACCCCCTCAGCGGTGATCGAAGCGACCAATGGGCTGTGAGCGTTCGGGCGAATTGGCGCATCGTTTTCAGGTTTGATGTTGAAACGGAGGACGTTGATTTTACGGATTACCACTAGTGCACCGGCGCATTCACTTCGTTCACGCCCCCGTGCACCAGGCCATTGTTGATGCATCAACTTTCCAAACTTCGGCTGTCGCCTCCGTTTGGGTCGATGCACTAGGGAAAGGAGTATGTCATGCCAATGAAAAACCCGCCCCATCCGGGCCGCCTCATCAAATCCGCGATAGATGAACTTAACCTGTCTGTCGCCAAGGCCGCCGATGCCTTGAAGGTGTCGCGCTCCCAGCTTAACCGTGTTATCACGGGTCACAGCGCCGTATCGCCGGAAATGGCGTTGCGGCTGGAGTTCGTCATTGGCAGCTCAGCCGATGCCTGGCGGCGCTTGCAAGCCGCCTATGATACCGCGGAGGTCCGAAGCCGTGCCCCGGAGATCACCAAGGGATTACAACGTGCCACCGTGTCGGACCGGCCAAATTTGGCTTGAAACCATATGTAGGTACGTCTGCCGTTATGATCGCGATGTTCGGTCCAAGAATCCCAACTTTTGGAAGAAAGTTGGGATAATTGTAGAATATTGGCATAGGAGAAATAATATATAATGAAATTGGATAATTTCTCTTGGGACCTCCCGAAATCGTATGTGGCACTCAGCGTAGAAATGGTTACTTTCTATGGTAAAATATTTAGTCGCCCGTGAAGAACGTGTAAGCGGCTGATGTTGGTAGCTCTTTCGGTTTGGCGAAGTAATCGGATTTGCAAGAAAACGGGTTTTGGGCCTGAAAAGCTTGTGATTTGAAATAATTGATTTTGGGGATTCCCTTCCGTTGCGGAACGTGATTCTCTGCTCCCGTCGATTGGGATTGGAGAACTGTGATGAAGCCATCGCGCAAGGTGTCATCGGGAATAGAGGACCTGTTCCGCTCGCGGTTCGAAAACATCATCAACCTGCGCCACGAGTTGGTGGTGTTGGGGGGCCGGATCGCGTGGACTTTCTTCGACGAGACCTATGAAGCCTTGTATTCGGAGGAGGGTCGGCCGGGGGTCCCGACGCGGTTGATGGTTGGGCTGCACATCCTCAAGCATATGTTCGATCTCTCGGATGAGGAGGTCTGCGAGCGCTGGGTCTACGACCCATACTTCCAGCGCTTCTGCGGCGAAGAGTACTTTCAGCATGAGCTGCCCATGGAGCGCTCGTCGATGACCCGGTGGCGGGACCGGATCGGGCCGGAAGGTTTGGAGAAGGTATTCCAGGAGAGCCTGGCCGTGGCCCACCGGGTGGGGGCGCTGCGGGAGAAGGACCTCGAGCGGGTGACGGTGGACACCACCGTACAAGAGAAGGCGATTGCCTTTCCGACCGACGCCAAACTGATGCAACGAGCCCGCGAGCGGCTGGTGCGACTGGCACGGGAGCACGGCATTGCCCTGCGTCAGTCCTATACCCGCCTGGGCAAGAGGGCGTTGATCATGCAAGGCCGCTACCGCCATGCCAAACAGCACAAGCGGGCCAACAAGGCCCTGCGCAAGCTCAAGACCTATCTCGGGCGCACCGTCCGCGACATCCGCCGCAAGACGGCCCAGGAGGAGAGCCTACGGGATACCTTCCGCCGCCCCTTGTGGCTGGCCGAGCGGGTGTCGACCCAGAAGCGGCGCGACCCCTTGCCCAAGGTCTATTCGCTCCACGCGCCCGAGGTCGAATGCATCGGCAAAGGGAAGGCGCACAAGCCGTACGAGTTCGGCTGCAAGGTCTCCGTGGCGGCGACCAATTCCCGCCCCCCCGGCGGCCAGTTCGTCGCCCACGTCAAGGCCTTCCACGGCAATCCCTATGATGGCCACACCTTGAGGCAGGTGATCGAAGAGATGGAACGCTGGACGGGGATATCGGCCGAGCGCACCTATGTCGACAAGGGATACCAGGGCCACGATTACCCCAACAAACACCGCGTCTTTAGATCAGGCCAGAAACGCGGCATCACGCCGACGATCAAGAAGGAGCTCAGGCGGCGCTCCGCCGTCGAGGCCGTGATCGGACATCTCAAGAGCGATGGCAGGCTGGGGCGCAACTTCCTCAAAGGCCGCGACGGCGACAAGATCAACGCCATCCTCGCCGGCGCCGGCTACAACTACCGCCTTGTCCTCAAATGGCTGAGGCGTTTGTTTGTCCAAATCCTGGCCGCGCTCCTCAGCGACATCTCGCACCCCACCGCAAACCCAATCGCCGCTTCAGCTTGAAATCAGGGTTCTTCACGGACGACTAATACCAACCGCCCTTAACATTGCCTTGTGCGAGCCCACGCTCTGAGGCCGATGGACATGATCTTCCAAGGTTGGTTGGTCAGGTTGTTCCAGGCTTGGCAAGAGGCCTCGACGATGGCTTCATAGGAGTCGAAGACACGATTGGAGAGCCAGTTCTGGCGGAGGTATTGCCAGACATTTTCGGCGGGATTGAGCTCCGGGGACTTGGGTGGCAAAGGCACGAGGGAGATGTTCTCCGGGATGCCGAGTTTGGCAGTGGTGTGCCATGCGGCTTGGTCGAGCAGCACGACGGCATGGGCGTTTGGGGCAACGGCCCGGCTGATTTCCTCGAGATGCAGGTCCATGGCTTCAGTATTGGCGCGCGGCATGACCAGCGCCGCGCCCTCACCGCGCTCGGGGCAGATGGCGCCGAAGAGATACGCCGAAGAGGTCCGTAGGTCCTTGACCTGGCGCGGGCGCGATCCCTTTGGGGCCCACTGGCGCACCAGGCTGTTCTTCTGGCCGACGCGCATTTCATCTTGAAACCAAACCTCGATGGGCGTGTCCGGTGGCTGTGCCGCTACGATTTTCGCCAAGTGTTCGGGAAAACTTTTTTTTAAATTCCTCCTGTGCCCGCGCATCCTGGCCGACGTGGCGCGGGCGCGCGGAAATATGCGAGAACCCGAGCGCGGCCAGCAGCTTGCCGACGCTCCGCTCGTGATAGTCCACGCCGAAGCGCGTTCGGATCAGTTGCTTGAGATCGATGCAGCGCCAGCGCACGACCCCATCCCGTTCGGGATCGGGACCGGCCTCGATAGCCCGCGAAAGCGCCGCCATTTGCGACGGCGTCAACCGACGCAACGCCCCGTTCGGCTTGCGGTCGATCAGACCGGCCGGACCTCCCGCGTTGAACCGGTGAACCCAGTCCCGCAACGTCTGCCGATCCATGCCGCCAATACCCGCCGCGCACGCTCGATCCATCCCATCGTAGATGGCCGCCATCGACAAAAGCCGTCGCGCCTGGTTCCCATCATCGCTCCGTGCCGCAAGAACACGGACTCTTTCAGCATCAAAGTCGTTTCGCAAAGGAATCGTTGGCATTGAACACACTCCCTTGTTGCCAACAACCTTGAATCATACAAAACCTAGCGTGTAAACCTTTGCGCGAGTCAAACTCTAGGGCGGTTGGTATAAGTAGCCGAAGACCTCCTGTAGAGGGTCAGGCTTTGACTCGGGGTGAGAAGGCGTGGTAGGTGCCACGATTGCGATTGCGAATGCCTTGCATTTGTAAATTGTGCCCGTACCCTTGAGGCGTCCTGCCATGCGATCCGTTTTGCGCGCGCTTGCGATCATCGCCGTAGTGGCCGGGTTTCCGGCCCCGGCGTTGGCCGATCCGGAGGTGAACGTCTATTCGGCCCGTCAGGAAGTTCTGATCAAGCCACTTTTCGACAGCTTCACCGAAGCCACCGGTATCCGCGTCAACGTCGTCAGCGCCAAGGCGGACGCGCTCATAACCCGGCTCCAGCGCGAGGGCATCAACAGTCCCGCCGACGTGTTGTTGACGGTCGACGCGGGCCGCCTCGCCCGGGCCAGGCAGATGGAGCTGTTGCAACCCGCGCAATCCCTCGCCCTCGAAAAAGCGGTGCTGCCGACGTACCGCGACCCGGAGGGCTATTGGTTCGGCATTTCGCTGCGGGCCCGACCAATCATTTACGCCAAGGGTCGGGTCGATCCGGGGGAACTCTCCACCTACGCGGATCTCGCCGATGCGAAATGGGCCGGGCGCATTTGTGTGCGCTCGTCGAGCAGCGTCTATAACCAGTCGTTGCTGGCCGGGATGATCGTTCGGCGCGGGGTCGAAACCACCGAGGCCTGGGCCCGTGGCCTGGTCGCCAATTTCGCCCGCCACCCCCAGGGCGGCGACCGCGACCAAATCCGGGCGGTGGCCGCGGGTGAGTGCGACCTCGCCTTGGCCAACACCTACTACCTGGCCCGCCTGGCCAATTCCGACGCCGAGGAAGACCGCGAGGTCGCCAGCAAGGTGACAGTTTTTTGGCCCGACCAGGATGGCGCCGGGGTTCACGTCAACGTCAGCGGCGCTGGGGTCACGAGTTACGCCCCGAACCAAGTCAACGCGGTCAAATTGATCGAATTCCTTATCAGCGAGCCGGCCCAGCGGATGTACGCCGACGTGGTCAACGAATTTCCCGTGGTTAGGGGAATCCCACCGTCGAGCGCCGTGGCCGCTTGGGGCGACTTCAAGGCCGACGACGTCAACCTCGCCGCTCTCGGCACCTACAACCCGGCCGCCGTGCGGATCGCCGACCGCGCCGGCTGGAAATAGACCCTCCCCAATTCCGATATGACGCATGCCCCTCTATCCCGATCTCACCTCTCGGATGAGAATGATCCGTATTATCGTTCGCAACTCAATTCGCCGACCCGCGCCGCGCGAGGCGGCCAACCCGGGGACCCCCGCCTCGGACACCAGCTTCTCCGAACATTGGCTGTCCCGGCATGGAACCGGACTTCCGCGAGGTCGCGACCCGATCATCGCCCCGGCTTTCCGAAACCCTGGACCGGGTGGCACGGAATCAGCGCCAGCGGGACGAGGCGAACTTCCGCAATATGGCGAGAGACTTGCTGGGCCCCGGGGTGGGCGGCAATGTCACGGAGTTCTCGAAACCCAGGACCGGCGACGGCACGGGCATCGGCTTTGCCGACGCCGACACGGGCTTGCGCGACATGGAGAGGGATTCCCCCGTCCTCGGGACCCGGGAAAACCCACCGATTTCCCCGAACCTCGAATGGCTCGGCGCGGGTTCGGCCGCGGCGATCGCGACACGAGCTATTCCAACACAGAGGGAGGGTTTACGGGCACGCGCTTCCTCGGCACTCGCGTGCATATCGCCCAGCCAGGCTCATCAATTCACGAACAACAGAGAGAGAGTTTCGCCGAAACGGGCACGCGCTTCCTCGCCAATCGCGCGCATATCGCCCAGCTAGGCTCATCAATTCACGAACATCCGTATCACGGAAAATCATTTTTACTGGCATTGCGGTTGCTCATTACTTGCACTCCAAATACACTTATACATCTCTCATGATGTCCATGTTCACGAAAGTAACTAATACCAACCGCCCTTAACATTGACTTGTGCGATCCCACGCTCTGAGGCCGATGGACATGATCTTCCAAGGTTGGTCGGTCAGGTTGTTCCAGGCTTGGCAAGAGGCCTCGACGATGGCTTCATAGGAGTCGAAGACACGATTGGAGAGCCAGTTCTGGCGGAGGTATTGCCAGACATTTTCGGCGGGATTGAGCTCCGGGGACTTGGGTGGCAAAGGCACGAGGGAGATGTTCTCCGGGATGCCGAGTTTGGCAGTGGTGTGCCATGCGGCTTGGTCGAGCAGCACGACGGCATGGGCGTTTGGGGCAACGGCCCGGCTGATTTCCTCGAGATGCAGGTCCATGGCTTCAGTATTGGCGCGCGGCATGACCAGCGCCGCGCCCTCACCGCGCTCGGGGCAGATGGCGCCGAAGAGATACGCCGAAGAGGTCCGTAGGTCCTTGACCTGGCGCGGGCGCGATCCCTTTGGGGTCCACTGGCGCACCAGGCTGTTCTTCTGGCCGACGCGCATTTCATCTTGAAACCAAACCTCGATGGGCGTGTCCGGTGGCTGTGCCGCTACGATTTTCGCCAAGTGTTCGGGAAAACTTTTTTTTAAATTCCTCCTGTGCCCGCGCATCCTGGCCGACGTGGCGCGGGCGCGCGGAAATATGCGAGAACCCGAGCGCGGCCAGCAGCTTGCCGACGCTCCGCTCGTGATAGTCCACGCCGAAGCGCGTTCGGATCAGTTGCTTGAGATCGATGCAGCGCCAGCGCACGACCCCATCCCGTTCGGGATCGGGACCGGCCTCGATAGCCCGCGAAAGCGCCGCCATTTGCGACGGCGTCAACCGACGCAACGCCCCGTTCGGCTTGCGGTCGATCAGACCGGCCGGACCTCCCGCGTTGAACCGGTGAACCCAGTCCCGCAACGTCTGCCGATCCATGCCGCCAATACCCGCCGCGCACGCTCGATCCATCCCATCGTAGATGGCCGCCATCGACAAAAGCCGTCGCGCCTGGTTCCCATCATCGCTCCGTGCCGCAAGAACACGGACTCTTTCAGCATCAAAGTCGTTTCACAAAGGAATCGTTGGCATTGAACACACTCCCTTGTTGCCAACAACCTTGAATCACACAAAACCTAGCGTGTAAACCTTTGCGCGAGTCAAACTCTAGGGCGGTTGGTATAAGTCGCGTTAATGAGGATAACGAATGAAAATAATCTCTCTAGTCTTTTCTTGTTCATCATAAGATGGGGATAAGGATAGAAATGATGATTTATTATTACATTTTGGCGCGGCATACGCGTGAGAATATCTCTTTATTAGTTATTCCGACTTTGCGGCCAAGAATAGCTAACGGTCTGTTCGAAAACTCGCGGGGGCGGGGGGCAGACGCAAAAATTGCGCGGACGCGCATGTTCGAACGGACCCTAACAAGCCCAACACAAGGGGACGGAAATGAAACACGGCGGAAGGGTGACAAACATGAAAACGGGAGCATTCGGATTGAGGTTTGCCGCGCTCGCGGCCTTCGGCATTTGGCCCTTCCTCGGGCTTGCCGCCGAGGAACCGAGCCAGGACGAACTCTGGCGGATCATTCAAAAACAGCAACAACAGATCGAACGACAACAGAAACAGATCGACGCCTTGGCGAAGCGGCTCGACGACGCCGACGAAAAGATCGATTTGACCGGTGAGATGGTGGAGACGGTCGCCGCCGAGGGCGGCGGCGCGCCGGGTTGGTGGGACCACACCCAAGTGGGCGGTTATGGCGAATTGCACTACGAAGGGGGCGACAAGGACGAGATCGACTTCCATCGATTCATTCTCTTCGTCGGCCACGATTTCAACGAAGACATAAGATTGTTTTCCGAGGTCGAAATCGAACACGCGCTGGTCGAGGACACCGCCGACGGCTCGGGCGCCGGAGAAGTCGTTTTGGAGCAAGCCTTCCTCCAGTTCGATGTCGGCGAGGAGGCCCGTATCAATACGGGGGCGTTTCTGGTTCCGATCGGAATGCTCAATGAAAAGCACGAGCCACCGACCTTCTTCGGTGTCGAGCACAACGTCATCGAAACGGAAACTGTTCCGACGACCTGGACCGAGGCGGGAATCGCCGCGCAAGGTCTACTCGGCGCCGGATTTAGTGGCGACTTCGCCGTCACCTCGGGCTTGGCGACGCCGGTCGCCGGGGCCAATGCCTTCCGGATCCGTTCCGGGCGGCAAAAGGTCGCGGAAGCGCCGTTTGAAGATCCGATGCTCACGGGTCGGCTCAAATGGACCGGTCTTCCGGGTCTCGAACTCGCCGCGACGGGGATCTATCACACCGACATCACCCAGAGCCAGACGAACAATTCCGCCTGGACCGCCGTGGCGCACGCCGACATTCTTCACGATGGCTTCGGTTTTCGCGCCTTCGGCGGAGGCACGGTGATCGACGGCAACGAGCCGGAGGCCTTCCTCCGCGACGAGCAATGGGGTTTTTACCTCGAACCGTCGTATCGATTTTTTCTGTCGGACTGGCTGGGTCCCGAGCACGATTGGGGCGAGTTCGGAGTTTTCACGCGCTACAGCAGATTCAACACCCGGGCCGGCGATAGCCAAAACACCGGGCTTGGGAGCGACGTGCGCGAGGAGATCGAGATTGGGTTCAACTACTGGCCCCACGCCCACGTCGTCTTCAAACTCGATTTTCAATTCGAGGACCAGCGCGCCGGAAACGCCGAGGATGACTGGCTCAATCTCGGCCTCGGGTTCGAATTCTAGGGCCGATGACGATTTCTCCCTTTGTCGCGGCCCCCGGGGGTGGCGCGACGGCGTGCCCCCCACCTTCGCCACGGAGGGATGGGGTCCGAGGACCACTCATTCAAGTCCTCGGGCAAGTCGTCGGGCTTTTCCTGGTTTTCTTGATCCCTTGTCCGGACCTGGCCGCCGAGGACGTGTATCAGACGCCCGAGGCGTTTCTCGCCGATACCTTCGGCGGCGACGTGCCTAATACCAACCGCCCTTAACATTGACTTGTGCGAGCCCACGCTCTGAGGCCGATGGACATGATCTTCCAAGGTTGGTCGGTCAGGTTGTTCCAGGCTTGGCAAGAGGCCTCGACGATGGCTTCATAGGAGTCGAAGACACGATTGGAGAGCCAGTTCTGGCGGAGGTATTGCCAGACATTTTCGGCGGGATTGAGCTCCGGGGACTTGGGTGGCAAAGGCACGAGGGAGATGTTCTCCGGGATGCCGAGTTTGGCAGTGGTGTGCCATGCGGCTTGGTCGAGCAGCACGACGGCATGGGCGTTTGGGGCAACGGCCCGGCTGATTTCCTCGAGATGCAGGTCCATGGCTTCAGTATTGGCGCGCGGCATGACCAGCGCCGCGCCCTCACCGCGCTCGGGGCAGATGGCGCCGAAGAGATACGCCGAAGAGGTCCGTAGGTCCTTGACCTGGCGCGGGCGCGATCCCTTTGGGGCCCACTGGCGCACCAGGCTGTTCTTCTGGCCGACGCGCATTTCATCTTGAAACCAAACCTCGATGGGCGTGTCCGGTGGCTGTGCCGCTACAATTTTCGCCAAGTGTTCGGGAAAACTTTTTTTTAAATTCCTCCTGTGCCCGCGCATCCTGGCCGACGTGGCGCGGGCGCGCGGAAATATGCGAGAACCCGAGCGCGGCCAGCAGCTTGCCGACGCTCCGCTCGTGATAGTCCACGCCGAAGCGCGTTCGGATCAGTTGCTTGAGATCGATGCAGCGCCAGCGCACGACCCCATCCCGTTCGGGATCGGGACCGGCCTCGATAGCCCGCGAAAGCGCCGCCATTTGCGACGGCGTCAACCGACGCAACGCCCCGTTCGGCTTGCGGTCGATCAGACCGGCCGGACCTCCCGCGTTGAACCGGTGAACCCAGTCCCGCAACGTCTGCCGATCCATGCCGCCAATACCCGCCGCGCACGCTCGATCCATCCCATCGTAGATGGCCGCCATCGACAAAAGCCGTCGCGCCTGGTTCCCATCATCGCTCCGTGCCGCAAGAACACGGACTCTTTCAGCATCAAAGTCGTTTCGCAAAGGAATCGTTGGCATTGAACACACTCCCTTGTTGCCAACAACCTTGAATCACACAAAACCTAGCGTGTAAACCTTTGCGCGAGTCAAACTCTAGGGCGGTTGGTATTAGCCGAACGTCGTGTGGATCAAGAAGACGATGCGCCCGCGCGTCAACGAGATCATGGGCCATGCCTATCGACGGCTCCGGGTACGCTATTGGCGCCGAGACGACCGCACGGCCTGGATACTCGAGGAGATCGGTAAGGTGAAACCGATCACGACCGGTGTGGTGGTCCGGGCGGGCGCGCTTGAACGGGTCAAGGTCTTGATCTACCGTGAAACCCACGGTTGGGAAGTCCGCCACCCGTTTTTCACCGACCAATTCAAGGGCTTGACGCTCGGCAACGGAAAACGCTTGAACGAACGGATCGACGGTATTTCGGGCGCCACTCTCTCGGTCAGCGCGCTGACGCGCCTCGGGGCGCTGGCACTGTACCTCCACGAACAGGCGTTGCTCGCCGGGGATTGAGGCCGTGAAAGGGAGTCGTAATCGGGTCCTCGTTTGGCACCGGCGAATCGGTCTGGCGGCGCTGTTGCTCGTCGCCATCGTCGCGGCGACGGGAGTCTTGTTGAATCATGCCGAAAGCCTGGGCCTCAACCGCGGCCGGGTCGACCACGAATGGCTCCTGGCGTGGTACGGGATGGGTCCCGAGACGGCGCCCGTGAGCTACCGCTTGGAAGACGATTGGGTTACTTGGCTCGAAGGCCACGTCTATCTCAACGGCCGTCCGATCGCCGAGGAGATCGACGACCCCAAGGGGGCGGTGGCGGTGAACGGCGTGGTGGCCGTCGGCGCCGCCCGCGAAGTGCTTCTGTTCACTTCCGACGGTGATCTGATCGAACGCATGGGCCCCGTCAGCCTGCCCGGCACCGTCGAGGCGATCGGCGGCAACAAACACATCATATTGGGGACACCCGAGGGCCGATTTCGCGCCGCCGCCGATCTCGTCGCCTGGGAACCCACCGAAACCGAGGCCGAGTGGTCGCGGCCCACCCTGGCCCCGGAGCCGATCCGGGACCGGGTCCTGGCCGCCTACCGCGGCCGCGGGTTGGCCCCTGGACCGGGTCCTGCTCGACCTCCACAGTGGCCGCATCCTCGGTCCGTTCGGACCTTACGTGATGGACGCGGCGGCCGTCTGCCTCCTCGTTCTCTCGGTCACCGGATTCATCAATTGGCTGCGCGCTCGCCAGCCGCGATGACGCCGCTGTTCGGCCGCCGGCGATTCCTCGCCATCACGGGCGCGGCCATCGGCTTGGCCGCCTGGCCCGCCCGCGCGGGCATGAAGTGGCGCTGGCACGGAACCGGCGACGATCACGCTGCTCCATTCGGACGGCACCGAGGCCAAGCGCCTGCTCGGCGCCTGCCGGGCCGAAATCAGCCGCCTCGAAAACATATTCAGCCTCCAGCGGCGGGATTCGGCGCTGGTAAAGCTGAACCGCGCCGGAACCCTCGACACCCCTCCGCCCGAGATTTTCAGCGTGATGTCACGGGCTCGCAGCATCAGCCTGGCGACGGGGGGCGCCTTCGACGTTAGCGTCCAACCCTTGTGGAAGTTGTACGCCCGCCACTTCGCGACCCCCACCGCCGATCCCAAGGGACCGGCGCCGCAACTCGTCGAGCGGGCCCGGGCCCTGGTCGATCAAGGGGAGCTGGCGATCGGCCGTCGTCACCTCGGCCTGGGGCGCGAAGGCGCGGCCGTCACCCTCAACGGCATCGCCCAGGGCTATATCACCGACCGGGTGATCGCGCTTCTGCGGCGCCGGGGCATCGCCCGGGTATTCGTCGATCTCGGGGAAAGCCGGGTACTGGGCGTCCGCCCCGACGGCCGGCCCTGGCAGGTCGGACTGGTCGATCCCACCCGGCCGGACCGCCTGGCCCGGACCCTGCCGCTGGTCGATCGCGCGCTCGCCACCTCGGGCGGGTACGGGACCCGCTTCGATGCCAGCGGCCGGCACCACAATTTGTTCGACCCGGCGACCGGGCGGAGCGCCAACCACTATCTCGGCGTCTCGATACTGGCCCCTGACGCGACCACCGCCGACGCCCTGTCGACGGGCCTCTACGCTCTGCCCCTGGACAAGGCCCTGGCCTGTGTCGATTCCTTCCCCGACGTCGCCGCGCACTTCACCTTGCCCGACGGCAAGGTCGTCGCGCGAAGACTGACCTAACGGTCTGTTCGAAAACTCGCGGCGCCGGCCCTCTCCCCCTCCCGGCCACCCATATACTCTCGTGGGTGGCCGGGAGGGGGAGAGGGCCGGAAAAGACGCAAAAAATGCGCGGACGCGCATTTTCGAACCGACACTTAATTGGTTTTTTGGAATTTTAAGCGGTCGTGAAGTGCGCGCGTAACTTGGCTTGGCTTTGCGCTGGCGAATCCGCGATGGTGGCTTGGCGCCGGTTACGGTGAAAGGCCGCTTCGGGCCGGGCCCTGCCGTTCCGTGTCCCGCCGCCGGCTATCAGGGATACGGCGGCTGGTTTTGCCGCGACCGTTGGCCTAATACCAACCGCCCCAGAGTTTGACTCGCGCAAAGGTTTACACGCCAGGTTTTGTGTGATTCAAGGTTGTTGGCAACAAGGGAGTGTGTTCAATGCCAACGATTCCTTTGCGAAACGACTTTGATGCTGAAAGAGTCCGTGTTCTTGCGGCACGGAGCGATGATGGGAACCAGGCGCGACGGCTTTTGTCGATGGCGGCCATCTACGATGGGATGGATCGAGCGTGCGCGGCGGGTATTGGCGGCATGGATCGGCAGACGTTGCGGGACTGGGTTCACCGGTTCAACGCGGGAGGTCCGGCCGGTCTGATCGACCGCAAGCCGAACGGGGCGTTGCGTCGGTTGACGCCGTCGCAAATGGCGGCGCTTTCGCGGGCTATCGAGGCCGGTCCCGATCCCGAACGGGATGGGGTCGTGCGCTGGCGCTGCATCGATCTCAAGCAACTGATCCGAACGCGCTTCGGCGTGGACTATCACGAGCGGAGCGTCGGCAAGCTGCTGGCCGCGCTCGGGTTCTCGCATATTTCCGCGCGCCCGCGCCACGTCGGCCAGGATGCGCGGGCACAGGAGGAATTTAAAAAAAAGTTTTCCCGAACACTTGGCGAAAATCGTAGCGGCACAGCCACCGGACACGCCCATCGAGGTTTGGTTTCAAGATGAAATGCGCGTCGGCCAGAAGAACAGCCTGGTGCGCCAGTGGGCCCCAAAGGGATCGCGCCCGCGCCAGGTCAAGGACCTACGGACCTCTTCGGCGTATCTCTTCGGCGCCATCTGCCCCGAGCGCGGTGAGGGCGCGGCGCTGGTCATGCCGCGCGCCAATACTGAAGCCATGGACCTGCATCTCGAGGAAATCAGCCGGGCCGTTGCCCCAAACGCCCATGCCGTCGTGCTGCTCGACCAAGCCGCATGGCACACCACTGCCAAACTCGGCATCCCGGAGAACATCTCCCTCGTGCCTTTGCCACCCAAGTCCCCGGAGCTCAATCCCGCCGAAAATGTCTGGCAATACCTCCGCCAGAACTGGCTCTCCAATCGTGTCTTCGACTCCTATGAAGCCATCGTCGAGGCCTCTTGCCAAGCCTGGAACAACCTGACCGACCTTGGAAGATCATGTCCATCGGCCTCAGAGCGTGGGATCGCACAAGTCAATGTTAAGGGCGGTTGGTATTAGGCCCCCTGCCGAACAGGTCCCGAAGTGTTCCGAGCCGTGACACGGACAATGCCAGCCGCGCCTCGTATTTGGCCTGTCTTCTGGCCCCGGGGGATACATCCGAGATGCGAACAAACTCACACCAGAACCAAAAATTCGGGACCACCGGTTCGATATTGCCGGATTCGCGGGCGGGGCTTCAGTATCCCAAGCGTTTCAACTCGGCCTTGGCGCCCGCGTACTCGATGAAGCCGGTGACACTGGTTTCGACGGCGGCGCGAAAATGGTCCGCCCGCCGCTTCGGAGTGGCCCTCGAGCAGAAGCTTCTGTCCGACGTAGAAATGGGCCTCGCACAATTGCGCGTTCCGGGTCTCGGGATTCGGGTCGCCCGCCGCGGCCAGGGGCGCTTCCGTCGACGTTTTGCCCAGCAACATGGCCACGACCGGCCCCGGCCAAGCGCCGCCGTCATGGCCGCGGAGCCCGGACCGGCCGCCGTGCCCGGCCCGGGCCCGGGCGATATACAGCCAAACAGCTCGGTAGGCGTTGTCGGGGGCCAGCTCGGCGGCCCGGGCAAGGTCCGGCACGGCCGCGGAAAACCGCCCCAGATAGAAATGTAACCGGCCACGGCTGTCGAAGGCGACCGCAAGATTCGGGTCCACTCGGATTGCCTGGTCGTAGTCCGCGATCGCGCGTTCGTACGCGTCCGTGAGGTAATACGCGTGGCCTCGGTTGTGCAGGGCGGCCGCATAGCCCGCATCCAGGCGGAGCGCCTGTTCGTAGTCCGCGATCGCCTGATCGTACGCGCCCTTGGCGTCGTACGCGAGGCCTCGATTGTTGAATGCGACCGCGTCGCCGTGGTCGAGGCGGAGTGCCTGTCCGTAGTCCGCGATCGCCCCGTCATAGGCGCCCTTGCTGGCATGCGCGATGCCGCGGTTGTTGAAGGTTACACCGCGGTTCTCGTTGCTAAGGCCCCCGTAATCCAGGCAACGCGTGTAGTGGCTGATCGCCAGATCGTGATCGCCGGTGTCTTGCGCGCGATCGCCCTGACGACAATAGCTGAGGTCGTCGGCGGCGGCGGGGCCATACGCGGCGAGGAGGGCGCTCGCCAAGGGAATCACCCCGCGGACCAAGGCAAAAAAGGTTCGGCCCAAACGTCTCATCCCGTGCGTTTCATACCTTTATTTGGGCAAGTTTAGCAACACCCGGCACTTCTTGAAACGAATTGCCCGGCCGCTCGGGCCGAGAACAGGGACGGATAGTGTCATCGGCACCGTGCAATGCCCGTGATTCACTTCCGTCGGATGCGGCCCAAGCCCGACCGTGATCACAGTCAATTTACGGGGACAGTATACCGTTTTTCATTCGCTGTTCAGCGTCGGCAAAAACGCCGAAATTTTCTGAAAAACGATATACTGTCCCCGTAAATTAGCGATGGGCGTAGCCGAGGGCGCGCAGGGTCTCGGCGATTTGGTCGAGGATCTCCGGAACGCGGTACGTCTCGCCGTCGGCGATCTTGCGCATGGTCTTCCTCAGGATCTTACCGGAGCGGGTTTTGGGCAGGCGCGCCACCACAGCCCCGGTCTTGAACCCGGCCACCGGCCCGATTTGCTCGCGGACCATCCGGACGGTCTCGGCGACGATGGCGGCGGCGTCGCGGCGAACCCCGTCCTTGAGCACGATCAGGCCCAGCGGCAGCTGTCCCTTCAAGGCGTCCGCGACACCGATGACGGCGCATTCGGCGACGTCGGGGTGGGCCGCCAGGACCTCCTCGATGCCCCCCGTGGAAAGCCGGTGGCCGGCGACGTTGATGATGTCGTCGGTGCGGCTCATGATCCAGAGATAGCCGTCTTCGTCCTCGAACCCGGAATCACCGCTCCGGTAATAGCCGGGAAATTCGTCGAGATAGGTTTCCCGGTAGCCCTGGTCGTTTTGCCAGAGCGAGGGCAGGCATCCCGGCGGCAGCGGCAACTCGACGACCAGCTCGCCGATCTTTCCCCGCTCGACCTCGCGGCCCTTGGCGTCGACCACCCGGACCCGATAGCCGGGCACCGCCTTGGTCGGCGATCCGGGCCTGACCGGGAGGGCGCCCAATCCCAGGCAGTTGGCGGCGATGGCCCAGCCGGTTTCGGTCTGCCACCAGTGGTCGATGACCGGGGTACCGAGGTGCCGGGCCGCCCATTCCAGGGTATCGGGATCGCAGCGCTCTCCGGCCAGAAAGAGATCTCGCAGGGAAGAAAGATCGTGGCCCTTCATATGGGCGGCCTCGGGGTCGTCGCGCTTGATCGCCCGGAACGCGGTCGGGGCCGTGAACAGCACCGCCACCCGGTGCTCGGCGATGAGGCGCCAGAAGGCGCCCGGATCGGGCGTCCCGACGGGCTTGCCCTCGTAGAGGACGGTGGCGCATCCGTGCAGCAGGGGACCGTAGACGATGTACGAATGACCGACCACCCAGCCCACGTCCGAGGCCGCCCAGTAGGTTTCGCCCGGCGCCACCCCGTAGACGTTCGCCATGCTCCACTTCAGCGCCACCATGTGGCCGCCGTTGTCGCGGACGATGCCCTTCGGCACCCCGGTCGTTCCCGAGGTATAGAGAATGTAGAGCGGGTCGGTGGCGGCGACGGGGACACACTCGGCGGGCGCCGCGGCGGCGAGTTCCTCGTCCCAGTCGCGGTCCCGGCCCGGGATCAGCGCCGCCCGGGCCTCGGGGCGTTGCCGGATGAGGCACGTCGCCGGCTTGTGGGCGGCCAGCTCGAGGGCCGCGTCGAGGAGCGGCTTGTAGGCGACGATGCGCGCCACCTCGATGCCGCAGGAGGCCGAGAGCACGACCTTGGGCCGGGCGTCGTCGACCCGGGTCGCGAGCTCGTTGGCGGCGAAGCCACCGAAAACCACCGTGTGCACGGCACCGAGCCGGGCGCAGGCGAGCATCGAAAACACCGCTTCGGGAATCATCGGCATGTAGACCAGCACCCGGTCGCCCTTGCCGACACCGTTGCGGTCGAGCATTCCTGCGACCCGGGCAACCCGGTCGTGCAAGTCTCGGTAGCTGAAGGTCGCCACCGTCCCCGTGACCGGGCTGTCGTAGATCAGCGCCAGCTGGTCGCCGCGCCCGGCCTCGACGTGGCGGTCGACGGCGTTGTAGCAGGTATTGACCCGGCCACCCGCGAACCAGCTGAAAAACGGTGCCCGCGACGAATCGAGCACCCTTTCCCAGCGCTTGTACCAATGAACCTCCACCGCCGCCTCGGCCCAGAATTCTTCCCGCGCCGCGATCGAACGCCCATAAACCCGGTCGTAATCCGTCGCCATCACCCCTCCCGCGGCAGCCCGCGTCCCGGGCCACCCGCCCCCGCTGGCATTTCCCTTTGCCTTTCGGTGATAGCCGATCCCGGCCCCCCCGATCAAGCACCCCCTCGGCGGCCCCCCCCCCAGCCACCGCGAACACGCGTCCGGGCTTTCCCCCCTGGAGTTGGACGCCCGACAATCCTTCCCATCTTGACGCCAGATCGGCGTAAGCTAGTGCATCGACCCAAACGGAGGCGACAGCCGAAGTTTGGAAAGTTGATGCATCGACAAAGGCCTGGTGCACGGGGGCGTGAACGAAGTGAATGCGCCGGTGCACTAGGTTGGCGTTTGATCAGTACCGTCGCTCCGCCGGCGCAAAGCGGCCGGCGCCAAGTCGATATCGCGTTGAATTGTTTGGGAGGGCCCGTAGTTCAGTTGGTCAGAACGCGCCGCTCATAACGGCGTTGTCGCAGGTTCGAGTCCTGCCGGGCCCACCACCTTGTCCTGCTCACCTGTTGTCGGCTGGTTTTCTAGGCCAGCGACGATACGAATTTGCCTGATATCAATCTCCCGTCCTGGTTTCGCGCTCTCGCCTTCCGTCGCGATGTTGAGAATACCGGCGAGGTCTCCGTGCAAATCAATCAGGAGGCCTTTTGAGTCAGGATCGGGAACCAGGACAATCTTGTCGATCAGCGAACGAATGAGTTCGATGTCTTCATGCCGGTGCTCATCGTCGTCAAGCGCATTCATTAGTCTTGATACTTCCTTCCGGTAGCGTACGGCCATATTTGGATGCAATAGCACCGGTGCCTCCTGCGTTCTTGCGATCAGGTCTTCCAATTTACCTTTCCATACGACAAGTGAATTCATTTCCTGTTTGAGCGCTTCGGAGGCATAACGATCGATGATGCGTCTATCTCGGCGCGCGATCTTTTCAAGTTCGGCGCGATAAGCGGTTATCGAGGCGTTCTGTTCCATGCGTATACCCCGCTTCGCCAATCACCTAACCCAATTCCACAAAACCCCGAAACCCAGTGCAAATATATCCGGCACTTC
>CBDCME010000047.1:0-43279 GCA_965218865.1 Alphaproteobacteria bacterium
GGGCAGCCACGCAGGAGGGGACGCGCAACTATCCGGGGGTGCGGGATTTGATCGTCGATGAGCTTATCGATCGCATGACCAAGGCGCGCGAACGCGGTGCCTTCGTCGGCATTGTCCGGGCCATGGACAGGGTGCTGCTGTGGGGGCACTACTTTGTCCCCCTCTATCACCTGAACGACGATCGGATCGCCCTATTGGAACAAGCTGGGTCGGCCCGAGGTCATACCACTCTACGGAATCGTTCTGGACGCGTGGTGGGAGGAATGAACGCACCGGCCGACGCAGGACTTATTCCGGGTCGGTGACGATTTGGCCACCTGATGTGCGGACCTCGACGTCCTGCCGGGTGGCTCCCTCACAACGGCCCATAGTTGTTCCCCGGCAACACCGTCGACGTGACCACGGTGGCGAAGGTCAAGCAAGATCTGAAAGGCTGGCGGCTGAACCGGTGCGTGTTCGTCGGAGATGCGGGGATGGTCTCGGCAGAGAATCTGCGTGCCCTGGCGCGCGGGGGCGGTCGCTACATCGTGTGCATGTTGGTGCATCGCGGCGGGGAGGTGGACACCGAGGTGGTGAGCCGGCGGGGACGCTACCGCGAGGTCGCCGAGAACCTCCAGGTCAAGGAGGTGGTGGTCGGCGAGGGGAGCGGCGCCGACGCTATGTGGTGTGCTTCAACCCCCGCGAGGCCGAGCGCCAACGCCATCATCGCACCGAGGTGCTGGCCGAGCTCGAAGAGGAACTGGCGACGTTGCGCGCCGGGTGCGGTACCGGACACGCCAAGCGGGTGTGCGAGCTACGTGCCAGTGGACGGTACGGAAAGTATCTGCGAGTCACCGGCACCGGGCGCCCGGCCATCGACCGGGCCCGGGTCAAGGCGGCCGCACGCATGGACGGAAAGTTCGTCGTGCACAGCAACGACGATACCCTCAGCGCCGAAGACATGGCGCTGGGATACAAGCAGCTGCAACGCGTCGAGCAGGCGTGGCGGCAGAGCTCAAGAGCGATCTGCGCCTTCGCCCGGTCTATCACCGCGTGGCCCATCGCATCCACGCCCACATCGCGTTGAGCGTCATCGCCTTGTTGCTCGAACGCATGGCCGAGCACGCCTGCGCCGATACCTGGCGCAACATCCGAGACGACCTGAAACGCATACAACTTGCGCAATTGATCGGGCCGAACGGGACCTTGTGGCAGGTCACGGAAGCCCCGCCCCAGTGCATCCAACCGACTGAAATCTCTTCACATCAGACCACCCGCGACGATCCTGAAACTGGGCTGAGCGCCTAGTCGCATGGCTTTCCGCGAGCTCGCTCGTAACGGATTGATCCGTCCCAAGAATTCCAGAGCTCGTATCTATGAGGTGTCAAACTGGAGTTTGGTGGACAAAGGGTGCCTACACGGCCTACCTTGACTCGCGCACGGCACCCCCAGATCATCAGCGGCTTGCGGCCGGATTGCAGACGGGCCACTTCGCGGGCCGGCTGAGGCGACAAATGGACCACAACCCGTTCTACGATGTTGCCAAGGCAGACGCCCACACTCCTCACGACGTGGCGACCCTCTTCGTGCGCGACGCCAGTCCCATCTGGGGCAATCTCCAGTATCCGATCAACCACATCGTCGTCGGCGCTCGGGGCACCGGAAAGACCATGGCCCTGCGCCAACTCGACTACCTCACGTTGGCAAGCGCCGACCAGATGCCGGACTTCATCGGCGTCTACACACATGTGTCCCGAATCTCGGCCATCTTCCACGCTCTGTTCGCCGACCGCGAAGGGAGCGCCGACCAACCCCTAGTTCGGCAGCTCCAGCAGGTCTTCGCGGACTACCTTGCGCTCGAAGTTGTGCGCGGCCTCTGCGACCTAGCGGACGGGGACGATCGGCTGGCGCGGCCGGACTTCAGCGCGGTGTTTCGCCTTCCCGGCGGGTTCGATGCCGGCGACATCGCCGAAAATTGCGCGCGCCTGCAGATACAGGTCGAGTCCAGCATTCAGTCCTGGCAGATCTCGGGGCGATGCGCATGGCAGCCGCTCGGTGACCTCCCGACCATCGTCGCACGGCTTGCGAAGGCCCTGCGGCACGCCAATTCGTGGCTCGAGCGGGAAAGGCCTTGCCTCTACGTCCTTCTTGACGAGTCCTCCCCGGTTCCGCTGGCCTGCCAGTCCGTGCTGAACAGCCTCCTGCTGCGCGGCCAGCCCTACTGCGCGAAAATCGCCGTGCGCCCGTTCGAGTGGCACACTTTGACACCCCGTCGGATCGCCTGAGGGAGCAGAGCACCGATTTCTTCGTCCTCCATCTCGACCACTCGGATGAACTCAACGCGGCGTACATTTCGCGCATGGAGCAGATTGTCGGCAAAGTGCTTGCTAGCCGAAATTTCACTGTTGCCGGCATCCAGGAAGCCCTCCCGGGTAGCGCCGACTATCCCTATTCGGGATTCGACGCAATCTGCGCCGCGTCCTCCGGCAACCCCCAGGACCTCTTGCTGATCTGCTCAGCGATCTTTGCGGCATGGGGCAACGCGGACGGTTCTGGCAATCAGGCATTCGAACCGGTGAAGCCGTCGCTACAGCATGACGTCGTCCGTACGTGGTCGCGGGATTTGGCAACCAGAACGCCTACGACGCATCACGCCATCTTTGCCGGTCGCTGGCACAAAAGGTGAAGCGAACGTCCGACGCAAGACCGATCAATCGGATTCGAGTATCGGTCAGACCAACCGGACCTCTTTACGGACGGGTCGCTTCCGGACGACTTGGCGGAGCCGTTCCGGCCCGCGTTCGCCGGCGGGTTCGTACGACCCGGGGAAGAGGCGCACGCATCGTTGTTCGATGTACCGGGGAGCTTTCGATTGAGCCGCGGTGTCTTACCCGAACTGAGATTCCGCTCGACACGCCGGCGATCCCGCCGGTGGCATTGGACCGCAGGTTCATCGAGACCAACGCACGCACGAGTCACGTTTACACCACCGCGAGAGCGATGCCAGACCCGGTCGTCTACCTGTCGAGTTCCTTCATCGAGCCCACTGACCCGCGCTGGGAACCCGTGACGCAGGCGCTACTCGTCGCCGGCTTCTCCTTCCCCAAGGTTCGGCCAACCGACGAGTCCTCTGCGTGGCTCCACGGTGCCCGGCGCAAGATTGCCAAGGCCCACGTCGCACTCCTCGGTGGCCAAGTCGCAACGTCGCACACAATGTTCGAAATCGGGCTGTGCGCGGGCGCCAGCCGCCCGGTCGACGCAATCGTCGGTCAGCTCGGCAACGGCCAGATCCCGTTCGAGGAGACGGCCGAATTGCCGCCCCTGTCAACCGTCTCGCATCAAGTGGACGACGGAAACTACAGTCGGTTTGCAGCCGAAGTTCGTGCTGTCGCAGCGCAACTCATGGCCCATCCGAGCGATTTCGCCAACGTCGCCATCACTGGTGTCTCGCTACGCCCGAAGCGGAGGCGGGAGAAGACCGTCTATCTGTCCGTACCGGAGACCGTTGCCGACCGCATCCCGCTGGACGAAATCCGGAAAGCTCTGGCGGCTTACGAATGGTCCATGATCACGGAGGCGGACATGACGTCCTATGCCGCCAACGCGCTGCAGGTGCCGGTGCTTTGCGCGTATACAGCAAGGATCGGCGTGATCGACACGTCGGCTGCCGATGGGTTGGACGCGATCCAGAGCTACAAGCTGGGCCTCTTTGCCGGCAAGCGAGGATGGCGGATATTGCACAGCTCCAGCACGGAACCGCCCATCCCCAGCCCGCTCGATAGCGTTGTTGGCGCGGAGTATTTCCGATGGGAGCAGGAGGCCGAACTGGTGGAACGCATCCTGCGCTTCGTTCGGACCTGAGATTACCGGACGTGGCCGCACTCGATCCTGTAGACCGCATCGAGGTCGGCGGCGATGAGGCGGCGCTCTTCTTAGTCGCCGGTAGTTTCGAACCACGATCGGTCCGTGCCTCGAGCCTGCTCGACGGCAACGTTGATCGGGCAGTCGTGTTCACCTACGACGACACGCTCGACACCGAATCGGGACGCCGGAACACGCGGGAAATCGGGGTCTGCTTGCGCGAGAAGTCTCGGACTCTCGACGTGTTGCACTGCCAAGTGGGCGATCCGTTCAGCGTCGTTGGCGCATTCCACACCTACGTCACCCGAGAGCGGCTGGTAGGCGCAGTTCGATCTGTAGTCCTCGATGCGACGTGCTTTACCAAACTGCATCTGCTGTTGCTGCTGCGCTTCCTGAGTGATTGGCTCCGCGTGGAGGTCACTCGCATCTGTTACACCAAGCCGTTGGTCTACGCCACGGCGTTTGGGAAGGAACTGAGCTACGGCATCCGCAAAACGGTGTACTTGCCTTACCGCTGGACGGAGCGACGTGGTGCGGGTACGGGCTTGATCGCGTTCCTTGGCCACGAACCTCGCCGTTTGGAACGGATCGTCCGAGAAATCGAGCCGGACCTTTGCGTCGTGCTGCTCGGCAAACCGGGCTTCACTGCCGACATGGTGGCGTACAGCAAGGGGGCCAACGCGGGCTTGATTCGGCGAGCCGAGTACGACCGCCACTATCGGCAGGACGTCGCGCCGGCGGACGACATTGAACGGTGTGTAGATGTCCTCGCTGAGCAGCTCCATGCCTTGCACGAGGATGGATGCAGCGATGTCTACCTCGCTCCCCTCGGCACGAAACTTCAGGCGCTTGCCGTGGACGTACTCAGGCGGCGCCAGGATGCGGGACGGCTGTCGCTGGCGTACGCGGTTCCCGACCGTTACGAGCGCCGGAGCTATTCCCAAGGCTTTGGCGCGACGATCGTCACCACATTTACGAACCAGCCGGAGAGAGTGCCGGGCATCGTGCCGATCCCGGTCGGCGGTGCCGTCGTCACTGATGACGACGTGAACGCGCTACGCGACGAGCTGGGGATCTAAATGACGAGTTTGCTCGACGTCAACGCCTTGATTAGCTTGCTCGACGCCAACCATCGGCACCATGCGGCCATCACGGGATGGTTGGGCCAGAACAACGACCGTTGGGTATCCTGTCCGATCACGCAAAATGGGTAACCTTCGGATCGTCACCCGGGAAACCTACCCCAACACAATCAGTATCAGGGAGGCCCTCAGGAACACTGTCGCAAGCCGTTTCCACACCCGGTCATGAGTTCCTGTCCGACGACATCTCGCTGCTCAACCAACAGCTTGTCGCGCACGAGCACATCCAAGGGCCCAGGCAGTTGACCGACATATACTTGTTTGCGTTGTCGGTTTTCCATGGTGCGCGGTTCGTGACGTTCGACACAGGTGTCTCGCACGTCGTCGTGCCGCAGGCGACTAACGCCTCCCTCCATGTCATCAGGCCTTGATGACTTCCCTGAGTCTGGTGGGCGGCTATCTCCGCTGTCTCTTGATGCCTGACGCATTGGTAACCGGCGCCTCGGTGACCAATGGCCGCCGCCAGTCGGCCACCACGTCCGATGTTGTACGGCCTATGAACCGTACCGGGTTTCCCGGAGGCTCCAAACGTTGAGAGACTGGAGCCATGAAACATTCAAACAGATACTCGCCGGAGCTTCGGGAGCGGGCAGTGCGGTTGGTCCTGGAACCACCAGGTCGAGCACGACTCGCAATGGTCGGCCATCGTCTCGGTGTCGTCGAAGATCGGCTGTTCGGCCGAGACGCTACGCAAGTGGGTTCGGGGCGCTGAAGTCGACGAGGGCGTTCGACCTGGGCTGACGAGCGCCGAGCGCGAACGGCTCAAGGCGCTGGAGAGGGAGAACCGCGAACTCAAGCGGGCAAATGAGATCCTGCGCAAGGCGTCTACGTATTTCGCCCAGGCGGAGCTCGACCGCCGACCCAAGACATGAAGGCGTTCATCGACGCACACCGCGGCGAATACGGGGTCGAGCCGATCTGCCGGGAGCTGCCGATCGCCCCGTCGTCGTATTACGAGTGCAAGGCCCGAGAGTCGGAACCGGGCCAGCTGCCGGCACGCACCGGTCGCGACCGGCACGCACCGGTCGCGACCGGCACCTGCGAGCGCACATCCGGCGTGTATGGGACGAGAACTACCGGGTGTTCGAGGTCCCGCGCCCGAACGCCTTGTGGCTCGCGGACCTCACCTACGTCGCGACTTGGGCGGGGTTCGCCTACGTCGCATTCGTCATCGACGCCTACGCACGGCGCATCGTGGGCTGGCGGGTGTCCACTGCCTCCCACCACGTCCCAGGCAGAACCGGAATACACGCCTCGTTCTCGGCGATCCTCAGACATTCCAGCACCGTCGGCAGATCAAGGGAGAATTCCACCTCGCCGCACCTCATCGCGAATACCAGAGGAGATCTCCGACCGCCGGCGCCATTCGGGCCTGCCTGTCCACCCGACTTGCCGCGATGCTTCTTCCTCATCGCCAACGTCCCGGAAGCTCCCGACCGGAACCGCCACCCGGAACAGAACGAACCCGGTCAGGAACGCCGGCACCACTGATTACAACCACTTGATCCATTCAGTCATCACCCTCGTCAACTCCGGACGGCGGCCCTTCCGGCGCCGCCTTCTCGATCACCAGCCGGGGCGCTCACACTGGCGCCACGACATGCGGCAATTCCACCCCCGCGGCAGGCGGCGCCGGTTCCACGCTCCCGGCCTTCACCGGCGGCGGGGGAGAGACCCCGGGAGACGCTTCCACTTCCGAGCAAACGGTCCGGGCCGCTCCGAAAATAACCGCGAACGGACACCACCACGGCCGCGAGGCCTTCCCTCCAACAACCAGCGGCGGAACCCGAACCCCGTCCGGCGTGGGCCTCTCGACGATTATCTCCTTCTCGACGACGATCGGCGGAAACGCAGATGGCGGAACCGGCTCGGGCGCCGGCACCTTGAATTTCCACGCCGATTCGTCTTCCATCGGCCCGCCGGCGGACGGGGCCGCGGAACCCGTTTCCGCCACCGCGTCCAGCTTCGAATGCAGCGCCGAAACGTCGAACAGGACCGCGACGGCCAGAACCACGACAACGCCGAGGACCGCGAAAACCCCGAAAAACACCGCGCCGCCGGCCTTCCCGCCGCTCACAATTCCATCCCCCCGGCCTCGCGCCCGCGGGACGGAGCTTGCTCCCGCTGCCGCGACTGCTCTTGCTCGGCGGCCTGCTTCGGCCCCAGGCCGAGGGCCGGGGCCAATTCCTCCCGCACCGCTTCCTTGCCGCGCGAGCGCGCCAGGTCGTTGTAGTCGGTCATGCCCTGGGCCTTCTCGGCTTGCGTGAACCTCGGCGCCACGAATTCGCCGCCCACGGCCTGCGCCGCTTCCGCCGCCTTGTCCAGACCCACCGTATGGCCCTTGGCCCGGTCGTCGTCGGCGGCGATGACGATCTCCGTCTTCGGATACCTCGCCCGCAACGCCTCGGCCACGGGCTTCAGGTTGCCGGCGTCGAAGGCGCACACCACGGGCCTTTTCGTCGCCTCGTGCAGACTCGCCGCCGTGGCGTAGCCCTCGGCGATAACGATGGGGCCGCCGATCTTGCCGGCGCGCAATTCCTTCTTCGGATCGATCGCGTGCATGCATCCGGCCTTCATGCCGCCAACCAGCATCCGCTTGGACCCGTCGAGGTCGATGAAGTGCAACGAGCGCAACTTACCTTCGACGTTCCGCGCCGGCACGATCAGCCCCTGCTTTCCGTCGTGCTTGATCGCATGGACCTCGACGTCCTTCTCCGTCAGATACGGAGACCGATCCTTTTTCGCCCAGTTACGGTTCGACCAAATCCCATACGCCACCTTCGCCGCTTCCTCGGTTCCCCGTTCCCGTTCCGCCGCGCGCCCGGCCTTCTTCTCTTGCGCCTCGGCCGCGAGAGCCTCCTTCTTCTCCGGCGTCAGCGCCCGGCCCGAGGCCACCCACTTCACCGTGCCGCCGTCCCTGAAGTTGGTAATCGTCCCCGAAGGCACGCCGTCCAGATAGCCCCGGTACGAGCCCGACGTGCCCCGGCCCTTGTCGCCTTCCACCGGAACCCGGTGCCACCGGCCGTCCATCTCCGGCTCGCCCTCGACGGCGAGGCCGTGGTTCCGGCACGCGGCCCCGAATTCCTCTTGCGGAGAGAGAAGCTCCGGCCTCGAAGCCGCCTTGCCGGAAACCGTGTCCCAGGCGGAGAGCTTGCCGGGATCGCCGCCCTCCGGCGCGTACCACGACTTCGCCGCCCGGTCCCACCGGGCCCCCGCCGCCCGCGCCGCGTCCTTCTCCTCGTAGGGCACCGACAGATAATGGCGCGGGGCCTGTTGCCCTTCCGTTTCCCTGCCGTCGATCATTTCCGTTCCTTCCTTCTCCCTTATCTCCGCCGCCGCATTGCGATCCTTCGCCAAGCGTTCGAGTTCCGGCCTGGCCTCCGGCTCTATGATCCACGTCTTGATGGTTTCCGCGTCGCGGGCGGCGCGGAACAGCTCGTTCGGGTCCTTGCGCAGCAATTCCGCCTGGGTGTCGGCCTGGCCGCGGTCGTCGTCCGGCATGTAGGACACGCCGGTCTCCCGCGCGACCAGGAACCCGGCGATCTCAGAACGCATCTGCTCGCGCGCGTCCGCCCTGGTGCCGTACGGCGCCGGGCCGCGGTCCAGGCGCGACTCGTGGCCCGTCGCCCGCGCCATCTGGCGAAAACCCTCGGAAAGATATTCGGCGCCGCTTACGAAACACTCCCGCTCCGCCAGATGCACGGTGTCTTCCCGGCGGCTGTAGAACGACCGGCCCCGCGCGTCCTCGGCGATTTTCACGCCGCCACCTTCGAGAATCTTCTCCGCCCTCTCGTTCGCCATCCGGGCCACGGACGGCGGCCGCGGCGGCTTCTCGAACGGCTCCAGGCCGTCGATCTGCGCGCCGTTGTAGACGTGGCACAAAAACGTCTTCGGCTCGTCCAGCCGGACCTCCCGGTACACCGGCGTCCGGTCCGCCTCCAGGACCGGAACCCCGGTCTCGTCGGTGAGCGGTACCCGGTCCGTGAACGTCGTGTACTCGATCGCCACGGGCTTCTCGCCCGCCCGGACCTCGCCGCCCAGCGAAGCCGCCTGCTTTGCCGTCATCCAACGCGGGTCAGCGCGGCCCTGGGCCTCGAGATACAAAGCGTTGAAGCCCCGGTACGGCGCTCCCGCCGCCGGGTTGTGCGCCGGAGTGTCCCGCGCCGCTTTCCATTCCATCTGCCACGGGGCGCTGTCCCCCACGATCATCCTGGCCATCTCCTCCGCCTGGGCGCGGAAGCCTTTTCCAACCTCAGCCATTTTCCGGACCCTCCTCTTCGCCGTCGTCATCGATTTTATCGTCTCCGTCGTACCCGCCGCCGTCTTCGTCGCCGCCCGTCTCCGGCGCGTCCGCGACGGCTTCCGCGAAACCCGCCCCGGCGGCGGACACCGAGGGGAGGGCGACGCCCCCGCCGGACGGGGCCTCGCCGTCGAAGCGCGCCTCCAGGGCGTCCTCCAAACTCAGCGCCGTCTCCTCGAACAAACCGAGTTCGTCCGCCTCGTCGGGACTCACTGACACCACCGCGCCGAGGGCGCGCTGGGCGTCTATCTCCCTCAGCCTGTTTTTCATCTCTTCCCTGTTCATCGATCCGCCACCAGTCATCGTTCACCGTCCTTTCCGTAGGGCCGCTGGAATTGAAACCAGGGTCGAAACCCGTGCCGGGGCGGTCCTACGCCGCCAGCAGCTCAATGGCCCCGAAGGGGCCGGCCTCGACCTCCACCGAACTCCGCTTCTCGCCGTCCTTCTCGTAGGACCGGGCGCGCAGGCGGCCGTCCACGTAGACCATCGAGCCCTTCAAATTGCGCGCGCGTTCCAGCTTCTCGATGAACCTCTCCTGGAAGGTGACCACGCGGAACCAGTCCACCTGGTCGCGCCATTCCCCGGTTGCGTCCTTGTATCCGCTGTCCACCGCGACCCGGAAACTCGCCATCCGGCGGCCGCCCTCCAGATTGGAAATCTCCGGCTCGCCGCCGAAACGCCCCTGGATCAAAACCTTGTTCAATCTCGTCATTGCCTTGGTCCTTTCTCCATACGATTGCCGTCAACCCGCCTGTCCGCCGTCCCGCTCCGCCGCGGCCAGCGCCGCCCCGTATTCCGGGAACGGGGAACCCGAATCCTTGTCCTCGGAAACCTTCTCCGCCGCGCCTTCCACGATCTTCTCCCGATGGACGATCTCCTCGCCCGCACGCAAGATGCGGTCCGCGCGCCAGTGCGCGAGCCGCGCCGGGCGGGGCTTTTCGTCCAGGCCCAGCGCCTCCGCCAGAACCGAAGGCCCGCATTTCACCCGGTCGTCCCCGCCGTCCCCGCCGGAACGGAACGCCTCGGCCCCGTCCCCGGGGCCGAAGCTCCAGCTCCCCTCCCCGAGATGGACCCGCAGCCCGCCCTCCGCCCAGCTCACGGCGGGCGGCGCCATCACCAGGGCCAGGGTCTCCGGCTTGTCGGGCATGTCGGGAAGCACGCAGAAAACCGCGCCGCCCCGCGCCCCGGAACCTCGCGGTCCTTCTCGATAACGGCTTCCTCCAGATCGAACTGCGCCGCCAGGGGATCGTCGGCGTCCACGTGTGCCTTGTGCTTCTCCGCCAGGATGTCCTTCGCCTCCTTCATGCCCAGCGCGCGCTCCGGCTCGCCCTCGCCGTTTCCGCGGGTTTTCCCGGCGGCAGACTTGGCCTCTTCGGGCGCGGGCGGTCTGGCGGCGGGCGCCTTCTCCATTGGCGCCGCGCCCCGGTCCGGGGCTTGCGCCCCGTTTCCCGCGCCCGGCCTCTTCTCCGCCTCGGTCACGAGCTCGCTTCCGGCGCCGGTTGCGGGGCGGATTTGGTCAAGGCTTTCTTGGCCCGGGCCTCTTCCGCCGGGAGCGCCCCTTGCATCTTCTCTTCCATTTCCCGCCGGTACCTGGCCAGCCTATGGCGCGCCAGCATCGAGAAACCCGGGTCGGCCTCCGCCTCCGCGAACGACAGCCGCTTCCCGTGCATCGCCCGCAAGTTCCGCCCGTAGGTCGCCGGGTTCTTGAACGGGAGCACGATCGACGCCGGTATGTGCCCCGCGTTGTCCCTCCACACCTTGAAATCCTCGAACTCGGTCCCGTTCCTCCCCTTCACCGGGCCGAAGTGCTCGTTGCGCCACACCACCACATCCACGTCCGGGAAGTTTTTGCACAGATCGTTCAATCCCTTCAGGGTGTCCTCCATCATCGCCCCTCCTGCCACCACCGTGTGAAGCCTCAGCTTGTGGCCCTCTCCATTCAGATACGGGACAATCCCGTCCTCCATGAGGGAGGCGCACAGCGGCACGAAGGTGGCGGCGCCGTTGTCCACGATCACCACCGACCCTTCGGGCGCGCCCGCCACGATCTCGACCAGCTCGTCGAACTTCTCGGGATCGATGTTGTCGCCGTCGACGATCTCCAGGCGGCGGACGCCGTAGGCCGGGTAGCTCGCGAAGGTCGCGTTCACCGGGTCGGTGTCGACGCACACCGTTTCGACGTTGTGGGCCTTGTAGTGCTCGGCGAGCAACGTGGCGACGAACGACTTGCCGACACCGCCCTTGCCTTGCAGGATCATGTGGACCAGGGCCATCAGATCAGCTCCTCAATTGTGATGGACTCGTTTCGCTTGAACACCGGCTCGCGCCGTACACGCTCTTCCGTGAACGCCTCGACTGGGGCCGGGGTCGGCGGGGGTCGAGGCGAAGATCGCGGCGCAGGCGAAGGTGACGCGGATGATTGTGAGGTCGGTGGAGAGGGTTGGGGGGAAGAAACCGCGGAGAGCGGACCTGACGTTCGGAGCTTGTGCGAGACGCAGAACTTCCTGACGTTCTTGTGGAACGCTTGATACGTGACCGAAACGCGGCCCTCTGCCTTCAATTCTCTGTAAACCGCCTTGAGCGTCTGCCCGGTGGCGAGAGCCGCCCTGATTCCACTCCGAAGCGCGACGACCTCGACGCGGCCTTGGCCTCGTGATCCTGGGGCAGGTTTCTTGGACGAATCACATAAGCGGCTCACACATGCGCAAAATGCTCTGTATGTGACCGACACCCGGTTTTTTGCCGCCAAATCATCGTAGATCGACTTGATTGGTCGATCGGCGCTCAATCCTTCGAAAATTTCTTCTCGCAGCCCCTTGACCTGCACGCGAGCTTGGCCCCAATTCTGACCCATTTTCCTCAACACTGCTTGACTTTAGAGGCAAAACTTGCCTAGAGTCCGATTCGCACTTTCGAGTCATGAAGCTATTTCAACTTCCGGGTACTTGAAGGAGCATGCCCACAACATGAAGGTCGTTTTTATTCGCTTGTTGACGAGTTTCGTCGTCGCGTTCGCGATCCTGTCGTTGATTTTCTACCTCTTCCCCGATCTGAAAATCTGGCGCTCGGCGCTGTTGATCGCGATGGTCATCGCCTTCGCCGGGATCGTGCTGGCCCGCTACGTGTTTCTGCGGGTTCTCGGCCTTGCCCGCTTTCGGCGCCGGATTCTGGTTTTAGGCCTGGGCGACCGGGCGGCGCGGGTCGAGGCCCTGGAGCAAGAAGGCGAGAACCATGGCTTCGTCTGCGTCGGCTACCTGCCCTCGGGTCCGCGGACCAAGGTCTCGGTGAGCCAGTCGCGGGTGCTGTCGGGGGTCAATTCGATGTCGGTGTTCGCCAAGCAGCACGGGGTCGAGGAGATCGTCGTCGCGGTTGAGGACCGGCGCGGCAACCTGCCGGTGGATTCGTTGCTCAAGTGCAAGCTCAACGGCGTCGCGGTGACCGATTATCCGAGCTTCTGGGAGCGCGAAACGGGCCGTGTCGATCTCGAATCGGTGCGCCCGAGCTGGTTCATATTCTCGGACGGCTTCATGGTCGGCCAGGTCCACGGCTTCTTCAAGCGGGTCTTCGACATCGCCATCAGCTTCGCCCTTCTGGTCTTCGGCCTGCCCTTGATCGCGCTGACGATGATCGCTGTCCGGCTCGAGAGCCGGGGTCCGATCTTATACCGCCAGGAGCGGCTGGGGCTGCACGGGCGCCCCTTCATGTTGCTCAAGTTCCGCAGCATGAAGATCGACGCCGAAAAGGACGGCGTGCCCCAGTGGGCGGCCACGAACGACGCCCGGATGACCCGGATCGGCGGCTTCATCCGCCAGACCCGGATCGACGAGATCCCCCAGATATTCAACGTGCTCAAGGGCGACATGAGCTTCGTCGGGCCGCGCCCCGAGCGGGCCTATTTCGTCGCCCAGCTGAGCTAGAAAATGCCCCATTATTTCGAGCGCCACCGGGTCAAGCCCGGGATCACGGGCTGGGCCCAGTTGAATTACTCCTACGGCGCCTCGGTCGAGGACGCCCAAGAGAAGCTGAAGTACGACCTCTACTATATCAAGAATTGTAGCGTCTTCCTCGATTTGATAATCCTCATGCAAACAGCCCGCGTCATCCTCTGGCCCCACGGCGCCCGCTAACCACCAATCCGCAAGGCTGATGTCCATCGATATTGGAGTTGCCAGCCACGCGACCGCAGCGCTCGCTTTCCTAATTCTGACAATATTGTTGATCACCGGTTGGAAGGGTCGGGGAGCGGCGATCTATCTCATTGCCGCGTCCGTCACAACGGGCGTGTGGGCTTCCGTCGTCGCCTATGAGTTTTGGGTCCGCGATTCCGCCGGCTTGGCCTCGCGGATTCTGGAGGTCCTCCGCGGCAGCAACTGGTTGTTCTTTCTATGGAGCGTTCTCACGCTCGTCGCCGGTAGCGATCAACAAAAATCCTTCAAGCACTCGTCACACGCCGTGTTGGCCGCTTTTTGCCTTACCGTTCTCGCCGTCGAACTCCTGCCCGCGATCGATTCCAGTCCCGTCGTTTTCGGCGGGAAGTTGGACCTGCGGCTGGTGGGCAATCTCTTGATTGCCGTGATCGGGCTGGCGTTCGTGGAGAATCTGTACCGCAATACCCATCAGGATCAACGCTGGGGAATCAAGTATCTTTGTCTCGGTGTCGGGGCGATGTTCGCCTACGATCTGTTTCTCTATTCCGAAACCCTTATCTTCCGTGACATCGCCAGCCCGATGTTTCAGGCACGGGGAGTGACGAACGCCCTCGTCGTGCCCCTCATTGCCGTATCGGCCGCCCGAAACCCCCAGTGGTCGGTCGACGTTTTCGTCTCCCGCCGAGCCGTACTCCATTCGGCGACTTTCATGGGCTCGGGCATCTACCTCCTGGTCATGGCCGCGGCGGTATATTATCTCCGCGAGGTCGGCGGAAACTGGGGCGGCCTGCTCCAGGTGGCGGCGTTGTTCGGCGCCATCGTGTTGCTGGTGGTGGTGCTATTTTCGGGACGCGTGCAATCCTCGCTCAAGGTTTTCCTGAACAAGCATTTTTTCAGCTACAATTACGACTACCGCTAGGAATGGCTGCGCTTCATCAATACCTTGTCGTCGTCGAGAGCGAGCACCACCCTTGATGTCCGCGCCATTCAAGACATGGCCGACATCGTTGACAGTCCCGAGGGTGGTTTGTGGGCTTGCCACGAACCCGGGATTCTTTCCCTGGTGGCCTCGTGGAACTTTCACAAGTCCTCGGGAGCCGAGCCTATCGACGGTGAACTCGCGCGTTTTCTCGACACCAGTCAGATGGTCGTCAACCTCGACCAGTTCGCCACCGACCCCGACACCTACGCGGGTCTCGCGATGCCCGAGTGGGTGGCCAGGGTAGAACGCGCGTGGCTTATCGTCCCTTTGATCCACAATGAGCGTCTGACCGGCTTTCTCGTCCTGGGTCAGCCCCGCGCTCCCCGGGCCTTGAACTGGGAGGATTATGATCTCCTGAAGACGGCCGGCCGCCAGGTCGCCAGTTATCTGGCCGAGAACCAGGCGACGCGAGCCTTGGCCGAGGCGCGCCAGTTCGAGGCATTCAACCGGCGCTTCGCCTTTGTCATGCACGACATCAAGAACCTTGTGAGTCAGCTTTCCCTGGTCGTCAAGAACGCCTCGAAACATCGCGGAAATCCCGCCTTTCAAGAAGACATGATCCGAACCGTCGAGGATTCGGTCGACAAGATGAACCGGCTCCTGGTCAAGCTTTATTCCGATCGTTCCCGCAAGGCGCCCCAACCGGTCGTCGACCTGGTCCCCTTGCTGAACAAGTTGATGGCCAAGAAATCGGCGACCTCGCCGGAACTCAACTTCGAGTCCCAAGTCGACAGCATCTCCGTCGCCGTGGATGACGACCGCCTTGCGGCGGTCATCGGCCATCTGATACAAAATGCGATTGAAGCCGTTGGCGACAAGGACTGTGTCGAGGTACGCTTGAAACGCCATTTGGACAAGGCCATTGTCGAAGTCGAGGATCATGGTCCCGGGATGGAACCGGACTTCATTCGAGATGAGCTTTTTCGTCCCTTTCGGTCGACCAAGAAAAGCGGCTACGGCATCGGCGCCTTCGAATGCCGCGAATTCGCGCGCGAGCACGGCGGCTTCCTCGATGTCTCCAGCCTTCCGGGCCGCGGGACCACGATGCGGATCACGCTTCCCACCGTTGGTCCCGCAGCGCTTGACGCCGATACCCGGCGAAACGCGACCACTTGATGTCGGAACCGCAACGTAAATTGCTCGTCGTCGAGGACGACATGGGCTTGCAGCGTCAACTGCGTTGGAACTTCGATTCTTGCGAGGTGCTATTGGCGGGCGACCGCGAGGAGGCGTTGGAGAAGGTCCGGGCCGAGGAACCTCCCGTGGTCACCCTTGATCTCGGGCTACCGCCCGACCCGGATGGCGCAAGCGAGGGTTTGGCGACCTTGGAGGGCATTCTTTCGATCGATTCTTCGACCAAGGTCATCGTCGTCACCGGCAACGAGGATCGCCAAAACGCGGTGCGCTCCATAGGCCTCGGCGCGTATGATTTCTACCTCAAGCCGATCGATGCCGAAGTCTTGGGCCTGATCGTCGAACGCGCCTTCAAGCTCCACGAACTCGAAGCCGAGAACCGGCGCCTGGCGCGGGGCGATCCCAATTTGCCACTCCGCGGCATCGTCACTTCCAGCCCAGATATGATCAAGATTTGTCAGGTCATCGAGAAGGTCGCGCCTTCCGACGTCAGCGTCCTTATTCTCGGAGATAGCGGCACCGGCAAGGAGCTGCTGGCGCGTGCGTTGCATGAACTCGGTCCCCGGGTGGCCAAGCGGTTTATCGCCATCAATTGCGCCGCGATCCCCGAGAACCTGCTGGAAAGCGAATTATTCGGCTACGAGCGCGGCGCCTTTACCGGGGCCGTGAAGCAAACCCGGGGCAAGATCGAACTCGCCGATGGCGGCACCTTGTTCTTGGACGAAATCGGTGACTTGCCGATTTCCTTGCAAGTAAAGCTGTTACGTTTTTTGCAGGAACGCGTCCTCGAACGCATCGGTGGCCGCCAGGAAATTCCGGTCAACGTACGCGTCGTCTGCGCCACCCACCAGAACCTTCCCGAACTCATTGCCGCGGGGACGTTTCGCGAGGATCTCTATTATCGTATCAGCGAACTCGTAACCAAGATTCCGCCGTTGCGGGATCGACAGGACGATCCCATTCTTCTTGCACGCTATTTCCTGAGCAAGTTCAATCGCGAGAACAATCGCACGGTTCGTGGCCTCAACGGTGACGCGTTGGCGGCGATATCGGAGCATGATTGGCCCGGAAACGTGCGCGAGCTCGAGAACCGCATGAAACGCGCGATCATCATGTGCGAGGGCAATCGAATAACCAGCGCCGACCTCGACCTGGAGCCGGCGAAGGACGGCCCCAAGCCGGTGAATTTGAAGCTCGCCAGGGAATCAGCCGAACATCAGGCGCTGCTACGGGCCTTGTCACAAGTGGACGGAAATATCTCCCAGGCGGCAAAGCTTCTTGGTGTCAGCCGACCCACACTTTATGATTTGTTGCGCTATCACAACATCAAGGTTTAGCTTGATTCCCGCCGCGAATGCCGCCGCCATGGCGATGACACGAGAGCGAAAGCGTGGCCGTGAATTATTACGCAAAACGAGCGCCCGCGGTTGCCGGCAACGGAATACCCGGGTGGGATTCGAGCCTGTGCGGCGAACGCCGCCGAATTGATCCGCGGTCGTTCTTCCAGTCGAGGCAAACCGTATTCGAAACAGGGCAAGGGAGATCAAGGGTGGTGAAGATGACATTAGGGCCGTCGGTTCGATGGGCGGTAAAAATCTTCCTGATCGTTGTTTTCCTCTCCGCGGGGCCCGCGTCCGCGGTGACCGAAACCGAATTGTCCAACGAGTTTGTCGCCGATGCTCGGAAATTTATCGAGGAAGGCGATACCCGCGGCGCCATTGTCGAGCTCAAGAACGCCCTCCAGAGCGACCCGTCGAATCTCTCCGCGAGGCTATTGCTGGGCGAGATTTATGTCGATGCCGGGAAGGGACCCGCGGCTGAAAAGGAGCTGAGGAAGGTTTGGGAAAACGGGATCAATCTCGAACGGGTGCTGGTACTCCTGGGCCGCGCCTATTTGATGCAGGGCAAATATCAAAAGGTACTCGACGACATAATAGGGGGAAATTTTGAGCCGGAGGTCGAGGCCGGGATTCTCTTGGCGCGCGGACAGGCGCACCTGGGGCTCGGCGAAGCCGACCAGGCCCTCGAAAGCCTCCGTCAGGCCAGCGAACTCCGCCCCGACGACGCCCGAATTCATGTCGGTTTCGCGCGGATTCTCATCGGACAAAGGAAATTGGAGGAGGCGGAAAAGAAGGTCGATCTCGGATTGGCGTTGGATCCGAACCTTGTTGAAGCCTTGGTGATCAAGGGCGAACTGCGCAGGCTCGCGCGGGACAACGGGTCGGCACTCGAGAACTTCTCCAAGGCGATCACCGTCGACGGCAATTCGATTATGGCTCGGCTCGGGCGGGCCGCCGTTTCGGTCAAAAGCGATCGCGCCGACGAGGCTCTGAAGGATTTGGAACTCGTCCTGGAGAAGTCGCCGAAGCATCCGTTGGCCAACTATCTCGCGGCCCTTATCGAGGCCAGGAAGAAAGATTTCGCCGTCGCCAACGAGCGGCTGACGGGTTTGGGCGCCATCATCGACAATCATTTGCCCAGTAACTTCCTCCTCGGGGCCCTGCACTACCTGGACGCCGAGTACGAACAAGCCCTCGAGCGGTTGGGCCGATTTCTCGATGGTGTTCCCGGGCACGTTACGGCTCGCAAATTTATGGGCGCGACGCAAATCCGAAAACGCCAGGCGGCGCAAGCGGTGACGGTACTGGAACCCGCCTTGGAGACCGCCCCGAACGACGTCCAGCTTCTTGCTCTCCTGGGAAGCGCCTACATGCAGGTCGGCGAATTTACCAAGGGAACCGAGCTCTTCGAGCGCACCGCCGCGGCCTCTCCCGACGCCACCGGCATCCGCACGCAATTGGCGCTCAGCCGCTTGGCGACCGGCGAGGCGGAAAAGGCGATCGAGGACCTCGAATCGGTCATCGAGCTCGACGCGGACGCGACCCAAGCCGGCATTCTTTTGACGTTGACTCACTTGCGGAGCCGGGATTTCGAAGCCGCTTTCGAGGTCGCGGACCGACTTCGGGAAAATGACGAGGACAACCCCCTGTACGTCAATCTCATGGGTGCCGCGTTGCTGGGCGAGGGTGACACCGCGTCCGCCAGGGACACGTTTAACAAGGCCCTGGCCTTGGATCCCGACTATTTCCCGGCCGAAATGAACCTTGCCCAGATCGACATCAGGGAACGCAAATACGTCGAGGCGAAACAAAGATACGAATCAATCGTCGAGCGCGACCGGGACAATCTGCCGGTGATGAATGCCCTGGCAAAGCTCGCTGTCGCCGAGCACCGTGACCAGGACGCCGTAAAATGGTTTGAAAGGGCGCGCGCCGCCCATCCGCAAGCGGCGGCACCGCGGATCCGTCTGGTCAACCTCTACATCCGCATGCGCGAGAGCGCCAAGGCCATGGCCGTGGCCCTTGAACTCGATCAATTCGCCCACAATAACCCCAAGGCCGTCGACGCTCTTGGCCGGGCCCAGGCGGCGGCGGGCGAGATGAATAGCGCTGTCGGTACGTTCAAGCGCTTGGTGGAATTGACGCCTTCGTCGGCCGAGGCCCACCATCGCCTGGCGGCGGCCCTGGTCGCCGCCGACGAACTGCCGAAGGCTCGGGATTCGCTCTTGCGGGCGATCGAGATCAATCCGGACTATGCCATCGCCCAGGCGGCCCTGGTCGAGCTCGAAATTCGCGACGAGCGCTACGACGAGGCTCTCGCCATTGTTGACGAATTGCGCGAAAAGCGGCCCGATTCGCCAGTGCCCGACGTCCTTGCGGCGAGCATAAAAATGAATATCGGCGACTTCGGCGAGGCGGCGGTGCTCCTTGAGCGGGCCCTCGAAATGAAGAAACACCCGGCGATCGCGCGCAGGCTCCACAGTGCCCATGCCAGGGCGGGAAACATGGATGCCGCGATTGCCGTGCTCGAAAACTGGGTCGCGGAAAATCCGCGGGACCAAGCAATGAAAATTTCTCTGGCGGCGGCGTATCTGGAAGGCGGGCGCTACGACGAATCCATCGCCAGCCACGAGGAGATCCTAGCCCAAGACGGCGACAACCCCGTAATTCTCAACAATCTTGCTTGGCTCTACCACAAGTTGGATGATCCCCGAGGCTTGGAATTCGCCCGTCAGGCCTATAAGATCGCGCCCAACTCGCCGGAGGTCGTCGATACCCTTGGCTGGATCCTGGTGCAAACCGGGGAAAACGATAGGGGCCTGACGTTGTTGGAAAAAGCCAGCGCCCAGGCACCGCAAGCGTCCGACATCCGCTATCATTTCGCGGTTGCCCTCAACCGAGTGGGCAAACGCCACCGGGCTGTCTGAGAACTACGAGACCTTCTTGATTCGGGGGCCGATTTCAAGAATTCGTCGGAGGCCCGGAACCTCTTGCGGGAACTTTCCGGGAATTAGTGTCTGTTCGAAAATGCGCGTCCGCGCATTTATTGCGTCTGTTCCGGCCCTCTCCCCCCTCCCGGCCACCCACGAGAGTATGCTGATATGGGTGGCCGGGAGGGGGAGAGGGCCGGCGCCGCGAGTTTTCGAACAGACTGTTAGGTATTCTCGCCACTCCGGAAGGATGGCGCGGGGAAACGGGATGTGGCCCGCGAAATATCACTCGGCCAGCGACTCGTTGCTCTCGGGAGCCTCGGCGCTGACGGCGGCGAGCCACTCTCGGGCCATGGCGTGGGCCGAGCCGACATCCTCTTCGCTCATATTCTGGGCCACGATCTCACGTTCGGTCTTCGCGACCGCGAATTCGCGTCCGGTGGTGCTGCCGGCCGATAGGTTGAACCACATGTGCGCCTGAATTCAGATCCTCCGCGACTCCCACGCCTTCCTTGTACAAGAGCCCGAGCTGATACTGGGCCCTCCCGTTTCCTTGACGGGCGGCGGCCTGGAACCAGTCAAAGGCGGCGGCGGGATCGCTTTCGACGCCAATTCCGCGTTTGTGTATCAATCCAAGCTCGAACTGGGAGTCGGCATCGCCCTGATCGGCGGCGGCGCGAAACCAGTTCCCGGCCTCGACAAAATCCTGTGCCACGCCGCGTCCGCGAAGATAAAGCGAGCCGATACGGTTTTGAGCAACGGCGTCACCCTCGCGCGCCAGGGGGAACCATTCTTCGAAGGCGGTGGCGTATTCGCCACGGGTGAAGGCAATCTGGCCGTCCTCGAATTCGGCAAAGGCCGAGGTGGTGACGGCGATAGCCGCCGCAAGGCCCAAAACAAGTCGTTTCATGTCACATTCTCCCCAACGTCCACGGGAACAATAACGCAGGTTGCGCATTGGTACCAGAGGTCTGCCGGCGCCCCGGAGCGGTCCATCGATTTGCCGCGCTGAAATCGAGGGGGTTCTCCGGTCGCCTCCGCTCCGGCCCAAGGGGAATTCCCTATCCGGATTGGTGTCCGCGCATTAAATAAGCAATGCGTCAATGGCAACCTTGCGGCCCCACCGGGAGCCTTCCGCGGGCCGGTGCCGCGAGTTTTCGAGAAGACTCTCAGCGGCCCTCCGCCCGCCAGGCCAGCATGAAGCCGCCGACGGCCAGTATCAGCGCCAACCAGGATGGAAGCAGCGTCGCCTGCTCGATCCCGGTCACGACGTAATCTTCGTTGGCCTTGAAGCCGATCCAGCCGCGCCCGGCGGTATCTCGGCCGGACCGCACCTTGCGCGCGGACGGGGCCCCGTCTTGCGCCAGCCAGACCACGCCGCCGCCGCTCTCCTGGGCCAGCGGGGCAAGGATTTCCGCGCTCGCGCGCAGATCGGCGAACTCGATCGGGTTGACGTCGCCGACGACACCCGCCGCCGCCCTCTTGCCGTCGCCGAGGCGGTAGAGACCGGGTTCCTCGACCGTAAGCACCCCCTTGGCGCGCCCGCCGCCGATCTCCTCGAGCCGGACATGGTGCACGGTGCCCGATGGCGCCGTGACCGTTACCGGCGTGTTTTCCGGGGTCAGGCTCTGGCGCACGATCTCCAACTTGTTCCCGCGGGCGACGGCCCGCAGATCGTCCTCCTCGAGATCCGGTTCCTTCATAAGCCAGTGGGCCAGGCGGCGGAGGATTTCCGCTTGCGGTCCGCCGCCCTCGAACCCCCTCGCCCAGAGCCACATATGGTCGGTCATGAGTTGGGCTACGCGGCCTTTTCCGACCCGCTCCAGGATCAGGATCGGCTTGCCCTCTATGCCGTCCATCAGAACCCGGCCGCGCTCGGGATAGACCTCGATCTGGCGAAACCAGCGGCCCCAATTCGGGGTTTCGCCATCGGTGCCGGGCAAAAACGCCGTGACCGGATGGCGCTCTCCGATCTCGCTCAATCGCGGCTGGTAGCCGATCTCGAAAATACCCCCCGTCGGGCGGCCCGGGAGGACCAGATTGAGGGGCGTGCGGTAAAGGCTGTAGGCGGTGGCGAATGCCGGTCCCGCCGCCGTGAGCAGGGCGCCTCCCTCCTCGACGAATCGGGCCACGTTGCCGAGATAGGCCAAGGGAACCACACCCCGGCGCCGGAAGCGGTCGAGAATGACGAGATCGAATTCATCGAGCTTGATCTCGAACAGCTCGCGGATGGGAAACGAGATCAAGGCCAACTCTCGGATCGGCGTGCCGTCCTGCTTTTCCGGCGGCCGAAGAATCGTGAAGTGGACCAGGTCGACCGACGGATCGGCCTTGAGCAGATTTCGCCACACCCGCTCTCCGGTGTGGGCCTCGCCGGATATCAGGAGGACCCGCAAGCGGTCCCGGACCCCATTGATCGCCACCACGGCGCGATTGTTCAACAGGCTGACCTCGGCCGGCCCCTCGTCGACCGCGAGTTCGACGACGGTGGCGCCGGCGTGATCGATGGCCACCGGTATTTCTTGCCGCTCACCAACCGGAACGTAGCGAATCTTGGGCGCCTGGTTCCCGACGCGCAGCGACAGCCGAGCCAGCCGTGGCTCGCGGTTGGCATCCGAATCGTCGATCCGGACACCGAGGCGTACCGTCTGGCCCACGATTCCGTATTTCGGCGCGTTTTCGACCACCAGCCGGCGGTCCCCCACGTTGGCGTCCCCGCTGAGCATGACGTGGATCGGGGCCTCGAAACCGAGGCCCGAAAGATCGGCCGGAACGTCGTGTACCTGGCCATCGGTGATCAACACGGCGCCGGCGACGCGATGGCGCGGCACGTCGGCCAGCACGTGTGTCATGCCTTCAAACATCAGCGTGCCCGAGGGCCGCAACTCGTCCTCGCCGATGTCCGATCCGACGGTGGCCACGCGCAATTCGAGGTTCGGCAACGCCGTGATTTTCTTTCGCAATTCCGTCAGTGCGGCCGAGCTGCGCTGGCGCCGATCGCCGATCGATTGGCTTGCCGAGTCGTCGACGACGACAACGGCGACGTCGGGCAGGGCATCGCGGCGCTCGACCACCAGCGAGGGGTTGAGCAGGGCTAGGACGATGACCAGGAATCCCAGCCCCCGCCAACCGCCTCCGCGGGCCCGGCGGGCGAGGGTATAGGCGACGACAAGAATCCCGGCCAGGGCCAGCAGCGCGATCGCGGGCCAGGGAATGAGCGGCGCGAAATCGACGTTGGTCAAGGAACTGGTCAATCCGGCCTCGCCGGGGACCGCCGGGTTCATTGTCCCAGCCTTTCTAGGATCGCCGGCAAGTGGACCTGATCGGCCTTGTAATTGCCGGTCATCGCGTACATCACGAGATTGATGCCGAAACGAAAGGCCATCTCCCGCTGGCTCTCGGCCCCCGGGATCACGGCGAACATCGGCTTGCCTTCGGCGTCGATCGCCCAGGCGGAGGCCCAATCATGGCTCCCGACGATGAGCGAGGAGACTCCGTCGTTGACGCCGCCCTCGTGGTGTTCGACCCAGACCGTACCGCCGGTCCAGCGCCCCGGAAACTCGTGCACGAGGTAGAAGGCGCGCGTGAGGACGTGTTCGGGCGGCACCGGCACCAGGGGCGGCAGATTCAGGCCGCGCAAGAGTTCGCGCAGACGGCGTTCGCCGGGACCGACGCCGCCGCCGCCGCCAATCGCCGTCCGCTGATCGCGGGTGTCGAAAAGAATGATCCCGCCGGTGGTCAGATAATGGTCGACCTTGGCCAGCGCCGCCGGCGACAAATCCACCTGCTCCGGCGTCACCGGCCAGTAAATCAGGGGAAAAAAGATCAGGGGGTCGGTCTCGACGTCGATCCCCATCGGATCGCCCGGCTCGATCGAGGTTCGATCGCGCAAGGTGGCGCTCAAGCCCTTCAGCGCCGCCTGACTGATGTTGTCGATTTCGGGATCGCCCGTCAGGGCATACGACAAGCGCGTTTCGAGGGTCGCCGCCAGGGCAAAGGAGTCGTCGGCCCAGGCCGGATCGGCGTTCGCGAACACAAGGGGAGCCGCCACGCCGAGGACTGTCGCGCGCCGGGCCCAGTCCAATCCGGGTAACAACCCACGCAGCGCCAAACCCACCAGCATGTCGGCCAGGACCAAGGCGGCGGCGGCGGCGAGAAACCACGGTTTGAGGTCGGTCTCGCCGGCTTCTCCATAGGCGCGGTGGTCGACCTCTAGGTAGGTGGCGTCGAGCGCCGCCGCCGGCGGCAGCGTGGCGGACAAATTCAAGGCCCGGCGGGCCGTCCGGGTGCCGTAAAAGCCCGGAGGATTCCGTGGTCCCGGTGTCGCGGTCGCGAAATCGGACGCCCCGATGGCCTTGCTGGTCGAGGACGGATCCCTCAACCGGCCAAATCCATCGAGGGCGAGCAGCGGCGGGAGGATCCCCTCGTTGGCCTCGTGGGCGACACCGTGACTCAAGCCCACGAGGCGTTGCAGCATGGCGACGAACAGTCCCGAAATCGGCAGGTTGGACCATGCCGGGTCGGCGGTCGTGTGGACCAGCACCAGCCAACCCTGGCCGCGCCGTTCGCCGGTTACCAGCGGCGTGCCGTCGGCCAACCTGGCCCACGTCTTGGTCCCGAGATCGAGCGCCGGCTCGGCCAGGACTTGGCGCTTGATGCGCACGTCGGCGGGGATGCCGAGGCCGGCGAAAGGACCGTGTTCATCGAACGATCCCAACGCTGCCGGCTTGTTCCATGACAAGACGCCGCCCAGAATGCGGTCGCCGCGGCGCAGCCGCACGGGCACCAAATCATCGACCCCTTCGGCGACCTGGGGTCCGGCGAAGCGGACGAGAACGCCCCCCGACTCGAGCCAGGCATCAAGTTCCGCGCGCTCGTCACCGATGATCTTGCCGACGTCGTCGAGGACGATCGTCGCCAGGGGCCAATGAAGGAGCTCGTCGAGGGTACCCACGCGGACCTCGCTGAAGGGCGCCAGCGCCCGCTCGATATAATAGACGCCGGAAAGGAACGGCTGGTTGGCCGCATCGGCCGACACCAGGCCAACCGGCCGCCGGCGCCAGCGTTCGTCCAGGAGAACCGTGGCCGCCGCGCTCGCTTCCCCTTCGATCTCCAGACGCGTGATCCGGTTTCGAACCTCGGGCGCCAGGAAAACGCTCACTTCCGCGCCCTGGCTGCCGGCTTCGAAGCGAACGGGCTCGCGCAACAACAAGGCGCCGCGCTCGCTACTGGCCCGCAGCCAAAGGGTCTCGTCGGCGCCCGACGAGGCCCGCGCCACCCGCAGACGCAAACGGTCGTGACCGCTTTCGGGCGGACTCAAAACCCGCGCCAAATCCGTTTCCGGGTCGAGCATGATCCGCACCGTGCCGTATCGCGCCAGGGTGTCGGCGAAGTCCTCGGCGGCGGCGCCGTCGAGGCCGTCGCTGAGCCACAGGACGTCCGCCGTGTCGCCTTCCAGTTCCAAACCCTTAAGGGCCGCCCCGGCGGCGGCGCGATCGGTTCTCCAGGGCTTCGGCGCCAGGGCCGCCGCGCGGCTGCGGGCTCGCGACGGCGGTAGAAATTCGGGCGTCCGGACCTGGCCGTCGGCCGTTTCCGGCGCCGTCGACAACAGGGCTACCGGCCGATCGGTCCGCGCGGCGCGGTCGAGAATTTCCGCCAAGGCCTGCTCCCGACGCTGCCAATGGCGGGCCGCGGCCCAGCCGTCGTCGACGACGATGATCATCGGGCCGGCACCACGGTCCGTGCCGGGATTGAGGAGGGGACCGGAAAAGGCGAGGATCAGCAAGAGGGCGACGGCCAGACGCAGGAGAATCAGCCAGGGCGGCGTCCTGTCCGGCGTTTCTTCCCGCCGCCGCAGACCGAACAAGAGCCGGATGGCGGGAAAGGCGATTCTCCTCGGGGTGGGCGGCATCACCCGCAACAACCACCAGATCACCGGCAGCACCGCCGCCGCCGCGAAGATCCAGGGAGAGGTGAACGCCAAGGGGCCGAGGTTGAGCATCGATTCAGTTCACGATATGGGCCGAAATCGCGCCGTAGAGGGCCAACAGCAACGGTGACAAGGGCCGATCGGTGTGGTGAATGTGAAAGCTCCAGCCGGCGGTTCGGGCGAGTTCGGCCAGTCGCGATTGATGGGCGGAGAAACGTCGCCTGTAATCGGACCGCAGGCTCTCGCATCGGCCGACGAGCAGACTGCCTTCCGCCTCGAGTCCCTCGAAACGGACCCTTCCTGAAAACGGCAGGGAATGTTCCGCCGGATCGATTACCTGGACGAGGTGGCCCGAAACCCCGCGGCCGACGAAAAATCGAATCAGCGCTTCGATTTCCGCCATCGGCGCCAGGAAATCCCCGATCAATACGGCGGTTGCGTAACGCGGCAATCCCCGGCCCGCGGGAAGGCTTTCCCCGCCGTTAAGGTGTCCGCTCAGGCGGAGGGCCAGACGATCGAGCGCGACCCGGCCCGTCGCCGGCCGTTCGTCCTCGCCGAGGATAGCGAGTTGTTCGCCGCCGCGCACCAGGAGGACCGCCAGCGCCATCGTTAACAAGGCCGCCCGGGCGCCCTTTTCAGTCTTGGACAGGTGCGAGTGGTACGCCATCGAGGGCGACTGGTCAGACCACAGCCAGACGCTCTGCGCCGCTTCCCATTCCTGCTCGCGCACGAACAAACGCTGGGAGCGGGCGGACTGTCGCCAATCGATTCGATTGGCCGCGTCACCGGGCTGGTAGGAGCGGAACTCCCAAAAGGTCTCGCCACTTCCGACTCGGCGGCGACCGTGGATTCCTTGGCCCACCACGGCGGCGACGCGATCGGCGGCGACCATGAGCGGCGGCAGGTTGGCCGCGAGTTTCTCGGCTTCCTGCCGCAAAACGAGGCTGGGCTGCGCCATCCGGGACCGTTCAGCGGAAGGGTTGGGAGAGCCGATCGATGATCTGTTCGATGGTCACGCCGTCGGCTCGGGCCGCGAAGTTGAGCGCCATGCGGTGACGCATGACCGGCGCCGCAAGCGCGACGACGTCGTCGACGGATGGCGCCAAACGACCGTCGAGAAGCGACCGCGCCCGCACCGCGAGCATCAGGGCCTGGCTGGCCCGGGGGCCGGGCGCCCAGGCGACGTGGCGCGTGACCTCGTCGATTTCGGTCGAATCGGGGCGGCCCGATCGGACCAGATTCAGAATCGCCTCGACAACGCTCTCGCCGACCGGAATCAAGCGCAAGAGTCTTTGCGCCGCCAGCAGCTCGGCCCCGGTCATGACCCGTACCGCCGGCGCCTCCTCGGCGCTCGTGGTGGTGATCAACATGCGATGCTCGGCCTCCAGCTCGGGATAGTCAACGTCTATCTGCAAGAGGAAACGGTCGAGCTGCGCCTCGGGCAAGGGATAGGTGCCCTCCTGCTCAAGGGGATTTTGGGTCGCCAGGACATGGAACGGCTTGGGCAGGGAATGGCGCGTGCCGGCGATCGATACCTGCCGCTCCTGCATCGCCTGCAACAAGGCCGACTGGGTTCGCGGGCTGGCCCGGTTGATCTCGTCCGCCATCAATAGCTGGCAGAACACCGGGCCCTTGATAAAGCGGAACGCCCGCCGGCCCGGTTCCGGTTCCTCGAGCACCTCGGAGCCGAGAATATCGGCCGGCATGAGGTCGGGGGTGAATTGCACCCGCCGTTCATCGAGGCCCAGAACCACGCCTAGGGTTTCCACCAGTCGGGTTTTGGCCAACCCGGGGACGCCGATCAACAATGCGTGACCACCCGCGAGCAGCGTGATAAGTGTTTGGTCGATTACGGCCCGCTGACCGAAGATGATACGCCCGATATGACCACGAACCCGGCCCAGCTTGTCGCCCAGCACCTCGATCTCGGCGACAAGATCGGACGGCGTGTCCACGGCCTTGGGAAACGGCTCGGTCATGTGATGATCTTGTTTCACGGAATCCAACAACGGCGAATTTCAACGAATTCGAAAGCAACCCGTCGGTTGCCTTCCGACAGGGGCGCGATGCACCCGTGGTGGGCCTTTCCCGACCTCGATGGAGGCCGTGTCGCGACCCGCGCGGATGTTGTTTTTAGCACGTCTCGCGGTGGGGTCGCAAACCGGCGTTGCGCTCGCGCGGGACGGCGCCAGGGACATGCCCAGGCACATGCTATTTCGCCCCCCGGCTAGGATCGACATAAGCCCCGAACTCGTCATCCGCCGCGTCGGCGCCTTGCCCGAAGCGCCGCCGCCCGCCGGCCGCGGAACTTCCCAACCGGCGGCGAAGACCCGGCCGGCGGCGGTGCTGGTGCCGCTGGTCGACCATCATGGCGGCATGACGGTCATTTTAACACGGCGGAGTCCCCAATTGGTCGATCACGCGGGGCAGATCAGCTTTCCCGGAGGCCGCTGCGAAGCCGACGATTCGGGGCCGGTCGCGACGGCCTTGCGCGAGGCGGCCGAGGAAATCGGATTGCGCCGCGAGCAGGTCGCGGTCGTGGGTTGCCTGCCGTTATACGATACGACCACGGGCTACTCGGTGACCCCGGTGGTCGGAATCGTGACCCCCCCGGTCAACCTCGAACTCGACGCCAGCGAAGTGGCCGAGGCTTTCGAGATACCCTTGGCGCATTTTCTGGATCCCGCCAATTTTCGGCGCGAATCCAGAATCGTCGGGGGATCGCGGCGCGATTTCGACGTGGTCTGTTACGAAAACTGGATGGTTTGGGGCGCCACGGCCGGGATGTTGCGGGTTTTGTCGCGGATCTTGCAGTCATGATACGATCCATACTGCTCCAATTCGTGCTCCCATTTGTTTTTCCCATGGTGGTATATCTGGTCCGGGATTGGTTTGCGCGCCGCCATGCCCTGGCGACCGGGACGGAGGTCCCACCTTTCGGCGAAGGGCCCTGGGGCTGGCTGGCGGTGTGCGGATTGGGGCTGGTGATCCTGGGTTTCCTCGTCCTCGGGATCATGGGCGGGAGCGCCCCCGGCGAAAAATACGTCCCGCCGGCCTTCGTCGACGGCGAAATCGTCCCCGGCCGAACCGAATAACGTTGTCGTGGGTGGATCTGATAAAAGTGGGAAATGGATAAAATCTCACCCCAACCGTGGATGCGGGCGGCCGAAACCAAGGCCGTCGTCGCGGCGTTACATGCCCAGGGGACGTCGGTGCGCTTCGTCGGTGGGGCGGTGCGCGACGCCGTCCTCGGGCGACCCACCGACGACATCGATATTGCCACGCCCGATCCGCCCGACACGGTGACGGGGCTGCTCGAGGCGGCGGAGATCGCAGTTGATCCGACCGGCGTTGATCACGGTACTGTCACCGCCACGATCGGCTCCTACGCGTACCAGATCACGAGCTTACGGATCGACGTGGAAACCGACGGCCGGCACGCCAAGGTCGCCTTTACCCGCGACTGGACCCGGGATGCCTCCCGCCGCGACTTCACGGTCAACGCACTCTTTTCCACCCCGGACGGAAACCTTTACGATCCCTTCGGTGGGGTCGCCGACCTCCGCGCCGGCCTCATCAGGTTCATCGGCGATCCGGTCGAACGGATTCGAGAGGACGGCTTGCGCTTGCTGCGTTATTTCCGCTTTTTCGCGCATTATGGTCGGCCCCCGGCGGATCGCGACACGCTTGCCGCCTGCCGGGAAATGGTCGGGGTTTTGGAGAATCTCTCTCCCGAGCGTATTCGCGATGAGATGCTGAAACTGCTCGCGGCGCCGGATCCGGCTGGCGCCATGGCGTTCATGCGCCAAAATCGAATTCTTCAGGTGGTGCTTCCGGAGGCCACGCGCCTCGACAGGCTCCGCGCCCTGAGCGTCATCGAAAGAGAAAATCCGGATATCTACGGAACCGGCCGTGACGACCTCCGCAGATTGGCGGCGGTGGTCGATTGCTACGGTGACGGTGCCGAGCGCATCGCCGAGAGGCTTCGCCTGAGCAAGTCGCAAATACGGCGTCTCGTCGCCATGGCGGCGCCGGTCAGCCCCCTGTCGGACAAGAGCGGCGCCGAAGACCAACGGCGGGCGCTGTACCGAATCGGCCGGGAGACCTTCGCCGACGTGGTCTGCCTGAGCTGGAGCGAGGCGCTCTCGAACGCCTTCCAGGAATGGGAAAACCTGGCCTCCCATTACGGCGCCATGCTCGCCGGGGCCAGCGAATGGTCGTCGCCCTCCTTGCCGGTGGGTGGCGACGACGTCCTGGCCGCCGGGGTCCCCGAGGGTCCCGGCGTGGCGCGCGTTCTCAAACGGGTCGAGGACTGGTGGATCGCCGACGACTTCAAACCCGGCCGCGAGGCGGCGCTCGCGAAACTGGCCGAACTGGTCAGCGCCCAAACATCCTAGGCGGGATCGAAAAACCTCAAGAGATCGGTGAATTCGGGTAGTGTCCAGAATTTTTCTCAGTAGAGTCGAGGAGAGGCGCGGTGGCTTGGGCCGATTGGCATCGCTCCGTTTTCCCTCCCCGTTCATCGAACCCGACGTGCGGATTTCCCGCATCCGGCTCTCCGACTGACTTCACCGCAAGGCACACGGTGGACGGCCAATTTAGGCTGATGTCTCGCGACGACACCTTGGCACGTGATCAACCTTCGCCGTGCGGCAGAGCTCCCTCGGAAGCCTTCGGATACCTTCAGGTGTTACCAGGCTCATCGCCAATCACCGATCCTCGGCTTCTTCGAAGGCGCGCCAGAAGTCAGGGCCCTTCCCTCCACCGGCATTACCCGGCCTCACAGGTCGTACGACCCTGTCCGACTCCCGCCCGGCCCGCCGCGCTTGCTACGGCGTTGGAGGTGCGACCTCCGACCGTAACGGGCCTCCCCCGATTACCCAGACCACCTTTCCAAGGTGCCGCGCGCATTACCCCGGTGGATCGAAATGAGTGCATACGTCGGTTTATTCCCCATCACACGGCTTTCCCCGTACGGAAGGGCGGGTCGGCATCCAAAAATTCACTTTCGAGGCCTGCTCGGACTTCACTCGCGTTACGGCCCGTTGGATCGTTCAGCCGCCCAAGGCGACCTTTGTCACGAGGCTTCGAGACAGCCAGTTGCCCAACCGCCCCGCTCGTCAGCTACCAGATCAACCGCCAACTCTCTGGGTAGTACCGGTAGTGTCCAGGATTTTTCGCACTTTTGGTGTTGGCGATCCTCGTGTCGTTCAGTCTGTTCGTTATCCGTCCACACTCATAGTCCCTTGAAAATGGGGTGTTGAAGCCATTCGCATGGTGAACCCGAAGCGAGTTCATCCCGAAAAACAAGGCGGCCCCGGCCGGACGGTTAGGCTGCATCTGGCCATTTCATCCCTCTGACGGCGTTCGCGGATTCGTCTAAAACCTCCTAAACTACCGTCCGAACTAATGGGGATTATCCGCTTGACTAAACGACCGGAAGGCAGTACATTATGAATTAAGTTCTTAGCCGGGAGGTCGTCATGGCAGGAAAATCGTACCGCGAAGGTGTCACGGTCATGCAGTTGGCCGAGATGTTCCCGACTGAGGATAGCGCTCGCGAATGGTTCGAATCGCAGATTTGGCCGAACGGTCGCCACTGCCCGCACTGCAAGAGCACCGAGACAATCGAGTGCAAGGGCAACCCGCCGCTCCCCTATTGGTGCCCGGCCTGCAAGAAGCACTTTTCCGTCCGTGTCGGCACGCTGATGCACCGCTCCAAGATCAGCTTCCGCAAATGGGTTTGGGCGATTTTCCTGCACCTGACTTCGCTGAAAGGCGTATCGAGCGTGAAGTTGGGCCGCGATATTGGCGTGCGGCAAGCGACGGCATGGTTCATGCTTCAGCGCATCCGCAAGGCATTCGATGTTGATGACGGCGACGATCGCGGCCAGACGTTCCGTGGTCCTGTAGAGGCCGACGAGACGTACATCGGCGGGCGCCGGAAGAACATGTCTAACACCAAGCGCGCCGAGCTGGCCGGAACGGGCCGTGGCGCGGTCGGCAAAGAGGCGATTGTCGGCGTGAAGGATCGCGAGACGAAGCAGGTTGCGGTGCGCCACGTTCAGCACACCGACGGGGTTCATGTCGCCGGCTTCGTGGCCGAGAACGCGAAGTTTGGATCGAAGGTCTACACCGACGAGTCGACGGTCTACAATGTCCTGGACCACTGGTACGACCACGAGAGCGTCAACCACAGCGCGAAGGAATATGTCCGGGGCATGGCGCATACCAACGGCGTAGAGAGCTTCTGGGCGATGATGAAGCGCGGGATCGTCGGCACCTACCACAAGCTGTCGCCAAAGCACCTGCATCGGTATGCTGCGGAGTTCGCGGGCCGGCACAATCTGCGGGAGAAAGACACGCTGGCGCAGATGGGAGACTTGGCTGCGGGAATGGCCGGGAAGCGCCTCACCTACGCGGCGCTGATCGCGGACAACGGGCTGCCGAGCGGCGCGAGGTCGTAGAAGCAAACCGCCCCGCGGGTTTGGCGACCAAGGCGGGGCGGCACATTCAAGCGTAAAGCCCTCTCGACTGAGATCATAGCCGAGAGGGTTGGCGCATGTCTACAGATAAGCATGAAGCTGCAGGGCTAGTTTTTTGTCCGCCCAGTGATCAGGGTGAGGTGATCGCGGCGCTGGCCATTTCATTCTCGGTGTGGCAGTGTGCCGGTCATGGCGACGCTGCCGGTCTCGGATTCGTCCATTGATTTGCGCGCGGTCACGGTGCGTCCGACCTGGGGCGCGCAGGAGCACCGGCGCTGGGACCGGTTGGTGGAGCAGCACCACTACCTGGCGTTCCACGGCGTCATCGGCAAGGGCCTGCGCCATGTCGCGGTGCATGGCGAGACCTGGCTCGCACTGATCGGCTGGCAGCCCGGCGCGTTCAAGCTGGGCGCGCGTGATCGCTGGATCGGGTGGTCGGCCGAGCAGCAGTTCCGGCGTCTGCATCTGATCGCCAACAACTCGCGCTTCGTCATTCTGACGCCTGGCCGAGTGCCGAACCTGGCCTCCCGTGTGCTGGGGCTGAGCCTGCGGCGGCTGTCTGAGGACATCCAGGCGGTGCACGGATATCCGGCTCTTCTGGCGGAGACGTTCGTGGACGTCTCGCGATTTGCCGGCACCTGCTACCGCGCGTCGAACTGGCGCTCTCTGGGGCTGACGCGGGGCTTTGCCCGTGAGCCCGGAGGGGCAGCGCGCTGGCGCCACCACGGTCAGCCCAAGGAGGTCTTCGTGTTCGGACTGACAGACGGCGCCCCCGAGGCGCTGAGCCGTACCGGGATGCCGGCACACTGGAACGCCGAGCAGCACACCGAGCCGATGGCCGCGCCCCGGCTGCGCAGCCTGTTCGAGTGTCTGGGTGAGGTGCCCGAGTACCGCCATGCCCGGGGCAAGCGCTATGCGCTCAACACCATTCTGGTGATCGCCGTCGCCGCCCGGCTTGCCGGATACCGGGGGGTGAACGCGTTCGCCCAGTTCGCCGCCCTGCTCTCCCAGGAGCAGCTCGAGGCGGTGGGTGCGTTCTGGAGCCCTTCCAAACAGCGCTACACCCCGCCCGCGATCACCACCTTCCACAAGACCCTCACCGCCCTGCCGCCAGAGACCCTGGACAACGCGATTAGCCAGTGGACCGGCCAGCATGGCAGCGCGCACGCGCCGGTCGCCATGGACGGAAAGGATCTGCGCGGCGCCTCGAAGCAGACCGAAGACGGGCGCAGGATGATGGTGGCGGCGGTCGAGCACGACACCGGCGTGGTCCTCGGGCAGGTCGAGGTCGACCGCAAGAGCAACGAAATCCCGGCCGTGCGCGAACTCTCCAGCGGCCTCGACCTCACAGGCCGGATCGTCACCATGGACGCGATGCACGCTCAGCACGAGACCGCGCGCTGCCTGCTCGGGCGTCGCGCCGACTACGTGATGAGCGCGGTCAAGGACAACCAGGAGATGATCTTCGAAGACCTCAAGGCGATCGACTTCAGCGATGCGCTCTGGCACGAAACCGTCGACAAGGGCCATGGCCGCATCGAGCGCCGACGCTGCGCCGTCGTCGACCTCTCCGCTGCCGAGTGGGACGGCTACGCCAACCTCCACGGGCGACGCCAGGCCATGCGCATCGAGCGCGAACGCGAGATCCTCAAGACCGGCAAGCGCAGCATCAAGGTGACCTGGAGCCTCACCTCGCTCGGCGCAGAGCGCGCCGGACCCGAGGAGTTGCTCGAACTGGTGCGCAACCACTGGCATATCGAGAACCGCCTGCACTACGTGCGCGACTTCACCTACGACGAAGACCGATGCCGGGCCTACGTGCGTCACCTGCCCAGAAATCTCGCCTGCTTGACCAACGCGGCCATCGCCATCGTGCGCTGCGACGGACGCTTCCGTTATCTGCCCGAGGCCAACCGGCACTATGCCGCCCGGGCGCAGGAGGCCCTCGACGCGATCATGACCGCGCCCATCGCCTGAGACAGCACGCCTCTCCCCCGGACCGGGACGTGCCGCCGAGCGGCGCGGGCGGACCGGTGTGCCTGTCGAATCCGAAAACGCCGTCCGGTGGCTTCGAGCAGTCCCCATGACGTCGTCGAGGCAAGCTCGGGGCTCCCCGAACCCCGTGCACCGAGCACGATCCCACTCATCCCGAACCCTCAACCGCGACTAAAAATTGTTCCTGCATGAAGCTGATTCGGTGAACTTGATGATAGTCAACGAGTGTACTGAGGACCTCTGCGCCGTTCTGCTTGAGGGGAGACCGGGCAAAGAATTATTCTTGATCGTCAAAGCGGACAACATTTTCCCCATCAGGCGAAATGATGTCAGGGTTCCTGGTGTATAACTTCGGAGCTTTTGTCCCTGCTATCAGTGTAATTGTTGCCCCATGAGGCAAGTTTACTTCGATTGTTCCGTATTCTTCACAATCCACTACAAACTTAGTTGACGGCTCTATAGTGAAATTCAACACAGTTCCGGGTTTTACTTCTTTACTAAACACAACAGTTCCCTCGTCGTCGCTCACGGTGTCCCTCCATCGTTGAGGCGGCCGGTCTCTGCCGGCTCGCTCTGGTCTTCACAGGACGTAGCTTACTCGCCCTCGCACTCGGTGAGCACGTCATCGGGGAGGGACACGGTGAGCGGCTTGGTGCAGTCCACCCCGAGGATAATGCGCTCGGTCGCTAACTCCTCGACCGGTTCGGCCGCTTCGACGATCGGGGTATCGGGCTCGCGGTCCTTGCTCTCTTCGGCTGCCGCCGAGGCGGCGAGGGGAAGGAGGATGGCCGCGAACATAGCCACACCCAGCTTCCTGGTGGTGGTCATCGACTTGCCGCAGCGGCTCATATTGTGACCCCTTTCCGCGCCTTCTTCTCCAATTCTCGAAGCTCGCGCTCTAGATCGCCGAGCTCCTGTTCAGCCACTCGCGCTATCTCGTTGGCGAGGAACTTGAGAACCATCCTGTTGCGTAGCAAGTTCATTCGTCGGTGCGCCGCATCCCGCTCTTCCACAATCTCAGCGATGCGAAATGAGAGGTGGGTTTCCTGATAGCGCTCCCTTCTCGTCTCGATTTCTGCCGACCTCGCCTTCTGTTCCTCTCTTGAGCAGGTGATGCAGACAATTCCGAGCTTGTCCGGCCCGAGATACTCGCGATAGGCCCTCGTCTCTTCAAACGCCTCTCTGGCCGCCCAGAACTCCCCCCACAGCCGCTTGACCTTTTGCCCCAATGAGGACGCTTCGACAGCCTTGCTCGCACGCTCCACCGCGCGTCTGTAAAGCTGCAAGGCTGTCTCTTCGGCCTCCAGTTCTCGCTCGACGGCCTCTACGTCAGCGGCATCGTCGGCGAGTGTCTGGTGCGTGGGAAACAGTAGGCCGAGGGCTAATGCCGCGACGGCCAGCGCTCGATATACCTTGCCCATACCGCGCCTACCCATTGTTTGTGGAGAGCACGGATGGTAGCGTGAAGAATGATCGTCATTGAGTCAAGCGGATAACCCCCAAACGCAAAGCGGCCTGCATACTGCGAAGCGCCCGACTCTGTAGCGACTGGACCCATCGGCCTTCAACGCCACCTGCCCGATTCAATACCTTCTGACGTCTCTCATCACCCGATCGACAAGTTCCACGAAGACCGAAATTTCGCTGACGTAGTGGCGCCAGCGCCCTTCATCGATCAGCTCCCACGAATAGCGCTTCTGCCAGAGTATGACGTCCTCGTCCAAATACTCGAAGACTCCCCTGAGGGACGAAATATCCCGGTCCGGAGGGCCGGACCCAGGCGCCAGCGTCGGCGAAGCCGTGTTGATGAACGCGACCAGTTCATATCCGCTCGGAACAACGCCATTGCTTGCCTGAAATGTCGATTCAAGCTGACTCTGGTACTTCTTAGGAAGCGCATCGTATAGCTTGCTTAGCAAGTGCCGCTGCCTATTGGGGATCCCCTTCAGGGGAACCTTGTTGAGGAAGAGAAGCAGCTTCAGCATCAACTCCAAAGCCGTCGCGAGGTTGAAGTGGGAGACGGTCTTCATCGACACCCACGCATCGCGGTGTATCCGGCCGTTCATTCCCGGCACCGGATCATCGCTGTCACTGCGTATACCGTGGCGTCTGATTTCCGACTCGACGTGCATTGCCGTCGTCTTGAAGTCATGGATGTTGTCGTAGAACAGGCGGTATGCGGCGAGTTCCATAGTTTCCGGCCTCCGATGTCGCCGACGAACCACTACGGTGCACGGTCAGTGACGTTTGCATCCACGTACACGATGCCCAGCACAACGACCGGAATCACCGTGCCGGTCTCGTCGACGGTTACAATTTCGACCGACACGGCCGCGCGCCGGCTTGGTCGGGTTCCCGAGTGCCCGCGATGCCTCAGAGCCCCGATTCCGCCGTCTGCAACTCCCCGGTGACGTCCGTAACCCGCCCGTCATCCCATACGTCGTCGTGCAGCATGAACTTGTGGCTGTTCGTGTGTTGCACGAACTTGCACCGCTCCCGGACCACCGTGTTTGGAATCAAGGCGGCCCGCAACACGCGGTACTCCTTGTCGAACAGAACCGCCGCCAATGTATCGAATCCGTCGAGATCGCGTATCGCCGACAGTTGCCGAGACTTATTGCGCCGATGGAGGCGCCGCCCCTTGATCTGATACCGCACGCCGCGTCCGTCGCTCGCGGAATACCCTCTCTCCGAATTCGGCGCCTGTCGCCAGGAGAAGGCGGCGCAGAACAGGAATCCGGCGAGATTCCCCGTCGGATTGTTCTCGTTCCGGGCGACTCCGCGGCGGCGCAGCTCTTCCATGATGCCTGCGTGCAGGCCCAGCAGTCCGGCGAGCGGCAGGTTCTTCAGATCGATCATCAGGTCAAGAACCGCCTCATCGGCGCCACGGTGGGAATGGATCTCGCCGACATTTCATTCCGGAGCTGGAGAGATCTCCGCACCTCGGCCAGGCAACGTGCCGCCATTCATTCCCGCGCCAGCGACGACTGGATGCGATGGAAATCCTCGATCACGGTCGAGACGTCTATGCCTTCCGACCGTAGATCGCCGTGCGCAATCTGGTTGCGCACCTCGTAGAGCTCCACGGTCCTCTTCCACTCTTCGCTGCTGCGGTCGAGAACGAGCGTCAGACGACTCTTGAAACTCAGCCTGGGGTTTTCATAATCGTACAGGCTCCACGCCCTGCGATGCCGCCATTCATCCTGCGATTGCCCCGAGCGGATAGCTTCCCGGCAGGCGTCGCCTATCTCGGCCTCCAACTGGCCCCAGGCCAGCACGAACCAGGCTTGCTCATTGAGCCTCTGCTGGCGCGCGACGCGGTCGCGCTCGCCGGCCTCCCCGGCCGCATCGTGCTGCTCGCGCAAGTTCTCGAGAGAGTTGTCGAGCTGCTGGTACAAGGCCGCGATGGCCTCGAGATCGCTCACCGCAGGACGCGCCTCAGCCAGTTGTCGGTGACTGCCTCGCGGTCGCACCGCCGTTCGGCGGGAGCGACCCGCCACTCCGGCACTTCGAAGTTCTCGGCCATGTCGACGATGAGGTAGCGCCGGCCGTCTCGTTTCAGATCGATGCGGCCATTGCTGCCGATGATCCACAGTCCACGCGGCTCCAGCCTTGCCACGTTTTCCGCCCGCCCGACCAGCACGAGGGTCGGCATCTCCTTTCGTCCGATCCCGGACTTGCGCATGAGCTCCTCATGCATGAACACGGGCTTGCCCTCGCGGGCCTGCCATCCGTCCGGCAACCAGCCTCCGATCGTGGCATAGAAATTCGCCACGCGCTGCGACCAGTCCTCCACGCGCCGTGCGATATGCTCCGCGTCGATCGTCTCGCTTGTGACGTCTTCGAGAACCGTACCCATCGAACCGTTCCACCTCGCCGCCCATCGACAAACGCATTCATTATCCGCGCCGCAACGGCGGTTGAACACCTTATATGGAGCGTCCGACGCGGTTTCAATGTCGCGGAACGACCGCACCGCACCGATACATCTGCGACGAGCCTCACCGTTGCCGGCCCTGGCCCCTTACAGCCCGAGATCGCGATCGACGCTCTTCGGTGTCCGCACCTCCTCCATGTCCGGCCCGGAACTCCGTTCGGGCTGCCCCGATTCGGACGCGCCGCCGTCGCGTCCCGCGCCCCGGTCCACGTCCAGCCCGGCGGCGCGGCCCGTCGCGCGCTCCGGCTCGACCGCTTCGAGCGCCGCGATGCGTTCCCCGGTCCGGTCCGTCCGGGCGCGGGAATCGCTCGGCGACGAAGGCGGCGGCGTGCTCGCGCAGGGTCTCGGCCTCCTCCGGGGTCTGGGGCGTGGCGATGCGCACCGCGGCCCCGGCGCCGATCGGGCGCCCGTCGGCGCCCTCGCGCTCCGACAGCCAGACGAAGAAGGGCTGGCCGAGCTCGCGGTCGATCGCCTGCGCCTGCGTGCGCACCTGCACGGCCTGCTCGGACCAGCTCTCCGATTCCTGGCGGGCGAGCGAGGCGCGCTCCTCGAAGCGCTGCATGCGCGTGAGATTCGCCGACAGGCTCTCGTCGAGGCTCGCCGCCTCGCTCTCGCCGGTGGCGGTGGAGTAGCGCCGCGACGCCTCCGAGACCCGTGAAGCGCGCACCCGCCCTGCGCAGGAGACGGCGCCACGAATGCCTGCCGTGCGGCCCCGGCCCCGCGACCCGCGCCTCGACCATGGGAACGTCGGCCCGGAAGAGCTCGGCCCACTGCGGATGCCGCGGGTCCTCCCAGACCAGCAGGTTCCAGCGCGCAGCCTTCAGATCCGCCTCGGTCTGCCGGCGAAAGGCATGCGGCGGCGCCTCGCGGACCGTCGGCCCGGCGCCGGCGCGCCAGTCCGCCACATAGTCCGGGCTCTCTCTCAGCCGCCTCCAGGACCGTTCCGGATCGCGACCCTGCGCTTTCGTCGTCACCCCCGGCTCCGTATCCCGCGACGCCACCCTGAATAACGCATGCACCCCGCGCGCGCCTTGACCTCCCTCAATCCCCGGATCCGAAAAGGCGCTCGCCGTGCACGGACCGACACCCCGCCTTCTCCACGCTGACACAGATCGCCCACGCGTTTCGACCGGGCCTGCGGTTCACCGCGTAGCGCCTGCGACAGCGCCGATGCGCCGTATCCGCCGCGCATTCCGTCGCCGTCCCTCCCTCCACGGCCCGCACTGGCGGGGCACGCTCGACAACGCCCCGCGCATCGTCGAACATCGGCGCCCGAACGCACACTGGAGAGAAACCGTGAACCGAACGGAACTCTGTGCGCGCATCGCCGCCCGCTCGTCGTTGTCCCGGGCCGAAGCCGCCACCGCGGTCGACGCCGTCGTCTGCGCCGTCGCCGACGCACTCGAGCGGGGCGAGGCCGTGAACATCCCAGGGTTCGGCAAGTTCTCCACCGGCCACCGCGCGACGCGCCAGGGCCGCAATTCCCGCACCGGCGAAGCCGTCGCCATCCCCGCCCGCACCGTGCCGCTGTTCAAGGCCGGCAAGGCCCTTCGCGACAGGTTGAGCGAGTAGCATGGCGAGCACCGTGCTCCGGTGCCCTCCGCCTGCTCCGCAACGCCTGCCAGGGCGCCTGCGCACCGCCGCGACCCACGCGCATCGAGCCGGCGGCGTTCAGTTACAGACATTGCCCGGACGCTTGCCCGAGGCCCGTCTCACCGGAGCAGTCCCCGGACACCGCCAGCCTCGAATTCCCGTCACCGGGCGGGCATTCGGCCTTGCGTCCGATCGTCCCTTGTCGGTGCGCGGGACGTTGGTCGCAGGGAGGAAACGTCGGGAATTCTGCGATTCGTCATTCATGCGAACACATGCGCAGTCACGCGCGAGGATTCAGTCCCCTCGCGCGCGGGTTCAATATACGGCGGGGTATACGGCGGGGTGCAACTTTTCTGTAACCGTTCGGGTCCCGGGGGATCGTAGACCTCCACGGATTTTCTGACTGGTAACTATTCCGCGCATGCGCTACCGTCTCGCGCATGGCGGTTCTCGACGCGGATTTCGGCACCGACCTGACGCCGTCCGAGGGCGGCGACACCCTGTGGTCGCTTCCCATCGTGGCGCCGGCGTGCGAGCCGCTCGATTGGGCGTCTCTGCTTGAAGAGGCAGAGGCGCGCATCGAGGAGGAACGGGGTCGCGCGCGAGTGGCGGAGTTGCGCCGCGAGGAACTGCGCCGGTCGGAGAGGGACGCCCGAGCGCTCGCGAACTCGCTGACGAGGCGGCTCGGCACCTGCCGGTTCAAGCTCAAGGCAGCCGCACCGAAGACCGCGTCGCGGGCTGTGAAGACGTTGGAACGCAGGGTCGAGTCCCAGGACGCCGAGATCTCCGATCTTCGCATCACGTTGCGCAGGTCTCACGAGCACCAGGAGCAGGTCGAGGCGCGCCACCAGGACGAGATCAACTGGCTGAAGCAGGATATCGACCGAGAGCGCTCGCGGATCGCGAAGGTGTACCGCAAGGGCGAGCGCGTGGCCGAGTCGCTGCGCAAGCAATTCGACCGGCGGCTCGCGGCGGCCCAGCGTTTGGTGGAGGCCCGGGAGGGCACGATCGCGTGGCTGCGCGAGCGCAACGACCGGCTGCGTGCGGCGGTCGTGCGGGCAACCGAGCTGATCGCGTCGCTGCGGAAGAAAAATGCCGAGCTGCGCGCCGAGGTGCGGGATCTGAAGGGCGAGAACGCGGCGCTGGCCTTGCGTGTCGAGAAGCTGGAACTCGACCTCGACAAGCTGCGTTCGACCCGGAGCGTCTTGTCCAAGGCACTCTACGGCAGCAGGAGCGAGCGGCAGAAGAAGCCGGGCACCGGGCGCAAGCGCGGCCAGCAGCGCGGCACCGCCGGACACGGGCGCACCCAACGCCCCGGGCTCGGACAGAAGAAGGAAACACGCGATCCGCCGGAGGATGCGCGCGTGTGTCCGCGCTGCGGCAAGCCCTATGCCGCCAACGGCGAGCGCTGCACCACTCTCTTCGAGATCGACATCGAGGCTTACGAGAACACCATCGTCCGGCCGCGCTACCGCCGCGGTTGCGACTGCGCGTCCTCGCCGCGCGAGGTGACCGCGCCTGCGGTGACGCGGCTGTTCGAGACCACGCCCTACGGGATCAGCGTCTGGACGTGCATGCTCTACGAACGGTTCGTCTGCTGCCGTCCCCTGCATCGGGTCGTGGCCTGGCTCGGCGACATGGGGCTGGCGATCTCGCCGGGGACGCTGGCCGACAGCACCAAGCGCTTCGTGCCGCTGTTCGAGCCGCTGGCCAAGTCGATCCTCGCGCACCAGAACGAGGCGGCGCTGCGCCATGCCGACGAAACATCCTGGCGCGTTCAGGCGTATCGCGAGAAGGGGCGCTCGAGCCGGGCCTGGCTGTGGACCTCTGTGAGCCCGGACGCGGTCTACTTCCACATCGATCCCTCGCGCAGCGCCGAGGTCGCGACGAAGCTGTTCGGCTCGACACAGGGCACCGTGGTCCTGGTCTGCGACCGGTTCAGCGCCTACAAGAAACTGGCCCGCGAGCTCGCCGGCAGGGTGATCCTGCAATGGTGCTGGGCGCATCAAAGGCGCTCGTTCATCGACCGCGCGGCGGGGCGTGTGCGGCTCAGGCGCTGGTGCCAGAGATGGATCGAGCGAATCGCGGAGATCTACCGCCTGAACGATGCGCGGCTGGAGCATTACGACCCCGCTCACCCTCTCGAACGCCAGACGCCGGCGTTCGATGCGGCGCACGCCAAGCTGAAGAAGGCGGTCGACGAGCTGTTCGCAGCCGCCGAAGCGGAACTGGCCGGACTGACGGACAGGGCGCGCAGGGCCAAGCCGCTGCGATCGCTCGTCAAACACCGCGAGGGATTATGCGTCTTCGTCGACAAGCCGTTCGTGCCCATGGACAACAACCGCGGCGAGCTCGCCCTGCGCGGGGCTGTCATCGGGCGGCGATTGAGCTTCGGCTCCGACAGCGAGAAGGGCGCCGACTTCACCGCGACCATGTACTCCGTGGCCGGCACGCTGGCGATCAACGGCATCGACGTCCGGCGCTGGCTCAAGGAATGGCTGACCGCGTGCGCGGAGAACGGCGGCAAGCCGCCGGACGACCTCTCGCCCTGGCTGCCGTGGTCGATGAGCGAGGAGCGCCGGCGCGAACTCACGGCGTCGGGATGACCGGCGCGGTCGAGTGCCGCTACTACGGCCGAGACTTCACCGCCGAGGAAATGGCGCTTCTGCGGGCGCTCGTCGCCGGTCCCGCGCAGCTCAGCCGCCGGGCCCTGTCGATCGAGTTCTGCCGGCGCATCGGCTGGCTCAAGCCCGACGGCGGCCTCAAGGACATGATGGCCCGCGTCACCATGCTCGCCATGCACCGCGACGGCCTCATCGAGCTGCCGCCGCCCAGGTGGCAACGGGGCCGGCCCAAGCCCATCGCCTTCGGACCCGACACCGAGCCGCCGCTGTTCCCCGCGCCCACGACCCTCGACGAGGTCCGCCCGCTCGACTTCCGCGCCGTCGTGCACAGCACCCGGGAAAGCAGGCTCTGGAACGAGTTCGTCGCCCGCTACCACTACCTCGGATACAAGACCCTGGTCGGCGCCCAGATGCGCTACGCCGTTCACGACCGCAACGGCTGGCCCATCGCCATGCTCGGCTTCTCCACCGCAGCCTGGAAGCTCGCCCCGCGCGACAACTTCATCGGATGGACGCCCGAGAAGCGTGAGAAGAACCTCCCGCTCGTGATCGACAATCCGAGGTTCCTGATCTTGCCCTGGATCGAGATCCCCAACCTCGGCTCGCACATCCTCGCCATCGTGCGCCGGCGCCTGCCCACCGACTGGACCGAGCGCTACGGCACCACCCCGGTGCTGATCGAAACCTTCGTCGAGATCCCGCGATACACCGGTGCCGTCTACCGGGCGTCGGGCTGGACCCGCATCGGGACCACCCAGGGCCGCGGACGCTACGACAGGCATACCAAACGAGCCCAGCCGAAAAAGGACATCTGGTTGCGCTCCCTCCGAAAAGATTGGCGGCGTACCCTCAATCGGTAGAATCACACTCGGGTGCGGCCGAGTGCGGGTAAGCATCTCC
>CBDCME010000048.1:0-50861 GCA_965218865.1 Alphaproteobacteria bacterium
CGCCGCGCATCCGCATCGGCAGCACGGTGTGGGAGGCCGGATTCGGCCTTGAGAACCTCTTCTCCCGACTTACTACGACGGACGGCGGTCGCGACGGTGCCGCCGAACATTAGACCAGCCGTGCGGACCAGCGTCGCGATGGCGGTGCCGACCTGAATGCCACCGTGGACAAGATGCAGGGATCGGGCAAGCCGTCGCGTGTGGCCGAACGTATCTGGACGCCCCCCTGGTTGGCAAGCACGACTTCGAACGAAGAGCGGCATATGGGTCAGGTACCGTCGTATGTCCGGCCTCTCGATGCAGCCGTTGTTGGCCGCGGGCCCGCATGGTTTTCGTGAGATCGGATCCATATCGCTTACGCGAGCTCCAAGGCTCTTCGTTCGGCAGCTGGTTTTTCCGACCCCGTCTCACTGACCGTTTGCCCCTACTTTGTTCCCCGTCCTGCCCGCACCCTGTTGGGGCCATCCGCGACCCCATGTTCCTGCTTGCCCTTCCTGGTCCCGCTTCCTGGTCCCGGCCTTATCCAACGACCGCGCCGATCACCTTCGGCGCGCGGTAGCTCTCCCCTTTCACCATCAGCGCCCAGATGATGCGCGGCATCTTGTTCGCAAGGGCCACCGCGACCAGCTTGGGCGGCTTCTCCGCCAGCATCCTGCGAAGCCAGGGGTCCTCGATTTCCTTGCGTCGGCGGGCATGGCGGATCACCGACGTCGCCCCCAGAACCAACAGTCGTCGCAGGTCCCGCTCCCCCATCTTGGTGATTCGTCCCAGCCGCTGCCGCCCGCCCGTCGAGATTTCGCGCGGCGTCAGGTCAATCCACGCCGCGAAGTCACGCCCCCGGGCGAAGCCCTCCATCGCCGGTGCGAAGGCGTACACCGCCATCGCGCCGACCTCTCCCACCCCCGGAATCGTCATCAGCCGCCGCAACTCTTCGTCCTCCCTCACGATCGACCGCATCTGCTGGTCGACCTCGTCGAGCTGCACGTTCAACTCGTCGATCCGGTCAAACAGTAAATCAGCCGTGGATACGACCAGTTCGGGGAGCGTTTCGGCGCACTCGGCAAACGCCTCCCACAGTTGCTCGACATTGGCCACGCCTCGCGGCGCAACCAGACCGAACTCCGCGAGGTGACCTCGCAACGCGTTGACCGTCTGCGTGCGCTGTCGAACCAGGAGCCCCCGCGTGCGGAACAACATCGAGCGCGCCTGGACCTGCGCCAGCCGGCTTGACCGCCACGAACCGCATCGTCGGACGCTGAGCCGCCTCGACGATCGCTGCCGCGTCGCGCGCGTCGCTCTTCTGTCGCTTCACGAACGCCCTCACGTATATCGGCGCAATCAACCGGACCTCGTGGCCGAGCGGTTGAATCTCCCGCCCCCAGTGATGGGCCACGCCGCACGTCTCCATCACCACCAGGCACGGCGGCTGCAAAGCCAGGAACTCCAGCACCTTCCCGCGCGAGAGCTTCTTGCGCAGCACCGGTTCGCCGCTCGCCGTGGCTCCGTGCACTTGGAAACTGCTCTTCGAAATGTCGATGCCGATGATGCTAACGTTGTCCATGGGCGCTCCCCTTTTCCCCTCAACGCACACCGCGTGCGTTTGCTTCCTGGCGTATCGTGACGCCGTGGGAAGGGGGGCGTCCACTCCATCGGTTACCGCGCGCGGTTACCGCGCGCGAATCAGGGATTCCGGGGGTCGGCGGTCATTCGCAGCCATGTCGTGCCCGGATAGTGTTCAAATCCGGTTACGGTATGCTTCCGCAAATCGGAGAGGCTGAATCAGGCCGGCGGTGGAAACTCGGATGAATTCTGAAAAAGAACGCTAAAACAAATGGATACAAGACCAAGACGTACCGGAGACCGCTGGAAATCTCATAGAAATTAGGCCGTGTTGCACAAGTATGACGCAAGTCATGCAGGCGGACGTCTTCGAGCCCGGCCTCCTTGCGAACGACCTGCCACGACGCGTTCAGCGTGCGCAGGCGGGTACCGCGCACGCGGCCGGGAAACACCCAGGGGTTGTCGGGCCGGCGCGGCAGCGCGGTGAGAACCTGTATCGCCGCTGGCGACAGCGGCACCGCCCGGGCTCCAGTCTTCGCATCGCGCAGGCGCAGCTCATCGTGTTCGAGGTCGACGTGTTCCCATCGCAGCGTCACGACTTCGTTGCGCCGGCAGCCGGTCAGCATCAGCAGGCGCAGCGCCCCGGCGGCGCTGGTCGAGATCGCGCCCCGGGGTTCGAGCTCGGCGAGCACCCGGCCCAGCCGGTCGAACTCCTGCTCCGACAAGAAGCGCTCGCGTCCGCGCGTCGGATATTTCTGGATGAACCGGCAGGGATTGCCCCCGGCCGGCGCCTCGCCCGACTTCGCGGCCGTGTAGAACAGCCGGGAGAGCAGCGAGACCGCTTGGTTCGCCATGACCGGCTTTTCGCGCAGCCGGTAGTGCAGCGCCGCAACGTGGTCGGGCGTGACCTCGCTCAGGCGAAGAGCCCCGAAGCGCGGCAGCAGGAACTTGTCTAGGATATGGCGGCATCCGCGCTGGGTGGTCGGCTTGCAGCGCACGGCGACGTGCTCGGTCATGTACCGCTCGGCCATCTCGGCGAGCGTCGGCCCGTTGGCCGAGGGCGAATCTGCGCCCGGCCGGCGCGGCGTCTCGCCGGCCTTGAGGCTGGCGATCAGTCTCCCCGCCTCGCGGCGCGCCCGTTCGGGCGTCCACACACCATGGCGGCCGATGGTGACGCGCCGGGATTTCCCCTGGGCGCGGGTGTGCACCATGTAGACCTTCGAGCCGGTGGGATGGACGCGCACGCCGAAGCCGGACAGGTCGCGGTCCCAGAAGACGGCTTCGCGCTCGGCGACCGGAAGGGCGTCGACCGCGCGCCGGGAAAGGACGAGCTTGTTCGGGCTTCGCATGGCGGGCTCCCGTGAGAAGTTGCGTCGGCGCGGGCGCGCTACCGGCCGTCGGGCGGCGCGAGCCTGGGCCCGAGGTCGTCGCCGACGTTGGCCGTGGCATGGCGCACCGAGTCGCGGGCAAGATGCGCGTACCGCGCGGTCGTGGTCACCATCCGGTGACCGAGCAGGTCGCCGATCATCGGCAGGCCCTCGCCGAGCGCGAGGGCGCGGGAGGCGAACGTGTGTCTCAAGTCATGCAGGCGGACGTCTTCGAGCCCCGCGCGCTTGCGCACGCGGTCCCAGGAGTCGTTGAGGTTGACCAGGCGGGCGCCCGTCTTCCGGCCCGGGAACACCCACGGATTGCCGGGCGTGCGGGAGAGGCCGGCGAACACTCTCGCGACGGCGGGGGTCAGCGGCACCATCCGCGTGCCGGTCTTCGTGTCGGGGAGGCGCATCTCGCCGGTGTCGAAGTTGAGGTCGTCCCAGCGAAGGCCGAGGATTTCGTTGCGCCGGCATCCGGTCAGCACGAGGAGGCGGATGGCCGACGCGGCATGGGTCGAGGCAAGCCGCTCGCCGGGAGCCGCCCGGAGCGCCTCGCCGAGCCGGTAGAGTTCCTCGCGGGTGAGGAACCGCTCGTGCTTCTCGACCCTGAAGCGGGGCACGCTCCGGGCGGGATTGCTACCCGAGGGGCGCCAGCCCCACGCATCCGCCAAGTTAAACATCTTGACCAGAATGTCGGCCGCCCGGTTGGCGACGGTCGGCATGTGGTGCAGGCTGTTGTGAAAGGCGAGGATGTCCTTGTACTCGACGTCCGCGACGAGGCGCCCGCCGAGGGCCGGCACGATATGCTTGCGGAGCATGAGCCGGTAATGGGAGACGGTCAGGGGCTTGCAGTGCATCGCGACGTATTCGCGCTCGTAGCGCCCGGCGAGGTCGGCGACCGTCGGGTCGGGCTCGGGCTCGGGCGGAACCGGCGGCTGTCCGGTCTTGATGCGCGCGATGATGTCGGTGGCCTTCTTGCGGGCGTGGTCGACGGAGAAGTTGGGGTCGCCATGCCGGCCGAGGCTGACGCGCTTGGAGCGGCCGAAGGCGCGCGTCTGGACGACGAAAACCTTCTTGCCCGAGGGATATACTCGAACGCCGAAGCCGGGAAGGTCGTCGTCCCAGAAGATGGCGTCCTTGCCGTTGACCGAGAGGTGGTCGACGGTACGCTTGGTGAGGGTGCGGTACTGGCGTTCGACCATGGTGCGGAGATCCTTCGAGGCGGTTTCTGCGCGACGATTTCGGGTAACCGACCCGTAAGCGCAGAGGTAGCATGGTGACGGCAACAGTGGACGTAGGCTGTGACGGCCTCATCGCTGGGTTGGCAAGGTGATGGACAGTATAGCGATGGGGAATAGTCACGTCAATACAATCGCTTATCGCACGCCAGCGCACCGTAGGAGCGGCATGCGGCGACACGTGAAACGAGGCCGAATCGGCTTCAGATTTTGATGTATCTAATCGATACCAATGGCATCGTGGCCGCCACCGGCCAGTTGGCCGTGGGCGGTAACGACGGCGCCGAGTCCGAGGAGGCCGCGCAAAAGGTCCAGGAAGACACGGTGTCGATGCTGTTGTTCCGGGCCGGAAACGAGACCCCGAAGGCGGTGCCGCTGGCCCTGATCGCGCGGCTCGAGGAAATCGAGCATTCGGCGATCGAGGACTACGACAACCGGCGGGTGGTGCAGTACCGCGATCAGTTGATGTCCTTGATCCCGATTTCGGCCGATCAGAAATTAGTGGGGGAGGGTCGCCAACCGGTCCTGGTCTTCGCCAACGGAGACCGCAGCATGGACCTCTTGGTCGACGAGATCGTCGACATCGTCGATGCCAAGTTGGAGATCAAGCTTTCGGGCGAGAAACCGGGTCTTGTCGGCAGCGCGGTGCTGTCCGACAAAGCGACCGAGATTATCGACGCCGGATACTATTTGGCCCAAGCTTACAGCGACTGGTTCAAGCGCGGCGGCGGCGAGGGTTCCAGGGGACAGCCCAAGCGCGTGCTCCTGATCGATGACAGCCCCTTCTTCCACAATCTTCTGTCGCCGCTATTGGCCGGCGCCGGCTACGAAGTGTTGGCCGCCGCCGACGCCGACGAGGCCCTGAGCGTTCTGGAGAAGGACGGGGATTTCGACGTCATCGTGAGCGATATCGAAATGCCGGGCATGGACGGATTCGATTTCGCCAAGGTCTGCCATGGCGACGAGCGCTGGCGCGACACCCCGATCGTGGCCTTGTCATCGCATACCTCGGCGACGGACATCGAACGCGTCCGCGAGGCGGGCTTCACCGATTACGTCGCCAAATTCGATCGTGACGCTCTGTTGTCGGCTCTGTCGCAGTCGCTCAACCTGACGAAAGGTGCCGCATGACCCAGATTTCGAAATCGGTATCGCTTGGCGCTTCCCCGGACGTGAACCGAGAATTCGTCACGATCATGATCGACGAGCAGTGGTTCGGCATCCCCGTGCTCGCGGTTCAGGACGTTCTCGGACCCCAGCGCATCACCCCCATTCCCGCGGCCCCGCCGGATGTCGCCGGGTCGTTGAACCTGAGGGGACGCATCGTCACCGCGATCGACGTTCGGGTCCGGCTCAAGTTGCCGCCCAGGGAGGACTCGGGACCGCAAATGAGCGCCGTCGTGGAGCACGAGGGCGAGCTTTACAGTCTCTTGATCGACAGGGTCGGAGAGGTCCTAAGCTTGCCGGCCGACCGATTCGAACGCAATCCCGACACCCTCGACCCGCACTGGCGTGACGTATCGGCTGGTATCTACCGACTGGACGAACGCCTCCTGGTCGTGCTCGAGGTCAAGAATCTGCTCGCCACGAGCCGATCGAAGGCCGCCTGACCGGGTGTCGAAAATCTTGCCATGCCAGGGTTCGGAAAAATAGGAGGGGTGCCATGAAATCATGCCTGATCGCCGATGATTCCAAAGTAATCCGCACCGTTGCGCGGCGGATCCTCGAAGGCCTCGAATTCGAGATTTCGGAAGCCGTCGATGGCAGGGAAGCACTGGCGCTCTGTCACCGCGGAATGCCCGACGCCATTCTCCTGGACTGGAATATGCCGGTGATGAGTGGGATCGACTTTCTTCGCGAGTTGCGGAGCACGGACGGGGGCGAGGAACCCGTCGTCGTCTTCTGCACCACGGAAAACGATATCGGACATATTCAGGAAGCGATGGCCGCGGGGGCGAATGAATACATCATGAAGCCGTTCGACAGCGATGTCATCAAACTGAAATTTTCCGAGGTCGGGCTTGTATAATGTTGCAGACGCCTGTTTCGGTATCGCCCGTCGATGAGGGGACGGGAAGTGCGTACGGGGGACCTTACCGCGTAACGGTAGTCGACGACTCGGCGGTCATTCGAGGTTTGATCACGCGGGCGCTCGAAAGCGATCCGCAGATCAAGATCGTGGCTTCCCTCGGAAACGGATTGAAGGCGGTCGAGTCCATTGCCCGCGTCGACACCGAAGTGATGGTTCTCGACAACGAGATGCCGGTCATGGACGGCATTACCGCTCTCCCCAAGATTATCAGGGCCAAGCCCAACCTCAAGGTTATCATGGCCTCGACGCTGACGACGAAGAACGCGGCGATCAGCTTGCGGGCGCTCGCGAATGGCGCGGCCGATTATATTTCCAAGCCGACGTCAAGGACGGAACTGCACGGTGGGTCGGAGTTTCGCGACGAACTCCTGGCCAAGGTGAAGGCTCTCGGGGCGGCTTATCGGGGGACGGTCGGTCTCGCCTTGCCGGAGGGCGCCAACGCCGAATCACCGTTAAAAGAAAAAGCGCGCGCGGCCCCGGACAGACACGGGGTGGCGCTTTATTCCTCCATGTGGATCGTTCTGGCGCGACCCAGTCACTACAGTCCCAAAATCCTCGCCATCGGGAGCTCGACTGGCGGACCGCAGGCATTGTTCACGGTTCTGGGGGGGCTAAAGCGACCCGTTTCCGTGCCCATCTTGATCGCCCAGCACATGCCGAAAAAATTCACCGCGATACTTGCGAAGCACATTGGGTAAAACTGCGGCTTGCCGTGCAAGGAAGGCGAGGATGGCGAGGTCGTCAAGCCCGATCACGCCTATGTCGCCCCCGGTGATTTTCACATGTCGATCACGGGAAACCGGGACGAGGCTAAGATTCGCCTTACCCAGGGCCCGCCCATCAACTATTGCCGCCCATCCGTCGATCCCTCGCTTGAAAGCGTCGTGCGGACCTACGGCGCGCGCGCCCTGGGAGTCATCCTGACGGGTATGGGCCACGATGGCTTGAACGGCGGCAAGGCCCTCGCCGCCGCCGGCGGATCGGTTATCGCCCAGGACGAGGATACAAGTGTCGTTTGGGGCATGCCCGGCGCCGTCGCTACGGCGGGTGTCTGCTGTGCCGTACTCCCGGTCTCTAATATCGCGTCGCGGATCGACGAACTCGCAGGAGAAGTGGGGCGATGAAATCCGAAGATTTCGATTGGCTCAGTTCGTGAACCGTATGCATGGCTTCGCCATGGCTGCGGCCAAGCATGCTCTCGGGGTCGGTCGGTCGGCGAGTTCGATGAGATGGAACCAGCGCAGGTAACTGTCGAGATACTTGGTGGCGATGCCGCGGTAGCGTCGCAGGAAGCCCTTGAGTTGGCTATGACGGCTGTTGACCGTCTGGATGTGCAGGGCGCCGCGTACCCGTTCTCCGGCGGAGAGATTGACCGTCTCGTGGCGGATGGCGAGCGCCGCTGCGGCGGGCGGGTAACAGCGGCTGGCGTCGGAGACGAGCAAGGCATCCGGGGCAATGACCGGTTCCATTTCGATTTCATCAGTGACCTATTGAAACAACGTTCGGGATTGGTCCTTTCCAAGGAAAAGGGCTATCTGGTCGAAAGCCGACTGGCTCCGGTCGCCCGCAAGCGCGCCAGTCTCGAAACCGCTCGTGATCCATCTCCTCGCTCCCCTAAACAAACCGCGAACATTCTACCACAATGCATACCAAATGCGAACTGAGCCTTTCGATTTCATCAGTGACCTATTGAAACAACGTTCATTGGTCCTTTCCAAGGAAAAGGGCTATCTGGTCGAAAGCCGATGGCTCGTCGCCCGCAAGCGCGGCATGGCCGGACTGGACGATCTCGTCCAAGCGATTCGTATCGGTCGTGACGAGCCATTGTTGCGCGACGTCACCGAGGCGATGACCACCAACGAGTCGTTCTTTTTTCGTGACAAGCGGCCCTTCGATCAATTCCGCGAGATCGTTCTTCCGCGTTTGCTGGAAAGGCGCTCGACCACCGGGGTCATCCGGATTTGGAGCGCCGCCTGCTCGACCGGCCAGGAACCCTATTCCATCGCGATGTGCCTTCGCGAGGAGGCGAAGAAGGTGAGGCATACGCGCTTCGAGATCATCGCCACCGACATCTCGACGGAAGTACTCGAGAAATCCAAGGCCGGAATGTATTCCCAGTTCGAGGTGCAGCGCGGTTTGCCGGTACAGATGATGCTGAAATACTTTTCACAGGTGAATGAGTTATCACTAGTGTCCGGTTAAAAAGCGAATAGATTCAATTGGTTGGTTATTTGCGGTGGGTTGCGTCTGTTTTCGTCTTTGGTAAGTGCTTGATGTAGAGGCATTTTCTCGAAGAGGGTCAGCGAGAGGATCTGTAGCAAAGTGTAGAGCGAGGCGTCCAAGTCGAGGCGCTTCTTGACGATGGCGACGAGGACGTAGACCGAGACGGCGATCCAGATCTGCGTCTTCACCGCGTTTTCCGAGGTTCCGAAGAATTGCTTGATCTGAAGATGTTGCTTGATCCACCTGAAGAAGAGCTCCACTTGCCAGCGGCTTTTGTAGAGGGCGCAAATGGTGGCAGCGGGAAGGGAGAAGTTGTTGGTGATGAACACCAACATCTTGCCGGACTCGGGGTCTTTGAAGCGGATGCGCCGCAGAAGTTCGGGATAATCCGTCTTGGTGCAGATGCCGTCCAAGGAGATGGTCTGGTCGCAAACGATGCCCGCCGGGCGATCCGATGCCGCCGAATAGACGCGGTGAGCATCCATGTTCGATTTGGCGCGGGTGACGAAGGAGGCCCCAGCTTGATGCAACACATGAAGGCGGGCAAAGTCGACGTAGCCACGATCCACGACGTAGATCGCTCCGGCTTCCGGTATCAGCATATCGAGGGCATGAACGTCGTGCAGCTTGCCGTCCGAGATATGGATGAAACTCGGTACGTTGCCCCGCAGGTCGAGCAATGTGTGCATCTTCACAGCCGCTTTGGTGGCACGGAAGTGCGCCCACGGAAAGACCGACAGGCACAGAGCGATGGTCGTCGAGTCCAGGGCGTAGACGGTGTTGGTTAGCTCCAACTCCAGTTCTTCGCCGGCGTACAGCTTCCTCGCCACGGTGATCAGCCGCTGGGCCAACTCCGCGTGGATACGCCAGTCGCGCCTTTCGTTGGCATCGGCCAGCGTCGAGCGCCGGACCGGCCGGCGGAAGCCCATGTGATAGAGGTTCGACGCTTGGACCGAGAGGCAAGCCTCGATGTCGCGCAGGCTCTCCCGGTAGGTCAGCTGGGCGAAGGCCATGGCCCGGTATTGCTCGGCGCAGGAAAGCGCCGGACCCGGTGATCGCTGCCGTACAGATTGACGATCCGCGTGAAGGTCGTCCAGGGCACGAAACCCATGAGTTGGGCGAAAAGGGTCTTGCCGGTATTCATGAGCATCTCCTCGGAAAAACTCCGAAAAGTGCTCCATCCAATTCAAATCGACACCACCCATTTTCGCTTCAAACCCTGCAGAAATATTGCCTTCCGTCGCCAAAACCGTTCAGTTAACCGGACAGCAGTGATGAGTTATGGCAAATCGACGCGTCGATCAGGGCGATGATCCAGTTCCGCACCCTTAATCTTCTCGACGACATCACCGCGCTCGGCGCCTTCGATGTCGTGTTCTGCCGCAACGTGCTGATTTACTTCGACGCATCGACCAAAGGGACGGTATTGCAAAGAATCAGCCGTTTGATGCCGGCGGATGGATTCCTCTTCCTCGGAGGCGCGAATCCGTGTTTGGTGTTAGCGATGCCTTTCAACAGATGAACGGACAGCGCGGGATTTACATGACAGCGCCGCGAACCGCGCAATAGTGAACTCGCGCTTCCCGCCCGTGGCCGGCCTTTCATAATCAACACGAACCCGCCTGTCCCATGGCGGGGCCATGAAGTCAAATTCGAAAAATCGTTTTGTGCAGCACGGGCGATGATCCGTCGCTAGGCCGCGCCCGCCACGTTGGTTGCCTCGGCCGCGATCGCGGAAACGCTGCTTTCCATGGTCGAGTCGTTCGGCGACGATTCGCGGAGGACGTGGCCACGGCCCCAAACCGTTTCAATGTAATTTTCACCACCGGTTGCGGCCGATAGCTTCTTTCTTAGTTTACATACGAAAACGTCGATGATCTTCAGCTCGGGCTCGTCGATCCCGCCATAGAGATGATTCAAGAACATTTCCTTGGTCAGGGTCGTTCCCTTGCGGAGCGACAACAACTCGAGAATTCCATATTCCTTGCCCGTGAGGTGAACGGGTTGACCGTCTACTTCCACCGATCGGCTATCGAGATTCACCGCCAGCTTACCTGTCTGAATGACTGAATCCGAATGACCTTTCGATCGCCGCACGATCGCTTGGATCCGCGCCACCAGTTCGCCCCTGTCGAAGGGTTTCGTCAAATAGTCGTCGGCGCCGCCGCCCAGACCCTTGATTTTCTTGGCCGGCGCGTCCAGCCCGGAAAGAATGAGAATCGGCGTCTCCACCTTTGCCGCCCGAAATCGCCGCAACACTTCATATCCGTCGATGTCCGGTAGCATCAAATCGAGGATAATAATGTCGTAGTCGTAGAGTTTGCCGATTTCGAGACCGTCTTCGCCGAGATCGGTCGCATCGCAAACTCAACCTTCGGACGCAAGCATCAGTTCGATGCTCTTCGCCATATTAGTGTCATCTTCGACAAGCAAGACGCGCATGATGAAGCTCTTTTCCAGTTATTAGCTGAAGCATTCTGTTCTGAGACGAATAATTAACCTTAATGGCCATCGTGTAAAGAAAGAGTTAATACGCCACACGGATACCGTGGTCGACACCCCGCCCGCGATCACCACCTTCCACAAGACCCTCACCGCCCTGCCGCCAGAGACCCTGGAAACGCGATTAGCCAGTGGACCGGCCAGCATGGCAGCGCGCACGCGCCGGTCGCCATGGACGGAAAGGATCTGCGCGGCGCCTCAAGCAGACCGAAGACGGGCGCAGGATGATGGTGGCGGCGGTCGAGCACGACACCGGCGTGGTCCCGACTAACTCTCCAGCGGCCTCGACCTCACAGGCCGGATCGTCACCATGGACGCGATGCCGCTCGCACGAGACCGCAGCGCTGCCTGCTCGGGCGTCGCGCCGATACGTGATGAGCGCGGTCAAGGACAACCAGGAGATGATCTTCGAAACAAGGCGATCGACTTCAGCGATTCGACAAGGGCCATGGCCGCATCGAGCGCCGACGCTGCGCCGTCGTCGACCTCTCCGCTGCCGAGTGGGACGGCTACGCCAACCTCCACGGGCGACGAGGCCATGCGCATCGAGCGCGAACGCGAGATCCTCAAGACCGGCAAGCGCAGCATCGAGGTGACCTGGAGCCTCACCTCGCTCGGCGCAGAGCGCGCCCGGACCCGAGGAGTTGCTCGAACTGGTGCGCAACCACTGGCATCGAGGACCGCCTCTACGTGCGCGACTTCACCTACGACGAAGCCCCCGATGCCGGGCCTACGTGCGTCACCTGCCCAGAAACGCCTGCTTGACCAACGCGGCCATCGCCATCGTGCGCTGCGCGGCCTTCCGTTATCTGCCCGAGGCCAACCGGCACTATGCCGCCCGGGCGCAGGAGGCCTCGACGCGATCATGACCGCGCCCATCGCCTGAGACAGCACGCCTCTCCCCCGGACCGGGACGTGCCGCCGAGCGGCGCGGGCCGGGTGCCTTCGAATCCGAAAACGCCGTCCGGTGGCTTCGAGCAGTCCCCATGCCGTCGAGGCAAGCGCTAGCCCCGAACCCCGTGCACCCGAGCACGATCCCACTCATCCCGCGCGACTAAAAATTGTTCCTGCGAACCATGCGGTCGGAAATTGGTGACCGCTTTACAAGAACTCTCCAGCCGAACGCGTTCCGCCAGTACGGTCGGGTCACGGCGGTGTTGGGCGCTCGATGCGCCGGTTGCAGCGAGACCGTTGGCGGACGCTGCCAAATCCTCGCCCGCGGCGAACGGATGGTGACCTGGAGGTCGTTTCGCGATGGCCGAGCGCTGCTGATGCCGTTCGATTCGGTCGAGGGTATCGGCCTTGGTTGCGAGGCGCTCGTCGTCGAATCGGATCCCGTCGTTTATCCCAGTGGAGGCTGGCTTGGGCGGGTCGTGAACGCTTTCGGCGAACCCGTCGACGGTGGCGGGCCGATAGCCTCGGGTCCGGTCGCCTATCCGCTGCGCAACCATCCGCCGCCGGCGCACGCCCGTCGGCGGGTCGGGCAAAAGATCGATCTCGGCGTTCGTGCCCTCAATACTTTCTTGACCTGCTGCCGCGGTCAAAGAATGGGCATCTTCGCCGCATCCGGCGTCGGCAAGTCGGTGCTGCTTTCGATGTTGGCGCGCTACACTTCCTCCGATGTCAACGTCATAGGATTGATCGGCGAACGGGGACGCGAGGTGCAGGAATTCATCGCGGACTACCTCGGCCCCGAGGGACTGGCGCGCAGTATCGTCGTCGCCACTTCGAACGAATCGCCGCTGATGCGGCGCCAAGCGGCCTATCTCACTCTCTCGCTCGCCGAATATTTTCGCGACGACGACAAGGACGTGCTGTGTTTGATGGACAGTGTCACCCGCTTCGCGACGGCCCAGAGGGAGATCGGTCTATCGGCCGGCGAACCTCCGGCGACGAAGGGATATACGCCGACGGTATTCGCCGAACTACCCAAGCTGCTGGAGCGGGCGGGACCCGGTCGCGGGGAGGGTTCGATCACGGGATTATTCACGGTCCTCGTGGACGGCGATGACCACAACGAGCCGATCTCGGATGCCGTACGGGCCATCCTTGATGGCCACATCGTCCTCGATCGCGCCATCGCCGAACGCGGGCGTTTTCCCGCCATCAACATCCTGCGTAGCGTTTCGCGGACCATGCCCAACTGCAATGACGAAGCGGGGAACCATTTTGTGGGCCGGGCCCGGACGCTGATCGCCACCTACGAAAACATGGCCGAGATGATTCGTCTCGGCGCCTACCGGGCGGGATCGGACCCGGATGTCGACGAGGCGATTCGTTATCATGCGCTGCTCGAATCCTTTCTGGGCCAGGATAAGGACGAGCGTTGTCCCCTCGCTTCCGGTTACGAACACCTGGAACGGATCCTTGGGAGCGAGGGCGAAACATGAAATCCGTCAAGACGCTGATCCGACTCCGCAAGGAGGCGCTGGACGATGCCTGCCGATTCCGCGCCAAGCTCGAATCCGACCGCTAAAACTTGCGCGAACGGATCGCCGATCTCAAGGCCGAGCTCGAACGCGAGGCCCAGATGGCCGCGAAATCGGAAATCGCGGTCGACATGTATACCTCTTTCGCGACATGGATCATTGGCCAACAGCGTTCCCTGGGCCACGAGGTCGCGGCCCTTGACGCCGCGGTGGCTCAGGCGGACGACATCGTTTCGGACGCATTTCAAGCCTTTAAGTCGCTGGAAATCAGTGACGACATTGCTCGCCGCGATCGTCGCCAAAAGGAGGCACGGGCCGAACAAGCGGACCTCGACGAAATCGCCATGACCACCTATTGCCGGAAGCGCTCCAAATAGGGATCGACACCTAGTGCATCGACCCAAACGGAGGCGACAGCCGAAGTTTGGAAAGTTGATGCATCGACAAAGGCTTGGTGCACGGGGGCGTGAACGAAGTGAATGCGCCGGTGCACTAGAGAGGTGGCAGTCGGTCGAGCAGGTCGGGATTTCTCCAGCCCGGTTGGCGGTCGCCGAGGGCGATGTGATGTCGGCTTCCGTCGTTGCCGTCGGTGAACAATTCGACCCGGATCCAGCGTGGTACCAGCTCGTTGCTCAAGTCGCTCAAAAGCGTGGATCCGAGCGCTTCGAGGTTGGGCCAGTCCATGGATTCGAGCCGCGCCAAATAAACCGGCAAGCTGTGGCTCGGCAGGATCAGGCGGTCGGGCACGTAGCGGACGATAAGGCGCGCGGACGTCGCCAGCGGTGCCAGTCGCAAGGCCGCCTCGCGGGTGACGAGGTAGTCGCGGCGCGAGTCCGGGTTTTCGCCCGTCATCAGCAAGTCCCGCCGTTCCAGGTGTGTTGATCGGTTTGGCCGAGCGACTTCGTTCCCCGTCCCCTTTTCGGCGATGGAAGCCGAACCTCCGTGGATGAGGAGACCTCTCTCAGACGAAAGGCCATGATTTCCATCTCCAATGACGTCCTCCCAGGGCGAAACCGGAAACACCTTCGTGACCTGGAATCGGAGGCTACCCTTGAAATCACCCAGCGCAGTGCCTTCGGTAAAAATATCCGATACCTCGCGGCGGAACGCCGCGGAGAGGGAGGTGTGGCTTCTAAGGACAAGATCGAAACGCCGTTCGTGAACGAAGCCGTCGAGCTGGAGGGGGCCAAGGCGGGTCAGTTCGACGGCTACGACGAACCAGGTGCCGCCGTCGCCGCCGCCGCCGCGTTGTTGGCGGCGGGAGAATATCGTCAGTGGCCGAATATCGTGGCCATCGAACAAGGGCGCGATCAGAATCCGCCAAGCATTGTCGCCCGAGGGCTGTTGGGCGTTCACTCGGTTCATCTGGCCGAATTCGTTCTCAAGACGCGATAGGAGATCGCCCGCGCCGGCCTTCTCCAGGATCGCCGCCGCTTCATTTCCCAACCATCCTCGTACGCTGCCGCCGCGCAAGGCGCTCAGGAAGAACATCATCGACGCCGTGAGCCGGGGGCCAATGCTGGGCAGGGCACGGTCGATTATCTCGGGCGCGCGTTCGGGCGCGGTCTCGCGTAACGTCTCGACCACTTTCCGCAACGTTGGCCAATCTCGCGCTCGTTCGAATAGCACCCGCTCCGGCGAGACCCGCACGTTCCCGAAGGGAGCCTGGGGCAATGTCCCGTCGTCGGCCTCGGTCACTTGGAGCGTTAGAGTCGTGCCTGCCGGAAGGGATGGCAGAGGCGCTTCAGTTCGCAATATTCCGGCGGGCACTCGGAGAAGCGTTCGCCCGTCGGGGTCGGTGCCCACGACCACGGCGCCGAGAGTCTTGGCTTCGGCTGTCGCCGGGGGGACGGCGTTGCCTGGCGTGCCGTTCGCTCCAGACCGGGCGGCGGCGCGGCTGTCGGAGGATCCCGTCGGCGGTCTGGTAATTGTTTCGGCCGCGGGTTCAAAACCCGGTTTCGGATTTGAGCGTGGCGGCTGAGCGTTTGAAAACGTGACCCCGGCAGCCGGTGAAATTGGGGTTCGCGGAGACACGCTTACCGGCGATCTGGGAATCGATGGTGCGGGGACCACACCTGTCGGTTCCGCCCGTGGCGAGGCCGTGGCTTTCGCGGGCGCCGCCCAGGCGGGAGCGGGGATGACGCGAACGGGCGAGGCGGCATCGTCCTTGAACGGAGCCGGTCCGGTGGCCGGAGGCGTATGGCCGCCAATTGTATTGATCGGCCGTGGATCGCCGACCGGGTGAGGGCTCCCCGACCGCGTTTGAACCAGCGGCGTTTGGGCGGATGAGGTTTGGCCCAACCCCGCGGGGCCCGATACTGGTTGAATCCCCGACACCTGCCCGGGTGGGGTCTGGCCCGAAAACGGTTGCTTCGGTGCCGCCAGGGCAATGATTGTAAATGTCAGCCGGGCGCCGTTGGTTGCCGCGTTCAAGCGCGGCGTGATCGCCGTCGCCTCTCCACCCGGCGCGGCGGTTGCCGGAGCGGTGGGAACCCCGGCGACCGTCGGTGGGGACGCGAAGAAGATCGTTTTCACCACGTCCCCCACTTTCAACGGGGTCGCCGGTTGAACGGCCAGGAGCGGATCCGCGTTCCCACTGCCGATCACGGCTGGCGCCGTGCGTGGAGGCGCGGAGGGCGGCAGTGGGAGGTTCTGCCTTGGGGCCTCGAGGGTTGGGGGCCGACCGTCGATCTCGCGGATGACGGCGGTGAATCGGCCGTCCGTGTTTGTCACCTCTAGGGAGACGGTACTCCCCCGGGGGAGAGGGACCGTTGACGCCAGGGTGATTTGCCCCAGAGCCGTGCGTAACACCGCATGCCCCTGAATATCGACCTTACTTACCGTGCCGCTGATGAGATCTCCCGCCACGAGGCGCATGATCTCGACCGGGACGTTGGTGCTCCGCGGTGCCAACGCGGTGGTGATTTCGAGGCCCGGTTGCATGGGGTGCTAGCCCAAAATCCCCAACGCCAGGCTTTCCACGTCGTGGGCGACCGGGCTGTCGGGATAGCGCGTCAGCAAGGCCGTCTGATTTCGAATCGCGTCCTTTACTCGGAGATCCCGGCGCACGATTCCGGCCAGGGGCGGCGAAATCGTGAGAAATTTCCGGCACACCTTCGCCAGGGTCTCGTATGTCTTTTCGCCGTCCGCCTGGTTGCTCGCCATGTTGACGACGATGCGCAAATCCGCTCCTGGATGGTCGATGGCCGTAATTTTAATGAAGGCGTAGGCGTCCGTGAGGGCGGTCGGCTCGTCGGTGGTGACGACCAAACAACGGCCCTGTCCGGTCGTAAGCGCGCGGACGCCGAGGTCGAGACCGGCGCCGAGGTCCGTGATCACGTTATCGTATTCCGCGGAGAGCGCGACGAGGTCGCTTAGCAGGTGCTGAACGCGTGTCGCTCCCAGGGTGGCGAGATTGCCGCTGCCGGAGCGTCCCACGACAATATCGAAGCCACCCTCGCCATAAGACGTCACCGCGTCCGCCAGGCGGTCCTTGCCGGCGACGACGGTGCCGAGATTCCTATCCGCCGCCAAACCGAGTTGGACGTCGACGTTGGCGAGGCCCAGATCGTCGTCGAACAAGAGCGTTCGCCGCCCCGCGCGGGCCAGGGCGTGGGCCAGGGTAATCGCCAGCCAAGTCTTGCCAACCCCGCCCTTTCCGGAGGCGATGGTGATGATGTTACGCCCCGGCGATGTCTTCGTGGCCGCGGCGGCGGGCGAGGGTGTCATGGGCGGGCCTCTCTGGATTCGTCGTCCATTCCATTCGGACGTGGATGATCGAGGAGGAGTCGGGCCAAGTCGTCGCCATTGATGGTTTGTAGTCCCTTTGCGACGTGGGGGCTGGTGCTGACTCCGGCGAGGGCGTGCCGGCCGCCATCCGCGGCGGCTAGAATGGCTCCGATCCGGCGTGTCGCGTCGACCCGGGTAGCCAGGAGCATGCGACAGCCGACGGTGGCGAAGACTTCGCCGATCTCGGCCGCTTCCTCCGGGTGGCTATTCGCGGCAAGCGTCAGCACCGGTTCGGCCTTGACACTGGCGACGAGGTCGGCCAGACGCGAAATCCCCGATTTGTTGAAGGGATTCACCCCGGCCGTATCGATCAAAACGGCCTCTCCGTCCTCGGCGCGGTTCAGCCGCTGCTTGAGCTCGCGGGGCGATCCCGCGGCCTCAAGGCGGAGGTCGAGAATTCCCGTGATCGCGGCCAGTTGATCGACGCCGCCAGCGCGGAAATTGTCGGTCGAAAAGACGCGAACGGAGCGCTTGTCGACGACTTTTCCGGCCGCCAGCTTGGCTATCGAAACTGTCTTGCGGACGCCCGGTGGACCCACCAGGGCCAAGGGCCGGTCGCCGCAATCCTCGATGGACCGGAAACTGAAATGGGCCTTTAGAGCCTCCGCGAGATCGGCCGTGGCCCCTCGCCCCCCGTTAAGACCGGCGGTATCCAACAGGCTGCGGGCCAGCTCTTGCGGCACGCCGTGGAAAGAAAGCGCTTTGCCGATGGTTGTGGCGGCGCTGATTTCGCCGCCGTCGACTCCGGTAACCGACCACGAGCCATTCGGTTTCTCGACGGCGGCGGTCACCCGCACGCCGGGCCCGTCGCCATCGGGCTGGCTCGAAACGATGATGGCGTCCTCGCCAAACTCCTCGCGAACGCAACGCATGGCGTCATTTATCGTAGGGGCGTTGAACGACTTGAGACGCATGCCGTCAGATTCTTCCGATGGTACGGATCTTGGCCTTCGGGTGGACTTCGCTCTGGGACATGACCACCGTCGAGGATCGGAATCGCTCGACCACCGAGCGGACGAAGGGACGGATCCCGGCACTCGTCAACAGGACCGGGGTCTCGCCCGTCATTAAGTGTCGGTCGAAGGTTTCCCGTATTGTAGTGATGAATTCCTGGAGTTTGCTCGGCGCCATCGATAGCTGCCTCTCTTCGCCGCTACCGACGATTGCCTCGGTGAAGGCCTGTTCCCATTCCGGAGACAGGGTGAGTAGGGGGAGAACGCCCTTTGAGTCGAGGTTGGCGTTGCAAATTTGGCGGGCGAGACGCGAGCGCACGTGTTCGACGATGAGCGTGATGTTCTGGGTAAATCCGACGGCTTCCGAGATGCCCTCGAGAATCGTCGGAAGATCACGAATCGAAATTCGTTCGGTCAGAAGCGACTGGAGCACGCGCTGAATTCCGCTCACGGGGATCGACGAGAGCACAAGATCGGCGATTAGCTTTTGGTGCACCTGGCCGAGATCGTCGAGCAGCTTCTGGGTCTCTCCGTACGAGAGCAGTTCCGGCATATGGTCCTTGAGGACCTCGGTGATGTGGGTCGTGATCACCGTGGGCGGATCGACGACAGTGAAGCCTTGAAACGCCGATTCCTCTCGGGCGCTCTCATTGATCCACAGCGCGGGAAGGCCGAACGTGGGTTCCGTCGTTTCCTCTCCGGGTAGATCGATCTTGCCGCCGCGTGGGTCCATGACGAGCAACATGCTGGGCCGCAGATCTCCGCGACCTGCTTCGATCTCCTTGACCCGGATGAGGTAGGTGTTCGCCGGGAGTTCCATGTTGTCCTGGATCCTGACGGACGGCATGACAAAACCCATTTCCGAGGCGAACTGTCGGCGCAGCGATTTGATCTGCTCGGTCAGCCGATGGCTGTGTTCGTTGCCGATGAGGGGCAGCAGGCCATAACCGAGATCGAGCCGCAGTTGGTCGATCTGGAGCGCGGTCGCGATCGGCTCCTCTGCCGAGGGAGCGTCGGTCCGGGCCTGTTCTTCGGCCTCGGCCTGGGCCTAATCCCGCGCCATCCCGCGGGTGAGGTGCCAAGCCAGGCCGCCGGTCGCCGCGGCAAGTATGGCGAAGGGGGTGAATGGGATTCCGGGGAGCAGGGCAAGTGACATCAGCATTCCCGAAGTCACGCCAAAGGCCCGCGGATAGCCCCCCAACTGCCCAAAGAGGACCTTGTCCGTGGAGCCGGTGATGCCACCCTTCGAAACCAGTAGTCCAGCCGCCGTCGACACGATCAGGGCGGGAAATCTGGGTCACCAGGCCGTCTCCCACCGTTAGCACCGTGTACGACATGCCGGCCTGGGCGAACGTCTGGCCTTTTTGGGCAACACCTATAATGATTCCACCGATGACATTGATGAAGGTGATCAGCAGGCCGGCGACGGCGTCGCCGCGCACGAATTTTGCGGCGCCATCCATGGAGCCGAAAAACTGCTTTCGTCCTCGAGATTCTTGCGCCGTTCGCGGGCCTCGTTCTCGTCGATCAAACCCGCCGAGAGGTCGGCGTCGATCGCCATCTGTTTTCCCGGCATGGCATCGAGGCTGAAACGCGCCGAAACCTCGGCGATGCGTCCGGCGCCCTTGGTGATGACGACGAAGTTGACGATTACCAGCATCGCGAAAACGATGATGCCGATAACGAAGTTGCCGCCCATGACGAAATTGCCGAAAGCCTGAATAACCTCGCCGGCGGCGTGGGGCCCCTCGTGACCGTGGGCGAGTATCAGCCGCGTCGAGGCAAGGTTGAGCGACAGTCGCAACATGGTTGCGATGAGCAACACCGTCGGGAACGAACTGAAGTCGAGGGGTCGGACGATAAATAGGGAGGTGAGCAGAATGAGGCCGGAGACGGCGATCGAGATGGCCAACAGAATGTCGAGCAACCAACTCGGTACCGGCAGGATGAGGACGACGAGAATGAAAACGACACCCAGCGCCAACGCCAGGTCGCCCCGGCCAAGCACCTTGCGGAGGTGGCCGAACAAGTGGCCGGGCGTGACCTCGGCCGTATTTCCTTCAGCCATGTGGGTCGACCCTCGGCAGCGTCAAATCGTTGCCCGCGCGCCCTCGCCCGGATGGGGGACCTTGACGCCATCCTCGCTGTACTGCTTGAGCTTGTTGCGCATGGTTCGAATCGAGATGCCCAGGATGTTGGCCGCGTGCGTTCGGTTGCCGAGGCAATGGTTGAGGGTGTCGAGAATCAAATCACGTTCGACCGCGGCGACGGTGAGGCCGACGAGGTGGTCGGTCTTGTTCGCCGTTCCTTCCACGGCCCGTTGGAGGTCGGTGTTGAAGCCGTTATTCGTCATGATGGCATCGAGGCCGATTTCGTCCCCCGTGGCGAGGAGCACCGCGCGGTGGATCGTATTTTCGAGCTCGCGCACGTTTCCCCGCCATGCGTGTTTCATGAGTTCGTCGATCGCCGCCTCGGACAACGGCCGAATTGGCAGGCCATTCGCCTCGGAATATTTGGTTAAGAAGATTTCGCACAAGGCCGGGATGTCGGCGGGCCTCTCCCTGAGCGGAGGAACGTGAAGGTTGACAACGTTGTGAAGTAGAGGTCCTCGCGAAAGCTGCCTTCCTCGACAGCTTCCTGGAGGTTGCGGTTACTTGTGGCGATGAGGCGAATGTTCACCTTTATCGGTGTTATTCCGCCGACCCGGTCAATTTCGCGCTCTTGGATCGCGCGCAGGAGCTTGGCCTGCAGGCGGGGGTCCATCTCACTGATTTCATCAAGTAGCAGGGTGCCGCCATGGGCCTCCTCGAATTTGCCGACACGGCGTGCGACGGCACCCGTAAAGGCGCCTTTTTCGTGTCCGAATAGCTCCGATTCGAGAAGATTCTCGGGAATCGCGGCGCAATTGACCGAAACTAGGTTTTGCTTCGCGCGTCGGCTGTTGCGGTGGACGAAGCGGGCCAGTAATTCCTTTCCGGTTCCCGATTCACCGGTGATCAGGACGCTGGCTTTCGAGGGCGAGATCTGTTCGGCCAAACGGACGACCTTTGCCATCGCCTGGTCGCGGAAAATCAGTGATTCGCTGTCCTCGATAACGGCCTCGAGGACGGTCGCGATCAGTTGCGGGTCGGGGGGCAGGGGGATGAACTCTTTGGCTCCCGCCTTGATCGCGCGAACCGCCGCCCCGGCTTCCGCGTCGATCCCGCAGGCGACGACCGGAATGTTGATATGCTCGGCGAGCAACGAAGTGATGAGCCCATGAATGTCGAGCTTGACGTCGACCATGAGGAGTTCGGCGCCTTGCCCGGAACGCAACGCCCGTAACGCTTCCGCGGTACTGCCGACGTGGGTGACCTTGGCCCCGCGGTCGATCGCGATCCGGCTCGCGGTGCCGAATTCTCCTCCCAATGCGCCAACGATAAGTAACCTCATTGTTTGTCTCCTGACATAGGAACCGCGTAGAGCGCGATTCAGTCGAAATGATCGATACGCTGAGAAGGGGGTAGCAAGGTGTTGACCACCATTTCCAGCCGCCGCGGATTCTCCTGGCGACCTATCGAGGCGATGCCGCTGAGGTAGATCGATTGCAACATGACCTCCGCGTGCGAGTTCCGTTCCAACTTACCGGCAAGCGGTGTGAACACCATGTTGCCCAGGACGGCGCCGTAAAAAGTCGTGAGAAGGGCCACGGCCATGCTCGGTCCGACGGTCGACGGGTCCTCGAGATTACCCAACATCTGCACCAAACCGACCAGGGTTCCGATCAGACCCATGGCCGGTGCCACTTCCGCGGCTCGGCGAAGGACACCAGCACTTTGGGAGTGACGCTGTCGCATGGATTCGATGTTGCGGCGTAAGAAATACTCGGCGTCATCCGCCGACGCACCATCGATGATCATGGCAATGCCGTCATGCAGGAAGGGTAGGCTCTTGATCTCGGGGAGGATGTTCTGCAGGCTCAACAGACCCTCTCGCCGGGCGTAGTCCGCGAGTTCCATAACCTGGGAGGCGGCGACCGCGGGGTCAGTGGCGCGATGAATCATCGTTTTCACGACCGTGGTTTGGGCGGCGACGATTTCAGCGAGGGAATACGACATCATGGTGACCGAAAATGTTCCCGCGAAGACAATCAGTATCGCCGAGCCATCAAGGAAGGCGGTCGGCGATCCGCCCATCACGATCGCTGCTCCGACCAAACCAAATCCGATAATCAATCCGAGTACGGTCGCGAGATCCATCGTAGAGAAGACCTTTTCGGTGATGCGGGCGAAGGGGGCCTAACGGTCCGACTTGATGATTTCGGTCATGGTGGCGCCCAGGCGGTCTTCGACGATGACGACTTCGCCACGGGCCACTAACCGGTTATTGATGAAAATATCGACCGATTCGCCGACCTTCCGGTCGAGTTCGACCACGGCGCCGCGGCCGAGTTTCAAGAGCTGAGAGACTTGAAGGCTGGCTCTCCCCAGCACCGCGGAAACCTGCACCGGAACGTCGAAAACGGCTTCGAGGTCGCTGGCCGTTTTGGGACTGTCGGGTGGCGCCACTTCGGTAGCATTTTCGGGAGCTTCCGAATTTTCGTCGGGAGTCTCACCGCTCAGTTCCTCGAGTGCGAGTTCTTTACCGTTTGACATTATCAACTCCTGTGGGATCCTGATCCGCAGGCGCGGTCTCAGGCGTGGTTTCGGTTTCCGCGAAGAGACGCCCCGCGGCGTCGTCAATTTGTTGCCACATGGCGGCGGAGTCGCGTCTGGCGCCTCCGTCCGCCCATTCCATTCGGCAATCGCTTTCGGCGATGTCGTCGTCGCTGAGGATGACGAGACGCCCCGCGAAGCCGCATTCGGCGGCAAGCTGGTCGATTCGTTCGGCGACACGGCCCAACAAGGTGTCGGTGACGCGTATGACCACCCGGGGTTCGTCGATCAGTTCCCTTAGGTTGGACACGACCAGGGCCTCCAGCGCCGCCATCGGATCGACGCGCGCCTGTTCGGCGCTGACTTTACGGGCAATGGTGACCGCCAGCCGGCCGGCATCGGCGGCCAGGTCCTCGAGCACGGTGTCTTGCCGCTCCCTGATCTCTTCCAGACCGGTCCCGATCAAGGCCATCGTTTCCGCCAGCTTCTCTGATGCGGCTGCCTCTTGCCTTGCCGTTGATTCGCGCTCTTTCGCAGTGCCTTCTAGGAATCCGGTCTGGTACCCCTCCTCGCGTGCGGCATCTATTTCCTCGCGCGTGAATTCCTCCGAGGGCTTCGCGTAGGGGGAATCTCTTCCGGTTGGGTACCCTCCGCGATCAAGTCGAAGGCGTGTTCAAAGAGGAATCTTTGCGGTTGTCCCATCGTTTCGCACCCTAGTACACGAGCTCGTCGTCGCCGCCTTTTGAATCGGCCAATACGATTTCTTCCCGATCGGCGAGGTCACGGGTCAGGGTCACCAACGCCGCCTGGGACTCGTCGACGTCGCGCAAACGCACCGGCCCCATCGATTCCATGTCCTCGCGCAGAATTTTGCCGGCCCGCTCCGACATATTGCTGAAGAAAAGATCGCGGAGCTTCTCCGACGCCCCCTTTAAAGCCAGCGCTAGCTTGCTCTTGTCGACTTTGCGCAAGAGCGTCTGGACGCCGCTCGGGTCGAGCTTCGTCAAGTCCTCGAAGGTGAACATCAAGCCTCGAATGCGTTCCGCGACCTCCTTGTTGTTCTTCTCCAAGGAGCTCAGGAAGCGCGACTCGGTCGCACGATCGAATCCGTTGAAAATCTCCGCCATAACCTCGTAACTGTCCCGCCGACTGGTGCGCGCGAGATTGCTCATGAATTCGGTGCGCAGGGTCCGTTCGATGTCGTCCAGAATCTCCCTTTGAACGGCTTCCATGTGAAGCATCCGGTTCACCACCTCCAGGCCGTAATCTTCGGGCAGCGAGGCGAGAACCCGCGCCGCGTGTTCGGGCTTGATCTTCGACAAAACGACGGCGACGGTTTGCGGGTATTCGTTTTTCAGGTAAGCGGCGAGAACGCCCTCGTTGACGTTGCCCAGCTTGTCCCACATGGTGCGCCCCGCGGGTCCGCGGATTTCTTCCATGATCGCATCGACGCGCGGTTGATCCAGCGCCGCGGTCAACATGCGCTCGACATGCTCGAATCCGCCGTGGGAAGCTCCGTTCGCGGTCAGTTGGCCGGTAAATTCATCGAAGACATGGGTCGCGGTTTCACTCGGCACATGGTCTATCTGCGACATGGCCTGAGAGATTTCCTTGATTTCCTCGTCGTCCATCAAGGTGAATAGATTGGTTACCTGTTCGGGCAAGATCGAAAGCAACAGGACCGCCGCGCGTTCCGAACCGGTGAGGTGCCGGGGATCATCGGTGATTGGCATCCCGCTTCCTCACGTTCCCTTATAGAGCCAGCCGCGGATGATGTTGACGGCGTGCTCGGGATATTTATCGACCAGGGCATCGATCTTGCGAAGTTCCACCGAGCGCAGGCGTCCTTCAATTTCGTTCACTTCCTGATTGATATCGACTTCCTTCATGGGCGTCTCATCGGCCGTGATCTGCGCCTGATCCTGGTCTGGACTGGTGAGCGCCGCTCGTTGCTCCGCGTCTCCATCCCGCGATCCGCCGAGCGCCTTCGTTGCCAGGGGGCGTAGGACAAGAAGCACGACCAGCGCGCTGACGACGAGAAGGGCGATGATTTCAGCAATCTTGAAATAGTCGCCCTTGGCGAGAGCGATAAACGGTTCGTCGATGGAAGACTCATCCTCGAATTCGAAGAATTGTTGGTTTCGGACGTCCACGAGGTCGCCGCGTTCGGCATTAAATCCGATAGCGGCCCGAGTCAGCGCGGCAATCTCCTCGATGAACTCCGGTGACCGCGGCTGGTAGGCCCGCACGCCGTCGGCATTCACCTCGTAGATGCCGTCGACGATGACGGCGACCGACAGGCGATTGACCTGGCCGCCGGTGCGGACCATGGTTTCGGTGGTTTTTGATATCTCGTAATTAATCGTTTCCTCCGTTCTCGCAATCGTGTCCTTGGAACGGGTTTCCAACCCGGCATTTTGTTGGTCGGGCAGATTGGTCTCGGAGCTGACGTTTTCGGTGACGTCGAGTTCCGTTCTGTCGGTGTTTTCCTCGACCGCTTGCACCGAAATCTCCACCCGACTGTCCGGATCCACTTTTACGGAATTAACCGTTCTCTGATCGAAGTTGATATCGGCCGTCACCTCGGCCCGCACGTTGCCCGCGCCCACGGACTTAGCGAGGAGGCTTTCGATCTTTTCCTTGAGCCGATTTTGGAAGGCGATGCGGTAGTCGTCGTTGCTGGTCACTTGGCCCAGTGCTTCTTCGCCATTGCCCGAAATGTATTCCGTGCCGTTGTTGTCGACGAGGGAGATGCGGGTCGGATCGAGGCCCGTGACGGCGGAGGCAACCAGGTGCTGAATGGCCTGGACCTGCGATCGCGACAATCGGGTCGAGCGACTTTTCAGCGTTATCAGGACAGACGCGCCCGCTTCATTTTGGTCACGGGTGAAAAGTTGGCGCTCGGGCAGGCTCAGATGAACCCGGGCCGAGGTAATCTCGGAGATCGAACGAATCGTCCTGGCCAATTCTCCTTCGAGGGCGCGTCGTAAATTCGCGCCTTGCATGAGACGGGTTTCGCCGAACCCGCCGTCGCGGTCGAGGATGTCGTTTCCGGAGAGACCGTTGGGCAGACCCTTTGCGGCGATGGCCATGCGAACGTCCAGAACCCGGCTCTCGGAAACGTAAATCTCACCGCCGTTCTCGCGCTGTTCATAAACGACCCCCAGGGATAAGAGTTCGCCGATGATTTGGGAGCTATCGCTGGACTCGAGGGAGCCGTAAAGGAGCGCCATGTCCGACCGGGAAATCCGCCCGGCCCCATAGACGACGACCCCGACCAACACAATGAGAGCGGCGGCCAGTATCAAAATCCGGGTTGTTCCGAATTCGCGAAATGATTGAATTAATTGTTGCACGCCCAAACTTTCTATAATTGCCGGGCGGCGGCGAGATCATTCAGCCACCGCCCGGAAATTACGTTCCGTTCGAGGCAACCCTACTTATGCGTGGTAATACCAACCGCCCTTAACATTGACTTGTGCGAGCCCACGCTCTGAGGCCGATGGACATGATCTTCCAAGGTCGGTCAGGTTGTTCCAGGCTTGGCAAGAGGCCTCGACGATGGCTTCATAGGAGTCGAAGACACGATTGGAGAGCCAGTTCTGGCGGAGATATTGCCAGACATTTTCGGCGGGATTGAGCTCCGGGGACTTGGGTGGCAAGGGCACGAGGGAGATGTTCTCCGGGATGCCGAGTTTGGCAGTGGTGTGCCATGCGGCTTGGTCGAGCAGCACGACGGCATGGGCGTTTGGGGCAACGGCCCGGCTGATTTCCTCGAGATGCAGGTCCATGGCTTCAGTATTGGCGCGTGGCATGACCAGCGCCGCGCCCTCACCGCGCTCGGGGCAGATGGCGCCGAAGAGATACGCCGAGGCCTCGGGTGGCAGTATCGGGCCGGGGGTGTGCGGGCGTTGCCGTTCGCCGACCCGCGCGGCCTCGCCAATCGGCGTCGTTGGAGGAGGCGGAGAATCGGAATCCGGGATCGTAAGATTTGTCCGGGCGCTGTCGATCGCCTCGGGGAAAGGCAGCGGTGAGCCGACGGCTCGCAACGATGGCTCGGATGGGTTGCCAACGCGAATCAGGGACAAGGCGTCGTTATCGGTAATTTGAGGTGTCCCCACTGCAACCCGCTGTCTCGCCGACTGATCCTCGTTCAGTGACGTGGTCGGCCGCGCGATCTCCAACTTGGGAGGTGGTCTGGTCACCGGAAGTACGATCGGGATCAGCGCCGCTATCTCCGGGATGGCTTCGAGTTCGGGGACGTCCGTCGTTTCTATCGCCGTGGTGCTTTCCGTCGGTAGCACCGGGGAGTCGCCCTTCAGCTGCGCGAGCACGGCCGCGAATACCGCGTCGACGTCACCTGCTGGAGCCGCGGCTGTCGCAAGATCGGCAATGATCTCGGCCGGTTGGACAGGAACGAGGGCGGTAAATGGATTCACGGGGTTCTCCGAAAAACAGATTTCTCAACCTCTTAGCAATTCCCGGGCCAGTTTGGAGATTGTCTTTAAGATATTGTTTTATATAGATAATTCTTCCGAAATCTCGGTAAGCATGAAATTCTTGCTGGACCGATTGGGCAAGGTCTGCTGTGCGCGGGGAAGTTTGTGCCGGGCCCGAGAACGGGATCGTTCGCCCGTCGCGGGCCGGTTTGCTAGTGCATCGACCCAAACGGAGGCGACAGCCGGAGTTTGGAAAGTTGATGCATCGACAATGGCCTGGTGCACGGGGGCGTGAACGAAGTGAATGCGCCGGTGCACTAGTGATTGCCGGCAAGAAACGCGAACACCGGCGCGAAGCGGGCGCTGGCGTCTTCAGCGGTCGCGCGACCGCTCCGGAGCGATTAGATTGTGGCGATGATTGGGCCGACCGGTGGGGCGGTCACCGCCTCGTTACCGACAGCGGTCGGAATGGGGTCGGGGGAGGTCGCTTTGGCTTCCGAGCGTGGTTTCGCGGCCGAGGCCTTGGCCATAAGCTCTTGGTCGAGCTGGGACCACGATTGATAAAGGGGCTCCAGTAATCCGATCACTTCCTTCGCGGGCTGCGGATCGTTTCGAAGATCGACGTCGAGCAGCCGACGCAGCATGAAATGGTAAAGGCGTTCGAGGTTGGCGGAGATTTCGCCGCCTTTTTCCATGTTCAGGGTCTGGCACAGGTATTCGATCACGTCCATGGCCCGCTTGTTCGCCCTCCAGCGTCTGTTGACGTCGTTGTTTTCGATCGCCTTGACGGCTTGGCGGAGGGAGGCGATGGCCTGTTCGTAAAGCTTGACCACCAGGCGGGTTGGAGACGCGGTGAGGATCTCCCGGGCCTCGTAAGGATTAGCGTTGTTCTTGGTCATGATCTGTCTCCGCCGCTTGGGTTACCTGTTGGCGTTGAGGGCATCGAACTGTTGGGTGATCGTATCCAGGACACGGTTCAACGTCGCCAATGCGGCTTCCATCCGGGCGAACTTTTCGACGAGCGATTGCCGCTCGATCTCGATTCGCGCTTCAATGGCGGCGATACGTTCTTTCGAGATAATATCCTGACCTTCCAGCACGGCGATTTCGCCTGGCACGGATCCGCTACTGTCATCGGTCATCAGATCGAGCAAGAAAAACATCTCGGAGGCGAAGCCGGTGGTCAGGTTGAGACTGATTGCCGAGGTCGGTCCGACACCGTCGTAGAAGAGTTGCAAACCCTCGGCGCCGCTCTGATCGGTGACCGTAACGGTTCGGCCGACGATAGTTATCGTGGTATTGTCGGTCCCGTCCGCGAGACCGCCGATGTTGGCTTGGCTGATGACGTCCGGTTGGGCGACGATTTTCAGCTCGGCGAGCAGATCCGCGGTATCATTATCCACCGTGATGGTTGCGTTCGTTGCCGCGAGCCGGAGAACAAACCCCTGGCTCGTCGTAACCACGGTTGCCGTGACTCCAGGGACGGCGGCCGTGACGGCGGCCGCGAGGTCGTCGAGGCTATCGGTCGCGGTGTCGTAGGCGACTGCGGTTCCGTTCACATCGAAGGTGCCGTTACCGGTGGCCGTGGTCACCGTGTCGAGGGCCGCGGCACGGTCGGACAAGGCGGTGGCATCCGAGGTGTAATCTACATTGCCGATGTTCAAGGTGTAGCCGGAGGCGGAGAAGGTTGTGGCGCCGCTAAAACCGAGCAGCGAAACACTCGGGTCGGAGGACGAAAAATCGAACCCGAGAAGGCGCCTCACGTCGGCGGCGTTGTTGAGCAGGGCCTCGTCGAGTTTGGTATCGTCGATGACCAGGGTCCCGGTCAGCAAGGGGTCGGTGACGGAGTCGTCGGCGATTTCGATGCCGATCTGGGCCAGGATCGAAAACGCCTGATTGACGCCGGAAACACTGCTCCCCACCAGGTTGGCCAGGCTGGCGCGAATATCGCTCACCAGCCGGACACCGAACAAGACACCGGCGTCGTCGCTTTTCTCGCCGGTGGTCGGGTCGGTCAGGCCGTGGCCATTGATTATCGTGCGTACGTCGTTGTACGCGGTGACGACGTTTTGGATCTGTGTCTTGAGGGCCGTGAGGTCCTGCTCGATTTCAACTCTGATCGTCGTCCCCGGTTCCGCCTGGAAAAGCGACATCGTGACGCCGGTGAAAAGATCGGAAACGGTGTTGGTATTGCGTTCGATCACGAGGTCGTTGTTGACGGCGAGGTCCGCCAACAGTCCGCTGGTGTCGGCGACCGTGATGGTCGGATTGGTCGAAGTGATGTCGAGGCGGAAGCCGTCGCCGTCCGCAACCACGGTCGCGGTCACGTTGGCGACGGTCGAAGTGATTCGTGTTGCCAGGGCGTCGAGGCTGTCGACGGTGGTGTCGTAATTGACCGTCGTGGAGTCGATGTCGAAGCTCTCGGTCGCATTGGACGGGGTGATTACCGTGTTTAGAACGGCGATTTTGCTGGTCACGACAGCTGACTCGAAGCGATCCGGGTCCTTGAGGCCGTCGGCGGTAAAGCGGGCTGTTTGGGCTTTCTGGAGGACACCGGAGAATGTCGTGCCGCCGTCCTCGGAAATACCCAGGCCGGTGGCCGCGGCGAGGATGCCGCCGGTTTCATTGATCAGGTCGATATTCTCGCCCGTCTTATCGTTCGTGAGCACCAGGTAGTGCTCCGTGGTCGAGACCGAAACGATGCTGGCGGTGAGACCGGTGGGGTTGGTGCCGATGTTCGCGTTGTTGATCTTGTCGCGGACGTCGGTCAGCTTGTCCGTGGTCCCGACCGTGATCGTCTTGGTGCTGGGGCCAGTCGTGGTTTGAAACTGGATGTCGAAGGTACCGCTGACCCCAAGGGCAGTGGAAAGACTGGTGAAGGACTTGCTGCTGACCTTGTGGGCCGTCGCTACCCGCCGAATCTCGATTTCGTGAACCCCCTCGCTGGCGTTGTTAGATAACGAGAAACTCGCCAGGTTACCGGATGCCGACGGGGTTCTGGCCGTCGGTTCGGATGGCGGAGGAGAAAGCTTGCTTGTTCTGGAAAACATCCCCGACACCGCCGAAACTGACGGCACCCCGTAGGCCGCTGATGTTGGTCTGAAGGGTTGTCAGCAAGCTGTCGAGATCGTTGAGGGCGAGAACCTTCTCCTCGTTGTCGCTGATCCTGTTTTCGATCGTGACGACGGGTATGCGCCGAGCACCGATGATGGCGTCGATGGCGGCCTGGAAGTCGATTCCAGAGGCGACACCGGAAACCGAAACCGAACCGCTCGAATCGACGTTGACGTTGTTGAGATTTATCGGGTCCACGAACGATCTCCACGGCTTGGTTTCGCTTGCCTGGCTTCAGGCGTGGTCAAACGGATTCGTCGTAAACGGCTCCCAGCATCTCGCGCGTCATCGCCAAGAGCCTGAGAGTTACCTCGCGGGGCATCTGTTCGATGACCTCGCCGGTGGTCTTGTCGATGACCTTTGCGTATGCGCGTCCGCTGGCATTGTCGACGTTGAGCGCGATCCGGATATCGGCGTCTTGTGGCAGATTTGTTCCGCGGTCCACCGCGTAGGCCTTGCCCAATCTGGCCTCCAAGTTAGGTGAGATTGGCAACCTGGGTGTCTCGGGTTCCGGTCGTTTCTGCGAGGACGTCGAAGCCGAAGCTCCCGGGCGGGTCGTGTCGGTCGTTGGTAACCGGACGACGCTTTCGATGTCCATGATTGTTTACCTCCTATGGGGTTAGCCGAGAGGAAAGTGGGAGAGGGGAACGCCCTCTCCCGATGGCCTTCCTTACTGGAAGAGTCGCAGTAGGTTCTGCGGGATCTGATTGGCCTGTCCCAATACCGAGATACCGGCCTGCAGAAGGATCTGCTTGCTGGTGAAATTGGTAATCTCGGCGGCCACGTCCAGATCGAGCAGTTCGCTTCTGGCCGCTTCGGAGTTCTCGATCGCGACTTTCAGGTTAAAACTCGCGAATTCGAGCCTGTTCTGGCCCGCGCCGACGTTTGCCCGCGCCGTGTTGATGGTGTCGATCGCCGTATCAAGGGCGGTGACGGCGGTGTTGGCGTTCGCCGCCGTATCGATCGTGCTGGCGTTGATACCGAGGGCGGTCGTCGTCACCGAATCGATGGTCAGCGTGACGTCATCTTGCGCCGCGGTGGAGGTGCCCAACTTGAACGTGAAGTTCGAGGTTCCGGTCTGGAGCTGGAACGAATTCACGATGTTGTTCAGGGAGTTGAGGGCGATCGTGTCCGGCGTGCCGTCGTCGGTGAAGGCCGTGGTGACCACGAACGAAATCGAAATCGAAATCGACGGTGGGTTCGCGCCAGCGCCCTGGTTCAGGGTCACGGTATGAGTTCCGATCACCGTCAGATCCTCGGCCGCCGAGACGAATTTGCCGCCGGTCGCCGCGGTCAGTGTCAAGACTGAAGCGGCCGCCGTGGTGGCGTCGAGGGAGATGTTGCCGGTGTTGATGGTCGAAATGACACCGAATGAATCGGTGACCGCGATACTCGCGTCCGTGATCGCCCCGGCGCCGGTGGCCAGGGTGAAGGTGTTCGTCCCGATCGTGGTCGCGATGTCGGCACCCTTGTTGAATGTAGAATTGAGCACGACCGTCGCGCCGGTGGTTTCGAAACGCACCGTTTGCGTGGCCGTGATCGTCGCCGCGCCAAGCCCGATCGTCTCGCTGGTGTTGGTGACCAGGTTGGTCAGCGTCAGGCCATCGCCGGCATTGGCGAAGGTAAGTTCGAACACCGCGTCGACGTTGTCGTCGAAGGTGACACTCGTGACACCTTCCGCGGTACCGATCGTCTGACCGGCGACCTGGTCGGCGGTGCCCGTCGTACTGGTGACGGTGCCTTTCACCAAGGTGCTGCCGTTGAACTCGGTGTCGTCGGCGATACGGTCGATTTCCGCCCTCAGGGCCACGAACTCGGCGTTCAGCGTTGCCCGCTCGATGTTGGAGAGCTGTCCGGAAGCCGACTGGACGGACAAGGACTTCATCCGGATCAGGATGTCCGTCACGGTTGACATCGCGCCTTCAGCGATCTGCAGCATCGAAGCCGCCTGACCGGCGTTGACTGTCGCCTGCTTCAGCGAGGCGACCTCGGCCCGCAGGCCGCTACCGATGGCCAACGCGGCGGCGGCGTCCCGGGCCGCGAGGACCCGCGTACCGGCCGACAATTTGGCGACGCTACGAGTTGCGGCCAAATCCGAGCTGGCCAGATTACGCAGGGCAACATTAGCCCCGAAATTCGAGATGACATTAAGTGCCATAGTAATCTCCTACATGGATCGATTTCAAATCCGGCTTCTTGCCGGACGGGGGTACCTCCCCCAACGGCGACGCAATTCGAGATTCGTCACCGCGATGTATATGCAATCAAAATCGATGCCATTTTTATGTATTCAGTAACTTCAATAGGTTAGCGAAATCCAGAGACGGCTAGCTCGGCAATAACTGCCGCCCTTGCATTTTTTTCCCGGCAAATCGTGCCGTCCGCCGAATTCGGGAGATCGCCCCACCGTACGCCAAGCCGCGGAACCACTCACTTGGGAGAGGAAGCCGCATTACGCGGCGCCGTTGCCGGTGTAGTCTCGACACCACCGACTGGCCCGAACGAGGAGGACATCATGGAACAGTGGATCTCGGCTATCTTGGTCGCCGCGAGCACGAGTCTGGCGGTGTGGGCAGCCGAAACCTCGGGGCGTGCGGCCAATTCCCTGGGCAACCTTGAAACCGCGATGATGGCTGTCGGCGATCGCCTCGACGGACTCGAGGACGCGGGCGGGTATGGTGCCGATTCGGTTTCCGGCAAGCCCATCGCTCGCCTAATCGATCGGGAGAAATCTTCCGGAAACGACGACCTCGAGCGGCTCGAGGCTTCCCTCGATCGGGTAAGATCGGCACTCAACGAAGTCGACGTTCGCCTCGCTCTATTGGATGCCCAAACGAAGGTATCGGTGATGCCGGTTCAGTTGGGCTTGACCGAGGATGTCAAGGATCTGCGGGGTCGTCTCGACGATATCGAGGCGACGCTGGTCTCGGTCAGCGAACGAACGAATAATATCACCGGCGGCGAAACGAACGGCCGCAAATGGATGACCGTTGCCTTCGGCGACGCGCAAGCCAGGTTTCGCCCGGATGGGGTATTCGCCATTTACGACCGAAAAAATCGTCGCCGGTCGATTTCTAGGATTGGCCGCTAGGCGCGCCCAATGTAAGGTCGGTCCGGTGTTGAGTGGCGGGTGGTCAAGTCGGCGGTCACGGGCCACGCACAGCGGCGCCCGGAGCGGGAATGCGCTACTGGTGGCCGGAAATACTGCTATAATCGCTCAACGAGCGATAGACAGGGACAAACAGGGGATCTCACGCGATGAAATCGGGTGCTACATTCGTCGCAACCTCGGGAATCATGGCTCTCATGATCCTCACCCCGGCGATGGCTGGGCCGATTCACGAGGCGGCGAAGCGCAAAGACTATAAAACTGTCGAGGAGCTGGTATCGCGGGGTAAGAAACTCGACCTCAAGGACGAGTCAGGTGTTACGGCCCTACACATCGCCGCGTCGAACGGCGACTTCAATATCGTGCGCTTGTTGCTGGACGGCAGCGCGGACGTGGGGATCAAGGATGATCTGGGAAATACGGCGATGCATTTTGCCGCGGAGAAGGGTTTTCTTCGGATGCTCAAGTTAATGGTTGCTCGCGGCGCCGACGTCAATGCCACGAATAGAGTTCGCCGAACGCCCTTGCACGAAGCGGCATCCGGCGGTCGAACGATGATCGCCGAGTTTTTGCTTGCCCATGGCGCGAACGTCAACGCCCGGGATAAGAAAAAGAAAACGCCGCTTCAGATCGCTGTCTACAAGAAACATCGGCATCTCATCAAGCTGCTCAAGAGTCACGGCGGCGAAACGTGAGGCTCGGATAGAACCCCGGGGAAAGGCCGTCGTACAAGATTCCCCACCGCCCGATACGTCGGTGCGGTAGCCGTCCGCGCGGGGCGATCCTAAAGCGCGTACCGAATTGGATACTTTTCGTTGGACAGCACGTATTGGATGCCGGAAAGGTTCTCCGTGTCGATCAGCAGGGGCGCGCACAGGTTCGCCGAAATGCTTGGGCTTTGAGGTGTTGCCCGGACTGTGACCATCACGAGAATTCCCAGGTTTTCCTCGGCAACTCCGATCGATGCGCAGGCCTCGTGAATATCGGCGCGTTCGATCAAATTGTTTTCAATCCCGAGAGTGAGCACCAGGAAGGCGACCTCGGTGTTGTCCAAGCACTGCAGCACGCGTAAGTGTGGGTAATTGGGATTGTCGTGTTCGGCCAGGGCGAAGTTCCGACAATCCGAGAAGCCAAACAGTCCGTTGGCGAAGTTAAGCGCACCGTGCGGCGAGATTTCCAGTGGTCCGAAACGGCTTTCGATGACGATACGATCGGAGCCCGTTCCAGGGGCTCGGAAGTCGCCCTGGGGTGCTTCGGAGGCGACCGCGGAGGCTGAAGCTTGATGATCCATTTTTTTAGCCTTTCAAGTATTGATGGCCCAACCGCGTGCTCGGCAAGGGTCGGTCATCGGAGGAAGTCGGCCAGGGTCAGGCTGCTGACCCGCACCAACGTTAAATAGGACGCCTCGAGCAGGGTCTCCTCGTTCGCGAGACGCGCGACGGCCGCAGGGATGTCGACGTTTTCGATATCGCTGATCACCCCCTCGGTGAACAGTAGGAAGTCCTCGTGACGCTCGTTTTGGTCCAGGATGGCGACCTGTGAGAAACCAATCTCGGAACGGAATTCGGGTAGCCTATCGATGGCGCTCACGGTAAGGGTCAGGGCCGTGTCGATGAGCGTACGGTCGTCGATGGTGTCGCCCTGGATGGCTGCCTTCAAACCCGCGATCGCATCCTGAAAGCGCTGGCGATCTGCGGTCATCCCATAAGTGATCTGTCGGTTTTCGGCGATCCGGGCCGAGAGCAGGACGCTATCGCCGTCATAGTAATTGGCTTCCGGGACGCCGAATACGGCGGGATCGGGCAGCGGTGCTTGAACCGGTTGCGTGGTCGTTTTTGAACCCGCGAAAAGGAAGCGGCCGTTGACCTTGAGATTGAGCTGACTGACCACCGTATCGAGGAGATTTTGGGCTTCCGAGGCCAGCGGTACATTCCCGGCGGATGGGGCGTTGAGTTCCTGTTGCAGCAGGGTGCGCAGCTGGAGCATCGCATCGAACATCGTTCCGATGGCGGATTCCATGCGTGACAGGCGTTGGTCCACCAGGACGTTGTTTTCGATAAACTGTTGGGTCCGCTGAAATTGTCCTTCCAAGGAAACGAGGCGTTTGGAGTCGGCGCTGATCCCGGCGTAGGTGAGGGATTTGCGGCCGGTGGCGATTTGGGCCTGAATATCCTGAAGCCGCGCTTGCGTATCGAGGGCGCGATTGAGAGTGAAATTATGTTGCGAAAGACTGGCGACACGTAGGGGCATGTCCTAACTCCTAACCGACTAGTCCCATTAGCTCTTCGAACATCTCGTCGGCGATGGAAAAGACCCGGGCAGAGGCGGTGAACGCGTTCTGCAGGAGGACGAGATTTCCGAGTTCCTCGTCGACGTTGACGCCGCTGAACGAGGCGTTGCGGAAGTCGAGATCGTCGAACACGGCCTGTTGCAGGAGCGCGTCTTCGGTTGCGCTGGCGGCTAGCACCGAGTTCAGCTTGAGGATGTTGCCGGCGAATTCCTCGAGGGTGATTGTCACGCTTGGCAGGCCCCCGACCGCGGCGAATGCAAACGAGGTCTCGCTTACCGCCGCGAGTTCCAGAACCGCCCGGTTGTCGCCGATGGTGATCGCTGTCGGGTCGGCCGGTGGGTGACGTCCGCGGTAAGGCTGAGCTGACCCGTCGCGACCAAACTCGGATTCGCGAGGATTGCGGCGCGCACGGCGATTGTCGTCGAATCGGTACCGACGAACAGGTCGTTGAGGCCAAAGAACTGCGAAAACGCGGTCGTCGTTCCGGTGATCTGGCTGGTGTTTTCGTTGATGGCGATGCCGTTGGCGGCATTGTTGGCGGTGATGATCAAATTGCCGGCAGCCGAGATACTCGCGGTGGCGCCAAGAAGCCCGGTGACCGGATTATTGATCGCGTTCACAACTTGGTCGACCGTGGTGACCGTCGTGAGATCGAGGTCGAGGGCGGCGTTGACGAGATCGCCGCTGGCGTCAACGACGGCCAGCCGTACGATCCCGGTTGCCGCGAAGGCATCGGCTCCGCTGACCAGGCGGGTTCCGGTGAGGCTGTTGGGAGCCGGAAAGCTCGTGCCGCGGTTGTGAACGCGGTTGAATTCGTCGCGAACCGTGTTGCTGAGCACGTCGATCTGAGCGGCCAGGTTGGGCAGAACGCTGTCGCGTATTTCGAGCAGGCCCTTCAAATCCCCGGAACTGATTTGGCTGACGACGGCGCTGCTGACGCCACCCGTCACGATCGTGACGCCGGCGGTCGTCGCAAGGTTTCCCAGTTGGTCTTCGGGCACCACCTTCATGGAATTGAATGGCGTGGTCGCGGTGACGAACGTGGCCGAATCGTACTGGATCTGATTGAGCGAGCTGTCGAGCAGGATAATGCCGCCCGCGGCCAGGACCGAAATATTACCGTTGTCTCTCGCGAAGATTTGCACGTCGATGTGTTTCGATATCGCGTTGAGGGCCTTGTCCCTTTCGTCCTCGAGTTCAGCGGTTGGCACATTGGCGTTGTTCGCGGCGGCGATATCGGCGTTGAGATCGAAGATGTTCTTGAGCTGCCGGTTGATGTCGTCCACCGCGACCTTGATCGAGGCGTCGGCCTCGGCGCGTAAATCCTGGATGCTGGCGGCGAAATCTCGGATGTTTTTGGCGAGCGAATCGGCGAGGGACACCATGTCGAAGCGCAGCGCGGCGTCTTCGGGAAGATTCGACAAAGCCTCGATCGCGGTGCCCAACCGGGACAAATCAGCCGACAAGGTGCTGTCGCTCGCGGTGGTGCCGAACTGGATCTGAACTTGATCGAAGAAACTCGATTTGGCCTCGACCGCCGCCAGTTCGGATCTCTGTTCGCGCAGGGCCTTGCTCAAGAACGTATTGACGAGGCGGTTGACGTCGCTGATCGAGACGCCGCTACCGGCGCCGTCAAGGGTATTGGTTTCGAATTCGGCGACCTTGCGTGTAAACCCCGGTGTATTCGCGTTGGCGATGTTCTGCGCCCCGACCGCGAGGCCAATCTGGGTCGCCTGCATTCCAGTCAGGGCGATATTGAGGGCTTGTCCGATCGACGTCATGGGGGGTGCTCAGATGCGTTGATCCAGGGTCAGGGAAATGGGCGATCCGGATCGCGTCGTGCTCTCCGAGCTGCCGTCGGCCGCATACCCCGGCGGGAGGAGGCGCTCCCCGGCGACGGCGTCGCGGATGGCTATAACCAACCGCTCGTTGAGCGATTTGGCCGATTTGATGAGGTGAAGGTTTTCGACCATTCGGTCAGTCAAGGCCTTGGTCGCCGACTTCAGCGCCTGACGCAAACCCGGCTCGGCGGCCGCCACGGCGACCTTACGCCGGACCAGCTCGACGGCGCCGCCGGCATAGCGGTCGGCAAGCGCCGCCTTTTCATCCTGCACGGAATCCAGCGCCCCGGGCTTTTTGGCGCGCAACAGATCGATTTCCTTCTGGAACACCGACGACAGACTGTCGGTTGCTTCGATCAAACCATTGATCAGGACGGCATCGGTCATGAATTGTCGGCCTCCTGCAGCATGAGAAGCTGGCGCTCGACGGCATCGGCGATGCCGACCCCGCCGTTGCGCGCGATGATAGTGCCGTATTCCTGGCTCAACATGGACCGGTAGACCGATTCCGCGTACCCACCACCGAATTTTCCGTCGGTGGGGAGGCCGGCGAACATCTGCTCGAACATCTCGCCCAGAAACAGAGATTCGAATTCTTCCGCCACGCGGCGAACGGAATCCCCGCCTTTCGCGGTCGTGTCGACGGCGGCGCTGGGGATAGGCCGGGCAAAAGTGGTGGCGAAGACGGCTTCCAGGGCGCCCATCACAACACCTCGATCTTGGCTTGAAGCGCGCCCGCCGCCTTGATTGTCTGCAGAATCGTGATCATGTCCCGAGGTCCGACGCCGAGGGCGTTGAGACCCTCGATCAGGTTCTGCAGGCTGACACCCGGATTTAGCAACGTAATCCGGCTGTCGCCGCCTTCATAGATGTCGACATCGGAGCGATCGACCTGGGTTGTTTCCGCGCCTTCCGGCACAAAGGGACCGGGTTGGGAAACCACCGGGGTCTCGGTGATTCGAATGGTCAGATTGCCCTGGGCGATCGCGACCTTGCTGATGCGAACGTTCTCACCCATGACGATGACACCGGACTGCTCGTCGATGACCACCCGGGCCGGTTGATCAGGTTCGATCCGGAGTTGCTCGATGTCGGTAAGCAGGGCGGCAACGTTGGTGCGGTAGTCCTCCGGCACGGTCAATTTTACCGTCGCCGGATCGATCGCCCGCGCCGCCGGTCGACCGTGGAGCGCATTGATCGCCTGGGCCATCCGTCTTGCCGTCGTGAAATCCGGGTTGTGGAGGCTGATGTTTACATGGGTCATGTTGGCGAGTTCGAACTCGATTTCGCGTTCGACGATGGCACCGTTCGGAATTCGGCCACTCGTCGGAACACCCTTCGTGACGGTCGTTCCGGAGGCGCCGGCGGCGGTAAAGCCCCCAACCACTATCTGCCCCTGGGCAACGGCGTAAATTTCCCCGTCAGCGCCCATCAAGGGCGTCACGAGGAGGGAGCCGCCGAGCAGGTTGGTGGCGTCGCCGAGAGCGCTGATCGTGACGTCGATGCGGTTTCCATGCCGGATAAAGGGCGCCAGGGTTGTGGTCACCATGACGGCGACGACGTTTTGAGTATTGAGGTTGAGGTCCCGAGTGTTGACGCCTAGCCGTTCGAGCATGCCGATCAGCGTTTGTTGGGTGAAGGGCGAGTTGGCCAAGCGATCTCCGGTGCCGTTGAGTCCCACGACCAGGCCGTAACCGACCAACATGTTGTCGCGCACGCCCTCGAAGTTGGCGATGTCCTTGATCCGCGACGTGCTGGAAGCCGGAGACGCCACGGCCATGATCAACGCGTTCAGGAAGGAGAGGACGACCACTGCCCGCGGCCACCGATGTTCGAAGGGTTGGCGACGACCAGGTCGGGTGATGATTCCAATGATTCGCGGCATGAAACAATTTTCTGAAGTTTGTGATCTCTGGTGCTTAAAGCGAATTTCGTGCCAACTCGCCGATCATTCTTAACCAATTGAAAATAAATAATATTTTATTTCGAGCCGAAATATTGCCGGGGCCTTGGGGTCGCGCCAGCCGGCAAGCCGTGCCAGGTGCCCGGAAATTCTTGCCCGGCCGCCGGGGCAATTTCACAGATTGTTAACCGCTGCCGCCGATCGTGAGTCCTACCGCGCGTCTGATCACGACAAAACGCGTGCAGCGAACTTGAGCCAGATGAAATGAAAATTACCGGTCCCGGGGGCATCTTTTCGACCACGGCCCGAAAAACCCGCCGCGCGCGTGACTCGGACGGAGCAGGATTCGCCAGTCGCATTCCGACCGAAACGATTGCGGCGCCGCCGCTGGCCCGGGGTGGTCCGCTGGAGTCGATTGATGCGTTGTTGGCGATCCAATCGACCCACGGTGGGACGGAAGGGCGTCCACCGAGCGAAACGGAAAGGTCGAGAGTGTCATGCCATGCGGATGGTGGCGTGTCAACCGTTGCTTTGCGCTTACGGCGAGAAAGGTTGAAGGAGCCTTGAATCAACGGCTTGGGGCGACCGTGAAAATCTGACGCCGGAACTGTCGGCCAACAAAATGCCATTGACCCACGGTGGGACGGAAGGGCGTTCACGGGCGCTTGCTCGCAGCAACGCGCTGCTGGATCAGCTTGAGGAAATTCGTCTAGGATTGCTGGGCGGGGCCTTGCGGCAAAGCGATCTTGTCAAGTTGGTTGAGTATTTGCAGCGCGCCGACGAAACAACTTCGGACCCCATACTTGCCGCGATTCTCGGCGAGATAGAGGTCCGCGCCGCGGTGGAATTAGCGAAACTGGGTGTGCCAAATTAGTTTCTAGGGGGCGGGTTTCTGATTCGCGGTCCGGTAGGGCTTGCGGCGATCGATGTACGGCCATATATATGCGCGCGATTTTGGTGCCGTAACCCGAAGGATGGTGCAGGTGACGCGGGTTTCTTTGTCTCCGGATTACAAACCCTCCAACGACGAAGCCTTCATGAACTCGGAGCAGCTCGAGTACTTCCGCCAGAGGCTCGTGCGCTGGCGGTCTGAGTTGCTGCAAGAGTCGTCACAAACATTCTTGAATTTGCAGGAATACACGGCGGCGCAGCCTGACTTCGCCGATCGAGCCTCTCAAGAGACGGAACGTTCCTTGGAATTGCGCGCCCGCGACCGCGAGCGCAAGCTGATTAATAAGATTGACGCGGCCCTAAAACGTATCGAAGACGGCAGCTATGGCTACTGCATCGAGACGGGCGAACCTATTGCCTTGCAAAGACTGGTCGCGCGCCCCATCGCCACTTTAAGCGTCGACGCGCAGGAGCGACACGAGCGTCGCGAAAAGGCTTACCGCGAGGATTAGCGCCGCTTTCGCCGCGTTGAAGCACCGCCGTCGCGCGCTTTCGGCTTGGCTGAAGCCGTATGATCCGGTTTAGATGTCCGGAACAAATGGCCGCTCGGGCACGCCGGGCGTGTCACCGAGTTTCACGATGCGGATTGTTCCGCGACTTGGGACCGTCTGCCGAAATAATCGGCCGCGAATAGCGCCGCCTGGGTTCGATTTGTGATTTTCAAGGTTTTCAGGATCGCGGAGATGTGTATTCGCACGGTGTGTTCGGATAGTCCCAGCTTACGGCCGATATCGCGGTTCGAGATCCCCTCGGCTAATAAGTACAGGACGTCGCGTTGACGCTTCGTGAAAGGTGGTTCGGAGCTCCCCCATGACTCAAATAGTCTCAGTTGGATCTCGCTCCCTGGAAGCGGCGTCCGCGGTCTGTCGAGCAAGGCTCTGGGAAGACAAATCTCGCCTTCGAGCACGAGGCGCACGACCTTGAGTATTTCCTCGCCGCTCGATGATTTGTGGATGTAGCCCATCGCTCCGTGCTCGATCGTTTGCAGGACCAAACGGCGATCCTGCAATTCCGACATCGCGATGATCGGTACTTTCGGGATGCGCTGGTGTACGGATTTGAGACCGTCGAGTCCTTGCTTCCCGGGCATCAGGAGATCAAGCAAGACTAGTCCAAGGTCTCCGTGGTCCGAAACAATCCTAAGCGCTTCGTCGTAGTCCGTCGCTTCGAGAATGTCCGCGCCGCCGTTCAAACCCTTCAATAGCTGTTTGAGACCAGCGCGAACCAGCCAATGGTCATCCGCAACAAGTGTCTTCATTTGAGTATACCCGATTGCCGAGGGAGATATATCGCCTTATATGTTATTCAACCTAGCTTGCCTGGATTGTCCTACCAGGTCAACAGCGGATGGGGTATACTTAACAGTCTGTTCGAAAACTCGCGGTACCGGCGCTGTCCCCCTCCCGGCCACCCACATACTCTCGTGGGTGGCCGGGAGGGACAGATGGGTGGCCGGGAGGGACAGACGCAAAAAATGCGCGGCCGCGCATTTTCGAATAGACCCTGAGTGTTTTCATTTTACAAGAATTAGGGCAGGTGGCGGACGCCCGCATTGACTCGGTAATCTCGCCTATGAACGATTGGTTTAAGCCGATCACGTCTACCCCTAATTTTAACATGTTCAGCCATTCCTTTATCAGCCCCGAATACTCCTTCTGGCTTATCGGCTCAGCCGCAACCCGATTATAGGAAGACGGGATACCATGGCCGCCAAGGAGACGCTCTTTCTCCTGCTCCGGAATCAGGTATGGTTCAAAGTTGGGGAGGAGGGGTGGCGGAGAGTAGCTTTAACGAGCACCTCTATTTTGAGGGCCGGGCGCACGCATCCCCCAAGGGGTCACGAAAGCAATGGTCACTTGGGGCTGATCGTGCCCTTTGAAGCCAAGAAATGTCGTATCCGAGTCGGCGATACGGAATTTTACTGGCGAAAGGGGGGAGACCGTGGCCTTCGACGATACCAATCCTCACGAGGTCTGGAAACGACGAGGAACGCGTGGTCATCTTGATTTAGGACTGGTGGGGCGGGCGAAAACGCGACTGGTTATCCCCGACCCGCCTCGTGCCGGCCATTTGGGCGGGGTTTTGGGTGTGAATTTCGATCTTTCCGTCCCCTGTACGAGGACATCCCTCGAGGGATTGCAGTACGATGAACGAAGCGCCCTACAGCGTCGCCACGATTTCGAGATCGACATCGGCCACGGCGTCGCCGCTGACAGTGCCAACAACACTGTAGCCCGAGTCCGCGACATTGGCGCCATTTGGGTCGAAGTACAAGGTACCCGTGCTGTCGAAAATAAACGATGCGGTCCCGTTATCGAATGCAATAGAGCCGCCGTTCGCCACGCCTGCGTTCGTCCCGTCGAACACATCATTGCCTGCTCCTTGCCCAGATATGTCGGCGAAATTTATCCCTAGTTCGATGAGGGTCCCGTCCGTCAATCCGAATTCGGTATCTAATACCAACCGCCCCAGAGTTTGACTCGCGCAAAGGTTTACACGCTAGGTTTTGTGTGATTCAAGGTTGTTGGCAACAAGGGAGTGTGTTCAATGCCAACGATTCCTTTGCGAAACGACTTTGATGCTGAAAGAGTCCGTGTTCTTGCGGCACGGAGCGATGATGGGAACCAGGCGCGACGGCTTTTGTCGATGGCGGCCATCTACGATGGGATGGATCGAGCGTGCGCGGCGGGTATTGGCGGCATGGATCGGCAGACGTTGCGGGACTGGGTTCACCGGTTCAACGCGGGAGGTCCGGCCGGTCTGATCGACCGCAAGCCGAACGGGGCGTTGCGTCGGTTGACGCCGTCGCAAATGGCGGCGCTTTCGCGGGCTATCGAGGCCGGTCCCGATCCCGAACGGGATGGGGTCGTGCGCTGGCGCTGCATCGATCTCAAGCAACTGATCCGAACGCGCTTCGGCGTGGACTATCACGAGCGGAGCGTCGGCAAGCTGCTGGCCGCGCTCGGGTTCTCGCATATTTCCGCGCGCCCGCGCCACGTCGGCCAGGATGCGCGGGCACAGGAGGAATTTAAAAAAAAGTTTTCCCGAACACTTGGCGAAAATCGTAGCGGCACAGCCACCGGACACGCCCATCGAGGTTTGGTTTCAAGATGAAATGCGCGTCGGCCAGAAGAACAGCCTGGTGCGCCAGTGGGCCCCAAAGGGATCGCGCCCGCGCCAGGTCAAGGACCTACGGACCTCTTCGGCGTATCTCTTCGGCGCCATCTGCCCCGAGCGCGGTGAGGGCGCGGCGCTGGTCATGCCGCGCGCCAATACTGAAGCCATGGACCTGCATCTCGAGGAAATCAGCCGGGCCGTTGCCCCAAACGCCCATGCCGTCGTGCTGCTCGACCAAGCCGCATGGCACACCACTGCCAAACTCGGCATCCCGGAGAACATCTCCCTCGTGCCTTTGCCACCCAAGTCCCCGGAGCTCAATCCCGCCGAAAATGTCTGGCAATACCTCCGCCAGAACTGGCTCTCCAATCGTGTCTTCGACTCCTATGAAGCCATCGTCGAGGCCTCTTGCCAAGCCTGGAACAACCTGACCGACCAACCTTGGAAGATCATGTCCATCGGCCTCAGAGCGTGGGATCGCACAAGGCAATGTTAAGGGCGGTTGGTATCAGATCGGGATTGGCGAGACTGTGGCAGCCCATGCAATTCTTGGCGATGGCGTAACGGTCCGAGGGCCATCTCATGCCGGCCTCGGTGGCCTTGCCCATGCGTTCCGCCTTGTGTTCCGCGCTCTCGTCCTCGCGCTTCACGTTCTTGCCGCCGAAATCATTGTGGATATAGAGCCAGTCGGAGGCGTCGCCGTGGCAGCTTTCGCACGAAGTACTAGCCTTCGCGGACGGCTTCGCGGATTCGTCCTTCTGCACGAGCGAAAAATGACACAGGCTGCAGGTCGGATTTTTCCTCATATCCTTCTTGCCACCAACCGCCGTCGCGATCGTCTTCGCCTTGTCCTTCTTACGGATTTCCTTGAATGATTTGAAGTGCTGGGTTTTTTCCCAAACGGCGACTTCGTTTTCATGACATTCCGCGCAAACTTTGGGTCCCACCTTGTACGCCGCGGCAGCGTCGTCTCCACTCGCGAGCCAGATTGCTGCCAAAGCGAAGGTTCCCAAAAGACGCGCGAGCCGGCAAAACGTTACAAGCGCCGGGCGCGGGAAAAGTTCGGTTTGCGTGCTCCTCCTTCAGTCCTTCGTTCCATTCTCACTGCGGGATCCGGCCGATATCGGGGATCGGCACGGAACAGCGCCACCTTGCCGCGGCACCAATTCAAATCGTGAATTCAAGTTTTCCGAGCCGTTGGGTCAACTTGAGATTCTCACGGTAATCAATGTCGAGCGCGATCAGCGCCGGTCCCTCCTGGCGGAAGGCCTCCTCCAAGGCCGGCTTGAGCTGATCAGCCGCCGTCAGCTTGCGACCCCAGATCCCGAACGCCTTGGCAAGCACCTCGAAGTCGGGATTGTTGAAGCTCAGCTTACTGTGACGTCCGTCGAAGGAGTTCTGTTGCTTCCACTTGATCAAGCCGTACTCGCCGTCGCACCAGACAATGCAAACGACGTTGATCTTGTAGCGGGCCGCGGTCTCGAGATCCTGCACGTTCATGAGGAAGCCGGCGTCCCCGTTGATCGACAATACTTTACGATCGGGGAGGGCAATTTTCGCGCCGATCGACCCCGGCAGGGCAAAGCCCATGGTGCAAAACCCGTTCGAGATCAAACAGGTGTTGGCCTCGTCGCATTGGTAATACCGCGAGATCCACATCTTGTGCGCGCCCACGTCGGACAGCAGAATGTCGCCCGGGCCCATGAACTCGCGCACGTCCCACAGAACCTTCTGTGGTTTCATCGGGTAGGAGTTGTCGTCCTTTTCCATCGCGAAATCATCGAGGATTCGTTGCCGCAGCGGGGCCCTGTCCTTGATATCGAACAGGGGCAGCTTGTCGCTGTCGCCTTCGTCGAAGGCTTGATTCAATTGCCAGATGCCGTCGGCGACGTCGCAAGCGATATCCACCGTGGTGGTATATTCCTCGTCGATCTCGGCCGGCCAGAAATCGATGTGGACGATCTTCTTACCGCCGTGCTTGTTCCAGAAATGCGGCGAATACTCGACCAGGTCGTAACCGATCGAGACGACCACGTCGGACTCGTCCAGAGCCTGATTGATGTGGTCGCGACCTTGCAGGCCGAGAGTGAACAGGCAATGCTCGTCGCTACGCGGAACCGCGCCCTTCCCCATGAAGGTATTCACGACCCCAATGCCGAGCTTGTGGGCCAGCGCCCGAAGTTGCGCCGCGGCGCGTTTGCGGACGGCCCCGTTACCGGCCAGGATGATGGGGCTTTTCGCCGCGGCGATGATTTCCACCGCCTGTTTAACCGCCTTATGGTCCGCGGCGGGCCGGCGGGTGTTGACGACCGGCAGGGGAGCGCCCTCGGTATCGTGTTCGGCGATGTCTTCCGGAAGCTCGATGACCGTCGCGCCCGGCTTTTCGCCTTCGGCGAGCTTGAACGCCTTGCGTACCACCTCGGGGATATTCGCCGGGTGGAAGATCGTCTGGGCCCACTTCGATATCGGCCGGTACATGGCGATCGAATCCATGTTCTGGTGGCTTTCCTTATGGAGCCTTTCGGTGTCCGCCTGACCGATGATGCACACCAACGGCGCCCGGTCCATATTGGCGTCGGCGACACCGGTAACCAGATTCGTGGCTCCCGGTCCGAGGGTTCCTAAACAAATGCCCGCCTTTCCGGTCAGTCGGCCATAGGTATCCGCCATGAACGCCGCCGCTTGCTCGTGCCGACAGAGCACGAACTTGATCGGGCTGTCGATCAAGGAGATCATGGTATCGGCATTTTCCTCGCCCGGTATGCCGAAAATGTGAGTGACGCCTTCCGATTCAAGGCATTGGACGAATAGATCGGACGCCTTCATTGCGCATTTCCCCCGCGTGTGTCGTTCCTCGTGGCCAAAATTTGGGGCAACGGCCCACAAAGCCAATGTTGCCGGAAGAGGCCGTCGAGGCCGCGTGCAGAAAAAGCGTTTACGGTGTCTCTTAGAAACACACCGCCAAAATCATCCCTCCCTGCGCGCGGATCGCCGTCCGACGCGTTGACCCCGATAGAATGGTCGTCGGCACGACAGAGTCAACATAGTCGTCCGTGAAGAACCCTGATTTCAAGCTGAAGCGGCGATTGGGTTTGCGGTGGGGTGCGAGATGTCGCTGAGGAGCGCGGCCAGGATTTGGACAAACAAACGCCTCAGCCATTTGAGGACAAGGCGGTAGTTGTAGCCGGCGCCGGCGAGGATGGCGTTGATCTTGTCGCCGTCGCGGCCTTTGAGGAAGTTGCGCCCCAGCCTGCCATCGCTCTTGAGATGTCCGATCACGGCCTCGACGGCGGAGCGCCGCCTGAGCTCCTTCTTGATCGTCGGCGTGATGCCGCGTTTCTGGCCTGATCTAAAGACGCGGTGTTTGTTGGGGTAATCGTGGCCCTGGTATCCCTTGTCGACATAGATGCGCTCGGCCGATATCCCCGTCCAGCGTTCCATCTCTTCGATCACCTGCCTCAAGGTGTGGCCATCATAGGGATTGCCGTGGAAGGCCTTGACGTGGGCGACGAACTGGCCGCCGGGGGGGCGGGAATTGGTCGCCGCCACGGAGACCTTGCAGCCGAACTCGTACGGCTTGTGCGCCTTCCCTTTGCCGATGCATTCGACCTCGGGCGCGTGGAGCGAATAGACCTTGGGCAAGGGGTCGCGCCGCTTCTGGGTCGACACCCGCTCGGCCAGCCACAAGGGGCGGCGGAAGGTATCCCGTAGGCTCTCCTCCTGGGCCGTCTTGCGGCGGATGTCGCGGACGGTGCGCCCGAGATAGGTCTTGAGCTTGCGCAGGGCCTTGTTGGCCCGCTTGTGCTGTTTGGCATGGCGGTAGCGGCCTTGCATGATCAACGCCCTCTTGCCCAGGCGGGTATAGGACTGACGCAGGGCAATGCCGTGCTCCCGTGCCAGTCGCACCAGCCGCTCGCGGGCTCGTTGCATCAGTTTGGCGGCGGTCGGAAAGGCAATCGCCTTCTCTTGTACGGTGGTGTCCACCGTCACCCGCTCGAGGTCCTTCTCCCGCAGCGCCCCCACCCGGTGGGCCACGGCCAGGCTCTCCTGGAATACCTTCTCCAAACCTTCCGGCCCGATCCGGTCCCGCCACCGGGTCATCGACGAGCGCTCCATGGGCAGCTCATGCTGAAAGTACTCTTCGCCGCAGAAGCACTGGAAGTATGGGTCGTAGACCCAGCGCTCGCAGACCTCCTCATCCGAGAGATCGAACATATGCTTGAGGATGTGCAGCCCAACCATCAACCGCGTCGGGACCCCCGGCCGACCCTCCTCCGAATACAAGGCTTCATAGGTCTCGTCGAAGAAAGTCCACGCGATCCGGCCCCCCAACACCACCAACTCGTGGCGCAGGTTGATGATGTTTTCGAACCGCGAGCGGAACAGGTCCTCTATTCCCGATGACACCTTGCGCGATGGCTTCATCACAGTTCTCCAATCCCAATCGACGGGAGCAGAGAATCACGTTCCGCAACGGAAGGGAATCCCCAAAATCAATTATTTCAAATCGCAAGCTTTTCAGGCCCAAAACCCGTTTTCTTGCAAATCCGATTACTTCGCCAAACCGAAAGAACTACCAACATCAGCCGCTTACGCGTTCTTCACGGGCGACTAGATAACCTGAAGGTGCACCACGCCAAGTGGGTCAAGGCCTGGACTCTGAGCCATCGCCACGAGATCGAGCTGTTCTACCTCCCGGCCCCCGAGTGCAACCCGGACGAATACTTGAACAACGATGTCAAGCAGAAGTTGCGCCAAAAGCCGCAGCCCGGCACCAAGGACGAACTGGACAAGAATACCCGCGCCGTCTTGCGCGCAATTCAGCGTTCATCGGATCGAGTGCGCGGTTACTTCCGCCCCCACCCCGTCAAATACGCCGCCTGATCGTCAGGTGTCATATTAGGATATTAATAAGCCCGCTCCAATGTGAAATGCGACTCTCCAGATGACTTCCTTTGATCAGCGAAAATCATAGCGCACGTATCGATGAGAAGAAAAAACGGCCCTGATCGGCCAATTTGCATCGCGATTTCGTCTCGTTGATGGGGAGACCAGAATGGCGGCTTCGGGTCACGTTCTGCCGATGCTGACACCGCCACCGCAGGGCCGCTGCCAGATGTTAAGTTGTCGTGGCAGGTGAGAAAGCTGCCATTCCGTCTCTAAATTCCGGTGCTGGGGGGTAAGCCGCCGCACATCACGGCCCATCAGATCGACAGCAGCTAGCCAACAGCGGTCGCGATGGGGCGATGATGGAGCTTTGTTGAGATCGATATGCCGACGCTTAGGTTGATCCCAGTCGATTGGACGTGGCCAATGAAACCGTCCGCCCTTACCGCTAAGGGGCCGGACAAACCGTTGTCTCGTCAATCCCTGACGAACAGCCGGTAATCGGGAGTCGGGTTCCAAGGGGAAGAGTACAGATACTCGCCTTTCTCGAGCTCGACGGGGTAATCCATGGTCATGCCGATGCTCTGATAGTCGCCCGAGATGCTGATCTTGGTGAACTTATGGATGGGATTCCTCCAGTCATGGCAATGTCCCGGCTGATGTTGAAAAAGTGAGGTAGGCGTCATTCGCCTGGAACCGTTAGGCTCTGGGTGTTGAATCCATCAAGGAGAACGACGCCATGACCAAGACTACACGGAACAGCCGCCTTTCGAAACTGTTGGAGATCCCGCTTCCTCTGTTGCCGCCGGCCTTGCCGGAGGCTTTTGATGATCTGCGCATGAGCGTGGATCGCTTTTGCCTGTTGGCCGGGGTGGAGACCCTGGGCGAGATGCTGGACGAGGATAGCGAGGTGCTCTGCGGAGCGCGCCACGCCCGCACGGCCGAGCGGCAGGGCCATCGCTGGGGGACAACCCAGAGCGAGATTGCCTATCACGGGGGCAAGGTGAAGCTGACGCGCCCGCGGGTGCGCGATCTTGCGGGCAAGGAGATGAGCTTGCCGAGCTGGGAGTTGCTCTCGGACCCGGCGCTTTTGCAGTCCTGGGCGATGAACATCATGCTGCTTACGGTTTCGACCCGCAAGTACGCGCGCGCCGTGCGCCTGCCCGGCGAGGCCAGCGGCGACTTGCCGGCACGCGCGGGCGATGCGACCTCGAAGTCCGCGGTCTCGCGGCGCTTCGTGGCCATGACGCGCAAGAAGCTGAAGGCCTTCCTGGCCAGCGACCTTTCGGATCTCGATCTCCTGGTCATCCAGATCGACGGGCTGCACGTCGGCGATCACGTGTTGCTGGCAGCTATTGGCATCGACGGCGCGGGCGAGAAGCATGTTCTAGGCCTGGCCGAAGGTGCCACGGAGAATGCCGCCACGGTGCAGGCGCTGCTCGACAACCTGACCGCCCGCGGCCTCGACCCGGAAGTGCCCCGGCTCTTCATCGTCGACGGCGCCAAGGCGCTCTCCAAGGCGATCAAGCGGACCTTCGGGCCGGTGGCCGCCCTCCAGCGCTGCCAGGTCCACAAGGGCCGCAACATCATCGAGCGCCTCGACGAAAGCCTTCATGCCGGCGTCAAGAAGGCGCTCAGGCAAGCCTGGGACCAAGACGATGCCGAGAAAGCCGAACGCCTCATGAAGAACCTGGCGCGCCGCCTGGAGACCGAGGCCCTCGGCGTTTCGGCTTCCATCCTGGAGGGCCTGGATGAGATCCTCACCGTGATCCGCTTGGGCCTGCCGCCCAAGCTCAGGCGCTCCTTGGCCTGCACCAACGCCATCGAGAATGCCTTGGGAACGGTCAGGATGGTGCAGCACAATGTCAAGCGCTGGCGCAACGCCGAGATGGCCTTGCGATGGACCGCCGCCGGCCTCCTGGAAGCCCAAAAGACCTCCGTCGCCTCAAGGCCTACCGGCAACTCCCCATCCTCAGAGCTGCCCTCGAGGATCACGTGAAAAAGGCAAAAGCGAAAAGCGCCATTGAAACCATCAAAGAGGCCGCCTAGCCTCGAAGCCCAACCATGCCTGCCTCGCCTTTTTCAACAGAGCATGGGACATCGCCCCAGTCATAATCATAGTGACGCAACCAGAACCCGACGAGGTAGGGAACGTTAACGTTGGTCACCCGGAAAATGTATTCTCCCGGCTCGACTTCGAGATCCTCGGCATCGGCCATCCGTTCGCCGGCGGTGTCCGCGTTGATCGCCTCGCAATCGGCCTTCGACGAGGACACGAACCCTCGGTCGACACCGTTTTCCGATTCGACAAACTGGCAAGCGACTTGTGTCAGCTCGATGACCCGCGGTTCAGCCCTGCAATCTCGGACCAAGAAAACGGCCAGAGAAAGCGAGACTATTCCGGCTGTGGCGTAGGTCGT
>CBDCME010000049.1:0-169466 GCA_965218865.1 Alphaproteobacteria bacterium
TACCACACACGGCGTTTTCCTGGGTGTCAAGGCTGGTTTCTAACAGGAACAATTTTTAGTCGCGGTTGAGGGTTCGGGATGAGTGGGATCGTGCTCGGTGCACGGGGTTCGGGGAGCCCCGAGCTTGCCTCGACGACGTCATGGGGACTGCTCGAAGCCACCGGACGGCGTTTTCGGGTTCGACAGGCACACCGGTCCGCCCGCGCCGCTCGGCGGCACGTCCCGGTCCGGGGGAGAGGCGTGCTGTCTCAGGCGATGGGCGCGGTCATGATCGCGTCGAGGGCCTCCTGCGCCCGGGCGGCATAGTGCCGGTTGGCCTCGGGCAGATAACGGAAGCGTCCGTCGCAGCGCACGATGGCGATGGCCGCGTTGGTCAAGCAGGCGAGATTTCTGGGCAGGTGACGCACGTAGGCCCGGCATCGGTCTTCGTCGTAGGTGAAGTCGCGCACGTAGTGCAGGCGGTTCTCGATATGCCAGTGGTTGCGCACCAGTTCGAGCAACTCCTCGGGTCCGGCGCGCTCTGCGCCGAGCGAGGTGAGGCTCCAGGTCACCTCGATGCTGCGCTTGCCGGTCTTGAGGATCTCGCGTTCGCGCTCGATGCGCATGGCCTGGCGTCGCCCGTGGAGGTTGGCGTAGCCGTCCCACTCGGCAGCGGAGAGGTCGACGACGGCGCAGCGTCGGCGCTCGATGCGGCCATGGCCCTTGTCGACGGTTTCGTGCCAGAGCGCATCGCTGAAGTCGATCGCCTTGAGGTCTTCGAAGATCATCTCCTGGTTGTCCTTGACCGCGCTCATCACGTAGTCGGCGCGACGCCCGAGCAGGCAGCGCGCGGTCTCGTGCTGAGCGTGCATCGCGTCCATGGTGACGATCCGGCCTGTGAGGTCGAGGCCGCTGGAGAGTTCGCGCACGGCCGGGATTTCGTTGCTCTTGCGGTCGACCTCGACCTGCCCGAGGACCACGCCGGTGTCGTGCTCGACCGCCGCCACCATCATCCTGCGCCCGTCTTCGGTCTGCTTCGAGGCGCCGCGCAGATCCTTTCCGTCCATGGCGACCGGCGCGTGCGCGCTGCCATGCTGGCCGGTCCACTGGCTAATCGCGTTGTCCAGGGTCTCTGGCGGCAGGGCGGTGAGGGTCTTGTGGAAGGTGGTGATCGCGGGCGGGGTGTAGCGCTGTTTGGAAGGGCTCCAGAACGCACCCACCGCCTCGAGCTGCTCCTGGGAGAGCAGGGCGGCGAACTGGGCGAACGCGTTCACCCCCCGGTATCCGGCAAGCCGGGCGGCGACGGCGATCACCAGAATGGTGTTGAGCGCATAGCGCTTGCCCCGGGCATGGCGGTACTCGGGCACCTCACCCAGACACTCGAACAGGCTGCGCAGCCGGGGCGCGGCCATCGGCTCGGTGTGCTGCTCGGCGTTCCAGTGTGCCGGCATCCCGGTACGGCTCAGCGCCTCGGGGGCGCCGTCTGTCAGTCCGAACACGAAGACCTCCTTGGGCTGACCGTGGTGGCGCCAGCGCGCTGCCCCTCCGGGCTCACGGGCAAAGCCCCGCGTCAGCCCCAGAGAGCGCCAGTTCGACGCGCGGTAGCAGGTGCCGGCAAATCGCGAGACGTCCACGAACGTCTCCGCCAGAAGAGCCGGATATCCGTGCACCGCCTGGATGTCCTCAGACAGCCGCCGCAGGCTCAGCCCCAGCACACGGGAGGCCAGGTTCGGCACTCGGCCAGGCGTCAGAATGACGAAGCGCGAGTTGTTGGCGATCAGATGCAGACGCCGGAACTGCTGCTCGGCCGACCACCCGATCCAGCGATCACGCGCGCCCAGCTTGAACGCGCCGGGCTGCCAGCCGATCAGTGCGAGCCAGGTCTCGCCATGCACCGCGACATGGCGCAGGCCCTTGCCGATGACGCCGTGGAACGCCAGGTAGTGGTGCTGCTCCACCAACCGGTCCCAGCGCCGGTGCTCCTGCGCGCCCCAGGTCGGACGCACCGTGACCGCGCGCAAATCAATGGACGAATCCGAGACCGGCAGCGTCGCCATGACCGGCACACTGCCACACCGAGAATGAAATGGCCAGCGCCGCGATCACCTCACCCTGATCACTGGGCGGACAAAAAACTAGCCCTGTGGTTTCTAACCTTCTCGCCTAAAACACAAACTTCGATTTGGGGGCGGGATTTCCCGCCCCAATTTTTTTGGGGCGCTGGCCGGTGTATAGTGTGAGGTCCCCGTTGAGGCTGTCTCGCGGGACTTCGGAGCGTTTCGATGGCGGGCATTCTCTGGTTGGCCTCGTTTCCCAAATCCGGCAATACTTGGTTGCGCGCCTTTCTGGCCAAATATTTTACTAACGCGCTGTCCGTCATCAAAACAAATGGGATTGTTGAGCGTGTTTCATAAGGGAGGATCTGGCTCATCTTTGTTTGATGTTAAGCCGCTTGGCGTTGATGGTTCAAGCGGCGGTTTTGGGTGGTCAGTTTTTTGATCCTTTTTCTTTTTTCGATGATGGCGGTGTGGCGTCCAAAGTAGGCGTCGGCTGGAGTTACGTTGCCGATGCTCTCGTGGTAGCGTTGGTTGTTGTAGTGATCGACGAAGGCGCTGATCTGGTTTTCGAGATCGCCGGGTAGATAATAATTTTCAAGCAGGATCCGGTTCTTCAGCGTTTGATGCCAGCGCTCGATCTTTCCCTGGGTTTGCGGGTGATACGGTGCGCCCCGAACGTGATCCATACCGTGGTCCTCGAGCCATTCAGCCAGATCGCCGGAGATATAGGACGAGCCGTTGTCGCTGAGCAGCCTCGGCTTGTGGACGACATTGGCGCGATTGCAGCCTGAGGCTTCTAGCGCCAACTTCAGTGTTGCCGTCACATCGTCCGCCGTCATGTTGGTGCAGAGCTTCCAAGCAATGATGTGGCGGGAATAGTCGTCCAGGATGGTCGACAGGTAAAACCAGCCCCAGCCGATGACCTTGAGATAGGTGAAGTCGGTCTGCCACAGCTGGTTCGGCGCCGTGGTCTTGTCGCGGAACTCATCGGCTGCCTTGATGACCACGAAAGCGGGGCTGGTGATCAGGTCGTGGGCCTTGAGAAGCCGGTAAACCGAGGCTTCCGAGACAAAGTAGCCCCTGGTGTCCGTAAACCTGACGGCCAGTTCCCGGGGCGACAGTTGCGTCTCCTCCAGGGCAAGATCGATGATCTACCCCCGGACATCATCCGGGATCCGGTTCCACACCCGGCCCGGGCTGCTGTTGCGATCCTCAAGACCGGCGTCGCCAAAGGCCAGAAAGCGATCGTACCAGCGATAAAAGGTGGTCTTCGGAATGCCCAGCTTGTCCAAAGTGGACCCGACGCCCAGGTGGGACTGCTCGACCAGGCGGATGATCTCCAGCTTCTCGGATGCGGGATACCTCATTCCTCGCCTCCCCCATGCCCGATCATGTTTTTTTTGAGAAGACGGTTCTCCAGCGAAAGTTCGGCGACCAACTCCTTCAAGTCGCGCATCTCCTGGCGCAGGCCTTTAACCTCGCCGGAGGTCGCTTGGCGCCCGGTGTCGCCGGCGAGCCGCTTTTTGCCCGCTTCCAAAAACTCTTTCGACCAGCTGTAATACAGACCCTCGGCGATGCCCTCGCGGCGGCACAAGGCGGCGAGGCTCTCCTCGCCGCGCAGGCCCGACACCACGATCCGGATCTTCTCCTCAGCCGTATACTGCTTGCGTGTCTTGCGCCGAATATCCCGAACCGTTCTCTCCGCCGGGTCGTTCTTGCTCATTGATTTCTGTCTCATCTTCGTTCCCTTCGGTCACTACGATGAGCCAGAAATCCTCCGTTATGCAATTACCTCAATTTGTCCCAAAGGCACTGACGTCAGACAGACCCAGCGCTCGCAGACCTCCTCATCCGAGAGATCGAACATATGCTTGAGGATGTGCAGCCCAACCATCAACCGCGTCGGGACCCCCGGCCGACCCTCCTCCGAATACAAGGCTTCATAGGTCTCGTCGAAGAAAGTCCACGCGATCCGGCCCCCCAACACCACCAACTCGTGGCGCAGGTTGATGATGTTTTCGAACCGCGAGCGGAACAGGTCCTCTATTCCCGATGACACCTTGCGCGATGGCTTCATCACAGTTCTCCAATCCCAATCGACGGGAGCAGAGAATCACGTTCCGCAACGGAAGGGAATCCCCAAAATCAATTATTTCAAATCGCAAGCTTTTCAGGCCCAAAACCCGTTTTCTTGCAAATCCGATTACTTCGCCAAACCGAAAGAACTACCAACATCAGCCGCTTACACGTTCTTCACGGGCGACTACTTCGCCTTCGAGACACCCGCCGAGCCCTTCCTCAGGACTCTCGGCAGGGCACTCGAGATGTGAACCCAGAGACCTCGTCAAGGAGTTTGAGGAAAAGGTCATCAGATATCCGCGATCTTTACCATAGTTGCTTTTTTTATTTACCATATAATTCCTCGTAAACACATTATAATTCGGAAATACATCGACGGTATTGAACCGTTCAGTCACGGTGATCGTTATAAATTCTTTACGAAATCGACAAATTCCCGTACAATTTCCTTCAAGGATTTCGTGAGCAGCTGTCCAGGAAATTGGGCCGGCAAGGGACTTAAGATCCGGCGCCCAGCAGTCACGGTCAACACCGAAGTAACCAATAAGTGAATAAATGATGGCAATCGACAACGCAAGTTTTCAGAACGGACGGCCCGGGGCGGGCGACCAGACGGCGGCCCAGAGCCCCGTCGTTTTGCCGGCCCAGAGCGGCGAGGCGGTGCTCGTTCCCGAAGGGTTTCCCCTGGTGTCGGCGGCGTTCGAACGCCAGGGTTCGGATCTTCTGTTGGTGGCCAAGGACGGCAGCCGGGTTCTGATCGAGGATTACTTCGCGCTGGCACAGCCGCCGGCGCTGACGACGGTGGGCGGGGCGCTGTTGCCGGCGGACCTGGTCGAGATCCTGGCCGGGCCGATGGCGCCGGGGCAATACGCTCAATTGGGGCCGGGGGCCACGGCGGTGCCGATCGGCACGGTGGCGACGATCGAAGGTTCGGTGATGGCCCGGGTGGACGGGACGGTGGTGCCGTTGGCGCTCGACGTGGACGTCTTTCAGGGCGACGTGCTGGAGACCGAGGCCGGGGCCACGGTGGGCCTGGTATTCAACGACGACACCACCTTCGCGCTCGGCGAGAACGGCCGGATGGTCCTGGACAAGCTGATCTTTGACCCGGATTCGGGCGAAGGGGAGTCGCTGTTTTCGGTGTTGGAAGGCACCTTTGTCTTCGTCAGCGGTCAGATCGCGGCGAACAACCCGGACGAGATGCTGGTGCGCACGCCGGTGGCGACGATCGGCGTCCGGGGGACGACGGTGGGGGGCAAGGCCGCCCCGGAGGGACAAACGAACACGTACTTCCTGATGCCGGACCCCGTCGACGGCGAGGTGGGTTCGTTCACCCTTTCCAATGCAGCCACCGAAGAGACCGGACCGTTAGTGGTGAACAATATCAAAGAGCCGTGGGAGCTAGACTCGTTTTCCGACGGGCCGGAAAAGGGGGTCTGGAATGCGAACGCGATGAATGAGTTATTTGGCGGTCTGTTCGGAATTGTGGCCCAGGTGGCAGGTCAGGAGCCTGGCGGCGGGGATGAGATTATAGGCGGCTTCGGGGAACGCGACCTAGCCGGAGGAACATACGGCGATGTGTTGGGTGCTCCCAACTTTGGTAATCTTTTCGCGGGATTATTTGATGTCGAAATACCACCTCTCGAGCCGCTCGGGCTGATTGAACCGGAGGATCACGACGAAGAAGAAGACGATCGGATTACCGTCAATCTCACCGCCGGTAATGATTTCTTCGACGGCAACCTCGAGGGATTTTTCGGGTCAAAACTGAAAATCTTTGGTCTCGACGGCAACGACGTCATCTTCGGATCGTTTAACGGAGGCGGCACCAGCGTGGGTGATATCGTCGACGGGGCCCCGGGGAACGATTTATTGGTTGGCAGCCATTTCGAAGGGGAGGATTTCGAGAACGCCGTTCAAGACGACACCCTCATTGGCGGCCCGGGAGACGACGACCTCAATGGTTTGGACGGTAATGACGTTCTGGACGGGGGTCCCGGAGAGGACGACCTTTTCGGTGGCGACGGTAGCGATGGTCTGAGCGGCGGCGACGGCGCAGACGATTTGGACGGGGAAAACGGCAATGACGTTTTGAGAGGTGGCCCAGGCAACGACTTACTTTTTGGGGGGCCTGGCGACGACCGCCTGGATGGGGGTGACGGCAACGACGAAGTTTTTGGCGAGGACGGAAACAATACCATCCTCGGAGGTACGGGTCTCGGCAACGACACCCTCGACGGCGGCGAGGCCGAGGGTGAGAATGGTGCTGGCGACACCTTGACCTACGCCAGCACGACGGAGGGGGTGATCGTCGATTTAGCCTTTAACTTTGCCCAAGGCTTCGACGAAGATAGCCCCGAGATCGGCTTCGACATCATTTTCAACTTCGAAATTGTCATCGGCGGTTCCGGCGATGACAGTGTTTTTGGTGGGGACGAAGAGGAGACGATCTTTGGCGGTCTTGGAGAGGATACTCTCCTGGGTAAAGACGGAGATGACAGCACCGTGGGCGGTTCCGGCGACGACCTTCTGGTCGGTGGTCAGGGTCAGGACAAGCTTATCGGCGGGCCGGGTCTCGATATCTACGGTTACGACAATTTAGCCGACCTGCCGGTTATCGCAGAGGGCCAAAACATTGTAGGTCTGGTCGGTGACTTCATAAATGATGCCGATGGAATCGGCCAGTTCGTTGGCGGTGCTGGCCCCGATGGATTCCTCATTGCGCCCGGGACTCCTATCATCGGAGGGGTCGGGGAAGGGAGCAATTTCACCACTCTCGGGGTGCCGTTCGACGGAACGAATGCCACCTCGGAGGCGTTCCCTAACGAGCAACCGTCGTTCATTTTTGACAGCGACAACAACCTATCCTTCGACCCGAATGGCTTTTTTGATGACGGAGAGCCAAACGCATTCAACGTGGTCGGATTCAGTGTTTTCAACGTCGAACCGGAAGACATCGAAATCGTCGCAGCGCTAGGGATAGGCTAAGCCACCGTGGGCCGCGTGACTCCTCGGGAACGCCGCTGCGGGCGAGCGGCTTGACGGCACTCGAGCCAACCCATAGATTCGGCGATGCGCTCTCCGCGGGGGAGTGACAAGGGCGTCAAAATGGGGAATCGGAATGGGAATCATCCACGTCAGCGATGCGTCGTTCGACACCGACGTTATCCAGGCCAGCGATCCGGTATTGGTTGATTTCTGGGCCGAATGGTGCGGACCCTGCAAGCAGATCGCACCGGCCTTGGAGGCTCTCGCAAAGGAGTTGGAGGGCAGGGTCACCATCGCCAAGGTCAACATCGACAACAACCAGAAGACGCCCACGAAATACGGGGTTCGCGGTATTCCGACCCTGATGCTTTTCAAGGATGGTGAACCAGCAGTCCAGCCGTTGGTGGGTATGAAGCCCAAAAGTGTGATTTACAACTGGCTCACATCCAATTTGTGATAGAGCGCGGCGCGCCGGAGAGGCCGCCGAAAAGGCGCCGCCGGCGCCGACAGGCAGGGCGGTTGGCCCATGCAATTCCCCGATCGCCTCATTCCCGGCCGCGTCATCAAACGATATAAGCGGTTTCTGTGCGATGTCGAATTGGCCGGCGGCGAAATGGTGACCGCCCATTGCCCCAACCCCGGCAGAATGCTCGGCCTGGCCGATCCCGGATCCGAGATCTGGCTCTCGCCGTCGCCCAATCCGGCGCGCAAGCTCCGTTACACCTGGGAACTGGTGCGGATCGGCGATGGCCTGGTCGGGATCAACACCGGGCACCCCAACGGGATCGTCGCCGAGGCCGTGTCCGAGGGTCTTGTGCCGGCCCTCGCCGGTTACGGGTCGTCGCGGCGGGAGGTCAAATACGGGCGCAATTCGCGGATCGACCTGCTGCTCGAGGACGCGGACAGGCCGCCATGCTATGTCGAGGTCAAGAACGTTCATCTCAAGCGCGGTCCCAAGGCCGAATTCCCGGACTCGGTCACGGCCCGCGGCGCCAAGCACCTGGCCGAGTTGTCAGCGATGGTCGAGCAGGGAAACCGCGCCGTCATGTTCTATCTGGTCCAGCGCGAGGACTGCGAGGGCTTCACCATCGCCGAGGACATCGATCCGGCCTACGCCAAGGCCTTCGGCGAGGCGCGCTCGCGCGGCGTTGAAGGCCTCTGCTACTGCTGTACAATGACCACGGATGCAATCGTCATGGATCGTGCCTTGCCCATGGATGGTTCGTCGTAGCCGGCGATGGCGGACCGCGATCACAGAGGGGTTCATTCGGGCAACGGGCCGCGCAACTCCGACGGTATCCGCATTCACACCGCCGAGAATTTCGCCGCCATGCGCCGGGCCGGCAGGTTGGCGGCCGAAACCCTGGATTTCATCATCCCGTACGTCGTCCCCGGGGTCACGACCGGCGAGTTGGACCGGCTTTGCCACGCGTTCATCATCGACCACCAGGCGACGCCCGCGCCGCTCGACTACAAGGGCTTTCCGAAGTCAATCTGCACCTCGGTCAATCACGTCGTCTGCCACGGCATTCCGGGCGACAAGCGTCTGGAGGACAGGGACATCATCAACATCGACGTCACCGTCATCCTCGATGGCTGGCACGGTGACACCAGCCGCATGTTCTACGTCGGAAACGTCGGACGCAAGGCGGAGCGGCTGGTCGACGTAACCTTTGAGGCGATGAAGCACGGAATCGCCGCGGTCAAGCCCGGAGCCACCGTCAACGACATCGGTCGCGCCATTCAGGTCTACGCCGAAACGGCGCACTGCTCGGTGGTGCGCGAGTTCTGTGGACATGGACTGGGGCGGGTTTTTCACGACATCCCGAACATTCTTCATTACGTGGCCCCGTGGAACAGCCCGGTGTTGCGCGAGGGCATGTTCTTCACCATCGAGCCGATGATCAATCTCGGGCGTCCCGAGGTTAAGATTCTCCAGGACAATTGGACCGCGGTGACCAAGGACAAATCGCTTTCGGCGCAGTTCGAGCATTCCCTGGGCGTCACCGCGACGGGATACGAAATCTTTACCCTCTCTCCCGCCGAGCAGCACCGCCCGCCCTACGGTCCGCCGCCATGACCGGGGAGCCCCATTACACGGGTCATCGCCAGCGCCTGCGGAAACGTTTTCTCGACGCCGGCCTCGAGGCCCTGGCCGATTACGAGTTGCTGGAGCTCCTGCTTTTCGGCGCCTCTCCCCGCGGAGACGTCAAGCCCCTGGCCAAGGAGCTGATTTCGCGTTTCGGCAGTTTCGCGGCGGTGATCAGCGCCGCGCCGGAACGCTTGGCCGAGGTCAAGGGAATCGGCGACAGCAAGATCGTCGCCCTGAAATCGGCCCAGGCGGCGGCGCTCAGGCTGTTGCGCGACAAGGCGGCGGACAAACCGGTCGTCAGCTCGTGGGACAAGGTGTTGGACTATTGCCAGGCCAGCATGGCGTATCTCGACGTGGAGCAGTTCCGGGTCCTTTTCCTGGACGCCAAGAACAGGGTCATGGCCGACGAGGTCCAGCAGACCGGAACCATCAATCACGCCGCCGTCTACCCCCGCGAAGTCGTCAAACGAGCGCTCGAGGTCGGGGCCTCGGCGATCATCATGGTCCACAACCATCCCAGCGGCGACCCCAAGCCCTCGCGCGCCGACGTCGACATCACCCGCAGCGTCCGCGACGCCGTCCGCCACGTCGGCATCACCCTCCACGACCACGTCATCGTCGGCCGCGACGGTTTCGTCAGCCTCAAGAGCGAGGGCGTGATCTGAACCACCGAAGGCACGTGGTTTGTTTTGCGTGGCAAGCCGCCAAGGGACCCCTAGCCAGGCATTTGCCGATGTCAGGGTAGAAGAATCACGGCGCCACCTCGCATTCGTCGTCACTGACACACCACTCGTACGACCAGTGTCGCATGGCCGCTCCAGCTGGTTTGCTGGCCGGGTAGACGAGCATTCCGCCAACATTCATTTGACCTTGACCAATTTCATCGTCGTGAGCGTACCTATTGCTGCCACAACCTTGATTTCGGGGACGCCAAACGCCTGCGCAAGTGTGGCCGCCATGAACGGCTCAAATGCCACTCTGCAAACGATTTGCCGAAGGATCGGGTCCCTGCTGATTTGGACCTTCGCCGATGTTTTCTCGAACCAATTAATGATGTCCCAGATCGGCGCGTCGTCTGCCGGAAAGTCGCCCGTGTCAGCACCCGCGGGGAAGACCACGAGGAAAACCGCCAGGGCTATCGCCGGGCACATGGGGGACATGTTCTTGATATGGGGTATTCCAAATCATTGTCACACACCCAACAAAGGCGGCACCTGACGGGGCTGAAAATACCTGAGGTGGTCCTGGAAAATTGGACAGGCTGCTAAAGTGTATTCCACCGATTGACGGAGGGATACGGAGATGACGAAGATTTCTTGCGATTTATTCCGCCGGATACAATCACTCCAACATTAAGTGCCACTTGATCAACCGCAACACCTGTCGCAATTTCAGTGCGGACGTTATGAAGCGTTGGTATGTTGTGACCACGGCTATCCGATATCCGCGATGGCCAACCGCGAATAGGCCATGTTAACTAGGCCTCATTTCATGCCTTTGAAGGTTCGGTGGTCCCAAAAAGGTGCCGCTGATGCCAGCTAACATCACCGAAATTATTGCTGGCGTCGCAGAGAGAGTGCCGTTCTGAAAAATATTATGTCACGCACCGCCACGGCGATTGTGCTCAGCTGCATCCCTAGCCTTGCGGCGCTTGCCGGGGAGACGGGCTATTATCGTTGGCCGGTGGTGCACGGCGAAGAATTGGTTTTCGCAAGCGAGGGTGATCTTTGGCGTGCGCCTAGGGGCGGCGGGGCGGCGGTTCGGTTGACCACCCACCCCGAGGAGGAATCGCGTCCCACGATTTCCACGAACGTCTCCGCCAGAAGAGCCGGATATCCGTGCCAGATGGTCGATGGCTCGCATTCAACGCCCACTATGACGGCGCGATGGAGGTGTATGTCATGCCGCTTTCGGGCGGCGCGCCCACTCAGCTTACTTTCGAGGGCGGCGGTACGGCCGTGCGCGGCTGGACAGCGGATGGGAAAGTGCTCTTTAGGTCTTCCACCGCCCCGGGGACGACACCACGCCTCCTCAGAACAGTCGACATGGATAACCTAAATGTCGAAACACTGCCTTTAATGGCCGCCAATCTGGCGACCTTCGCGGGTGATGGGCGGACGTTATTCTTTACCCGTTTTGGCCTCTCCCTGCGAAACGACAATGCCATCCTGTACCGGGGCGGCGGAATGGCCCAATTGTGGCGCTATAAGCTTGACGGCGACGCGGAAGCGGTGCGCCTGGCCGTCGACTTTGGCACCCCAATCCGTCATCCGATGTGGTGGAATGGGCGGATTTATTATGTCAGCGACAAGTCGGGCGTTGACAATATTTGGTCAGTCGATGAAACCGGCGACGACGCACGCCAGCATACGCGGTTTGATGACTGGCAGCTCAGGAATCCGCGACTTAATGACGGCGAGATCGTTTATCAACGCGGCGCCGATCTCTTCCGCTATGATGTTCGCGGCGGCAAAGAGACAAAGATTATGCTAACGCTTGTCAGCGATCGCGACTACGGTCGGATGCGTTGGCTCAAAAACCCAATTAAATATCTTGAAACGAGCCTAATGGGCGCGGAAGGCGAGTCAGTGGCGCTTACCGCCCGGGGGCGGGTCGCCGTCGCTTTCCCGGGCGACCGTCGTCGGGTTGTGCTTGATGTGCCCGGCCAAGCCCGCGCCCGCGCCGCGGTCGTCGGCGCGAAGGGCGATTGGGTTTATGTGGTGTTGGACCAGGACCGCTACGGCGAGATCTGGCGCTATCCCTCCGATGGACGAGGCCCGCCGGAGAAACTGACTGACGGTTCGGATGCTCATATTTGGGGGATTTATCCGGCCCCCGACGCCCAACTGGTTCTCATCGATGATAAGCGCGGTCGCTTGTGGTCGCTTGATGTCGAAACCGGCGATAAGCTCCGTATCGACACCAGTGAAAGCGGCGTCGACCAGCCCTTTGAAGGCTTTGCCTGGTCGTCGGGCGGACGGTATGTCGCCTATAGCACATTCGATGTTCGTTCTATTCGCCGACTCGTTTTACACGATCTGAAAAGCGGACGGCGAGAGAACGTCACGAGCGGCAAATACGATTCTTACGCTCCCGCCTTTTCGGCGGACAATAAATGGCTCTATTTCGTTTCCGACCGCAATTTCGTCGCCGCGCCCTCGCACCCCTGGGGAGATCGAATTATGGGGCCCGTATTTGATAAGCGCGGAAAGCTCTTTGCCCTGCAACTCGATCCGAAGGCTCATTTTCCGTTCGCTTCAGCCGACGAACTTACGAACGCCGCGACGGAAGAGACAAGCGATCAAGGTGGCAAAGCAGAGACGAAAACCAAGGACATCGAAATCGTCTTTGACGGCCTTTCCAATCGGCTCTGGGAAGTTCCTGTCGCACCCGGGAATTACGGAGCATTAGCTGCGAATGGCAATTTCCTCTACGTCCTCGTTAGGAACGGCAAGTCTTCTCATCTTAATTTCATTGCGATCAATTCCGACAAACCGAAATTGAAAATCTTTGCGAGGAACGTAAAGGGATTTGCGCTTGCAGCCGACGGCAGGACCCTGTTTTACCGCACGAACGTCGGTAGAAATTTCACCCTCGCATTAGTTCCCGCCACCGGTGGGTTGCCAAAAGATTTGTCCATTTACACGCTACGAATTCGCGACTGGCGGATCGGAATCGATCCGCGCGCGGAGTGGCGACAAATGTTGCTGGACGCCTGGCGACTTCACAGAGACTTCGCATTTGATCAAACGCTGCGCGGCGTTGATTGGAACGCCGTGCTTGAAAAATATATTCCGTTTTCAGAACGGATCGGCCACCGGAGCGAACTGGACGACATCCTCGGGCAAATGATCGCCGAGTTTGGTGTCCTGCATAGCCAAATCCGCCCCGGTGATCTGCCGCGTGACAATGAGAACGGCGCCCCCGCATTTCTCGGGGCAGAGTTCTCCTCCGCGAGCCGCGGGTTTGAAATTACGCTATCTAGGCGATGTCCCATGCTCTGTTGAAAAAGGCGAGGCAGGCATGGTTGGGCTTCGAGGCTAGGCGGCCTCTTTGATGGTTTCAATGGCGCTTTTCGCTTTTGCCTTTTTCACGTGATCCTCGAGGGCAGCTCTGAGGATGGGGAGTTGCCGGTAGGCCTTGAGGCGACGGAGGTCTTTTGGGCTTCCAGGAGGCCGGCGGCGGTCCATCGCAAGGCCATCTCGGCGTTGCGCCAGCGCTTGACATTGTGCTGCACCATCCTGACCGTTCCCAAGGCATTCTCGATGGCGTTGGTGCAGGCCAAGGAGCGCCTGAGCTTGGGCGGCAGGCCCAAGCGGATCACGGTGAGGATCTCATCCAGGCCCTCCAGGATGGAAGCCGAAACGCCGGGGGCCTCGGTCTCCAGGCGGCGCGCCAGGTTCTTCATGAGGCGTTCGGCTTTCTCGGCATCGTCTTGGTCCCAGGCTTGCCTGAGCGCCTTCTTGACGCCGGCATGAAGGCTTTCGTCGAGGCGCTCGATGATGTTGCGGCCCTTGTGGACCTGGCAGCGCTGGAGGGCGGCCACCGGCCTGAAGGTCCGCTTGATCGCCTTGGAGAGCGCCTTGGCGCCGTCGACGATGAAGAGCCGGGGCACTTCCGGGTCGAGGCCGCGGGCGGTCAGGTTGTCGAGCAGCGCCTGCACCGTGGCGGCATTCTCCGTGGCACCTTCGGCCAGGCCTAGAACATGCTTCTCGCCCGCGCCGTCGATGCCAATAGCTGCCAGCAACACGTGATCGCCGACGTGCAGCCCGTCGATCTGGATGACCAGGAGATCGAGATCCGAAAGGTCGCTGGCCAGGAAGGCCTTCAGCTTCTTGCGCGTCATGGCCACGAAGCGCCGCGAGACCGCGGACTTCGAGGTCGCATCGCCCGCGCGTGCCGGCAAGTCGCCGCTGGCCTCGCCGGGCAGGCGCACGGCGCGCGCGTACTTGCGGGTCGAAACCGTAAGCAGCATGATGTTCATCGCCCAGGACTGCAAAAGCGCCGGGTCCGAGAGCAACTCCCAGCTCGGCAAGCTCATCTCCTTGCCCGCAAGATCGCGCACCCGCGGGCGCGTCAGCTTCACCTTGCCCCCGTGATAGGCAATCTCGCTCTGGGTTGTCCCCCAGCGATGGCCCTGCCGCTCGGCCGTGCGGGCGTGGCGCGCTCCGCAGAGCACCTCGCTATCCTCGTCCAGCATCTCGCCCAGGGTCTCCACCCCGGCCAACAGGCAAAAGCGATCCACGCTCATGCGCAGATCATCAAAAGCCTCCGGCAAGGCCGGCGGCAACAGCGGAAGCGGGATCTCCAACAGTTTCGAAAGGCGGCTGTTCCGTGTAGTCTTGGTCATGGCGTCGTTCTCCTTGATGGATTCAACACCCAGAGCCTAACGGTTCCAGGCGAATGACGCCTACCTCACTTTTTCAACATCAGCCGAGACATTGCCCATCGAGCCCCTGTTGTTCATGTCAGTGTTCTATGTGGTCTTTGGATTGCTTATTCGGGTACCCATCGAAAACTTTGCGACCTTCCTCATCGTCGGTCTGGTGATATGGCGCTGGTTCGACGGGAGCGTGCGGCAGAGTATCGAGTGTATTCCGAAAAACTCGGCGATCATCAACCAGATCTATATCCCCAAGCACATATTTCTATGGGTCGTCCTGACGGCGAACGCGGTCAAGTTTGCCATCGTGTTCACCCTAATGTTTATATTCCTGGCGTGGTCTCTCGGCGGTCCCGGCCCGACGATCGTATGGCTGCCGATTCTGATGCTGGTCCAGTTGAGCCTTATCGCGGCATGCTCGGTGCTGGTCGCCGCCGCGTATCCCTTTGTTCCGGACCTAAGGGTGCTCATAAATTCCGGGATCACGATGCTCTTCTTCGCGTCGGGTGTGTTCTTCAGAATTGGCCAACGCGGGGAATTCTACGCCCAGGTCCTCCAGTACAATCCGATGGCCGTCCTCATTAGCCAATACCGCAACGTGCTGCTCTACGGAACGGCGCCGGATGGCACCGCTCTTGCCGCGATATTCGCCGGGTCTTGTGGAATCTTGATCCTAGGCCTCTCGGTTCTGCATCGTTTTGATCGCTTGTACGCAAAGCTGAGCGTATCGTGACGACAGTCTGTCGCCGTAAGGCCATTCGAATCGAGGGACTCGGCATCAAATATCGGCAACGATCCCGGTAGCGCCAGGACAAGTCGTTTTGGCCCATTCGCGACGTCTCGTTCGAAGTGGAACACGGGGAGATGCTCGGGATAATCGGGCGCAACGGGGCCGGCAAGATCTCCGTCCCACGAGTGATCGCCGGAATCATGGCGCCGGACAGGGGTCGCGTCGAAGTCGACGGGTTTGCCACCCTGCTTTCCATCAATGCCGGATTCGCGCCACAACTTTCGGGCCGCGACAACATCGTTCTGGTGGGCATGCTGTACGGTTTGCCGTGGAAGCGGACCCGGCGGCTCGCCGATGACATTATCGATTTCGCGGAGCTCGCCGATGCAATCGACAAACCACTCTACACCTATTCCAGCGGCATGCGCGCGCGCCTCGGGTTCTCCATCGCCATGAACGCCCGTCCCGACATCGTCCTGCTCGACGAGACATTGAGCGTCGGGGACGCCTGGTTTCAGCGCAAATCGAGAGACGCGCTCTCGTGGATGATGTCCGCCAATCGCGCGGTCATCATCGCTTCCCACAACGTGGCCATGCTCCGCACTCTGTGCCACCGTGTGGTCTGGATCGACGATGGGAAAGCGCGCGCCATCGGCGACGCGAATTCGGTGCTAGAGCAATACGCGCGCGCGGTGAATACGGGCCGGAGAAAATCCGGCTTCAAAGCCCCAGGCGCGAGCCCTGGGCCACGGGACGGTCAGTGAAGCAAACGATGCCGAGCTCTATCCTTGCATGGCGCCGGCTGCTCCGTCAGTTCCGGCGCCGACAATTCCAGTACGTTTCCGGAACGGACAATGGGGATCCAAGGACTCGACTCTCGCCGATGGGGAAATCCCATCCCAGCGGCCACGTTGAATTCCAGTGTTCGGTCGTCACCAATATTGCGTTGTCTTGCTCTCGGCTCTGCGTCTCTTGCGACGGTGGAGAGACATTCGACAATATCCTGTGGTTACGTGATCCGGAGGACGGGAAGCTGGCCTCCATAGCGGAGCTGCCGGAAGGTGCCACTGACCTCATCTTCGACGTGCCGGGCTACACATACCCGTATTCCCTTGAAGTTATTCGGCTGATCGAGCTTAGCTTTGTCGAAGCGGCCCTTTGGAAATTCTATTCCGTGTACCGCCGATCTAGACAGCGGGGTATCCCCACCATCGCGATGATCGGCGCCGCCCTCGCGAAGGTGCGTACAAGCGGTTTCAGGCGCCTTTACCTCGATATCGAAAACGCATATTTGTGGACTGATACCAACCGCCCTTAACATTGACTTGTGCGAGCCCACGCTCTGAGGCCTATGGACATGATCTTCCAAGGTTGGTCGGTCAGGTTGTTCCAGGCTTGGCAAGAGGCCTCGACGATGGCTTCATAGGAGTCGAAGACACGATTGGAGAGCCAGTTCTGGCGGAGGTATTGCCAGACATTTTCGGCGGGATTGAGCTCCGGGGACTTGGGTGGCAAAGGCACGAGGGAGATGTTCTCCGGGATGCCGAGTTTGGCAGTGGTGTGCCATGCGGCTTGGTCGAGCAGCACGACGGCATGGGCGTTTGGGGCAACGGCCCGGCTGATTTCCTCGAGATGCAGGTCCATGGCTTCAGTATTGGCGCGCGGCATGACCAGCGCCGCGCCCTCACCGCGCTCGGGGCAGATGGCGCCGAAGAGATACGCCGAAGAGGTCCGTAGGTCCTTGACCTGGCGCGGGCGCGATCCCTTTGGGGCCCACTGGCGCACCAGGCTGTTCTTCTGGCCGACGCGCATTTCATCTTGAAACCAAACCTCGATGGGCGTGTCCGGTGGCTGTGCCGCTACGATTTTCGCCAAGTGTTCGGGAAAACTTTTTTTTAAATTCCTCCTGTGCCCGCGCATCCTGGCCGACGTGGCGCGGGCGCGCGGAAATATGCGAGAACCCGAGCGCGGCCAGCAGCTTGCCGACGCTCCGCTCGTGATAGTCCACGCCGAAGCGCGTTCGGATCAGTTGCTTGAGATCGATGCAGCGCCAGCGCACGACCCCATCCCGTTCGGGATCGGGACCGGCCTCGATAGCCCGCGAAAGCGCCGCCATTTGCGACGGCGTCAACCGACGCAACGCCCCGTTCGGCTTGCGGTCGATCAGACCGGCCGGACCTCCCGCGTTGAACCGGTGAACCCAGTCCCGCAACGTCTGCCGATCCATGCCGCCAATACCCGCCGCGCACGCTCGATCCATCCCATCGTAGATGGCCGCCATCGACAAAAGCCGTCGCGCCTGGTTCCCATCATCGCTCCGTGCCGCAAGAACACGGACTCTTTCAGCATCAAAGTCGTTTCGCAAAGGAATCGTTGGCATTGAACACACTCCCTTGTTGCCAACAACCTTGAATCACACAAAACCTAGCGTGTAAACCTTTGCGCGAGTCAAACTCTGGGGCGGTTGGTATGAGTCCGTCGATCAAGCTGGGGCAACTTCCTGCTGCAGCGATGACGCCGCCTACCGTCGTTGGTTGTCCGTCGCCCAGGACCAAAACGACGAAAGAAATGAGACAATTGAGGCCGCCGAGAACGCGTCGCTCCGCTTCGATTTCATTGTGCGACCCGGCGAGGTCGATCCGGACGGACTCATCGATCTCCTCGACAGCATCGGGAGTCAGCATTATTCGAACTGGCGAGTGATGTTGCCGCACCTGCCGGCGGCGTTACGTGATACCGCTCAGTCTCAAATCCGCGACGATCGACTGTCCGTCTTCTCCGAGGCGTCCAGCGATCCCAATACCTGGATCCGGTCGGAGATAGCGCAACTCGATGGCGACTACGTGGGTTTTCTTGACGGGAACATTCGACTCGACGATTGGGCACTCTCGTACTGTGCGGCCTATCTGAGCGCCAATCCGCCGATCGATGTTTTATTTACAGACAGCGACCGAATTGACAGCAACGGCCAACGCTGTCGTCCACACTTCAAACCGTCGTGGGATCCGGACCTGTTCCTTGCGACCGAATACATATTTCCGTTTTGTCTGCTGCGGCGGTCGTTGCTCGCGCGCATTCTCGATCGATCCGAGGTCGCGTTGACGGAGGATTGGCGATTCGAAATCACCTGGATCTGTAGCCGGACGGTCGCGGCAGACCGCATCGGCCATTTGCCGCTGACACTGTGCCATGAGCGGGATTTAGATGAACGCCCGGCAGCAACGGGTAACGCGGACCAGCGCAACGTCCTGCTTGAAAAATTCCCCCTGTGCGAAGGTCTCCAGTTTGCCGTACACGCGCACCCCGAGCGACGGACGCTTCGCGTTAAACCACCCCTGGATTCGCGGAGGCCGATGGTTTCATTACTGATCCCGACACGGGATAGACTCGATTTGCTCGAACCTTGCGTGACCAGTATCCTGGAGAAGACGAGCTATCCACATTACGAGGTCGTCATTATCGACAATGATTCGAAAAAGGATGAAACGCTTGAGTACCTCGAAAGCATCCGCCGACACGACAAGGTCAAGGTTCTCGCCCACCCGGGCGGTTTCAATTTCGGGGCCATAGTAAATCGGGCGGCACGGCAATCCACGGCGGAGACCATCGGGATCATCAACAACGATACCGAGGTGATCGACGGCGAGTGGCTTTGGGAAATGGCGTGCCATCTGTTGCGTCCTGATGTCGGAATCGTCGGCGCGAAGCTGTATTTTTCAGATGGCACTGTTCAGCACGGCGGCGTCATCCTCGGGATCGGCGGGATCGCCGGCCACGCCCATCGCTTCATGGACGGCGATTCTCACGGATACGAATCCCTGCTGGACGTGACGCACAATTTTTCCGCGGTAACGGCCGCCTGCAGTTTGGTGCGTCGCGACGTATTCGAAGAGCTGGACGGATTCAACGAGATCGATCTTCCCACCGATTACGGTGACGTGGATTTCTGTTTGCGCGCGCGGGCCTTGGGATACCGCATCCTCTGGACACCCCACGCCACTCTGTTCCACCATGAATCCAAGTCGCGGGGGAAGCCCGAATCCCCCCAGAAGCTCTTCAGCTACATGAAGGCCCGTCGTTACATGGAGAAGCGGTGGGGCGATCTGTTGCGCGCCGACCCCCATTACAATCCCAATTTGACGCTCGAACGGGAGAACTTTTCGCTGGCCTGGCCGCCCCGACTTTCGACCTGGTCACTGGCATCACCCGCCGACCAGTGACGGAACGAATATGAGAACGCTTCCCGCGGAACGTCGAAAATCACACCGCCTCAGGAATTTTGCAAAACCTCGCTCCATGACGAAGTTTCTGTTGCACATCGGCACCCACAAGACAGGAACGACGACGCGTCAGAAGTTCATGTCATCCGTCGCCGGTGAGCTGTACTCTTCAGGTGTGTTGTACCCGGAGCGCGGGTGTCCACGCCCACCCAACCCGCACAACGGACACCATTTGCTTCCCTTTTCGATACGAAAACACAAGCTCATGGGGGCCACCGAGTCAGTTTGGACGGAACTATTGGATGAAGTCGCGGCAAAGGCCCCCCGTCTCGTGGTGTTGAGTTCCGAGGAGTTCAGTCTTTGCCCACCTGCCCATATCGCTCGCATTCGGGACTACCTGTCCGAATTTGCCGTGGAGGTCATTGTCTACCTTCGTAACCACTTTCGATTCATGTTTAGCGTGTACTGCCAGTTGGTGAAAAACGGCACCACCCAGAGTCCGTTCCGAGAGTTCTTGGCCGTGGAATCCCACCGCTGTGATTACGGTCGGCTGGTATCCGATTGGTCGGATGTGTTTGGCCGCGAGGCGGTGTCAATCCGCGTCTACGACAAAATCGCGCGGGATCATCGATTGATCGAAGATTTCTTGGCTCATTTGGAGTTTGATCCCCAACGGTTCCGCGGCCGGATTTCCAAATTCGGCCGCTACAATCGTACCCCGAGCGATCAGTCCTTGCGGATGCTAAAATTGCTCAATAGGCTCGAGGGGCATCTGCCCTCCCAGGCACCAGTCAAGCGTGGAATCCACATCCTGCGGCGCGTGATTAGAAGCGTTGATCTCCCCTCCGGTTTCCATGGCCGAAGCTCGGCGCGGAGCTCCCAGAAAAGAATCGAGGCCGGGGACGCCGATGTATTGAGGCAGATTATATCTCGCCGCCACCAGGAATTTTTGGAGAACTGGATCGCGTCGGAGAATCGGGCCTTTTTGAATTTTAAACGTTTCCGAATCTCAATGGCGATTCGAAAGGGCACTTCCGCGCAAATATCGGCGCCGAGACGGTAATCTCACGGTCGCGCGACGGACAGGAACACCTTCTCCCCGCGAGAAGGCGCGATCTCGTCTAATTATCTTTCGAACGACATCGGAAAATATGTGGCGAATTTCCGAGTCTGTGTGCCGCCGTGGGAAATTTGTGGCTTTTCGGGCCACGGTCGTGAGCGGACGATCGAGCTGTATGGCCATCATCATTCGGATTATTAAGCGCCGGAGGCATTGGATTAGTGCTCTCGTTTGGCTACACTCCACCCGCCCAGAAGGTCAGCCAGCGGATCAATACATCGTGCGGGCGGTAAACCAACCCGTAGGGTCAGGTGATTAAACCCGCCCATCGCTGCTGTACTATTATGTGCACATCGCCGTGAAGCGCGGATGTTTCGCTGTCATAGCAATGTGTTTTGATGAACACCCCGATAAAAGTCGTCATTCAGATTCCCTGCCTCGACGAGGAGGCGACGCTGCCTCTCACGGTCGCCGACCTTCCTCGTGAACTGGACGGTGTCGACCTCATCGAAACGCTTGTCATCGACGACGGTTCCGCCGATGGCACGGTCGAGGTCGCCCGTAAAATCGGCGTCGACCACATTGTCCGGCACACCAATCGCAAGGATTTGGCACGGGCGTTCTGTACCGGAATCGACGCCTGCCTCAAACTCGGGGCCGATATCATCGTCAATACGGACGCCGACAACCAATACGCCGCGGGCGACATTTCCCGCCTGATCAAACCGATTCTCGACGGCAAGGCCGACATCGTCGTTGGCACCCGGGACACTCAAAACCTGCCCGAATTCTCATTCACGAAGAAGAAGTTGCAGAAGTTGGGCAGTCTCGTTGTGCGGAGGTTCTCGGGAGCGAACGTGCCCGACGCGGTCAGCGGATTTCGGGCCCTGTCGCGGGACGCGGCTCTGAAAATGAATATCATCTCACCGTTCAGCTATACGATCCAGGGCTTGATTCAAGTCGGGCAAGTGAGCAGGGTTGGCGATCGAGGCGGTGGCCATTTCATTCTCAGTGTGGCAGTGTGCCGGTCATGGCGACGCTGCCGGTCTCGGAATCGTCCATTGACTTGCGCGCGGTCAAGCCGCGTTCGATGGGGCGCGCAAGAGCATCGGCGCGGGGACCGGTTGCTGCGCATGTAGCGCCATGTACCAGCCGTTACGGCGTCATCGGCAAGGGCCTGCGCCATGTTACGGTGCATGGCCAACCTGGCTCGCTACTGAGTTCGACTGGCAGCAAAGCGCGTTACACGCTGGGCGCGCGTGATCGCTGGATTCAAGGTTGTTGGCCGAACAGCAGTTCCGGAGTGTGCATCTGATCGCCAACGATTCGCGCTTCGTCATTCTGACGACTGGCCGATGCTGAACCTGAGCCTCCCGTGTTCTTGCGGCTGACTGCGAGCGGATGTCTGAGGACATCCAGGCGGCGCACGGCTATCCGGCTCTTCTGGCGGAGACGTTCGTGGACGTCTCGGGATTTGCCGGCACCTGCAAGCGCGCGTCGGCTGGCGCTATCTGGCGGCATGGACGCGGGGCTTTGCCCGTGAGCCCGGAGGGGCAGCGCGCTGGCGTTCACCCGGTTCAACGCAAGGAGGTCTTCGTGTTCGGTCTGATCAGACCGCAAGCCCCCGAGGCGCTGAGCCGTCGGTTGACGCCGGCAAATGGAACGCCGAGCAGCTTTCCGAGCTATCGATGGCCGCGTCCCGATCTGCGCAACGGGATCGAGGGTCGTGCGGTGAGCGCTGCATCGAGTACTCAAGCCACTGCCCGCAACGCGCTATCGGCGCTGGACTATCATTCTGAGCGGATCGCCGTCGCCGCCAAGCTTGCTGGATACCGGGCGCTGAACGGGTTCTCGCATATTTCCGCGCGCCCTGCTCTCACGTCAGGAGCAGCTCGATGCGGTGGGTGCGTTCAGGAGGAATTCCAAACAAAAAGTTTTCCCGAACACTTGGCGAAAGATCGTAGCGGCACAGCCACCGGACACGCCCATCGAGGTTTGGTTTCAAGATGAAATGCGCGTCGGCCAGAAGAACAGCCTGGTGCGCCAGTGGGCCCCAAAGGGATCTGCGCCCGCGCCAGGTCAAGGACCTACGGACGCTCTTCGGCGTATCTCTTCGGCGCCATCTGCCCCGAGCGCGGTGAGGGCGCGGCGCTGGTCATGCCGCGCGCCAATACTGAAGCCATGGACCTGCATCTCGAGGAAATCAGCCGGGCCGTTGCCCCAAGACGCCCATGCCGTCGTGCTGCTCGACCAAGCCGCATGGCACACCACTGCCAAACTCGGCATCCCGGAGAACATCTCCCTCGTGCCTTTGCCACCCAAGTCCCCGGAGCTCAATCCCGCCGAAAATGTCTGGCAATACCTCCGCCAGAACTGGCTCTCCAATCGTGTCGTCGACTCCTATGAAGCCATCGTCGAGGCCTCTTGCCAAGCCTGGAACAACCTGCACCGACCGACCTTGGAAGATCATGTCCATCGGCCTCAGAGCGTGGGCTCGCACAAGTCAATGTTAAGGGCGGTTGATATCAATACTCGACCCCGAATTTAGGCGCGAATTTAGAATTGACATATCCACCAATATCGTATGACAGCCCGGTCGCTCTGTGTCTGCGACACTGGTCACAAACCACGCTTCGCAAGAAGGATTTTTCGGAAACTGTTTATTTGGTGAGAACGGCGGTGCAAAACTAGGTCCTCGGCATTCATCCGCTTATAAGTAGCGGTGGAGAAGGGAGTTGGCAGTGCACAAGCTGCTATGGTTGTTTGTCACCATTCTTTTAGCTCTCCCCAGCTTCGACGGTGAAGCATGAAGAAGTCGAGGCAAGGTCGGGAGCTGATAACGGAAACGTCAACATCGGCGCCGAGCGTCCGTTTGACGCGGTCAACATTTTCAGTGATTTTGGCAGAGATTTGGGATTCAGCGAATACGGAAGAGAACGAGTTGAAGTTATGGTGGGAACGCATGATAGGCGGGGAGGTTGGAAAAGATCGCTTCCTTATTCTTTGCGGGCAATGTCCCGGCTGATGTACGAAAAAGTGAGGTTAGGCGTCATTCGCCTGGAACCGTTAGGCTCTGGGTGTTGAATCCATCAAGGAGAACGACGCCATGATTCAAGGTACACGGCAACAAGGCCGTGTGTTCAATGCCAACGATTCCTGTTGCGAGATCCCGACTTCCGCTGTTGAAAGAGTCCGTGTTCTTGCCGGCACGGAGCTTTTGATGATCTGAACGCATGAGCGTGGATCGGCTTTTGCCGATGGCGGCCATCTACGATGGGATGGATCGAGCGTGCGCGGCGGGTATTGGCGGCATGGATCTGCGGACGTTGCGCCACTGCCCGTTCACCGGTCCGACGCGGCAGGGCCATCGCTGGTCTGATCAACCGCAGAGCCGAACGGGGCGTTGCGTCGGTATCACGCCGGGGCAAATGGTGAAGCTGACGCGGGCTATCGCGGCCGTGTCGCGATCTTGCGGGCAACGGAGATGGAGTCTTGCGCTGGAGCTGGGAGTTGCTCTCAAGCAACTGATCCGAACGCGCTTCGGCGTTGACTAGTCACTGGGCGGAGCGTCGGCAAGCATGCATGGCTGCGCTACGGGTTCTCGCATATTTCCGCAAGTACGCGCGCGCCACGTGCGTGTCAGGATAACACGTGCATATGGCCGGTCAATGTAACAAATGATCTGTCCGGCATTAGAACTCCTCCAGAAAGTGGAGGAGCTGATGCGCCGGACAGAGCAGTTACAGGGGTTGAGATTGATGAAGTTCGATGAGGTTTACGGACGCACCTACAGGGGTGAGTTGAGCCAGCTGGAGGCAGCCGAGATCCTGGGCATGTCCGAGCGCACGTTCCGACGCTGGCGCGATCGCTTTGAGGCCGAGGGCGCGGAGGGTCTTTACGACCGCCGCCTGGGTCGGGTTTCCGCGCGCCGCGCCGGGGTCGACGAGGTGGTGGCACTGTTGGGTCTGTTCGATACCAGGTACCGGCATTTCACCGCCTGGCACTTCTGGGAGAAGCTGGTTGCAAAGCACGACGTCACGCGCAGTTACAACTGGGTGCGGCTGACGCTCCAGGCGCACGGCCGGATCGCGCCGGCGCCGCGGCGCGGCGTGCACCGCCGCAAGCGGCCGCGCCGGCCGATGGTCGGCATGATGTTGCACCAGGACGGCTCCACGCACCAATGGGTGCCGGGTCAATGTTACTGGGACGGTTGATATCAATGACCATGGACCCCGAATTTAGGCGCGACTTCGGAGATCTGACATATCCGCCAATCTTCGTCGCCGAGGAGGGCAGCCATGTCGAGCTCTGTGTCTGCGACTGCTGGTCACAAAGGTGGGGTCGGCCATGAAGGGCTGTTCTGAAACTCGCTTTATTTGGTGAGACCGGGCGGTCGCAAAACTAGGTCCTCGGCATTCATCCGCTTATAAGTAGCCGGCGGAGAAGGTCGACAAGGACAATGCACAAGCTGCCAGGTCGGACGTGCCCTGTCAGCAACTCGGTATTGAGCTGATCCCCGGCTTCTACGGTGAAGCAAAGAAGCGGAAGGCCCGGGAGCCGCTAACGGAAGCGTCATGTTCGGCACCCTGCAGAAACGTCCGTTTGCCGCAGGTCAACATTTTCAGTGATCTCGCCGGCATCACCGATATGGCGATCCGCCAATACGGTTCCTGAGAACGAGTTGAACTTCCTGCCGGCCCACAATGCCCGCTTCGCCCGGCCGGCCGTTGGACACAGCCTCCGCCTTCCGTATTCGTTCGCCGGCAATGTCCTGGCGGACATCCTCTGAAAAAGTGCAGGTAGGACCGTCATTGGTCGGCAACCGACAGGCACTGGGTGTTGAATCTATCAAGGAGAACTTGAGCCTGCAGATCCCGGCAGGCCGCCATCGCCACCACTACGTCAAGGCCAAAGTGAGTGTGCACGAATATCCCGACGGCGACCTTGCCGTCTTCCATGGCCCGCGCTGCCTGGCCCGCCTACCAAGACTAGACGGCACGCCGATCGAAAGCAGCGAATCCCGGCGGTTGCCGCCGCCTGATGCCGCTTTCGACATCGACCATGAGCCGGCGCTCTGTTGGCCGGGGTGGATAATTCTGGACAGCTAGCGGCTGCGCGCGACCTGACCACTTCCCCACCCAGAGCCAACATCCAGGTGAAGCAGAAGCGGTCAAATCAAGGATATGGTGCCGAGCAGTTGCTAAACCGGGCTTTTCAATTGGGCGAGTTGCTGCTTATCGACAGTACGCGCGCGCCGTGCGCCTGCCCGGCGAGGCCAGCGGCGACTTGCCGGCACGCGCGGGCGATGCGACCTCGAAGTCCGCGGTCTCGCGGCGCTTCGTGGCCATGACGCGCAAGAAGCTGAAGGCCTTCCTGGCCAGCGACCTTTCGGATCTCGATCTCCTGGTCATCCAGATCGACGGGCTGCACGTCGGCGATCACGTGTTGCTGGCAGCTATTGGCATCGACGGCGCGGGCGAGAAGCATGTTCTAGGCCTGGCCGAAGGTGCCACGGAGAATGCCGCCACGGTGCAGGCGCTGCTCGACAACCTGACCGCCCGCGGCCTCGACCCGGAAGTGCCCCGGCTCTTCATCGTCGACGGCGCCAAGGCGCTCTCCAAGGCGATCAAGCGGACCTTCGGGCCGGTGGCCGCCCTCCAGCGCTGCCAGGTCCACAAGGGCCGCAACATCATCGAGCGCCTCGACGAAAGCCTTCATGCCGGCGTCAAGAAGGCGCTCAGGCAAGCCTGGGACCAAGACGATGCCGAGAAAGCCGAACGCCTCATGAAGAACCTGGCGCGCCGCCTGGAGACCGAGGCCCCCGGCGTTTCGGCTTCCATCCTGGAGGGCCTGGATGAGATCCTCACCGTGATCCGCTTTGGCCTGACGCCCAAGCTCAGGCGCTCCTTGGCCTGCACCAACGCCATCGAGAATGCCTTGGGAACGGTCAGGATGGTGCAGCACAATGTCAAGCGCTGGCGCAACGCCGAGATGGCCTTGCGATGGACCGCCGCCGGCCTCCTGGAAGCCCAAAAGACCTCCGTCGCCTCAAGGCCTACCGGCAACTCCCCATCCTCAGAGCTGCCCTCGAGGATCACGTGAAAAAGGCAAAAGCGAAAAGCGCCATTGAAACCATCAAAGAGGCCGCCTAGCCTCGAAGCCCAACCATGCCTGCCTCGCCTTTTTCAACAGAGCATGGGACATCGCCTCTTTGCGCGCTGAAATATGGGAATTGGAAAAGCATGGGTGACATACGTGAATACATTGAATTCAAAATCCCGGGAACTTATCCGGTGAAAAAACTGCAAACGATGCTTGCCCTCATGGCTGGTCTGCCCCGTTACAAGCAACACTCACGGGTCCCGAACAGCCCGCTACGTATGATAGGAGAAGGTTGGCTGGAGAAAAACCCTCACGCCGAGAGTGGGGGTATTGACTCAGAGTGGCGAATAGAGCCGAGCGTATATCCTCTTCTTTATTTCTTGCTGATGAGTTGCCCCGGGGATGACAGGTGTGAGTGACGGGCGGGGTTGGGCACGTTGACCATCTCGTGTGGGTACGGATATTGGAGGGAGTGAAGGGGCTATTGGCGGGCGAACCGGACCACGAGGTGTCGGTGCATTGAGGACCGTGTCAGAACAATCAACGCTCACTTGTAACGATCTTCCTTCCCTGTTGGACGCTGGCGAACAGCTGGCGCGGCTGGCGTTGGACAACGACGGCCAAGTGCCCGCGACGCTGATATGTGCTCGAAACAACGGGGAGACTTTCCTGGTTGGCTACGACCCACCGTCCACCGCGTACCAAGAGCGAGCATTGGTGCAACAACTTGGCGAATGGATGCGCGTGCAGGGCGTCGTGCGGTTCGTGGTGGTCATTGAATGCTGGATGACGGAACAGAATGAGGGTCGCGGCTTACCCACGGTGCGGCCGTCTCAGGCTGCCGATCGCATGGAGGCGTTGATGTTAGAGGCACACGACGCGATGAATTGCGAGCCTCGGTTATTCCGGATTGATTGTTCCTATCAACCGCCGAAGCTCATTCCGGTCGAAGGGATTAAGCCCGATATCTCTGTTGGGATTTGGGATCGAATTTTAAACCCTTCGGCGGCGGTGCATTGACAGGGAACCCACACCTGCGAATGAAGGGTGGCTGTTCTGGTGCACTTCGTGTCCTTGGATTTCAGCGCGGGGGTTGTCCGTGCCACCCTCTTACGCCTGGCGAGCATGTAAACTACTTTTTCCGCCAGCGTTTTTTGACAAGCCCTATTTTCTTGGCTAATTGGCTTCGCTTGGCAGCATAGTTTGCAGCTACCATTGGATAATCTGCACCTAAACCCCACCGCTCTCGATACTCATTCGGCGTCATGTCAAAGGCTGTTTTTTTGGTGACGTTTCAGCATCTTGAATTTCTTGCCGTCCTCAAGGCAGATGAGAAAATCGTATGTGATGGATTTCTTGATCGGGACCGCTGGATTTGGCCTAGAAGCTTGCTCAGGCTGAGCAGTCAACCCAATGAGTGTAGAATGCACAGTCGCAATCACGTCCGCCAATTTAGAAATGGCAAGAGCGTTGTTTCCAACATGGGCGCTAACAATCTGAGCTGTCAGCCGGAATGCCTCCCCTCCAGAATATTCCTCGACCATATCATCCCCCTGGTTTTGATTTACAATGTGCATTCTAGGCAGCGGCAACCACCGAAGCTAGCCCTGACCGGAGCGTCCCTGACTGAAAGACCGCGCAAAACTGCCTCTTGTGAAAGTGTCCTGGCAACGCCGAAAATGGAGTATCACAAAGCCGTGGAACAAGAGTTCGGTTTTTCCCATCGGCGTGCTTTCCTACCCGAAGCAGAAGTTTTAGCCGAGTTCGACCGCTTTACCGGAAGTATCGGGTGTCTCGCCGAGGACGTGCATGGAACGGTTCGTGCGTCGGACAACCGACATGCGGCGGAATCGGACAGTCCTCGTTGAATTGTTTGCGTTCAGCCAGAAACAGACTTTCCCTTATGTAATCCGAAGTCAGTGTTCCGTGAGTGCTAGCAAGATGTCGGCGTACCAAGCGCAGTTCAGCCCAAGCGCCTCGTCTAGTTTCAGATCACGCGTTCCTACATCGAGCCGTGTCGAGTGGATGCCGAGCAGAATCCAAGGTAGATCGCCCTGCACCGGATCTCGCTCACAAAGGCGCATCACGACCGGCGCTCCGCTGGTGCCCCGGTGCGTGCGCGCATCAGTGAGGAAGTAGCCCTCGCCCTGGAAACGCAAGCCGAATGAAGACGCGATCACCGCGTGGTGCACCACGGGCATGTGGTGCAGCGTGTCATGGAAGCCAAGCGGAAAACCCACCACCAGCAGCGTGGTGCCGACTTCAACCTGCTCAAGCGGGCCGCACAGGTGCGAGGGCGTGAACGCGCGGTAGACCGTCGTCTCAGGCAGCGCAGCGCGATCGATTTCGATCGCCGCCACGTCGACCTCTCCAGCAGTGTCGAGGCCTTGGCGCCAGATGCTCTTACCGTCGCGGTACAGCGGAATCGAGAACCAGGCGGACTTATACCAACCGCCCTTAACATTGACTTGTGCGATCCCACGCTCTGAGGCCGATGGACATGATCTTCCAAGGTTGGTCGGTCAGGTTGTTCCAGGCTTGGCAAGAGGCCTCGACGATGGCTTCATAGGAGTCGCAGACACGATTGGAGAGCCAGTTCTGGCGGAGGTATTGCCAGACATTTTCGGCGGGATTGAGCTCCGGGGACTTGGGTGGCAAAGGCACGAGGGAGATGTTCTCCGGGATGCCGAGTTTGGCAGTGGTGTGCCATGCGGCTTGGTCGAGCAGCACGACGGCATGGGCGTTTGGGGCAACGGCCCGGCTGATTTCCTCGAGATGCAGGTCCATGGCTTCAGTATTGGCGCGCGGCATGACCAGCGCCGCGCCCTCACCGCGCTCGGGGCAGATGGCGCCGAAGAGATACGCCGAAGAGGTCCGTAGGTCCTTGACCTGGCGCGGGCGCGATCCCTTTGGGGCCCACTGGCGCACCAGGCTGTTCTTCTGGCCGACGCGCATTTCATCTTGAAACCAAACCTCTATGGGCGTGTCCGGTGGCTGTGCCGCTACGATTTTCGCCAAGTGTTCGGGAAAACTTTTTTTAAATTCCTCCTGTGCCCGCGCATCCTGGCCGACGTGGCGCGGGCGCGCGGAAATATGCGAGAACCCGAGCGCGGCCAGCAGCTTGCCGACGCTCCGCTCGTGATAGTCCACGCCGAAGCGCGTTCGGATCAGTTGCTTGAGATCGATGCAGCGCCAGCGCACGACCCCATCCCGTTCGGGATCGGGACCGGCCTCGATAGCCCGCGAAAGCGCCGCCATTTGCGACGGCGTCAACCGACGCAACGCCCCGTTCGGCTTGCGGTCGATCAGACCGGCCGGACCTCCCGCGTTGAACCGGTGAACCCAGTCCCGCAACGTCTGCCGATCCATGCCGCCAATACCCGCCGCGCACGCTCGATCCATCCCATCGTAGATGGCCGCCATCGACAAAAGCCGTCGCGCCTGGTTCCCATCATCGCTCCGTGCCGCAAGAACACGGACTCTTTCAGCATCAAAGTCGTTTCGCAAAGGAATCGTTGGCATTGAACACACTCCCTTGTTGCCAACAACCTTGAATCACACAAAACCTGGCGTGTAAACCTTTGCGCGAGTCAAACTCTGGGGCGGTTGGTATAAGCCATGTTGCTCGGGTCGATGTGCAGTTCGATCTCGATGCGGTCCGGGAGGTGCTTGCTTGGTTTGTTGATCAACACATGCCGGCTCGTCACCAGGAACAACCGTTCATTGCGCTCTAAGAAAAAGCCACTCGCATTGGTCAGCCGCCGCTGCTGTTCGAAGGTGAAGACGCGTGAAGCGGCCAGCAGAAGGGATTCAATCATTGTCGTTTCAGTGCATCGCGTAGGCGAGCTACCTGGTTTGTTGGGAGCTACAACGCATCAAGCCGTTCCTTCCGTTCTTGGTGGCATGACGGGGCGCTTGAGGTTTCGATTCTTGTTCAAGAGAACGGGATTCGCCGGCTCACGACAGCGACAGAGTCGTACCATCAACAAACCTTCCCGGGAAAGCCAGTTCATTCACGCCGAACCGGCAATCTCATCCGCCCAGATGCGAAAGCTTTGAAGGGTGTTGGGGCCGAACGTCGTTGTGATAGCGACATCCGCCGCGTCCCGTCCTCGCGCCATGAGGATCCTACCAATGCGGGGAATATTGTTCCGCGGGTCGAACGTATGCCAATGACCGCCGAGATAAGCCTCGAACCACGCTGCGAAATCACCAGGTGGCTGAGGCGGCGGCGTACCCACCTCGCTGAGATACCCAGTGCAGTAGCGCGCGGGGATGTTCATGGCTCGGCAGAATGCCACTGCCAGGTGTGCGTAGTCGCGACACACCCCGCGGCGCTCCTGATACGCTTCGGAGGCCGTCCTCGTCACCCGCGCGTGCCCATAGCTAAACGTGATGTGCTGATGCGCGAAATCACAAATCGCTTGGACGCGTGCGCACCCCGGCTCAGTCGCTCCGAACAAGGTCCACGCCAAGTCCAGCAATCGGTCGCTATCGCAGAAGCGGCTCGCCAGTAGGAAGACGAGAGCCTCTTCGGGAAGCTCTTCAACACGAACTTGTCGAGCATCTGACACGACCGGATCAGGCCAACCGGTATCTCTTACGACGGAATCGGTCGAGATGAGTATGCGGCCAATCGGGGCGAGAATCCTACTGCACCAATTGCCAAAGCCGTCGTGGTAACCGGAGATGGGAACGGAGGGGCTGACTACGATGTGGTCCGGCATCGCGAGGTCGGAAACGCGTGTAAAATGGATATTCAGCATCAAGATGACCGGAGTCGGTTGCGGGAACTCATACTGCAGTTCGTAGCCGACCCGAAGTTTCATCTCGTTCTCCGCTGTCACACGACCGTGCTTGGCTTCGCCTCGATAAGATCAGTGTAGCGCCTCGTCGCCGAAGAGTCCGGAGTTGGCTAGACCCGGCCGTAGGGAGCGGGGGTCGGCGACGACCGCAAAGCCTCCCAGACCGGACATGGCTCCGCTTTGGTGGGTTTTTTTTGTTCATGATTGGCACCAGCCTGGAATGCCTGGAGCGGCGGGGGGACGGCCGCGAGGTGGACGGGTCGGCGAATTCAGCCTACGATACCGATACTCAAATCGCTTCTTTCCCCGCTTCGGCGGGGACATTTATTGGTGAGGACGATGATCGATCGCATCAAGGCTTTTTTCTCCGCCTCCGCCGGGACGGCGCAGAGCGCCCAGGAACAACATAGTTTCGCGGACTTGCAGATTGCCGCGGCGGCCCTTCTGGTCGAAGCTGCGGAAATGGACGCCAACTTCGACGCAGCCGAGCGGACGAAGATTCTCGAATTGGTGCGGGCGCGGTTCGAGCTAACCGAGGCCGAAGCGCAAAGCCTGCTGGAGCTTGCCGGTGACAAGGTCGCGAGCTCCAGCCAGCTCTACGGCTTCACGCGGGTGATCAAGGACAACTTCGATCATGAGGAGCGGGTCGAACTCATCGAGATGCTGTGGGAAGTGGTTTACGCGGACGGCATTCTGCACGACATGGAAGCGAATCTGATGCGGCGCGTTACCGGACTGATCTATGTTCCAGACTGCGAAAGCGGCGCGGCCCGCAAGCGGGTGCTCAAAAAGCTCGGACTGGAAGGATGACGGCAGCGCCCGAGAAGGGGCTTGGCGGCGATCGCGGGCCGCATCCACCGTGGAAAACTCGGCGGGAACGACCTCAAATGTCGGCCAGTTTTTCGAACAATTTGCCCGTCAACTCATCGAGCGGAAGCGGCCGGCTGAAGAGGTAGCCCTGGGCCAATTCGCAGCCCTCGTTCCTCAGGAACACGGCCTGTTCCTTCGTTTCAACACCTTCGGCGATGACCGTTTTACGCAGGTTGCGGCCCAACCCGATGATGGCGCGAACGATCTCCTTCGCATCCTGGCTGGTGGCAAGCTTGCTGACGAACGAGCGGTCGATCTTGATCGTTGAAACGGGGAAGTGATGGAGATAACTGAGGGCCGAGTAACCGGTACCGAAATCGTCGATGGCGATGCTTATCCCGCGCTGGTCGAGTTCCGTCAAAATCGCGTGGGCATCGCTCTCGCCGCTCTTGAGCACGCCGGTTTCGGTGATCTCGCATTCGAGCGCGGTGGGCGGCAGGTTCGCGGCCGTCAAGGCGGCCGTAATTTCGGCGATGAGCCTGTTCTGACGCACCTGCATCGGCGACAGATTTACGGAAATGGTGAGCGGAATCTTGCTTTCGTCGCGCAGTTTCGCGATGTCACGGCAAGCGCGGGCAAGAACCCATTCGCCGAGGGGCCGAATCACGCCCGTGGCCTCGGCGGTCGATATGAACTCTTCGGGTAGGATTTGTTGTCCGTCACGAACCTCCCACCGTATCAGTGCTTCGAAGCCTACAATGAAACATGTTTTTAAATTCACTATTGGTTGGTAATACAATGTGAATTCATCCTTACTCAAAGACTGACGAAGAGATTTCTCGACGCGGTGATGCGGTTTGAAATCCGAATACATTTCCTTATCGAAAAATTTATACGCGCCTCCACCCGAATTTTTTGCCTGGTATAGCGCCAGATCGGCTTTGCGCAAGAGATCGTCCGCTGCGATCGCATCGCCGGGAAAAACCGCGATTCCCAGGCTTGCGCCCATGAACACCTCGTCGCCGTTGAGCTGAAACGGTTCCGAACAGGCGCCGATGATTCGTTGCGCCAGAAGATCGACCGCCTCGCGATCGCAGATCGCGGTCTGGACGACGGCGAACTCGTCGCCACCCAAACACGCCGCCGTATCCGACGCGCGCAGCGTTTCGGTCAGGCGTTTGGCGACCGTCTTGAGCATATCGTCGCCGACCTCTTGGCCAAGCTTATCGTTGATTTCCTTGAATTCATCGAGATCGAGGCAATGGAGAGCGACAAGCTGATCATTACGTTGACTGAGCGCCATCGATTGCTTGAGCCGGTCTTCGAGGACGGTTCGATTGGGGAGGCCGGTCAAGGCGTCGTGGTGGGCCAGATAGCGAACTTCCGTTCGCGCCCGATGGCGCTCGATGGCGTATCGGATCGCGCGTTCCAGCCCGCTGGCGTCGTAGGCACCCTTGACGAGATAATCCTGGGCCCCCGCGCGAACGGCCTTGTCGCCAAGCACCGTATCGTGGGCCCCCGTCAGGACGATGATGGGAATCGTGCCGGTCACCCGGGCCAGGCGCTCGACGCTCTCTATCCCGTTCGAATCCGGCAACGAGGGGTCCAGGAGAACGATGTCGGGTTTCTGGTCCTGAAGGTAGTCGAGCGCCTCGTCGAGCCGCCTCGCGCGGTGAAGCGTGAGCGTGCCGGCCCGCTCATCGGGGGAATGAATTCCGGCCCTATCCGTGGAGTCGTTTTCGACCAGAAGTACGTCTATCGCCTGCGCGGCCATCAAAATTTACGCTTTGATTTGTTCAGAAGGGTGTTGACGGCCCCGGGTGTTGACGGAATTTGTCCACACCCTTGTACCACATCGAGGCCTCGGGCGCGAATTTCAAGAACCGTTCTCGGAGCGATGCGTGAGCTTTCGGGGCGGCAACCCACCACCACATTTTCCCATCATAAAGAACGCGGGAAGGGCATGGACGGCGGGGTGCCGGCCCCTTTGTCCCGAATACTTCGACTCCAAGGGTCGGGTTCGTCGGGATCGAAGCTAGCGAGCTTCCACGATTCCCATGATGTCGGATTCTTTCATGATCAGGAATTCCTCGCCGTCGAGCTTGACCTAGCTCCCCGACCATTTGCCGAACAGAATCCGGTCGCCCGCCTTGACGTCGAGGGAAACGACCTTTCCGTTTTCGTCGCGGCCGCCCCGACCGACGGACAGCACCTGCCCTTCCATGGGTTTTTCCTTGGCCGTATCCGGGATGATCACGCCGCCCGATGACTTTTCTTCCTGTTCGATGCGGCGCACCACGACGCGGTCGTGCAGGGGCTTGATATTCATACTCCGTTCTCCTCGTTTCGAATCGGGCGCGCTTCAAGGGTGCGGATCGCGAGACGCTGTCGCCGCGCCTATCTATTCCTGCGAAAAAAGAAGTTTCAAGCCGGTGGTTCGGCCTGCATTTGCCGGAATCGCGCGAGATCGGCCTGGTCCAAATTGACCTTCATGTGAACGCAGGAATCGTCGTCGACCCGGTGAATGACTTCCCCGTGCCGGTAGAGCCAGGCGATCGCCCGGCCATCGTCATGAGGAACCCGCAGGGCGACGGTCGGGAACGCCGGCGCGCACCTTTCGTCGATCGTGCGGAGGAGGACCGAGGCTCCGTCGCCCGTCCGCGCCGACAGGGCGACACGATTGCCATCGTTGGTGGCGGCGATCTGGCGGCGCGACCCGGAATCGAGCAGGTCGGTCTTGTTGCACGCCTCGATCAAGCCGTCGTTGACGACGTGTTCCAACCCGAGCGTCTGGAGAACCGAATGTACGTCCTTTTTCTGGGCCTCGCTCTCGGGGTGGGCGATGTCGCGCACGTGGACGATGATATCGGCTTCGCAGACCTCTTCGAGAGTCGCTCGAAAGGCGGCGACAAGGAGCGTCGGAAGCTGCGATACGAAGCCGACGGTGTCGGAGAGGATGACGCGCCGCCCGGACGGCAAGGTCACGCCGCGCAACGTCGGGTCGAGAGTCGCGAACAATTTGTCGGCGACGACCACGTCGGCTCCGGTGAGGCGGTTGAATAGAGTCGATTTTCCCGCGTTCGTATAACCGACGAGCGCCACCACTGGATAGGGAACACGCTTACGCGCCGTGCGATGGAGAGCACGGGTCCGGGTGACGTCCGCGAGCTCGCTTCGAATATGGGCAATGCGTTCGTCGATCTGACGGCGGTCCGATTCGAGCTGTGATTCCCCGGGACCGCCAAGGAATCCGAAACCGCCGCGCTGCCGTTCCAGGTGTGTCCACGAGCGGACCAGGCGGCTGCGCTGATAGTTCAAGGCCGCCAATTCGACCTGTAGGCGTCCGTCGCGTGTTCGGGCACGATCGGCGAAAATATCGAGGATGAGACCCGTTCGATCGATCACTTTACATTGCCAGGCACGCTCGAGATTGCGTTGCTGGACCGGGGTCAGTGCCCCGTCGATGATGACGACCCCGATTCCGGCCTCGGCGATGCGGTTGCCGATCAGGTCGCGTTTGCCGCACCCGAAAAGCGTTGCCGGACGTCTGCGCTGGAGGCGAACCGTTTCCGCGAAAACGATATCGAGAGAAATCGCGCGGGCCAGCGATATTGCCTCTTCAAGGCGGCTGAGAGACGACGCCGGACCTTCTCGCGACTTTTCGTTCGGGTGAATAACAGCGGCACGAAGCCCGTTCTCGTTACGCGCGTCGCCGCCGGTGAGTTTCCCGCTACTCGACTTCACCTTCCTCCTTGCCCTGGTCAAAAAGCTGGATCGCCATCGCCGGCATTACCGTGGAGATCGCGTGCTTATACACAAGCTGCACGTGACCGTTTCGACGCAAAAGCACCGAAAAGTTATCGAACCAACTGATGACACCTTGAAGCTTGACCCCGTTGATCAGGAAGATCGTTACGGGAAGCTTGTTCTTACGAACGTGATTTAGGAAGACGTCTTGTACGTTTTGTGATTTGTCCGATGACATTATCACTCCCCCCTTTGGTTTCTAACGAGGAGCCTTTTGATATCGCTGTTGGTGGGGTCGCCCCTTTTCGGTCGCCTCACCTCAAGAGACCCTAGCGGAACCGTCACGACGTCTCAAGCCCGTGTTTGCATCGATGACGCTCTCGCGACCGCCCGCATGTATCGTATATATGCTGTTACGGCTGCCGTACAAGCTTCGCGAGTGCCCGGCAGTCGTCAAACCGCCAAGCTTGGCCGATGGATTCCTCGGCTTCGTCGAGTTCGCCGCGCAGGATGATGGCCGTGCATCCGGAAGCATGGGCGCAATCCACGTCCAGGGCGTTGTCGCCGACGAACCAGACGTTGACACCCGGGTCCACGCCGCTCCCGGTCAAGGCGAGAATCACCGGTTCCATGGCCGGTTTGTCACGGGACGCGTCGTTGGCGCCGACGATTTGACGAAAGTACCCCGCCCAACCGAGATGAGTGACTTCCTGGCGCAAAAAGTCGCCGTTCTTGTTGCTCACGATGGCGACGAAAACGCCGATATCGGAGAGCGCGTCGAGCAGATCCTGGGCCCCGGGCATCGGCCGCAGTTCTCCGAGATGGTCGCGGCCAAAATTCCGGTAGAAAATTTCCGTGGCCTCCTCCCAGCGATCGCCAAAAAGGATTGGAAAGGTTTCGCGCAACGATCGGCCGACCCGGCGGCGTGCTTCCTCAAGGGTCCAGGGCTGCTGCCCCATTTCGCGAAAGGTCCCCTCGAGCGCACGATGAATGGGGATAAGAGAGTCGACGAGCGTGTTATCCCAGTCGAATAGGGCCGCTTTTGGGCGCACGAGCGGCATGGTTATTCCCCGCCCGCGTACGCGAGGTAAAGCGCCAACAGTTTACGGCTCACCGGACCCGGCTCTCCGTTCCCCACGACCGCGCCGTCGATGCCCACGACCGGCCGGAGAAAGGACGTGGTGCTGGTGACGAATGCCTCGCGCGCGCCTTTCGCTTCGGCCACGCTGAACGCCCGCTCGACAACCTCGAAATCCGCCGCGCGAGCCAGTTCAATGAGCCTTTCTCGCGTAATCCCGCCGAGAATTTCAGGTCCCTTGGGGCGGGTCACGAGGCGATTCCCGGAATCGACGATCCAGGAATTGCTCGCGCTTCCCTCGGTGACGAATCCCTCGCGATCGACCAGCCACGCTTCGAAGGCGCCGCTCGCCACGGCCTGCTGTTTGGCGATCACGTTGGGCAGCAACGATATCGACTTGATATCGCAACGGCCCCAGCGCAGATCCGGCGTCGAGACGACGGTGACGCCGGGGATGTCGTCGGCGCCTGCCGGCAATCGGTGGCGACGCGCGGTGACGACGACGGCGGCCCGCACCGCGGGCGGATAAGCATGGTCGCGCCGGGCCACGCCGCGGCTTACCTGCAAATAGACGATCCCGTCACCCACGCGATTACACCGCGCGGTATGCGAAAGCACCGCTTCGAGCGCCCCCCTTTCCATGGGCATGGCGATTTGCAAGGCGGCGAGGGAACGCTCCAGGCGATCGAGATGAACGCCACCGTCGACGAAGCGGCCGCGCACGGCGGCGATCACCTCGTAAACCCCATCGGCAAACTGGTAGCCGCGATCCTCGATGTGAACCCGTGCCGCCGCGTGAGGAACGTAACGGCCGTTCACATAGGCAATTCGCGACATACTGTCTCCCTGCTGGACCAGGCGCCGGCCGCTACCGACCCCTCAAAAGAACTCAAGCCCGGCGGAGAACAAGCGCTCGAAGTTCTTCGACCGTCCGGCCGCGGCGATCGCGATAACGCGGTCCTTGGCCCGAATCACGGTATCTCCCCGCGGAATGATCACCTGATCGTCGCGCACGATGGCGCCGATGAGAATACCGGCGGGGAGCTTGGAATCGCGCAGTGGTTTTCCCACCAGAGTCGCGGTTTCGAGGGCCTCCGCCTCGATCAGTTCGGCGTCACCCTCGTGCAAACTGTGGACGGCGCGAATGCGCCCGTGTCGGACGTGCTGCAGGATCGTCGATACGGTCAGGTCGCGCGGACTGACGACGACGTCGATCCCCAGGGAGGTCGCCAAGGGGTCGTACGCGAGATTGCCGATCAAGGTGATCGCCCGGCCCGTGCCGGCTTTCTTGGCCAACAAGGAGGAGAGGATATTGATCTCGTCGTCGTTGGTCACGGAGATGATCGTTTCCGCGGCGCGGACGTTCGCCTCTTCGAGGATATCCCGCTCGACGACATTGCCGTGGATGACAATTCCGCGGGAAAGCTGATCGGCGACCTTTACGGCTCGGGCCCGGTCGCTCTCGATGAGCTTGAGACTGACGGACGGATGATGTTCCTCGATCTCGCGGGCCAGGAACAATCCGATGTTGCCGCCGCCGACGATGACCATTCGCCGGGCTTTCTTCTCTTCGTGGCCGAAAGCCGCCATGGCCCGGGCGACATGGTTGGGATCGGCAGCGAAATACACGTCGTCCCCGGATAGCATTTGATCGTTGCTGGTCGGAACGATCATCTTGTTGCTGCGGACGATCGCCAAGACAATGATGTTCAAGTCGGGAAACAGTTCGGTGAGTTGTCGCAGCGGCGTATTGACGACCGGACAATCGGAGTTGCAGCGCACGCCGATAACACGAACCCGCCCGTCGGCGAAGGGGATCATGTTTATGGCGCCGGGGACCTCCAACCGCCGCACGACCGCGCGCGCGACCTCGATCTCGGGCGAAATGATCACGTCGATCGGAATGTGATCGCGGCTGAACAGGTTGCTCCACATCGGATTGAGATAGCTCGAGCTGCGGACCCGGGCGATCTTCGTCGGGACATTGAAAATCGAATGGGCAACCTGGCAGGCGACCATGTTGACTTCGTCGGCGAAGGTCACGGCGATGATCATGTCGCTATCGCCGGCTCCGGCCTTGTCGAGGATGTCGGGACGGGAGGCGAATCCTTCGAACGCCTTGGCATCGAGCGACTCGCTGATCTTCTGGACCAGGTCCGGCGATTCGTCGATTACCGAAACGTCGTTTTCCTCGCTGGCCAAGTGCCGGGCGATATTATATCCGACCATACCGGCGCCACAGACCAGGACCTTCACCGCCAGGCTTCCCTGCCCGGGCGCCGTTGTCCGTAGCCTTCGGCGACCGAGGTGCCGGGTCCACGGCCCTCTTCCGTTATTCTGAGGGCCTTGAGCTTGCGATGCAGCGCCGATCTCTCCATGCCGATAAAGCCGGCCGTGCGGGAAATGTTGCCTCCGAATCGGGTCAGCTGGGCGATGAGGTATTGGCGCTCGAAGACCTCCCGGGCATCGCGAAGCGGCAGCGCCATGATCTCGCCGCTGTTCTCGTTTCTCATCACCGCGGGTGCCCTGGCGTTGAGTTCGGGCGGCAACATCTCGGCTCGGATGGGCACATCGGCGTTTCCCGGCGCCATGATGAGAAGCCAATCGACGAGATTGCGAAGTTGGCGGACATTGCCCGGCCATTCACACGCCTGCAGTGCCGCCAACGCGTCGTCTCCCAATTCACGTGGAGAGGAACCGGCCGCCTCGGCCGAGCGGACCATGAAATGGCGGGCAAACTCGGGGATGTCTTCACGCCTCGCGTGCAAAGGGGGTACCCGGATCGGGACCACGTTCAAGCGATAGAACAGATCCTCGCGAAAGCGGCCGGCGGCGATTTCGGCCTGCAGGTCCCGGTTCGAGCTGGCGATGACGCGAACGTCGACCTCGACCATGGTTCCCCCCCCGAGGCGCTGAAAAGTCTGCTCCTGAAGCACGCGGAGGATTTTCCCTTGGGTCGGCAAGGGCATGTCCCCGACCCCGTCCAGGAACAGGGTGCCGCCGTGAGCCTGCTCGAAGGTACCGATCTTGCGCCGGTTATCGCCGTCCCGACCCGCGGCCTCGTGGCCGAACAGCTCCACGTCGATGGTGTCGGTGCTCATCGCGGCGGCGCTCAGGACGACGAAGGGTCCCTTGGCCCGCGCCGAACGGGCATGAATCAAACGGGCGACGACTTCTTTTCCGGAACCCGCCGGACCGGAGATCAACACCCGGCTGCCGGTGGGCGCCACCCTCTCGATCGCGGTTCGAACCTGATTGATCGCGCTCGAGGAACCGATCAGCTCGACCTCCCCTCCGGCCCGCATTCGAAGTTCCTTGTTCTCGCGCCGCAGCTGAACCGCCTCGATCGCCCGCTCCACGACGAGCAACAGGCGGTCGGTCTTGAACGGTTTCTCGACAAAATCATACGCGCCCATCTTGATGGCGTTGACTGCCGTTTCGATGGTGCCGTGGCCGCTGATGACGACCACGGGCAATGTCGGATTGTCGCGTTTCAGCTCCGCCAGAAGCTCCAGTCCGTCCAACCGGCTGCCCTGCAACCAGATGTCGAGAATGAGCAGCGCCGGGAGGCGATGACGAGCCGCGGAAAGCGCTTCGTCGCTGTCTCCGGCCACGCGCGTGTCGTAACCCTCGTCCTTGAGAATTCCGGAAATGGCCTCGCGGATATCGGCCTCGTCGTCGACAATCAGGATATCATGTGCCATGTGAAGCGAATCCTTCCTTTGGCGCGTCCGAAGACATCGGTTTGTCGGCCTCGTGTTCGGCAAGCAGGGTCACACCGATTTGGGCTCCGTCCCCGTCACGGTCGACAAGCATAAGTTTGCCCCCATGATCCTCCATGATTTTCTTGACGATGGCCAACCCGAGGCCGGTTCCCTTCGCCCTCGTGGTCACATAGGGTTCGACCAGGCGTTCGCGACCTTCAACGGGCAAACCGCATCCGTTGTCAACAATCTCGATGATAACCTTGCTCTCCCGCCGCCGAATCGAAATGTCGATCCTGCCTTGCGGAAGGGTTCCGCCGTTGGCGGGTAAAGTTCGTCCTCCGATCGCTTCGGCCGCATTCTTGAGAAGGTTCGTCAACGCCTGACCGACCTGGCGTCGGTCGCAGCGAACACGGACCGGTTGGTCCGGAAAGTCTGTCTCGAAAGTGATATCGGGATGGGCCACTTTTTGCAGCGCCAGGGTTTCGCCGGCAATCGCCACCACGTTCTCGAATTTCATGACCGGAGCCGGGATTCGCGCGAAGGCCGTGAACTCGTCGACCATGCGGCCGATGTCGGCGACTTGTCGGACGATCGTATCGGTACACGATTTGAAGGCCGTGGGGTCGCTGGTGATTTCACTCAGGTATTTACGCTTGAGCCTTTCCGCCGACAATTGGATCGGCGTCAGGGGATTTTTTATTTCGTGGGCGATTCTGCGGGCGACGTCGGCCCAGGCGGCGGTGCGCTGGGCAACGACCAGGGCCGAGATATCGTCGAAGGTAACGACGAAACCCTCACTGTCACCACTCCGTTCCTCGGCGCTCACCTGAACCATCAAGGTTCGCGCGCGACCGCCACGCACGATTGTGATTTGGGCCCCCGCGCGGCGCTCTGGACCGGACCCGACCTCCTCCATCAGGCTCGCCATTTCGGGCACCGCTTCCGCCAGCGTACGGCCAACCAGGGCGTCGGTGCTGGTCGAGAGCAACTCGAGGGCGGAGCGATTGGGAAGGTCGATCCTAGCCTCGGAATTCAGTCCGATTACGCCCGCCGATACACCGGACAGGACCAGTTCCGTGAACCGTCGGCGGGCATCGATCTGGCGACTCGCCTCGACAAGCTCCTGACGTTGAGTCTCGAGCTGGTGGGTCATCCGGTTGAAGGCCCGGCTCAGGGTTCCGATTTCATCGTCTACCGGTCCCTCCGCGACTCGGGCCTTGAGATTGCCCGCGCTAACCTGCTCGGCCGCCATCACCAGATCGCCGATCGGGTCGACAACACGGGTGGCCACCGCCAGCCCGACCCAAACGGCAACCAGAAGCAACAAAATCGCGACGACCGCGAAGATCAGCGCAAAAGTGATCTGGATGCCGGATCGGCGGCCCTCGAGCTGCTCGTACTCCGTGACCACCTCTTGCGTGCGGGTCAAATGGCTGATGACCTGCGGGTCGACGAAGCGGCCGACGAAAAGATAACTGTCGACGAAGGCGTCGAGCCTTACCAACGCGCGCACGCGGTCGTCGTTGTCGCCGGAGAGAATAACGACATCGCCGTCGTCCGCCTCGCGCATGGCTTCGACGGGCGCCGGTCCCATGGTAAGCGAAAAGGTAAGACCCGTGCGGGCAAGGATCCTGCCGTCACGGCGAAACACCATCGCTTCGGTCAGTGACCGCAGCGCGGCCTGAGTCGACACCAGTTTATTGAACAGGGGCGGGTTGTTACGCAGCCTCGGTGCGGCGCGATTGATATCCTGAGCCATTCGCAGGACGTCGGCGCGGATAACGTTCCGGTGCTCGTTGACGTAGGCTTTCGCGACCGCGATGGATCCCTCGACCGCCGTTCTCACGGGTTTGCTAAACCAGGATTCGATGCCGAAATTCAAAAACAGCGCCGAGAACAGGGCCACGAGTATCGCCGGGGCCACGGCAACGGCGCTGAACAGAGCCGCCATCCGGCCGTGCAGCCGCGATCCCGCCGAGCCACGGCGGCGTTCCAGCCACAACGCCACCAATCGACGAAGGATGAGGGCGCTGAGCAGCAGCACCAGGACAAGGTCGACGTAGAGCAGGATCAGCACCGTGCGGGCGTCGGAAACGAAAGGTCCCGAACCGGTCAGCGCGCCGGCGGTGGCAAGAACGGATACCAGCGCCGCGGTGGCGATGGCGACGGCCAGTTTGCGCGAAAGATGGACCCGGGCCGCCCACTGCGCGAGCCGGGTGCTTGCCGCGACTGGTTGCGTCAGCATGGTTTTGGCCGGCGGGCGACGCCAAGCCGGCGGAAGTTCTTGCGATGCGGTCGGAGCCCAAGATTCGGGCCGCGACGATCTGGTCTTCGGGCGCCGCCGAAAAGGTTAGGAGTGGTGGAGAGATGTTCGAATTCGCGCATGATCCGGTCGTGGAATCCGGCACCTAACGACTTGTCCCTCGTCTCCGCGCGTCGATCGTCATCACCAAGGGTACGAGAACGAATTGCCGGATTGCCCCGGTTCGAAATTTTTCGGTGGCGGAAGAACTGTCGACCAACGATTCATCTCCGACGGCCATGGCATCTCGAAAAGATTGCCCAAATTTCGGGCACACTAGGCGCGAAGGCTAATCAAAGCAAGGAGAAGCAGGAACAATTTTTAGTCGCGGTTGAGGGTTCGGGATGAGTGGGATCGTGCTCGGTGCACGGGGTTCGGGGAGCCCCGAGCTTGCCTCGACGACGTCATGGGGACTGCTCGAAGCCACCGGACGGCGTTTTCGGATTCGACAGGCACACCGGTCCGCCCGCGCCGCTCGGCGGCACGTCCCGGTCCGGGGGAGAGGCGTGCTGTCTCAGGCGATGGGCGCGGTCATGATCGCGTCGAGGGCCTCCTGCGCCCGGGCGGCATAGTGCCGGTTGGCCTCGGGCAGATAACGGAAGCGTCCGTCGCAGCGCACGATGGCGATGGCCGCGTTGGTCAAGCAGGCGAGATTTCTGGGCAGGTGACGCACGTAGGCCCGGCATCGGTCTTCGTCGTAGGTGAAGTCGCGCACGTAGTGCAGGCGGTTCTCGATATGCCAGTGGTTGCGCACCAGTTCGAGCAACTCCTCGGGTCCGGCGCGCTCTGCGCCGAGCGAGGTGAGGCTCCAGGTCACCTCGATGCTGCGCTTGCCGGTCTTGAGGATCTCGCGTTCGCGCTCGATGCGCATGGCCTGGCGTCGCCCGTGGAGGTTGGCGTAGCCGTCCCACTCGGCAGCGGAGAGGTCGACGACGGCGCAGCGTCGGCGCTCGATGCGGCCATGGCCCTTGTCGACGGTTTCGTGCCAGAGCGCATCGCTGAAGTCGATCGCCTTGAGGTCTTCGAAGATCATCTCCTGGTTGTCCTTGACCGCGCTCATCACGTAGTCGGCGCGACGCCCGAGCAGGCAGCGCGCGGTCTCGTGCTGAGCGTGCATCGCGTCCATGGTGACGATCCGGCCTGTGAGGTCGAGGCCGCTGGAGAGTTCGCGCACGGCCGGGATTTCGTTGCTCTTGCGGTCGACCTCGACCTGCCCGAGGACCACGCCGGTGTCGTGCTCGACCGCCGCCACCATCATCCTGCGCCCGTCTTCGGTCTGCTTCGAGGCGCCGCGCAGATCCTTTCCGTCCATGGCGACCGGCGCGTGCGCGCTGCCATGCTGGCCGGTCCACTGGCTAATCGCGTTGTCCAGGGTCTCTGGCGGCAGGGCGGTGAGGGTCTTGTGGAAGGTGGTGATCGCGGGCGGGGTGTAGCGCTGTTTGGAAGGGCTCCAGAACGCACCCACCGCCTCGAGCTGCTCCTGGGAGAGCAGGGCGGCGAACTGGGCGAACGCGTTCACCCCCCGGTATCCGGCAAGCCGGGCGGCGACGGCGATCACCAGAATGGTGTTGAGCGCATAGCGCTTGCCCCGGGCATGGCGGTACTCGGGCACCTCACCCAGACACTCGAACAGGCTGCGCAGCCGGGGCGCGGCCATCGGCTCGGTGTGCTGCTCGGCGTTCCAGTGTGCCGGCATCCCGGTACGGCTCAGCGCCTCGGGGGCGCCGTCTGTCAGTCCGAACACGAAGACCTCCTTGGGCTGACCGTGGTGGCGCCAGCGCGCTGCCCCTCCGGGCTCACGGGCAAAGCCCCGCGTCAGCCCCAGAGAGCGCCAGTTCGACGCGCGGTAGCAGGTGCCGGCAAATCGCGAGACGTCCACGAACGTCTCCGCCAGAAGAGCCGGATATCCGTGCACCGCCTGGATGTCCTCAGACAGCCGCCGCAGGCTCAGCCCCAGCACACGGGAGGCCAGGTTCGGCACTCGGCCAGGCGTCAGAATGACGAAGCGCGAGTTGTTGGCGATCAGATGCAGACGCCGGAACTGCTGCTCGGCCGACCACCCGATCCAGCGATCACGCGCGCCCAGCTTGAACGCGCCGGGCTGCCAGCCGATCAGTGCGAGCCAGGTCTCGCCATGCACCGCGACATGGCGCAGGCCCTTGCCGATGACGCCGTGGAACGCCAGGTAGTGGTGCTGCTCCACCAACCGGTCCCAGCGCCGGTGCTCCTGCGCGCCCCAGGTCGGACGCACCGTGACCGCGCGCAAATCAATGGACGAATCCGAGACCGGCAGCGTCGCCATGACCGGCACACTGCCACACCGAGAATGAAATGGCCAGCGCCGCGATCACCTCACCCTGATCACTGGGCGGACAAAAAACTAGCCCTGCAAGGAGAAGGCCCGCTGGCCGCCCCGAGAGGTCCCGGTTAGGTCAGCAGCACGTCCTTAACAAATTTCACGCCGAGGTAGGCGAGCGTCAGCATCAGGTAGGCGACGAGAGTATAGCTGCCGACCCGCCGCCCGCGGACCCCGATACGCCAGTGGGCGAGCAGAAGAATGCCAATGACGACGAACGCGAGGGTCGACAACAGAGTCTTATGGTCGATCGCAAGCAGATTCGCGTCCGATTCGTAACGCGTGGCGAGTCCCGTGAGAAGTCCGGCGCCGAGAACCGTCTCGCCGGCCGCCAATAGGCGCATCTGCAAGTTTCCGCCGTCGGCCACCGAGGGCAGCAGGCGGGTCAAACCACCGACCCGCTTGCGCTTGAGGGATCGCTCCTGGAGAACGACGGCCAGACCGGCGACGGCGGCCACGGTCAAGAGCGCGTAGGTCAGGACCGACAAGCCGATGTGAACGCCCATCCAACCCCAGGGAACGGCGCTCGGGAGCGGCTGTTCGGGCGCCTGGCTCCAGATCGTGGCGATAATTCCGAGCACGATCAGATAGGGCAGCAACAGGGGTGTCAGTCGCCACGCCTGCTCGGTCAACACCGTGACCACCGAAAACACGATCAAACTCGCGGCGATAGCGAGCCAAGTGGCCGCCGAAAGGCCCGTGTGCCAGCTGTCGCTCAATTGAGCCAGCGACCACGACAGCGAACCAAGGACGGCGACGGCGAGAACCAGCCAAAATACGGCGTCGCGGTTGTCCCGGCGGCGCAAGTGCAGCAGGGACGCCGGAACCAACGCCGCCAAGGCGGCTAGATTGAAAAGAGTCCCGGGCAGCATGATACAAATATAAGGCCTCGCCCGCCCCATGCCCAGGGTGGATTGATTCTAAGATTCGTCACGATCAGCCTCGCGGGGTTCGATTTTCGCGCCCCGCCCCGAAACGACGTTACTTGGGGTCGCGACTGGCAAAATCGCGCAGCTTTCGAAAGGCCAACAGGACCGCGTAGCCGGCCAAGGCGCCGGTCATCGCCAAGATCGCGCCCTCGACGAGGCCATCCCGGGCAAACCCTAAACTGAGGTCCACGGCGTCTATGCTGTCCAGGTACGAGATCGCCATCATGCCGCCTAGGATCGCCAGCCCGATGGATCGTCTTTCCGGACTCATCCTGGGAATCCTCCCGTCGTCGCTTCGCCTGCTTGCCGACGGCTAAAGGGGGACGTACCGGGAAGGAGCGATCCGCCCGAACCCGCCGACGACACCAGTTTAACCCGCCAACGCGATTGGCCCAAGACGGCGTTCTCAAGAAATGGCTCAACCCACGGGCGCGTAGGGCAGCGCTGCGACGATTTCGATTTCGTCCGCTTCGACGTCGAAAACACTAAATCCGACAAAGCGGAAGCCACTGTCTGGCACACCACCGCCATTCGGGTCGAAGAAAAGGTTGTTGTCGCTGTCAAAAATGAACGACGGTTGATTCAAACCGAACGCCTCCGAGGTGGCATTCGTTCCGTTGAACGGTACTCCGAGAGTAGAGAAATTGCTCTCTACCCCCAACCCCTCCGACGATAGGAGTCCCGGGCGCAATGAGAAATTTACCGGGACCGCCAACGAACAAGCCAATTCCATCGGCATCATTTATGAAGTCACGGAAGTTCGCAGCCGGCTGATCGGCAATGGGCATGTCAAATTCAGCAAACGCCAAGTCTGCCACATCATCGTAACCGTAGAAATCGATACCTGGCCCACCGATAAGCGTGTCCTCGCCCGAACGACCGATCAGAAGGTCGTTGCCGGAACCACCCTCGAGTGTATCCCGGCCGCCACCGCCACCCCCGTCGAGCGAGTCGTTGCCGCCACCACCCACAATGCTGTCATTGTCGCCATTACCCTGGAGATCATCGTTTCCAAGACCACCAACGATTGTATTGGCGTTATTGTCGCCAATTATGGTGTCGTTGCCGGAGCTGCCAATAACAACTTCGAAGTTAATGACGTCGTCGGTGCCGATCTCGGGGCCATCCGCCTCTTTGATCTCCAACAAATCGACGTCGACCCCCAACGTCGTGCTGGCGTAGGTCACGGTATCGATGTCGAGGCCTCCATCCAGGTCGTCGTCGCCGAGACCCGAACCACCGAGGATGGTATAGTTTCCGGTACCGCCAAGAATATTATCGTTGCCGTCACCACCATCCAGGAGGTCGTTGCCGGCACCGCCCCGCACGCCGTCGATGCCGCTGCCACCATTCAAGACGTCATTACCGTCATCCCCGAAAAGCTCGTCATTGCCGCTACCCCCGTTGAGGGTGTCATTGTCGTCATTCCCCAGCAGGATGTCGTTGCCGCTGTCACCATTCAAGACGTCGTTACCGTTGTCGCCTTCAATAGAGTCGTTGCCGTTGCCACCATTCAGGACGTCATTGCCTTCATTCCCCTCCAGATCGTCAATGCCGTCGCCCCCGTTCAGGACATCGCTCCCCGCTAAACCCTGAATGGTGTCGTTTCCCGCGCCGCCGTTCAGGGTATCGGCGAAATTGCCGGTTCCGAACAGTTCTTCTTCCAAATGGGCGCCAAAGATAAAATCGTCACCCTCCCCACCATTGACGATATCTCCGACAGCTCCGGGATTTTGTGATCCGAAGAGGGTGTCATTGCCGCCGAAACCGTTGATCTCCAATAGTTTTCCACCGAATCCGAAGAAATTGCCGTCAAAGAATTCAGATTCTTCGGTGAGATTGATGGTAATCCGATCGTCGGTGGGTGCGGGTGGGTCTTCCGGGGGAGGAGGAATAAGTGCCGGAATAACCAATGGTTCGATGACAAATTCTGCTTCGAGGCCAACCAAACCAAGGTCGGGAGCACCCAAGCCACCGCCATCGTCGTCGGAAAAGTCTCCCCTGGAGGCGAAATCGCCGGCACCATCCCCGCCGCCAGGCGCCTCACTTCCCTGGGGCAATTTACTCCTCAGATCGGCGATCTCGTCATACTCCGGTTTCCATTCCCCCTTCTCCGGCTCCCCGAACGCCGAGCTTAACTGCCACGGCTCCTTGACGTTCGTCACCATGAGCGGTCCGGCACCGTTGGTGGCCTCGTTGGAGAGGGTGAACGACCCGTTCTGGCCCGAGACGTCATCCAGCAGGAAGTACGTGTTCGGTTGCCCCTCGGGGGCGGCCTTGCCCCCCACCGTCGTCCCCCGGACGCCGATCGTCGCCACCGGCGTGCGCACCAGCATCTCGTCCGGGTTGTTCGACGCGATCTGACCGCTGACGAAAACAAAGGTGCCTTCCAACACCGAAAACAGCGACTCCCCTTCGCTCGAATCCGGATCATAGATCAGCTTGTCCAGGACCATGCGGCCGTTCTCGCCGAGCGCGAAGGTGGTGTCGTCGTTGAACATCAGTCCCACCGTGGCCCCGGCCTCGGTCTCCAGCACGTCGCCCTGAAACACGTCCACGTCGAGCGCCAACGTCACCACCGTCCCGTCCGCCCGGGTCGCCGTCACCGTGCCGTCGATCGTCGCCACCGTGCCGATCGGCACCGCCGTGCCGCCCGGCCCCAATTGAGCGTATTGCCCCGGCGCCATCGGCCCGGCCAGCATCTCGACCAGGTCCGCCGGCAACAGCGCCCCGCCCACCGTCGTCAACGCCGCCGGCGGCTCATGCGCAAAGTAGTCCTCGATCAGAACTCCGCTGCCGTCCTTGGCCACCAGAAGAAGGTCCGAACCCTGGCGTTCGAACGCCGCCGAGACCAACGGAAACCCTTCCGGAACCGTGAGCGCCTCGCCACTGGCAGGAGCCAAAACAACGATGTTCTCGGCCGTCGCCTGGTCGCCCGCCCCGGGCCGTCCGTTCTGAAAACTCACTCTGTCTACCGCCGTCATTTATTCACCTATTGGTTACTTCGGTGTTGACCGTGACCTCGGGAGGTCGAATTGGGGAACGAATCCGCCGGATTTTTAATAGTCGTCGGCCCGCGACGTTCTTGAATAAATAGTAAAGGAAACCGTCGTTTTGGTAAAGAAAATTTAACGGTATTGGCGGTCTGAATCGCGGAGTACGTGTGTGTATTACGTAATTTTCACAGTTTTACAATGACCTATATGGTAAAGGTCGAAAATCCGACAGCCGCGGAGTTCACCGACAAATGGTGACGTCATATGATTTAAGGTCTAAGCAGAGTAATCCCTTATGGGAACTGACGACACGAGCAAAACCTTGTTTGCATGTCAGGCCCGACCGAACCGCGATGCCCCCTTATTCCTCGGTAATCTGTCCGATGCCGTGATCGGTTGGAATATGCGCAAAGGTGTCTCACAGTCCGTTCGAAAACTCGCGGCACCGGCGCTGTCCCCCTCCCGGCCACCCATATCAGCAACCTCTCGTGGGTGGCCGGGAGGGGGAGAGGGACAGACGCAAAAAATGCGCGGATGCGCATTTTCGAACAGAGTGTCACAATCAGTTTTGGCGTGTGCTATGTTCACGCCGCCGCCGCGCGCCGTCGTGATAGGTCGTTGACGACGGCGGGGTCGCGTTTTGTCCGAGATCAATGCAAACGACGGGATACGGGACTATCATCGCGCGAAGTGATCGCGCCCTGGAATCTTGGCTAGAGAGGAGATGCCACGATGGTGCGTCGGCAAGAAATCGCGAAAATTTGGAGGAGGTGGACCTGGGCCATCGCCGTCCTGGCGGGCTTTTCATCGCCCGTGGTGGCACAGGTGAGCGAGGACGCGGGAAACGAGTTCTTTTCGGAGGCCCTGTCTCTTTACCAGCAGGGCGAATACGAAGGTGCTCTGGAGCGGTTCGATCGTGGCTTCGAAGTCGATGACAGCAATGCCTCGGCCCATTACTACATGGCCGAGACCTTGAGGAAATTGGGACGCCTTGATCAGGCCGGCGCGCATTATCAGAAGGTCACCCAGCTCGGCCCGAACACGGTCGAGGCCAGCCTGGCCAAGGAGGCCTTGAACGAACTCCGTGGCGGTTCGGGTTCCCCGGGGACCGCTTATCAGGCCTGCGTCGCCCAGACCGAGAAATGGCACCTCAGCTGCATACGCAAGTTCGACGTATCGGTGGTGAAGGAGGGTTATCAGAGGCTCTGCGGTAACGATCACAAGGCTCTGATGAGCAAGTGCCGGCAGCAATACCGCTGATCCGCGACCTGGTCGCGGCGACGCCACGGGCGCCTGACCGCCGCCAGGATATCACGGGACGAGTTGCAGATATCCTGGCCGGCCTGTTCGAAAATGCGCGTCCGCGCAATTTTTGCGTCTGGGCCGGTGCCGCGAGTTTTCGAACAGACTGTCAGAAGGTCAGCGATTTCGCCTGAACGACGCCGTCGATGGCGCGGACTTTCTCGAGCACCTCGTGGGACAACGGGGCGTCGACCTGAAGCAGGGCGATGGCCTCGCCGCCGACACTCGCCCGGCCGAGGTGGAAAGTGGCGATATTGACTCCGGCCTCGGCCAGGGTCGCTCCGAGTCCGCCGATAATCCCCGGCTTGTCCTGGTTGTTGACGTAAAGCATGGTGGGGCCGATCTCGGCCTCGATGTTGATCCCCTTGATTTCGACAATCCACGGTTTGCGGCCGTGAAGCAGGGTTCCGGCGACGCCGCGGCGGCGCCTTTCCGTCGTGACCGTCAAGCGGATCAGGGTGTGATAGTCACCCGCCCGGTCGTGCTTGATTTCGCTGATGTCGATATTGCGCTGCTTGGCGACGTGGGGGGCATTGACCATGTTGACCGAAGCCATGAGCGGAGACAAAAGGCCTTCGAGCACGATCGCCGTCAGGGCCCGGGTGTTGAGTTCGGCCGCGTGCCCCTCGTACTCGACGGTCACGGCCACGAGGCTCGCCTCAGTCAGTTGGCCGGCGAAACCGCCGAGCTGAGCGGCCAGCTTCATGTAGGGTTTCAGGAGCGGCGCCTCCTCGGCCGTGACCGAAGGCATGTTCACCGCGTTGGTGACGGCGGCGATGTTGAGGAAGTCCGACATCTGCTGGGCGATCTGGAGCGCCACGTTCTCCTGGGCCTCGCCCGTGGCCGCGCCGAGGTGCGGGGTAACGATCACGTTCTCCAACTCGAGCAAGGGATTCCCCTGCGGCGGTTCGGCCTCGAAGACGTCGAGCGCGGCGCCCGCGACCTGGCCGGATTCGATCGCTTCCTTGAGGTCGTGTTCGACAACGAGGCCACCGCGGGCGCAATTGATGATCCGGACCCCCGGCTTCATTCTCGCGAACGCCGCCGCGTCGATGATACCGCGAGTCGAGTCGTTGATCGGGGTGTGCAGGGAAACGAAATCGGCCCGGGCGAACAAGTCGCCCAACTCGAGCTTCTCAACCCCGATTTCCGCCGCCCGCTCCTTCGACAAATAGGGATCGTAAGCGACGACGCGCATTTTCAGACCCTGGGCCCGGTTGGAGACGATGGAGCCGATGTTTCCGCAGCCGATGATACCGAGGACCTTGGTGGTCAGCTCGACCCCGAGAAAGCGCGACTTTTCCCATTTTCCGGAGCGTGTCGAACGATCCGCGGAGGGCACTTGTCGGGCCAAGGACATCATCAGGGCGATCGTATGCTCGGCCGTGGTGGTCGCGTTGCCGAAGGGACTGTTCATGACCGCGACGCCCCGAGCCGTCGCCGCCGCGACGTCGATGTTGTCGATTCCCACCCCGGCGCGCCCGATCACCTTCAAATTGTCGGCGGCGGCCAGGAGATCCGCCGTGACCTTGGTCGCCGAGCGCACGGCAAGGCCTTCATAACCGTCGATACGGTCCTTGAGCTCGGCGGGCGCTAGTCCCGGCGAGACGTCGACCTCGATACCGTTGTCGCGAAAGACATCGGCCGCGGCGGGACTAAGACGGTCGGCGATGAGTACCTTCGGCATTCCTTGTTTCCCTAAACGGCGGTTCAGCGAGCCGCGCGGCTCTTGACCTCCGCGAAGGCCCAATCGAGCCACGGCATGAGCGCTTCGACATCCGCCGTCTCGACGGTGGCCCCGCCCCATAGGCGAAAGCCGGGAGGCGCCGCGCGGTAGCCGCCAATATCGTACGCCACGGTCTCCTCGGCGAGCAAGGATACGACCTCGCCGACAACGCCTCGGCGGGCATCCTCGGAGAGTTCGACAAACCACGGATCGACGACCTTGAGGCAAATCGAAGTCGACGAGCGAATCTCCCGCGTTCGGGCCAGGAAGTCCGCCCATTCGCAGTCCGAGACCCAACTTTCGACCGCGCCGAGGTTGGCCGTCGTGCGGGCCAGTAGAGCGTCGCGCCCGCCGATCGATTCGGCCCATCTCAGGGCGTCCAGGGCATCCTCGACGCACAGGAGCGAGGGCGTATTGATCGTGGCTCCGCGGAAGATTCCCTGGTTCAGTTTGCCGCCCTTGGTCAAACGGAAAACTTTTGGAAGCGGCCACGGCGGCTGGTACGATTCGAGCCGGTCGACGGCGCGCGGCGAGAGGATCAGAACGCCGTGGGCCGCCTCGCCGCCCAGGACCTTCTGCCAGGAAAACGTGACCACGTCGAGCTTTTCCCACGGCAGATCCATCGCGAAAACCGCGGAGGTGGCGTCGCAAATCGCCAATCCGGCGCGATCATCGGCGATCCAATCGCCGTTTGGAACGCGGACGCCCGAGGTGGTGCCGTTCCAAGTGAATACGACGTCGCGGTCGGCCTCGACCGAGGAGAGATCGGGGAGCTCGCCGTAGGCCGCCTCGAGCACGCGGACGTCGTCGAGCCGCAGCTGTTCGCGCACGTCCACGGCCCAGCCGCCGCCGAAGCTTTCCCATGCCAGCACGTCGACGCCGCGGGGCCCCAACAACGACCAGAGCGCCATTTCAACCGCTCCCGTATCGGACCCCGGGACGATGCCGACGCGGAAGTCATCGGGCAATCCCAACAGGTCCCGGGTGCGCGTCAGTACCTCGGATAGTTTCGCCTTGCCGAGGTTTGAGCGGTGCGACCTCCCCACCGCGGCGGCGGCGAGGTTTTCAATCCGCCATTGCGGCCGTTTGCTGCAAGGGCCGGAAGAAAATTGCGGGTTGCTTGGACGACGGACGGGCTTCACCTTGATCTCATTGTGGGAGAAGGGGGATCCGCGCCCGCGCTCGGCGGCGCCGGGAGCGCGAAAGCGTTACAGCCGAAGTCTAGGGTTGGGGACCCCCCCCCGTCAACGCGTTGCCTTCGTGCCGGCGACGCAAGACAACAAATGCTCATGCGACACTTCGGCGGCAGGGGTCGGGAAGCCGCCGCAAGGCTGGTGCGGACGGAGGGACTCGAACCCTCACTCCCTTACGGGAAACGGATTTTCTCCACCACCACGGCTTTCGCCGCCGCCCCCGCCATCCAGCGCGGGCGTTCGTGGCCCGGACTATCCCTTCGCCTTAGTCGGCCGCCGACTTTAGGCGCCGCCCGTCTAGTCTCTACACCTTCCACGCCGGACCGGGGCCCGGAGGGCTTGGCTCGGGATCGCCACCGGCCGAGCCGCTGAGGTTTCCCCGAATTTGAGCGGTTCTACGCCGCCGGTTTCCCGGCGCGCACTCAACTTGGTCAAGTCCGTTGCGTCTACCGATTCCGCCACGTCCGCACGTCGTCCTCCAGCATAACACAACGACGAAATGTCCACCGGGAGAGTTCGGCGGTCAAGCGCCGGTTTCCTCGATCGGGGGCGAGCCGAGTCGGGTGAGGGCGGCCGCCAATGCCGTGGCCGCCCGGGCCAGGGCCTCGGGGTCGGTCGCCCGCAGGACCAGGCGGACGCCGTGCCGATCGGCCTCGAAAAAGGGGTAGCTGCCGATGACGACGTCGGGATGATCACACTGTAACGCCGCCAGTTCCTCGGCGAAATCGCCCTCGGAGGCGGCGACGACAATCGTGCGGCAATGGGGCGCCGCGCCGCGCCGTAAATCGGGGCTGAGTGATTCGAACATCGCCTCGGCGATGACCGGAACGCCGGCGAGAACGAAGACGTTGCCGATTCGAAAGCCCGGGGCCTGGCTGACGGGGTTGTCGATGAGCTGCGCGCCCCGAGGCATGTCGGCCATGCGCCGGCGGGCCGAATTCAGCGCCAAGCCCCTGGCGGCGTAATAGCTCTCCAACCTTTTCGCCGCCTCGGGATGAGGTTCGAGGGGAACCGCGAAGACCTCCGCGATCGCGCGGGCGGTCACGTCGTCGTGGGTCGGACCGATGCCGCCGGTGGTGAAGACGTATTCGTAAGCCGTGCGACAGGCGTTCACCGCCGCGACGATCGCCGCTACCTCGTCGCCGACGACGCGAACCTCGCTCAATATCAAGCCAAGTTCATCGAGGCGCCGGCCGATATGTGGCAGGTTCGCGTCCCGGGTGCGGCCACTCAGAATTTCGTTGCCGATCACGACCATGGCGGCGGTAACGCTCATTATTCACGCCCTCACTCAGCAATCGGAACTAATGCACCGGCGCATTCACTTCGTTCACGCCCCCGTGCACCAGGCCTTTGTCGATGCATCAACTTTCCAAACTTCGGCTGTCGCCTCCGTTTGGGTCGATGCACTAGGGGGACAGGGACCTCGGAACGGCCCATCCTTAGCCCCGCCGGGAGCCACCGAACTCTTCGCTTTATGGATCAACCGCGCCGAGGATTCAAACGTCGGGTGCGATCCTTCGCGCCGGGAAAGATATACAGGAAGTATACGGCGCGAAGCCATAAGATATTTTAAGAAGAAACGACGAAATTTACTTTTTGATTTTGATAATACTTGAATAGAGGCATGTCTTATAAAAATTCGATTGATTTAATGGGTGTGATCGTATAAAATCTCCTTTCGTGTCCGAAGACGGGGATCACAGGATTGGTTATGAAAGTCATCACAATGGCCGATTTACGCGGTTTCGCCAAAAACGAACGTGGCGCGACGGCGATCGAATATTCATTGATCGCGGCCGGTATCGCGCTCGCGATCGTCGCGGCGGTCACCCTGCTCGGCGAGAGCGTCGTTAGTCTTTTTAATATTCCGGTCGAAGCGTTGCAATAGTAGCGTCGGTCGAACGAGTCTCCCCGCCGTGCCGTCGAGTTGCCGCCGAATTGGGTGCTGGCATGGTTGATTCCGGCTTGGCGGGCCCAAACCCTTAAGGCATACTCTGCGACTGTTCGAAAATGCGCGGACGCGCATTGTCTGTTCCGGCCCTCTCCCCCTCCCGGCCACCCACGAGAGGATGCTGATATGGGTGGCCGGGAGGGGGAGAGGGCCGGCGCCGCGAGTTTTCGAACAGACTTTTCGGGTCAGGCGATGATCACGGCGTTTTCGCGGCGGCGTCGGCAACACACACACTGGTATAAGGGGAATGGGACTTGGCGCACGCGTTTGGTCTATACGCGGTTCTATTTGGGGTTTGGTTGATCCTTTCGGGGTTTTTTACTCCGTTTTTCTTGATCATGGGGGCCTTGTGTTGTGGCCTAGCCCTGTACATTGTCCTCCGCATGGAGGTCCTGGATCACGAGGCCTATCCCTTTCACCTCACCGGCAGCATTCTCACCTATCTGCCCTGGCTTTTCTGGCAGGTCATCGTGGCGAACGTCGACCTCGCCCTTCGCATTCTCAATCCGCGGCTTCCCATCGATCCCGTTCTAACCTGGGTGGCGGCGGGCCAGCGCGGCGATTTGGAGACCGTGATCCACGCCAACTCGATTACCCTGACGCCGGGCACCGTATCGACCGCCGTCGAGCACAGACACATCCAGGTGCATTGCCTCTCGCGACATCATTTGGAAGAACTCGAGTCGGGCGCCATGGATGCTCGCGTCCGTGCCCTCGAGGATACGGAACAATGATCCTCGCGACCTTGATCGCGATCATCGTCGGCCTCTGCCTGGCGCTCGCGCGGGCGATCGCGGGACCGACGGTCTTCGACCGTATTCTCGCCGTCAATGTCGCCAACACGCATACCGTGATGTTGATCGCTGTTTTGGGTTTCTTTACCGGAAGACCCGACTTCATCGATCTTTCCCTGGTCTACGCCCTGATCAGTTTCGTCGGCACGCTGGCGGCGCTGAAGTATTACAGATACGGGCACCTGGGAGACAACCCGTGACGGCGGTGGTGGAATATCTCAGTTGGCCGTTCCTGATCGGCGGTTCATTTTTCATCCTGACCGGCGCTCTCGGCATGTTGCGGATGCCCGATTTCTTCACCCGACTGCATCCGGCGGGAATGGTGGACACCGCCGGTTGCGGCTTGGTCATCGTTGGCTTGATGATCGAGGCTGGGTTCGAGCAAACGTCGTTGAAGCTCATGCTCATTCTCGTTTTCCTGTTCTTTACCGCTCCCACCGCGAACCATGCCCTCAGCCACGCCGCGCTGACCGACGGTCTCAAACCCTGGACGAAGCCTAAGGAAGACGACCCATCGTAACCTTTCCCATTATCATGATCCTCGCGCTCCTGGTCATGACCGCGCTGGCCGTGGTCTTAATTCGCAACCTCGTCGCGGTGGCGATGCTGCTGGGCCTGTACAGCCTCCTGATCGCCGGATTGTGGGTGATCCTCGACGCCGTCGATGTTGCCTTCACCGAGGCCGCGGTGGGCGCCGGAATCACGACCGTCTTGATGTTGGCCGCGGTCGGCTTGGTCGGAGACAAGGAAGCGCGCCAAGGGAAGTCGCGGATCGCGGCTCCGCTCTCCGTCGTCGCCGTCACCGGGGGTGCCTTGTTTTACGCCTTCTCGGGTTTGCCGCCCTTGGGCGCCGCCGACGCGCCGGCCCATGGCCACGTGGCCCCGCGCTACCTCCAGGATTCGCCGTCGGAAACGGGCATCCCCAACGTCGTTACCTCGGTGCTCGCGAGTTACCGCGGTTTCGATACGCTGGGCGAGGTGGCGGTCATCTTCACCGCCGGAATCAGCGTCCTTGCGCTTCTCGGCAGGCGGCCACACGGGGACGATAAATGAACGAATACGCGGTGTTGCGCGTGGCCATCAAGCAATTGGTTCCCTTCATTTTGCTCTTTGGCTTGTATGTCCAGACCCATGGTGACTACGGTCCCGGCGGTGGCTTCCAGGCAGGCGTGATTTTTGCTTCGGCGTTCATCCTTTACGGCCTCGTCTACGGTGTCGGCAAGGCCCGCCGCGTGGTCGGGCACCGGTTACTCGTGATACTGGTGGCGCTCGGTCTCCTGATCTACGCCGGCGTCGGCGCATGGGCCTTGCTGGCCGGAGGCAACTTTCTCGAATACGCGGCTCTTCTCGCCGATCCGGTGAGCGGTAACCACCTGGGAATCTTCGTCATCGAATTGGGGGTTGGAATCACGGTCGCCGCCGTCATGACAACCATATTCTTGGTCTTCGCGGGACGGCGCCATTAACATGGCGACGCTCGGCGTATTCAATTACTGGGTCGCCATTGTTCTTGCCCTCATCGGCCTCTATCTGGTCATGGCCAGCGAGAATCTGGTCAAGAAGATCGTCGGGCTGAACATCTTTCAAACCGCGGTTTTCCTCATTTACATCACCATCGGCAAGCTCGACGGCGGCACCGCGCCCATCCTCAAGCCAGGGTTTACTCTATATTCGAACCCGTTGCCCCACGTTCTGATCCTGACCGCGATCGTCGTTGCCGTGGCCACGACAGCGCTGGGGTTGGCGCTCGTGGTCCGGATCAAGGAGGAATACGGCACCGTCGAAGAGGCGGAAATCCTACCCCAGGACGAGGAATGATCTCTTCGCACTTGCCCGCCCTTCAGGTTGTGGTGCCTCTCGTTTCGGCGCCGCTGTGCATCCTGTTGCGGCGCGGCGATCTCGCTTGGCTGTTGAGCGTCATCATCACCTGGATTGCGTTCGCGATCGCCGTCGCGCTGCTCTCGCAAGCGCTCGTGGGGGGCGTCGATCCCTACGCCATGGGCGGTTGGGCGGCACCCTGGGGAATCGAATTCCGGGTCGACAAGCTCAACGCCTTCGTCCTGGTTATCGTTAGCGGCATCGGCGCCGTGGTCGTTTCCGCCGCCTACCCGAGCAACCTCGAGGAAATTCCGGCGGAGCGCCAGAATCTGTTCTTCGGAATTGTGCTTCTGGCGCTCACCGGACTGCTCGGTATCGCCATCACGGGCGACGCCTTCAACCTCTACATCTTTCTGGAAATCGCCTCGCTCGCGAGCTACGCCCTGGTGGCGCTCGGCCGCGACCGGCGGGCATTGACGGCGGCATTCCAGTATCTGGTCCTAGGGACCATCGGTGCCACCTTTCTGCTGATCGGGATCGGCCTGTTGTACGCCGTGACGGGGACCCTCAACATGGCCGACCTGGCCGAGCTTCTCCCACGCGTCCAGGACCCGCGCCCGGTGCGGGCCGGGTTCGCCTTCATCGTCGTCGGGGCCGGACTCAAACTGGCGATGTTTCCGCTCCATTTCTGGATGCCGAACGCGTATACCCACGCGCCGTCCCTCGTCTCGGCCTTCTTGGCGGCGACGGCGACAAAAGTCGGTGTGTACGTCCTCCTCCGATTCGTCTTCACGGTCTTCGGCCGTGAATTCGCCTTCGAAACCATGAACCTGGGGGCCATCCTGATGGTCCTGGCGCTGTGCGCGGTCGTGACGGGATCGCTGATCGCGGTCTTCCAGACCAACGTCAAGAGAATGATGGCGTACTCCAGCGTGGCGCAGATTGGCTACATGGTTCTTGGATTGAGTTTTGCCAACGTCACCGGCCTGACCGGCACCATCGTCCACCTGTTCAACCACGCGGCCATGAAAGGGGCGATGTTTCTGGCCTTGGCGGGGATCGTCCTTCGCCTGGGCAGCGCCCAGCTTTCGGCCATGCGCGGGATTGGCCGGCGCATGCCGCTGACCTTCGCCGCCGTGTTCGTCGCGGGGCTGAGCCTGATCGGTGTGCCCTTGACCGGCGGATTCATCAGCAAATGGTACATCATCACCGCCGCCTTCGAGGCCGGCCTCTGGCCGGTTGCCGTCGTGGTTCTTTTCAGTTCACTGTTTGCCGTCGCCTATATCTGGCGATTGCTGGAGACGGCCTATTTCCAAACCCCGGACAACGAGCGCCTTCGAGAAGCCCCCGCGATGCTCGTCGTTCCAACCCTGGCGCTGGCCGCCGCCTGCATCTACTTCGGCCTCGACACCGAGTTGACGGTTGGCGTCGCCCGCGGCGCCGCGATTGAATTGTTGGGGCCGGGTGGGTGAACCCGGCGACGACGATGGCCCTGGCCCTAGCGACGCCGCTCGTGGGCGCCGTGTTGATCTGGGTCTGCCGGGTCGATCGCGACCTCCGCGAAGCCGTCGGTTTCTTGACCGCGATCCTCCTGATCGTCCAGGTCTACACGCTGCTCCCCGAGGTCGCGGCCGGCGGGCGTCCGGAATTCACCTTGTTCGAAATTCTGCCCGGCCTTCGATTGGCTTTCGCGCTCGAGCCCCTGGGGATGATGTTCGCCGCGATCGCCAGCTTGCTGTGGCTGGTGACGATGATCTACGCGATCGGATACATGCGCGGCCACCGAGAAAAGAATCAGACCCGCTTCTACGCCTGCTTCGCGGTCGCCATCGGCGCCACGCTCGGGATCGCCTTCGCGGCGAACATGTTCACTCTGTTCGTCTTCTACGAGGGTTTGACGATCTCGACCTACCCGCTGGTGACCCACGCCGGAACCGAGAAGGCGAAACGTGCTGGTCGGGTGTATCTGGGGCTTCTGCTAGGGACCTCGATCGTTTTTTTGCTTCTCGCCATCGTCTGGACCTGGGGTTTGGTCGGAACGCTCGATTTTGCCCCCGGCGGCATCCTCCGCGACAGCGCCTCGCCGACCGTGATCGCGATTCTATTCGCGCTTTACGTTTTTGGGATCGGCAAGGCGGCGCTGATGCCCTTCCACCGCTGGCTTCCCTCCGCGATGGTGGCGCCGACGCCGGTGAGCGCGCTCCTGCACGCGGTCGCGGTGGTCAAGGCGGGCGTATTCACGATATTGAAGGTATCGATTTATCTGTTCGGAATCGATCTCCTGGCGGAGTTGGAGATCAGCCGCTGGATCACCTACCTGGCGGGCGCGACGATCCTGTTGGCTTCATTGGTGGCACTGAGCAAGGATAACCTGAAGGCGCGCCTCGCCTACTCCACCATCAGTCAGCTCTCGTACGTCGTTCTCGGGGCGACCCTGGCCAACCCGTCCGGATTCATCGGCGGCGCGCTTCACATCGCCATGCACGCCTTCGCCAAGATCACCCTCTTCTTCTGCGCCGGCGCCATCATGGTCGCCACCCACAAGACCGAGGTCAGTCAGATGCGCGGAATCGGTCGGGCGATGCCGTTCACGATGACCGCTTTTCTCATCGCCAGCCTGAGCCTCATCGGTCTGCCGCCATTCGGGGGCCTGTGGAGCAAATGGTACCTCGTCTTGGGCACGATCGAGGCAGAGGAGATCACCTTACTCGTGGTGCTATTTCTGAGCGCGCTTCTCAACGTCGCCTACCTGTTGCCGATCCCGATCCGGGCCTTTTTCAGCTCCCCAGGCGGAGAGGCGTCGGCGGCGCCGAGACTACGCGAGGCACCCTGGACCTGCGTCGCGGCCCTGCTGCTGACGTCGATCGGCTGCGCGGTGCTGTTCTTGTATCCACAACCGCTATACCGGCTTCTGTCGCCGGTTGTCTTTCCCTAGGAGAGGCGGCGATGAAATATCGGTACCTTTTCGACAACCCGCGCAACGTCAAAATTCTTCTGTGGTTGGTTTTCGTCCTCTGCGGCGGCCTCTTCGCTCTCGACGTCTTCCATCACCGCCACTCGACGCATCCGTGGGAGGACCGGATCGGCTTCTACGCCGGTTACGGTTTCGCCGCGTACGTGATCCTGGTCTATATCGCCAAGGGATTGCGCCGGCTCGTAAAGCGCGACGAGACGTATTACGGTGACGACTAGCTTGCCGCCCTTTGTAATTTTCTTCACGGGTGCGGTACTGGTCGCGGTCTGCGGGCAACGCCTGCGTCCGGCAGTGCTCTTACTGACGCCGCTCGTGGGGTTCATCAACCTCTTCCAGTTGCCGGCGTCGGCGGGCTGGAGTTTGACACTCTTCGAGTACACGCTCGTGCTCGTCCGCCCCGACCGTCTCGCCCTGCTTTTCGGGATTCTGTTTCACCTCGCGGCCTTTATCGCGGCGCTTTACTCGCTGCATGTCCGCGACCGAGTCCAGGACGTGGCCGGCCTGGTATACGCCGGGGGAGCGCTCGGGGCCGTATACGCCGGTGATTTGATAACCCTGTTTTTGTTCTGGGAAGTGTTGGCGGTTTCATCGGCGTTTCTAATTTGGGTCCGACGCACGGCGCGTTCCCGAGCGTCGGGTATGCGCTACATTACCGTCCAGGTCGTCTCGGGCCTGCTGCTGCTCGCCGGCGTCGCCATGCATTCCCGCGTGACGGGGTCGACGGCCTTCGATGTCATTGGACTGGCATCGCCGGGATCGTGGCTGATCCTATGCGCCTTCGGGGTCAAGTGCGCCTTTCCCCTCCTCCATAACTGGCTTGTCGACGCCTACCCCGAATCGACTCCCACGGGGACCGTTTTTCTCTCGGCGTTCACGACCAAGGTTGCGGTATACGCGCTGATCCGGTGCTTTCCCGGAACCGAAATCCTTATTTACGTCGGGGTTGTGATGACGCTCTTCCCGGTTTTCTACGCGGTCATCGAAAACGACCTGCGCCGGGTGCTGGTGTACAGCATGATCAACCAACTCGGTTTCATGGTTTGCGGGGTCGGACTCGGTAGCGAGCTGGCTCTCAACGGCGCCGCCTCCCACGCCTTCAACGACGTGATTTTCAAGGGGTTGCTGTTCATGTCGATGGGCGCGGTTCTGCATGTCACGGGACGGATCAAGTGTTCGGATCTCGGGGGACTGTACAAGACGATGCCGTGGACGACGGGTCTGTGTATCGTCGGCGCCGCCTCGATTTCGGCGTTTCCGCTCTTCAGCGGTTTCGTCAGCAAATCGATGGTCATGGCCGCCGCCTTGGAGGAAGGCTATCCGTGGGTCTGGCTGGCGCTCCTTTTCGCCAGTGCCGGGGTCCTTCACCACGCCGGGATCAAGATCCCCTTTCACGCGTTTTTCGCAAAGGATTCGGGAATTCGGGTCTCCGAACCGCCCCTCAACATGCTTCTCGCCATGACCTTCGCGGCGGTGCTTTGCATTTACAACGGCTCGTTCCCGTGGCTGCTGTACAGCTTGCTGCCCTTCCCCGTGAGGTACGTCCCCTACGACGTGTCCCACGTGGTGACCCAGATGCAACTCCTGATGTTCGCCATCCTGGCTTTTTGCTGGCTCAGGCTCAGCCATCGGGAACCGCCGGACATCCCGGCGGTGAACCTGGACGCGGACTGGTTCTACCGCAGCCTGGCGCCGCTGGCGATACGTCGCGTCGTCGTGGCTATCCGATCGCTCGGGGAGAGGGGACGGGGAGGGTTCCGCGGATCGGGCGCGGCGATCGCGACCTGGGGCATGCGCCTCTTCGGACCAGGGAGTGCCCTGGCGCGAACGCGGCGGACCCGGGACATGGTCCTGGTGGCCACGCTCCTGCTCGGTTTGTTAGTGGTCGTGTATTATCTTCAACGAGCGGTCGCGAATTATCTTTAGGTCAGCAGGATGCTCTTGATTTCACGAAGCTGGGTGATCGCCCGTAAAAGAAAGAATCCCTGCACGGCCAGATGATTGGGCAACAAGATGCCGTCCGGATCGCCATTCGTGACCACGATCGGTGTCAAGCTGACCACCGTTTCGAAGGTCGAGAGCATTTCAGCCCACGACGACTCCAGGTGCCTTTCGGTGACGACCTGGTGGTAGTCGACCTGGAGATCCCGCAAGAGCAGGTAATAGGCGTAGAGGCGCCCCTTGATCTCGTAGAAAATGTCGTCCGCCTGGGTGTCCGGCATGAACCGGCTCGCCGCGTAGGTCAGCGCCAAGTGGCGTTCGATCGTGGCCGAGGACGAACCGATGTCGGTTTCGATCCTGGCCAGGGTCGTGAACAGGTTGTCGGCACGGGGATCGAAGACGGCCTTCCCTTTCGCCAAACGTTGATTATACCTTTGCAGGGCGTTGACACCGGCCTGGTATTGGGCTTCCGAGGGCGCCGTCGGAGCCAGGGACGTGGAGAAATCGAAAACCCAGATCTGACCGGAGTATTTCAACAGGCCGAGCGCCTTCTCGAGATCCGGGTCGGCCTTGCTCGACTCGCGCGTGCGCCCGATTTGATCGGTCAACTCGATGGTGAAACGGGCGATCGCGGCAATGACGCCTTCCTGGAAATTCGGCATGTTGTCGAGGAACGCCGCCGGCATGAAAAACGGATCGTTGGCGGTCCAGCGATTGCGGTTGATTTCGCGATCGACGAGGGCCGCGGCGATGGCCACCGCGTGGCTTGATTTCGGCGGCGTGAACTCGACCGGAGGGGCGAAATTTGGGTCGTCGTCGATCTCATGAATCCAATACATGCCGCCCAAGACATAAACCACCGCCAAAAAAATACCCAATACGACGAACCGGATACCTGTTTTCAATCGAATCATGCAAATTCGATTCCAGATAAATTTGACCGGGCTGGCCACACGACTCCCTGCAGTGCGCCACCCGCTCACAAACGTGGACAACGACGACATGTCATAATCTCATTAGGACACGGATATAGGTAGGGGATCAAATCCAAATACCCTTGCTTTCTCCGAATCTACCGTGTCGAACCGAACAGCTACTAAAATCTTAGCACAGACAGAATATTAGGTGTGGAGCAAAAGGGTAAATCGCAAGAATCCGTCCCCACTGTCGTAGTGCGTGATCACCGTTCGGGTCGCCCTCTTCTTGATGTCTGAAGATAGTTTCCAGGGCGAGGATTAGACTACGCCGAACTTTCCAGGAACGCTAGCCATTCATCTTCCGCGAGCACCTTGACTCCGAGGTCGCTGGCCTTGGCGGCTTTCGAACCCGCGTCGGCGCCCACGACCACGAAATCGGTTTTTCCCGAAACCGAGCCCGCGACCTTGGCCCCGAGGGCCTCGGCCCGGGCCTTCGCTTCGCCGCGCGTCATGGTCGCTAGGGAACCGGTAAAAACCAACGTCTTGCCGCTCAGAGGCGAGCTGACGTCGGACTCCTTGAAATCGCTTACCTGGACCTCGCGCGCCAGATCCTCGATAACCTCCAGATTGTGTCCCTCTTTGAAAAAGCCGAGAATTTGGTCGGCCACCTTGGGGCCGATCTGATCGATCGAAACCAATTCACGATACTCTGTTGAGACCGAGTCTTGGGCAGCGAGCATTGCCGTCCGCCACGCGGTCAAGGAGCCAAAGTTCTTCGCCAACATTCTCGCCGTTGCCTGGCCCACCTCGCGGATTCCGAGGGCATATATGAACCTTTCAAGTGAAACGCCGCGCCGCTCGTCGATCGCCCCGAACAGGTTCTGAACCGATTTTTCTTGCCAGCCCTTGCGTGTTCCCAATGGCGTCGGGCTTTCCGCGTCCCGGGCCCGGAGGCGAAAGATGTCCACCGGTGACACGATCAATCCGTCCGCCCAAAACGACTCGATCGTCTTGGTCCCCAAGCCCTCGATGTCGAAAGCGTCCCTGGAGACGAAATGGCGCAGACGCTCGACCCGTTGCGCCGGGCAGACCAAACCGCCGCTACAACGTCTGCCCGCTTCGCCCTCCTCGCGCGACGCCAGACTTCCGCAAACCGGGCAGGTCCGGGGAAAATCATAGGGCTCGGAATCCTGCCCCCGCTCCGTGTCAACGACGGCGACGATCTGCGGAATCACGTCCCCGGCCCGCTGGATTATAACGACGTCCCCCTCGCGGATATCCTTGCGCTCGATCTCGTCCTCGTTGTGGAGCGTCGCCCGCGAGACCACCGCGCCCCCCACGTTTACGGGTTCCAACTCGGCCACTGGGGTCAAGGATCCGGTCCGACCGACTTGGATTTGAATCCGGTGCAAGGTTGTTCGCGCTTGCTCCGCCGGAAACTTGTGGGCCACGGCCCATCGCGGCGCGCGGCTCGCGGTGCCCAGCCGTTGCTGCCAGTCGAGCCGGTTCACTTTGTAGACGACACCGTCGATTTCGTAGGGGAGCCGGTCCCTTTCAGCCGCGACGACGGCGTAGGCATCGAGGGCCTCATCGACGGTGGCGCACAGACAGGCCAGGGGATTGACCCGAAAACCCCAGCGCCCAAGGCGTTGGAGCATCGCCCAATGGCTATCCCCGAGGGGCACCGAGACCTGGCCCCAGGCGTAGGCGAAAAAATGCAGGCGCCGACGCGCGGTGACGCGGCTGTCGAGCTGGCGCAAGCCACCGGATCCGGCGTTGCGCGGGTTGGCGAAAGGGGGTTCGCCGAGCTTGCGTCGTTTGGCGTTCAAGGCGAGAAAGTCTTCCCGGGTCATATAGGCCTCGCCGCGCACTTCGAGCACGGCGGGGACGTCGTCCCCCTCGAGAACCAACGGCAAATCCCTGATGGTGCGCAGGTTCGCGCTGACGTCCTCGCCCACGGTGCCGTCGCCTCGGGTGGCGCCGAGAACGAATCTGCCGTCTTCATAGCGCGCGGTCGCGGAAAGACCGTCGATCTTCGGTTCGGCGACGATTTCAATCGCCCGATCGGGGTCGTCCTTCAGCTCCTTGATGAAATTTCTCACGGAAGTAAAGAATGTTTCCACGCCGTCTTCCGAGAAAGCGTTATCGAGGGACAGCATGGGCCGGGAATGGACGACCTCGCGAAACGCCGGCGCGGGCGGCGTGCCGACGCGCAGGGAGGGGCTGTCGGCTCGGACCAGGTCGACGAAACGCGCTTCGATGTCGGCGTTGCGATGCCACAGACGGTCATAGGCCGCGTCGCTTATCTCGGGTCTGCTCTCGAGGTAATAAAGGCGGTCGTGACGGGCGATCTCGCGGGCAAGGTACGCGAGTTCCACCTCCGCCTCGTCGCGGCCGAGCGCTTCGACCGAGCGACGGGGCTTCTCGTCCGGTTTTCCGCGCCCCTCGTCGGGCATCAGCTCGCGACCCGCAATAGCCTGTCCGCGGCGGCGCGCGCTTCCTCGGTGACCTTGGCACCGGAAAGCATGCGGGCGACTTCCTCGCGCCGTGCCGTCTCGTCGAGAGCTTCGGCCCGGGTTACGACCCGTCCCGACCGGCGGCCTTTCACGACCCGGAAGTGATACCGGCCGCGGGCCGCGACCTGGGGGGAATGGGTCACGACGAGGACCTGCGCATTCTTGCCCAGCCGGGCGAGACGGGCTCCGACGGCGGCGGCCACGGCACCGCCAATGTTGCTGTCGACCTCATCGAAAACAAGCGTCGGCGCCGAGCCGGCGCGCGACAACGCGACCCTCACGGCGAGCACCAGGCGCGAAAGCTCCCCTCCCGACGCGATTTTGGCGAGCGGTCCGGTTTGGTCTCCTTGATTGGTCGCGACCTCGAAGGATACGCGTTCCCCACCGGTCGCCGACCAGGACTCGTCGGGCAACGGCACCAGGCGTGCCTTGAACGTTGCGTGGCGTAATTTGAGCGGCGCGAGTTCCGCCGTGACTTGGCCTTCGAGATCGTGCGCCACCTGCGCCCGTTGTTTGCTTAACCGCCGGCAATCGGCGACGAACGCGGCCCGCACCGCCGCTGTGTCCTGGCGCCGACGAGCCTCCGCCTGGCCGCGATCGTCGAGGGCCGAAAGCTTGGCGGCCAGGGACTCGCGCAGGGCCGGCAAATCGTCGACGTCGACGCGGTGTTTGCGGGCAAGCGCGCGCAAGCCGAACAATCGGTGTTCGACCCTCTCCAACTTTGCTGGGTCCGGCGCCAGAGCTTGGCCCGCGGCGACGATGTCGGCGATCGTTTCGGCGGCCTCGGCGGCGGCGCGGTCCAGTGAACGCAAGGCCCCGTCCAGCGCTCCGTCGGCCTCCGCGGCGATGCGTCCAAGGATTCGTTGGGCACTTCCCAAACGTTGCTCGACCCCACGCTGGTCGCTCAGCTCGGTCAACGCCTCGGCCACCCCGCCGGCAAGTTTCTCGCCTTGCATCAGAGCCTTGCGTTGGTTCGCCAGCACGGTTTCCTCACCCGCTCGCGGAACCAATTCGTCGAGTTCGGCGAGGGCGTGCCGGGTAAAATCCTCGTCGTTTCCGGCCTCGTCGATCGACTCCCTGAGCGCCGTCAATTCCGCCTCCGCCGAGCGCCAACGCCGGTACGATTCCGAGACCTTTTCTGCATTTCCGCCGAGGCCTCCAAAGGTGTCGAGAAGAAGACGTTGCTGATCGCCAAGCAAGAGGCCGCGACCGCTCCTTTCACCTTCGATCTCGACCAAATCCTCGGCGATCCCGCGCAAAAATCCGACGCTGACCGCCTGGTCGTTGACGAAGGCGCGGCTGCGCCCGGACGCCGCGAGATGGCGGCGCAGGATCAAATCCTCGTCGGCTGGAAGGCCTCGTTCGGCCAGCCTATCCCAAACCGGATGAGTGGGACCCGGTGCCAAGGTCGCGGTAACGATTGCTTCCTCGGCGCCGGCGCGAACAAGGCCGGCGTCGCCGCGCCCGCCCAGGGCGAGACCCAGAGCGTCAAGCAGGATCGATTTGCCGGCTCCGGTTTCGCCGGTCAACACCGTGAACCCGATCCCGAACGTCAGATCGAGAGAGTCGATGAGGACGAGGTTACGAATCGAGAGATCGACGAGCATCGTCCACACCCCGCCGAGCCGGACCGCCTAATAGAGTGATGACCATACCTGGCTGATCCACGAGTCCTCATCCTCGGCCGGAAGCAGATCGGCTCCGGTGAGAAGGGCGTAGGAATTCCCATACCACTCGTTGCCCGGGTAGTTGTGCCCCAAAACGGCGGCGGCGGTTTGCGCCTCCTCGACGATACCCATCGCGAAGTAACACTCGGTCAAGCGGTGAAGCGCCTCGGGGACGTGGGTCGTGGTCTGAAACGACTCGATCACCTGGCGATATCGGTTGATGGCGGCGACGAATTGGGCGCGCTTCTGATAGTAGCGCCCAATCGACATTTCCTTGCCGGCGAGATGATCGCGGGTGAGATCGATCTTGAGGGCGGCGTCACGGGCATAGTCGGACTGGGGAAACCTCCGGATGACGGTTTCGAGCTCTTCCAACGCCCTTTGGGTCATCAATTGATCGCGCCCGACATCGGATATCTGCTCGTAATAGGAAAGGGAGACAAGATAATATGCGTAAGCGACGTCGCGGCTTCCGGGATGGAGTTCGATAAAACGTTTCGCCGCGATGATCGACTCGTCATAGGCGTTGTCGAGGTAGTGGGCGTAAGCGGCCATGATTTGGGACTTGGTCGCCCAGACGGAATAGGGATGTTGGCGTTCGACCTCGTCGAAGGCCTTCGCGGCCGACCGATTCAGGCCGTCGAGAAGAAGGTCCATAGCTCCGTTATAGAGATCTTCGACCGGTTTCTCTTGATAGGCGTCTTCGGGTTGGGTGGATTCGCAAGCGTGCAGCGCGGACGCCACCAAGCCGACGGCGAGACACCGGAAGATCAGGCGGGGTCCTTTACCGGAGGACAAATATCGGTTCATTGCCGGTCGCGGCCCATCACGAGTGACGACAAACCACTCGAATATACCACTACATTCGCAGTTGGCAAAATCAGGCCGCAAAGCGCTCGCGACCCGGCGCCAAGGACGATACTGGTTAGGCGAGCGCGGCGACCTTGCGCTCCGGCCACGACGACGGTACCGCCGAGACAAAGTCGTCCGCGTTGACGAAGCGCCACGAATCAGGGTCGGCGAACACCGCCCGCAAGAGCCTCTGATTCAACGTGTGGCCCGCGCACACCCCGCGGTAATGGGCGAGCAACGGAGCTCCGGCAAGATACATGTCACCGATCGAATCGAGGGCCTTGTGGCGGACGAATTCGTCACCGAAACGCAAACCCTCGTCGTTGATGATTCGGTCGCCGTCGATGACGACGGCGTTGTCGAGCGATCCGCCGCGGGCAAGTCCCAGGGCCTTGAGCGCCTCGACGTCGCGCATGAAACCAAAGGTCCGCGCGGGGGACACGTCGTTCTTGAATACGCCATCGTCCAAGGCCACGAAATATTTCTGGTGACCGATCAGCGGATGCCCAAAATCAATCTCGACATTGAGAGAAAAATCATCCGCTGGAGAAAGGGAAACCTGGCGCTCTCCATCGCAGACCTCGACGTGTTTCAGAATCTGAATTGCGCCGCGTGGGACGTTCTGTTCCTCAACGCCGGCGCACTCGATCAAGAAAACGAAGGGAGCCGCGCTGCCGTCCATGACCGGCACCTCGGGACCATCGAGTTCGACAATGACGTTGTCGACCCCGACGCCGGCAAACGCCGCCATCAAATGTTCGATCGTCGAAACCTCGATGCCGTCGGGGTTGCGTACCCGGGTACACATATGGGTGTCGCCGACGTTATCGTATGTTGCCGCGATTTCGCCCTGGCCGCCGCCGACGTCCGTGCGACGAAACACGACGCCGGTGTCGGTCGACGCCCGCAACAGCGTCATATCGACCCGCACACCGCTGTGCAAACCTACTCCTCTACAGGGAATCGGACTCTTCAATGTCTTCTGAAAAATACGCTTCACGCGCCACGCCCCGGTATTTACCCTCGATCATTCCCGTTTGGCCCGGAAAAACCGGTGCCCTCGACGAAATGGGGCGATCACCGCCGCCGCCCAAATCGTCTCACCTGACGGGCCAATCTGGATCAAGTTACTACCGGTTCAGCATAGATTGCTCAAATCACTATTTGTTACAAAGTGTTACACTCCTGTATTGGGGATCTTCACGAACTTAGTGGCCCGGCCCCGACACTTGGTTCCCAAGCGTTGGGATAAGTTGATCCATAAAATCAAAACCCTATTGGTTCGACACCCAAACATGAGTGGGTGCCGTCCGCAAAAATCAACCACTAGTTGGCTTGGCGCCGGAGAAACGCCGGAATGTCGAGCACTTCGTCGTCGACCGGCGCGAGCGCCAACTTTTCCGATTGTTTGGGATTCGCCAAGGTCGCCGCCGATCTCTCCGCGGGCGCCACCGTCGGTTCCGGAGTTGGCCGAGTGGGTGCCGCGCGCGCGCGCGCGGCACCGGTAACCGCCCTGAACAAATTTGGTAAGCGCGGTTTTTCGGACGAGGTTGGCTTGCCGCCGCGGTGTTCGCTGTCCGGCCGCGTTGCCGTGAGCACCGTTTCCTGACGGCTTCGCGGTTCGGCCGGCGGAGGCGGGACGAACGCCGTGTCCGCGGAGGGCCGTCGCTCGGCCGCGGCGAGCTCGGCGGAAGTTTCGGCGAGGCGCCGTTGCTCCGGGTCGAGATCCGGTGCCGCCGCTAATTGCGACGCCGGTTCCAATTCAGCCGCCTCCGAAGCACCCGCACCGACAGGCACCTCGGGACGCGCCGTCGGCGTATTGACGTTGAGCTTGCTGAAGGTGTCCGTTTCCGGCAGGGACAGTTGGGTCGGCGGGCCTTGCGTTTCGGTTGCCTCCATGTCGATTCCGGTTGCCACCACGGAGACTCGGATACGGCCGGTAAGTTCCTCCTCGAAGGTGGAGCCAAAAATGATGTTGGCGTCGTTGTCGACCTCGTCGCGGATTCGATTCGCCGCTTCGTCGACCTCGAAGAGGGTCATATCGGGACCGCCGGTAATGTTGATCAGCACGCCCCGCGCGCCCTTCATCGAGACTTCGTCGAGCAAGGGGTTCGAGATCGCCGCTTCGGCGGCGTGGATCGAGCGCGCTTCGCCCTCGGCCTCGCCGGTTCCCATCATCGCCTTTCCCATTTCCGCCATGACGGTACGAACGTCGGCGAAGTCGAGATTGATCAGACCCGGCATTACCATCAGATCCGTGACTCCACGAACACCGGAATAGAGGACTTCATCCGCCATCTTGAAGGCATCCGCGAAGGTCGTCTTTTCATTGGCCAGGCGGAAAAGATTTTGGTTGGGGATAATGATCAGGGTGTCGACGAACTGTTGCAGCTCACTCAATCCGCCCTCCGCAATTCGCATGCGCTTGACGCCTTCGAAGTGGAACGGCTTGGTGACCACGCCAACGGTCAGGATATTCTGGTCGCGGGCCGTTCGGGCGATGACCGGAGCGGCGCCGGTGCCGGTGCCGCCGCCCATGCCGGCGGTAATGAAGACCATGTTGGCGCCCTGAAGTTGCTCGACGATTTCGTCGATCGCTTCTTCCGCGGCGGCTCGCCCGACATCCGGTCGCGAACCGGCGCCGAGGCCTTGGGTGATTCCGGAGCCAAGCTGAATCCGACGCTCGGAAAGCGATTGTGCAAGCGCCTGGGCATCCGTGTTGGCGACTATGAATTCAACGCCCTCGAGATGGGACGTGATCATGTTGTTGACCGCGTTTCCGCCAGCGCCACCGACACCGATAACGGTGATTCGTGGCTTGAGTTGATGGGACGCGGGTACGCTGAGATTTATCGTCATCGTCTCCTCCAGTGACTAATAGTCGAGATTGGAAGTGTTCCCCCATTCATGAGCGGGTTGGTCCATGTTTTCATACGAACTCCCCTTATGTGTGTTCCCGAAACCATTGTCCGATGCGGTCGATGGGACCGACAAGTCCCGACGCATCGAGCATCGATCGGGGTAGCAGTTGAGTCGAGCTCGCGGCGCCATAGATCAGGAGTCCGGCGCTCGTCGTGAAGGCGGGGCCGACGGTGATGTCAGCGTCGCTCTCGATGCCGATCGGCTTGCCGATCCGCGCCTCGCCATTGAGAATTTCCGCCGCCAGGTCGCAGACACCGGGGAGCTGGCTGCCACCACCGGTAAGGACGATGCGTTGGCCTGGCAATTTTTCGAAGCCGCTGGTGGCCAGACGACCGCGAATAATCTCGAAGATTTCGGCCATGCGCGCGTGAACGATTTCCACGAGTTTCGTGCGCGGAACCGGAGTGGCGCCATGTCCGTTGGTCAAGGGCGGAACGTCGATCATCTCCCGTTCGTCGAACAGCCCGGTTACCGCGCTGCCGTAGAGAACTTTCATGCGCTCCGCGTGCTTCGTCGAAGTGGATAGGCCGTTCGCGAGATCCTTGGTGACGTGACGCCCCCCCACCTGGACGACGTCGATGTGGTTGAGGCGTCCCTCGGAGAACACGGCGATTCCGGTCGTCCCACCGCCCATCGCGATCATGGTCACGCCGAGTTCACACTCGTCCTCCGTGAGGCACCCCAAACCTGTCGCAAACGGCGACACAACGTAATCGGATACGCTCAACTGACATTGTTCGACGCAATGCCGAAGGTTCTGTAAAGGCCCGGCGGCGGCGGTGACGACATGGAATTCCGCGACCAGTGTCTCTCCGAACATGCCGATCGGCTCGCGTATGCCGCGGTTTTGATCGAGAACGTAATCAACTGGGATAACGTGGGCGACCTTGCGCGTGCCCGATTCGTGATGGGCGAGGGCCTGGCCATAAGCCCGGCGCAGATCGCGGGCACCGACCTCGTTCCGGCTCGGCTTGATTTCGACGCTGTCGGTGTGGGAGGTGGGGAAACCGGTGGAAAAGTTGACGAAGACTTCGCTTAGGGTGACGTCGGCGGCTTCCTCGGCGCCCTGTACGGCGTGCCGCACCGAATCGATCGCTGAATTCATGTCCACGATGGCGCCGGCGTTGATCCCCCGGGCGCGGTGTTCACAATTCGATACCAGCCGCAATCGTTCCCCATCAGCGCGAGCGATCGTGCAGCGAACCGCCGTGGATCCGAGATCGATCGCGGCGACCATGTGCCCCGCCCCGTTTCGTTTTCCTTTCGCCGAATTGCCGCCAAGCCAACCCATTATTTCCAGCAACTCCCGTCTAGGTGTCTTTTCCGCCATACGCGGTCGGTAAATGCACGCCCTTGGCCGGGCGCACGACCAGGCGGTTGGGAAAGCGCAAATCCACGGCCGAGATGTCGCGGGCCAATAGTCGATTATTGCGCTCGAACGCGACCAGGCGACGCCAGGCCCGGGCCAGGCCCTCTTCCGGCATGCGCACGTCGATCCCGTTGTCGAAGCGGAGGTTCCAACGCCGGCCGCTGACCCGAACCGCGCCGTCGACCCGACGGCCGAGCACCGGCTCGGTGGCAAGGACTGCCATCAGATTTGCCGCCTGGGCCGGTGCGTCGTCGCCGACGATCAGCAGAAGACCCAGGAAATCCTCCGCCCTTGCCGTCGGTATGACCTCGCCCTGACCATCGACGACTACGAATTCACCGTCCCGCTGCCAGATCGCGAGGGGTGACCGTTCCTGAATATGGACGAAAAGTGTACCGGGAAGATGGCGTTCGACCACGGCTTCGCGTACCCAGGGCAGAACCTCGACGCGGGCTCGCGCCGCTTCGGGATCGATTCCCATCAGGGGCGTACCGACGTCGGCACCGAGGGCCGCGCGAAGCGTATCCCGCTCGGTGTGCCCACGGCCAGTGACGTAGATCTCCTCCAGCCTCAGACCCGCCGTCCCCGAAATCTCGATCAGGTTGGCAACACCTTTATCGATGACCCGCGAGAGATGGCCCGAAGTCACGAACCAGGTCGCCAATCCCCCGATCGCGCCGACCAGGGCGAGACTAGCCACGACGAGCATACCGAGGCGCTTTACTCGCGAAAGCAATGGCCTCCGGGGTGCCTTGGCTCGCGTCCTCTTCGCCGCCGGGCGGCGCCAAAACGCCATCAAGCGTCGCATCGCGCGTCCTCCACCATCCAACTCACGAGATCGCCGAAGCCGATACCGCAATGGGCGGCGATTTCCGGAACCAACGAAAGCGGTGTCATCCCGGGCTGGGTATTCACTTCCAGCATGAACAGGTCACCGGGTTCGCCGTCGCTGTCGTCGTAGCGCAGATCGGCCCGGCTTACGCCGCGGCATCCCAAGGTTTGATGCGCGACCAGAGCGAGGCGTAGGGCCTCGCGGTATGCCGACGGAGCGACGGGCGCGGGCATCACGTGGCGGGCCTTGCCTTCGCTATATTTCGCCTCGTAATCGTAAAAACCGTTGTTGGGGCAAATCTCGATCGCGCCGAGCGCCCGATCCCCCATCACCGCGACGCTCAACTCGCGGCCCGGGATGTAGCGCTCGACCAGAACCTCGTTTCCGTGGGGCCATTCGTCCGGATCGATCCCGATCGGTGGTTCGCCCTCGAATACGATGTAGACGCCGACGGTCGAACCCTCCGCGACCGGTTTGACGACATACGGCGGATCCATGGGCGTCCCCGCGACCGCCGCCGCGATGTCGACGACGATGCCGTCGGGACAGGGAATTCCCGCTTCGCCGAATAGGCGTTTGGCGGTCGCCTTGTCCATCGCCAGGGCCGAGGCGAGGAGACCGGAGTGGGTATACGGCAGGCCAAGAACATTGAGCACGCCCTGGACGCAACCGTCTTCCCCGTAACGGCCATGGAGCGCGTTGAAGACGACGTCGGGGCGCGAATCGAGATTGGCGAGCGCGCGCCCGAAATCACGATCGGCATCGATCTCCGTCACCCGATACCCGCATTTCCGCAAGGCTGCCGCCACCGCGTTCCCGGTTACGAGAGAGACCTCTCGCTCCGCCGACCAGCCGCCTTTCAAAACCAGGACGCGCGCCTTCATGAGGTCGCCTCCCGTAGAGACGGGGGGTGGGTCCCGAGTCGGCGGATTTCCCATTCGAGCGTCACGCCGGTTGCTTCCGCGACTCGACGCCGAACCTCTTCGCCCAGCGCCTCGATGGCGGCGGCGGTCGCGTTGTCCCGATTGACGAGAAAATTGCAGTGCTTCTCCGAAACCATGGCGCCGCCGCGGCGCAGTCCTCGGCAACCCGCCTTTTCGATTAATTCCCAGGCCCGCCTTCCGGGGGGATTGACAAAGGTGCTGCCGCCCGTGCGCGTCCGCAGCGGCTGATCCCCTTCGCGGGCCGAGGCAATGGCGCTGATCCGGTCGGCGATGTCGGCCGGTGTGCCTTCACTTCCCTGAAGCGTCGCGGAGGTGAATATCCAATCGTTGGGGACACCGCTAGCGCGGTACGAAAAGCCGAGGTCGGAGACCGAAAGTCGGTGCTCGGCGCCGGACGGATCTAGGGCCCGGGCGGCGACGGTCACGCTGGCCATGTCGCCGCCGTACGCGCCCGCGTTCATTCGCACGGCGCCGCCGATGGTGCCGGGGACGCCACTAAGAAATTCGCATCCGGCGACTCCAGCCGCGAGGCAGTGGCGGGCGACGTTCAAATCGAGGGCCGCGGCGCCGGCCGTCACCATCGTCCCCTCGGTGGCGATTTCGCTAAATCCGCGCCCGAGGCGGATGACGACGCCGGGGATGCCGCCATCGCGGACGAGGACGTTCGAGGCGAGGCCGAGGACGGTCACCGAAACGTCGCCCGGTTTTGCCGCCAAGAAGGCGGCGAGATCGGATTCGTCGGCCGGCCGGAACATGACCTCCGCCGGACCTCCGACACGGAACCAGGTGGTCGGCGCGAGCGGCGCGTCCTCGCGGTAGCGGCCCCGGACCTGGGGCAGCCGCTCGATCAGGCGGGAGGTGCCGCGGCGCCGCGGCATCATGGCGCCGGCCTTCGGCTTGGCGCCGTGTCATCGGCCTTGAGCCGCTCGAGCTGCGCCGGAAGGTCGTGGGCCCAAGCAGTGACGGTGCCGGCCCCGAGGCAGATCACCATGTCTCCCGGTTCGGCCATCGCCACGATCGTCTCGGCCAGGGAGTCCGGTCCCTCGAGCGGCACCACGTCGCGGTGCCCGCGGGCCCGCAGGCCGGCCACCAGGGCGTCGCGGTCGATCCCGGCGATCGGGGCTTCCCCGGCCGGATATACGTCGGCGACGACAACGCTGTCGGCATCGTTGAAACAACCGCAAAATTCCTCGAACAAAGCTTTCAGGCGGCTGTAGCGGTGGGGTTGCACGACCGCCCGGATTCGGCCCAGGCAGGCCGAGCGCGCGGCGCTCAGCACGGCGGCGATTTCGACCGGATGATGGCCGTAATCGTCGATGACGGTTATGCCGCCAACCTTGCCTGTTTTGGTGAAGCGGCGCTTGACACCCCTGAACTCGCGCAGGGCCCGGCGCACGACGTCCTCGGCGATCCCCATTTCGCGGGCGACGGCGACCGCGGCCAGGGCGTTCTGGACGTTGTGGGCCCCGAGCATCGGCAAATGGAGCCCCTTGATGGTGCGGGTCTTGCCGATGGTGCGATCGGCGACGGCGATGTCGAATCGGGTCCCGTCCGGCGTGCTCGCCATATCGACGGCCCGGACGTCGGCCTGGGGATTGAAACCGTAGGTGACGAGACGACGGTCCGAGATACGGCCGATCAGGGCTTGAACCTCGGGATGATCGATGCACAAGGCGGCGAAACCGTAAAAGGGGACGTTGGTGACGAATTCGTCGAAGGCATTGGAGAGAGCGGCGAAAGTGCCGTAATGATCGAGATGTTCCGCATCGATGTTGGTAACGACGCTGACGGTGGCCGGCAGGTTCACGAAACTGCCGTCGGATTCGTCGGCCTCGACGACCATCCAGTCGCCGGCGCCGAGATGGGCGTTGGTGCCGTAGGCATTGATGATGCCCCCGTTGATCACGGTGGGATCGTATCGGGCCGCCTCCAGGACGGCGGCGATCAACGAAGTCGTGGTCGTCTTGCCGTGGGTCCCGCCCACCGCGATCGACCACTTGAGTCGCATCAGTTCACCGAGCATCTCAGCCCGACGGACGACCGGCATCAACCGTTCGCGCGCGGCCATGGTCTCGGGATTGTTCTCCGGCACGGCCGAAGAAGTGACGACCACCGCCGCTTCGCCCAAATTCGCCTCGTCGTGGCCGATCTGGACCGGGATGCCGAGGGATTGCAAACGCTTGACATTGGCGTTTTTGGACAGGTCGCTGCCTTGGACCGAATATCCGAGGTTGTGCAGAAGTTCGGCGATTCCGCTCATGCCGATGCCGCCGATGCCGACGAAATGAATGGTGCCGATTTCCAGGGGAATCTGTCTCATGCGGCAATCTCCGAAAATCTCATCGTCTGCCGACCGGCCGACAGCAACCGTTCGAGCACCTTGGCGAGCTGTCGGGCGGCATCGACACGACCCATGCGGCGGGCGTTCTCCGCCACCTCGGACAGCTCGGCACCGTGCCGAAGGAAGCTTTCGACGCGTTTCGTCAGGAACTCGGCCGCAAAGTCCCCCTGGGGGACGTGCCAGCCGGCGCCGGCGGCGGTGACGGCTTCTGCGTTCATCGTTTGATGATCATCGATGGCGTAGGGATAGGGAACGAAGATCGCGGCCCGGCCTAGGGCCGTGATCTCGGCGACGGTCGAGGCGCCGGCCCGGGAGACGACCAGATGGGCTTCCGCGATCCGGGCCGGCATGTCGTCGAAGAATGGCGCCACTTGGGCGGCGATGTCGGATTCGCGATAGTGGCGGGCGATGGAGTCGAGTTGTTCCGACCGGCACTGCTGGATGACCCGCAGTCGCTTCCTGAGCGGCTGTGGTAGGGCGGACAACGCCGGCGGCACGATCTCGCCGAAAACCGCGGCGCCCTGGCTACCTCCGAATACGACAAGGGAAAACGGCCCCCCCAGCGCCGGGGGCGGGCGGTCGGAAAGCTTCGCGACGTCGGTCCGTACCGGATTTCCCGTGTGGCGCACCTTTTCCCGGTCACTGGGGCGTAAACCCAAGGTCTCGGCGAACGAGGTGGCGATGATCACGACCCGGGGGGCCAACAGTCGGTTCGCCCGCCCGAGCACGGCGTTTTGTTCGTGGATCACCGTCGGCAATCCCAGACGGGTGGCGGCGAGGACCGCCGGCAGGGAAGCGTATCCGCCGAAGCCGACGACGGCGGCGGGCGCCAGGCGGCGCAGCAGGCGGCGAGCCTCGACGACCCCGATCAGGACCGCCGCGACACCGCGCAATCGGCCGATCAGACCGCGGCCGGCCACCGATCCGGCGCTGACACGATGGATCTCGCAGTCGGGGAACCCAGCACTGAATTCGGCGCCGCGCTCGTCGGTCATCAGGACCAAACGGTGGCCCCGGCCGCGGAGTTCCGCGGCGAGGCCCTGGGCCGGAAAGACGTGGCCGCCGGTTCCTCCGGCGGCGATGACGATCGGCCCGCTCACCGGTCGGCCCCCCAGTTGCAACCTCGGCGGGTCAAGGCAAGGACGATGCCCAGGCCCAGGGCCGTCGCTAGGGTCGAGGAACCGCCGTAGGAAATCAACGGCAGGGTCATGCCGGTGGCGGGCAGTAGCGCCAGGGAGACACCCATGTGAATCAAGGCCTGCGAACCGATTTGCACGAGGATTCCGATGACCGCGAGCATGGCGAATAGGCTGTGATCGCGCAGCGCCCAGATGTAGCCGCGGTACATGATGAAGGCATAGAGGGCGAGGATCAGAAGGCAAAAAGCAAGACCGAATTCTTCCCCGGCAATGGCGAAAATGAAGTCGCTATGGGCATCCGGAACATGTTGTTTGATGATCCCCTCGCCCGGTCCGCGCCCGAACACGCCGCCGCTGATGAAAGCTTCCATCGACTGCTCCATTTGATAATTGTCCGCGCTTACGGGATTGAGAAATCCGTCGATGCGGCCAGCCACGTGGGGGAAGCTCAGGTAGGCCAACGCGACGCCGCCGCCACCCAGGGCAAACAGCGATACGACCCAGAGCGAGCCGAGGCCCGAGAGGAAGAATTGGGTAAACCAAACAGCGGCGAGGACCAGCGCCATGCCGATGTCGGGCTGGGCCACGACGAGGCCGACGATGAGGGCGAAGAGAAGGGCGGAAACGATCCGGCAACGGACCAGAAGGCTCGGCTCCTCGCCGGCGAACAGCCAGGCCGCGACGACCGCGAACGCGGGCTTGACGAACTCGGACGCCTGAACCGAAATTCCGGCGATCGGCAGCCACCGCCGGGCGCCATTGATTCCCGGCGCCACAAGCAGGGTGACGATCAGGAGCACGATTCCGGCGCTCAGTATGAACCAACACAAACGCCTTAGCAGCGTCTGCGGCAGCATCGAAACGCCGAGAATCAACGCCGTGGCCAGGGCGACGAAAACGATTTGCCGATGGACGAAATGGTAAGTGTCGGCGCCGATGCGCTCGGCGACGGCCGGACTTGCCGACATCGTCAGCAGCGTCCCGAAGCCCGCGAGCACCGCGATGGCGACCAAGAGCGGACGATCGACCGTCCACCACCAGCGCCCGAACAAGCTGCCGTCGGTGCGTGCGATCGTCATGCCCGCATCTCCAGGCCGGATCGATCGATACCCTGTTCGACCCAACCACCAGCCCGCTGCGGCGACGGCATCAGGGACCTCACGGCGGCGCGGAAGGCCTCGCCCCTGGCTTCGAAATCGGGCCACTGGTCGAACGACGCGCAGGCCGGCGAAAGGAGCACGACGGGTCCCTCGCGGCCATCGGACTTGGCGAGCGCGGTGGCCTCGGCCACGGCCCCTTCGAGATCGCCGATGATCGTGTTGGGCACCCGGCCGTCTAGGGTGTCGGCGAAACTCTTCGCCGCCTCCCCGATCAGGAACGCGTGGACGACGTGCGAGAGGGAATCTTTGAGCGCCACGATACCGTCGGCCTTGGGACGTCCTCCGGCGATCCAATAGACATCGTCGAAACACGCCAATGCCTGCGCGGCGGCGGGGGCGTTGGTTGCCTTGCTGTCGTTGACGTAGCGAATGCCCGCGATCTCGGCGACGTTCTCGAGCCGATGCGCAAGCCCCGGAAAACTCAGGAGGCAAGCGGCGGCGACCGGGGCCGATACACCGGCGGAGCGGGCGATGGCGTAAGCGACGGCGGCGTTCTGAAAATTGTGGACCCCGGGCAGGGTATCGATGGCGCTCAAATCCGCCACCGCCGATTCCTTTTCACCGAGTCCATCGTACAACATGCCGTCGATGACGTAGACGCCCTGGGGCAGGGGACGGCCGACCGCGACGGGAACCAGGACCCGATTGTCGCGCACGGCAAGAGAGTCATAAATCCCCTGGCAGGGTTCGTCGTCGATACCGATCACCGCTGAATGGGCCCAGGTCTGGTGGTCGAAAATCCGCTTTTTCGCGGCGATGTAGTTTTGGTAACTGCCGTGCCGATCGATGTGATCCTGGCTGAGGTTGATCAGGGCGGCGATGTCGAAGGAAAGGTTGTGCCCGAGCGCGAGCTGGTAGGAGGAGACTTCGAGGATGTAGGTGCCTTCCGAACCGAGGGGTTGGAGGTCGAGCGCCGGGGCTCCGAGATTACCGCCCACTTCGACCATCTGGCCAGCCAACGACAGGATGTGGCCGACGAGCGCGGTCGTCGTCGACTTGCCGTTGGTTCCGGTGATGCCGATGAAACGCGCCTGGGTCGCGGTGCGGTGAAGAAGCTCGATGTCGCCGATGATTTCGACCCCGCTCGATCGCGCCAGCGGAACCACAGGATGGGGTTCGGGATGGGTCAGCGGCACCCCGGGGCTGAGGACCAGGGCGCTCATCGCTTTCCAGTCGGCTCGGTTGGGATCGACGAGGGCAATACCGGACTTCGCCGCGGCCTCGCGCCGGTTCGGATCATCATCCCAGGCCGATACGTCGGCGCCCGCCAGCTCCAATGCCCTCGCCGTCGCCATGCCCGAACGCCCGAGGCCAAAGACCGCGACAGACCTGCCGGAATAGGGAAAGACAGGGATCATGGCGTCACCGAAGCTTCAAGGTTGAAAGACCGACCAGGCCCAGAATCACGGCGATGATCCAGAACCGAATGACGACCGTCGGTTCGGCCCAGCCCTTGCGCTCGAAATGATGGTGCAGGGGCGCCATGCGAAACACCCGCCGTCCCGTAAGACGATAGGAGGCGACCTGGATGAGCACCGAAACCGTTTCGAGAACGAACAAGCCGCCGATAATCACCAGCACGAGCTCGTGTTTGGTGATGACGCTGACGGCGCCGATGGCGCCGCCCGCGCCCAGGCTGCCGGTATCGCCCATGAAAACCATTGCCGGTGGCGCGTTGAACCAGAGGAAGCCGAGGCTGGCCCCGATCAGGGCGCCGCAAAGCACGGCGAGTTCGCCGGCCCCTGGAACGAGATGGATTTGCAGATAGTTGGCGAAAACGGCGTTGCCGACGAGATACGAGATCAGGGCGAAACAGACGGCCGCGATCATGATCGGGACGATCGCCAGGCCGTCGAGTCCATCGGTCAGATTTACCGCGTTCGAGGTGCCCACCATAACGAAGGCGGCGAAGGGGACGAACCACCAACCGAGGTCGATAAGGACGTCCTTCAAGAACGGCAGGGCTAGGCCCGAGGTCAATGGATCGCGCGTGATCTGCATGAGCCAAATCGTGGCGACCACGGCGATCGTGATCTCCAGGGCCAATTTTATCCGACCCCGCAGACCCCCGCTCGAGCGACGCGATACCTTGAGATAATCGTCGATGAAGCCAATCGTCCCGAATCCGAGGGTGACCAGGAGGACCGCCCAAACGTAACCATTCGTGACGTCGGCCCAGAGAAGGGTCGAGACGGTGACCGCGATAAGAATGAGAAAGCCGCCCATCGTCGGCGTGCCGGCCTTGCGCAGTACGTGATCCTCGGGGCCGTCGTTTCGGATAGGTTGGCCCGCGCCCTGTTTTCTCCTCAGCCAGCGAATCAGGCTCGGTCCGATGATGAAACTCACGAGCAAGGCCGTCAGCACGGCGCCCCCCGTCCGAAACGTGAGATAGCGAAACAGATTGAAGGGACCGGACTCGTCGGCGAGGGGCACCAGGAAGTTGAAGAGCATCTGCGGGCCTTTCGCTCTCAACCGTTTCGCGCCGCGCCGAGTTCGTTTTCGGCACCGAGCGCCGCGAGCGCGGAAACGACCCGTCCCATGCCAGTGGCGAACGATCCCTTGACCATGACGACGTCGCCGCCGCGGACGGCGCTCTTCACGAGCGGAACCAGATCGTCGGCGCGGGCCGCGTGACCGCCACGTTTGGCGGCGGGCAAGGCATCGTGAAGACAGCTCATGTGCGCGCCCGCCGTAAACACCCGGTCAACCCCGCAGCTGAGCAAGGGTTCCGCCAGTTCGGCATGAAGCACCGCGGCCGTCGCCCCGAGTTCGAGCATGTCGCCCAGGATCGCGATCCTGCGGCCGCGCATTCCGCTCGGCGTCGCGCCGAGAATCTCGATGGCGGCGCGCATCGAGACCGGATTGGCGTTGTAGCTTTCGTCGATCAGGGTCAAATCTCCCCCCGGCAGGGCGATTCGATGGCGAACACCCCGGCCCGGCAACAGCGGCAGTTTCGCCAGGCTCGCCGCCGCCCCGGCGACATCGGCGCCGGCCGCTTTCGCGGCCGCGAGGACAGTCAGGCTGTTGATGACCCAATGGTGGCCGGGCGCCCCGACCTTGTAGGAGATTTTGTGGCCGTCGATCGCGGCCTCGACCCGGCTGTGATCAACGCTGCATCGGGCCTCGAGCAAACGCACACGCGATTTTAGGTGGGCCCCGAAATCGATGATTCGGGTGATCCCTCGACGCCGGCAGGCCTCGACCTGCTGCTCGTAAAACGAATCGTCGCGGTTGAGGACAGCGATTCCTTCGTCGTCGAGGCCAGCGAAGATTTCCTCTTTCGCGGCCGCGATGTCGGCCACTGAGCCGAAGAACTCCAGATGCACCGGCGCCACGCCGGTGATGACCGCGACGTGGGGCTTGACGAGACACGTCAAGGGCGTGATTTCCCCGGCCCTGTTCATGCCGATTTCGAACACTCCGAACCGGGCCGCCGCGGGCAGCGCGGCCAAACTCAGCGGAACCCCGATTCGATTGTTGAAACTGGCCGGGCTGGCGACCACGAGGCCCTGCTCCGCGAAAGCGCGTTTGAGCGCTTCCTTGGTGCCGGATTTACCGACGCTACCGGTGATCGCGACGATCCTGGCGGACGACCGCTCGCGCGCCTCTTGGGCCAATCGTTCGAGGGCGGCGTAAGTATCGTCCACGATTAGGAGCGGCGCGTCCGGGCCGACCTTGTCCGGCCGGCGGCTGACAAGGGCGGCGACAGCGCCACGGCTCAAGGCTTCGGAAACAAAATCGTGGCCGTCGAAACGGGGCCCCTTCAAGGCCACGTAGAGATCGCCGAGGGCCGTCCCGCGGCTATCGGAGCCGATGCCCGTGGCAAACCATTCGGCGGTCGTCTCGCCCCCCGTGGCTTGGGCAGCCTCGGTGGCCGTCCATAGGGTGTGTACAGTCACGAGGTGCTCTCCCCCAAGGCGTGGACGGTTTCGCGCACGATCGCGCGGTCGTCGAAAGGAATGACCTTGTCGGCGACGATTTGGCCGGTTTCGTGACCCTTGCCGGCAATCACGACGATGTCGCCGCTGTCGAGACCGTCGATGGCGGCGCGTATGGCTTCCGCGCGATCGGCGATCTCGATCGCGCCGGGGCAGGCGTCGAGAACGGCGCGCCGAATTCGGGCCGGGTCCTCGCCGCGGGGGTTGTCGTCAGTGACGATCGTGCGGTCGGCGCGCGCCGCGGCCGTGCGTCCCATTTCCCGGCGCTTGGCGCGGTCACGGTCACCGCCGCAACCGAAGACGACGGTGAGCCGATCCTTGGTCCGCTGCCTCAGCGTATCGAGGACGTTTTCGAGTGCATTGGGCGTGTGGGCGTAATCGACGAATACGCGTGCCCCGGAGGGGTGTCTAGCCACTTCCTCGAGGCGCCCGGGCACGCCCTTGAGGGTCGGCAACGTCGTCAAGGCGGCTTCGGGATCGCCGCCGCAGGCCAGGACCAGGCCGAGAGCACACATGAGGTTGAAGGCCTGGATCGCGCCGACGAGAGCGATCGATACTTCGTAGCGGCGGCCGTCGATACTGAGGCCCAGATCCTGGCCATTGGGGGTGGGTTTCCGGTCGCGCAATCGAATCCGCTCGCCGGCGCACCCGTAGGTGATCACGTCGTGCCTGTGGGCCGAGCAGATATCCGCAAGGCGTTTACTCTCGGGTGCGTCGGCGTTCAATACGGCAACCCCGCCACTGGCCATGACCGAATCGAAAAGGCGCGCCTTCGCCTTGAAATATTCTTCGGTCGAGGCGTGGTAGTCGAGGTGATCGCGGGTGAAATTCGTGAACCCCGCGGCGGATATCCGGACCCCGTCGAGGCGGTGCTGATCGAGGCCGTGGCTCGACGCTTCGATCGCCAAATGGTCGATGCCCGAGGCGGCGATCCGGGCCAGGGTTCGATGCAGGGTGACGGGATCGGGCGTGGTGTGCGACAACGGTGTCGACTCCGCTTCACCGAAGACCCCGAGGGTGCCGACGCTGCCGGCGTTGAAACTCATGCCCAGCCATATCTGACGCGTGAAATCGACGACGGACGTCTTGCCGTTGGTCCCCGTCACGGCGGCGATGAACTTGGGCTGCTCCGGATAGAATTTAGCCGCGAGCTGAGCCAGCCGGCGCCGGGGATTGGCGTCGTGAAGGAGCTTGATCTCCGCCTTCGGCAACGTCACGCGGGCACCCGTCGGCGCCAGCACGGCGACGGCTCCATGAGCGACCGCCTCGTCAATATAATCGGTTCCCCTCGCTCGCTGACCGGAAAGCGCGGCGAAAAGATAGCCCGGGCGCACGGCACGCGAATCCGCGGCCAAGCCGCTGATCTCGATGCCGCCAAGCCCGCCGTTATCGCCGTTGATCAGTTCCGAGAGCCGCATCCTAGTGTCCTGATCGGGAAGTTCGTTTCATGAATTCGGATCCACCGAAGGCGCGGCAATTCAGCCGGCCCCCTGTATTGGATGATGAATCGTATTGGATGATGAATCCCACCTTTCGCCGATTCTCGGGTTGCTTCGCTCTGATCGCAATGTCGTTTTTCATGGTGCTTGGACTGCTTTGTTTCCTGGAGCCTTCAACCTAGCGCATCCTGCCGAGAACCTTGGAAAGCAGCTCCTGGAGCGGTTCCGAACCCGGCTCGGATGCCGCCGCGGCTCGGGCAGGGCGTTCACGCGGTATTCCCGGCGGTGGGGGCGATACGCGCGCCTCGCGCGCGGCCACCGGCTCCAACTCGAGTTTGGGTGCGATTCCGGCCAGCGGACCCAAGCGAGAGATGATTTTTCCCACCACGGGCGCCGCGGTCCAACCGCCACCGACATGTTGTCGCACCGCGTCCGCTGATAGGGCCTCGTCGAAGATCACCATGACCACGAAACGTGGTCCGTCCATCGGAAAGGCGCCCACGAACGATGAGATCGAGGCGTCCTCTCGATAGCCGCCGGATTCCACCTTTTCAGCCGTGCCGGTCTTGCCGCCGACCAGGTATCCCATCGATTCGGCCTTCCTCCCGGTGCCGTGAACGACCACGAGACGCATGAGCTTGCGCAAATCCGCCGAGGTCTCCAGCGAGATCACGCGCACCCCCGGCGGGGCCGACCCGTCGGGGCGGCGAAAGAGCGTCGGCGGACGCAGGACCCCGCCGTTGACGAGCGCGGCCACGGCCGAGGCCAGTTGCAGCGGCGTCACCGCCAGGCCATGCCCGTAGGCGATAGTCATGGTATTGAGTCCGTACCAGGTGGTGGGGAGGAGGGGATGTTCGACCTCGTCGAGCTCGATCGGCACCCGCTCCAAGAGTCCCAGGCGGGCGAGAAATTCTTGTTGCCGCGCGGTGCCGACGTCGCGGGCCATCTTCGCGGCGCCGATGTTGGAGGAGTACATGACGATCTCGGGTACCGAAAGCCAGCGCCCCTTGCCGTGGAAATCGCGAATCGTATAGCGCCCGACCTGGAGCGGTTCGCTGGCATCGTAACCGTCCTCGAGCGAGACGGTGCCGCTGTCCAAGGCCATGGCCGCGGTGAAGAGCTTGAAGGTCGAACCCATTTCGTAAACGCCCTGGGTGGCGCGGTTGAAGCGGGCATTCTTGTCGTCGGAGCCAATGTTATTGGGATCGAAATCAGGCAGCGAGACCATCGCCCTGACTTCGCCGCTTTCGACATCGAGCACGATCCCCACGGCGGCGATCGCTTGGAATTGCCGAACGCCCCGCAACAGCTCTTCCCGTACGAGATGCTGGAATCTGGTGTCGAGCGTCATCTCCAACGGCCGCGCCGGGCGCACAGCGGGGATTCGCAAACGATCGTCGATCGATCTCTCGATTCCCGCGAGGCCGTAGTTGTCAATGCCCGCGAAGCCGACGACGTGGGCAAACAGGCGCGCCAGCGGATAGACCCGCCGTTGCTCCCGTTCGAAGGCGAAACCCGGAAGTCCCAGATTGTGGATCGCGTTTTGCTCGCGCGGTGTAAGGTTCCGCTTGATCCACGCGAAATGGTGGGACCCGGTCACCTTGCGGCGGAGCACCTCGCGGTCGAGGTCGGGCAGGACGGCGATGATCTTGTCGAGCGATTCCTCGACGTCGAGCACCTTCCGTGGATCCACATGCAGCGAGGCGGTGGTAAGATTCGTCGCCAAGAGAACGCCGTTGCGATCGACGATATCACGCCGTTCAATTCGCGAATCCTGGAGTTTCGAGGCGTTCGTTCCGGTCACGACACGGTCGCCGGAGAGCGCGACATCGACCAGGCGAGCGGCAACGCCGAGGAAGGCGGCGGCGAAAATTAAGGCCGTCACACGGAGCCTCGACCGGCCCACGGCCACCGCGCGTTCGACGTTGAGATCGAAGGTCCGGCGCCGTTGACCGGCAAATCGAACGGCGCCGCGACGCGCCAAATTGCCCATACCCTTCATGGTTCCCGGTCCTGAACATTGTTCGGAAAAGGCACCTGTTCGATGGTAACGATCTGTCCCGGCCCGACCGCCCCCAAGGTCAGATAACGGGCGGAAAGTTCCGTCAGCCTTTCGGGACCGTTGAGATAGCTCCATTCGGCCTTGAGCACGTGAACGGTCTCGACGCTTGATAGGTACTCGCGCCGCATTTGAGCTAGTTTCGCGTCGAGATGACGCACGGCGGATTCGAGACAAAAAACCATGGTCGCCATGGCCCCGGCCAGGAGACAACCCATGACGGTCAGGCGGCAGCTCATGCGGCCGCGCCCCAAGCCGGCGCATCGGCACGCTCGACCGCGCGCAGCCGTGCCGACCGGGCCCGCGGATTCATGGAGATCTCTCGCCGCGTCGGGGCCAGCGCCTTGCGTCGGAGGAAATGGAAGCTAGGCGGTCGCGAATCCTTGACCGGCGGCGCGTGGCGACTCATCCGTGGGGAATTCCCGCAACGAGTCACCAGAAAGCGCTTCACGCGGCGATCCTCGAGGGACTGAAAGGCGACGACGACAAGCCGACCACCAGCGGCAAGAAGATTCTCCGCCGCGCGCAAACCACGGTCCACTTCGGCCAATTCGTCGTTGACGTAAATCCGCAAGGCGAGAAATGTCCGGGTCGCCGGGTCGAGACCGTCGGCGGCGGGTCGCACGACGCGGCGAACGAGGGCGGCGAGTTCGCTCGTGCGCGTGATCGGGCCCTGCCGCCGCCGAGCGACGATCGCGCGGGCGATGCGCCGGGCCCGACGCTCTTGACCCAGATCACGAAGGAGCGCCGCCAGTTCGGCTTCGTCGAGGTTATTGACGACGTCCGCCGCGCTCGGTCCAGCGGCCGACATGCGCATATCGAGGGGACCGTCGGTCTTAAAGGAAAATCCCCGCGCGGGATCATCGAGCTGCATCGACGACACCCCGAGGTCCAAGGCGAACCCGTCGATGGCTCCAACACCGCGTTCGGCGAGAAGGCCGCAGGCATCCCCGAAGCGGCCGGAGATGATTTCGAGTCTGCCACCGGATGACTCCGCCATGACCTTTCCGTCCACGACCGCGGCGGGGTCCCGGTCGATCGCCAGCACCCGGCAATCAGCGGCGTCGAGAAGGGCTCGGCTGTAACCGCCGGCACCAAAGGTGCCGTCGACGTAGACCGCCCCGTCGCGCGGCCGCAGCATCGCGATCACTTGGCCCAGCATCACCGGGCGGTGGGTCGTCCTAGGGCCGCCCATCTTCCGTTCCACGCGAGCGGGAGATTCGCAAACCCGAGGAATTTTCGCTTAGCCGTTTCTTGGCTTCGTCTCTGAATATTTTATGGGCCTCCGGCTGCCAGATTTGAAACGTCTTGCCGCGGCCAACGAAAGCCGCCAGATCTCCGATCCCGGCATGGTCGCGCAAGGAACCGGGAAGCACGACGCGCCCTTCGCCGTCGAATGCGAGTTGAAAGGCGGACTCGAATAACGCGCTGGCGTAATCGGCGTTGTCGTCCGAATACGGATTGAGGTCGTCGACGCCCTCGCTGAGCTGTTCCATGCGGTCGATGCCGCAGCCCTCGATCGCCTTGAAGCCCTCCCGAAACGATGGATAGGCGACGATACCCGGGAATTCCTGACCGGCGAGTTCAAGACGAAACGGCGCCGGGACGGATATGCGCCCCTTGCGATCGATCTTATTGACGTACGTGGACAAAAACAGTGCCACGCGAAGCCCCCGTTCGTGAGCTTTACCCCCAGCCCTGCGCACTCCCTTGCCGCGATGTATCCCTCAACCCCGAGAAAGCGCCGGCACTTGGGATAATATGGGTTCGTATGGTATTGAAATGGGTCTACCATGGGATCCAAGTGGGCGTCAACGATCAAATAAGACAAAACTTTGTTACCGCAAGAACTTTTGCTGTTTCCGTGACATTGAACTCGAACGAGAACAAATGGTGACATAAGACCTTGCGGTAGGTATCGGAGTATCTAATGCGCGGCAATTTTGGCGAAACTTTGTTCGACAAATGTTCTTTTTTCGGTCCGAGGAAAAAGGTCGAAAAAATACTAACCGTTGTACATCACGGGGAGCGCGGCCCAAAATGTGCCATGGCCAAGACTTGGCCGGTCCGTTGGGGCCCGGTCAAGGGGGGGGGCCGCGACGCCAGACGGCCTATAAGCCGGGTTCTGTCCCCGTCACGCCGCGGCCAGCGTGGCGGGGGATGACCATTCATCTGGGACGCCCGTTACCGGACGCCTCGCGCGACCCACCCGGGCGGACGGCGCGAAAACACGCCTACCCCGTTCAACGGGGCGCGCCGCCCCTACTCGGTCTTGCTCCCGGTGGGGTTTGCCCTGCCGCAGGCGTTGCCGCCTCCGCGGTGCGCTCTTACCGCACCCTTTCACCCTTGCCCGCCGGCTCCGATCGGATTTTGGTCCTTGCGGAACCCGTGCGGGCGGTTTCCTTTCTGTGGCACTTTCCCTGGGGTTGCCCCCGCCGGGTGTTACCCGGCACCGTGTTTCCGTGGAGCCCGGACTTTCCTCCCCTCGGACGTTCCGGCAAGCCGGCCCGCCGAAAGGCGGCCATCCGGCCGTCTGGCCAACATCTAGGTAAACACGGCTTGGCCTCGGGTCAAGCGGCGGAGGCCGCGAGTTGAAGCGCCAACTGGGCGGTTTCGCCATCGATATGACCATCGAGCCGGGCCGGCCGGAAATGTCTTTGAAACGCCATTATCACCGTCTCGGTCTCGGGATCGAGGGTGCCGTGCCGGGGCAGGCAATAGCCGAAGCGCGCGAGTGCTTCCTGAATCTCGGCCACGCGCGCCCCGGAGTCGCCCCGGCGGAGAACCGGGGCCGCGCGATCGACTTTCAAGCCCGAGGCCGGCCAGAGACCGATTCCCGCCGCCGCCAGGCGGCCCCAATCGAAAAACTCGCCCGGGTCGGCGCGACGCCCGGGAGCAACGTCGGAGTGGGCGAGCACGTGCCGGGCCGGAATCGGGTGCCGCGAAACGATCTCGCGGCACAGGGCCTCGAGCGCCCGCGTCTGGGCCTCGGGGAAGGTTCGGTAACCGTGTTCGTGGCCGGGGTTGACGATTTCGATCCCGAGCGAGACGGCGTTGACGTCACGCCGGCCGCGCCAACAAGCGGCGCCCGCGTGCCAGGCCCGGCGGGTTTCGTCAACCAGCCGCGAGATCGATCCATCCTCGTCGATCATATAATGAGCACTCACCTTCGCGGCGCGATCACACATCCGCGCCAGGGCGGATTCGGCGTCGGGCATTCCCGTGTAATGGAGCAACAGCATGTCCACGGCGGTCCCCGGCGGCCGGGCGTCGTGATTCGGCGAGGGCCGCTCGGCGACCGGCGACAAGGAAAGTGTCATGGCCGTGACATACGCTGATCACGCCCCTGTCGATAACAAACTGAATTGACCGGTTTATGTACCATATGATTTGCCCGCTTCTGTTGTGGATGTTGGCTCTGTGGGGAAGTGGTCAGGTCGGCGCAGCCGAGCTGTCCACTTATCCACAGAGCGCCGGCCGGTCGTGTCGAAGCGGATCACGCGGCCCGCCTTTCGCTGCTTTCGATCGGCGTGCCGTCTTTCTTGTAGCGGGCCAGGCAGCGCGGGCCATGGAAGACGGCAAGGTCGCCGTCGGGATATTCGTGCACACTCACTTTGGCCTTGACGTAGTGGTGGCGATGGCGGCCTGCCGGGATCTGCAGGCTCAAGTTCTTGTAGCGCACCGTGTTGTCATTGCCGACCACACGGTCCTCCTGCACACAGAGGATGTCCGCCAGGTTGCCGGCGAACGGCACGAAGGCGGAGGCTGTGTCCTCGGCCGGCCGGGCGAAGCGGGCATTGTGGGCCGGCAGGAAGTCCTCTTTCAGGAACCGGTTGGCGGCCGCCATATCGGTGATGCCGGCGAGATCGAGTTCCTGCGGCAGGCGTTTCTGCAGGGTGCCGAACATGCGCTCCGAGCGGCCCCGGGCCTCCGGCGAATAGGCCGGGATCAGCTCAATACCGAGTTGCTGCAGGGCACGTCCGACCTGGGTTGGATTGTCCTTGTCGACCTTGCCGCCGGCCTCCGGCGTGTGCCAATAGTGCGAGGCCCGGTCTGCATAAAGCGAGCAGAACAGCCCCATGGCCGACCCCACCTCCAGCAGCGCCACAAAGCTCGACATGGTGCCCTCCTCGGCGACGAAGAAGGCGGAATAGATCTCCGAAGTGGCATCGTCCATGGTCACGATCAGGTCCCAGTACTGACCCGGCACCCATTGGTGCGTGGAGCCGTCCTGGTGCAACATCATGCCGACCATCGGCCGGCGCGGCCGCTTGCGGCGGTGCACGCCGCGCCGCGGCGCCGGCGCGATCCGGCCGTGCGCCTGGAGCGTCAGCCGCACCCAGTTGTAACTGCGCGTGACGTCGTGCTTTGCAACCAGCTTCTCCCAGAAGTGCCAGGCGGTGAAATGCCGGTACCTGGTATCGAACAGACCCAACAGTGCCACCACCTCGTCGACCCCGGCGCGGCGCGCGGAAACCCGACCCAGGCGGCGGTCGTAAAGACCCTCCGCGCCCTCGGCCTCAAAGCGATCGCGCCAGCGTCGGAACGTGCGCTCGGACATGCCCAGGATCTCGGCTGCCTCCAGCTGGCTCAACTCACCCCTGTAGGTGCGTCCGTAAACCTCATCGAACTTCATCAATCTCAACCCCTGTAACTGCTCTGTCCGGCGCATCAGCTCCTCCACTTTCTGGAGGAGTTCTAATGCCGGACAGATCATTTGTTACATTGACCGGCCATATCACGTGTTATCGACATACGCTGATCACGCCCCTTGACGGAACCGCGTCCGGGGTCGACCATTGCCTTCGCCGGGGGCGCGGTCAGGGGAAGGGACATGAAGATTTTTAGGGGCTACGTGCTTGTTCTGTGGACCGTGTTGCTGGTCCTGCCGTCGGGAGCCCGGAGCGAGGACCAACCGATCCGGGAAATCAAGCACATTACCGGGGACGTGTACCGGTTCCGCAACAACTTCCATTATTCGGTGTTCATGGTCACGCCGGAGGGAGTCGTTGTCACCGATCCGATCAACGCCGAGGCCGCGCGCTGGCTCGAGGCGGAGATAGAACGACGCTTCAATCTGCCGATAAAATACCTCATCTACAGCCACGACCACGCCGATCATATCGCCGGCGGCGAGGTTTTCGCCGACACGGCCGTCGTCATCGCGCACGAGAACGCCAAGCGCCATATCGTCGACGAACGCCGTCCAACGGCGGTGCCGGATATCACCTTTTCCGACCGCATGGACCTGGTCGTTGGCGGCAAGACGATCGAACTCATTTACCTGGGACGGAACCACTCCGACAACCTCATCGTCATGCGCTTTCCGGAAGAGCGCATTCTCTTCACGGTCGATATCGTCTCGCGCAACAGTTTGCCGTATCGCGACTTCCCGAACGTTTACATCGAAGATCTCATCGCCAGTTTGAAACGCGTCGAAGCCATGGATTTTGACATTCTCGCTCCGGGGCACGGTCCACTCGGATTTTGGGCCGACGTCGCCCCCCATCACCGCTACATCGAGACCCTTTGGGCGCAGGTCCTGGATTCCGTGCAGGCGGGCAAGTCCCTCGCCGAAACCTCCGCCATCGTTAACATGGAAAAATACCGAGGCTGGGCCCATTATGACGACTGGCGCGATCTCAACGTCGCCGGCATGTACCGCTACCTCGGTCTCTACCGGCGTGACAATTGAACCCGGGTTCTCTTTTCGCCTATTCAACCGACTTGAATAGAGCATCGAGATCGTCGTCGCCGACGGCGGCTTGGCCCTTGCGCAGGACGACGGCCCGATCCTGGTTATAGAGGCTCCGCACCGCGGCGTAAAAGTCGATCGACGTGGCCCGCACTTCCTCCAGCGGGACAAGGAACTCCTCGCGCAGCACGATACCCTGAGCGCCCGAGACCGCGAGGGCAATCTCGGTATCGACGAGATAGGGCAACGGATGCAGGAAGGCGTCGACCGCCCGGCCGAAACCGTCGCGCACCGACGAGGGTCCGACGATCGGAAGCACCAGATAGGATCCCGACCCGACCCCGTAACTGTGCAGGGTCTGTCCGAAATCGGCGGGGTGGTGGGGAAGTCCGATCGTCTCCGCCACGTCGAACAAGCCACCAATCCCGACCGTCGTATTGACGATCATGCGGCCGGTCGTGACGAGTGCGTCGCCGCCTTCGAGTTGGAAGAGGTCGTTGGCCAGGATGACCGGCGAGGAATAATTCTTGAACGCGTTGCGAATTGAATCCTTGACCACATCGGGGGTGACCGCACCGTACATCGCCGCGATGGGCCGGGTGATGAAGGTGTCGAAGACGTCGTTGAATTCGAACATGAAGCGGTTGTAACCCTCAAACGAGTCGTCGATATCCTCAAGCGCCCCGCCGGCGGCATAGACGGGTTCCGCTCCGAATTCCGGCACCTCGTAGTCGACCGGCGGATCGGTTAACACCGGCGCCGTTGGGGGGATGGGAAAATCTCGAACCGGCGGCAGGGCCGGCACCACCGGGTAGCCTGTCGCCGCCGCGATCCTTTCGGCGAAGGCCGGGTAAGCGGAAGCCGCGTCGCGAACCACTCTTTCGGCAACCTCGGGATTCGCGGCAACCGCCGCCGAAACGATTTCGGCGGCCAGTGCCGGTCGCTCGGCGATCGCCCCGATGACCGTCGCGCTCATCGTCGCGGAGGCGGTATTTTTGCCATGGCGAGCGAGGTTGGAGGCCAGCGGCGGGTAGCTGAGGTTTTGAGACACCGCGGCGTCCCTCCGGGCAAACGCCAAACTCTCTCTCGCGGCCTCCTCGATGCGGGCCAGGACCTCCGGCGGAAGCGAGGATTGGGCGAGTGCGTTCGCGGCGGGGCCGAGCAAGCAAAAAACGATCACCGCACGCCAAGCTGTCCGATCGATCTGCATTCGCGCGCGCTCCCCCACGTGGACGAAAGGAAACCTCTAAGTGTCCGTTCAAAAATGCGCGTCCGCGCATTTTTTGCGTTTGTCCCTTTCCCCCTCCCGGCCACCCAGAAGAGGTTGCTGATATGGGTGGCCGGGAGGGGGCGGGGGCCGGCGCCGCGCGTTTTCGAACAGACTCTAAATCAACTCAAACGCCATTGCTGTGTCCGCCACGGTCCGACGGCTTATTCGACCGTGGCTCCCCAATCCGCGATCAGATTTTCGGCCGCCGCGATTTCGTCGTCGCTCATGCGTGCCATCAAGGCCTCGCGGCCGTCCACCGCCCGAGCGAGACCCTGCTTGGCCGCGAGTGTCGTCCAGAACAGGGCCTGAACCAAGTCCCTAGGCACGCCTTGACCACGCTCGTACCGCTGCCCGAGGCCCGCCTGGGCCTTATCGTATCCGCATTCGGCTGATTTGCGGTACCACTTGACGGACTGAGCGTAATCCTGTGCGGTGCCGATTCCGTCGCGGTAGATCTTGCCGAGGTTATATTGGGCCCGCGGGTGGCCGGCCTCGCCCGCCCGCAGGATCCATTCGAAAGCCGTTTCGTCGTCCTTTGGGACACCAAGGCCGTAACCATACATCTTACCTAGCGTGTAGCGCGAGCGGGCGAATCCTTGATCGGCCGCGGCCGTGAACCATTTGAGCGCCTGATCGACATCCTGTTCGACGCCATCACCGGCGAGGTAATTGGTGGCAAGGTTGTGTTGCGCCCGCGCATAGCTTTGCTCGGCCGATTGTTGCCACAAGTCGACCGCCCGCTCGATATTTTGCGCTACTCCCTTACCCTGCTCGTACATAATACCCAGATTGAATTGGGCCCGGGCATCCCCGGATTCGGCCAGGGGCTCCCATTCCTCGAGCGCGGCGGCGAAATCACCCTGTTGGTAGGCCTCCCAACCGACCTCGAAGTTCGCGCATCCGGTCAGGGATGCCAAGGCGGCAATCGCGAGGACGCCCCGAACGGCCTTGCAGCGGTTCCATATCGATGATCCGATGAACATAATGGCCTCCATGCCGAAACGCGGTTGTCAACTCGCCGCCGCCACGGCGGGCATCTTGTCGAGGCGGATTCGCAGCAACTGGATCAGACCGTCCAAGCCGTTGCGCTGAATGACGGATGAAAATTCGGATCTCTGGGTGACGACCATGCTGATCCCCTCGACCATGATGTCGACGATGCGGTAACGGTCTCCGCTCGTACGGACCCGCCAGTCGGCCCGGATAGGTGGACCGGCCGGACGCTTGATGTTCGTGCTCACAAGCGTGTCCTTGGATCCGGCCGGACGCTCGGAGACGATGGTCAGCGTTTCGCCGGTGTAGCCTCCAAGCCGGGAGGAATAGGTTTGCAAGACGAATTCGCTGAAATCCCGCTGGTAATTGTTCAGATGTTCCGGCGTCGCCGTCTTGGCGTGTCGTCCGAGGACGATCTTGGAAATGAGGGGCAAATCGAAATCGGTTCGGAGAATGTCGCGAAACTGGGCCTCGCGCATCTCGAGGCTCGAATTCTGCGACTGCAAAACCGCCACCGCGCGGTCGCCGAGTTGACGAACGAAATCCGAGGCACCGCCGCCACTCGCGGCGGCGACCGAACCACCGTACCCGTAGTCGACGGCGACCAGTAAGCTCAACAAAATCAAACGCCTTACAGCCATGGAACAAGAACCTTCTCATCTGTTGGCGCGGTTGCGGCGGACCGTCAACCGGCGGGCGGGCCCGAACCGTTCGGACCCCGCCGCATGTTTTCATTTCCACGGATGCGAGGCAGCCGCGATCTTGGAAAATCTGGCGCGATAAGACCTGGCCGGCCGGCCCTGTTCGATAACTCGCGGCACCGGCCCCCGCCCCCTCCCAGCCACCCCTATCAGCAACCTCTCGTGGGTGGCCAGGAGGGGGAGAGGGCCGGAACAGACGCAAATAATGCGCAGACGCGCATTTTCGAACAGTTATTCGAACCCGATCATGCCACGAACCTCCGTGGGGGATTTTCCGGCGCCGCGCAATGCCCGCAGGGTGACCGCCCGGCTCCGTTTCGAAAGCCGCTTGCCGTCAGCGTCCGTGATCAACGGATGGTGGTGATACTCGGGCGTGCGCAGACCAAGAAGCGCCTGCAGGAGACGGTGAATATGGGTAAAGGGGAGCAGATCGTCGCCGCGGCACACAAGGGTGACGCCTTGGGCGTTGTCGTCGATCGTGACCGCGAGATGGTAACCCGTCGGAACGTCAGCGCGGGCCAGAACGACGTCGCCGATTACCGCGGCATCGGCCGGCGCGGTACCGGCTTTCCGGTCATGCCAGACAAGGGGGCCGGCCAAGGCCTGGGCCTTGGCGACATCGAGTCGCAGGGCGTGCGCCTGGCCCGAACGGATACGCTGATTTTGCTCCCCACGTTTCAGATTTCGGCACGTCCCGGGGTAGTGGGGACCGCTCACGCCATGGGGCGCCGAGTAGGCGTTGGTGATCTCCGTGCGGACCGTTTCGCTGGTGCAAAAGCAGGGATATATTACCCCCAGCCGAGCAAGTTTCTCGAGCCCGTCGGCGTAGGCCGAATGGCGATTCGATTGGCGCAGGACCGGACCCTCCCAAGAGATTCCGAGCCAGCGCAGATCGTCGTAGATTCCATCCTCGAATTCCGACCGGCAACGGTTTTGCTCGATGTCCTCGATCCGGAGCCGGAACTTCCCTTGCGCGTCTTGGGCGGCACTCCAGGCGACCAGCGCGGAGTAGGCGTGGCCGAGGTGCATATAGCCGGTGGGACTCGGCGCGAACCGCGCGGTCACGGCCACCGCGCAATCACGGCCGCCGTCCGTGCCTGACTCCTTATTGTTACCCGCGCGCAACAACACTCCGTAATTTGTGCAGCGGGGTTGCTCTGGGCCTTCCGAGTCTACCATTAGAAACGTGATTTCACGGTCTTAAGCTCAAGCCGAGTTTTCTTCAGTCGCTAAATCCGAATTTTTAGCACCGAATTAGGCCCCGAACAAAAAAAATCCCCGCACCAAGGCGGGGAGTTGGAGTGTGAAAGGAAGGCTCCCACCGTACACTCAGTCCGGCGCGGTGTCCATGCCGGCCTGGTGGCGGCGCCTACCCAGCGCTCGCAGACCTCCTCATCCGAGAGATCGAACATATGCTTGAGGATGTGCAGCCCAACCATCAACCGCGTCGGGACCCCCGGCCGACCCTCCTCCGAATACAAGGCTTCATAGGTCTCGTCGAAGAAAGTCCACGCGATCCGGCCCCCCAACACCACCAACTCGTGGCGCAGGTTGATGATGTTTTCGAACCGCGAGAGGAACAGGTCCTCTATTCCCGATGACACCTTGCGCGATGGCTTCATCACAGTTCTCCAATCCCAATCGACGGGAGCAGAGAATCACGTTCCGCAACGGAAGGGAATCCCCAAAATCAATTATTTCAAATCACAAGCTTTTCAGGCCCAAAACCCGTTTTCTTGCAAATCCGATTACTTCGCCAAACCGAAAGAGCTACCAACATCAGCCGCTTACGCGTTCTTCACGGGCGACCAGGTACGGCCGCTGCCAGATGTTGAGCCGTCGCAGCCGGAGAGAAAGCTGCCAGTCGGTCTCCAACTTCCGGTGCTGGGGGTGCTGCTGCCGTGGTTGGTAGCCGCCTGAATCGGCTGTTCATAGCCAATAGGTGCCGTTCAGGTTCCTTTCAACTTCTTCCATGCTTACTGGAGTAAAGCCGTCAAAATCAGTTCCGATTTTCCCTACATGCCAATTCTCTGATTGAGTATTCCCAAACAGTCGAATCTCACCAAGAAGCGACAGTCCGTACGCCGAGATGGATCGTATAAGGTGATCAAGTAATAACGAAATTATGGTGTCGTTGACTCACAGAACCGAGTTAACAATGGATCGTCTATAGAATAATCGCGCTCACAATACAATATTACTTAATGGGCCATACCAATCAAAATATTTTCCAAATAGTTTCTTAGCAAGCCGTCGCAGCGGACCCGTTACAACGACCTGCGAATGCACTTTAATTCCGAAGTATTCCAAAGTTTCGAGTAAGGCTTTCTCATTAAAGTAAGAATATGGATGGCCGCATAAACTGTTTGGGTTAGAGTCTGCTGGAATCGGACAATATAACAAACTATTTGTGTTGAAATCTTCGTATATACCCGTCTCCACTATGACTGTTGCACGATCGTGCAAAAGGTCTCTAACAACCTTCAAAGCCCAAAAAGGATATCTCAAATGATAAAGAAGTCCTGCAAATATAACCAAATCGAATTTACCATAGGCTTCACTATCGAAATCAAGTACGTTTAGAGTCATTGTTTTTATATTTGAATTCAAATGTGGTATTATAATGTTTTCCAGAGCTTCTATATTTTTCGTCGCATGATCAACTGCTATGACTTCTTCGGCTCCCCGCTTTTCCGCGGCAAGAGCAAACAACCCATTAGCACATCCAAGATCTACTACACGCTTACCTTTCAAATCTATCAACTTTAATACTTCTTTTTGCTTTTCCCCCAGAGGTCGACCTGGCGTCTTAACCCCGTCGCCAAGATCAATTGTTTGATAAAACGTGTATTCAGCAAGTTTGCTTTGAAGTAATTCACGATCCATTCCCCGTCCTCCACACACGCAATCCGTCAGATTCCGACTGATGATTAGGACCGCGAATATGATTTAGGGCATCTTAATATGTGCCGTGGAGACTGAGAAATAGCCCTGCCCCAATTAACACGCACCGGTTACCGGCGACAAAAGCACGTTTGGGTAACGACAGCAAGTGGCAAGCCGCAATCTTGGTTTGCGCCTTCGGATGGTCCGCGCCCTGAAGGTCTCTTAGGGGTCACCTGCCGCCGATGAATCACCGTCCCAACTCCGTCAGCTTGCTGGGGTTAAGCGGTCGATCGTAACAGGACCGGGAGCATCGACTCACGGCCCCGCCGCGCCACCCATCGGAGTGCGGTATAAACATCATGGACTGCGTATCTTGCTCGTATTGATCGACGAAAGCGGCGACGCAGGCTTAAAGCTTACGAAAGGATCGACACCGTACTTCGTTTTGGCGATGGTGATTTTCGATTCGTTCTGCGAGGCCGAACGAACTAGTGCACCGGCGCATTCACTTCGTTCACGCCCCCGTGCGCCAGGCCATTGTCGATGCATCAACTTTCCAAACTTCGGCTGTCGCCTTCGTTTGGGTCGATGCACTCGCGCCGCTCAGTGGCACGCGTTCGGCCGCAATACCCATGTCCTCGTGAAGGTGGACGATCTGCAACTCGCGGCGCTTACCTTTGTCGCGGCTGGCCTTGGGCATTAAACGACGCGCTTACGGGCCCGGAGGCGCCTGCTTCGGCGGTAGACAAAGCTATTCATCGACGCGGCCGTCGATCTCGTGTAGGGAATTCGTCTTGGCGGATGGCCAAGCTCCCATACGCCGGGGAAAGTCCACGGATGGTAGGTTGAGTTGGGTCCATGAGCGCCCCGGACGGGCGCCGAAACTCGTATGCGGGAGTCTTGCATCAACCGTGAGCGCGATCCTGCAAGGGCCGTCACGGGAACTAAAATCCGGGGCCACGCCGCGGCAGCTCGTCGTTCTATTGCATGGTTGGGGAGCGAGCGGCGACGACCTCATCGGCTTGGCCGACGGATGGGGGCCGCGTCTTCCCGAAACCGCTTTCGTCGCCCCCCACGCCCCGCATCCATGCGAGTCGAACCCGTTTGGCCGCCAATGGTTCAGCCTTGCCAATCCCGATCCGCGGTCCCTTTCGCTTGGCGCCGAGAAAGCCGCGCCGGAGGTGAATCGCTTCATCGACGCGGCCCTCGGCCGTTACGGCTTGAGCGATGATCGGCTCGCCTTGGTCGGGTTCTCGCAAGGAACGATGCTGGCGCTGTACGTCGCCTTGCGCCGGCCACGATCGTGTGCCGGAGTCGTCGGCTACTCGGGAGCCTTACTCGGCGCCGAGGATTTGCCCCGGGCGCTCCAGGCGCGTCCGCCGGTGCTATTGGTCCACGGCGACTCCGACCCGATCGTGCCCGCCGCCGCGCTATCGGCCGCGGTCGATGCCCTTCGCCGCCTCGAGGTGCCGGTCGAAGGACACCTGGCGCGCGGCATCGGCCATACCATCGACGGTCAAGGCCTGGAACTGGGAATTAACTTTCTCAACGCCATTTTCTCTGGCTGAAGACGGTCGAATCTTTTTAACACTATATAATAACCGTGCACCGGAGCTATAATTTCACCACTTCGTCAGCCAAAAACCCGGCTCCCGGATAGCTTGGAGGGATAAGGCCGGATAGCTTGGAGGCATAAGGATTGTCGCGGCCACGCACTCTTTACGACAAGATTTGGGAAAGTCATCTCGTTCACACCCAGGATGACGGCACGTCTATCTTGTACATAGACCGTCACTTGGTTCACGAGGTCACGAGCCCGCAGGCTTTCGAAGGTTTGCGTGAGTCCGGCCGCGGGGTCCGCCGAGCCGAAGCATCACTTGCCGTGGCCGACCACAATGTTCCGACGACCGAACGTTCCGGCGGTATCGAAGATCCCGAATCACGCCTTCAAATAGAAACACTGGAACGAAACTGCGCCGAGTTCGGAATTACCCACTTTCCGATGCAAGACGTCCGTCAGGGCATCGTCCACATCGTAGGACCGGAACAGGGCATGACCCAACCGGGCATGACAATCGTCTGCGGCGACAGCCACACGTCCACCCATGGCGCTTTCGGCACCCTCGCCTTCGGGATCGGAACCTCCGAGGTCGAGCACGTACTTGCGACCCAGACCTTGCTCCAAGGACACGCCGCGAACATGCGAATCACGGTCGAGGGCGAACTGCCCCTAGGTGTCACGGCCAAGGACCTCGTTATGGCGATCATCGGCAAGATCGGAACCGCCGGCGGCACCGGATACGTCATCGAGTACGCCGGCGCCGCGATCCGAAAGCTCAGCATGGAAGGCCGCATGACGGTATGCAACATGTCGATAGAGGCGGGGGCGCGGGCCGGTCTGATAGCTCCGGACGAGACGACCTTCGCCTATCTGCGCGGTCGGCCCATGGCACCCCAGGAAAACACTTTCGAGCAGGCTGTCGGTTATTGGCGGACGCTGCCCTCCGACCCCGGCGCGCGGTACGATTCCGAGGTCGTGTTCGCGGCCGAATCCGTGGCCCCGCAGGTAACCTGGGGAACCAGTCCGGAATCCGTGCTTCCGATCACCGGCGTGGTTCCCGATCCCGCCGACGAAGCGGACGATGAGCGCCGCGGAGCCATGCGGCGGGCCCTCAGCTACATGGGACTCGAACCGGGCGAGCCCTTGGCGGAGATACCCGTCGACAGGGTTTTTATCGGCTCGTGCACGAACAGCCGGATCGAGGACTTGCGGGCGGTGGCGGCCATCGTCGCCGGCCGCCGGGTGAACCCGCGGGTCGGTGCCATGGTGGTGCCGGGTTCCGGTTTGATCAAGCGTCAGGCCGAGGCGGAGGCGCTCGACCGGGTTTTCATCGAGGCTGGATTCGAGTGGCGCGAACCAGGTTGCTCGATGTGTCTGGCGATGAACGCCGACAAGCTGTCCCCTCGGGAACGGTGCGCGTCGACCTCCAATCGTAATTTCGAGGGCCGTCAGGGCCGCGGCGGACGGACCCACCTGATGAGTCCGGCGATGGCCGCGGCGGCGGCCCTTACCGGCCGCCTTACCGACGTCCGGGAACTTTTGGACTAGGAGATGGAAAAATTCACCCGCTTGTCCGGTGTCGCGGCGCCCTTGCCGATGATCAATGTCGACACCGACATGATCATACCCAAGCAATTCCTGAAGACCATCCGGCGCAGCGGACTCGGCGCCCACCTCTTCGACGAGATGCGTTTTACACCGGAGGGACGGGAGGTCCCGGAATTCATTTTGAACCGACCGCCGTACCGGCAGGCGCGGATCCTGATCGCGGGGCGGAACTTCGGCTGCGGCTCGAGCCGCGAGCACGCGCCCTGGTCGTTGTTGGACTTCGGGATCCGCTGCATCGTGGCGCCAAGCTTCGCCGATATCTTTTACAATAATTGCTTCAAGAACGGCATCCTGCCCCTGGTATTGGCGGCGGATGACACCGAGACGCTGATGGGGGATGCCGAGCACGAAAGTAAGCCAGTGATGTCGATCGATCTCGAACGACAACAGATCACGCGGCCGAACGGTCGGAAGATCGGATTCGAAATCGAAGAGTACCGTAAACTCTGTTTGTTGAATGGCCTCGACGACATCGGATTGACGCTCCAGAAAGCCGCGCTTATCGATCGATTCGAGAGCCAACAGCGAACCCGTTTACCTTGGCTCTTCTGAGCGAGGAGGGAACGAACGTTGTCGACCAACCGCAAACTCCTGGTTCTTCCGGGGGACGGCATCGGCCCCGAGGTTGTCGACCAAGTGATGCGCGTCATCGACTGGATGCGCCGGCGGCGCGGGATCGGCTTCGACATACAAACCGGATTGATCGGCGGTGCCGCGTACGAGGCGACGGGGTCACCCCTTCCGGATAAGACACTCGCCGAGGCCAAATCCTGCGACGCCGTGCTTTTCGGTGCCGTCGGGGGCCCCCGGTGGGAGAGCCTAGACTTTTCGCTGCGGCCGGAACGCGGCCTCTTGGGCCTGCGCAAGGAACTGGGCCTGTACGCCAACTTGCGCCCCGCACACGTGTTCGACTCGCTGATCGAGGCCTCTTCCTTGAAAGCGGAACTCGTGAGCGGCCTCGATATCATGATCGTCCGCGAACTCACCGGTGGGATTTATTTCGGCCTCCCCCGCGGGATCGAATTCACCGCCGACGGCGAACGCAGGGGCGTCAATACCGAGGTATACACGACCACCGAAATCCAACGGGTGGCTCGTGTCGCCTTCGACCTTGCCCGCAAACGGCGCCGACTTGTTCATTCGATCGACAAGGCCAACGTGCTGGAGAGCGGCGAACTCTGGCGCCAGGAGATTCAGGCCGTGCACGATGCCGAGTACGACGATGTCACGCTGAAACATATGTACGTCGATAACGCGGCCATGCAGCTCGTCCGCGACCCCAAGCAGTTCGACGTCATCGTCACCACGAACATGTTCGGCGATATCCTCTCGGATCTGGCCGCGATGTTGACGGGGTCGTTGGGAATGCTGCCCTCGGCCTCGTTGGGCGAAGCAGGCCAGTCGGGCGCGCGGCGGGGCCTCTACGAGCCGGTTCACGGGAGCGCGCCGGATATCGCGGGTCGCGACGTCGCCAACCCAATCGCAGGAATTTTTAGCTTCGCGATGTTGTTGCGCTATTCCTTCGACATGCCGGAGGACGCCGACATGATCGAGCGGGTCGTAGAGAGAGTCCTCGATGGGGGTTTGCGGACAAGCGACATTATGCATACCGGCAAGGCGAAGGTCTCGACGACCGTGATGGGCGATGCGATATTGCGCGGTCTTGACAAGCTCGCGGCTTGAGGCAAAAGAGACTTCCAGACAACAAGGACTAAAATGATGGCATTAAAGATTGCCGTGGTCGGCGCCACGGGAAACGTCGGGCGCGAGATTCTCAAGGTGCTGGCGGAGCACGCGTTTCCCGTCGATTCCGTGGTCGCGCTGGCGTCGGCGAATTCTTGCGGCAAGGAAGTTTCCTACGGCGGCGACGACATCCTGAAGGTAGGCGACCTCGATTCCTTCGACTTCGCCGCCACCGACGTGGCATTGTTTTCGCCTGGGGCCCGGGTCTCGGCGGTGCACGCGCCGCGGGCGGCCGACGCCGGCTGCGTGGTCATCGACAATACCTCGCGTTTTCGGATGGACCCGGACGTGCCCCTCGTGGTTCCGGAGGTCAACGAGCACGCCATTGGCGATTACAGGGCACGCTACATCATCGCCAATCCCAATTGTTCGACCATCCAAATGGTGACCGCGCTAAAGCCCCTGCACGACGCGGCGACGATCCGGCGCGTCGTGGTCGCGACCTATCAGTCGGTTTCGGGCGCCGGCCGCGCGGCGATGGACGAACTTTTCGAACAGACCAAGGGCATTTACCAGAATGACCGGCCCGCGCCGGTGAATTTCCCGGCCCAGATCGCCTTCAACGTGATTCCCCATATCGACGTCTTCATGCCGGACGGCAGTACCAAGGAAGAATGGAAGATGGTCGAGGAAACGAAAAAAATTCTCGATCCCGCCATCGAGGTCACCGCGACTTGCGTCCGGGTGCCGGTTTTCGTCGGTCACGCCGAGGCCGTGAACGTCGAGTTCGAGCGGCCCCTCGACGAAGATGAAGCGCGTGACGTGCTCGCGGCGGCGCCCGGGATCACGGTCGTCGATCGCCGCGACGACGGGGGCTATACGACCCCCTTCGAATGCGCCGGCGAGGACCCGGTCTTTATCTCTCGCGTGCGCAACGACCCGTCGGTTCCTCACGGTTTGAACCTCTGGGTGGTATCCGACAATTTGCGCAAGGGGGCGGCCCTGAACGCGGTCCAAATCGCGGAGCGCCTGGTCGAGGATTATCTGACGCGGGCGGCCTAGTGGAGCGACCGCGACATTTCCAAGTGTTGGGATCAGTTGATACATGGAAACAAGAATCTCTTGCAGTCTGTTCGAAAATGCGCGTCCGCGCATTATTTGCGTCTGTTCCGGCCCTCTCCCCCTCCCAGCCCTCTCCCCCTCCCGGCCACCCACGAGAGGTTGCTGATAGGGGTGGCCGGGAGGGGGCGGGGGCCGGCGCCGCGAGTTTTCGAACAGACTCTTGGTTCGAAGTTCGGTCGCGAACCAGCCATGAAAAACGAACGACGAGGAAATAGCGATCGGGAGGATTTCGCGCCAACGGCTCGCATCTCGGGTCTCCGTGATTGACAGGGGGCCGGCGCGGGCACCATCCTTGGCCAATGTTAGGCGAAGTTCTGCCAAAGTTAGGCGAAGTTCTGACGGTCAGCCCCGATCGTCCGATTCTGTTGCTATTCGCCCTCGTTCTCGACACCGCGATCGCGATTCCCTCGGCACTCGGGCGAATCGTCCCCGGTCCCGCCGTCGTGGTCGCGGGTTCGGCGGCCGGACTCGAGCGGCGCCTGAATTGAGCCGATCGCTCCGCCCGCACGCGGCGTGCGCGCGGCCTGCTCGCGATGGTCGTCCTGGCGACAATCGCCGCCGGGGTCGGCTGGGCGATCGCGCACCTGTCGGCGTCTTTTCCCTACGCCTGGAGCCTGGAACTCCTGGTCGTCACCGGCTTGCTGTCACAGCGCCGACTCTGCCGAGGCGTTTCCGCCACGGCGCGCGCCATCGCCGAGGACGGTTTGGACTCCGCGAGGCGGTCCTTGGTCGCGCAAGGTGGCCGCGAGGTCGCCGATCTCGACTTGCACGGCGTCGCCCGCGGCGCCATCGAGGAAGCCGCCGTGACCTTCGTCAGAGGTATCGTCGCGCCCGTTTTTTGGTATCTGTTGTTGGGCTTGCCCGGTCTGATCTCCACGGCCACCGTTAGCGCTCTGCGGCGTGCCGCCGGCGGCACGCCCGGGTCCGAATTCGGCGCCGCCGCCAGGCGCCTGGACACGGCGCTCAACTTCGTGCCCGCGCGCCTCGCGGCAGTCTTCTTCGCCCTGGCGGCGGCCTTCGTGCCATCGGCTCATCCCTGGAGTGCCACCAAGACCATGGCCCGTGACGCCAACAAGGCTCCGTCGGCGAACGACGGCTGGCCGGTGGCCGCCCTGGCCGGTGCCTTGGGCGTCTCACTCGGCGGTCCCCGCCGTTTCGGCGAGGGCGCATCCTCCCATGCCTGGATCGGGACGGGACGGGCAAGAGCTTCGGCCCACGACGTTCGCCGGGCAATCCACGTCATCGTTCTCGCTTGCTTGATCCAGCTCGGCTTGGTCGCGGGGTTGGCCCTGGCGGAAAGAACCTTCGGCTGAAGGGACGGTCGGTCCCGTGACGCACCGGGACACCGGGTTTACTCGCTGGCGAGCGCCCGACGCAAGGGGTCGGCACCCGTGTTTCGGACTTTGTGCTCTATGACGATCTCCCTCATGCGCACCCGCCGGCCGTAATAGATTTCGTTCCATTCATCTTCCGCGAAGATCGTCGCGCCCTCCAGAGCGTTGCTCCCGAACGCCCCTCGGGAAACGGCGAAACTCAAAATCCCCGGATTGCTTTCACTCATGGAATCGGCACTCGGCCAGCCCGTTCCCGCCGCGACGGGTAAGTCGATGCCGAGACGCACGTCGCCTTCGAGCAATTTTGCGACCGCGTCCCCGTCGATAACCACGAAGGCCACTTGCGAGAGCGAGGCGCCGACCTGAAATCCGACGTTTCCGGTAACGATCTTGTAGAACGCCGGTTGGCTCCACTCCCCCGAGTCCTCGTCCCGAAGGAGGAATACGCCGATCCCCACGACGCCACCGACGATAAAGCCACCGCGAATGAGCTGAGGGAAGATCAAAACGCCCTTGGCTGTCGCCAAACGTTTCGGAAAATCCGAAAAATTAGGTCTCGTCTTGAGCATCTCCAGCGTCCGCCGCGCATCGTCGATCATGTCTTGTTGACGCGATGCGTACGCGGGCTGCGCGATGACGAACGCCATTATCGCGCAGCCTAGAATGATGAGCAGTCTAGGTAATCGGGTCGAAGCGCACCATAGGAATACGCTCATACGCCGCTCCCAAACCTTCGCGCGGATCGGAGCAGCAACGTTGCGCGACGACGCCGGAATCAAACTCGACACATCGAACCTGATCCCGCGAACGAATATCCTGCCAAAACTCCCATCATCACAATTTCAATTTAGGCTCCCACATTTGGTTTTACACCCCTGTCCAGGAATTATCCAAGAAGGAATTCTTCACAATGGGGCGAGTGTCGCACGGAGGACGTCGGCACTTGGATCGGGCGTCCGACCGTCACGGACAATGTCACCAGCCGAGACCCGAACACCGTAATAGGTTCGGTTCGCGGCCTCGTTCACCGAGACTTTCACGTCGGTGAAGGCAAGCACCAACTTTTCGTGGTCCGTGCGCGCGAAAGCAATCACGTCGGCCTCGGCCTGGTACTCGGCGATGGGGACGAGGTCGACGTCGGTGCCGAGCACGGCATCGGAGGAAAGAAGTCTGTCGAGACCATCGTCGGTCATCACGGCAAGAACCGCCGAACCTAATTCCGTGCGTGGCTCGATTCCCCAATGGCGCTCGGACAGTTCGACAAACACCGGCCGCCCCCAACCATCGGGCCCGGAATCGCGAGCGATAAGGACGCCTTTCGCGCGCAGAAACGCGCCCACGAAAACGCCGTACCTGAATACCTTGGGGAGGACGAGTACGCCTTTCGCCCTCTCCAGGACCGGGCGCAATTTCGGAAAACGGGCCTCGTTCTCAAGAAATTCGCGCACGGTTTCCGCCGCCTCCTCCACGATTTTCTGGGGTTCCTCGGCCGCCGCGGAAAGCGGGCCGGCGACCACGGGGAGAGCCAACGCGAACTGGAGCAAGGCGGGGCCCAAGATGCTCTTCCGCAAGCATTCGAATGAGGTTTTCAAGCGCTCCCCTCTCCGACTGGCGCCGCGAACGGCTTGATCGACACCGCCTGGGACGATAGCATCACGTGTACGTAACGAGAACGTCGGGGTGAGCGAGAAAGCGATGGTGGCCAGCGCCGAGTTGGAGTTCGATTTGCGGCGGCCCTGCCGGTCGGAAACCTCGGCAGAAAACATCAGCCGTGGGGTTTGCCGAGCCTTGAAAGAGTTGGGGTACCAAACACTCACCGAGATGCCTCTGGGTATCGGGCGAAGAGTGGACGTCATCGGCCTCAATAGGCGGGGTATCTACGTCGTCGTGGAAACCAAGGCCAGTTCCGCGGACTTTCGCGCCGACCGAAAATGGCGCGATTATCTCCCCTATTGCGATAGTTTCTATTTCGCGGTGGGCAAAGATTTTCCGCGCCAAATCCTCCCCCGCGAGTGCGGTCTGATCGTGGCCGACCGCTTTGGCGGAGAGATCGTTCGGCCAGCTCCGATCGTATCCATGACGGCAACCATTCGCCGGCGCCAGACCATCCGCTTCGCGCGCTTCGCCGCCAGCCGCTTGGGCCGCCTCGAGGATCCGCCTCTGTAGAGGCGCACATTTCCAATTAATTCGCAAGGCCTTCCGCCGCATGCGGCGAGGTCACGAGGAAATCGGGGGTCCCCCCGCGGCCCAGTCGAGGAGTTCTACCGTGTGGACGACCGGTTTGGAAACGGCCCCGGCGAGTTGGACGATACAACCAACGTTCCCCGTGGCGACGAAGTCGCAATCCAATTTTTCGATGTGGGCGCGCTTGCGCTCGCGTAGTCTTCCCGCGAGATCCGGTTGGAGCAGATTATAGACGCCAGCGGAGCCGCAACAGAGGTGGGCTTCCGGCACTTCGCGGAGGATGAAACCGGCCTCGGAGAGTAGGGTTTTCGGTTGCCGATCGACTCCCTGACCATGCAAGAGGGCGCACGAAGGCTGATAGGCGACCGAGGCCCCGGTCGGGACACGCGGTGTCGGATTGCCAATTTCGGACAGGAACTCCGAAATGTCGCGTGCCAGATCACTGGCACGTTTGGCCGTGGACGCCCAGGCCGCTTCGCCGCGCAGCAGATGGGCATAGTCCTTGACCGTCGCGCCGCAGCCCGAGGCGTTGATCACGATCGCGTCCAGTCCTTCGCCGTCGATTTCTCGTCCCCAGGCGGCGAGGTTGGCGCGGGCCGCCGCGCGCGCCGCCGGCAAGAGGCCCAAATGTTGGACCAGGGCACCGCAACAGCCGGCACCGGCTGCAACGACGACCTCGGCCCCAAGACGCGTGAGAAGGCGTACCGTGGCCGCGTTGATACGGGGCGCGAGCGTCCGTTGCACGCAACCCGCCAGCAGCGCTACCCGCCACCGGCGTTGACCTTCGGCGGCGAAGGTTCGCGGCCGATCCGCCGGGGACCGCGGCGGAATCCGGGTTGGCGCCAAGGAGACCATCGCCCGCAACCGCTGGGGCAGCAAGGCCGAAAGCGGTCGCAGCGGCCTCGCCAGCCGAAGAGCGGCTCGGAACAGGCCCGGGTGTGGCAGCACCCAAGCCAGGAGCCAACGCAGAAATCGATCCCCGGGCGGGCGCCTGAAGGTGTGCCCGACGTGGGCTCGCCCATGTTCGATGAGATGGCCGTAATCGACTCCGGAGGGACACGTCGTCATACACGACAAACAGGTCAAGCAGCGATCGATATGCTTGACGACCTCGGCCGAAGGGCGGGCGTCGTTCTCCAGCATTTCCTTGATCAGGTAGATACGCCCCCGGGGGCTGTCCAATTCGTCGCCCAGAAGCACGTGGGTCGGGCAGGTGGCCAAACAGAATCCGCAGTGGACGCAGGCACGCAGAATCGCATTGCTCTCGCGCAGGTTTGGATCGGCCAGTCGAGCCAGGGAGAAATTCGTTTGCATAATTCTCAGACCCCCGGATACATGCGTCCACGGTTTAGGATGGCGGCGGGATCGAAGCCCTTCTTGAGCCGCCGCGTGAGAGCGGCGAGCGTTTCCGACTGGGGCTGGAAAACCGCGATTTCGCCCCGGACGGCGGCATCCGCCCGGAGCAAGAGAGCTTCGCCAGCCGCATCCGCCAACGCGGCGCGGACAAGTTCGGCACCGGCATCCGCGACCGGCGCCAACGACAACCAGATCACGCCGCCCCCACCATCATAGTAAATCTTTGCGTCCAGTGATTCGCGGAGGCTGCTCGTGACCCGGGCGGCGGCCGCCGGCGGCACCGACAACCGCCAGACGACATCCGCATCTACGAACGGCGTCACGTCGCGAATCGCCCGCCACAGGGCCACCGATCCCGCGTCTTCCAGAACACCGGTCTCGCCCTTCGCGGCAAGGATTTGGCGCAACCTGTCGGCCCGCCCCGAGAGCGAATTTCCGGGTCCTTCGAGTCGTAGAACCGTAACGCCTTGCGCGGCTGAGCCATCGGTGATGAACGTCTCGGCCACGCCCGCCGGCAAATGGGCCGCGCCTGATACTTCGTGAGGGCCGCGCAACACCCCGCGCATGGCGCTGATCGCGGCTTCGTCGTCGAGTCCGAAAACGATGACCGTGCGGGTCGATTCGGCGGCGGGGACGACCTTGAAAGTTACCTCCGTCATCACGGCGAGGGTTCCAAACGATCCGGCGAGCAGCTTGCACATGTCGTAACCGGTGACGTTCTTGACCACACGGCCACCGGATTTGAAAATCTCGCCCCGCCCGCTTACCGCCTTGACTCCGAGGAAATGGTCGCGCGCCGCCCCGGCCTTGAAACGGCGCGGCCCCGAAAGATTGCAGGCGAGTGTGCCGGCGATCGTTCCGGTCCCCGGCACGGCCCCGAAAAGGGGCCCCCAATCCGGAGGTTCGAAGGCTAGTTGCTGATTTTGGGCGGCCAGCTCGGACTCGATGGTGGCAAGCGGCGTGGCGGCCGCCGCCGACATGACGAGTTCCTCGGGCTGGTAAAGCGAGACGCCCGACAAACCGTGGAGCGCAAGCACCCGTTTCGCCTCGACCGGACGCCCGAGGCCGCGCTTGGTGCCGGCGCCAACGACCTCGAGGGACATTTCCTCGGCCACGGCCCAGGCAATCGTCTCACACACTTCCTCGGCGCTGCTTGGTTCGAGCATGGGGGTCATGGGGCGGTTCCGCGGGATCGGCGGCGCCGATCTCAGAATCTAGGCAGATGCGGAAAGGGGACCTTGCCGTGATGCACGTGGACGCGGCCGAGCTCGACACATCGTCTCAGGGTCGGGAACACCTTGCCGGGATTGAGAAGGGATTCGGGATCGAAGGCGCATTTCACCCGCTGCTGCTGGTCGAGGTCGGCGGCGCTGAACATCGTTCCCATCAAGTCGCGTTTCTCGACCCCAACCCCATGTTCGCCAGTAAGCACGCCGCCGACGTCGACGCAGAGTTTCAGGATCTCAGCCCCGAATTCCTCGGCCCGCTCCAGCTCGCCGGGATTGTTGGCGTCATAAAGAATAAGGGGATGGAGATTGCCATCGCCGGCGTGAAAGACGTTGCCAACGGCCAATCCGTAGCTCTTCGACATGACGCCGATGCGCTCGAGCACCTCCGCCAGTCGCCGGCGCGGAATCGTTCCGTCCATGCAGTAGTAATCGGGTGTCACCCGCCCGATCGCCGGAAACGCCGCCTTTCGTCCCGCCCAGAAAGCGAGACGCTCGTTTTCGTTTTGGCTGATACGGAGCGAGGTCGCGCCCTTGTCCCGGGCGATCGCGTCCACCCGCGTGACGCGTTCGTCCACCTCGTCCCGTGGACCGTCGATCTCGACAATCAACAGGGCTTTCGCGGTCAGCGGATAGCCCGCCCCCACGAAAGCCTCGGCGGCGTGAATCGCGGGTTTGTCCATCAGTTCCATTCCGGCGGGAATGATGCCGTTGGCGATGATCGCGGCAACGCAATCGCCAGCCTCCGCGGTGCTCGCGAATCCGAGAAGAAGGGCTCGGACGGCCTCGGGTTTGCGGAGAATACGCACGGTGACCTCGGTGATCACCGCGAGCAATCCCTCCGAGCCGGTCAAAAGGCCCAACAGGTCGTACCCAGCGGCGTCCAGATGTTTGCCGCCGAGGCGAACCGTGTCGCCGTTCATCAGGACCATCTCAAGGCCCAGGATGTTGTTCGCCGTCACCCCGTATTTGAGGCAATGGACGCCACCGGCGTTCTCGCCGACGTTGCCGCCGATGGTGCAGGCGATTTGGCTCGAGGGATCCGGGGCATAATAGAAACCCTCGTTTTCGACCGCCTGAGTAATCGCCAGATTGGTGACGCCCGGTTGGGCCACGACGCAAAGATTGTCGTAATCGACGTCGAGAATCGCGTTGAATTTCCCCAGACCGAGGACGATGCCGTCGGCCAGGGGCAGAGCCCCGCCCGAGAGCGAGGTTCCGGCGCCGCGGGGCACGACCTTGAGGCCCTGTTCCCGGCAATAGCGGAGAACGGCCGCGACTTGGGCGGTGCTGCTCGGCAGGACCACGGCGAGCGGGCATTGTCGGTAGGCGGTAAGGCCGTCGCTCTCGTAGGCCTTGAGGGCGGCGTCGTCGGCGATGGTCGCTTCCCCGGGTACGATCTTCCGCAGCCCGTCCACGATCCCCTGTTTACGAACCACGACGGACCGGTTGGGTTCCGGCATCCGCATCGGCATCTCCTTCCATCGGCTCGCCCGGCGCGAGGCGAGATAGTCTGCCCCACGGGAGGGCGATAGGAAAGCATGACAGTGTTTGTTCCAAAATGCGCGTCCGCGCATTTATTGCGTCTGTTCCGGCCCTCTCCCCCTCCCGGCCACCTACGAGAGTATGCTGATATGGGTGGCAATGTCTCGGCTGATGTTGAAAAAGTGAGGTAGGCGTCATTCGCCTGGAACCGTTAGGCTCTGGGTGTTGAATCCATCAAGGAGAACGACGCCATGACCAAGACTACACGGAACAGCCGCCTTTCGAAACTGTTGGAGATCCCGCTTCCGCTGTTGCCGCCGGCCTTGCCGGAGGCTTTTGATGATCTGCGCATGAGCGTGGATCGCTTTTGCCTGTTGGCCGGGGTGGAGACCCTGGGCGAGATTCTGGACGAGGATAGCGAGGTGCTCTGCGGAGCGCGCCACGCCCGCACGGCCGAGCGGCAGGGCCATCGCTGGGGGACAACCCAGAGCGAGATTGCCTATCACGGGGGCAAGGTGAAGCTGACGCGCCCGCGGGTGCGCGATCTTGCGGGCAAGGAGATGAGCTTGCCGAGCTGGGAGTTGCTCTCGGACCCGGCGCTTTTGCAGTCCTGGGCGATGAACATCATGCTGCTTACGGTTTCGACCCGCAAGTACGCGGGCGCCGTGCGCCTGCCCGGCGAGGCCAGCGGCGACTTGCCGGCACGCGCGGGCGATGCGACCTCGAAGTCCGCGGTCTCGCGGCGCTTCGTGGCCATGACGCGCAAGAAGCTGAAGGCCTTCCTGGCCAGCGACCTTTCGGATCTCGATCTCCTGGTCATCCAGATCGACGGGCTGCACGTCGGCGATCACGTGTTGCTGGCAGCTATTGGCATCGACGGCGCGGGCGAGAAGCATGTTCTAGGCCTGGCCGAAGGTGCCACGGAGAATGCCGCCACGGTGCAGGCGCTGCTCGACAACCTGACCGCCCGCGGCCTCGACCCGGAAGTGCCCCGGCTCTTCATCGTCGACGGCGCCAAGGCGCTCTCCAAGGCGATCAAGCGGACCTTCGGGCCGGTGGCCGCCCTCCAGCGCTGCCAGGTCCACAAGGGCCGCAACATCATCGAGCGCCTCGACGAAAGCCTTCATGCCGGCGTCAAGAAGGCGCTCAGGCAAGCCTGGGACCAAGACGATGCCGAGAAAGCCGAACGCCTCATGAAGAACCTGGCGCGCCGCCTGGAGACCGAGGCCCCCGGCGTTTCGGCTTCCATCCTGGAGGGCCTGGATGAGATCCTCACCGTGATCCGCTTGGGCCTGCCGCCCAAGCTCAGGCGCTCCTTGGCCTGCACCAACGCCATCGAGAATGCCTTGGGAACGGTCAGGATGGTGCAGCACAATGTCAAGCGCTGGCGCAACGCCGAGATGGCCTTGCGATGGACCGCCGCCGGCCTCCTGGAAGCCCAAAAGACCTCCGTCGCCTCAAGGCCTACCGGCAACTCCCCATCCTCAGAGCTGCCCTCGAGGATCACGTGAAAAAGGCAAAAGCGAAAAGCGCCATTGAAACCATCAAAGAGGCCGCCTAGCCTCGAAGCCCAACCATGCCTGCCTCGCCTTTTTCAACAGAGCATGGGACATCGCCATATGGGTGGCCGGGAGGGGGCGGGGGCCGGGGCCGCGAGTTTTCGAACAAACTGTCCGAGATGATGGCAACCTCAGTGCGGGGGCAAGACAAGAATCGCCCGGAAATCGCTGACGTTGGTCCGGGTCGGACCGGTGACGACGAGATCGCCGAGGACGGCGAAGAAACCGTGGCTGTCGTTGTCCGCGAGCCGGGTATCGGCATTTACGCCGAGAGCGGCGGCGCGGGACAGGGTATCGGGCGTCACCAGCGCCCCGGCGTTGTCCTCGCTGCCGTCGATGCCGTCGGTATCGCAGGCGATGGCGAAAACGCCGGCCGAGTCTTCGAGGGCCAGCGCCAGGGCGAGGAGAAATTCCGCGTTGGGGCCGCCCCGTCCGCCGCCACCCAAGGTTACCGTCGCCTCGCCGCACGACAGCAGCACGATCGGTGCCGCTTGTCCCGCACGCCGCGCCCGGCGCACGTTGCGGGCGTGCTCCCGGGCCAAATCACGCGCCTCGCCCCTCATCGCTTCCCCGATCACGACCGGCGTGAGGCCGGCCGCGCGCGCCGCCTTGGCCGCGCCGGCGAGCGCGTCCCGGGCCGAGGCCACGACGACGGTCGACGCCGAAGCGAGGCGCGGATCGCCGGGTTTCGGAGTTTCGCCGCCGGCCCGGCGCAAATGCTTCCACACCGCAGCGGGGGCATCGATTCCGTGTTTTTCGAGGACCGCCAATGCCTCGGCGCAAGTTGTGGGGTCGGCGACCGTCGGACCCGAGGCCACGAGGCCCGGATCGTCTCCGGGAACGTCCGAAATCACCAAGGTGACGACCGAGGCCGGGGCGCACGCCAGGGCCAGGCGCCCGCCCTTGATCGCGGAGAGATGCTTGCGGACACAATTGATCTCGTCGATCGGCGCGCCCGAATTCAGGAGCGCCTGATTAACGGCTTGCTTGTCGGCCAGCGTGAGGCCTGACGCGGGAAGCGCCAGCAAGGCGGATCCGCCGCCCGAAAACAGAGCCAGAACGAGATCGTCCGGTCCACATTCGGAGACCAGCGCGCATACCCGCGTGGCGGCGTCGCGGCTGGCCCTGTCGGGGATCGGATGGCTGGCCTCGATCACCGCGATCCGGCGGCAAGAGACGGCGTGGCCATATCGCGTGACAACCAGCCCGCTCAGGGGACCCGACCAGTTTTCCTCGACGGTCCGGGCCATGGCGGCGGCAGCCTTGCCGGCCCCGACGACGCGTAACCGCCCGCGCGGCGGCGGCGGCAAGTGTCGGCCCAAGCACCGGTCCGCCCCGACAGCCGCGACCGCGGCCTCGAAGAGGGACTCGAGCAGCTCTCGAGGATCAGAGAAAAATTCGGCCATCGAAGGGACGTTCCTCAAAGCTATTGGATTCGCGGCATGACATTCGCTCGACGGTCCGGTGAAATTTTCCCGTACATTGGGTTTGCCGATGTTCAGGATTGACATTTCGGCACCGCGGTACAAGTAATGATTGGGGAAAATTCTTACGGGAAATCGGGACATTCAGCGGAACTCATGGCGAACCAGGACCAACCGGGCGGTGAAAGTCTCGGCATAATCATCGACCGGCTGAGCCGAATCGCCAGGAGCCTTCAATTTATTTGCGGATTGAACCCAGCCCAATGGGAGGCCTTGCGCTTTCTCGCCCGCGCGAATCGTTATTCGCGTAATCCCACCGCGCTTGCCTCGTACCTGGGAACCACCAAGGGCACCGTGTCGCAAACGCTTATCTCTTTGGAAAACAAGGGATATATAGCGCGACGACCGGAACGTAACGATCGCCGCTCGTTGCGCCTCGAAATGACTCCCTCGGGAGAGGATCTGCTGGCCAAGGACCCGATTCTGAAGATCGACGCGGCCGCCCGGCGTCTCACTCCCGAATCACAAACAGTCGTGACGGCGGCATTGAATACACTCTTCGACGAATTGGGCGAGTGGCAGGGCGCCGGAACCTTCGGTGTCTGCTTTTCGTGTTGTCATTATTGCACACACAGCGCCGACGACAAGGATGGGGAAACCCATTACTGTGCCTTGACCGACGAGCCTTTGCCGCTCTCCGAATCCGAAAAGATTTGTGTCCGCTACGGTGAAGCGGTGGACTGAGTACCGGATTACGGGCGGGGAAGACGGGCGGGGAAGACGGGCGGGGAAGACGGGTTAGGCGCGCCCGTAATGGATATAGTCCGACCAGGTACGCTCCAACCGGCGCAGGGTGTCGCAGGCGATGTCCAATTCGTTTGAATCGCCGTGTCCGTTGATCAGCGCCGCGACGTGGTTGCTTTGCCGCTCCTGGATCCTGGAACACAAATCCAAACCCTTTTGTGAAAGCTTGATGCAAACGGATCGCCGGTCGTGCGGCGAACGCTCCTGGTTCAAATATCCGCTCTCGACCAGTTTCTTGATATTGTACGAGGCGTTGGAACCAAGGTAGTACCCGCGGTCGACGAGATCGCGCACCGTCACCTCCTCGCCGTTGATGTTCGCCAGGATAAGACTTTGAACGGCATTGATGTCGTCGACGCCAAGAAATTTGAGCTCGGCCCGCAATACATCGAGGAATCGACGATGCAAGCGCTCGATCAATCGAGAGAGGTCAAGGTAAACTTGGGTCATGGTATCCTCGCGTCCCTATCGCGGGCCATGGATCGACCGAACGGTTTTCGGTTCGAGAGTCGGCGCCCAACACGGCTAGTATCGAAGGTAAGCGGGATACCTTGCCGAATCGTTAACTCGCACGTGTTGGGTTAACGGGCGGCATCGGAATCTGGGGCTTACCCGATGTCGTCATTTCGGGTAGGGTGGGCTCGATAGCCATAGATTTCGAAGGGACCTTCGATGTTGTACCTCACGCGCAAGGTGGGCGAATCGGTCGTCATCAACAACAACATCGAACTCACGGTCGTCGAGGTACGTGGGAAATCGGCGAAACTCGGCTTTACTTTCCCCTCCGAGGCATCGGTCTTGCGTAAGGAAATCTTCGAGCGCATCAGGGCGGAAAACATCGCCGCCGCGGGTGCCGATGGCGAATACGTGGCGGCGGAGAAAAAAACCAACGGTTAGCGGCATTTTTGGAACACTCGGTGGAAAACAAATCTCCGAGGTTGAGCACGACGATTCCCCCACCCCCACGGCGACGGAGGCGCAGGTAGCCGAGGCCAGCGAGACCGACGCCAATGAGGGCGAGGGTGGCGGGTTCGGGAACGTCGGCGGCTACGATGTTGCCGATGAGGAACTGATCGCCTTCCGTGAACGGAGGATCGAAGGTACTGCCTTGGGGCAAGCCGGTGAGGATGATGTCACTGAACTCGCCGAAGATCGAGCCGCCGACCTCGATGAAGGGGAAGATGTCGCTGGGCTGGGGAACGAAATTGTCGAGAAAGACGAATTCGAGGGTGCCATCGAAAATCGCATCGCCGGTGATTATCAACAGGTCCTGAGCAAACTCGCCAAGTTCGATGACCAACGTGCCGACGGCAAATTGCTCAAAGAATTTGACGTCGAGCGTCAGTGTCCCCGGCGATTCGCCGGGAGAGAGGTTGCCGCCGTTGTCAAAGAGAAAACCGTTTATGGTACCGCCGAAACCGCCGAAGTCGCCACCGTCATTGCAGAATTCGTCCGCCGTGACCATACCGGAAATAATGCTATTGGAGCCGACCGTAGTCTCGAAAGTGCCGTCGACCAGGATTTCGGATTCGGCGTCGACGATGATAAGTTCACTGTTGGTCAAATCGCCATTGACCACCAGTTTGCCTCCGAATCCACCGACAGGAACAGACTCGTCCCGGGCACTGCCAACCTCAATAATTCCTCCGTTTAAGAGTGACCCTGGGGTTTCGTACTGGGCCGATTTCAGAGCAAAACTCCCATCGTTGGTTTGGAGCATCAGGTTGGGAATAGTGCTGTTGGAACTCAGAGTGATTTCGGCCGATTCTCCGATGCTCGTGATCACCGCATCACCAATCATGAGTTGAGAGACCAGCGCTTCCGGCGGTGGGACGAACCAAGGACCCTCGGGTCCGACGAGCCACCGACCTCCTGTTAAGATACCATCCGTGACCTGCTGGACGGCGCCGGTAATGTTGAGAGTGCCTCCTGCGACCGCTACCGTCCCTGGCAGCCTGTCCAAGGCATTTGGCTCGTTCACGTCATCTTGAACGTCCAGATTAGCCCAACTTCCTTGGAGAATTGGGAGATTTTCGGTAATGGGGTGGTTTTTCGGGGAGCGGGGTCGGAAAAGGCGGATAAAATGGGGACTCTAAAACGGTCGTCCGTGAAGAACCCTGATTTCAATCTGAATCGGCGATTGGGTTTGCGGTGGGGTGCGAGATGTCGCTGAGGAGCGCGGCCAGGATTTGGACAAACAAACGCCTCAGCCATTTGAGGACAAGGCGGTAGTTGTAGCCGGCGCCGGCGAGGATGGCGTTGATCTTGTCGCCGTCGCGGCCTTTGAGGAAGTTGCGCCCCAGCCTGCCATCGCTCTTGAGATGTCCGATCACGGCCTCGACGGCGGAGCGCCGCCTGAGCTCCTTCTTGATCGTCGGCGTGATGCCGCGTTTCTGGCCTGATCTAAAGACGCGGTGTTTGTTGGGGTAATCGTGGCCCTGGTATCCCTTGTCGACATAGATGCGCTCGGCCGATATCCCCGTCCAGCGTTCCATCTCTTCGATCACCTGCCTCAAGGTGTGGCCATCATAGGGATTGCCGTGGAAGGCCTTGACGTGGGCGACGAACTGGCCGCCGGGGGGGCGGGAATTGGTCGCCGCCACGGAGACCTTGCAGCCGAACTCGTACGGCTTGTGCGCCTTCCCTTTGCCGATGCATTCGACCTCGGGCGCGTGGAGCGAATAGACCTTGGGCAAGGGGTCGCGCCGCTTCTGGGTCGACACCCGCTCGGCCAGCCACAAGGGGCGGCGGAAGGTATCCCGTAGGCTCTCCTCCTGGGCCGTCTTGCGGCGGATGTCGCGGACGGTGCGCCCGAGATAGGTCTTGAGCTTGCGCAGGGCCTTGTTGGCCCGCTTGTGCTGTTTGGCATGGCGGTAGCGGCCTTGCATGATCAACGCCCTCTTGCCCAGGCGGATATAGGACTGACGCAGGGCAATGCCGTGCTCCCGTGCCAGTCGCACCAGCCGCTCGCGGGCTCGTTGCATCAGTTTGGCGGCGGTCGGAAAGGCAATCGCCTTCTCTTGTACGGTGGTGTCCACCGTCACCCGCTCGAGGTCCTTCTCCCGCAGCGCCCCCACCCGGTGGGCCACGGCCAGGCTCTCCTGGAATACCTTCTCCAAACCTTCCGGCCCGATCCGGTCCCGCCACCGGGTCATCGACGAGCGCTCCATGGGCAGCTCATGCTGAAAGTACTCTTCGCCGCAGAAGCACTGGAAGTATGGGTCGTAGACCCAGCGCTCGCAGACCTCCTCATCCGAGAGATCGAACATATGCTTGAGGATGTGCAGCCCAACCATCAACCGCGTCGGGACCCCCGGCCGACCCTCCTCCGAATACAAGGCTTCATAGGTCTCGTCGAAGAAAGTCCACGCGATCCGGCCCCCCAACACCACCAACTCGTGGCGCAGGTTGATGATGTTTTCGAACCGCGAGCGGAACAGGTCCTCTATTCCCGATGACACCTTGCGCGATGGCTTCATCACAGTTCTCCAATCCCAATCGACGGGAGCAGAGAATCACGTTCCGCAACGGAAGGGAATCCCCAAAATCAATTATTTCAAATCACAAGCTTTTCAGGCCCAAAACCCGTTTTCTTGCAAATCCGATTACTTCGCCAAACCGAAAGAGCTACCAACATCAGCCGCTTACACGTTCTTCACGGGCGACTAAAACGGGGACAGTTTACCAATTTATGTGCTAAAATATCGATTAAGCGGGGACAGTATACTAATTTAAAATATCGGTATGATGAGGTGGACCCCGAAAACGGGACAATAGTTACGCAAGCATCGCACTGGCCGTGAGCTGAACGGCCGTACCTATGATGGGATGCCGCGAGCGGCCGCGTAATCTTGAACGATAAGGGATGCGTCTCTGTCAGCGGCGTGTCCTGCTGCAACGAAATTCTCAAATGATTGACCGCCACCGATCTGCCTGTTAAATTAACACTAAACACACGGAGAGTCTGATGAGCAGCGGTAAGACGGAGAAGTTCGGCGCCACCGTGCGCCGTGAGCGCGAGAAACTGTTGATCGGATTGCGTGAGATGGCCAAGAAGATCGGGGTCAGCCCTACCTATCTTTCGAAAGTCGAGCGGGACGAGTTCCCGCCGCCAGCAGAGGACAAAGTTCGCAAAATCGCTGAGATTTTCGGCAGCGATGTCGATGAACTTCTGGCGTTAGCGGGAAAGGTATCATCCGACCTCTCCGACATAATCCGAGAGCACCCCCGGGAAATGGCCGCGCTGCTGCGAACTACCAGGGGGCTGACGGTGGACGATATGGCAAAATTGGCTCGTCAGGCACAGAAGGCGAAGAAAAAGTAGCGGTAAATGCCAACGGTACGAAATTCGACGATGCAAATGAGGATGACAGCAAATGGCAATCGAGGTGCGATATCTCTCTGAGGACGAAATCGAACGAGACTCCGAACTGTTGCTCGCCGAGTACGAAAAAACGGCCGGCAAGCCAGTCAAGTTGCCGATCCCGGTTGTGAAAATCACAACTTACCATCTTGCGCTGCGGCTTGGGTTCGCCGATCTGCACGAGACCTTAGACATCCAAATGATGAGCGAACAGGTTGACATTCTTGGGGCGATCTGGATGGACACTGAAACCGTCCTGATCGACCAAAGCCTCAATCCAAAGAAAAATCCATCCATGCTGGGCCGCTATCGGTTCAGTGTCGGCCATGAAATCGGGCACTGGCGGCTTCATCGGCGGTACGTGGCCACGAATGCCAACCAAATTTCCCTTTTCGAAGCCACCCGCGAACCTACCGTGATTTGCCGGTCCAGCCAGAGAAGGGAGCCCATCGAGTGGCAGGCCGATTTCTTTTCGTCCTGTTTGCTGATGCCGCGTCGTCGGATTCACGACGAGTGGAAGGATCGTTTTGGTCACATACGGCCTTTGCTGTTGTCTGAACTGCGCCCCAATGGGAGGGTCCGGATGCGGGCCCAAACCCTCATTCATGAGAATGCAATAAGCTGGGACGACGCTGTCAATGACGCTTTGTTCGAGGATGTCGGCAAGCCGATTGCTCGGCGATTCGGCGTGTCACCGGCGGCCATGCGAATCCGGCTGGAAAAGCTGGGGCTGCTGGTTCGGGAAGGCGAGCGACGTCTCGGATGGCTCGACGGATCACGCTCTATTTTTCAAATTGACGCCTGTGGTGTTTAGAACACATGTTCTGAAAATACCCGAACGACAGAGGAAATTTTGGCCATGACCCAATCGGCCTTGCCGAACCAAAGCACCGGCACCGAGATCACCCGGTTCAACGCGCTCAAACACGGCATCCTGTCACGCTATACGGTGTTGCCCTGGGAGGACGCGGGCGAATATCAGGCGCTTGTGACGTCGCTGGCGGACGAGCACGCACCGCAGGGGCCGACCGAGGAGCATCTGGTCGAGGAGCTAGCCGGGGTTTTGTGGCGGAAGCGTCAGCTGCGACTCGCCGAGGCGGCCGCCCACCGTCGGGGCCTCGACGACGCGACCATCCCTTACAACAACACCGTCAAGGCCGCGCTGGCTCATCTGGGGGTCGAACGGCAGATCGAGGGGCTTGTCGAAGCCATCCGGGCGACGCCGGAGAAGACGGCGGTGGAAATCCAGGATCTTGACGAGGACGAAGCCATGACGGCCAAGGCGCTGAAACTCTTATGTGGAGGCAAGGCCGAATCCTATGAAAGGCAATGTCCCGGCTGATGTTGAAAAAGTGAGGTAGGCGTCATTCGCCTGGAACCGTTAGGCTCTGGGTGTTGAATCCATCAAGGAGAACGACGCCATGACCAAGACTACACGGAACAGCCGCCTTTCGAAACTGTTGGAGATCCCGCTTCCGCTGTTGCCGCCGGCCTTGCCGGAGGCTTTTGATGATCTGCGCATGAGCGTGGATCGCTTTTGCCTGTTGGCCGGGGTGGAGACCCTGGGCGAGATGCTGGACGAGGATAGCGAGGTGCTCTGCGGAGCGCGCCACGCCCGCACGTCCGAGCGGCAGGGCCATCGCTGGGGGACAACCCAGAGCGAGATTGCCTATCACGGGGGCAAGGTGAAGCTGACGCGCCCGCGGGTGCGCGATCTTGCGGGCAAGGAGATGAGCTTGCCGAGCTGGGAGTTGCTCTCGGACCCGGCGCTTTTGCAGTCCTGGGCGATGAACATCATGCTGCTTACGGTTTCGACCCGCAAGTACGCGCGCGCCGTGCGCCTGCCCGGCGAGGCCAGCGGCGACTTGCCGGCACGCGCGGGCGATGCGACCTCGAAGTCCGCGGTCTCGCGGCGCTTCGTGGCCATGACGCGCAAGAAGCTGAAGGCCTTCCTGGCCAGCGACCTTTCGGATCTCGATCTCCTGGTCATCCAGATCGACGGGCTGCACGTCGGCGATCACGTGTTGCTGGCAGCTATTGGCATCGACGGCGCGGGCGAGAAGCATGTTCTAGGCCTGGCCGAAGGTGCCACGGAGAATGCCGCCACGGTGCAGGCGCTGCTCGACAACCTGACCGCCCGCGGCCTCGACCCGGAAGTGCCCCGGCTCTTCATCGTCGACGGCGCCAAGGCGCTCTCCAAGGCGATCAAGCGGACCTTCGGGCCGGTGGCCGCCCTCCAGCGCTGCCAGGTCCACAAGGGCCGCAACATCATCGAGCGCCTCGACGAAAGCCTTCATGCCGGCGTCAAGAAGGCGCTCAGGCAAGCCTGGGACCAAGACGATGCCGAGAAAGCCGAACGCCTCATGAAGAACCTGGCGCGCCGCCTGGAGACCGAGGCCCCCGGCGTTTCGGCTTCCATCCTGGAGGGCCTGGATGAGATCCTCACCGTGATCCGCTTGGGCCTGCCGCCCAAGCTCAGGCGCTCCTTGGCCTGCACCAACGCCATCGAGAATGCCTTGGGAACGGTCAGGATGGTGCAGCACAATGTCAAGCGCTGGCGCAACGCCGAGATGGCCTTGCGATGGACCGCCGCCGGCCTCCTGGAAGCCCAAAAGACCTCCGTCGCCTCAAGGCCTACCGGCAACTCCCCATCCTCAGAGCTGCCCTCGAGGATCACGTGAAAAAGGCAAAAGCGAAAAGCGCCATTGAAACCATCAAAGAGGCCGCCTAGCCTCGAAGCCCAACCATGCCTGCCTCGCCTTTTTCAACAGAGCATGGGACATCGCCTGAAGGGCCCTCGCGGCGCTGCAAGCCGATACGCGCGATTGGTGGCAGGGCCTGCTTGACTGCGATCCGGATGATCTCGACGAGGACGAGGAACCGGCGACGCCCGATGTTGAAGCGCTGCGGCGTTTCATCGAGAAGAAGCTTTTGCCTTGGTACGCCCAGCGGCGGAAGGAACTGGAGAACCGGCCGCTGATCCGCGCGCAGGCCTTCGGTCAATCCCTTAATCCCGAAAGGATGACGAGGCTGGCCCGTTACGAGGTGCATCTCGATCGCAAGCTGGAACGCACACTTGCCATGCTGATCCGGCTTCGGGACCTGCGCGATGGCGTGGCCGAAGAATAATCCGTTTCGCAAAATTGCAACCACTCGCAAGAAGAACGGGGCGAAAAACCATGAGTCAAGGCGATCGCGTCTACAGTTGCGCAGTTATGCGGCCGATTAACTGCCTCGCGGCCACTCGATGAAAAATCGATCCGGTTACCCGCCTGGGCAAGAGGGCGTTGATCATGCAAGGCCGCTACCGCCATGCCAAACAGCACAAGCGGGCCAACAAGGCCCTGCGCAAGCTCAAGACCTATCTCGGGCGCACCGTCCGCGACATCCGCCGCAAGACGGCCCAGGAGGAGAGCCTACGGGATACCTTCCGCCGCCCCTTGTGGCTGGCCGAGCGGGTGTCGACCCAGAAGCGGCGCGACCCCTTGCCCAAGGTCTATTCGCTCCACGCGCCCGAGGTCGAATGCATCGGCAAAGGGAAGGCGCACAAGCCGTACGAGTTCGGCTGCAAGGTCTCCGTGGCGGCGACCAATTCCCGCCCCCCCGGCGGCCAGTTCGTCGCCCACGTCAAGGCCTTCCACGGCAATCCCTATGATGGCCACACCTTGAGGCAGGTGATCGAAGAGATGGAACGCTGGACGGGGATATCGGCCGAGCGCATCTATGTCGACAAGGGATACCAGGGCCACGATTACCCCAACAAACACCGCGTCTTTAGATCAGGCCAGAAACGCGGCATCACGCCGACGATCAAGAAGGAGCTCAGGCGGCGCTCCGCCGTCGAGGCCGTGATCGGACATCTCAAGAGCGATGGCAGGCTAGGGCGCAACTTCCTCAAAGGCCGCGACGGCGACAAGATCAACGCCATCCTCGCCGGCGCCGGCTACAACTACCGCCTTGTCCTCAAATGGCTGAGGCGTTTGTTTGTCCAAATCCTGGCCGCGCTCCTCAGCGACATCTCGCACCCCACCGCAAACCCAATCGCCGCTTCAGATTGAAATCAGGGTTCTTCACGGACGACTATAACAGCCCAGGGCGAAATCATCATTTCTGCTTGGGTAGTTCAGTACCAGCCTCCCTCGGAAGCAGTCGGCGGCGGGCCGACGCCGGGGAGCTTGTGACCAGCGCTAAGTGTTTACTCCGGGCTTTCACCCGGGGCTCTTATATTTGCCAACACCCCCGGTTTTTTGGAGGTGCGGTACTGGAGTCACAAGCTCCGTAGGGTATGCTTAAACCTCTGTGACATAATGTAAGAGAAATCGTTCTGGAAGGCAAGAGGGTGCCCCGATATGACCCAGCAGGAGAGGCGCCTGACCCCCAGGATGTGTTGAATATCCCCGACGTCCGGATTCCTTGACGAGCCGGCGCAGGATCGAAAACTTCGAAATTTCTGAGCCACTGAACTCGTCGGCCCCCATATCCTGAAACTCTGGAAATTTTTTCCCGCGCGTGAAGCGACCTCAGACGCCCCGGTCCAGGAGAGGCGGGCCCGACGCGATCCGCGGGCGGGGCGGGGCCGCCGGACGCGGCGGCCAGTCCACCCGGCCGTCGCCGTCCACGTCGGCGCCGAGGCCGCGCAGCCGGAAGCGGAGACCCGCCACGTCGCCGACGGGCGCGCCGGCATCCCGGAGGAGGCCCGCGAGCTCGCCGACGGTCGCGGGCAGGCGGCCGACCTCGGTGGACAGCCAGTACACCAGGAGGTCGCCGTCTCGGGGGCGGGGGACCTGTGCCATTAGCGCGTCGCGCTCCCCCGAGGCGCAGGCGAGCGCGAACCTCAGCGCGGCAAGGTGGAAGGGCGGCAGCGTATCCAGGTCCGGTACCGCCCGCGGCGCCTCGACCGCGACCTCGGCGCGGACCTGAGCCTCGACGCGCCGGGTCGCGAACTCCGGGTGGCACCTCGCGTACAGCTCCATCGCACGGGCGTCGTAGGCGGCCCGCGTCCGGACGGCGGGCTCGAACCGGTCGTCCAGGACGACCTCGCCCGTGGCGGGGTCGCGCTCGAGCTCGGGCCGGCCGTCGGGGCCCAGGACGGGCTCCAGCCTGCCGACGGCCCGCTCGCGGACCAGGTCCCTGAACGCGTCCCGGCCGTCGGCCAGCGCCGCATCCCAGGCGCCCGCGAAGCCCGCGTCGTCCGCGCGCCAGCGGTAGGCGGTCACCCGGACGAGGCCGGCCTCCCGGCACGCGCCGCCCACGCTCAGCCCCTTCGAGAGCGCGTCCAGCAGCCTCGCCTTCCGTTCCTCCGCGTCCCGGATCATGGTCTTCCTCCTCCGTTTCTGCCCCGGCGTCGGGCCCCCGGCCGGGCCCCCGGGCGTCGGCCCGCGCCCAGCCCCCTGATCGGGACGGCGAATTCTAGGCCGGGCGCCTGACGCCCGGTCTGATGTGCCCGCGCGGGCGCGGTTGGCCGCCCGCCCGGCCCCGGACGGCCGCATTATGCGCCGGATTCGGGCCCGGGGATGCCCGCGTTGCGGCCGTGCCGGCCGGGGCGGTGCCCGGGACGGCCTCCACGGCGCCATCGCGACGGGGTGTGCAGCCGGAGTAGGAGGGGGACTCGACCGCTTTACCCCGGCAAGCTGACGGAGTTGGGACGGTGAATCATCGGCGGCAGTTGACCCACAGCAGTCCTTTTGGATTGCGTCAATCAAGCGGTCAAAAGACGCTCGATGGGCATATCGGCTGCGTCTTTGGCAGGGCGCGACAGGTAGAACTCCGCCAAGAGATGACCCTCCGTCTCTTTACCCGTCGGATCAATGCCATGCTCGCGCAGCTGGTCGATCACGCCACCCTGCTCCTCGGAGGATGTGAACCGGCGCTGGATGAAGGTGCGGTCTTCGAGCTTCTCGGTTACATAGCCCCAATCTTCGAGTGATGCTTCAATCGAGTCGAATGGAAACAAGCGCAGCACGAAATTGCCCATCCACGGCGACTGCCCCTGGGTCACGGCCGGTAACAACCTGTCGAAACTCTGCTCGGTTATATAGTCGCTCGTGAAGAACGCGTAAGCGGCTGATGTTGGTAGCTCTTTCGGTTTGGCGAAGTAATCGGATTTGCAAGAAAACGGGTTTTGGGCCTGAAAAGCTTGTGATTTGAAATAATTGATTTTGGGGATTCCCTTCCGTTGCGGAACGTGATTCTCTGCTCCCGTCGATTGGGATTGGAGAACTGTGATGAAGCCATCGCGCAAGGTGTCATCGGGAATAGAGGACCTGTTCCGCTCGCGGTTCGAAAACATCATCAACCTGCGCCACGAGTTGGTGGTGTTGGGGGGCCGGATCGCGTGGACTTTCTTCGACGAGACCTATGAAGCCTTGTATTCGGAGGAGGGTCGGCCGGGGGTCCCGACGCGGTTGATGGTTGGGCTGCACATCCTCAAGCATATGTTCGATCTCTCGGATGAGGAGGTCTGCGAGCGCTGGGTCTACGACCCATACTTCCAGTGCTTCTGCGGCGAAGAGTACTTTCAGCATGAGCTGCCCATGGAGCGCTCGTCGATGACCCGGTGGCGGGACCGGATCGGGCCGGAAGGTTTGGAGAAGGTATTCCAGGAGAGCCTGGCCGTGGCCCACCGGGTGGGGGCGCTGCGGGAGAAGGACCTCGAGCGGGTGACGGTGGACACCACCGTACAAGAGAAGGCGATTGCCTTTCCGACCGCCGCCAAACTGATGCAACGAGCCCGCGAGCGGCTGGTGCGACTGGCACGGGAGCACGGCATTGCCCTGCGTCAGTCCTATACCCGCCTGGGCAAGAGGGCGTTGATCATGCAAGGCCGCTACCGCCATGCCAAACAGCACAAGCGGGCCAACAAGGCCCTGCGCAAGCTCAAGACCTATCTCGGGCGCACCGTCCGCGACATCCGCCGCAAGACGGCCCAGGAGGAGAGGCTAATACCAACAAACACCGCGTCTTTAGATCAGGCCAGAAACGCGGCATCACGCCGACGATCAAGAAGGAGCTCAGGCGGCGCTCCGCCGTCGAGGCCGTGATCGGACATCTCAAGAGCGATGGCAGGCTGGGGCGCAACTTCCTCAAAGGCCGCGACGGCGACAAGATCAACGCCATCCTCGCCGGCGCCGGCTACAACTACCGCCTTGTCCTCAAATGGCTGAGGCGTTTGTTTGTCCAAATCCTGGCCGCGCTCCTCAGCAACATCTCGCACCCCACCGCAAACCCAATCGCCGCTTCAGCTTGAAATCAGGGTTCTTCACGGACGACTATATAGCTCACACATCCCGTCGAGGTAACCAGTTCAACCGCTGCCAATTCTTCTTTGGCGAGCGCGGGTAACGGCTCGGACTCAAGATTAATACCAACCGCCCTTAACATTGACTTGTGCGAGCCCACGCTCTGAGGCCGATGGACATGATCTTCCAAGGTCGGTTGGTCAGGTTGTTCCAGGCTTGGCAAGAGGCCTCGACGATGGCTTCATAGGAGTCGAAGACACGATTGGAGAGCCAGTTCTGGCGGAGGTATTGCCCGACATTTTCGGCGGGATTGAGCTCCGGGGACTTGGGTGGCAAAGGCACGAGGGAGATGTTCTCCGGGATGCCGAGTTTGGCAGTGGTGTGCCATGCGGCTTGGTCGAGCAGCACGACGGCATGGGCGTTTGGGGCAACGGCCCGGCTGATTTCCTCGAGATGCAGGTCCATGGCTTCAGTATTGGCGCGCGGCATGACCAGCGCCGCGCCCTCACCGCGCTCGGGGCAGATGGCGCCGAAGAGATACGCCGAAGAGGTCCGTAGGTCCTTGACCTGGCGCGGGCGCGATCCCTTTGGGGCCCACTGGCGCACCAGGCTGTTCTTCTGGCCGACGCGCATTTCATCTTGAAACCAAACCTCGATGGGCGTGTCCGGTGGCTGTGCCGCTACGATTTTTGCCAAGTGTTCGGGAAAACTTTTTTTTAAATTCCTCCTGTGCCCGCGCATCCTGGCCGACGTGGCGCGGGCGCGCGGAAATATGCGAGAACCCGAGCGCGGCCAGCAGCTTGCCGACGCTCCGCTCGTGATAGTCCACGCCGAAGCGCGTTCGGATCAGTTGCTTGAGATCGATGCAGCGCCAGCGCACGACCCCATCCCGTTCGGGATCGGGACCGGCCTCGATAGCCCGCGAAAGCGCCGCCATTTGCGACGGCGTCAACCGACGCAACGCCCCGTTCGGCTTGCGGTCGATCAGACCGGCCGGACCTCCCGCGTTGAACCGGTGAACCCAGTCCCGCAACGTCTGCCGATCCATGCCGCCAATACCCGCCGCGCACGCTCGATCCATCCCATCGTAGATGGCCGCCATCGACAAAAGCCGTCGCGCCTGGTTCCCATCATCGCTCCGTGCCGCAAGAACACGGACTCTTTCAGCATCAAAGTCGTTTCGCAAAGGAATCGTTGGCATTGAACACACTCCCTTGTTGCCAACAACCTTGAATCACACAAAACCTAGCGTGTAAACCTTTGCGCGAGTCAAACTCTAGGGCGGCTAGTATAACACCATGAGCGCAAACAAAAAACAAAATCCATGCCTTTTCAGAAATAAACCGGCGTCGGCTATTCACTAACCAACAGTAAACACCGAAAATCTCGACGAAAAACGTAAGTATCACAATTGCGGCGATTATTGCGGCTGCATGATCAGGTTGTATTATTGAAAGGAGATTCGACCGTATCAGCTCGCGATAAATAAGCATTAAGACCGCGATTGCGATGCCACCAATCCCTGCAACTGCGCCGACTGTTTTCAGGACCGAATTTTCGTTCATTCTAACGACATCTACCATCTATCCGCCTAGTCGGATTATATTTAAGGTAGTGCGTCAACCGTAGGAAATCAACCGGGTTGTAAATATGGCTGGGTGTATTCGTGGTGGCTGGTGCTGCCCCGTACGTGCGGCGATCGAGGAGAATTCACCCTGCGGCCCGTTGGAAAACGGCTCCAACGAATGGTTCAACGAAAATCTCGGAAACGAGCTTCTGAACGGGGAAGTGTTCTATTCACTTGAGGAGGCAAGATTGCTGATCGAACACTGGCGCCAGCATTGCCACACTGGTAGGTACACATAGTGCGCTCGGCAGTTCAAGGTCTGCGGTCAACACATCGAGGAATCGTTGCATTGATAATTCCGCGAGCTTGATCTCTGGCAGCTTCCAACCGCTGAGAAGTCCCGCGATGGCAAACGCATGCCGCCATGGTCGACGGCGCTTGTCGTCAATCTTGATCTCGATCTTGCCTTCGGCGATTTCCTTGAAAACCCGTAAGGCAGTGGACGTTTGAAACGTTTCGCCGATCCAAGGCGCGGGAGAAGCGAACAAATAACGCTCGATGAGGCCCTGGGCCGCTTTGGTATCGCCGTCCTGCAATTCCAACAGGGCCACGTCGGCTTCATCGAGATGAGCTTCAGGTACAAACAAATCCTCGCCCAACGGGAGAAGGATTTGATCCGTGTATCCTATCATGAAATCACGGACATACGGTAACTCGGTCTCCCGCCCGACCATCGCTCCCATGATCCGGTTGAGAGCTTTCGGGAGGGATTCCTCATCTCTCATTCCGCTGGCAAGCAAACGCTGGATTAAATCACCCGTATCCGGGCGATCCAGGCGAAGACCGGCCACCAACATTCCCGACAAGACCCATCCCGAAAAATGGGAATCCTCAATCGAACTCACTTGCTCGGCAAGAATCTCGAAAAGACGAAATCCCTGTTCGCCGTCGATGTGGCGAAGGGATTCGACAATGCCCAAGAGCTTGGAAATGTCGCCATGCTGTTGATTGGCTGTTTGACTGAGATAGGTCTCGAACAGGTTGGCGGCAGCCGAGGGATCGAGTTCGGCAATCACCTCCGCTCCACGCCACGCCGGTGTATCCGTCCAAGTCGGCCAGCGATCGACCAGCGCATCGAGATGATTTCGGAAGCGCTCCACCGGAACATGCGACAGCATCCTCCCGATCACATTGCCGTCCAGGGAATTCAGGTGATGGTGGATAGCGAGATCGTTGAAAAAGGTATCAAGCACCCATTTCCGCTTATTGTTCGAGGCGAACTCCGTGTCATCAACCTCCCCGATCGCCCAGTCCAGGACAACGGGATCGGAGTACAGCGATGGGGTCGACGCGAGCGCGAAATTGGGCATATCAAAGGTTCCGGATCGATATCGGCGTCACAGCGGGGTCATCGCCCCATTACCAGGGTTCGAGGTTTGTAACGGGGATTGTGCACTCACGCGCCAAACATGGCACACGGCCTCGTCGAACGAAAGCAGAGCGTTGCGGAAAGATTTACGAATTTCGCAATGAAGCCATGCAGAGCGGTGGACTGGGACTGGGGCAGGAGGAAGCAAGGCGTAGATCGGCACGACACAGAAGGCAATGATTTTTTTATCGGAACGTCACAGCCAGGGACACAGACATTCGGTCAGGACCTTCAATTTGTAAAACCGACTTTGACAATCTTTTCCCATGAATGCACATTACGAAAATGCGATTGCTCGACACAAAATACGTGGGCGATGCGGCGTTGCGCCGTTTTTTGAAGCGGTATCACTGCCCGCAGCCATTCCACGTGGTGCGCATGCGATTTTGGGGTGAGATTTCCAGCCCGATCATGGATACATCCCCAATCAAAACCATCCAAAGTTTCTGGCCCGATGGCTTGCCCGAGTTTGATAACGAGCAAGAGTTCACGCGTTTCTTTGAGACCCTGATGGGCCTTTGGAACCGCATGTCGCGGTTCCAGGGACCGGACAAGAAAGTGTTGTTGAAAAAATTGCCGCGCCTTGATCCCGTTAATTCAGAGGTTCTCGCCTCAGCCCTCACCTGTCGACATGAAGAATTGGTTGCTGGGTTTTTAGAAGGATTTTTTGGAGGTGGTGCGGAAGCGGATGTCCCGGACGATGTCGCCCCCCTTTTGGAGCACCTCGAACATGGCATCGAGATCATCGGCCGCATGGAATCAACGGTTATTGAGCGCCAGGATACGGACGACCCTCGGATGATTCCGGGCATCGCCCAAGCATTCCAAGACATGGACCCGATCATCCACCAAAGCCTCAACGACATCTCAGAGGCAGTACGGCGGTGGCGCAAGGAACAGCTCGACCGAGAAACGGACGTTCCACGGGAACGCACGATTCACTGAATGTTGGGAAGACTGAACCAAAGACAGCGGAGCGTCGCGGAAAGATTTACGAATTCCGCAACAAATCCATCAGGGAAAAATTGAATTTTGTGAGCGTGGACTAATCCAGTGTCGGCCCAATCAGGATCTTCAATACAATTGCTGCTCCGATGCATATCTGTTCCAATCGGACTTCAGTCATTGCAAATTATTGCTTTTGTGATTTCTCATACTCATGAAGGAGCCGGTTCATGTGCGCCCAGTGCTGTTCGTTGGTGATCCAGCCCGGTGTACTCACCCGAGACCAGAAGCTCGGGTCCGCCATATTCTGGTGACAGCCCAGGCAAAGCCCGGAACGTTCCATCTTCTCGCGCATACCCTGGGGTAGCGGCCCCGTCAGGGGCCAGTGCGATCCGACACTGACCAGTTGCTTCCCATCTCGAGTGACGATCTGCGAAAGATCGTGATCGAGCTTCGCGACCGGCTGCGACTGAACCTGGGTTTGTTGCGGTATGATCTCGCCGAGCGCGGTTTCCAGGTCGACAACAAAGCCGTTATCGTAGCCGTTTAGGAAACGGCCATCCTCGATCCCGTAGCCAAGAGTCTTCGGGTTGTTGTGGCAGCTCTCGCAGCTTCGCGCTCGCCGGCCCGTGGTATGCGGTTGGGCAGCAGCATGGTCGAGGCCCTTGCCCTCCGGGGTCATCCAGATCTCATTGTGCGCGACGGTATTGCCATCCTTGTCGATCACCGTCGTGATGACCTGACAGCCGGGCATCATCGGGCTCACCCGACCCTCGCCGTTAATTCCCAGAACTGGCGTTTCCCAGCGCAGATATGACCGGGTTTCGGTGACCTTGCCGGGACTCGTGAGACCATCGGTTCCGAGCGCGTTGTCGATGGTCAGTCCGTTGGGGGTGCGCGAATTCGCGTTGTCGATCCAGTCGATGTCGGTCTTGCCTTTAGAGTAGTCCACGGTGATATGGCAGCCATAACACTGGGGCACCCAGTCGGCATGGCAGGCATAGCATTCCATGGTCTCCATGTGTCGAGCTACCGAGGTCATCGCGACCTGGGCATCGAGGCTACGCCAACTGTCGTCAAGGGCGATCCGTTTCAGAACCGGTACCTCGAAATCAAGCCCCGAAGCGGAATGCATGATGACCTTATCGCCGCTCTTGACGACGTTACCGAAGGGATTGTCCCGCGCGGTTAAAAGGTAGCCGTTCTCCGGATCGTAGACCGTGGCGGCGTTCATGAACTCTGGCAGCTCATCACTCAAGCCGCGCGGCGTCGTGTCCACGGCTTCTTGGAACTCCTCGCCAAAACCCAGAGGGAGCTCCCACGGGAACTTCTTCGGGGTGCCGTGACAGTCGGAGCATTCGATTTCCACTTGGGCGAGGGTCGTGCCGAAGAGGTTGCCGTTGCCGTGCACGTCGATCGATGTATGACAGTCCTGGCACAACATCCCCCCGCGTGGATTGCCCGGCCGGCTCTCGATCTCGTGGTGTAGGTCATCCTTGATGAACAAGTATTTCTTGGTATGGAGAGCGGGCTGCGTGTCCCCGCTGGCGTCTTAGGGGCTGCCATAGGGAAATTCCATGAGTCCCCGGTAGTTGACTCCGATCCGTTTGCCCCGGTTGTGGCAGGTATTGCAGCTTTCGGCCGGAATCCCGCTGTAACTCACATCTCCGACGTGGACCTTCGACTTTCGGGTGGCCTGCAGCCGATGAACCAGAAATTTGCCGGGCACCGTTTTGTCGATCGTGGGATCTCCACCCTCATAGAACCCTTGGTTGCTGTAGGGTACGTGACACGCTGAACAGCCCGTGCCGCGATAGTCGCCACGCTTCTCGCGTCCCGTGACACCGACGTGGCATCGCTGGCACTGCTGGCGCGAATACGTGATCCCGGCCAAATTCGGTTGGTTGGAAATTGCAGCGGCATCAACCTCCGGAATTTGCTTCAGCTCCGAGGGAAACTGGTCCGGATGCGCTGACTGCATCGCGGTCATGTAGGCCTTGTACATCTCGATTCCGACCGTGGGGTCGGGGCCGTCCTCGTCCGTCAGATCGTAATTTCCGTAAACCACTTTGTGACTGTTCTGCAGACCCCATGTCAAAGGGTCCCTTGAAGCTTTCCGGCTTCCGTGTTCATCAACGCCTTGATTAAACGGCTGGCGTAACCTTCATGACATTGGCCGCACGTGTTTTCGGCGATCCAAACGCTCCCAGGATCGGGATAAAACATTTGCGGCCCACCGGACTCCATGAGTTCCTCAGGCGCGCCATCGTGTGCTGACTTGGCCATGGTTGCCGCCGGGCCGCCCCTATGGCAGATCACGCAGCCGCCTGGGTCGCCATACGTTTCACCCATGGCCTCGATGGTCTCCTGCATCGGGCCGTCGGTGAAACGCTCGATACCTTCATGACACGTAAGACAGCCTTTCTCGTCCACAAGTGATTTGGACACGCGCTCGGATCGCTCGGCCGTCGCCAGAGCCGTTGCAACGGCCACAACAAATCCGCCGATTAGCCAGATCCGTCTCATTCGTCTCCCCTCGTTCTTCCGATATTCGTAAAGCCACAAAATGACAGCCTCGGTGAAGAAGACCTTATCCGAGTCGGAAAGCGTGTCCAGTTCCATCACGACAGCTTTATCGAGCAGCCAGGTGACCTTTGGTCGATCTTCGATTTCATCAACCCAGGCCTTCTCGGAACGTCCAGACAGTTCTCCAACTATGCCAAGGGACTGGCGGAGCGTGCCCACAATGCCTATGGCCCCCTGCGCGATCTGGTGCGCCCCTATATCCTGCGCCGGATGAAGACGGACAAGTCGGTCATCGCCGACCTGCCGGACAAGACCGAGGTCAAGGCGCACTGCACCTTGAGCCGCAAGCAGGCGGCGCTCTATGAGCAGACGGTGTCGGATCTGGCCGAGGCGCTGGAAGGGTCCGAGGGGATTCAGCGCAAGGGTGTCATGCTGGCGACCCTGATGCGTCTGAAACAAATATGCAACCATCCGTCCCAGTGGCTGAAAGACCATGTCTGGTCGGAGGAGGACAGCGGCAAATTCGCTCGCTTGCGCGAAATCGCCGAGGTGGTGGCTGCACGGCAGGAGAAGATGCTGGTCTTCACCCAGTTCCGCGAGACGACGGCGCCCCTGGAAGCATTTCTGGGAAGGATTTTTGGCTGCCCTGGCCTAGTTCTGCATGGCGGCACGGCGGTGAAAAGTCGTAATGCCATGGTGCGGACCTTCCAGAAAGACGAGACCGTACCGTTTTTCATCCTGTCGCTGAAGGCGGGAGGTTCCAGCTTGACACTGACTGAGGCATCCCATGTTGTACATTTCGATCGCTGGTGGAATCCGGCGGTAGAGAACCAAGCCACGGACCGGGCCTTCCGCATCGGACAGAAGAAGAACGTCCTAGTGCACAAGTTCGTCTGCCAGGGAACGGTTGAGGAAAAGATTGACGCAATGATCGAGGCAAAGAAGACTCTGTCCGAGGATCTGCTGGCCGGATCAGGTGAGATCAATTTGACCGAGATGAAGGATGACGCGCTGCTGCGACTCGTCACCCTTGATCTAGCCGCCGCAATGAAAGACTAAAAAGATGTCACGCTATCACGGGGAATGGGCACCCTATGTTCCGGTCGCCGAGCGCCGCAAGAAGGCGGCCCGCGAGACGGAGAAGCTACGCAAGAAAAGTCATCCCGTCGCACCGGTAGTAATCGAAGGGCGCAAGATCGCCACCACCTTCTGGGGTAAGGCGCGGTGCGACAACCTGGAAAGCTACCATGACTTCGAAAGCCGGCTGCCGCGCGGTCGCGCCTATGTTCGCAACGGCTCCGTGATCAATCTGCAAATCTCACCACTGAAAGTGCGAGCGATGGTCGGCGGATCGTCGATCTACAAGGTCTCAGTCGGTATCGCGGTGGTGCCGAAGGCGCAGTGGCAGGCCATATGCAGAGATTGCGCTGGTGGCATCGATTCTCTGGTGGAGCTGTTGCAAGGACGCTTCAGCAAGGGGGTTATGGAGCGTCTCTGCCGCCAGGACAAGGGGCTGTTTCCCAAGCCGTCGGAAATCGAGTTCTCATGCAGTTGTCCCGACTATGCTTCGATGTGCAAGCACGTCGCAGCGGTGCTGTACGGCATCGGATCGCGCCTGGATAAAAAGCCGGAACTGCTATTCCACTTGCGCGCAGTGGACGAGAACGACCTTGTGGCTCACATCGATACGGCCATGCCTCTAACGAAGAAAGGCCCTGACACCGAAAAGGTGCTGGAATCTGACGACTTATCCGCGCTGTTCGGCCTCGACATGGTAGAGGGGAATGTTGGTGGTACGGACCAGGTGGCACCGCAACCGGCGGAGAAAGACAGGAAAATTCATACCGAAGGCAAGGTTCGGGCACGGAAGAAAGCTGTTTCACCGCCTCCCACAAATAGTGTGACGAAGACAAAGACCAAGAAACGCACGCGCCACCCTGCCGCTTCGGCACGTCGGGAGAATGCCATTTGGCGGGAGATCGAGGAACTTATTTCCCAGCGAAACGGTTCCGCATACGACCGGGCGACGGCATTTCTGCTCGATTTGCGCAAGCGTTACCGGAAAAGCCGAAAGACGACGAAGTTCGCTAGGCTCCTCGCCGCCCTCCGCATCCGGCACGGGAGGAAGGGCAGGTTCCTTGAGCGGCTGGATGCCGCAGATCTCGACTGACTGGCACTCGCTCACCGCGATAGAATGCCCATCTATAGGTACGACTTCGCTTGAGAACGGCGGTGCAAAACTAGGCCACGGTAGCGGCCGGATGGACCGGCGGCGGGTGATTTTCAAATGGATCGATGGTCACGCGCACGAGGTATCGATTTTCGACTATCACTGATGGAGCGAACGATGACGCGGAATGAGTTCACGCCGGTCACCCCGGGCGAGATGCTCAAGGAAGAGTTTTTGAAGGAATATGGTTTGTCGCAAAACCAACTCGCCAAGGCAATCGGCATTTCGCCAAACCGAATTGCCGAGATCGTCAACAATCGGCGACGGATCACTGCGGACACGGCACTGAGGCTCAGCCTCTACTTCGGCAATAGCCCGGAATTTTGGATGAATTTGCAGACTCACTGTGATCTCAAGGTTGCACGCGCAAACCTAAGCCCGGAAGATGCGAGGGTCAAAAAGTCGCGAAGCGCTGCATAGTGCGTTCAGCGATGTATTGCCGAATGTGAAATTATTCCGCACTCCCGAACACGTACCCGAGGGCGGACCGTGAAATTTGGCCGTTCGGTATCGAGGTCAAACATGACGCTTCGGACGGACGGGAGGGGGCCACGCAGCTCCTCCTCGAGCTTCTTGATCGCCCGGGTCAATGCCGGTTGCGAGACGTTGCACTGTTCTGCCGCGCGGGTGAAGTTCAGCGTTTCGCAAACAGCCAGGAAAACCCGCACTTGGTGAATTTTCATCTCATGACCTCCCGTCCATAACCCGTGGTTATCAAATTAGGAACGAAGCACCTGTTTCGAAAATGCGCGTCCGCGCATTTTTTGCGTCTGTTCCGGCCCTCTCCCCCTCCCGGCCACCCACGAGAGTATGTGGGTGGCCGGGAGGGGGAGAGGGCCGGTGCCGCGAGTTTTCGAACAGACTGTAAGCGATATTTCCGAAAGACGTTTTCCCGCGGTATTATATCGGAACGTTCACAGTGTTTTTGGAGATGACGACATGTTGGCAACACGCAAGACAACGTTTCTTGCCCCCACCGCGCTGGGCGCGCTGGCCCTAGGCGCGGTGATCGCCACCGAGGCGCCGGCGGGTCCCATGATCATTGAACTCACCCAAACGGGGTGCCAGTTCGTTGAGGCCGAAAGGGGGATCGATCACGGTTTTACGACGGCGAGCAAAGCGGATTGCGAGGCGATCAACGATGAAACCGGGGCCGAGCGGCTTGCCAAGTCCCCGGTTTTGAATTTGAAACCGGGAAAATACGTGTTCCGGGTGACCAACAAGAACGTGCCCTACGGGCTTGGTTTCTGGCTCCGAGGCGATGGTGTCGTGGCCCGCGCTACCCTGCCGAGCGTATCCGGCGGTGGCCTGACGGAGGGGACGACCAAGGACTACGCGATCGAGCTCGAGGAAGGCGAGTACGTTTATTCCTGCCCGCTCAATCCGACGCCCGACTACCGGGTCGTCGTCACCGGCTAGACCCTCGCGGGAGCGGTCGCTCCTCGATCGTCTTCCCTCATAGTCTGTTCGAAAACGCGCGGCCGAGGATTTCGCGGCGTCGGCCCTCACCCGTCGGGAAGGGAGAGGGCCGATACCGCGATTATTTGCGGTCAGTCGAGGTTGGTGGCGCGGATGAGGAGGGGGAAGGGGAACTTTCTTCCGTGGTGAGGCTCGAAAGTGCCGGGGTGGAGATAGTACCACTCGTTGGGTTCCATGGCGCCGAGCTTGCCCGGGTGCTTGGGGAGTTTACCGACGTTGATGATGCCGGCGTCGATCATCGAGCGGGCGTTGACGAAGTCGATCAGGTCTTCCTGGGTTTGGCTCGGGTCGACCGCGTAATGGGTCATGTGGCCGCCGTCGCCGATCCCGGCGTTGAAACAGTAGGCGCCGCTGACCCCGGTGAGATCGATGGCCATGTCGGGATCGAGGGCCAGGTGCTTGGCGAAGGTGCTGATCTCGGCACCGACGGTCTCGCCCTGGTCGCCGGCCGTCGCCGTCGTCGCGGCGCTGAATAGGACCACGAGCAAGGCGGTGATGGATGTGACTACTCTCTTCGACATGATCTTCCTCCACGAATTCACTTGGGCGTCGCGTCCGGCGCGACGGCGGTTGGTTCGAGCGATAGTACCCTCTTACGGCCGAGTTTCGAACCCATAGATTCCGGATCCCCTAACGCGGTGCGGCGGCGATGTTGCCGCCATCGACGGTGTAGACCGCCGCGGTCGTTTTCGAGGCCCGGGCGAGGGCGACGAAGGCCTGGGCGACGTCGTCGACCTTGACCTCGCGTTGCAGGAGATTATCGCTGGCGAGGTATTCGGAAACACCGACCCCGCGCGCCGCGGCCCGGCGCTCCAGGAGATCGTCGTCGTACATCCCCGTCCGCACCCGGTCGGCGTTGACCGCGTTGGAGCGAATCCCGACGGCGCCGTAGTCCACGGCGTACTGCCGGGCCAGAAACAACGTTGCCGCCTTGGGCAGGCCGTAGGGGCCGAAGTCGCGGCCCGGGTTGACCGCCTGCTTCGAGGCGTTGAACAACAGGACCCCGCCGGTGCCTTGCTGGCCCATGATCCTCACCGCCGTTTTTGCCACCGTCTGGTGGGCGAAGAAGTTGACCTCGAAACTTTCCCGCAGCACCGCGTCCGCGACCTCGCCGATACGTCCCTGCCAAGCGGCGCCGGCGTTGGAAACGACGATGTCGACGCCGCCGAAGGTGGCGGCGACGGTGTCGAAGGCGGCGGCCACCTGGTCGGGATCGGTGACGTCGCAGGCGATGGCCAGGCCGCCAATCGATTCGGCGACCCGGGCGGCGTTTTCGGCGTCCTTGTCGAGGACCGCGACCTCGGCCCCCTCGGTCCCGAATGCGGCGGCGGTGGCGGCGCCGATACCGCTGCCCCCGCCGGTGACGACGGCGATCTGTCCGGCAAGCGGCGCGCGGCGGGTCGTTCCCAGCTTGGCCTGCTCGAGCGACCAGTGCTCGATGTCGAAGAGATCGGCCTCCGAGATCGATTCGAACCGTCCCACGGCCTCGGCCTCGCGGATCACCCCGATGGCGTTTTCGGCGATGTCGGCGGCGATGCGCGCGTCCCGCGCCGTCCGCCCGAGGGCGACGAGTCCCAGGCCCGGAACCAGGATCACCCTCGGCATCGGATCCAGGGCCGTCTTGGGAGCCGTCTGGCCGGCGTTGTTGCGGGCGAAATAGGCGCGGTAGTCGCTGACGAAAGCTTCGAGTGCCGTCCGGGCCTCATCCCTGAAGGCTTCGAGATCGTCGGCGGCCGGTGGTGGCACGATCAGGGGCGCGGGCTTGGTCCGGATAACGTGATCGGGGGTGACCACTCCGGCCCGGGCGTAACGGCCGACCTCGCGACCGCCGACGTAGGCGAGGACCGCCTCGCCGCCGCGGTGTTCGAGGATGAACCGCTCGTAGACCCCGTCATTTGGGTCCACGGCGATGCTGGTCAACCCGCGCAGCACCGGCACCACCTCGGCGACGGCGGCGACGCGACGCGGCAGCTCGGCGGTGGCGAAAGTCGCGCGCCACTGGCGTTCGAGGTAGGCTTCGGCGGCGGAAATCTTGGCGATCATGCGGTCGTAGGATTCGCGGGCCGAATCGCCAAAGCTGAAAATCCCGTGTTTCAAAAGAATCAGGCCCGCCACCTCGGGGTCGCGCTCGTAGGCCTCGGCCGCCGCCAGGGCCAGTTCGAAACCGGGCATGATGTAGGGCACGATCGCCATCGAGTCGCCGAAGGCCTCGCCGCAACGTTCGACGCCGTCGGGCTGATCGGTGATCGCCAGGACCGGCGAGGCGTGAGTGTGATCGACGTATTTGTGCGGCAGGAAGGCGTGAAGCAGCGTTTCGATCGAGGGATTCGGCGCCCCGCTATCGAGGAGATTGGCGCGCTGCAATCCGACCATGTCCTCGTCGCCGAGGCTGTCGCGCGCCCGCAGGCGCCGGAGCGGCGCCAGGCGCACCGCCGGCAACCCGGCCGGCTCGATTCGCGCCATGTCCCAGCCGGACCCCTTGACGCAAAGAACCTCGACCTCGTCGCCGTAGGCGTCGGTGGCCGTGGTCTTGACCGAGGTATTGCCGCCGCCGTGCAAGACCAGGCGGGTATCGGCCCCCAGCAAGCGCGTCGTGTAGACCCGCAAAGCCATATCGGCGCCAACGCCCTGCTCGCCGTAGCGGGCGACGAAGGCATCCGCTTCGGTTTCGGACCAACGATTTTCCATGGTCGAATCCTGCGTGTTAAAGCTGGACCGAATCGACTAGCCGGGCCCCGCGCGAGGCCATGAAATAGAGGCCCATGTAATGGGTCAGGTCTTGCGGATGGGCGGCGGTCTCGGGCAGGCCGACCGCGACGGCCGCGGGCTTGGGCAGGTCGTAGGTCGCGCAAGCGCCCTCGTAAACGCCGATCTCGTCGAGACCGGGCATGAGGTCGTGGTTGCGCGCCGAAAGCATGGTGAGGACGAAATCCATGACACAGATGTCGGTGCAGATACCCACGGCGAGGATCGATTCGAGGTGGTTGTCGTTGACCCACTGAACGACTCGGTTGGCGCCGCCGGGGGTCTGGGCCCCGACGAAGCCGTTGATGCAGTCCTTGCGGTGGAGGGTCGCGTTGGTGCAACTCTCGAGCCATTTCAAGGCTGGCACCAGGTCCTCCTCGCCGCTGCCGCGCTCGCAATGGGGCGGATAGGGCGGCTCGGGCTTTCCCGGTTCGTGGGTGTCGAGAAAGGCGAAAATCGGTTTTTTCTCGGCCTCGAAAGTGCGCGCCAGGCGGTCGGTCTCGGCCACCATTCGCGTCACCTGCGGATTCTCCACCGGTGGCGCCAGACTGCCGTAGCCGACCGAACAAAAACCGTTGACTTCGTCGATGATGACGAGGCCAGTCCGGCGCTCGCTAATTTCGAACGAGGTCATCGCCAACGGCAGGTGAAGATGCAAGGCCGCCGTCATGCCCTCCAAGGACGCTTCTAAATCCGTCATCGCCATGCCTCCCTTCCCCGCGGGTCCATCCCGGGCGTCGCCCGAGGGCCAATCTTGCGTCGCCGGACGCCGCCATGGCAAGCCCGTTCGCGCCTCGCCCGGCGGCGTTCCCTCGGCCCGCGAATAATCCAAATAGAGTAACCCTTCGTTTACGTTTTAGTTTTAGAAATTCAACCATGCCTCCAACAGCGCAAGAAGCTCGTTCCACGGATGTGTCCCCTGCCACCATCGAGGGGATACCGAAAGAGGCAGCCCCAACTCCGAAACGGCGCCACGATAACGTCGCGCAGGTGGCCTTCGGCGGCAAGAAAACGAGTCCGCTGCCCGTTGAGCCCGTTGCCGACTTCGTCCATCTCGAAGAGCTTCTCGATCAGGCCGAGGTCGACCCAACCGTACCGGGCCTCGCCTGCCTCAGCCCCGAAAGTTAGGCAATGTCCCGGCTGATGTTGAAAAAGTGAGGTAGGCGTCATTCGCCTGGAACCGTTAGGCTCTGGGTGTTGAATCCATCAAGGAGAACGACGCCATGACCAAGACTACACGGAACAGCCGCCTTTCGAAACTGTTGGGGATCCCGCTTCCGCTGTTGCCGCCGGCCTTGCCGGAGGCTTTTGATGATCTGCGCATGAGCGTGGATCGCTTTTGCCTGTTGGCCGGGGTGGAGACCCTGGGCGAGATGCTGGACGAGGATAGCGAGGTGCTCTGCGGAGCGCGCCACGCCCGCACGGCCGAGCGGCAGGGCCATCGCTGGGGGACAACCCAGAGCGAGATTGCCTATCACGGGGGCAAGGTGAAGCTGACGCGCCCGCGGGTGCGCGATCTTGCGGGCAAGGAGATGAGCTTGCCGAGCTGGGAGTTGCTCTCGGACCCGGCGCTTTTGCAGTCCTGGGCGATGAACATCATGCTGCTTACGGTTTCGACCCGCAAGTACGCGCGCGCCGTGCGCCTGCCCGGCGAGGCCAGCGGCGACTTGCCGGCACGCGCGGGCGATGCGACCTCGAAGTCCGCGGTCTCGCGGCGCTTCGTGGCCATGACGCGCAAGAAGCTGAAGGCCTTCCTGGCCAGCGACCTTTCGGATCTCGATCTCCTGGTCATCCAGATCGACGGGCTGCACGTCGGCGATCACGTGTTGCTGGCAGCTATTGGCATCGACGGCGCGGGCGAGAAGCATGTTCTAGGCCTGGCCGAAGGTGCCACGGAGAATGCCGCCACGGTGCAGGCGCTGCTCGACAACCTGACCGCCCGCGGCCTCGACCCGGAAGTGCCCCGGCTCTTCATCGTCGACGGCGCCAAGGCGCTCTCCAAGGCGATCAAGCGGACCTTCGGGCCGGTGGCCGCCCTCCAGCGCTGCCAGGTCCACAAGGGCCGCAACATCATCGAGCGCCTCGACGAAAGCCTTCATGCCGGCGTCAAGAAGGCGCTCAGGCAAGCCTGGGACCAAGACGATGCCGAGAAAGCCGAACGCCTCATGAAGAACCTGGCGCGCCGCCTGGAGACCGAGGCCCCCGGCGTTTCGGCTTCCATCCTGGAGGGCCTGGATGAGATCCTCACCGTGATCCGCTTGGGCCTGCCGCCCAAGCTCAGGCGCTCCTTGGCCTGCACCAACGCCATCGAGAATGCCTTGGGAACGGTCAGGATGGTGCAGCACAATGTCAAGCGCTGGCGCAACGCCGAGATGGCCTTGCGATGGACCGCCGCCGGCCTCCTGGAAGCCCAAAAGACCTCCGTCGCCTCAAGGCCTACCGGCAACTCCCCATCCTCAGAGCTGCCCTCGAGGATCACGTGAAAAAGGCAAAAGCGAAAAGCGCCATTGAAACCATCAAAGAGGCCGCCTAGCCTCGAAGCCCAACCATGCCTGCCTCGCCTTTTTCAACAGAGCATGGGACATCGCCCCGAAAAGTTACGCGGCCCGGCTCGCCCGCCGGTTCCGCGCCTATCTGACTTTCGCCTGGGAGCAACCGGATGTTTACAAGCGCATGTTCCGGCGCCAGGCTTCGCTCGCGAGCGACTCTCCGGGCGCGATCGTCGAGCGCTCGTCCGTGCTCATCCAGTACGCCGCCCATAGCCGCGAAATGACGCGGCCCGTGATCGGTCATATCGACTGCCGGAATTTGGCGATCATGCACTGGGTCAATCTTCACGGCTTTGCCAATCTGGTCCTGAACGGCATCCTCGACGACCGCTGTCGGTCGATGGAAACCAAGCTTATCATCCCGCTGTTGGGCGAGGCCGGCTTCGTCGTCGCCGCCAACCCGGCGGCACTGGAAGCCGCGGCGCGCAACGCCGAAAACTTCATCGCCTCCTCCTGAACGAAATCCTTTCGTCGCGGCGCTGAAAGGCCGCCGTTCTCGCTCGTCTCGGTTGCTTTCATTCCGCGCTCTCCTCGCGCCGGCCGGCGGCCAGGAGTGGCGAAAACCGGTTCCGGCGTGCCTTCAAGTCCGAGGGATACCGTGGTAACGTGCCGGCCGAACGGGGCCTGTCCGGGGGGATATCCGTATAACCTCTTGGGCTTGCTCGTTCGGGCTCGTTAGGATCGTTTTCCTCGTCTATTTTCCTTGTTTCGAGTCCCTTCATTGATGACCGATTTTCCCTCTCCCTCAAAACAATGCAAGATCGTAATGATCATCGGCGTCGGCCGGTCCGGTCCGAGTTTTCTGGCCAAATTGCTTGATGCCTCGCCGCGGGTACTTTACCGGTACGAACCCGATGCGACGGTGTATAGCCCAGATCTCCCACCACAGCCCATCCCCGCCGCGACCTATGGAGATCACATCGACGGCGCCCGCCGGGACATGTCACTCCTGATGCGCCAGCGTGATCCGAAGACCTCGGGGAGCCGACCCATTTTCGCGAAATCATATCGATCGTCATTGGGAAATTTTACATATCCTTTGTTCTCATACACATCGAAGATATTATAAAAATTCGGGAAAAATATACCGGATTTATTACAGAACGATCACGATCCGATCTATCTCATCAAGTCAGTAAATTTGATTTCCAAGGCCCCTTTGTTTTCGTTGTCCATGCCCAAAATTAGATACATCCACATTGTCCGACATCCTTGCGGGACGATCTCTTCTTTACTGGATGGAATTGCCAAAGGGAAAATGTGGAAAGAGGCATTCATCGATGTCGTATTCAGGAGCCCCGAAGCGGAAAAATATCCATTTACTCACAAACAAATATCCTCATCTTTTTCGAGGAAAAGCAAGCATATGTTTGGATAGTGGACAATAATAGGGTATATTGTGATATGAAAAATAACGAAAATTATAAACTAGTGCACCGGCGCATTCACTTCGTTCACGCCCCCGTGCACTTATACCAACCGCCCTTAACATTGCCTTGTGCGAGCCCACGCTCTGAGACCGATGGACATGATCTTCCAAGGTTGGTCGGTCAGGTTGTTCCAGGCTTGGCAAGAGGCCTCGACGATGGCTTCATAGGAGTCGAAGACACGATTGGAGAGCCAGTTCTGGCGGAGGTATTGCCCGACATTTTCGGCGGGATTGAGCTCCGGGGACTTGGGTGGCAAAGGCACGAGGGAGATGTTCTCCGGGATGCCGAGTTTGGCAGTGGTGTGCCATGCGGCTTGGTCGAGCAGCACGACGGCATGGGCGTTTGGGGCAACGGCCCGGCTGATTTCCTCGAGATGCAGGTCCATGGCTTCAGTATTGGCGCGCGGCATGACCAGCGCCGCGCCCTCACCGCGCTCGGGGCAGATGGCGCCGAAGAGATACGCCGAAGAGGTCCGTAGGTCCTTGACCTGGCGCGGGCGCGATCCCTTTGGGGCCCACTGGCGCACCAGGCTGTTCTTCTGGCCGACGCGCATTTCATCTTGAAACCAAACCTCGATGGGCGTGTCCGGTGGCTGTGCCGCTACGATTTTCGCCAAGTGTTCGGGAAAACTTTTTTTTAAATTCCTCCTGTGCCCGCGCATCCTGGCCGACGTGGCGCGGGCGCGCGGAAATATGCGAGAACCCGAGCGCGGCCAGCAGCTTGCCGACGCTCCGCTCGTGATAGTCCACGCCGAAGCGCGTTCGGATCAGTTGCTTGAGATCGATGCAGCGCCAGCGCACGACCCCATCCCGTTCGGGATCGGGACCGGCCTCGATAGCCCGCGAAAGCGCCGCCATTTGCGACGGCGTCAACCGACGCAACGCCCCGTTCGGCTTGCGGTCGATCAGACCGGCCGGACCTCCCGCGTTGAACCGGTGAACCCAGTCCCGCAACGTCTGCCGATCCATGCCGCCAATACCCGCCGCGCACGCTCGATCCATCCCATCGTAGATGGCCGCCATCGACAAAAGCCGTCGCGCCTGGTTCCCATCATCGCTCCGTGCCGCAAGAACACGGACTCTTTCAGCATCAAAGTCGTTTCGCAAAGGAATCGTTGGCATTGAACACACTCCCTTGTTGCCAACAACCTTGAATCACACAAAACCTAGCGTGTAAACCTTTGCGCGAGTCAAACTCTGGGGCGGTTGGTATAAGCCCTTGTTGATGCATCAACTTTACAAACTTCGGCTGTCGCCTCCGTTTGGGTCGATGCACTAGTATTTTATGAGCAGCTCTGCATGAACCTGATGGATGAAATCAAGGATATATGTGATCATGCGGCAATAGAATTCGACGAACAAATGAAATCAGATGATCGGCTTTTTCCCAACGTATAATCAAGACCCGCGGCGAGCTGGTGTCGGAAGCAAGACCCGACCCCCGACATCGAACGAATTGACAGTCGGATCCCACGGAATACACCCCCGTCGCCAGCCGGTCCAACGATGGCTCACTAATCGGGACGACCCCCCTGGCGGCGGCGAACATCCAGATTGCGAGGAGGGCGATCGCGACGATCAGGGACCCGGGTACCGTGGTGCCATTGATTTCGTCCGCCCTGATCCATCCATGGGCTATGGATCCGACGGCGAAAATGGTTCTGGCCACGAATAGGGCCACATCGGCGAGCTTCCGCCGGGTGTTCGTTCCTTGACAACCCACCGCTTCCCTGTCCGCCGGTTTCTCCATTATAGGCTACTTGTACGGACCGATTTTTGTCGATCCGAATGGGCGGCATCTCTCGGCGATCGGGCATGGACTCCTTGCCCAAGAGTACTCATGAACCCGTTGCCGCCGGATCGTGCCCCCCGGCGCCGTTCATCTCTTCAGAACGACGCGGCGGTAACCACGACGGCTTTCAGGGCTTAAGCGGTCGAATTCGCCCGGAATTTCTGCTTATGAGCATGAAGCGGTCGCGTTTGACCGCCGCCTCATACGGCCGACTCTACCAGCCATTAGCAGAAATTAGCGGCACCCATCTAGGTTGGTCGCTGACGACGCTACGAGAGAAGCTGATTAAGATCGGCGCCAAGGAGGTGTACCGAAGACGCACAGACGAATACGCGCTTTTATGCGCTGGGTCACTCCCAAGGCGACTACCCGCGCCTGGGCAGAATCCAGATCGCGAAAGGCAGCATCCAACCGTGCTTGCAAGGCACCGACTTGCGCCGTCCATGACACCCTTTGATTTCGCTTTCGTGCGCGAAAAAATTACCCATCCACCCTTGACAGCGGACCCACAAGACTCTAGCTCAGTAGCGTCTTGTCGCTCGCCTCGAGAGAGCGCTAACCATCTCAGCATTCATTTCGTTTGGCCAACTTCAGTCAGGGAGAACCATCGATGAAGTTCAGACCGTTACACGACCGCGTGGTTGTTCGCCGGGTCGACCAGCAGGAAAAGTCCGACGGCGGCGTGATCATTCCCGATACCGTGAAGGAGAAGCCCATGGAGGGCGAGGTTATCGCCGTCGGGCCGGGTGCCCGTGACGAAAGCGGCAAATTGGTGCCCTTGGACGTCAAGGCCGGGGACCGAATTCTTTTCGGCAAATGGTCCGGAACGGAGGTCAAGATCGACGGTGAAGACGTGTTGATCATGAAGGAATCGGATGTCATGGGCATCATCGACGCACCCGAGAGCGTCAAACAAGCGGCGTAGGCGGTCGCGGATCAGGAACCAACTAAGGAGTAAGGGAACATGCCTGCAAAGGAAGTGAAATTCGGCGCCGACGCCCGGTCGCGCATCCTCCGGGGCGTCAACATCTTGGCCGATGCCGTTAAAATCACCCTGGGGCCGAAGGGCCGTTGCGTCGTCTTGGACAAGTCGTTCGGCGCGCCGCGGGTGACCAAGGACGGCGTCACCGTGGCGAAGGAGGTCGAACTCTCCGACAAGTTCGAAAACATGGGTGCGCAGATGGTTCGGGAGGTCGCCAGCAAGACGAGCGACATCGCCGGCGACGGCACCACCACGGCGACCGTCCTGGCTCAGGCCCTGGTTCGCGAGGGAATGAAGTCGGTTGCCGCCGGGATGAACCCGATGGATATTCGCCGTGGCGTCGACCGTGCCGTCGAGGCCGTGGTCCGGAACGTGCAAGCGCGGAGCAAGACCGTTTCGACCGAGGAGGAAATCACCCAGGTCGCGACCATATCCGCCAACGGAGAGCGCGAGATCGGGGACATTATCTCCAAGGCCATGAAGAAGGTCGGCAAGGAAGGCGTCATCACCGTCGAGGAGGCCAAGGGCCTCGAGACCGAGCTCGACGTGGTCGAGGGCATGCAGTTCGATCGCGGCTATATGTCGCCCTACTTCATCACCGACGCCGAAAAGATGGTGACCGAGCTGGAGAACCCCTACATCCTCATCCATGAGAAGAAGCTGAGCAACCTGCAGGCCATTCTGCCGATCCTGGAATCGGTGGTTAAGGCGGGACGCCCGCTTCTGGTGGTCGCTGAGGACATCGAGGGCGACGCCCTGTCTACGCTGGTGGTGAACAAGTTGCGCGGCGGGCTGAAGGTGGCGGCGGTGAAGGCGCCGGGATTCGGCGATCGGCGCAAGGCCATGCTCGAGGACATCGGCGTTCTGACCAACGGACAGGTCATCAGCGAAGACCTGGGGATCAAATTGGAGAACGTCACCGTCGACATGCTGGGCACCGCGAAGAAGGTGGAGATCACGAAGGAGAACACCACCATCGTGGACGGAGCCGGCGAGAAGTCGACGATCGAAGGCCGTTGCGGCCAAATCCGCGCCCAGATCGAGGAGACGACCTCCGATTACGATCGGGAGAAGTTACAGGAACGCCTCGCGAAGTTGGCTGGCGGCGTCGCCGTCATCAAGGTGGGCGGCGCGACCGAGATAGAGGTTAAGGAGCGCAAGGACTTGGTCGATGACGCCCTGCATTCGACACGGGCGGCGGTGGAAGAGGGAATCGTTCCGGGCGGCGGCGTCACCCTGCTTTACGCCGGCGAAGTCCTGGACGGCGTCACGACGGATAACGCTGACCAAGAGGCCGGAGTCAACCTCGTGCGGCGGGCGTTGCAGGCGCCGGTGCGGCAGATCGCCGAGAACTCCGGTGTCGACGGCGCCGTGGTCGCCGGCAAGCTTATCGAGGGCAACGACAAGAATCGCGGGTTCGACGCCCAGTCCGAGGAGTACGTGGACATGGTCAAGTCGGGTATCGTCGATCCTACCAAGGTCGTCCGCACCTGTCTTCAGGACGCGGCCTCGGTCGCCGGACTCTTGATCACGACCGAAGCGATGGTCGCCGAGAAGCCGGAGAAGCAGGCGGCGCCCGCCGCCCCCGGCGGTGGCATGGGCGGCACGGGAGGTATGGGCGACATGGGTTTCTAATCCATCAGCTCTTATCGGCCGTCGGGCCGCACGTTGTTTGTGAGTTTAGGGGGGCCGCTTTCGCGGCCCCTCTTTGCAGACCGTGTTCGAGAGGGTGGCGTGCTGCGCCATCACTGAAGCCTGTCAGGCCGACTGGCTACGCACCACGTGGAACGGTTGTGGGCAATTGTGGTGTTTCAAGAAGCGGCGCAGGGCCGCGTCCCCCACGTATTGAGTATCGAGCATTCGCATTCTGGTACCGTGCATCTCGGCACGTTGATTGTCAAAGTCGCGGGAAAATCGATGGCTGAGTATCAACGTCGTTGGCGGAGATGGGCGGACTGGGATAATCGACCAGTCAGACCCTGTCGAGATCCTTGTAGTAACGGAAGACCCCGTCCTCGTTGAACGCAATCCGCCGGTCGGAGGCCAGATAGGCTCGGACACGGGCCCGGTTCGCGACGCGGCCATGCAGCACAACGACACGGGGGATCTTCTTCTCCAGGCGCTTCATGGCCCGCGGAAAGGCATAGCGCAGCCCGTCGACGACCTGGAACAGCGACAGGTCCGCATAGCTCAGCCTGGCCCCGACCAGGTACATCCCACTGGACGGATTGCGCTCCAGCACACGCTCGAAGTAGCCGAGGTACTTTGGCGCCCTGAGTTCCAGGAACTTCGCTGTGCGCCGTCGGGATTCCTTGCGCTGGTCCTCGTAGTAGAGGCTGCCGTCAATCGGGTGGTGGGTGTCGTGGATCTCGTCGACGAAATCGCAGAGCGTGAGCTGCAGCTGGTGGACCCAGAGCCGCCCGGCTTCACCGGTGGGCGCGAGGCGATGGCGCTGGCCCAGGAACTGCAGGATGTTCGCGGTCTGCCCGAGCAGCAGCCTGCCGGCCTTCAGGAAAGGTGGCGCGAACGGCGGCCGCTCGACCGTCTCCCCATCGAGCAGCTCCAGCATGGCAGGCATGCCGGCATCGTCTTCCCCTGATCCTCTCGCAATGTCGATATAGGCGGCCCCGGACTCCTCCAGCGCCAAGCGCACGCATTCGCCACGACCCTGGATGATTGGCCAGTAGTAAAGCTCATAGCGCACGGACGCGTTCCTCCCTGTTTTCCGCCAGCAACCGCTCACGACCTTTGTGGCGAACGAAGGCGCTTGAGCCGCGCCACCAGGAGGGCCGCGTGATTCGATGGTCAGAACGGCCTTGCCCATGAATTCCCGGCCGATCAGCTTCTCTGCGGTCTCGCCGATGGATTTCCAATTGCCGGTCACCGAATCCAGCGTCTGAAGCCGCCCGTCGTCCAGCAGTATTAGGAACCGGTCGAGCCAGCGTTGGTTGATATTGTGAGTATGTTCTTTCCTGTTTTCTGTCGAGCGAAAGGTGTTGAAGATTGCCAAAAGACGCTTGATAGGATAATTGTTGAATTGAGGTGGTTTGTCTATGCGGATTTGGTTCTTTGGGGTGCCGGTACTTCACATGCGATAGCGTGCTGGTGGCTGGGGATTATTTGTAGGATTAGTATCATGCTTAGACATTTGCGACACCAACTTGCCGCCTACCAGGGGATGTAAGTCTGACTCGATCGCGTCAGCTTTCTCTTTAGCGTAGACTTCATTGCCGTCGACATAAAGAGTAAAGGATTTGATGTATTTTGCCTTCTTGGCGGGATTCTCAATTGTCGCCTTGGTCCACTCATAAAGCGGATAATTTTCAGTGCCATGCTTTTCAGCTTCGGCAACATAGTCCGCGAAGGCATCGAACTGGCATTTCAGTGTCGCGTGATGCTTGCTTAGGATGTCCGCTAACGGCTCGATTGCCGGATTGTCAGGATCGCGCCGTACCACTTCTGCGAGCTCGTCACCCAGATGAATTCGTACCTGGTACTCCCATTGATTGCTCATGCTTCCTCCCCCTTGGCTGTCACGGCGTTTCCGCCGGGGTGTAGGCGTCGCGGTAGACCAGGGCGGCGAACCGGCCCGCCAACGCGTCCGCCACACCGGTCACCGGCATGCCGCAATAGGAGTGCGCGACGATCTCGGCCATGTTTCGCAGCCTCCCGTTTGTCCGCGCCGCGCCCCTTCGATTACCACGTCCGAGCAAGTATAAGGTGGAAATTGAGACGGGAAAAGCGGGCTGGGATAGTCGGCTGATCGGCCCCGGCGCGGCCGGCCCGCCGATTTCGCTCGGAGATCAAACTTACGATACCAGTTGTTGGAACCGAGCCTTCTCCCATGACCGACTTGCAGAAACGATGACGGCGGTATGAGATATTCTTCATTCCATAGCACGATGACAAATTTCACGCGTCTCCGTTAATGTGACATTGCCTGTGCGGTTAATGAGACGCACTTGAAAGCAACAAAGAATCTCAAATTTATGTCATGGGTATTATTTGCATTATTCTCTGCAGCATGCAAGGCGGCGGGCCAAATATTTACAAAACACGTCCTGAAATCATTTACTGTGTTGGAGGTTTCATTATTCATCCAGATTGTGGCGGCAGTAATAATGCTTCCATTGTTTAATATTTCTGGATTGATCAAAATTCCGGAGAATCGAGATTTTCACATCGCGGCCTGGGCAACGATAATCCTGAATGTAATTGCAATATTTTTAATTGTGGAAGCGATTCGGGTTAGTGACTTGTCATATTCTCTTCCCTTTCTCGCGCTTACACCGGTTTTCAGCGTGTGCAGCGCCTGGTTGATACGAGGAGAGCAGACAACCTTTACCGGTTTCTTTGGCCTAGTGTTTGTTTTAATTGGTGCGCTCGCGGTTGGAGCCATCTCATTTTCCGATTTCATTAGATTTGGAGGTAGAAGGGTTTTAACAAACAGAGGGGTTATAATGGTTATTATCGTGGCTGGACTGTACGCAGTATCAACTGTGTACGATAAAATCGGAACGTTACTTTCAGATCCGCTCACATTCACATGGTATTCTAACGTTTGCAGAGGTGCAATTTTCTTCTTGTTGTTCTTATTATTTCTAAAAACAAGCCTCATTAGAAAAAAAGATATCAAAGGGAATATCGGGATGATGATGTTTCTTTTCTTAATTTCATGTATGCTAATTTTTGAGGCTATTTTTCAGATGGTTGCACTGAAAACAGGAGCCGTTCCGTACGTATTAGGAATAAAAAGAACAAGCATATTAATAACCTCCATTATTGGGTTTGCGGAATTTAAAGCGACATTCTCAATATTTCGTTTGTTCGGGGCTGGTGTTATGGTCGTGGGAGCAGCAATGATATATTTTGCATGAAAGATAATTCAGGCATTGTCAGATTAACTGGGCGTGAGCTGTGGCTCGTCAGAAGCCTGTGCGCCACAGTAGGCTGTCCGAGAAACCTGCACAGACTCGGACCTCCGTGACTGGGCGCAAAGACAGAATCCATACTCGCTGTCGTGGTACACACGGATTTTTCAGCTCTAGCTTTACTGAAAGAAAAAGCTTAAGGAGCCTCATCGAAAGAGGAGGGCTTTATGCCAAAAATAGTCCGTTTTCACCAGACAGGAAGTGCCGATGTTCTCAAGGTGGAGGAAATGCCCTTGGACGAGCCCGGTGAAGGCGAAGTCCGCCTGAAGGTGGAGGCAATCGGCCTCAATCGCGCCGAGGTGATGTATCGGCAAGGAAACTACCTTGAAACCGCCGAGCTACCGTCCCGGATCGGCTACGAAGCCGCGGGTATCGTCGATGCCCTCGGACCCGGCACCGTCGGCGTTCGGATCGGCGACCGGGTCAGCACGATCCCGTCTTTTTCAATGCAGAAGTACGGCGTTTACGGTGAAAGCGCGATCGTCCCCGCTGCCTCCGTCGCCCATTACCCAGCAACGCTGTCGGCCGTTGAAGGGACCGCCATCTGGATGCAGTACCTGACAGCGTACGGCGCGCTGATCCACTACAGCCAGCTAAAAAGCGACGACTTTGTTGTGATCCCCGCGGCCAGTAGTAGCGTTGGACTGGCGGCCATTCAGATTACCAAGGCCGTGGGTGCAGTGGCCGTTGCGGCGACACGTGGCGCCGACAAACAGCCATTCCTTATCGACGCCGGTGCCGATCATGTCGTCGTCACCAACGAACAAGATCTGGCCGAGAGGGTCAAAGCCATCACATCCGGAAAGGGAGCTCGGATAATTTTCGACCCGGTTGCCGGACCGTTTATCGAGACCCTCGCCGAAGCCGCGGCTTCAGGTGCAACGATCTTCGAATACGGGGCCTTATCTATGAAGCCGACGTCCTTCCCCCTGTTCTCCGCCCTGGCAAAGGGCCTCACGGTACGCGGCTATACGTTGTTCGAAATTGTGAGCAATCCTGAAACCCTCGAGTGCGGCAAACGCTATGTTTACGACGGCCTCGTTTCCGGTGCCCTGAAGCCACTGATCGATCGCACCTTTCCGCTGGACGCGATCGCGGAAGCCCACCGCTACATGGAGTCGAACCAACAGAAGGGAAAGATCGTGGTGACCGTTTGATCGCCACCTGGAAAAAGGTTGGATGTCCGGGACGGCATTGTCACGTTATGCAATTTTACAGCAGAATCGAGGTGAATCAACGCACAACGGGGACAAATAACAGTGACGGTCAAAGGTGCGCTGTTTGGCGGGGCACGTTGACCGAATGGTGTCCCAGTGATTACCCTGGGGAGTGAGTCTCGTATGGCGGGAATGAGCGTAAGCGCTTGATGTTCACTCTTTTCAGGCGGCCAGCGCCATGTGTTGGCACATGCGGTTGTCATTGGCAGCGGGCACGACGGCCGAGACCAAGGCTTCCCAGGCCGGCTCGAAGCGTGCGGACTTGATGAGTGCGCGGAAGGTGAGCACAGCCTGCCCGCCGGGGATCCGCCAGCGCATCCCGGACCTCTTCATACGTTGCGTCACGAGCGTCTTGTTGGCGGCTTCGACAACTCCAGAACCGACGGGCAGCTTCCGATCCTTCAGCGCGCGGTAGCGCATGCGATGCCGGTTCTTGCGGAAGAACGCCAGCTCCCGCTCGATCTCGGCCTTGCCCGAGGTCGCCTTGCCGAGCAGGTGCCGCAGGGCTCGGATGACCTTCTCCACCCCGTCCGCATCGTGCCGCAGAATCTCGCGGTACTTCTCGAACCAGTTGCCGGCGACGGTGTGATCGGATGCTGCTGAGAGGTGTTCGCAGACGTGCCAGAAGTCGACAACCTCCTCCATCGGCGAGAGGGTCTCCAGGAAGGTCCAGTTGTCGGGGGCACCGTCGGCGATGGCGACGATCCCGATGTCCGGGCGGCACAGCTGGATATTGGCGACCTCGGCCCTGAGCTGGGCCTTCAGGCTGCCTTTGCCGCTTTCCGGCATGCGCCCGAAGTAGAGTGTATGCAGCCGTTCGCCCTCGCTGTCGTGGAACGAGACCGTGCCGCAGGAAGCCTCGCGCCACGATGCCTCCGCGTGGCCGTCCTCCCCGGCTCGAAGCGGCACCATGATGCCGTCGAGCGAGACCGCCGCCGTGACTGCAGCCGCCGGAATGCCCTCTGCAGCCCGGATCTCAGCCAGCGCCGTCTCGCTGACCGTCTCCCAGCTCACGTGTGCCGACTTGATCAGACGCTGAAGGGTGCTCGCCGACGGGGTCATGGTCCCCATCTTGCGGAAAAAGACCTCTGCTTCGCGGGCCGTGCAATGGCCCATCAGCCAGACGCCGAGATGCGCCGCCGTCCGGGTCAGACAGCCGTTCACCAGGCCCAGGCTCTCGTCCACAGGAACGATCGAAGCCGACGCGCCGTCCCGACGGTAGCGCGGGCGCCGATACTCCACCGCGCCCAGCGAGGTCATCACCGTCTTGGCGGTGTCCTCCACCCGGTACCAGACTTGCCCGTCCCGCTCGATCCGCAGAGCGCCGTCATCGCGGCCTTCGATGATACCGCGCAGCAGCAGACAGCAGACATCCTTCATCACGTTGAGCACATCCCGCTCGGTCGCCTCGAAGTCGTCGGAAGCCTCACCGGATCCGACGTGTTCGTTGCACAGCGCGAGCACCCGTGTCACCGCCTCGGCAGCGACCTCGGGCAAATCCGACAGAGCGATGGACGATGGTGAAGAAGGCTGCGACACTGCCATGGGAATGCTCCTGGTGTTGGGTTTGAGGACGACATCGCACCGCATCTTGCGGTCCGGGACATTCCCGCCCTCCAATGCTGTGCGTCCCCAATTCTGACAGGATCACGCCCGAGTCGGACAGATTGTCACGAAAACCTGCTTTCCGGTGAATCTGGAAAGCCTAAGCCTTTGAATCTAAACACGCATGATCCGCCATCCCAGAACCCCACCCTTACCCTGATAAGATTCCTTGGTTGTATACCTCGTCGTAACCAGTCGTCCGTGAAGAACCCTGATTTCAAGCTGAAGCGGCGATTGGGTTTGCGGTGGGGTGCGAGATGTCGCTGAGGAGCGCGGCCAGGATTTGGACAAACAAACGCCTCAGCCATTTGAGGACAAGGCGGTAGTTGTAGCCGGCGCCGGCGAGGATGGCGTTGATCTTGTCGCCGTCGCGGCCTTTGAGGAAGTTGCGCCCCAGCCTGCCATCGCTCTTGAGATGTCCGATCACGACCTCGACGGCGGAGCGCCGCCTGAGCTCCTTCTTGATCGTCGGCGTGATGCCGCGTTTCTGGCCTGATCTAAAGACGCGGTGTTTGTTGGGGTAATCGTGGCCCTGGTATCCCTTGTCGACATAGATGCGCTCGGCCGATATCCCCGTCCAGCGTTCCATCTCTTCGATCACCTGCCTCAAGGTGTGGCCATCATAGGGATTGCCGTGGAAGGCCTTGACGTGGGCGACGAACTGGCCGCCGGGGGGGCGGGAATTGGTCGCCGCCACGGAGACCTTGCAGCCGAACTCGTACGGCTTGTGCGCCTTCCCTTTGCCGATGCATTCGACCTCGGGCGCGTGGAGCGAATAGACCTTGGGCAAGGGGTCGCGCCGCTTCTGGGTCGACACCCGCTCGGCCAGCCACAAGGGGCGGCGGAAGGGATCCCGTAGGCTCTCCTCCTGGGCCGTCTTGCGGCGGATGTCGCGGACGGTGCGCCCGAGATAGGTCTTGAGCTTGCGCAGGGCCTTGTTGGCCCGCTTGTGCTGTTTGGCATGGCGGTAGCGGCCTTGCATGATCAACGCCCTCTTGCCCAGGCGGGTATAGGACTGACGCAGGGCAATGCCGTGCTCCCGTGCCAGTCGCACCAGCCGCTCGCGGGCTCGTTGCATCAGTTTGGCGTCGGTCGGAAAGGCAATCGCCTTCTCTTGTACGGTGGTGTCCACCGTCACCCGCTCGAGGTCCTTCTCCCGCAGCGCCCCCACCCGGTGGGCCACGGCCAGGCTCTCCTGGAATACCTTCTCCAAACCTTCCGGCCCGATCCGGTCCCGCCACCGGGTCATCGACGAGCGCTCCATGGGCAGCTCATGCTGAAAGTACTCTTCGCCGCAGAAGCACTGGAAGTATGGGTCGTAGACCCAGCGCTCGCAGACCTCCTCATCCGAGAGATCGAACATATGCTTGAGGATGTGCAGCCCAACCATCAACCGCGTCGGGACCCCCGGCCGACCCTCCTCCGAATACAAGGCTTCATAGGTCTCGTCGAAGAAAGTCCACGCGATCCGGCCCCCCAACACCACCAACTCGTGGCGCAGGTTGATGATGTTTTCGAACCGCGAGAGGAACAGGTCCTCTATTCCCGATGACACCTTGCGCGATGGCTTCATCACAGTTCTCCAATCCCAATCGACGGGAGCAGAGAATCACGTTCCGCAACGGAAGGGAATCCCCAAAATCAATTATTTCAAATCACAAGCTTTTCAGGCCCAAAACCCGTTTTCTTGCAAATCCGATTACTTCGCCAAACCGAAAGAACTACCAACATCAGCCGCTTACGCGTTCTTCACGGGCGACTAACCACACTTCTTGTCCGCGGAAAGGACCTGTGGCGTAACCGCTAAGAGCGTCTGCTTTGCGGCGAACTGCGGAAGGCAGTACGCGGGCTTGTCGAGCGCTCCCGGCGTGTCGAGGGCCGACGCCGGGTTCGTTTCAGAGTGCCCGCGTCCGAAGGTCGCGGAAGCGGTCGAGGAGGAACTCGACGAAGAGGCGGACTTTTCCGGAGAGGTGGCGGCTGTGGGGGTAAACCGAGGCCGGCGGCGGCCGATCATTCGATCTTGATATTTACAATCTTGCCTTCTGCGAGCTTCACTGGCACGTCCTGTCCCTCTACGCGCACCGTGTATTCGCCGGGCGGCAAAGACGTTCTGGATTTGAACCTGTCAAGATTGATCAGCGTCTCTCCGGCCGCGTCGAGGACCGTCGCATCGGCACCCGTGACATTGATCACCCCAGGCTTCAGGACCTTCGTCTCGCCGGCCTTGATGGTTACGCCGGGCCACACCGCCTTGCCGAATGTCACGTCGAACGTCGAGGGGATCAACGTCGCGCTCGACACGAATCCGCTGACGCTGGCAACCTCCTCGCCGGTTTCGCTATCGAGGATCTGATGGTTTGAATCGGGATTCTCGATCATCAGGACACCCGCTTCCAGCACCTTTGTTTCCCCCGACTTCACCACAATGCTCTTCCAGACGGCCTTGGCGAATGTGACATTGTAAATGCCGGCCGGCAGGTCAACGACGGTCTCGAATTTACTGATTCTGGCGACCTTCTCGCCGGACTCCTCGTCGATGACGTCGTGGCTCTGCAGTCCGGCCGCCCCGATCTCGAGGCGCCCGGGACCGGTTTTTTTGCTAATCTTGATGGTTGCTTCTTCCGATGCGGCAGCGGCCTTGCCAAGATTGTCAACCAGGTCGCCGGCACTGTCAGCACTGAAGTAATACCAACCGCCCTTAACATTGACTTGTGCGAGCCCACGCTCTGAGGCCGATGGACATGATCTTCCAAGGTTGGTCGGTCAGGTTGTTCCAGGCTTGGCAAGAGGCCTCGACGATGGCTTCATAGGAGTCGAAGACACGATTGTAGAGCCAGTTCTGGCGGAGGTATTGCCAGACATTTTCGGCGGGATTGAGCTCCGGGGACTTGGGTGGCAAAGGCACGAGGGAGATGTTCTCCGGGATGCCGAGTTTGGCAGTGGTGTGCCATGCGGCTTGGTCGAGCAGCACGACGGCATGGGCGTTTGGGGCAACGGCCCGGCTGATTTCCTCGAGATGCAGGTCCATGGCTTCAGTATTGGCGCGCGGCATGACCAGCGCCGCGCCTTCACCGCGCTCGGGGCAGATGGCGCCGAAGAGATACGCCGAAGAGGTCCGTAGGTCCTTGACCTGGCGCGGGCGCGATCCCTTTGGGGCCCACTGGCGCACCGGGCTGTTCTTCTGGCCGACGCGCATTTCATCTTGAAACCAAACCTCGATGGGCGTGTCCGGTGGCTGTGCCACTACGATTTTCGCCAAGTGTTCGGGAAAACTTTTTTTTAAATTCCTCCTGTGCCCCCGCATCCTGGCCGACGTGGCGCGGGCGCGCGGAAATATGCGAGAACCCGAGCGCGGCCAGCAGCTTGCCGACGCTCCGCTCGTGATAGTCCACGCCGAAGCGCGTTCGGATCAGTTGCTTGAGATCGATGCAGCGCCAGCGCACGACCCCATCCCGTTCGGGATCGGGACCGGCCTCGATAGCCCGCGAAAGCGCCGCCATTTGCGACGGCGTCAACCGACGCAACGCCCCGTTCGGCTTGCGGTCGATCAGACCGGCCGGACCTCCCGCGTTGAACCGGTGAACCCAGTCCCGCAACGTCTGCCGATCCATGCCGCCAATACCCGCCGCGCACGCTCGATCCATCCCATCGTAGATGGCCGCCATCGACAAAAGCCGTCGCGCCTGGTTCCCATCATCGCTCCGTGCCGCAAGAACACGGACTCTTTCAGCATCAAAGTCGTTTCACAAAGGAATCGTTGGCATTGAACACACTCCCTTGTTGCCAACAACCTTGAATCACACAAAACCTAGCGTGTAAACCTTTGCGCGAGTCAAACTCTAGGGCGGTTGGTATAAGTACCGCCGGTCGCCTCCGCGACACACTGCAATTGAAAGCGTGTTGCATCATCGGCTCCAAAGCCGATTGTATGAATGACCAGACTGGCGTCGGCTTCCTTAAGCTTTCTGGCCGTGGCGCAGGGGTCGCCCTCGCAGATCTCCTTGCCGTCGCTGACCAGGACGACAATGTGCTCCGCCGCTTCCTCGGCCTTTAGATCATCGGCAGCGAGACCAATGACATAGGTGATCGGCGTGTAACCCTGGGCACGCAGGTCGCTCGTCTGCTGAAGCACTTGGCCGCGTATTGCCTCGACGTTGTCGAAGCCAGCCATCAGCTGGGTGTCCTGGCAGTCGTGGGCCTCGCGCGGTGACTGGTGGCCATAGGCGCGGAAGGCGAGGCGGAGCTTGGCGTCGAGCCTCTCGACCATACGGGCAACGGCCTGCTTGGCCACGGCCAGTTTGACCGTGCCGTCGGCCAGGCGACCGTGCATGCTGCCGGAGGCGTCAAGTATTAGCTCGATGCTGCGGCTTTCCTGTGCCAGAACCGAGGCGGGCAGTAACCAAGCGCTCACGAGCAGCACCGCTGACAGCGGAGTGGCAATCCGAAGCCGGGCCTTTCGCCTACTGTCCGACAGGGAACACGATAGATTTCCCCAAATAAATTGCCGCATTCGTCCACCTCCCCTTGCATCGTTCACGCATAACCGATCTTCGCCCGAGTTGATGTGGCATTTGCAACAGCCGCCACGCCGAGGATATTGGCGGCGCCCGCACTTGATTGCCATAATTGTCAAAAAATTAGCACAGATAACGGTCACGGACGAATCTGCTCATGATTCGGTTGCCCGCATGGTGATTTCCCTCGTCATCGGCTAACCTAGCAATCAGATACTCTAGCTCAGCGACTATTTTGCGCACCGAGGGGTCTACCTGCCGCGCGCGACTTCCGCTTTGGGTCTTGGGCGTGTGAAAACCCCGTAAAATCCCGTTTCTTTGTCGAATCTACCGAAATAGTAGATTTATGAGATCGGTAAACCATTGAATTCATTGCCTTTTAATTTCAGAAAGTTCGGAAGAAAACTGGTTTGACGGGTTTAGGGAACGTTTTTACACAGCCTAGGTCACCTGCCGCCGATGAATCACCGTCCCAACTCCGTCAGCTTGCTGGGGTTAAGCGGTCGTGCGCAATGGGTCCAGGAGCATCGACTCCCGGCCCCCCACGCCTACCATCGGAGTGTTAGAAATCCCTTTTCAGAATCCACCGCCAGCTTTTCCCACGCGAGCACAAACATCCAGATTCCCGCGGGCGCGAAATGAGCGGTAGACAATAATCCTCGCCTAATACCAACCGCCCTTAACATTGACTTGTGCGATCCCACGCTCTGAGGCCGATGGACATGATCTTCCAAGGTTGGTCGGTCAGGTTGTTCCAGGCTTGGCAAGAGGCCTCGACGATGGCTTCATAGGAGTCGAAGACACGATTGGAGAGCCAGTTCTGGCGGAGGTATTGCCAGACATTTTCGGCGGGATTGAGCTCCGGGGACTTGGGTGGCAAAGGCACGAGGGAGATGTTCTCCGGGATGCCGAGTTTGGCAGTGGTGTGCCATGCGGCTTGGTCGAGCAGCACGACGGCATGGGCGTTTGGGGCAACGGCCCGGCTGATTTCCTCGAGATGCAGGTCCATGGCTTCAGTATTGGCGCGCGGCATGACCAGCGCCGCGCCCTCACCGCGCTCGGGGCAGATGGCGCCGAAGAGATACGCCGAAGAGGTCCGTAGGTCCTTGACCTGGCGCGGGCGCGATCCCTTTGGGGCCCACTGGCGCACCAGGCTGTTCTTCTGGCCGACGCGCATTTCATCTTGAAACCAAACCTCGATGGGCGTGTCCGGTGGCTGTGCCGCTACGATTTTCGCCAAGTGTTCGGGAAAACTTTTTTTTAAATTCCTCCTGTGCCCGCGCATCCTGGCCGACGTGGCGCGGGCGCGCGGAAATATGCGAGAACCCGAGCGCGGCCAGCAGCTTGCCGACGCTCCGCTCGTGATAGTCCACGCCGAAGCGCGTTCGGATCAGTTGCTTGAGATCGATGCAGCGCCAGCGCACGACCCCATCCCGTTCGGGATCGGGACCGGCCTCGATAGCCCGCGAAAGCGCCGCCATTTGCGACGGCGTCAACCGACGCAACGCCCCGTTCGGCTTGCGGTCGATCAGACCGGCCGGACCTCCCGCGTTGAACCGGTGAACCCAGTCCCGCAACGTCTGCCGATCCATGCCGCCAATACCCGCCGCGCACGCTCGATCCATCCCATCGTAGATGGCCGCCATCGACAAAAGCCGTCGCGCCTGGTTCCCATCATCGCTCCGTGCCGCAAGAACACGGACTCTTTCAGCATCAAAGTCGTTTCGCAAAGGAATCGTTGGCATTGAACACACTCCCTTGTTGCCAACAACCTTGAATCACACAAAACCTAGCGTGTAAACCTTTGCGCGAGTCAAACTCTGGGGCGGTTGGTATAAGCCAATCGAGCAAAAACGAACAACATCGACCGTGGCACATCCCTCGATCGACGGTGACCATATCCACCCCCCTCTTTGCACGGGTTTCATTTTGGCGCCACACATCGTCCTCGGTCGCTATAATGTCGGCAAAGGGGGACTTCGGTGAGGCGGCTCGCACAGATCATCTTTCCAGTGACGCTGATGCTTCTGGCGGTGCACGCCATGGCGCAAACCACCGGCGATGCGTCGGTCATCGCCGACGTGGCCGGTGACTACCACGCGCTGGTCATCGGCAATAACGATTACGAGCACCTCGGGGACCTGGAAACCGCCGTGGCGGACGCCGAGGCTGTGTCGAGGATGCTGAGAGAAAATTACGGCTACACAGTCGAAACCCTTGTTAACGCCACGCGCCGCGATATCGTCTCGGCTCTGAACCATCTCCGCGCCGACCTCACTGAGACCGATAACCTGCTGATTTATTATGCAGGCCACGGAATTCTCGACCGTGCATCCGGTCGTGGTTATTGGCTACCGGTCGATGCCGAGAAGGACAATCTGACGGAATGGATTTCCGTTATCACCATTACGGACCTGCTCAGGACCATGAGCGTCAAGCATGTGCTGGTGGTGGCCGACTCGTGCTACTCCGGGACCCTCACCCGGGCCTCAAAGACGGGACTGAGGGTCGGCGCCGAGCGCTTGGCGTGGCTCAAGAGGGTCGCGGCCAAGAGAGCCCGTACAGCGCTCACGTCCGGGGGGCTGGAGCCGGTGCTCGACAAAGGCGGGGGTGGTCACTCGGTATTCGCCAAGGCGTTCCTCGAGGCGTTGGGCGAAAACGGCGACGTGCTGGAAGGGCAGAAACTGTTCGAGCGGGTGCGCGGACAGGTGGCGCTTGACGCGCCTCAAACGCCCCAATACGCCGATATTCGGGAAGCCGGGCATGAAGACGGCGAGTTCCTGTTCATCCCGGTGAATCTTGAGATCAAGGGAACGGTGGCTATCCCCGCTGAGGCCATTTCACCAGTGCCACCAGCCTTCGACGAGCGGGCGATGGAATTGAAGTTCTGGGAATCGATTGAGGAGAGCGACGATCCAGCCGCGTTCGAGGCGTATCTCAAGAAACATCCAGACGGACATTTCGCCGATGTGGCGCGCTCGCGGATCAAGACCCTCAAAGGCGAAAAGCAGGTTGTCCCGGTCGAGGATCTGCGCGAACAAGTACGTCAGAAGGCTTTCGAGTTCGAGCAATTGACGATCCGGAAGGAAACTGCGACCAACGACCTGGCCTTGGCCCGCGAGGAACTCGTCATTTCTGCCGATTTCTTCAAGAAAGGATTGGGTACCAAAACGGAATATCTGAAGCGGCAACGGATAGTCGTGGCGCTGGAGGGAGAACTCAAGACGCTTGAGATCTCGATTTCACGAGCCGCCTCGGCGAGAAACGCGGCGGAGAATCGGCTGAGCGAGCAACTCGGTAACATCAAAGCCCCCAAGCGGCCGGAGATCGCGTCGGAAGCCGGCGAAACGCAAGTCGCCCTGGTCGTCCCGCCGAAGATCGTGGTGGCGCCGATGGATACTGAATTGGTGGCGGTGAAGACAGCAAACCTGCGGGCGGGTCCGTCGACGGACTACGAGAAGGTGGGGAAGTTATCGGCCGGCGATCACGTAACGGTGACCGGCAAGGTCAAGGACGCAGATTGGTATCGGGTCGAACGGGAGGGCCGAAAGGTCGCCTTCGTGTTCGGGCCGCTGCTCAAGGAGCCGTCCGTGGCGCCGACGCCGGTACAGCCAGCGGTGGGGATTTATCCGGTGGCGAAAAAAGCCGGCGATACCTTCAAGGATTGCCCCGAGTGCCCGGAGATGGTGGTGATCCCGGCGGGAAGCTTCACCATGGGGTCACCAGCGAACGAAAAGGAGCATTTCGAGCAAGAAGGTCCACAGCATAGCGTCCGTATCCCCCGTTCATTTTCCTTAGGCATGTACGAAGTGACATTTGCGGAATGGGACGCCTGTGTCTTGGCGGGCGGCTGTTCCCAACGTCCAGGCGACGAGGGTTGGGGCCGGGGCCAAAGGCCGGTGATCAACGTGAGCTGGGATGACGCAAAGGAATACGTTCGTTGGCTAAGCCGAAAGACCGGCAAGGAATATTGCTTGCCGAGCGAGGCTGAATGGGAATACGCGGCGCGGGCGGGGACGACGACGGCGTTTCATTCCGGGGAATCGATATCGACGTCGCAGGCAAATTTCAATTACAAAAGAAGACAGACGATTGCGGTGGGAAGTTTCAGCCCGAATGGCTTTGGCGTTTACGATATGTACGGAAACGTGTGGGAGTGGGTCGAGGATTGCGGGAACGATTCGTACCGGGGTGCGCCGACGGATGGCTCGGCCTGGACGATTGGGGACTGCACTGTCCGTGTTATGCGCGGGGGTTCTTGGGGCAGCGGCCCCAGGGTCATTCGGGCCGCCCACCGCAGCTGGTATTCCTCCGGCGGTCGGTACAACCTCAACGGGTTCCGTGTCTCCAGAAATAATTAAATTTTAGTCTATTACGCTATTACCCTTGGGGATTCCAAAGGGGTGAAGCCCCCTGGTCAATTTTCAAACGGGATGTAGAAGAAATGGAAGGAAGGCTGGCGTGCCGTATGTTCGCGCCTTTGGGTCCGGTGCCCGGAAGATAGACACCCACCAGCATGGCGCCTTCCAGACACCGAGGGCAAGTATCAGACAGCCGCGGTCACGGCATTCCAACGCTCCATTGTTGTACATCACAATTGAGTTGTAGGATATTGACGCTTTGCACTTCTTGTCCGCAGAATGTCCGCGGAATAGGCGTCAAGCAGCGTCAACAGACGCCGCAAATGACAAGCAGCGTCAAGCAATTAGGGATAGTCCCGAATCCTCCGAAGGCAGAGGTCGTGAGTTCGAATCTCGCCGGGTGCGCCAATGATTTCAATGGGTTAGTAGCGCAGTGCCAGACGGGGCTTCTGTTTGGGGAAGCAGGGGGGAAGCAATAGGAACGAATTCGCGGCCGATCTGGCCCGCAGTGGGATCCCCAGTTTTACGAGCGACCGGTTACCTTAAAGACTCATATCAACCGCCCTTAACATTGACTTGTGCGAGCCCACGCTCTGAGGCCGATGGACATGATCTTCCAAGGTTGGTCGGTCAGGTTGTTCCAGGCTTGGCAAGAGGCCTCGACGATGGCTTCATAGGAGTCGAAGACACGATTGGAGAGCCAGTTCTGGCGGAGGTATTGCCAGACATTTTCGGCGGGATTGAGCTCCGGGGACTTGGGTGGCAAAGGCACGAGGGAGATGTTCTCCGGGATGCCGAGTTTGGCAGTGGTGTGCCATGCGGCTTGGTCGAGCAGCACGACGGCATGGGCGTTTGGGGCAACGGCCCGGCTGATTTCCTCGAGATGCAGGTCCATGGCTTCAGTATTGGCGCGCGGCATGACCAGCGCCGCGCCCTCACCGCGCTCGGGGCAGATGGCGCCGAAGAGATACGCCGAAGAGGTCCGTAGGTCCTTGACCTGGCGCGGGCGCGATCCCTTTGGGGCCCACTGGCGCACCAGGCTGTTCTTCTGGCCGACGCGCATTTCATCTTGAAACCAAACCTCGATGGGCGTGTCCGGTGGCTGTGCCGCTACGATTTTCGCCAAGTGTTCGGGAAAACTTTTTTTTAAATTCCTCCTGTGCCCGCGCATCCTGGCCGACGTGGCGCGGGCGCGCGGAAATATGCGAGAACCCGAGCGCGGCCAGCAGCTTGCCGACGCTCCGCTCGTGATAGTCCACGCCGAAGCGCGTTCGGATCAGTTGCTTGAGATCGATGCAGCGCCAGCGCACGACCCCATCCCGTTCGGGATCGGGACCGGCCTCGATAGCCCGCGAAAGCGCCGCCATTTGCGACGGCGTCAACCGACGCAACGCCCCGTTCGGCTTGCGGTCGATCAGACCGGCCGGACCTCCCGCGTTGAACCGGTGAACCCAGTCCCGCAACGTCTGCCGATCCATGCCGCCAATACCCGCCGCGCACGCTCGATCCATCCCATCGTAGATGGCCGCCATCGACAAAAGCCGTCGCGCCTGGTTCCCATCATCGCTCCGTGCCGCAAGAACACGGACTCTTTCAGCATCAAAGTCGTTTCGCAAAGGAATCGTTGGCATTGAACACACTCCCTTGTTGCCAACAACCTTGAATCACACAAAACCTAGCGTGTAAACCTTTGCGCGAGTCAAACTCTGGGGCGGTTGGTATCAGTCGGGTGGTGAACTCAAGACTCCGGGCGTCCGAGAATCACTGTGTCTAGCGCGTTGGCGCCAACCCAGATCGGATATCGATTGCCTCGAATACCGCTTCAACCGCCGCTACCGACTCGAAGACATGATCACCCGTCTCGCCTGGGTCGCTCTGCGCACGCCGCCCATGCCCTATCGGCTCCTCAAACTGGCTGAGAATAGTGCGTAATCAGGAAATCTTTTGTACAAGTCCCGTCCAGATCCGTTCGCTTGCCTTGCTCCTTATTCTCAGGCCTCGCAATTTCGTCAATCATCCGCCTTTGGATGGCGCCACGCTCACTCTCGGTGAAATCCTTCCGAAAAATGTTTTCCGAGATTTCCATTCGGATCCGTTTAGGAAAGCGGCCGAAAAGCCCCATATCAATCATCCGCCACCTCAACCACTACGGCGCTTATGGTTTCCTTGCCCAGACGTTTGAACGCTTCAATGCGCCTCTCACCGGCTATCAACTTGTTGTCTGGCGTCACCAGAATCGGCTGCAAAAGATCAACGTCCTGAATGCTGGCCACCAAGCCGTCAATGTCCCCTATGGCCTTCCGAAAACGGGTGCCGACGTGGATCTCACTTATGCGGATCTCGTGGGTCATCCGCTCAATCCCTGTTCCGCGCCTGGGCCGAATTTCTCGTACAGCCGCCGCAGATCGTTCCGAACGGCCCCCCAGAAATCACGGTGGCGCCCGGGCCCATTCCAAATGTCTTGGCGGATCGACCCCCAGAACGTCTCGGGCTTCAGGATCGTCACGCCGGACACGAGTTCGAAGGGATCAGACGGCGGCTCACTCGATAGAAACCATTCAATGTGCCGACGCGTCTCAGCTGGCCAGCCGGGATCGATGATGGTTTCACCGTTCGCCGACATCAGTGCCGCTAGCACTTCCTCTTTCCGTGAACGTAACCGGTACAACAATTCATCAGGCAACGGCTTGTCTGCGGTAACGCGAACACGACTTCCAGTGACGGTGAATAGAGCCTCGGCCTGCCGAGCGGATTCCAGCAAGGTGCTCACGGCGGTCATAGGTCGACGCCCCAGACCGTAGAATCGGCAGGGATTTTTTCGTCCGTACCGTCCGCACCGTCCGTCGCCCTACTATTCAGTGGGTTAGCGAGGACGGTAGGTGAATCGATACCGTCCGCGGATTCTTGTTTTGCGTCCACGGGCGGCACAACCGTCCGCTGACCGATTTCGCCATTCCCCTTTCCGTCCAAGGACTTGTCCGAATCCGCGGACGATGCGGACGGTGCGGACGGTGCGGACGGTTCCATCGCCGTATCTTCTGGCTTTGAAGAAACTCGAATGATGCGAGTCCTGGCGCGGCCTTCCTTGGTGAATTCGATGTCGATCCCGATCTTGCGTAAGAAGGTGGCGGCGCGACGCAGTCGGCCCGAAAACGCCCTGGGGGTTGTGGGCCAGGTCTTGGCCTTGCATACGGTCTCGCTGACTTTCTTGCCAAGGGCGTCTAGAAGCTCCGAGGCAGTGCCCGTCCACACCGTCCGCGCGGTCATCAGGGTGCGTACCGCGGACGCCACCAGGTCGGCCTCAATGACACTGTCGACGGCCTCGTCACGATTTCCGGCGTACGCCGATAGAAAGGTGCCCGCCGGCCAAAATGCGGTCTCGCAGGCCGTTGCCCAGACCGCGAAATCGGCCATACGTGGGAGCTTCTCCAGCATGGTATCCGGGAGCCTCTTAAGGCCAAGAGACACGGCGTCGAGCAGTGCACCAAGGATCTGCGGACGGGCTTCCTCAAACGCCTCCCACAGCAGCTTCTTGGGCTGGCGGAGATCCTCCGAAATCGGGTCCAGGGTCAGAAAGATCGCCCTGTCGGCGAGGTCGGGACGAGTGATAATGTCCTCGATGCCGTTCAGCACCACGGGACGCGCGGCGTCGAACAGAACCTCGTCCTGGTCCGTGTAGAGCTGTCGAACTGCAAAACCACCGCCGGTGGCGAGCCAGCAAAGGGTGTCAGAGATCCAGGCCCGTAGTTGCGTGACGTTGTCGAAGGTCAAGACATAACCGTTGGTCGCCGCGATGAATAGGTCACGGTCTTCGCGGGGCAGCGCGCGGAGAGGCGCGGAGTTGGGATCGAGAAGCGCCCGCAGGATCGCCGAGAAGGTGGACTTGGCGGATCCCTGCTCGCCTGATAGGACGAGGACCGGGTACGGTCCCTTGTTCCGTAGGACAGCCATCGCCCAAGCCACCACCAGGACGAAGTCGGCGTCGTTCCCGACATTGAGGAACGTCCGCAGAGAATCGACCGACCTACCGGAGACGGGATCGGGGAGCGGCTGCATTCCGGCGGCGCGGCGGAATCGGACGGGCGGTTCGTCGACAATGTGCCATCCGGATTCGGCGATCTCGACCGCCCGCCAGGCACCGTCGGCGAGGTCGAGGTAAAGCTTGCCATCATGAAGCGAGCCGGAAAGTCGCCGCGACGTTCCAACTTCCTGATCGTCTCTTTGGATCGGAATCCGGTCAGTTTCAGAACCTCAGGGACGCGAACTACTCTGCGGATTGATGTGCTCATCGTCTGTCACCTTTGAGTAAAGATGACTGACGGAAAGCACGACTGGCGGGGGGTGGGTGGAAACAAAAATTCAGGGGTTTCGGAAATTAATTCCTCGGCTTGCGATGGCGTAACAATTCGTAAGCCGCGCGGGCCATGCTCATCGTCGGCTTCTTGTTTCTCATGATCCGCAGGTAATGTCGTCGTAGCGTTGCGCCGTTATCCGACCAAAGGCCGGTCTCCCGCCACTCCTGCGCAATTTCGTTTGCGACCATCTTGCTTCCACGCTCCTCAGCCTTGCCGTGATACATTTCCAGCATAAAAAGCAAATCCCGCAGGCCGGTTGTTATCTTCCCCGGCGAACCACGCAAATTGACATATCGCTCGCCGTTCCACCTCGCATGGTTCTCCATATAATAGAGTGAGAGCTGGTGCATAAATTCCCACATGTCGTGGAAATCGAGCAGACCAAGAAGTTTATCTTCGACCCGTTCCCGCATGTGTTGGTTCAGCGCGACTTTGGTTACGTAATCGGAGTTTTTCACCTCCTTTCCGAACAGGTCGCTCATTCCCCCGCCTCCAGGGGCTGGACGTCGGCGCCGACGATGCGGGCGACCTCGTCGGCAAGGGCGGCGAAGGCTTGCTTCAACTCGGTCGCATATGTGTAACGATCATAAACCGCGACGATCCCCGTCAATTTGTGGCCCATGGCCATTTCGGCGACGTGCGGCGCCACGCCGGCACGAGAAAGCAACGACCGCGCCGATCGCCGAAGATCATGAACAACAAAAGATTTTTCGAATTCCAACTTCGCATTCAATCGTTTCTTCGCCGCAGGAAATCCGCGATACGGTCCCGCGCCCCGGCCAGCGAAGATGTGATCGTTGCCATCGATGCGCGGCTGCGATTTAACGGTTGCAATCGCTAGGTCTGACAGCGGCAACTCTCGGCAGGTTCCTTTCTCACGCGACGCCAACTCGTCGTCGGGTCGGACGTGCCAGATTCCGTCCTTGATGTCGCCCCACTGAATCTCGGCAGCCTTCGTCAACCGGGAGGCCGTGAGCAATAGAAATCTGATCAGCCCGTAATAGGCGCCACCGAGCGCGGTCACGCGCCACAATTTCGCGATCTCGTCATCGTCCAGAATTCGATCGCGCTGTCGCTCATGGGGGGAGACCCAAGCCATCCCAG